>NZ_CAKASI010000005.1:0-648916 GCF_916855635.1 Acidovorax sp. Leaf73
TCTATGAATTCGCCGAGCTGTTCCTCGAACAGCCCAGCACCAAGTTATGCCTGATGACCATAGCAAGTTGGTACCACTCCTTCCCATCCCGAACAGGACAGTGAAACGACTTTGCGCCGATGATAGTTCGGGTTCCCGTGTGAAAGTAGGTCATCGTCAGGCTCTTACAGCCCAAATCGCCCTTCTGCTCAATCGAGTAGAGGGGCGTTTTGCTTTGTGACTCAAGAATTCTTTTTCCTGCCCCTTTCTATGCAGCTCCAGGATATTTTGTATTCCCAAGGTTTTGGCACCCGCCGTGTCTGTGCGGGGCTGGTTCAGCAGGGCTGGGTTTCTATACGCGGGTCATCATCTGATACTCAGGATTACGAGCCGTGCGTCGATGCGACCGCTGAGCTGGACCCAGAAGGCCTGCAGTTGCAGGTACAAGGCATCAATTGGCCCTACCACGCTAAAGCCTATGTGCTGCTGCACAAGCCGGCGGGGACAGAGTGCTCTCAAAAACCCTCAACCTATCCCAGCATCTATACCTTGTTGCCAGCCCCTTTGCGGCAGCGGCCAACAAAAAGCGCGGTGCAAGGGGTGCAGGCCGTAGGACGGCTGGACCAAGACACCACCGGGTTGCTGTTGTTGAGCGATGACGGGCAATTCATTCACCGCATGAGTTCGCCCAAGAAACATGTGCCCAAGGTTTATCAGGTCACTACCAAACATCCAGTCGATGAAAAACAGATATCGAGCTTGTTGGCGGGGGTGGTTCTGGACGATGACCCCAAGCCTGTAAAAGCGGCGGCTTGTGAGCAGACTGCGAGCCATCGGCTGGACCTCACCCTGACCGAAGGCAAGTACCATCAGGTCAAGCGCATGCTTGCTGCCGTCGGTAATCGTGTAGAGGGATTGCATCGGTCGCAGATCGGTGCTCTGGTGTTGCCCGCTGACCTGCCTCCTGGGGCATGGAAATGGCTCAGTCAGGAGGATCTGTCCTTGCTGGTTCAGTCGTCCTGAAGGGTATGGACCCGATGGTGAAGCGCTGCTTGGTGCGCGATCTGGCTAAGCGAAGCGACCGTTACACCTCTGAAGAGATCCGATGATGACGAGAGCGTGGTGGCGAATGCGCTGACTTGACGAATCCATGATGAGCCCCAGTGGTTGCCAGTCGAGTGAGGTGCTCTTTTGCTCGTCGAAATTCGTTCCACATCAAGAATGTTACGTGTTCTCCCCCAAGGTATTGGTAAGTGCACAGCTACACTTCTTGGCTGTGTTGAAAGTGGTTCTGTGAAGATTTTCTCGATTGCACGCGCGTGCGCTGTCTTGGGTGGGCTGTGGATCTCAATAGGGGGGGCACTGGCTGCCGCGCCTCCACTGTTTGTGCTGAACTCCCTCGAAGCCAATGTCAGTGTTATTGACCCGGTGACATGGACCGAGACGGCCCGCATTCCGACGGGCAAGGAGCCGCACCATCTGTATCTCACGCCGGATGAGAAGTCGATCATTGTGGCCAATGCGTTGGGGGATACGCTTACGTTCCTGGATCCGCGCACTGCGCAGATTCAACGCACGGTGCGGGGCATTGTGGACCCCTACCACCTGCGGTTCACACCCGACATGAAGTGGTTTATCACCGCTGCCAATCGTTTGAACCATGTGGATTTTTACCGTTGGGACGGGAAGGAGTTGACCCTCGTCCAACGGGTGGCCACCTCCCGGACTCCCAGCCATTTGTGGATCGACAGTCGCAGCACCACGGTGTATTCCACCATGCAGGATAGCGATGAGCTGGTGGCCATCGATATCGCAACGCAGACGATCAAGTGGCGCACCAAGACGGGTGCTATGCCGGCGGACGTATATGGCAGCCCAGACGACAAGCGCCTTTTTGTGGGCCTGACCGGTAGCGACAGCGTGGAGGTATTTGACGTCTCGGGACGCGAGCCCGTGAGCATCAAGAAGATCAAAACGGGCAACGGTGCCCACGCCTTTCGCGCAGCCGGCGACGGGCGCCACCTGTATGTCAGCAACCGGGTAGCCAATTCCATCAGCAAGATCGACATGACTACCCAGCAGGTTGTCGAATCCTATCCGGTACCCGGTGGGCCGGACTGTATGGAAGTGTCGGCCGATGGCCGCTTCATTTATGTGAGTTCCCGCTGGGCTCGCAAGCTCTCTGTGGTGGATACCGAGGCGAAGAAGGTCGTGCGGCAGGTCACTGTGGGCAAGTCGCCCCATGGCGTATGGACGTTGCAACACGCGCCCCGCTGATTGGCGATGGTATGCGGGCGTCGGCGCCTCGCAGGGGAGTGTCTCTGCGATTTTCTTTTGCTATTTATTTTGTAGCTATTAGCGTTTTTGTATCCAGCGCTAGTGCTCAAAAAGACTGTAAAAAGCCTCTCTATCTGACCTTCGATACTGGCCATATGGCCGTGGCGCCTTTGGTCGCCGACGTTCTCGCACGCCAGCAGGTACGCGTGACGTTTTTCGCCGCCAACGAACGCACCCAGGAAGGCGATGGCAGCCTGGGCGACCACTGGGCTTCCTGGTGGCGCGCACGGGCCGCAGAGGGACACGAATTTGCATCCCACACCTGGGACCACACCTATTGGCGCGCGGATCTGGGATCGGCTCAGGCCCCTTCGTTCCGCGTTCGACCGTCGGCCGGGCCGCGCGCTGGGCAGGATTTTGTGCTGACGGCAGCCGGTTACTGTGAGGAAATCGCTCGGGCCGCAGATCGGTTGAAACACGTGACCGGCAAAACACCCTTGCCCCTGTTTCGCGCCCCAGGTGGAAAGACTTCGCCGCAGTTGCTTGCCAGTGCCCGCGCATGTGGGTACACGCATGTGGGGTGGTCACCGGCGGGATTCCTGGGCGATGAGTTGCCCAGTGAAAAGGCCAGCAACACCGCGCTGCTGAACAAGGCTTTGCGGGATGTGCGCAGCGGCGACATTCTGCTTGCGCACCTGGGGATCTGGTCACGCAAGGATCCCTGGGCGCCTGCCGTGCTGGAGCCGCTGATCGTCGGGCTGAAGGAGCGCGGATTCTGCTTTCGCACGCTGCGAGAACACCCTGACTACGCGCCGTTGGTGAGGCGCTGAATGCAGTGGTGGAGGCGAGGCAAATCGTGGGGGCCGTTCGGAGCAAGGGCGTGTGTGGTGAGAGATAGACGGAGCATGACGGAATGGGTTGGCTAGGCAATGGGTTTGATGCGGCTCAGCAATGGCTTTTCGAGAGCCTGTTGCAGCCGGTGATGTTCGCTGTAGGCCTGGGCAACCAGCTCGAAAGTGGCTATGAGGCCTCTGGATGGATTCTGGTGGGGCTGCTGCAGCTGGTGGTGATCGCGGCAGTGATTGGCCCATTGCAGCATTGGCGGCCGGTGGAGGCGGTGACCGACCGCGCGACGATCCGCACCGACATTCTCTACACGCTGATTCACCGGCTGGGGCTGTTTCGCCTGGGTCTCTTCCTCGCGGTGGACCCGTTGATGGATTCCATCTTTGGGGCATTGCGAGTGGCTGGCATCAGCACCTTCCAGCTTGATGGCCTCTGGCCTGGGTTCACCGACGTACCCTGGGTCAGCCTGCTGCTGTACCTGGTGGTGTTCGACTTCGTGGACTACTGGATTCACCGGGGGCAGCACCACTTTGAATGGTGGTGGCGCCTGCATTCCTTGCACCACGCGCAGCGCCAGATGACCATGTGGAGCGACAACCGCAACCATCTGCTGGACGACGTGCTGCGCGACACCATCTTGGTGGTGGTGGCGCAGCTCATCGGTGTGGCACCTGGACAGTTCATCGCTATCGTGGCCATCACGCAGCTCAGCGAGAGCTTTCAGCACGCCAATGTGCGCCTGTGGTTTGGGCGCTGGGGCGAGCGGCTGTGGATCAGTCCGCGGTTTCACCGGCTGCACCACAGCATCGGAATTGGCCATGAGACCGTCAAGCCATTGTCAGGGGAGGCTGCTGCGCAGGGCGCCAGATACCGCGTGGTGCTGGGCGGGCACAACTTCGGCGTATTGCTGCCCTGGTGGGACATGCTGATGCGCACGGCCAACTTTGAATTGCGTTTTGATCCCACGGGCGTGCGCGATCAGGTGGAGCCGGGGCCAGACGGGCGCTTGCGCGACTATGGCAAGGGCTTTTGGTCGCAGCAATGGCGGGGTGTTCTTAGGCTGCTGGGCAAGGCCTGAAAGACCCTCCACGCGGTCAAGAAGGTATGCTTGTCGGCATGGGACTTTTGCTTGATTCTTTCTGGCGTGCTGCGGCCTATTGCCTGCGGCCCCGCGTCATGGCCCTGTCCGTTTTGCCGTTGCTGCTGATGGTGGGGCTGGCGTTGGGGCTGGGCTATTTTTATTGGGACGGAGCCGTGCAGGGCATGCGCGCGCTGCTGGATGCCTCTCCGCTTCTGGCCAGCTTCTGGAATTGGCTGCAAGGGTGGGGGTTGGGTGATGTCACCTCCGTCGTGGCGCCCCTCATGGTGGTTTTGGCGGTGGCTCCGGCTTTGGTGGTGGTCTCGCTGCTGGTGGTCGCGGTCCTCATGACCCCCGCATTGGTGGCGTTGGTGGCGGATCGGCGTTTCCCTGTGCTGGAGCGCAAGAAGGGTGGCTCCTTCATCGCCAGCGTGGCCTGGTCGGTCAGCTCCACCGTGCTGGCATTGATTGCCTTGGTGGTGTCGGTGCCCCTGTGGCTGGTGCCACCCCTGGTGCTCATCCTGCCCCCCTTGATCTGGGGGTGGCTGACCTACCGCGTGATGGTGTTTGATGCGCTGGCTGACCATGCCAGCAAGGAAGAGCGGCAAGAGATTTTCCGCCGCCACCGCAGCAGCCTGCTGGGTATTGGCATTCTCACCGGCTACCTCGGGGCGGCGCCTAGCATCGTGTGGGCCTCAGGCGTGGTCTTTGCTGCGGCTTTTTTCATTCTGGTGCCGCTTGCGATCTGGATCTACACCCTGGTTTTTGCGTTCTCTTCCCTCTGGTTCACCCACTATTGCCTGGCAGCCCTGGAGCGCTTGCGCGCAGAGGGCACAGGGGTAACACCCGTTGAAGTGTCTACACCGAAGGCTGCAGACGCGGGGGAGCCCGCGCATTCCGCGCTGCCGCCTGCGGCGTCGCCCACTGCTGTTCTTTCTGCCCCCCCATCTCCTGCCAACGGAAGCCCTGCACCATGATCCCATCTTTCGGTCTGATCATCGTGGGTGATGAAATCCTGTCTGGCAAGCGTGCCGACAAGCACATGCCCAAGGTCATTGAACTGCTGTCAGCGCGAGGGCTTTCGCTGACCTACGCCGACTACGTGGGCGACAACCCGGACCGCATCACGGCCACGCTGCAGCGCGCTTTTGCGTCGGGTGACGTGGTGTTTTCCTGCGGTGGCATTGGCGCAACGCCGGACGACCACACCCGCCAATGCGCCGCGCGCGCCCTGGGCCGGGACCTGGTACTACACCCCGACGCTGAGGCTCTGATCCGCGAGCGCATGCAGGACGTGGCCCAGGAGCAGGGTGTGACGTATGAGCCGGGCCGTCCCGACAACGTGCACCGGCTCAACATGGGGGTGTTTCCGGCAGGTGCCCACATCATTCCCAACCCTTACAACAAGATCCCCGGGTTCAGTTGCGAGGGCAGTCGTGGAGGGGCCGTGCATTTTGTTCCTGGATTCCCTGTCATGGCCTGGCCGATGATCGAGTGGGTGCTGGACCAGCACTACGCAGCGTTGTTCAACCGCACGCCACAGACCGAGCAGTCGGTGGTGGTCTATGGGGCCATGGAAGCGGCTTTGACGCCCCTCATGGAGCGCATCGAAAAAACGCACCCGAACATTCGGGTGTTCAGTTTGCCCAGCGTGGATCATCCACAATACGGGCGGCATATTGAACTGGGTGTCAAAGGTCCTGCCCCCCTCGTTCCTGCTGCATGGCAGGATCTGAAACGGGGGTTGCACGAATTTGGTGCAAATTGCGGCCCTGAATTGGTGCGCAGCTTGTGATGCCCTGGGTTGATAGCAGGTTTGCCCTAAATTGGTGCGGTTCGGTGGGTGCGCCCTCGGACTGCAGTCCTTAGTGCTCCTTCATAGTGCGGCGGCTGCACCCAGCTGGCACGCAAACTGCTTTTATTTCAGCAAATTCCTTTTTTCAACAAGCGCTTTATCCAGGAGAACCTGATGGCCAAGACCGTTGCAGACGTGATGAAGATGGTGAAGGAGAACGAAGTCAAGTTCGTTGACTTCCGTTTCACCGATACCCGTGGCAAGGAACAGCACGTGACCGTGCCTGTGTCCCACTTCGACGAAGACAAGTTCACGTCCGGCCATGCATTTGATGGCTCCTCGGTAGCCGGCTGGAAGGGCATCGAAGCCTCGGACATGCAACTCATGCCCGACCCCAGCACCGCCAACATCGACCCCTTCTTTGAAGAAACCACACTGTTCCTGCAGTGCGATGTGATCGAACCCGGTGACGGCAAGGCCTACGACCGCGATCCACGCTCCATCGCCAAGCGCGCTGAAGCCTACCTCAAGGCCTCCGGCCTGGGCGACACGGCGTTCTTCGGCCCAGAGCCAGAATTCTTCATCTTCGACGGCGTGCGTTGGTCCAACGAACCCGGCAAGGTCATGTTCGAGATCGAAGAGTACGAAGCCCCCTGGAACTCGGGCGCCAAGCTCGAAGGCGGCAACCGTGGTCACCGTCCCACCGTCAAGGGTGGCTACTTCCCAGTGCCTCCCGTCGACAGCACGCAAGACATGCGCGCTGAGATGTCCCTGATCCTCGAATCCCTGGGCATCCCGGTCGAAGTGTTCCACCACGAAGTGGCGGGCGCTGGGCAGAACGAAATCGGTACGCGTTTCAGCACGCTGGTCGAGCGCGCCGACTGGACGCAGGTCCTGAAGTACGTGGTCTGGAACGTGGCCAACGCCTACGGCAAGACCGCCACCTTCATGCCCAAGCCCTATGCTGGCGACAACGGCTCCGGCATGCACGTGCACCAGTCCATCTGGAAAGACGGCAAGAACCTGTTCGCTGGCGACGGCTATGCCGGCCTGAGCGACTTTGCGCTGTACTACATCGGCGGCATCATCAAGCACGCACGTGCCCTGAACGCCATCACCAACCCCGGCACCAACTCCTACAAGCGCCTGGTGCCTGGCTTTGAAGCCCCTGTGAAGCTGGCCTACTCGGCCCGCAACCGCTCGGCCTCGATCCGCATTCCTTACGTGGCTAACCCCAAGGGCCGCCGCATCGAAGCGCGTTTCCCCGATCCATCGGCCAACCCATACCTGTGCTTCTCGGCACTGATGATGGCGGGCCTGGACGGTGTGGAAAACAAGATCCATCCCGGCGAAGCCGCCACGAAGGATCTGTACCACCTGCCACCCGAGGAAGACAAGCTGGTGCCCACCGTGTGCCACAGCCTGGACCAAGCGCTCGAGTATCTGGACAAGGACCGTGGTTTCCTTACCAAGGGTGGCGTCTTTACCGACTCCATGCTGGATGCCTACATCGAACTCAAGATGGGCGAAGTCACGCGTTTCCGCATGGCACCTCACCCTGTCGAGTACGACATGTACTACTCCCTGTAATCGCCTGCCTGCAGGCCAATACCCTCACAAAGGCGGCCCCGGCCGCCTTTTTTTATTGCGCTCAAGGATCGGGTTTCGCTGAAACGGAACCACTGGCTGGGCCGTTGCATCCTTGTACAAAGCCCTGTGCGGGGCTGCTGGTGTTGGATTGGCGATGTGTGGTGATTGGGGGATACTCCCCGAACCCCTGCATGGCAGTGCGAGGAAACCGAATGAAGAAAACGCTCATCACCCTGTTACTGATCGCCGCGACGGCTCCCGCCGCATGGGCGCAAGACCGCATCTACCGTTGCGGCAACGAATACACCAACAACGCCCAGCAGGCCAAGGAGCGCGGCTGCAAGCTGGTTGAGGGAGGCAACGTCACCGTGGTCCAGGGCACCCGACCTGCAGGCGCAGCAACGGCAGCGCCAGCGGCGGGAACCGGGGCTGGGGCGGGCACAGCTCCCGCCGCATCTCCCCCGTCTGCACCCCGTGTCGCCACCAACGACCAGAAGGCCCGCGATGCCGATGCCCGTGCCATCCTCGAATCCGAGTTGCGCAAGGCCGAGGCGCGCCACGCCGAGCTGGTGAAGGAATACAACGGTGGCGCGCCGGAGCGCAATGCGCTCGACCTGCGCAACCCGCAGCGCTACATGGAGCGCACGGCAGAACTCAAGGCCAGCGTCGCCCGCAGCGAAAGCGATATCGCAGGCATCAAGCGCGAAATCGCCCGTCTTCCGGCCAACTGAATCTCTTTCCCTCGTTTGGCACGCGTGTGAGTTCCTCACCCTTCACAGAAGCCCCAGCCTCCGACACGGGGCGCTTTCATTCGCTGGACCTGATGTCCACCCTGGTGGCGGTGCTGCGCGCCGATGGTGCCGTGCAATTCGCCAATGCAGCGCTGGAGAACGCGCTCGGCCTGTCGCGCCGCACCCTGGAGGGGGTGGACTTCTCCACCTTCTTCACCGACCCCGCCTTGCTACAGACCGCATTGGCGGGCACGCGGGGCAAGGACTTCGCGGCCCTGCGGTATGAAGCCAGCCTCAAGCGCCAGCACCAGGACCCGGTGCCCGTGCATGTGAGCGTGGCCGATGCCGAGCAGGTCGGCGAAATCCTGGTGGAGCTGTGGCCGCTGGAGCAGCAGGCCCGCCAGGACCGCGAGGAGCGCTTGCTGGACCAAGCCCAGGCCAACAAGGAGTTGATCCGCAACCTGGCCCACGAGATCAAGAACCCGCTGGGCGGGATTCGCGGTGCTGCGCAACTGCTGGAGATGGAGCTTGAAAGCCGCGAACTGACCGAGTACACCCAGGTCATCATCCACGAGGCCGACCGCTTGCAAAGCCTGGTAGATCGGTTGCTGGCACCCCATCGCCATCCCCACCTGGTGGGTGACGTCAATATTCATGAGGTGTGCGAGCGCGTGCGGTCTCTGGTGCTGGTGGAGTACCCCCAGGGCCTCAAGGTGCTGCGCGACTACGACACCTCGATCCCTGAGTTCCGGGGCGACCGCGCCCAGCTCATCCAGGCGCTGTTGAACATCGTGCAGAACGCAGCCCAGGCGCTGACCGAGCGCATCGCAGAGGGTGAGGCGACGATCACACTGCGCACCCGTGTTGCGAGACAAGTAACGTTTGGTCGCCAGCGCTATCGGCTGGCACTGGAATTGCATGTCATCGACAACGGACCGGGCGTGCCTGATGCGATCAAAGAGCGGATTTTTTACCCTCTGGTATCGGGTCGGGATGGCGGGTCAGGGCTGGGGCTCACGTTGGCGCAAACCTTCGTGCAACGCCACCACGGGTTGATCGAATGCGACAGCGCGCCGGGTCGCACCGACTTCCGAATCCTGATTCCCTTGCCTTAAAAAAACGCATGACGGTCCCTGACACGCAACCACAGGGAAGGTAAGAAAAACATATGAAGCCGATCTGGATAGTAGATGACGACCCCTCGATCCGCTTCGTCCTCGAAAAGGCGCTGGCCCGCGAGAACCTGCCCACGCGCAGCTTCACGCACCCCCGCGAAGTGCTGGACGCGCTGGCCGATATCACCCCCGGAGACCCGGCGCGGCAAGGCCCCCAGGTCCTGGTAAGCGACATTCGCATGCCTGGCGGCTCCGGCCTGCAACTGCTGGAAAAAGTGCGCGAACTGCAGCCAGGCCTGCCCGTCATCATCATGACGGCGTACTCCGACCTGGACAGCGCCGTGTCGGCCTTCCAGCGCGGCGCGTTCGAGTATCTGCCCAAGCCATTTGACCTGCCCAAGGCGGTGGAGCTCATCCGCCGCGCGGTCGAAGAAAGCCAGCGCGAGGAAGTGACCGAAGAGCGCCAGGCCGAAGCCCCGGAGATGCTCGGCCAGGCGCCCGCCATGCAGGACGTGTTCCGCGCCATCGGCCGCTTAAGCCAAAGCCAGGTCACTGTGCTCATCACCGGCGAATCGGGCTCGGGCAAGGAACTGGTGGCACGCGCGCTGCACAAGCACTCGCCGGTCGCAGACGGGCCCTTTGTCGCCATCAACACGGCGGCCATCCCCAAGGACCTGCTCGAATCTGAACTGTTCGGTCACGAGCGCGGCGCCTTCACCGGCGCACAGACGCAGCGGCGCGGCCGCTTCGAGCAGGCCGAGGGCGGCACGCTGTTCCTCGATGAAATCGGCGACATGCCGTTCGACCTGCAGACGCGCCTGCTGCGTGTGCTGTCGGACGGCCAGTTCTACCGTGTGGGCGGCCATGCGGCCGTGAAGGCCCATGTGCGCGTGATCGCTGCCACCCACCAGGACCTGGAGCGGCGCGTGAAGGAGGGGGGCTTTCGCGAAGACCTGTTCCACCGTCTCAACGTCATCCGCCTGCGCCTGCCCGCGCTGCGCGAGCGGCACGAGGACGTGCCTGTGCTCACCCGCCATTTCCTGCAGCAAAGCGCGCGGCAACTGGGTGTGGAGCCCAAGCGCATTGCCGACTCGGCCATCGCACGGCTGGAGCAGTTCGCCTTTCCGGGCAATGTGCGCCAGCTGGAGAACATCTGCCACTGGCTCACGGTGATGGCGCCCGCCCAGGTCATCTCGCTGCAGGATCTGCCGCCCGAAGTGCTGGAGGCGCCCCTTTACCAACCCGCTCCCCGACCCGGCAGTGATCCGTCTGCGGCGGTAACTGCCGTGCACGCCGTTGCTGCCCCAATGCCAACCCCTGCGCCGGCGGTGGAGCTGGTGGGAGGGCTGCCACAATCTGCCACTGTCGCCACGCAGCCCCTGGTGGGCGGTATTGCGGCCTCTGCCACCCCGGCGCTGGGCGCTACGCCCCACTGGCCCGCCGAGGCGCAGATGGCGACGGGTTCGGGCGGCATAGCTGCCACCGTTGGCACTGCGGCGACCTGGGAGCAGGCGCTGGAGACCGAGGCGCAGAAGCTGCTTGCGGGCGGCCAGCCCGAAGTGTGGGACGCCCTTACGCGGCGGTTCGAATCGCGCCTGATCCGCACCGCGCTCACCGCCACCCATGGGCGCCGCATGGAAGCCGCGCAGCGCCTGGGCATTGGTCGCAACACCATCACACGCAAGATCCAGGAGCTGGGCCTGGATGCGCCCGATGAGGCATAAAAATAACCTCTAGCGCTTGATGGTAAAGCGTTAGGAGCTATAAATTTTGTAGTGCTCGAGGTGGGTCTGTCTTGGCGGATGTCGGGGCAGGCACACCTCCCAATGTCCTACAAGCAGGCCCTCCTTGGGCCGACCCAGCCCTCCGGGAGTGACTTCAACAATGAAGGCACTGTCAACCAACCGGAGAGCTTCTATGTCGGATTTCAACGATGCCAACCGTGACCCTTTGACCAATGAACCGGGTTCCCATCCCGTCGGAACCGGGGTCGGTGCTGCCCTGGGTGGCGCCGCTGCGGGTGCCGCAGCAGGTGCCTTTGGCGGCCCGGTCGGCGCAGCCATTGGCGGCGTGGCCGGTGCGGTAGCCGGCGGCCTGGCGGGCAAGGCTGCCGCCGAGGCTGTCAACCCCACCGAGGAAGATGCCTACTGGCGCGAAAGCTTCCACCGCGAGCCTTATTACGTGGGTGGCCGCACCTACGAACAATACCGCCCTGCCTACGAACTGGGCTGGTCGTCGGTGGGCCGCTATGAAGGCGATTTTGAGGCGGTGGAACCCCGCCTGGCCGATGACTGGCGGGCGCGCCATTCGGACGGCCTGGCCTGGACGGATGCCCGCCCCGCCGCCCGCGCCGCCTGGGAACGGGTCTCGCGCTCCAGCCTGAACGACGACCGCCCTATGGATGTCGTGGACAACGAAGACGTGGTGGATGTTCTCAACGACCTGCTGGAGTCGTCCCGCGATGGCGAATACGGCTTCACCGCCTGCGCCGAGCATGCCGACTCTGCCCAGCTCAAGAGCGTGTTCCAGCGCCATGCGCGCGAATGTGCGGCCGCCGCTGTCGAACTGGAGCACGAGGTGCGTCGCCTGGGGGGCGAGCCTGCTTCAGGCGGCACCGTGGCTGGCGCGCTGCACCGCGGCTGGGTTTCGGTGAAATCCGCACTGTCTGTGCACGACGACAAGGCCGTGCTGCAGGAATGCGAACGCGGCGAGGACGCTGCCGTGGCCCGTTACCGCAAGGCCCTGAAGGCCACCCTGCCGCTGGATGTGCGGGCCCTGGTAGAGCGCCAGTCGCAGGGCGCGCAGCGCAACCACGATGAAGTACGTGGCCTGCGCGACACGTTCGCCAATAGCTGATAGGGCACAGCTTGCGCGCTGGGGTTTCGTTCAGGGGCTCACGGCGCGTCGCAAGTCATAGGCCATAGGCCGCCAGGGACTTTTGGACGCAGGTTTCTTGCGCGCCGATTCCCCAAAAACAAAGGCTGCAAGGATTTTCCTTGCAGCCTTTTGTGTATGCCGGGCGTCCAGCTTGTTGTCGCACGGCCCGCGTCGCCAAGGGTTGTTATGCCATGGTGAGCACCACGGGCGCGTGGTCGCTGGGTTGTGGGTTCTTGCGGGGGGCGCGGTCTACCGTGCAGGCGGTCACACTCGCACGCAGTGCATCGCTTACCAGAATGTGGTCAATGCGCAGCCCCCGGTTCTTCTGAAACCCGAGCATGCGGTAGTCCCACCATGAGTAGCTTTTCTCGGGCTGCTCGAACATGCGGAAGGTGTCTGTCAGGCCCAGGGCAATCAGGTCCTGGAAATGCTGACGCTCTTCCACCGTGTGGTGGATGGTGTCTTTGAGCCCCACCGGGTCGAACGAATCGCGGTCTTCGGGCGCTACGTTGAAGTCACCCAGCAGCGCCAGGCGCGGGTGGGCCAGCAGCTCTTCACGCAGCCAGCGATGCAGCGCCGCAAGCCACAGCATCTTGTAGGCAAACTTCTCCGATCCCGGGGCCTGGCCGTTCACGAAGTAGCAGTTCACCAGACGCAGTTCCCCGTCGGGCGTGTCCAGCGTGGCGGCAATGACGCGGGCCTGCTCGTCCGTGTGCCCGGGGATGTTGCGCACCACGTCGCGCATGGCGTGGCGGCTCAGGATAGCGACGCCGTTGTAGGTCTTCTGGCCAAAAGTCACGGCCTCATAGCCTGCCTCCTTGAACGTGTCGTGCGGAAATTTGTCGTCGGTGAGCTTGAGCTCTTGCAGGCACAGCGCATCGACCGGGTTGGCCGCGAGCCAGGCCAGCACCTGGGGCAAGCGGATGGTGAGGGAGTTGACATTCCAGGTGGCGATTTGCATGTTTTTTGCCTCCAGCGCTTGATGGGTAAGCGCTAAGTGCTATCAATTGATGAGCTTTGCGTTCCGGAGCCGTGTCAACCTGCGCGCACGTAGGTCACAAAGCTGAAGGGCAGCCCCTTGGTGCTGACGTGGCGGCTGCGTGCGGATTCTGTCCACGGCGCACCCAGCGTGGGCGCGTAGGCATCCCCGTCGAAATCCTGGTCGATCTCGGTCACTTCCAGGCGGTCGGCCAGGGGCAGGGCCTCGGCGTAGATCTGCGCGCCGCCTATCACCCACACCGTCTGATCGGCAGGTGCCTGCTGCAGCGCATCCTGCAGGCTGGTGGCGCGCACGGCGCCCTCGGCCTGCCAGTCGCCCTGGCGCGTGACCACGATGTTGGTGCGGCCGGGCAGGGGGCGAAAACGCGGGGGCAATGAGTCCCAGGTCTTGCGGCCCATGATGACGGCGCAGCCCTGCGTGAGTTGCTTGAAGTGCGCCATGTCCTCCGGGATGTGCCATGGGATGGTGTTGTCCTTGCCAATGACGCCGTTGGCGGCGCGGGCGTAGATGAGGTGCAGGGGCATGGTGGGGCTTCCTTGTTTCAGATATGCAAGGCGGCGAGGGCGCCCACGCCCAGGCCCACGGCAGCCACGCCGTACATGCCGTACTCCAGCCATTTTTTCTTGGTCAGCAACGCAATGGCGGCCAGGGCGATCGCCACCTGCAGCGCCGTGGTGGCCTGTGCCCAGCGGTGGTGCTGGTGCATCTGGGCCTCGCTCTTGCGGTCGAACTCATGGGCGTCGGCTTCGAGTTTTTCGGCCACCACCTTGATCTCGTTTTTCTCGGCCTCGTAGCGCTCCACCTTGGTCTGGTAGCCCGCCTTGCGGTCATCGGGCGCCAGGTCGCGGGCCAGCTCGGCCAGGGATTGCTTGGTGCTCTTGGACTGGAAGTAATTCCACTGGTTGGATGCTTCGGTCTTCTTGATGGCTGCGTCGTTCTTGAGCAGGCCGGCATTGGCTTGCGTGGCGCCGCCCATGTAGGCAAAGATGGCACCCACCGTGGCCACGATGGCGGTAAACATGGCGATCTTGTTCATCGACGAGTTGCTGTCGGTGCCATGCGTTGCAGCGTGGTCGCCGTGGGTGGCATGCTCCACCGCGTGGTCGTGGGGGCCGTGTACGTGAAATCCGCCGGAAGACATGGATAAAAGCTCGTGGTGTTGGGTGGAAGCGGGCAAGGCGCTGTTGACTCTGCCCTTGGGACTCAAGAGGTAGGGGGTACCAAAGAGGGGTGTCGGCTGATCAAACGGCCACAGGAGCCTTGATGGCGGGGTGGCACTGGTAGTCCAGCACTTCAAAGTCTTCGTACTCGTAGTCAAAGATGCTGTCGGGCTTGCGTTTGATGTTCAAGACCGGGTAGGGGTAGGGCGTGCGCGCCAGCTGGGTCTGCACCTGCTCGTGGTGGTTGCTGTAGATGTGGCAGTCGCCGCCCGTCCAGATGAAGTCGCCCACATCCAGGTCGCACTGCTGGGCCACCATGTGGGTCAGCAGTGCATAGCTGGCGATGTTGAAGGGCACTCCGAGGAAGATGTCTGCGCTGCGCTGGTACAGCTGGCAGCTCAGCGTGCCGCGCCCGCCGGGTTCTTGTGCCGGGGCCACGTAGAACTGGAAGAACGCATGGCAGGGCATGAGCGCCATCTTGTGCAGCTCGGCCACGTTCCAGGCGCTCACGATGATGCGGCGCGAGTCGGGATTCGTTTTGAGCGTATTGATCACGTCGCTGATCTGGTCGATGTGGCCGCCGTCCGGCGTGGGCCAGCTGCGCCATTGCACGCCGTACACCGGGCCCAGGTCGCCGTCCTCGCGCGCCCACTCGTCCCAGATCGTGACTCCGCGCTCTTTCAGCCAGTTGTTGTTGCTGGAGCCCGTGAGGAACCACAGCAGCTCCTGGATGATGGACTTGAGGTGCACCTTCTTCGTGGTGACCAGCGGAAAGCCTTCTTTCAAATCAAACCGCATCTGATGACCGAACACGCTGGTGGTGCCGGTGCCGGTGCGGTCGGATTTGTGCGCCCCATGGGTGAACACGTGGCGCATGAAGTCTTCGTATTGCGAGCGGACGGGGCGGGCGTGTTCTGTCATGGCGGTTGGAAGGCGAAAGACTCGATTTTAGGGGGGCGGCTGTCGGCAGGAACCGGCTAAGCTCGCAGACCTTTTCGCCCAGCTGCCCTTTTTAGAAAGAAGCCCCCGATCATGCGCCCTGTCTCTCCAGCCCCTTTGTCACGCGCCGTGCTGGCCGCTCTTGCGTTGGCGGTGCTGCTGCCGGGTTGCGTGGGCACGGTACCCACCGCGCCCACTGCGCCGCGCAAGGTCGCGCGTCCTGTGCCCAACGACGTACCTGCCGCGCCCGCCAATCCCTGGGGGAACCTGCAAACCCAGGTAGGCAATTATCCGGTCGGGGGCTCAGACTTCCTGCGTGCCGGCCCGCTGGCCGAGCGGCTGCGTGGGCTGCTCGGTCTCGCCAACTACAACGTGCTGCTGGACAACCTGCAGGTGAGTGGGCCGCTGCGGCAAGACGGCTCCATGCTCTACATCACCGGCAACCGGCCGGACGCAGGCGACACGGCGGCCGCCGCCATCGTGATCCACGCCGCCACCGACACGGTACGCGTATGGCTGCTGACCGGCGGGGAGGAATGGGACGTGCAGGACCTGGGGACCCCGAAGACCCTGCCGGCCCACGTTGCCACGATGATGGAAAACGCGCGGCGCTGAGCGCGCAGCCGACCTGTCCGCGTGGTGGCGTGCCCAGGATCTGGGCGGGAATGTGTTTCTATAATCGAGAATCATTCTCAAAAAGGCCGTCACGCCATGTCTGCCGCTCATCCCCTGCACGCGCTCTACAGCCACCACCACGGATGGCTGCAGTCCTGGCTGCGCCGGCGGCTCGGTTGTGCCGACGATGCGGCCGACCTGGCGCAGGACACCTTCGTGCGCCTGCTCGCACGGCCGACCGCCATCGCCCCCGACGCGATGCGCGAGCCGCGCGCCTACCTGACCACGGTGGCACGCGGGCTGCTGGTGGACTTCTGGCGCCGGGGTGAACTGGAGCGCGCCTACCTGGCAGACCTGGCCCTGCAGCCCGAGGTGCTGCAGCCATCCCCCGAAGAGCGCCTGGCCGCCGTGCAGATGCTCCACGCGGTCGATGCATTGCTGCAGGGCCTGACGCCCAAGACGCGCGCAGCGTGGCTCATGAACCGGCTCGATTGCCTCACGCATACAGAGATTGCCGAGCGACTGCAGGTGTCGGTGCCCCGCGTGCGCCAATACCTGGCCAACGCCATGCGCCACGCCTACCACCTGCGTTTTGGCGGCGCGGCGTGAGCAGTGCGGGTTGGACCACGGGCGGCCCACCTAGCGGTGCAGGCGACGACCACCCCGTGCCGCCTGCCGTGCTGGAGGCCGCCATCGGCTGGCAACTGCGCCAGGGCGAGGGTGATAACTCGCCGGCGGACGCCCAAGCCCTGGCCGACTGGCTGGCCGCACACCCCGACCATGCCCGCGCCTGGCGCCAGCTGGGCGACATCGACCATCACTTGGCCCGCGCCGCCGCAGGTCCCGGAGCCCGCGCAGCGTTGCTGCTGCCACCGCGCCGGCGCCGTTCTGCCCGTGTGGCGGGCGCCGTGCTGGGACTGGCATTGGCGGTGGCCTGCGGGGTGCTGGTGCTGGACCGCTACCAGCCCGTGGACCAACTGCTGGCCGACCACCGCACCGCCACCGGCGAGCGCCGCACCATCGTGCTGCCCGACCAGACTGTGCTGCACCTGAACACCCGCAGCGCTGTGGACATCGTGTTCAGCCAAGACCAGCGCGCCATCCACCTGCGCGCGGGCGAGGTGGCCGTGGAAACCAGCCATGCCGACCCGGCTGAGCGGCGCCCGTTCGTCGTGCTGACCGAGGACGGCAGCCTGCGCGCCCTGGGCACCCGCTTCACCGTGCGCCGCTGGACACAGGCGCACACCGCTGGCAGCGATGGGGCGCAGGGCCGTGGCGCGCCCGCCACCGAGGTCGCGGTCACCCAGTCGGCCGTTGCGGCCCGCCCGGCGAACTGTGCGGCAGCAGCGTCCGAGCCGTGCAGTGCCGAGCGCATCGTGTCGGCCGGGCAGGGCGCGCGGCTGGAGGGCGGGCGGGTGGACCCGTGGGTGGCCCCGCCCGATGCCGACGCCTGGAAGGACGGCATGCTGGTCGTGGACAACCAACCCTTGGGCGAGGTGGTGGCCATGCTGGCGCGGCACCGGGTCGGCCACCTGGGTGTCGACCCCCGTGTGGCCGGGTTGCGTGTGACGGGCACGCTGCCCCTGGCGGACACCGACCAGGCCCTGCTGGCGCTGACCGCGGCCGTGCCGGTGGAGGTGGTCTGGACCACGCGCTGGTGGGTCACGCTCAAGCCGCGTGCTGCGCCCTGAGGAGGAAAATATAAGGAAAATCGGCCGCTACCGCTTGATGGGCAAGCGCTGGCAGCTATCAAAAAATGAGTGACTTGGTGCGGCTGATCGACGTTTCCATTCAGTTCAACCCAGATCAACCCAGATCAACCCGCCGAAGCAGATCAACCCAGATCGCCGCTGCCAGCTGGCACCCCATCCACCAACGATGCCGGCCCGAAAAAGAAATTGTCCCGGCCCCCTCTCACTTTTCGGCACCCGTTCGGCAATCAGACAGAGACCGTGCATCGGCGCGGTTGCCCCTCTTTTCTGACGTGACCGTTTCGGAGTCTGACCCATGCCCTCTGCTGTTCTCCCCTTCCCGCTGAACCCCTGCGCCGCGGCGCTGCTGCTCGCGTTGGGGGCCTCTGTCGTGGCCGCACAGCCAGCCACGGCAGAGGCCCCTGTGGCCACGGCCAGCGCTGCGGCAGTGCGCGACTACGACCTGCCCGCCGGGCCATTGGGGGCGGCCCTCAACCGCATCACGCGCGACGCAGGCCTGGCCCTCACCGCCGATGCGCAGTTGGTGGAAGGCCGCAACGCGGCGCCCGTGCGCGGCCGCTTCGATGCACCCGAGGCACTGCGCCGCGCGCTGGCGGGTTCGGGGCTGGAGCTGCGGCAGGCCACGGGCGGCGTCTTCACGGTGCGCGAGGCATCGCGCCCTGCAGCGCAGGAACCCCGGCTCAGCGATGCCGCCACCCTGGGCGCCGTCACCGTGACGGCCAGCGCCGAGTCAGCGCCCGGCGATTTGCTGCCCGCCTATGCCGGCGGCCAGGTCGCCACGGGCAGCCGGGTCGGCATGCTGGGTCAGCAGAGCCTGATGGACACGCCGTTTCACATCACCAGCTACACGGCCGAACTCATGCAGGACCAGCAGGCGATCACCGTGGCCGATGTGCTGGCCAACGACCCGTCCGTGCGCACGGTGTCCTACAGCCTGACGAACGCTGCTGCGGGGGGCGACATCTTTCTGATCCGCGGCTTCTCGGTGCAGGACTCCGTGCTGTTCGACGGCATCGGCGGCATCGCCACCAACCGTGCCGTGGCGGTCGAAGCGGCCGAGCGCGTCGAGGTGCTCAAGGGCCCCAACGCGCTGCTCAACGGCATGGCGCCTGGGGCGGGCGGCGCGGTGGGCGGCGCCATCAACCTGGTGCCCAAGCGGGCGGGCGATGTGCCGCTGACCCGCCTGACTACCACTTACCTGTCCAAGGGCAACCTGGGCGGCCACCTGGACGTGGGCCGCCGGTTCGGCGACGACCACCAGTGGGGTGTGCGCTTCAACGGCGTCTACCGTGACGGGAAGACCGCCACCCAGGGCCAGTCCGTCGAGCTGGGCGCTGCGGCGCTGGCCGTGGACTACCGGGGCAGCCAGTTGCGGGCCTCGGTAGATGCCGGCCACCAGACGATGAACAACGAAGCGCCGCAAGGCGCCGCGGGCTTCGGCATCGACGACGCCATTGACATCCCCAGGCCGCCCCGGGCAAGCCATCGCATCGCGCAGGACTGGGAGTTCGCCAGGTCGCAGAGCAACTACCTGTTGGCCAAAGCCGAGTACGACCTCACCCCGGACTGGACGCTCTCTGCGGCGGCCGGTGGCAGCCACACGCGGTCTCGCTACCTCGCCACCGACGTGTTCGTGACCAGCGTGCAGGGCGATGCGCAGGCCACCGCGTACTTCTGGCCCAACTGGACGAACTACCGCACCGTGCAAGGCGGCCTGCAAGGCACGGTGCGTGCCGGCGAGCTCACGCACCGCATCCACCTGCATGCGTCGTACCTGAAGAAGGACAGCGGCTTCACGGCGCAGTACTACGGCTTCGACAGCTTCGCCACGAACATGTATGCGCCCGCGGCTACCGCGCGTCCGTCCATCGACGGTTTCTCATCGCGGCCGCCACAGACCGATTCCTTGCAGTTGCCGTCTGTGGCGCTGTCAGACACCGTCTCGCTGTGGCAAGACCGCCTGGCCGTCACCCTGGGTGCCCGCTACCAGCGCGTGAAGGTCGTCAAGTACGACACCACCACCGGGGCCGGCAGCACCGCGTACGACGAGCACGCGGTGACGCCGGCGCTGGCGGCGGTGTTCAAGCTACAGCCGCACGTATCGCTCTACGGCAATTACATCGAAGGGCTGGTCCAGGGCGATTCAGCGCCACTGGGCACCACCAATGCCGGACAGGTGTTTCCGCCGGTCCGGACGAAGCAGCGGGAGGTGGGCGTGAAGGCCGATTGGGGCCGCTTCAGCACCACGGCGAGCCTGTTCCACATCCAGAAGCCGAGCGGGCTGGTGGCGTCCAACGGCGATGGCACGTTCACCTACCAGGTCGGTGCAGAGCAGCGCAACCGCGGCGTTGAACTCAATGTCTTCGGCGAGGTGGCCCGGGGCACGCGCCTGCTGGGCGGCGTGACCTTCAACGATGCCCGGCTGACCAAAACCGAAGGCGGCACCTACAACGGCAACGCCGCACCCAATGTGTCGCGCTGGCAGCTCAACCTGGGCAGCGACCACGACGTGGCTGCCGTTCCAGGACTGACGCTGTCGGCCCGCATGATCTCCAGCAGCGCGCAGCATGTGGACGCCGCCAACCTACGGCGCATTCCGGGCTGGACGCGCTGGGACATCGGTGCCCGCTACAAGACCCGGGCGTGGAGCCGGCCGCTGGTGCTGCGCGCGGGCGTGGACAACCTGTTCAACCGCAACTACTGGTCCAGCGGCTCCGGCAACTGGCTGTATGTGGGAAGTCCTCGCACGGTGACTCTCTCTGCCACGGTGGATTTCTGACGGGAGCAGTGCTGCCGTGGGCGGACGGACAAATGGATGGAGGAGGGGGTAGTGGTGTCTTCCCCGGTGGGCCTTGGTGCACGAAATATGGATTAAATGGGCCTCTACCGCTTGATAGATAAGCGCCAAAAGCTATTGATTTGATAGTGATTTGGGGCATCCGCGACTAACCGTGCTGGGGGTCCGGCCCCTCTCTTCCTGGTCGGTTAGATACCCTGTTGACGCCTCTAGGTATAAATCCTGAGTATCTGGTGCAAATTAGTATTTGTGGAGGCATCTGGAGTACCAATCGAGCATTGCAGCATCGGTATCGTTCAGTTCGTCAATGCCGTATGCCTGCACTGGCGTTGAACGGTCGATCCCATACCAATTACGAAGGAGACATTCCGATGCCACATTCCCCCCGTGTTTTTGCTCCTCAGCGCCTCGCCCTGGCCGCTGCACTGGCCCTGTCGCTGTGCGGCGCCGCCAGCGCGCAGACCGAGCTGGTCATTGCCACCGTGAACAACGGCCACATGATCGAGATGCAAAAGCTCAGCAAAAACTTCGAGCAGGCCAACCCCGACATCAAGCTCAAGTGGGTCACGCTGGAAGAAGGCGTGCTGCGCCAGCGCGTGACCACCGACATCGCCACCAAGGGCGGCCAGTTCGACGTGATGACGATCGGCATGTACGAGGCGCCCATCTGGGGCAAGAAGGGCTGGCTGCAGGAGCTCAAGACCGACGCCGCCTACGACGTGGACGACCTGCTGCCCGCCGTGCGCAACGGCCTGTCCATCGACGGCAAGCTGTTCGCCGCCCCGTTCTACGGCGAAAGCTCGATGCTCATGTACCGCAAGGATCTGGCCGACAAGGCGGGCGTGCAGGTGCCCGAGCGTCCCACCTGGCCGCAGATCAAGGACCTGGCCGCCAAGATGCACGACCCCAAGAACGGGGTGTACGGCATCTGCCTGCGCGGCAAGCCGGGCTGGGGTGACAACATGGCCTTCCTGACCACGCTGGTCAACACCTTCGGCGGCCAGTGGTTCGACATGCAGTGGAAGCCGCAGCTCGAGTCCAAGCCCTGGAAGGACGCGATCAACTTCTACGTGGACCTGCTCAAGAACTACGGCCCGCCCGGCTCTGCCGCCAACAGCTTCAACGAGATCCTGGCGCTGACCAACTCGGGCAAGTGCGGCATGTGGGTGGATGCCACCATCGCGGCATCGTTCGTGGCGGACCCCAAGCAGTCCAAGGTGGCCGACCAGATGGCCTTTGCCCAGGCGCCCACCATGAACACGTCCAAGGGCGCCAACTGGCTGTGGTCGTGGAATCTGGCCATCCCGGCTGGTTCCAAAAAGGTGGACGCCGCGCAGAAGTTCATCACCTGGTCCACCAGCAAGGAATACATCCAGCTCGTGGCCAAGACCAACGGCTGGGCCAATGTGCCCACCGGCACGCGCAAGAGCACGTACGCATCGCCCGAGTTCCAGAAGGCAGCGCGCTTTGCGGCCGCTGAGAAGACGGCCATCGACTCGGCCAACCCCACGGATTCGACCTTGCCCAAGAGCCCGTATGTGGGCGTGCAGTTCGCGGCCATTCCTGAATTCCAGGCCATCGGCATCGCGGTGGGTCAGCAGATGAGCGCAGCACTGGCGGGCAAGACGACGGTGGACGCCGCGCTCAAGGCCAGCCAGGTGTCGGCTGACCGCGAAATGAAGAAGGCCGGCTACTACAAATAGGCAAGCACCCATTGGGCTACTGCGCGGCCCGATCTGGGGGCGGTGTTCCTCGCCGTACGGGAGTACGACTGCGGTACAGCACCCCCACCTCGGGCCGCTCGCTACGCCCACAGGGCGCTTGCCTCACTGCGCTGTGTAAGTCTGTATCGGAATTCCCATGAACCGCCGCCTGCTACCCCGTCTGCTGCTCACGCCAGCCATGGCCACGCTCTTCCTGTGGATGATCGTGCCGCTGGTGATGACGATCTACTTCTCGCTCATCCGCTACAACCTCATGCAGCCGGACCAGACCGGCTTTGCCGGGCTGGAGAACTTTGAGTATTTCGTCACCGACCCCTCGTTCGGCACGGCGGTGGTCAACACCATCTTGCTGCTGGGTAGTGTGATTCTCATCACGGTGGTGTTCGGCATTGCGATTGCGCTGCTCATCAACGAGCCGTTTGCGGGCCGTGGCATCGTGCGGGTGCTGCTGATTTCGCCGTTCTTCGTCATGCCCACGGTGAACGCGCTGATGTGGAAGAACATGATGATGAACCCCATCTACGGCGTGCTCGCCCAGGTGTGGATGTTCTTTGGCGCACAGCCGGTGGACTGGCTTACCGACCACCCGCTGTTCTCGGTGATCGTCATGGTGTCGTGGCAATGGCTGCCGTTTGCCACGCTGATCTTCATGACCGCATTGCAGAGCATGAACCACGAACAGCTGGAAGCATCGCGCATGGACGGCGCCAACTACCTGCAGCAGCTGCGCTACCTGTATGTGCCACACCTGGCGCGCTCGGTGGCGGTGGTGGTGATGATCGAACTCATCTTTTTGCTCAGCATCTTTGCCGAGATCTACACCACCACGGGTGGCGGGCCGGGCGATGCGAGCACCAACGTCACCTTCCTGATCTTCAAGCAGGCGCTGCTCAACTTCGACGCGGGCGTGGCCTCGGCCGGGGCGCTGTTCGCAGTGTTGCTGGCCAATATCGCGGCGGTGTTTCTGATCCGCATGGTCGGCAAGAACCTTGACAAGTAAGACGGGGCAACGCTCATGACAACGACAAAACGACGCCGCTCCAGCTTCCCGCTGGGCCTGCTGGCCCTGCGCACCGCTGCTGCCTGGGGCGTGGCCCTGCTGCTGTTCTTTCCGCTGGGTTGGCTGTTCCTCACTGCGTTCAAGACCGAGTTGCAGGCCATCGCAGTGCCGCCGCAGCTGTTCTTCATCCCCACGCTCGAGAACTTTCACGAGGTGCAGGAGCGCAGCGACTACCTGCTGTACGCCAAGAATTCGGTCATCACCAGCGTGGTCTCTACCCTGGTGGGCCTGATGCTGGCCGCGCCTGCGGCCTACGCCATGGCCTTCTTCAAGGGCAAGTACACCAAGGACATCCTCATGTGGATGCTCTCCACCAAGATGATGCCCGCCGTGGGCGCGCTGGTACCCATTTATGTGCTGGCGCAAAAGAGCCACCTGCTCGATACGCAGCTTGCGCTCATCATCGTGTTCGCGCTGTCCAACCTGCCCATCATGGTCTGGATGCTGTATTCGCACTTCAAGGACATCCCGCGCGAGATTCTGGAAGCCGCGCGCATGGACGGTGCCACGCTGTGGCAGGAGGTGCGCCTGGTGCTGCTGCCGCTGGGCATGGGTGGCCTGGCGTCCACCGGCCTCTTGTGTCTGGTGCTGTCATGGAACGAGGCCTTCTGGAGCCTGAACCTCAGCGCCGCCAAGGCCGGCACGCTGGCCACACTGATCGCGTCGTACTCCAGCCCCGAGGGCCTGTTCTGGGCCAAGTTGTCCGCCGCCTCGCTCATGGCCATTGCACCCATCGTGGTCTTTGGCTGGTTCAGCCAGAAGCAGCTGGTGCAGGGCCTGACGTTTGGTGCGGTCAAGTAAGCCGTAGTTTTCCTCCCAGTTTTCAAGTTTTCAGGAACCCGATTCCATGGCCTACCTTCAACTGCGCGGCATCGAGAAATTCTTTGGTGAACACCGCGCCATCAAGGGCATCGACCTCACCATCCAGCAAGGCGAGTTCATCGTCTTCGTCGGCCCCTCGGGCTGCGGCAAGTCCACGCTGTTGCGGCTGATCGCGGGGCTCGAAAACATCGACGGTGGCACCCTGATGCTGGACGGCCGCGACATCACCGACCAGCCATCCAGCAAGCGCGACCTGGCCATGGTGTTCCAGAGCTATGCGCTGTACCCGCACATGAGCGTGTACGAGAACATGAGCTTTGCGCTCAAGCTCGCCAAGGTGGACAAGCAGGTGATCGACGAGAAGGTGCAGAACGCCGCGCGCATCCTCAACCTCACGCAGTACCTGCAGCGCACGCCCAAGGAACTGTCGGGCGGGCAGCGCCAGCGCGTGGCCATCGGCCGCGCCATCGTGCGCGCGCCCAAGGTGTTCCTGTTTGACGAGCCACTGTCCAACCTCGACGCGGCGCTGCGCGGCCAGACCCGTGTGGAGATCGCCAAGCTGCACCGCGACCTTGGGGCCACCACCATCTACGTCACGCACGACCAGGTCGAGGCCATGACGCTGGCCGACCGCGTGGTGGTGCTGCGCGATGGCGTCATCGAGCAGGTGGGCACGCCGCTGGAGCTGTACGACAAGCCTGCCAACCAGTTCGTGGCCCAGTTCATCGGCACGCCGCAGATGAACGTGGTGCCCTTGCCGCAGCTGCCATCGCCCGTGCAGCAGCAGGCACCCGTCGGGGCGGAGGGCGGCGCCATCGGCCTGCGCCCCGAGAACATCACGGTACGCAACACCGGCACGACGCTGTTGCCGGGCCAGGTGGACCTGGTGGAAGCATTGGGCGCAGAGACGCTGATCTACGTGAGCACGCCCAGCGGCGCGCAGTTTGTGGCGCGCCAGAACGACCGCACAGGCCTGCGTGCGGGCGATGCGGTTTGCCTGGACATCGATGCCTCGCAAGCCCATTGGTTCGACCCGAACGGCCGCGTGGTGGCCCGCCAGACCGCATGACCGCCATGACTGCTTCCATGCCCCCCGGACAAGAACTTCAAGGCAAGGTGGCGGCCGTTACCGGCGCCGCATCGGGCATCGGCTTTGCCAGTGCCCAAGCCATGGCCAACGCTGGTGCGCGTGTGGTGCTGATCGATCGTGACGAGGCCGCGCTGACCAAGGCGTGTGCAGCCCTCGGCCCCGTCGCCTTGCCGCTGGTGCTGGACCTGCTCGATGCCAGGCAATGCGCCAGCCTGCTGCAGCGCACGCTGGCGTTGGCTAGTCAGCTCGACATCTTTCACGCCAATGCTGGGTTGTATGTGGGCGGCGACCTGGTGGATGCCGACCCCGACGCTATCGACCGCATGCTCAACCTGAACGTCAACGTGGTGATGAAGAACGTGCACAACGTGCTGCCCCACATGATCGAGCGTGGCACGGGCGACATCATCGTCACCAGCTCGCTGGCCGCGCATTTCCCCACGCCGTGGGAGCCTGTCTACGCATCGTCCAAGTGGGCGGTCAACTGCTTTGTGCAGACCGTGCGCCGCCAGGTGTTCAAGCACGGCATCCGCGTGGGCTCCATCTCGCCCGGGCCCGTCATCACCTCGCTGCTGGCCGACTGGCCCGCGGAGAAGCTTGCCGAGGCCAAGGCCAGCGGCAGCCTCATCGAGGCCTCTGAAGTGGCTGACGTGGTGCTCTTCATGCTCACCCGCCCGCGCGGCATGACCATCCGCGACGTCGTGATGATGCCCACCAATTTTGATCTCTAGAAACCCGCAGTCACGCACCATGAATTTCATCCTGCACCTGGGCCTGGGCTCGTTCCACCGCGCCCACCAGGCCGTTTACGTTCACGCATTGCGCCAGCAGGGCGACACGGGCTGGGCCATCGCAGGGGGCAACCTGCGCCCCGACATGGCCGACACCATCGCGGCGCTGCAAGCGCAGGATGGGCGCTACACGCTCGAAACCGTCACTCCCCAAGGCGAGCGCAACTACACCGTCATCGAGTCGATCCAGCGGGTGATCCCCTACCAGGATGACCTGGCCCCGCTGATTGCCATGGGGGCCGACCCTGCCACGCGCATCATCAGCTTCACGGTGACCGAAGCGGGCTACTACCTGGATGCCCAGAACCAGCTCGACTGGCCCACGTTTGCCGACCTGCGGGCCGACCTGGCGGCCGTGAAGGCGGGGCAGGCAGGCCACACGATCTACGGCGGCCTGGTCAGCATCCTGCGCACACGCAGGGCAGCCGGTGCAGGCCCTGTGACGCTGATGAACTGCGACAACCTGCGCCACAACGGCGACCGCTCGCGCGGCGGGCTGTTGCAGTTCATCGAGGCGCTGGGCGATGCGCCACTGAAAGAATGGGTGGAGCAGAACACCACCAGCCCCAACGCCATGGTGGACCGCATCACGCCGCGCCCCACGCCCGATGTGGCCGAGCGCGTGAAGGCTGCAACAGGTTGGGATGACAAGGCAGCACTCATGGGTGAAAGCTTTATCCAGTGGGTCGTCGAAGACGACTTCATCGCAGGCCGCCCTTCGTGGGAAACGGTCGGTGTCGAGATGGTGCAGTCGGTGCAGGCGCACGAAGAGGCCAAGATCCGCCTGCTCAACGCCACCCACAGCTGCATTGCCTGGGCGGGCACGTTGGCGGGTTACCAGTACATCCACGAAGGCACACACGACGCGGCCATTCGCCAGATGGCCTACGACTACGTCACCGACGACGCGATCCCCGTGTTGCAGCCATGCCCCATCAACCTGGAGCAGTACCGCGACGTGGTGCTGGACCGCTTCGGCAACCCCGCCATCGCCGACACCAACCAGCGCGTGGCCATGGATGCGTTCTCCAAGATCCCCGGCATGATTGCGCCCACCATCCGCGACAAGATCGCGCGCAACACGTCGTTCGACAGCGTGGCCATGCTGCCAGCACTGTTCCTGGCCTACCTGCAGCGCTGGCACGCGGGGCAAATCCCCTACAGCTACCAGGACCAGGCCATGGATCCCGCCGTGGCCCATGCCATCTGCGATGCCGCTGACCCCGTGGCGGCCTATGCGGCCGACACGACCCTGTGGGGCGAGATGGCCGGCCACCCCCGACTCGTAGACGCGTTGCGCAAAGCCTATGCTCGCGTGTTGGCTTTTGTGGCAGAGCGGACAGGCGCCTGATGCTGGTGTAATTTGAGCCCACTACCGCCATGACCGTGAAGATGCCCATCGCCCCGCGCCAGACCAAGCCCGAGCTGGAGCACGACTATGTGCGCTCGCCCGCGTTGGGCTACGAGTCGCCCGAGACGGCGGGCTTCATCCGTTGTTTGTCGCACGGGTTTCCCACGCCGCTGGCGCGCTGGCATTACCACGACGAGTACGAGCTGCACCTGATCACCGCGACCTCGGGCAAGGTCTTTGTGGGGGACTGGATCGGTCAGTTCCAGCCCGGCCACCTGGTGCTGACCGGGCCGCGCCTGCCGCACAACTGGATCAGCATGGACCTGCCCGAAGGCGGCGTGCCGCTGCGCGACCTGGTGATCCAGTTCTCGCACGCGCCGCTGGTGGCCAGCAGCGAAACCATCCCCGAGCTGCGCGAGGTGCTGCCCCTGCTGGAGCGCGCGCGCCACGGCGTCGAGTTCTTTGGCATGGAAGCGCAGGCGCAAGAGCATTGGCACCGCATCAAGGCGCGTCAGGGTCTGGCGCGGTTCGGCGCGTTCTGCGAATTCATGAGCGACCTGGCGCGCTGCACCGACTTTCGCCTGCTGTCGAGCACGCAGCTGCAAAGCGAGGACAACGATGCGCAACTGGACCAGATCAACGCCATCGTGAGCCGCATCACCGACCACCTGGCCGACCCGCTGTCGGCGGCCGACCTGGCGCAAGAGCTGGGCATGACGGAGAGCCGCTTTTCGCGCTTCTTCCGCCGCGCCACGGGCAATACCTTCACCGACTTCGTGAACCTGGTGCGCGTGAACCGCGCGTGCCAGCTGCTGATGGAGACCGAGCGCTACATCACCCACATTGCATATGACGTGGGCTTCAACAACATGGCCAACTTCAACCGCCGCTTTCTGGACATCAAGGGCATGACGCCCAGCGAGTACCGCAAGCAGGGCGCGGGAAGGTTTGGAAAGACTTCCTGATCCCCGGCCGGATCTGCACCCCGAGAGGGGGGGAGGCCCTTGTTGCGTGACCCCTGCACGCAGCCCGCCAAAGGCAAAGGCCGGGCCATGGCTTTCACTGTGAATCACTGACATCTGTCCATCACCCATGTACCTCGGAATCGATTTAGGCACCTCGGGTGTCAAGCTCCTGCTGCTGGACGATGCGCACACTGTGGTCGCTACGGCAGATGCCGCCGTGCCTCAGCTGCGCCCCCAGCCTACCTGGAGCGAACAGCAACCCACCGACTGGTGGGCCGCTGTGGAGACCTCCGTGGCGCAGTTGCGCGCGCAGGCTCCCGCAGCGTGGGCGCAGGTGCGGGGCATCGGCCTCTCGGGCCACATGCATGGCGCGGTGGTACTGGACGCGCAGGGCCAGGTGCTGCGCCCGGCCATCTTGTGGAACGACGGCCGCGCCAGCGCCGAATGTGCGCAGCTGGAATCGGCTGTGCCCACTTCGCGCCAGATCACCGGCAATCTCGCCATGCCCGGCTTCACCGCGCCCAAGCTGCTGTGGCTGCGCACGCACGAGCCCGCCGCGTTCGACCAGATCCGCACGGTGCTGCTGCCCAAGGACTGGCTGCGCCTGCAGCTCACGGGCGATGCGGTGAGCGACATGTCCGACGCATCGGGCACGCTGTGGCTGGATGTGCAGGCCCGCGCCTGGAGCCCTGCCATGCTGCAGGCCTGCGGGCTCGATACATCGCACATGCCCGCGCTGGCCGAAGGCAGTGCGCCCACAGGCACGCTGCGCAGCGATGTGGCGCGCCGCTGGGGGCTCAGTGACAGCATCGTCGTGGCTGCTGGCGCGGGCGACAACGCCGCCAGTGCCGTGGGCGTGGGCGCCCGCACTGCGGGGCAGGGCTTTGTGTCGCTGGGCACCTCGGGTGTGGTCTTTCGCGTGACGGACGCTTTTGCGCCTGCCACCGAGCGCGCCGTGCATGCCTTCGCCCATGCGCTGCCGCAGCGCTGGCACCACATGTCCGTCATGCTCAGTGCAGCGAGTGCGTTTGGCTGGGTCACCCGGCTCACGGGGCGTGGCGACGAGGCGCAACTGTCTGACGCCGTCAGCGTCCTCAACACCACCCGCCAGGCGCAGGCGCCGCTGTTTTTGCCGTACCTGAGTGGCGAGCGCACACCGCACAACAACGCGGCTGCCTCCGGCGTATTCATGGGCCTGCGGGCCGAGCACGAAGCGGCCGACCTGGCCTATGCGGTGATGGAAGGCGTGGGCTTTGGCCTGCTCGATGGCCTCAATGCCATGCGTGCTGCCGGGGCCGGGCAGGGTGGTGCTGCCCGCCGGGATGACGCAGCCCTGGCCTTGGTCGGTGGCGGTGCCCGCAGCAACCCCTGGGCGCAGCTCTTGGCCAGCGCGTTGGGCACCCCGCTGCAGCGCCCGCAGGGCGCACACGCCGCAGCCGCCCTGGGGGCGGCGCGCCTGGCGGCCATGGCCTGCGGTGGTGACGAAGCCCACTGGTGCCAGCCCCTGCCCGCTGACGCCACCTTCATGCCACAGCCCGCACAACAAACCCAGCTGGCCGAACGTTATGCCCGCTTTGTCGCGCTCTACCCCGCGCTGCAATCGCAGTTCTGACGCACTGTCTGCTTCCTTCCAAACGTCCATGACTTCCGCATCCACGATTTCCAACGGCACAGCGCCCATCCACGCCGCCATTGCCGGCGAGGCCCTCATCGACCTGATCCGCCGCCCCGATGGCAGCTACCTGCCGTGCCTGGGCGGCGCGCTCTACAACCTGTGCCGCGCGCTGGCGCGACAGGGTGTGGGCACCCAGTACCTCAACCCCCTGTCGCGCGACCGTTTTGGGCGCGAACTGGCGACGCAACTGGTGGCTGACGGCGTGGTGCTGGCACAGCCCGAGCCTGTGCTGCAGGTCACATCACTGGCCGTGGTCAACCTCGACGCACATGGCCACCCTGACTACGCCTTCTACCGCGAAGGCGTGGCAGACCGTGCCGTGTCTGCCGCAGGTCTGGGCGATAGCTGCGCCGTGCTGCCCGCGCTGCAGTTGGTGTGCACCGGCGCGCTGGCGCTCGACGCGCGTGACACTGCCATCTACCTGCCGTGGCTGGCCGCCCAGCGAGCCGCAGGCCGCTGTGTGGTGGTTGATGCCAACCTGCGCCCCTCCGTCATGCCCGACCTGGCGGCGTACCGCACCACGGTGCACGCCGCGCTGGCCCATGCCCACATCATCAAGGCCAGCGACGAAGACCTGGAGCATCTGGCTGTGCCTGGTGTGGATGCCCTGGCCCGCGCACAGCACCTGCTGGCCGCCAACCCACAGGCCCATCTGCTGGCGCTCACGCTGGGCGCGGAAGGCGCTTGGCTGCTGCACCGTAACGGCGTGCAGCGTTTCGCCAAAGAGGCCCAGCCGCTGCCAGTGGTGGACACCGTGGGCGCGGGCGACAGCTTTCTGGCCGGGCTGCTGGCGCATTTGCTGCGGCAATCGCAGGCTGCCGGTGGTGCGAGCTTTGTGGGGTTTGTCGAAGCGCTGGCGGCCGATGCGTGCCAGCAGGCGCTGCGTCATGCGCTGGCCAGCGCCAGTTTGTGCGTGATGGAGCAAGGCTGCGTGCCACCGGGCTGGGAGGCCGCCCTCGTGTGGAGCCAGCAGCATCCCGCAGCCCAAGACCCGCGCTGACATGGGGGTTCGGTCACCGTCTCTGGAGTGGCAGGCCGTCTATCATTTCCCGTCGCTGATTTGCGGAGGATGCCGATGACGGAGTTTCTGGTTGCGATGCTGTGGTCAGTGGTTGAAGTGCTGATCGTCTGCACGGGGGCGCAGGTGGTGCGGGTGGTCGGCCTGGGCCGCTGGCGCTCTGAGCGCTGGGGCAGCAACGAAGCGCGGACCTGGAGTGCAGCGGGCGCACTGTCGTTCCGGCATGAAGGACAACGTGTGGTGACGACCAATGGCCTGATATTCGTGGGCTTGTTGTTCTATGGGGTGCTCGCTGTGCTGGCTGTCGCGCTTGCAGGGCTGGTTTCGGCGTGATTGCGGTTAGCGCAGCAGTGCCCCAGGACACACGGATCATCCCGGTGGGCCCCGAGGCGGCAGAAGCCGCCTGCACGGTCATCCGTCGGTCTATCACCCACTGCTGCGTGCTCGACCATGCCAATGACCCCGCTATCCTGACGGCCTGGCTGGCCAACAAGACGCCCGAGAACCTTGCTGCGTGGATGTCCGCGCCGGGCGCTGCGGTGTGGGGCGCATACCGGGGCGGAACGATGGTGGGCTTTGCGCTGCTGGCGAGGGCCACGTTGGCGTTGTGCTATGTGGTGCCAGAGGCCTTGCACCAGGGCGTAGGCCACGCCCTACTGCGTGAGGCCGAGGCTCACGCGCGGCAGTCGCGGCTGGCGGCACTGGGGCTGGAGAGCACGCGAACGGCGGAGGCTTTTTACCGCCGCAATGGCTATGAACCCGCAGGTGCAGTGCAGTCTTGGGCAGGGCTGCAGGCACAGCCGATGCGCAAGGTGTTCTGAAGGGGGCTCTGGGCCGCGTGGAACGCGATGCCCAGAGCCACGACCTCGCCGAGTGCCCTGCTCATCAGGGTTGTGGCAGTTGTTGGAAGCGAGAATTTTTATAAAAAATGGCCCTGGCGCTTGATGTGTAAGCGCAATCAGCTATTGTTTTCATAGTAAATCTCGGCGTGGCCGGCAGGCGTTGATCAGAGCTCCTGCGAGTAGACGATGGACCCATGGTGCTTGGCCATCTTGTCGTACAGCAGTCGCGCGGTGGTATTGGTTTCGTAGGTTTGCCAATACACGCGCGATGCCTTGGCTGCCCGCGCTGCGCTGTACACGGCGTCGATGAGCGCACGCCCCACGCCCCGGCCCCGTGCGGCTTCGTTGGTGTACAGGTCGCTCAGGTAGCAGATGGGATCGATGCGTGTTGTGCTGCGGTGAAAAAGGTAGTGCGCAAGCCCGAGGATCTTGCCGCCCGCAGCGTCGTGCGCCACGAGGCAGAAGACGGGCTCTGCCGGGTCCAGCAAGCGCTGCCAGGTGGTTGCGTTGATGTGTTCGGGCAGCGCTGTGGCGCCAAAGCGGCCGTAGAACGCGTTGTAGCCGTCCCAGAGCGGGCGCCATGCGGCATAGTCTTCGGGCTGGACGGGGCGCACGGTCAAAGTGGAACTCATGGTCGGCCTGGCGGTGTTGCTGGAGCCCTGATTGTGCAGGTGGTGGAAAGGGATGGGTGTCAGTGCCAGCGCACCGCAAGGCACGGCTCCGGGGTCGTGACGGGCACTCAACAGCAGCGAACGCAGGGCCCTGTGGGTTTCTCGCGACGGCCTGGGCTGCGGTGCCGTGGGCGTGGCTACGATGTGCGCTCGTTGGCATCCCGTCTCCAACCTTCCACTGCCCGCCCATGAGCTATGTCCTGCACCTTTGGCGCCATCCGGTCCCTGTTTCCAGCGAGGATGCGCGAGCCACGCTTCACGACCTGCGCCAGCAACTGAGCTTCAGCCCCGATGCTGCGGCGGGCCAGTTGCTGGAGGCCATCGCATCCGCGCTGCCCCCGGAGGGAGCGCCGGAAGACTACTGGACCGAAATCCCGGAGCCAGACCCGTTTGCGTTGGTGCAAAGCCTGAGCCCTGACGTGGCCGAGCTGGAGGTGGTGCTGCCGGTGATCGAGTGCGTGGCCCGCCAGCTGGGGTGGGTGGTTTTTGATCCGCAGAGCGGCGAGGTGCACACCCCTTCGGGGCAGGTGATGGGCCCCATGGGATCTGTTGCAGCCGTGGAGGATGTGCCTGTGCTCCCTGAGCTGGATACTTCGCCTTCGGCGCGCGGCCGCTGGGTGCAGCAATCGCTGGAGCCCCTGTTCACCCAACGGGGCTGGCGCAAGCTGCGGGGCGAATTCTGGTTCAAGAAAAAGCTGCCTGTGGGCGAGGCGCTGGTGTACTCGGACATGGTGCGGGACACCTTGCACCACGGCGTGTGGATACGCCTTGCATTGCCCTCCCACCTGCAGCCCGCTCTTGACAGCGATGGCGGGCCGGCCTTCAAGGTGTCCTTGCAGCACTTCGCGCAGATGCACAGGCTGCCCTTCACTTATCTGGAGCCACCGGCACTGTTCCAAAAACAGGCGGGAGGGGTGATCTACGAGTTGCCCATGGGCAGCGCAGACAGTGCTGCCACGCGCCGGGATGAGCTGGCGGCGCTGTACGACAGGGCCGTGCTGGACTGGCTGGACCAGCTGCACAGCCTGGAGGATCTGGACAGATGGGCCAACCGCGTGCCGGATGAAGAATGCCCCTTCGTGGGCCTGCGCCAACGCAGCGACTACCGCTTGCTGAACTACCACCCCGATCTGCTGGTGGCTGCTGCAGTCAACGCCCCTGACTTCGCGCAACGCGCCCTGGAGCGCTATGCAATGTACGAGGTCGACGCGTTTGGCAGGGGGCTGCTGCCCCAGATGCACGAGCTGCTGGCCGTGTGCGGGCTACACATCGTGCGGCGTTAGACCTTCAGCACCCGCCCCGGGTTCATGATCCCCTGCGGGTCCAGCGCCTGCTTGATGGCGCGCATCATGCCCATGGCCACAGGCGACTGGTACTTCTCCAGCTTGTCGGCCTTGAGTTCGCCAATGCCATGCTCGGCCGAGAACGAGCCGCCGAACTCGGCCACGGCCTCATAGACGAGGTGGTTCACATGGGCTTCGTGCTCGCGCAGAAAGGCCTTGGGGTCGCCCTCGGCGGGCGCCTGCACGTTGTAGTGCAGGTTGCCGTCGCCCAGGTGGCCGAAGTTGACCAGGCGCACGCCGGGGATCTCGCGCTGCAGCACCGCGTCGGTGTGGGCCACAAAGGCGGGGATGCGCGAGATCTGCACCGAGATGTCGTGCTTGATGTTCAGGCCCTCTTCGGCCTGGGCGAGCGGAATGCTTTCGCGGATGTGCCAGAGCTGGTGGGCCTGCGTGAGGTTCTCTGCCACCACGGCGTCGGTCACGCAGCCCATTTCAAACGCGGTCTCCAGCAGCGACTCAAACCGTGCACGCGCGTGTTCTTCGGATTCGCTGTCGGAGTTTTCGAGCAGCACGCACCAGGGCGCGTTGTCGTCGCCCAGAAAGGGCACGCGCAGCTGCGGCATGTGCTTGCCCACCAGGCTCAGCGCAAACTGGCCCATCACCTCAAAGCCCGTAAGGCCCGCCCCCAGCTGCTTGTGCGCCAGGCCAAGCAAGGCCACGGCGTGTTCCATCGACGGCACGGCGGCCCAGGCCGTGAGGTTGGCGGCGGGCTGGGGGTAGAGCTTCATCGTCGCAGCGGTGATGATGCCCAGCGTGCCTTCGCTACCGATGAACAGGTCGCGCAGGTCGTAGCCCGTGTTGTCCTTGCGCAGACCTTTCAGGCCATCCCACACCTCGCCCTGGGCGGTGACCACTTCGAGGCCCAGGCACAGGTCGCGCGCGTTGCCGTAGCGCACCACCTGTGTGCCGCCCGCGTTGGTGCCCAGGTTGCCGCCGATGGTGCAGCTGCCTTCGGCCGCGAGGCTCAGGGGGAAGAGTACGCCCGCGTTCTGCGCCACATCCTGCAGGTTCTGCAGGATGCAGCCAGCTTCCACCGTCATCGTCAGGTTGTCGGTATCCACGCTGCGCACCGCGTTCATGCGGGTGAGGCTCAGCACGATCTGCGTGCCCGAGTCGTCGGGCGTGGAGCCCACGGCCAGGCCAGTGTTGCCGCCCTGGGGCACGATGGCGGTGCCTGCTGCTGCGCAGGCCTTGACCACAGCCGCCACTTCCTGCGTGCTGGCGGGACGCACCACGGCCAGGGCCTTGCCGCGCACGCGACGGCGCCAGTCCTGCTCCCAGGCAGTGAGGTCGCCTTCGGTGATCACATGGGCGGGGCCGACGATGGCGCGCAGGGTGTCAAGCAGAGTGGTCATGGTCAAGGAGTTTCTTCTTCAAGGCGATGAAAAGAGGAGGTTGGCATCAGGATGCAGCAGAGGCGGCTGCAGCCGCCTTGGCATTGCGCTGGCGCAGCCGCACATGCAGCGTGCAGGCGGTGAACAACACGAGGCACAGGGCCACCTCGGCCCAGGCCAGCCACTGCGACGGGGGCTTGTCGCTCCAGCCGCGCACCACGCCTTCGGTGAAATACAGCCAGATCACCAGGCTGACCCAGCGGTAGGTGTACATGCGGTTCTTGAGAATGCCCGCCAGCGGGATGCACAGCGGAAGCGCCTTGAGTGCGAGCCATGAGCCACCAGGGCGCAACGGGGCCAGCACCAGCTCCCAGGCCAGGCACAGAACAATCAGCGCCAGCAGGCTGCAAGTGGCCAGCCAGCGCGTGGATTCCACAGCGCTGTCTGCGGGAACGGGGAGGGCGGGCGGGGCAGAAGGTGATGCGGTCATTGGGGTGGCATCATATCGGCCATGTCCTTGTCCTTACAGGCAGTGGCCCAGCGCGCGGAGGCGCTGGTGACCGAGCTGTCGCACTTCCCCTGGAAAACCACGGCCCAGACGCTGCGTGAGCGCTTTCGTGAGGACCATCTGGGGCTCACGGCCAGCAGCCTGACCTTCACCACCATCCTGGCGCTGGTGCCTTTCTTCACCGTGGCGCTGGCAGTGTTCACGGCCTTCCCCATCTTCGGCAAGCTGCAGGATGCGCTGCAGGGCTGGCTGGTGAACAGCCTGGTGCCCGACAGCATCTCCCGACAGGTGCTGGGCTACCTCACGCAGTTTGCTGCCAAGGCCAGCAGCCTGGGGGTGGCGGGTTTCAGCATTTTGTTGGCCACGGCGCTGGCGCTGATCCTGACCATCGACCGCACGCTCAACGACATCTGGCGCGTGCAGCGGCTGCGGCCGCTGGGCCAGCGGGTGTTGATCTACTGGGCCGCCATCACGCTCGGCCCGCTGCTCATGGGGGCCAGCCTGGCGCTCACGTCGTATGTGATGTCGGCCTCGGGCGGGCTGGTCAAGCGCCTGCCCGATGGTGTGCAGCTGCTGTTCGATTCGATCCAGTTCGTGGTGCTCGCAGGCGGCATGGCGTCGCTGTACCACTATGTGCCCAACACGCCGGTCAAATGGCGGCATGCCTGGACGGGCGGGCTGTTCGTGTCGGTGTGCATCGAGCTGGCCAAAAAGGTGCTGGCGCTGTACCTGGGCAAGGTGCCCACCTATTCGGTGGTGTATGGCGCGTTTGCCACGCTGCCTATCCTGCTGGTGTGGATCTATGTGGCCTGGGTCATCGTGCTGCTGGGGGCGGTGGTCACGGCCTACCTGCCCAGTTTGCTGGCCGGTGTGGCGCGGCGCAGCACGGTGGCGGGCTGGACGTTTCAGCTGGCGGTGGAGGTGCTGCAGCAGCTGCACCGCGTGCGCCACCAGCCTCTCAAAGGCCTGCGCCCCGGCCAGCTCGCCCAGTTGCTGCGGGTGGACGTGCTGCAGCTGGCCCCGGTGCTGGAGGCGCTGACCGCGCTGGACTGGGTGGGCCAGGTCAACGATGCGGCCGTGGACGCATCGGATGTGCCCGAGCCCCGCTATGTGCTGCTGGCCAACCCGGGCGCGACACCCCTCGCACCGCTGGTGCAGCGCCTGCTGCTGGAGCGCGCCGAGAGCCTGCAGCCGCTGTGGTCACAGGCCCGGCTGGACGGATTGCTGCTGGAGGATGTGCTGCAGCCGGGTGCTGGTGCTGACCCCGCCCAGGGCGCGCTGCGGGCAGGGTCGGTGTAAGCTATCGAAAATATAGCTGCTTGCGCTTGTTGGATAAGCGCTAGGGCCTGTTTTTACTTGAGTTTATCGCCGTGGCAGCTGTGGTGAATCACCGCTTCAGAACGGCACCTTCCCCGTCCAGATGTCCTTGTACATCACCCAGTCGCCCATGAAGCTGTAGAGCGGCCGCTTGAAGCTGGCGGGCTTGTTCTTCTCAAAGCCGAAGTGACCCACCCAGGCAAAGCCGTAGCCGCACAGCAGGCCATACAGCAGGTACTGCGGTTTGCCCGTGACCACCAGCATGGCCAGGCAGACCAGGGTGAGCGTGGAGCCCACAAAATGCAGGCGGCGGCAAGTGCGGTTGCTGTGTTCGCCGAGGTAAAAGGGGTAGAACTCGGCGAAACGCTTGAAGGTGCGCGGGTCGGTAGTCGTGGTGTGGGGGGCACTGATGTCCATCGTTGTCTCCTTGGGGGTGGGGCTACCTGATGCCAAACGCTTTATACGCCCAAGCCCTTGAAAATGCAGTGCCACTGTGGACATGAGATGCCGTGGGCTGTCGTTGAACAGGTTCTGTCACCATCGCCAGGATGACTTCCACGGAATCCACAACCACCCCGTCCTTCGCTGCCCCCGCAGGGGGCCGCGAACACGCCATCGACGCGCTGCGCGGCTTTGCGCTGCTGGGCATCCTCATGGTCAATGCGGGCAGCTTTGCCTCCACCTACTTTGGCGTGGGGGTGTCTGACCCGGCCTTCTCGCGGCCGGTGGACCACGCCGTGCGCTGGCTGGTGAGCTTCCTCTTCGAGACCAAGTTCTACCTGCTGTTCTCGCTGCTGTTTGGCTACAGCTTTGCGCTGCAGATGGACGCCGCCCAGCGCGCCGGCAGCGCTTTTGTTCCGCGCTTTCTGCGGCGCCTGCTGGGGCTCTTGCTGCTGGGGCTGGCGCACGCATGGCTGCTGTTTGCGGGCGACATCCTGGTCACCTACGCGCTGCTGGGCCTGCTGCTGCTCGCGTGGCGGGGCGTGCGCCCGGCCATGGCGGTGGTGCTGGCACTGGCGCTGCTGGGCGCCACTGCCGGGGGCTGGGGCCTGCTGGCCTGGCTGGTGGCACAGGTGCCGCCGATGGACCTGCCCCTGGCCGAGCTGCACGCGAAGGCGCAGCAGGCCGCGCAGGCGTATCGCGCCAGTGCCCTGGAGGCCATTGCGCAGCGTGGGCGGGACATGGCCGAGGGCGTGTGGTTTGTGCTGGTATTCGTGCAGGGCCCGTGTGCGCTGGCCATGTTCCTGCTGGGGCTGGCGGCGCACCGCACCGGCCACCTAGCCACCGTGGCGCGGCAGCCTGCGCGGCTGCGCCGCTGGATGGCGTGTTGCCTGCCTGTGGGTGTGGCGGGCGCGTTGTTCTATGCCTCGGTGCAGTCTGGGGCCAGCGGGGCCCAGCAGCCTGAGCAGGTGGGCCTGGCCGCGCTGGCGGTGGATTTGGCCACCGCGCCGCTGCTCACTTTCGGCTATGTTGCGCTGCTGCTGTGGCTTCTGCAGCGCGGCCCTGCCGGGCAGCGGCTGGGCGCGGCGCTGGAGCCTGCGGGGCGCATGGCGCTGTCGAACTACCTGCTGCAGTCGCTGGTGGGGGCGCTGGTCTTCACGGCCTATGGCCTGGCGCTGGTGGGCCAGGTGTCGCCAGGGTGGGTGGTGCTGGGCGTGCTGGTGCTGTACGCCACCCAGCTGGCGTGGAGCCGCCGCTGGATGGCCATGCATGCCTATGGTCCGGTGGAATGGCTGCTGCGTGCTTTCACGCAGTGGCAGTGGCCCGCATGGCGGCGCGTCCCGGCCTGACTGCAGGCCGGGACGCGTGCGGAGCGCTGCTCAGCGGGCCAGAAAGTCGCGCAGCGCGAACAGCGTTTCTTCCGGCGCCTCGGTCATCTGGTTGTGGCCCACCGGCAGGTTGGCCATCGACACGGATTTGCCTGCTGCGCGTGCCGCATTCACCAGGCCCTGCGCGGCTCTGGGCGGTGTCATCTGGTCCTGGCTGCCTAGCGCAAACAGCACCGGGCATGTCAGCTGCGCCATGGCGGCTTCGCCGCCGGTGTAGCTATCGCAGGCCACAAACCCCCGGTGGAACACGTTGATCGCCGTATTGCTGCGCAGCACCTTGCGCCCCAGCGCCATGCCTGCGCCAAACACCCAGGTGCCAGGGCCCAGGGCCGACGGGGGCGCAGACAAGGTGCTGCGTGAGAACACATTGACCATGCGCATCGCCTTCTCGGGGTCGGTCTGTGACGCTTCGATGAGTGCGGGCGAGACCTTCATCGGGAAGGCCGTGCCCACCAGCACCAGGTGGCTGATGCGGTCCTTCAGGCGCGCGGCCGCCTCCATGGCAATGAGTGAACCCCAGCTGTGGCCCACCAGCGCTGCGCGCTGCACACCGGCGGCATCGAGCAGCGCACCGATGAAGTCCGCGCCTTGCTCCACTGTGGCGGGCGCCTCGCCACTGCTGCGGCAGTGGCCGGGCAGGTCGATGGCCAGCACGTTCCAGCCGTGGTTGGCCATGTAGCGGCTTTGCAGGGCCCACACGCTGTGGTCGTTGAGCACGCCATGGATGAACACCACGGTCGGTTTGGCGGCATCAAATGCCTTGCCGCCGGTGTAGCAGTAGATGGCGGCGCCGTTGACTTGGATGTGCATGGTCAGGCCCCCGCCTTTTCTGCGGCTTTGAGCGCGCGTTTCAGGTCGTCAATGAGGTCGTCGGCATCTTCGAGGCCGATGGACAGGCGGATCGTGCCCTGGCTGATGCCTGCGCCCGCCAGCGCTTCGTCGCTCATGCGGAAATGCGTGGTGCTGGCCGGGTGGATCACCAAGCTGCGGCAGTCGCCCACATTGGCCAGGTGGCTGAAGACCTTGAGGGTTTCGATGAACTTCTTGCCCTGCTCGCGGTTGCCCTTGAGGTCGAAGCTGAACACCGAGCCCGCGCCGCGTGGCAGCAGCTTTTGCGCGAGGGCATGGCTGGGGTGAGACTCCAGCAAGGGGTGGCCCACGCGCGACACAAACGGCTGCGCGGCCAGAAATTCGACCACCTTCTCGGTGTTGCGCATGTGCTGCGCCATGCGCAGTGGCAGGGTCTCAATGCCTTGCAGGATGAGCCAGGCCGTGTGCGGGCTCATGCAGGCGCCAAAGTCGCGCAGGCCCTCGCGCCGCGCGCGCAGCAAAAAAGCGCCCACGGTGCTCTCTTCGGTGAACACCATGTTGTGGAAGCCGTCGTAGGGCTGGGTCAGCTCGGCAAATTTGCCGGCCGATTTGGGGCCGTCCCAGTCAAAGCTGCCGCCGTCCACCACGATGCCTCCCACCACGGTGCCGTGGCCCGACAGGAACTTGGTGGCCGAGTGGTAGACCAGATCGGCGCCATGCTCGAAGGGCTTGATGAGCCAGGGCGAGGTGAGCGTGGAGTCCACCAGCAGTGGCACGCCGGCCTCGTGCGCGATGGAGGATACGGTGGGAATGTCCAGCACATCCAGGCCGGGGTTGCCCACGGTTTCGCCAAAGAACAGCTTGGTGTTGGGGCGTACGGCAGCGCGCCATCCGTCGATGTCGCCGGGCTTCACGAACGTGGTCTCGATGCCGAAGCGCGACAGCGTGTAGTGCAGCAGGTTCTGCGAGCCGCCATACAGCGCCGTGCTGGCCACGATGTGGCTGCCCGCGCCCATGAGTGTGGCAATCGCCAGGTGCAGCGCGGCCTGGCCGCTGGCGGTGGCAATCGCGCCTACGCCGCCTTCCAGTGCTGCCACGCGTTGTTCCAGCACCGCGTTGGTGGGGTTGCTGATGCGGCTGTACACATGGCCGCCGCGCTCCAGGTTGAACAGTGAAGCCGCGTGGTCGCTCGACTCGAAGACGAACGACGTGGTCAGGTGGATGGGCGTGGCGCGCGCGCCAGTGGCGGGGTCGGGGCTCGCGCCTGCGTGCAGCGCCAGCGTGTCAAAGCCGGGGTCGGAGTAACCGGGCATCTTGTGTCTCCCATGTTGTCAATGCAGGCGGGCATTGTGGGCTATATTTGCTGACAAACAGCCTGCAGCACCTGGGCAACCCCAGCGGATGTGCTGGTGTGTGCGGGCTCACACATACTCTTTCCGATTCTTCCCGATCCCCCGGAGACTCCGCACCATGAAAGTCAGCGACATCCTTCGCGTCAAAGGCAACACCCTTTACACCGCATCGCCGGACGAGCCGCTGGCGGGTGCCGTGAGCCTGATGGCCGAGCGCGACATTGGCTCGCTGGTGGTGATGGAGCATGGCGACCTGGTGGGCATGCTTACCTTTCGCGAGGTGATCCAGGCCTTGGTCAAAAACGGGGGCAGCGTGGGCACGATGCTGGTGCGCTCGGCCATGGACGACGCGCCCCTGACCTGCACGCTCGAAACCGACATGGACGAAGTGCGCCGCATGATGCTGGACCGCCATGCGCGCTACATGCCCGTGATGGACCGCCGCATGCTGATGGGCGTGATCAGCTTTTACGACGTGGCCAAGGCCGTCGTGGATAGCCAGAACTTCGAGAACAAGATGCTCAAGGCCTATATCCGCGACTGGCCGGAAGACGAGTCCCGCAGCGGCTGAACGCTGCGACGTCTGCGACACCGAGCGCTGTTCTCAACTCACGCCCCGCGCAGGCGCGCAAAGCCAGGCTTCCAGTTCATCTGGTGGCATGGGCCTGCCGAACAGATAGCCCTGCATCACAGGGCAACCGTGGGCCTGTAGCCATTGCTGCTGACCTGTAGTTTCCACCCCTTCGGCCACCACCACCATGCCCAGGCTGTGGGCAATGCTGAGCACCGATACCGTGAGCGCGCGTGCGGTGGGGCTGGTGGTGAGGTCCTGCACAAACGCCATGTCCAGCTTGAGTTCGCTGATGGGCAGGCGGTGCAGGTAGCTCAGGCTGGAGTAGCCGGTGCCAAAGTCATCGAGCGACAGCTTAAAGCCCTTGTGGTGCAGCGCCTCGATGTTGGCCAGCGTTACCGGCCGTGCATCCATCATCACGCTTTCGGTGATCTCCAGCAGCACATCGTTGGTGCGCAGGCCGTGGCGCTCCAGCGCGTCGCAGACCTGCTGCGCAAACTCTGCCTGGTGAAAACTGCGTCCTGACAGGTTCACGGCCACGCAGGGCACGCTGTGGCCAGCTGCACGCCAGGCCGACAGCTGCGCACAGGCTTCGTCCAGCAGCCACAAGGTCAGTTCGTGAATGAGGCCGGCCTCTTCGGCCACTGGGATGAACCGGCTGGGGGGCACCATGCCCCATTCGGGATGTTGCCAGCGCGCCAGCGCTTCCACACCGTGCAGGGTGCCAGGCGCACTGCTGAGCACCTGGGGTTGGTAGTGCAGGCTCAGGCTGTGGTCGGCCAGCGCCTGGCGCAAGGCGCGTTCCAGGGCGGCGCGCTCCTGTGCGCGCCGGTTCATTTCGGCGCTGAACAATTGCAGACTGTGCCTGTGGTCGCTTTTGGCCTGGACCATGGCTTGGTCAGCGTGGCGCAGCAGCGTGTCGATCGCATCGCCATCGTCCGGAAACATCGCAATGCCAATACTGGCGTGGCAGACATGGGCTTGCCCGTGGAGGTCCATGGGGCGGGCCATCTCTTGCAGGATGCTCTGGGCCATCTGCACGACTTGCCCGGTGCTGCACTCGGACAACAGCAGCACGAATTCATCACCCGCCAGCCGGCCGATCAGATCGCGCGCGCGCAGGCACTGCGTGAGTCGCTTGGCCACTTCGCACAACAGCGCGTCGCCTGCGGCATGGCCCAGGGTGTCGTTGACCTGCTTGAAGCGGTCCAGGTCGATGAAAAGCACCGCACCAGGGTGGTCTTCCTGCCGCAGGCTGGCCAGCGCACGCTCCGCACTGCTGCGGAACATGGCGCGGTTGGGCAGGCCCGTGAGTTCATCAAAAAAGGCGAGCTGGTGAATGCGCTGGCGTGTGGCGTTGCGTTCAATGGCCAGCGCACACAAGTGCAGGCACACGTCCACCAGCCGATGGTGCAGCGCGTCGGGCGCGCGCGGCTCCCGAAAATAAAAGGCAAAGGTGCCAATCACCTTGCCTGCGTGGTCACAGATCGGGCTGGACCAGCAGGCTCGCATGCCGCTGGGCTCAAACAGGGTGCGGTAGTCGGCCCACAAGGGGTCGGTGGTGATGTCGGTGACCACAACAGGCGCCCGCCGGAAGGCCGCAGTGCCACACGAACCGACACAAGGGCCGACGGGAACCCCGTCCAGCGCCTGGCAGATGGCGGGGGGCAGCCCGGGCGCTGCCAGCGGGTGCAGCAGGCCCAGCTCGTCCACGGACAGGATGGAGGCCGTGACTTCGGGGGCGATGCGTTCCACTTCGCGGCACACCAGAGCCATCAGGTCGGCGAGCGGCAATTCGTTGACCATGCCCTCCAGCACGCGCTTTTGCAGCACCTCGTGCATCTTGGTGAGAGTGATGTCGGTCAGCACCGTGATGCTGCCCCCCGGTCCGCCGGAGGCCTCGTTCGAGGCATTGATCATCATCGACACCCAGCGTGGCTGGCCAGCCTTGCTGTACAGCAGCGTCTCTATATGAAAGCCCCCTTGCTGGTCGATGCCATCACGGATTTCGCTCAGCAGCCCGGGGTCGGAGTGTGGGCCCAGCAGCACGTCGCTGAGGTATTTGCCCAGCACCTCCGCAGGGCTGAACCCAAACAGGCGGGTGAATCCTTCATTCACATACACCACGTGCCGGGTGCTGTTGCTCATCACGATGGCGTTGTCGCTGGCATCCAGTGCCCTGCGCAACGGGGCATCGGCCAAAGGTGCTGGCGGCAGGATGCCGTGGTGGGAAGGAGGGCCGGAAGTGTGCGGGGCTGAAACGGGCATGGATGTCCCAAAGATCGTCCATGGATGCTAGCAAGTGCGCGCCGCACTGCCAAGCGCGTTTGTGGCAAGTATTCATCTGAACCCCATGTTGTGCCTCTCATTCTTGGGTGGGGCGTGCTCTGTGGTGGGGTCCAGCGACGGCGGCGCACGCCGCTCTGGGATAATCCCGCCCCATGAGCGGCAACACCTTCGGAACCCTATTCGCAGTCACCAATTTTGGTGAATCCCACGGCCCGGCCATTGGCTGCGTGATCGACGGTTGTCCGCCCGGCATGCCGCTGTCCGAGGCCGACATCCAGGCCGACCTGGACCGGCGCCGCCCTGGCACCAGCCGCCACGTCACGCAGCGCAACGAGCCCGATGCGGTGGAAATCCTCTCCGGCGTGTATGAGGGCAAGACCACAGGCACGCCCATCGCCCTGCTGATCCGCAACACCGACCAGCGCAGCAAGGATTACAGCAACATCGCCGAGAGCTTTCGCCCCGGCCATGCCGACTACACCTACTGGCACAAGTACGGTATCCGCGACCCGCGTGGCGGTGGTAGGTCGTCGGCCCGGCTGACGGCACCCACGGTGGCTGCGGGCGCGGTGGCCAAGAAGTGGCTGGCCCAGCAATACGGTGCACAGTTTCGCGCCTGCATGACGCAGCTGGGCGAGCTGGCCATCCCGTTCGAGAGCTGGGAGCATGTGCGCAGCAATCCCTTCTTCGCCCCCGTGGCCGATGTGCAGCAGTACGAGGACTACATGGATGCCCTGCGCAAGGCCGGTGATTCGTGCGGTGCCCGCATCCGCGTGCAGGCCACCGGCGTGCCGGTGGGCCTGGGTGAGCCGCTGTACGACAAGCTCGATGCCGACATTGCCCACGCCATGATGGGCCTCAATGCTGTCAAGGGCGTGGAAATCGGCGCTGGGTTTGCCAGCGTGGCCCATCGGGGCACCATGCACGGTGATTCGATGACGCCCCAGGGCTTTCGCACCAACAACGCCGGTGGTGTGCTGGGCGGCATCAGCACCGGGCAGGACCTGGAAGTGAGCATTGCGATCAAGCCCACCAGTTCCATCATCAGCCCGCGTGAATCGATCGATGTGCATGGCAACAGCACCGAGGTCATCACCAAGGGCCGCCACGACCCCTGCGTGGGCATCCGCGCGGCGCCCATTGCCGAAGCGCTGCTGGCACTGGTCGTCATGGACCACGCCCTGCGCCACCGCGCGCAGTGTGGCGACGTGGTGCCCCCGGTGCCGCCTATACAGGCATCGTTCCTGTAACGGGCGCGCTGCGCTGCGGGTGGAGCACGGGCTTTCGGTGCTGGTGACGCAGAGGGCGTGCAGCGATGCGCGCCCTTTTTTCTTGGATTGAATGAGGTAGTCCATGCGCAGCTTGTTGGCACAGGGTTTCATGGGATCGCAGCGAGGTCGCCGCAAGGTCGCACTCGCGATGGTGGCCACACTGGGTGCGCTGCTTGCGGGCTGCGGCACGGCTTTGCCAACTGGCGATGGGCGAACCTCTCAGCACATCGACATCACGCTCATTGGCTTCAACGACCTGCACGGCAACCTGGAGCCGCCGCGCATGGCGCATACCGTCCAGACTGCGGCGGGGCCGGTCTCGGTGCCTGCCGGGGGCATGGCTTATTTCGCCAGCGCCATTGCGGCGCTCAAGGCCCGGGGACAGCACCACGCTGTGGTTTCGGCGGGGGACATGGTGGGTGCATCGCCGCTGCTGTCGTCACTGTTCCTGGATGAGCCCACCATCGAGGCGGTCAACGCCATGCAGATCGACTTCAATGCCGTGGGCAACCATGAGTTCGACCGGGGCTGGCGCGAACTGCTGCGCCTGCAGCACGGCGGCTGCGAGAAGTTCACTGCGCGCCAGCCCTGCCAGATCAGCCAGCCCTTCGTTGGGGCGCGGTTCGGCTTTCTGGCCGCCAACACCGTGCGCACCGAGGATGGGCGCACGCTGCTGCCTGCCACCGGCATCAAACGATTTACCGAGGGTGGAGTGACCGTCACCCTGGGCGTGATCGGACTCACGCTGCAGGCCACGCCCACCATGGTCAGCCCTTCGGGTGTGGCGGGCCTGCGCTTTGAGGACGAAGCGGCCACGGCCAACGCGCTGATTCCGCAGCTGCGTGCCCAGGGCGCCGATGTGATCGCTGTGGTCATCCACGAGGGCGGCGGCACCACGGCCGGCGTGCAGGAGACCAGCTGCGCGGGCCTTTCGGGCGACATCGTGCCCATCCTGGAGCGGCTGGACCCGGCCGTGGACGTGGTGGTCTCGGGCCACACGCACCAGGCCTATGTTTGCGACTACGGCCGCGTGAACCCAGCCAAGCCCTTTCTGCTGACCAGCGCGGGCCAGTACGGCACGCTGCTCACGGACATCCAGTTGCGGGTGGACACGCGCACCCGCCGCGTGGTGCACAAAGCTGCGCGCAATGTCATCGTGCAGGGCGAGGCGTTCACGGGCAGCCAGGGGCACGTGCCCCTGACCTCGGCCGTGCCGTCCTTTGCGGCCGATCCGCAGGTGCAGAAGGTCATCGACACCTACCGCGCGGCTGCCGTGCCGCTGGCCCAGCGCCCCGTGGGGCAGGCCGCTGGCGCCCTGCGGCGCACACCGGCCCCGTCGCTCGAAAGCGCGCTGGGCAACCTGGTGGCCGATGCCCAACTCCACGCCACGCGTGCACCGGAGCAGGGTGGGGCGCAGCTATCTTTGATGAATCCGGGTGGCCTGCGCGCTGATCTGGTGCCCGATGAACAAGGGCTGGTGCGCTATGGCCAGCTCTATGCGGTGCAGCCCTTCGGCAACCAGTTGGTCGTCAAGACCTTCACGGGCGCGCAGATCAAGGCGGCGCTGGAGCAGCAGTTCGCCAGCGGCAGCAACACCGTGCAGCGGCCCCGGGTGCTGTTGGTGTCTGCAGGGTTTTCGTACCGCTATGACCTCACCCAGCCAGTGGGTGCGCGTATTAGCCACATGGTGCTGAACGGCACACCGCTGCACGACGATGCGCAGGTGCGCGTGGTGATGAGCAGCTACCTGGACAGCGGCGGGGACAACTTCACCGTGCTGGCCGAAGGCCGCGACCGCGTGGTGGGCGGGCTGGACCTGGACGCGTTGGAGGCTTACTTCCGCGCCCACAGCCCGGTGCCGGTGCCCGCCACGGACCGCATCACGCGCGGGGCCCGCTGAGGCGCGTGCTGGTTCTTAGCTGCGCCCCGGGCGCATTGCCGCCAGCCAGCGCAGCGGGTTGAATCCTGTCACCAGCCCGGTGGCCACCAGCACCAGCGCTCCGCCCCACACCATCCCGGGGCCCAAGGCCTCGCCCAGAAAGACGTGGCCCCAGGCCACACCGAACAGCGGGATCATGAAGGCCGAACTCATCGCTGCCACGGGCGAGACATGTTTGAGCACCCGCAGGTTGAGCCAGTAGGCCAGGCCCGAGGTCACGATGCCCATCACGGCCACCGCAGCCAGTGCCCCCGGTGTGAAACGGGCCTCGGGCAAGCTCCACGCAGCGCCCGGCATCAGCAATACCAGTGCGGCGGCGTGGATGCCTGCGGCAATCGACAACGGGGACATTCGCGTCGTGGCGCGCTTCATCCACGTCGTAGAGATGCCATAGCAGGCAGACGCTGCCACACAGGCCGCCGCTGCCATCAGCAAAGCAGGCGTGGGCTCCACGGGCCCCAGCTGCACGATCAGCGCCACCCCCGCAAAGCCGCAGACGCAACCCAGCCACTTGCGCGTGCTCAGTGTGTCCTCCTTCATCCACGCGGCGGCAATCACACCAAAGGGCACGGCCATGGTGTTGAGCAGCGAGCTGTAGCCGGCGGGCAGGTGCAAGGCCGCCCAGGCATACAGCAGAAAAGGCAGTGCGACGGTGAGCGTGCCCAGCCCGAACAGCTCGCGCCAATGTCGCCACGGCCAGGGTTCGTTGGCGACCCGCATGATGCCCATCAGCGTCAACGTGGCCAGGCCAATGCGCAGCGCGGCCATCACGTTGGGCCCGAGCACGGGGCTGGCAATGCGGATGAAAAGAAAGGAGGCGCCCCACAGGGCGGACAGCAGCACCAGCTGCAGGAAGTGGCGGGTTTTCACCGGGCGCATTGTGGAGTACAGGCGAGTCGCGCGCTGGCTCGCACCAAGCCAGTTTTCAAGCCAAATTGGCACCTAGCGCTTATCCAGAAAGCGCAGGTAGCTATTAATTTTGGAGCATACTGCGGTGTAGCACGCGCGACAGCGATTGCCCGCTCAGGTCCACATGCGTTGCCCGTGGATGTGGTTGCTATAATATTTATAGCTGCTAGCGCTTGTGTGATAAGCGCTAGAGGCCAAAATCGCCTGAGATCGTCCGGCCCTGTAGCCGGCACCGGTGCAGACAGCAATACGAAGGCTTTTACTTGCGCACTTCGTCGACCATGGCGCGGAAGTCGTCGATGTCTTCAAAGCTGCGGTACACGCTGGCAAAGCGGATGTAGGCCACCTTGTCGAGCTTCTTGAGCTCGCGCATCACCAGCTCACCAATGCGGCTGGAGATCACCTCGCGCTGCCCCAGGTTGAGCAGCTTTTCCTCGATCCGCTCGATGGCGCTGTCGATCTGGTCTGTGCTCACGGGGCGCTTGCGCAAAGCCAGGTTGAACGAGGCGAGCAGCTTGCCCCGGTCGTATTCAATGCGGCGCCCGTCCTTCTTGACGATGGCCGGGAAGTTCACTTCCGGCCGCTCGTAGGTGGTAAAGCGCTTGTCGCACGCGCCGCACTGGCGGCGGCGGCGGATGAAGACCCCATCCTCAGACACCCGCGTTTCAACGACTTGCGTCTCGAGGTGGCTGCAGAAGGGGCACTTCATGGTTTTCGGCTGTGGATTTAGCCGTAGACGGGGAAGCGGGCGGTCAGGGCATTGACCTTGGCGCGCACCGCAGCGATGTTGGCTTCGTCGCGCGGGTTGTCCAGCACGTCGGCAATCAGGTTGGCCGTGATGCGGGCTTCTTCTTCCTTGAAGCCACGCGTGGTCATGGCGGGGGTGCCAATGCGCACGCCGCTGGTCACCATCGGCTTTTCAGGGTCGTTGGGGATCGCGTTCTTGTTGATGGTCATGTGGGCGGCGCCCAGCACGGCCTCGGCTTCCTTGCCGGTAATGCCCTTGGCGCGCAGGTCCACCAGCATCACGTGGCTTTGCGTGCCGCCGCTCACGATGCGCAGGCCGCGTGCGGTCAGCGTCTCGGCCACCACCTTGGCGTTCTTCGCTACTTGCTCCTGGTAGGCCTTGAACTCTGGCTGCAGAGCTTCCTTGAAGGCCACGGCCTTGGCGGCGATCACGTGCATCAGCGGGCCACCTTGCAGGCCGGGGAAGATGGCGCTGTTGATAGCCTTTTCGTGCTGGGCCTTCATCAGGATGATGCCGCCACGGGGGCCGCGCAGGCTCTTGTGCGTGGTGGAGGTGACCACGTCGGCGTGGGGCACGGGGTTGGGATACACGCCAGCTGCGATCAAGCCAGCGTAGTGGGCCATGTCCACCATGAAGATCGCACCCACGTCCTTGGCCACCTTGGCAAAGCGCGCAAAGTCGATGTGCAGGCTGTAGGCCGATGCACCGGCGATGATGAGCTTGGGCTTGGTCTCGTGGGCCTTCTTTTCCATCGCTTCATAGTCGATGGCTTCGTTGGCGTCCAGGCCGTAGGAGACCACGTTGAACCACTTGCCCGACATGTTCAGCGGCATGCCGTGTGTGAGGTGGCCGCCTTCGGCCAGGCTCATGCCCATGATGGTGTCGCCGGGCTTGAGGAAGGCCAGGAACACGGCCTCGTTGGCAGAGGCGCCGCAGTGGGGCTGCACGTTGGCGGCTTCGGCGCCGAAGATCTGCTTGACGCGGTCGATGGCCAGTTGCTCGGCCACGTCCACATGCTCGCAGCCACCGTAGTAGCGCTTGCCGGGGTAGCCTTCGGCGTATTTGTTGGTCAGCTGCGTGCCCTGCGCCCACATCACGGCGGGGGAGGCATAGTTCTCGCTGGCGATCAGCTCGATGTGGTGCTCTTGCCGGGCGTTTTCAGCCTGGATGGCGGCAAACAGTTCGGGGTCGGTTTGTTCGACAAGAATATTGCGGTCGTACATGATTGGCAGTCCTATGAACTTGTGTCCCTTGAAACAAGGGCTGCCCAGGCGAACGGCTGAACGCAGAAGGGATAAACCCCGTGCGGCACGCTTCCCAGTGGTTCACAAGAGGCAGGCCCTTGTCGGTTTCCACGTCAGCGGCAGCACCCTGTGTTGGATGCCGCGCCTATCGCCAGTCGCGTACCTCGCTAGTGTAGCTGACGTGACGCGCGCAAAGGTGCCAGGGAAATGGGAGGCGGTGTGTCCGAGGGATGTTTCTACCCCCAGGGGCTCGCGAACCTTGTCAGAGCCCGGAGAGCAGGGCCACTTTGTCACCGCTGGCGGCAGGCGTTGCGGGCGGTGCGGCCACCGGGATGACCTGTGCGGGAGCCTGGGTAGAGAGGTTGGGTGGTGGCGTGGTGGGCATGGCCCGGCCACCGGCGACCTGGCGCAGCCGGAAATGCTCGGCCATCACCTTGGCCGCATAGCCGCCATCGTCGGCAAGATTGCCTGCGCCGACATAAAAGCGCAGCCCGCCCTCCACCGAACCGGCGCGCGCAATGCACTCCTGCAGAACCTTCACGCCCACACGCAGATTGCTCACGGGGTCAAAGGCAGCAAAGTGCCCGCCAAAGTTCTGGTACTTGTCGGTGTGCACATTGGTCATCACCTGCATCAGCCCCTGGGCGCCAACGGCGCTTTGTGCAAATGGGTTGAAGCTCGACTCGATGGCCATGATGGCAAGGATCAGCGTCGGGTCGATCTTGGACTTTGCGCCAATTTCATAGGCCTCGGCCACCAGCACGCTCAGCGGCTCAGGGGCGACACGGTACTTCTTGCTGAGCCAGAAGGCGACGGCAGCCTGCTCTTTGGGCAGGTCCTTGGGGTTGCCCGCCGTGGCGCGCTCACTGGCTTCTGGTTCGATGGGCATGCCAAGCACTTCCACTTGGCGGGCCTGCAGCCAGTTCATCAACTGTGCTTCACCAGCCTGGCGCAAGTCCGGGCGGGCCGTGAGGGTGATCACGACGAAGGCGACAGCCAGGCCGATGAGGGCAAAGCTGTTGTGGGTGATTTCAAGAAAACCTTCGGTCACGTCGGCCACGAAGGTCCGCACGCCGGAGACTATTTTTCCTGACGCTGTCATAGCTCTTCCTTTCTGAGGCGCCACAGTGAGCCGGGCAGTCGTCGGGGACTGTCTCGTCTCGGCGGATCGCCTGGATTGGTACGCCATCAAGTGAGGCCGCACGTCTTTGGTGTGCTTGGGGCCTGCTTTGACTTAGCCGGGTTCGGCAGCGAGGTTGGGGTTTTTACTAGCCCGTTTTGGGGCTGGCGGATTCTAGAAGTTCACTAAATGCTTAGTCAATACTAACATCTTGATTTTTAAGATCATTAAGTTATGAAAAGTATGTAAAAAATCACAGGTTTTAGGGGGTGTGCGCCGACCTGGCGCTTGGGACTTTGCGAGCTGTTGTTACGTGCGTATGTCAAATTCAATCGCTGGTCTTTTTGCCATTGAGAATCCAGTTTGAGTTGCGGCGGCGCCTTTGGTAAGGTTGCGTTGCCTGTAGATTTCAGGCATCGCCAGACGAAGCCAAGTCTCCCTCCGAGGGCATTCAGTGTCCTGGTGCAGCAGATGCGGCTTCTACGGCAAACCCCTGGAGGCAATACCTTGCCTCCTCGCCATGTGGACCTTCATCTCCGCATCGCGACCGATGGCAAAGACCGTTGTGTCAGCCGTCAAGCCCGGCAGGCAGGCCTTGAGGCCCTGTCTGCCGGGCTTTCTTGTTTGTGGCGTGGCGTGCTTTTGGGCTCTTGGCCCTTATATATAGATAATGGGGGCTGTTCCCTAGAGCGGCGGCGCCCTTGCAGGGCCGCAGCATGTCAGCCCGTCTGGCAAAGCCTTGTGCCAGATCACCCCCAGGGCTTGGCACACCGCCATGCTGCGGCCTGTTTGCCAAACCCGGTGAAAATAGCCGCTTTGTTGCTCTGGCGCGCGTGCAGCGCAGTTGCCGGGGCAGGCCTTCAGGCAGTGCGCCCGGGGCCGCCTTTGTTATCCATTGGATCCATGTTTCCATTTTTTTCCCGCAGCAAAATGTCCGACGCACCTGAAGTGAATCCGGCCCCGGCCAAAACCCATGAGCCGCATCCGCTTGATGCGCTGACCGGTGGCGCTTTTTCTGCCGCTACCTCAGGCGAGCGCGCCTCCCGCATTCGTGACTGGCTGGCTACCCAGCCAGACCACGAGCAGTTGCAGGAGGTTTTCAAAGAATTGAGCGGGCGTGACAAGGGCGCCGCGCGCGCGGTGCGTGAGCGCCTCGATGAAATCCGCCGCGCCAAGGGCCAGGAGGTCATTGCCGCCGAGTGGGCTGAAAAAGCGCAGGTGCTGCTTGCAGCCCCTAAGCTCAACATTGCCGATGCCCTGGCATGGCAGCGTGATGCCGCCAAGGCGGGCGCACCGCTGTCCCGCGAGCCCTTGTCTGTGCTCAAGGTACAGGTCGCGGATCGCGTGAAGGTGATCGAGGATCTGCAGCACCGCGTTCAGGTGCAGCGTGAGGCGGCTGTGCTGCTGGCCCAGCGCATCGAAGTGCTTTCCACCAAGTCCTGGCGTGACGCTCAGGCGGCGCTGGAGCTGTTGCGTGCCGATGTGGCCCGCTGGCAAGAACAGGCGCAGGAATTGACTGGCGATGCCAGCTGGGCCAGTGTGGAGGCACGTTTCCCCCCCTTGCTCGATGCGTCGCGCACCCAGCTGCTGGTGGTGTGGGAGGCATTCCAGCCCGCACTGGCCCAGGCTGTGGCGGCCGCCGAAGATGTCAATGCACCGCTGCCGCCAGTGCCCGTCTGGGCGGATGAGCTGCGTACCGCGCGCGGCCTGCCCACGGAGGCTGCTGCTGCCGCTGCGGCCGCCAAGCCTGCGCGTGTTGCCAAGCCCAAAGTCGCGCCGGAAGTGATTGAAAAGGCTGCGCATAGTGTGCGGGAGGCCTTGGCGGTCCTCGAAAAGGAAACTGCCGAGGGTCATGGGAAGGCCAGTGCCGGGGCTGCAGCCGCGCTGCGCGCCGTGCTCAAGGTGCATGGCAAACACATCGATAGCGCCCTGGAGCAGCAGGTGCATACGGCCCTGGTGGCGGCTGGTGAGCTGGAAGGCTGGCAACGCTGGAGCGCAGACCAGGTGCGCGAAGACCTGGTGGCCAAGGCTGAGGCCTTGCTCAACCGCCCTGAGGGCCAGGCCCTGGGCGGCCGCAAGATGCAGGAAACCCTGCGCAACCTGCGCGAGCAGTGGAAACAGGCAGACCAGGGCGGGGCTCCCAACCACAGCCTGTGGAAGAAATTCGACGAAGCCTGCAACGCTGCGCACAAGGTGGTGGAGGCGTGGCTTGACAAGATCCGCACCGAAGCCGCTGAGCACAAGGCCCAACGCCTGGCGCTGATCGAAGAGGTCAAGGCGTGGGCGCAGGAACATGCCAACTCTGGCGACTGGAAAGCCATCAACCGTGCCCTCCACCAGTTTGGTGATCGCTGGCGCGAAGGCGGCCATGTGGGCGAGAAGCTGTTTGCGGAACTGCAACCCCTTTGGAAGCAGGCGATTTCCATGGCAGCTGCTCCCCTGGAAGCTGCACAGAAGGAAAGCCTGGCCCGCCGTCATGCAATGATTGATGAGGCCATGGCCCTTGGTGCGGCCCCCACTTTGCGCATCGATGCGGTCAAGGCGCTGCAGCAGCGCTGGCAGGCTGAGGCGCAAACCGTGCCCTTGGACCGCAAGCACGAGCAGAAGCTGTGGGATGCGTTTCGCAAACCCATCGATGAAGCCTTCAACCGCAAGTCGGCAGACCGCGAGCGCGCGGTGACCGAATTGAGCGCACGCGATCGCGTGGTGCTGGAGGCTTCGAAGGCCCTGGAGGCTGCCAATGCCAGCGGTGATGCGCAGCAGATTCGCGCGGCCATGCAGGCGCTGGAAGCTGCACTGCGCGGTCAGGCCCAGGCGGCAGAAGCTGTGGCCACGGCGCAAAAGGATGCTCAGGCGCATTCAGAGGCGCAGGCAGGCGCTCTCCCGGTTGCTACCGAGGGTGGCGCCGGTGAATCTGCCGAAACCCCCGATGGTGGTGAAGTTGCCGAGGTTGCCACGCCAGCGCCCGCAGCACCTAAGCCTACTGCCCGGCCTGTGGTGGCAGTGCGCGGTGACGACCGCCCCGGCATGAAGAAGGATGCGCCTGCGGCCGCTGGCCGTGGTACGCGTCCAGGCGACCGCCGCGATGGTCGTCCGGGTGATCGCGATGGCGCCCGTGGCCCGCGTGGCGATGGCCGCATGGGCGACCGTGCTGACCGTGGCGGCCGATTTGGCGAGCGCCCAGCGTTCGAGGACCGCGGCCCCCGCCTGGGTGACACCGCGTTCCGCGCCCAGCGCGAAGCCATGGAGCACGCCCAGCTGGCCTTGAAGAAGCTGGCGGCTCAGGCCCACGGCGAGGCGCTGACCCAGTTGTTGACGGCCTGGGAGAAGCGCGATGCAGCGCTGGTGCCCGGCACGCAAGATCTGGGTTCGGGTGTGACGGCATCGGTGCGCAGCGCCTGGACGCAAGCGCTGACGGCTGCCCCCAAGGGTGATGCGGCAGAAGCGCTGCTGCGCCTGGAGATGGCGGCTGAGGCGCCCACTCCGGCGGAGCACATCGCTGCCCGTCGCATGCTGCAGTTGCAGCTGCTGACGCGCCGCAATGATCCTGCGCCTGCACAGACCTGGGGGCAGGATGTGGCGCGCGTGCTGGCCAGCTCCAGCGATGCAGGCAGCGCACGCCGTTTGCAGAACGTGCTGAAAACACTGCTGCGCAAGTGACGTGATGTGGCGGGTGGGCATGTGCACTGCGGTGTGTGTGTGCCCACAGCGCTTACCGCAACACGCAAGACGAGATCGCTGGTGGTCTCGTTTTTCTTTGGCGGCCAGAAAACAAAAAAGCCGTTGCAACTGCAACGGCTTTTAATGTGTTTGGTGCCCAGGAGAGGACTCGAACCTCCACGATGTTACTCGCTAGTACCTGAAACTAGTGCGTCTACCAATTCCGCCACCTGGGCTTTCAGATCAGCCTCGAATTATAGGACAAGAAACTCAGGCTTCTGGAGAGTTTTCAAAAAAATGTACCGTCGGTTCAAAATTCTTTGGCCGCAACAGAAGGTGCAAAACGTATCGGCAAATAAAAAAGCCGCTGTGTGTACAGCGGCTTCGATATTTTGAAAACCATCGCTGGTTCTCGTTAAACTTGGTGCCCAGGAGAGGACTCGAACCTCCACGATGTTACTCGCTAGTACCTGAAACTAGTGCGTCTACCAATTCCGCCACCTGGGCATTTCAGGAAAGTCTAAGATTGTATATCAAAAAAACCACCCCCGGCACGCAGTCCACGCATTTGTCGGACGAGATTGAAGGCAGCGTGCAAGGGCACCGTGATGGACACGGTTTTGTCATCCGTGACGATGGCGAAGGCGACATCTATATCCCCCCGAACGAAATGCGCGCAGTCTTGCACAAGGACCGTGTGCGCGTGCGCATCGTCCGCCAGGACCGCCGTGGCCGCCCCGAAGGGCGTGTTGTTGAAATCATTGAGCGTCCGCCCCAGCCCATCATTGGCCGACTGCTGCAGGAAAGCGGCGTGTGGCTCGTGGCCCCCGAAGACAAGCGCTACGGTCAGGATGTACTGATCCCCAAGGGCGCCACGGGCGCTGCGAAGCCTGGGCAGGTCGTGGTGGTTGAGCTGACCGAGCCGCCGGCCTTGTTCGGCCAGCCTGTGGGACGCATCACCGAAGTGCTTGGCGAGGTCGATGACCCCGGCATGGAGATCGAAATCGCCGTGCGCAAGTACGGTGTGCCACACGAGTTCTCGGCCGAGTGTCTCGCCCAGGCCAAGGAACTGCCCGACAAGGTGCGCGCGCAGGACAAGAAGCGCCGCGTGGACCTGACCGACGTGCCCCTGGTCACTATCGACGGCGAAGACGCGCGCGACTTCGACGATGCTGTGTACTGCGAGCCCGCCAAGGTCGGCCGCAGCAAGGGCTGGCGCCTGCTGGTGGCGATTGCCGACGTGAGCCACTATGTGGAGACGGGCAGTGCCATCGACATCGATGCCTACGACCGCGCCACCAGCGTGTACTTCCCGCGCCGCGTGATCCCCATGCTGCCCGAGAAGCTCAGCAATGGGCTCTGTTCTCTGAACCCCGAGGTGGAACGCCTGTGCATGGTCTGCGACATGCTGGTCACCGCCAAGGGCGAGGTGCATGCCTACCAGTTCTACCCGGCAGTGATGTTCAGCCATGCGCGCTTCACGTACACCGAAGTGGCGGCCATCCTGGCCAACACGCGCGGCCCCGAGGCCAGCAAGCGCAAGGACCGCGTCAAGGACCTGCTCAACCTGCATGACGTGTACCGCGCGCTGCTCATCGCTCGCCAGGCGCGCGGCGCGGTGGACTTCGAGACCACCGAAACACAGATCGTCTGCGACGAAAACGGCCGCATCGAGAAGATCGTGCCGCGCACCCGCAACGATGCGCACAAGCTCATCGAAGAGGCCATGCTGGCCGCCAACGTGTGCAGCGCTGACTTCATCGCCCAGGGCGGGCAGCCCGGCCTGTTCCGTGTGCACGAAGGCCCCACGCCCGAGAAGCAGGAAATCCTGCGCAACTACCTCAAGGCCATGGCCGTGGGCATGACGATTGGCGACGACCCGAAACCCGGTGACTTCCAGGCCATCGCCACGGCAACCAAGGACCGGCCCGACGCTCAGCAGATCCACACCATGCTGCTGCGCTCCATGCAGCAGGCCATCTACACGCCCGTCAACAGTGGGCACTTTGGCTTGGCATTCGATGCCTACACGCATTTCACCAGCCCGATCCGGCGCTACCCCGACCTGCTGGTGCACCGCGTCATCAAGGCCATTCTGAGCAAGACGAAGTACGCGCTGCCGTCCTTGCCCACACCCGGCGAAGCCCATGCCAAGCTGGCCAAGCGGTTGGCGGCCCGCGTGGCGGCGCCCGGCACCAAGCCCCGCAAGGATGTGGCACCACCAAGCCGCGACACCCAGGCCTGGGAGGCCGCAGGCCTGCACTGCAGTGCCAACGAACGCCGTGCCGACGAGGCCAGCCGCGATGTGGAAGCCTGGCTCAAGTGCAAGTACATGCGCGAGCACCTGGGCGAGGAATACAGCGGCGTGGTCAGCGCAGCGACAAGCTTCGGCATTTTCGTCACGCTGGACGCGATGTATGTCGAAGGCCTGGTGCACATCACCGAACTGGGCGGCGAGTACTTCAAGTTCGACGAGGCGCGCCAGGAGCTGCGGGGTGAGCGCACAGGCATCCGCTACGCTATCGGCGCGCGGGTCCGGGTGCAGGTCAGCCGTGTGGACTTGGACGGACGCAAGATCGACTTCCGCCTGGTGCGCGAGGGCGAAGAGTTGCTGGGCCGCGCGTTGAAAGACAAGGGCCTGGGCACAGAAGGCGCTGGTGGCGCCCGCAAGGCGGGTGGCCGGTCCGGTGGACGCAAGTCCGACAAGGGCCCAACCCCATCTGCCACGGAGCAAGCGGGCCTTTCGCGTGAGCGGGCCGCGCGTTCACCGATCCAGTCTCTGAAAGCATCTGTCAAGAAGGCGGTTGCGGGAAAATCCAGCAAGAGCAAGGCGCGCAAGCCCCGCCGGGGCTGACACAAGCGGGGACGGCGTACAAAATCACGCTCAAGCTATTGCTCACTAATTAATAGCTGCTAACGCTTTATGGATAAGCGCTAGCAGCTATTTTTATTGGATTTTCGGGGTGGTCTCGCGCGGGGTCGTGGCCACAACGCCCAAGAAGCGGGCGTACCGCTGCGCCGTCTCTTTGGGCGCCTCCATCATGGGCAGGTGGCCAATGCCGGGCAGTGCTTCGGCATGGGCGTGGGGCAACAGCTTCTGCAAAGTCTGCAGTCCAGAGTGGTCGAACACGTGGTCGCTCTCGCCCCACAGGGCGAGGATGGGGTGGTGCTGCAACGTGCTCAGTCGTTGCTCCAGCAGGTAGCGGTCTTTGAGCTGCGCGTCCCACAGGCGCGTGTTGGAGGTGGCGTTGCGCAGCGCTTCTTGTTCAGACGCGTGCAGGATGGGGTAGGGCAAAAAGGGGCGCTTTTCAAACACCAGATCCATCATGGCGCCGAAGGCTGCGGCATCGTAGGCTACCAGCGGGCGTTGTCCGGTGTCGATGAGGCGGTCCATGGTGCTGGGCTGGGGCGAGTGAATGCCGTGGGGTGCGCCGATGAACGCCACGCTGGCCACGCGCTCGGGATGCTGCAAAGCAAAGAGAGCGGCGATGGTGCCGCCCATTGAGTTGCCCGCCAGATGCACTTTCGCAAGGCCGAGCGCGTCCAGAAACGCGGCCAGCCGCGTGACGTGGGCGGCGTAGTCGTAGGGCTGGTCGTCCCGCCGTGTGCTCTCGCCAAAGCCCGGGATATCTGGGGCAATCACCCGGTACTGGCCGGTGAGCGGTCGCGCAAAATCCACCCAATGGTCTTTCTCCGCAAAAATGCCGTGCAGCAGAACGATGGGTGTGCCACTGCCGTGGCCCGGCGCGGGGTTTGGGGGCGTGTCGTTGTCCAGGTAGTGGATGGTGTGCATGGCCGCATCGGCGGTTTTTTCTTCCAGGCCGGACAGATGGCGATTGGCGCTGAGCAGGGGCTCTTTGAACAGCGAAGGTGCCCAGTAGTAGAGGCCGACCGTGCCCAGTACCAGTGCCGTTGCGACAGAAATAACGATGCGTTTCAAGAAGCGTTCTCCAAGGGTATGGCTGCGTGCATGCCAGGGACTGCTGCTTCAAGTGTCAACACACGCTCGGCCCCTGGCGGGAGAGGCAAGGCTACGGAGAACGCGGTAAAAATACTTGTAGGTTTGGGCTATGCCAGCACGCAACACACTGACCCTGGGCACTGACCGGGCGCTCTACGTCGGAGAGATCCCGGCCACGGGCTGGCACTGCCATGCGTCGCCGGTGCTTCTGATGGGGCTCTCGGGGCGGTTCGCGGTGCACTGGGGGGCAGGGCGTGTGGAGACCTGCCACAGCGCGCTGGTGGACGCGGGCGTGGAGCACCTGTTCGACCCTTGCGGCGAGACGGTTGCCCTGGTGTACCTGGAGCCCGATTCGCGCGAAGCACGGGGGTTGCGCGGTCTTCTCCAGCAAGAGGGTGGCGTGGTACTGGATGTCGCAGTCTCCGTGGGGGCGCGCAGCGCCATGGAGGGTTATCTGCATCACTTCGACCTGCCCGCCTTGCTGCGTTGCCCGCTCGATAGCGAGGTGGCGCCGCTGGACCCGCGCGTGGCGTGCAGCCTGCGTGTGCTGCGCCATCCGCAGGCGGGGCGGGTGGCACGGGGTTACCTGGCCTCGGGCGTCCAGCTTTCAGCGTCGCGTTTCAACCACCTGTTTCGCGCCGAAATGGGGGTGAGCTTGCGCACCTATCGGGTCTGGTCCCAGGTGCGGCTGGCGATGGCGGGGCTGGCGGTCAGTCCGCGCCTGACCGACGCGGCGTTGCACGGCGAGTTTTCTGATTCGGCCCACTTCAGCCGCATGTTCCGACAGACCTTTGGCATGACACCGTCGAGCGTGCTCAAGCCGCTCAAGACGGTGACCTTGCTGGCCTGAGGCTCAGCTTCCGCCCACGCGCCGCGCCAGCGCACTGGCCGTCAGCGCCTGGCGCGCTGGCCAATCATCAGCCGCCTGGCCATGCTGGTACACCGCTTCACTCGCAGCGCGCAAGGTGCTGGCACCGGCGGCCAGGTGGGCGCCCACCATGCCTGCCAGCACATCGCCTGTACCTGCCGTGGCCAGTCGCGCATTGCCCGTGGGGTTGATGGCGGGCACGCGGTCGGGTGCGGCAACCACGGTGCCCGAGCCCTTGAGCACGGCCACGCAGTTGAACTGGTCTGCCAGCTGCTGCGCGGCCCCAAGCCGGTTGGCCTGGACCTCGGCGGTGGTCAGGCCCAGCAGGCGGGCGGCCTCCAGCGGGTGTGGTGTGAGCACCGTGGCTTGCCCGTGCTGGCCGCGCGCCACCACCAGCGCGTGCAAAGCGGCCTGGGTGGCGATGGTGTTGAGCGCATCGGCGTCCAGAACCAGCCGGGCTGCGCGGGTGATGACCTCGGGCAGAACGCGTGCGATGGCCTGCCCGCCGCCACAGCCGCAGACCACGGTGAGCTGTTCCAGTGCCAGTGCGTCAAAGCGGCGGAACATCAACTCGGGCTGCTGTGGGTCGAGTTGCTGCTGACCGTTGTCGAGCAAAGCCACCAGCACCCGGCCCGCGCCGCTGTGCAGAGCGGCCGAAGCGGCCAGCAGAGCGGCGCCCGCCATGCCCATGCCCCGCGCCGCCAGTCCTTCGCCGCCCACCACAGCCACGTCGCCATAGCTGCCCTTGTGGCTGGCATGGGCGCGGGGGGCGGGCAGGGCGGGGCCGGAAAGCCAGGCGTTGGGCGGCTCGTGCCCGGGTTCTACGCCCAGATCATCCAGCCAGACCTGGCCTGCTGCGTCCCGCCCGGCGGCGGTGAACAGGCCGGGCTTGAGGGTGAGCAGACTCAGCGTGTGGCGTGGCGGGGGCGCTTGGTGGTGCAGGTGGTAGTGCTGGTGGGTTGGGGTGTCGGGCGCAAGGCCTGCAGCAAATTGGCCGGTGTCTGCGTCCAGCCCGCTGGGCAGGTCCACAGCCAGCACGGGGGCCGGACTGCGGTGCAGGGCTTGCAGACAGGCCTGGAGCCTTGCGTCGGGCGGGCGTGCGGGGCTGTGGGGTGAAGAAGAGACGCCAATGCCCAGCAGCGCATCAATGCACAGGTCGTTGGCCCCCAGATCGCCGGGTGCGGTGTCTGCCCAGACCACGCCCGCATCCCGCGCCCGCTGCCACGAGGCCCTGGCATCGGCCGGGGCCGTATCGGGCTGGCCCAGCCAGGTCACGACCACTTTGCGGCCACTGCGCTGCAGGTGCATGGCAGCCTCCAGTCCGTCACCTCCGTTGTTCCCGGGCCCGCAGGCAATCCACACGGTGCGTGCGTGGGGGGCCAGCGCCTGGGCCAATTGCGCCACGGCCAGGCCGGCGCGTTGCATGAGGGTGTGTAGGGGCAGGGCGGCCGCCGCCGCATTTTCCAGGCGGCGGGTGGCGGCTGTGTTGAACAGGGGATAAGGCTGGTGGGCGGTGATGCGGTGCATGGGCTGCAGGGGGCAAGGGCTGCTGCCAGTGGCAGCGCGCCTGCCATTGTGCGCCGACACCCCGTGGGGGCAAAGCGCAGGCTCTTAGAACCGACGCATGCCCAGCCCGTCCAGCGACACCTCGGGCTCGCGCTGCGCGATCAGGTCGGCCAGCGCCCGGGCGCTGCCGCAGGCCAGAGCCCAGCCACTTGCGCCGTGGCCGGTGTTGATCCACAAGCCCGGCACGCCGCTGGCGCCCACCACCGGTGCTCCGTCGGGCAGCATGGTGCGGGCGCCGCGCCAGATCTGCAGGTTGGATGACAGCTGCGCGCCGCCGGGGAACCAGTCGTTCAGCGTGCGGTACAGGCGCTGCAGTGTGGGGGTGTGGTGCTCGGCATCGGCCCCGGCCAGTTCAGCACCACCGGCAATGCGCACACGCTGGCCCAGGCGGGTGATGGATATCTGCTGACCCGCATCCACCACGCTGGCGCGCGGGGCGTGGGTGGATTCGCGCAGCGGGGCACTGACGGAGTAGCCATACACGGCCGCCATGGGCAGGCCCAAGCCCAGCGCAGGCAGCAGCGTGGCTGATGCCATGCCCGCGCACAGCACCACGGCATCAAATCGACGCAGCTCCGCTTCGCCTTGCAGCACCACGCCGGTGGGGCTGCTGCCCAGTCGGTCCACGCGGGTGTTGAACACAAACTGCACGCCACCGCCCTGAATACCCTGGCGCAGCAGCTGGGCAAACAGGCGGCAGTTGCCCGCGCGCGCGTCGGGCAAGTGGATGGCGCCTGCCAGCGGCGCCTCGGGCGACAGGCCGGGCTCGATCTGGCGGGCCACATCGGCGTCGATCTCGCGCAAGGTCACGCCGCTGTCGCGCAGCACCTGCAGTGCGGGCTGCAGGCGCGTGCGGTCTTCCTCAGTGCGCAGCAGCACCAGGCGGCCATCGCTGGCTTCGAAATCCAGCTCGTGCTGGCTGGCGATGGATTGCAGGCGCGTCTGGCTGTACTGCGCCAGGCGCTCGACGGCTGTAGCCGGGGCGCTGTGGCTGCGGGCCATGCTGCGCCAGCGGCGCAACCAGGCCCAGTTGGCGAGGGTCAGGCCGCCCGCCATCCGCAGGGTGGCCTGTGCCCCCATCAGTCGCAGCGGCTGGCCAAAGCCCGGCACTGCCCAGGGGCTCAGCAGGTAGGGTGCGAGCAGTCCTGCAGTGGCAAAGCTGGCTTCCTCGGCGGCTGCGCTGCGTTGTTCGAACACCGTGACTTCGTGGCCGTCGCTGGCCAGCTCGTATGCGGTGGTGACGCCGATGATGCCGGCGCCCACGATAGCAATCTTCATGAATATGGGTGTTTTTGGCTTCTGGCGCTTGTTGGTAAAGCGCGAGCAGCTATTATTTTTGTAGTATTTGTTCGATCTGCAGGCTCACGTTGAGCACCGTGTCGTCCCTGAGCGCTCCGTGCCAGACCATCAGCCCGACCGGGAGTTCCCCTGGCACATAGCAAGGCAGCGACAGCGCACAGCCATCCAGCAGATTGACCACGCTGGTGTTGCGCAGCAGCAGGTTGTTGACGCGGAAGAACTCGGCGTCGCGGGCGGCGTTCTGGACTTTGTCCAGTCCATCGGCCGGCGCGACATCGGCAATGAGCGGTGCCACGATGGGAACGGTGGGGGACAGCAGGGCGTCATAGCGCTCCATGTCGGAGAGCATGCGTGCAATCCATCGCTGGCGCGCCTGCACCAGGTCGATGTATTCCCAGGCCATCAGCGTGGCGCCTTTTTCAATGCGCATGCGCACCCGGGGGTCGTAGCGGTCGCCTGCGCGCTGCAGCAGCTCGCGGTGCCAGGCGTAGGCTTCGGGGGCGGCAAAACCATAGGCGGGCTGCTCCAGCACGGCGGGCAGGTCGATGGTGTCGATCTGGGCGCCGGCCTGGCGCAAGGCTTCCACGCTGCGCTCAAAGGCGCGCGCCACGGTGGCATCCAGCCCGTCGAGGAAGAGGGTGGACGGCACCGCCAGCCGGTACTGCGACAGCGGCGCCAGGCTGCGCGTCACGCGCCGGGCGGCCAACACCTCGTGCGCCACGATGGCGTCGCGCACGGTGCGCGTCATGGCGCAGGCAGTGTCCAGGGTGGTGGACAGCGGCAAGGCGCCAGCGGTAGGCACCAGCCGGGCGGTGTTCTTGAAGCCCACGATGCCGTTGAGCGCTGCAGGAATGCGGATGGAGCCACCGGTGTCCGACCCCAGCCCGATGAACGCGGCGCCAGTGGCGACCGACACCCCGGCGCCGGACGAAGACCCGCCGGGCACCCGGGGTGCGCCGGGCACGGCGCCAAAACGGGCGTCCCAGGCAGCAGGCGTGCCGTAGTGGGGGTTGATGCCCACGCCCGAGAAAGCGAACTCCACCATGTTGGTGCGGCCAATCAGGCTGGCACCCGCTGCGCGCAGTCGGGCCACGGCCGGGCAGTCTTTAGCTGCTGCGGGAGCCCCCGCCAGTGCGGTGGAGCCCGCCGGGGTGGGTTGGCCGGCCACGTCAAACAGGTCCTTCACCGACACCGACAGCCCGGCCAGAGGCAACTGGGCTACGCCCGGTTGCACCGCTGTGGTGCGAGCCTCGTCGAACAGGGTTCGCACAAAGCTGTGGGTGTTGGAGGTGGCCTGGGCAGCGTCGATGCAGCGTTCCAGCTCGGCGGGCGCGGTAGTGGCGCCGTCCCGCAGTTGCTCACGGGTGGCGATCAGGTCAGAGAGCATGGGTGTGCTAGAATCTTTGGGTTTTGCTGGGAGCAGTAGCGCAGTGGTGCAAGGTTTGCACAACCAGCGTGGCCGCTGCGGCAAGACCAATCGCAAAGCAGCCCTGTCAAGGTGTTGCGGTGTTCGTGAAGATCACGGCACTGCAAATATTGGGGCTGATTTTAGACCTAACCTTTGGAGTATTTTTATGTCCGTTACCATGCGCGAAATGCTGGAAGCCGGTGTCCACTTCGGTCACCAAACCCGCTTCTGGAACCCCAAGATGGCCCCCTACATCTTCGGCCATCGCAACAAGATTCACATCATCAACCTGGAAAAGTCGCTGCCACTGTTCCAGGAAGCCCAAAAGTTCGCCAAGCAACTGGCTGCCAACCGCGGCACGATCCTGATGGTCGGCACGAAGCGCCAAGCCCGTGAAATCCTGGCCACCGAAGCGCAACGCGCTGGCGTGCCTTTCGTGGATCAGCGCTGGCTGGGCGGCATGCTGACGAACTTCAAGACCGTGAAGACCTCGATCAAGCGCCTCAAGGACATGAAGGCCCAGCAAGAAGCTGGCCTCGACAGCCTGAGCAAGAAGGAGCAACTGACGTTCTCCCGCGAAATCGAGAAGCTCGAAAAGGATATCGGCGGCATTCAGGACATGGCTGCTCTGCCCGATGCCATCTTCATCATCGACGTGGGCTTCCACAAGATCGCCGTTGCCGAAGCCAAGAAGCTGGGCATCCCGCTGATTGGTGTGGTCGATACCAACCACTCGCCTGAAGGCATCGACTACGTGATCCCTGGCAACGACGACTCGGCCAAGGCTGTGACGCTGTACGCCCGTGGCATCGCTGACGCGATCATCGAAGGCCGTGCCAACGCCGTGAATGAAGTCGTGAAGGCTGCTACTGCAGAGAGCACCGACGAATTCGTGGAAGTGCAAGAAGCCGCTGCCTGATAGCCCGGCTGCGCGATCCGTCGCGAACAAAAGCGGGGCCCCTGGTGAGCCCCCTTTTTTTTAGCCCGAATCTGAACTGACTGAACTGAACACTGAAGGAACAAAGATGGCTGCAATTACCGCAAGCATGGTTGCTGAACTGCGTGGCAAGACCGACGCTCCGATGATGGAATGCAAGAAGGCGCTGACGGAAGCTGACGGCGACATGGCCAAGGCTGAAGAGCTGCTGCGCGTCAAGCTGGGCACCAAGGCTGGCAAGGCTGCATCTCGTATCACGGCTGAAGGCGTGGTCGCCAGCTACATCGACGGCACCACCGGTGCCCTGGTGGAAGTCAACAGCGAAACCGACTTCGTCTCCAAGAACGACAGCTTCATCGCCATGGCCAACGCCGCTGCCAAGCTGGTGGCTGAACACAACCCCGCCACCGTCGAAGCCTTGGGCGCGCTGCCCTATAGCCAAGACAGCTTCGGCCCCACGCTGGAAGACGTGCGCAAGGGCCTGATCGGCAAGATCGGCGAGAACATGTCCTTCCGCCGCTTCAAGCGCTTCAGCGGCTCCAACCTGGCAGCCTACTTGCACGGCTCGCGCATCGGTGTGGTCGTCGAGTTCGACGGTGACGCCACCGCCGCCAAGGACGTTGCCATGCACGTGGCCGCCATGAAGCCCGTTGCGCTGACCAGCGCCGACGTGCCTGCCGACCTGATCGCCAAGGAGCGCTCGGTCGCAGAAGGCAAGGCCGACGAAGCCAACAAGGAGCTCGTGGCTGCCGGCAAGCCTGCACAAAGCGCTGACATCACGGCCAAGCGCATCGACGGCGCTGTGCAGAAGTACCTCAAGGAAGTCTCGCTGGCCGACCAGGTCTTCGTGAAGGCTGCCGACGGCAAGCAAACCGTGGCCCAGATGCTCAAGGCTGCCAACACCAACGTGAAGGGTTTCACGCTGTACGTGGTGGGCGAAGGCATCGAGAAGAAGGTGGACGACTTTGCTGCCGAAGTGGCTGCCCAGGTGGCTGCTGCCAAGGCTGCTGCCTGATCGTTCCCTGTAACCACCCCACCAAAGCCTCGTACCACTTACCGGAGAAATTTCCCATGTCCAACGCTGCACCAGCCCACAAGCGCATTTTGCTCAAGCTGTCTGGTGAGGCGCTGATGGGGGATGACGCCTTCGGTATCAACCGCGCCACCATCGTGCGCATGGTCGAGGAGATCGCCGAAGTGACCCGCCTGGGTGTCCAGGTGGCCGTGGTGATCGGTGGGGGCAACATCTTCCGTGGTGTCGCCGGGGGCTCGGTCGGGATGGACCGTGCCACCGCCGACTACATGGGCATGCTGGCCACCGTGATGAACGCCCTGGCCCTGGCAGACGCCATGGACAAGCAGGGCCTGGTGGCCCGAGTGATGTCCGCCATTGCCATCGAGCAGGTGGTTGAGCCCTATGTGCGCCCCAAGGCGCTGCAGTATCTTGAAGAGGGCAAGGTCGTCGTGTTTGCGGCCGGCACAGGCAATCCTTTCTTCACCACCGACACCGCCGCAGCGTTGCGCGGTGCCGAAATCGGTGCTGAACTGGTGCTCAAGGCCACCAAGGTGGACGGCGTTTATACTGCCGACCCCCAGAAGGACCCCACGGCCACGCGTTATACGAAGCTCAGCTTTGACGAGGCCATGTCCCGCAATCTGGGCATCATGGATGCGACCGCGTTTGCCCTGTGCCGCGACCAGAAGCTGCCCGTGCGGGTGTTCTCCATCATCAAGCACGGCGCCCTGAAGCGTGTGGTGATGGGTGAAGACGAAGGTACGCTGGTTTACGCTTGACGACAATGGCCGAGGCCTGCCCACGATGCAGGCGGGCGCCCAGGAGAAAACATGACGATTGCCGACATCAAGAAAAATGCAGAAACCAAGATGGACCAGTCCATCTCGGCTTTCAAGAACAACCTGCAGAAGATCCGCACCGGCCGTGCCAACCCGGCGTTGCTCGATACCGTCCAGGTCGAGTATTACGGCTCCTTGGTGCCCCTGAGCCAGGTGGCCAACGTGGCGCTGATCGATTCGCGCACCATCAGCGTGCAGCCCTGGGAAAAGGGCATGGGCGCCAAGATCGAGAAGGCCATCCGCGAAAGCGACCTGGGCCTGAACCCTGCCTCCATGGGCGACCTGATCCGCGTGCCCATGCCCCCCATGAGCGAAGAGCGCCGCAAGGAAATGACCAAGCTCGCCCGCAACGAGGGCGAGAGCGCCAAGATTGCCGTGCGCAACCTGCGCCGCGATGCCAACGAGTCCGTCAAGAAGCTCGTCAAGGACAAGCTGGCCTCCGAGGACGACCAGAAGCGCGCCGAAACCGACGTGCAGAAGTTCACCGATAAGCATATCGCCGAGATCGATGCGCTGGTGGCCGCCAAAGAGCAGGAAATCATGGCGGTCTAGAGCGTGTTATGCGCTTTTACGTACCCGCGTTGGCCCCACACGCAGGTGATCGCAAGGCGCGGTGCGCAGGCAAGGCCCCGGCCTTGGCAAGCGCTGCAGCACCGCGAGTGCCTGCGTGTGGGGCCAACCCTTTGGGAAAGTCGGGGAAAGGCCCGGCTACGTCGTTGCAAGCCGCTTGCGGTATTCATACCGCGGCGCGTCCTGCGCCTAGTTGCCGGGCCTTTCCCCGACTTTCGCGGGCACTTAAAAGTGCATCACACGCTCTAGGCCCCAGGGCTTGAACATTCACATGGCTGACTCTTCGTTGGTGCCGCACCACATTGCCATCGTCATGGATGGCAACGGCCGCTGGGCCACGCGCCGTTTTTTGCCGCGCCTGGCGGGCCACAAGCAAGGCGTAGATTCACTGCGCCGCTGTGCACGCGCCTGCGTGCAGCGCGGTGTGGCTGTACTCACGGTGTTTGCGTTCTCCTCCGAAAACTGGAACCGCCCCGCCGACGAGGTCTCTGGCCTCATGGAACTGTTGGCGATGGCGCTGGCGCGCGAAGTGCCGCAACTCAAGAAGGATGGCGTGCGCCTGTATTTCGTGGGTGAGCGTGCGGGTCTTTCGCAGAAGGTCCGCGATGGCCTGGCGCAGGCAGAAGCCGCTACGGCTGAAAACACCCGCCTGGTGCTCAACGTGTGTTTCAACTACGGTGGCCGCTGGGACATTGCCCAGGCAGCAGCGTCGCTGGCGGCACGGGGTGAGCCTATCACCGAGGCCAGCCTGCAGGGTGCGATGGGCATGGCCCATGTGCCCGATCCGGACCTGGTGATTCGCACCGGCGGGGAAATGCGGATCAGCAACTTTTTGCTGTGGCAGGCCGCATACTCCGAGTTTTTCTTCAGCGACCGGTTGTGGCCGGATTTCGATGAGTCGGCGCTGGACGAGGCGATTGCTGCCTTCGGTAGCCGCGAGCGCCGTTTTGGCAAAACCTCCGAACAAATCCTGTCCGCGCATCCCCAGCCGATGCCGGGCTAAGAACCTGAACAGGTTCTGAAAGGCCCCATGCTCAAGCAGCGCGTTATCACAGCCCTTGTCCTGCTGGCCATTTTGCTGCCGGCGCTTTTTTACCCATCCACGGTGCCCTTCACCGTGGTCGTGTTGGTGCTCATGGCGGCGGGTGCCTGGGAGTGGGGGCGTCTGAGCGGTTTTGGCCAGGCCGGCTCTCTCACCGTGGGCGCTGCTTGTGTCGCACTGTGTGCGGGTTCGTGGGCCCTGGGCTGGGTCGATCGTCCGTTGACCGCCCTGTGGGTGGTGGGCGGGGGGCTGTGGGTCTTGGCGGCTGCCTGGCTGCTCAAGGCAGGGGTGCCTGGTTGGCCCCGCATTCCGGGTGGAGTGCGCCTGGTGGCCGGGGTATTGGCGCTGTGGCTCGCTTGGCTCGCCGTAGTGCAGGCGCGCAATGTGGGTATCAATTTTCTGCTGTCGGTGCTGCTCCTGGTGTGGGTCGCAGACATCTTTGCTTATTTCGCTGGCCGCGCTTTTGGCCTGCGCTTCACAAAAGGCAAGCTGGCCCCTTCGATCAGTCCTGGCAAAAGTTGGGAGGGCGTGTGGGGCGGTTTGGCGGGCGTGGTGGTCATGGCCTTCGTCTGGGTAGCGGCCGATGCGCACTGGCAGGCGGCTGTGCCCAGTTTTTACAGCCGAATGGCGCTACAAGGCTGGTGGATGCTGGTGCTTGCCGCGGTGTTCATGGTGGCCATGAGTGTGTCGGGAGATCTCGTGGAGTCCCTCATCAAGCGCAGCGCCGGTGTCAAGGACAGCAGCGGCCTGTTGCCCGGACACGGTGGTGTGCTCGACCGCGTGGATGCTCTGCTGCCCACGCTCCCCCTGGCCATGATGCTCACGAGCCTGACGACTCCATGAAGAAACAACAAATCACCGTCCTCGGTTCCACCGGCTCCATTGGCACCAGCACGCTGGATGTGGTGGCCCGCCATCCCGATCGCTTCGAAGTTTTTGCGCTCAGCGCTGCCACCCAGGTCGATCTTCTGCTGGCGCAGTGTGCACAGTTCCGTCCTCGCTTCGCGGTGATGGCGAGCACGCCTCATGCGGCGCTTCTGGCTGAAAAATTAGTGGCCAATAGCCTTCCAACGCAGGTCCTTCAAGCGCAAGATGCTCTTGAATTGATAGCGTCACACGATGAAGTAGATGCGGTGATGGCGGCCATTGTGGGCGCTGCGGGTCTCGCACCGTGTCTGGCGGCTGCGCGCGCGGGCAAGAGGTTGCTGCTGGCCAACAAGGAAGCGCTGGTGGTTGGCGGCGGGTTGTTCATGCAGACGGTGCGCGAGGGTCGGGCGACGCTGTTGCCCATCGATAGCGAACACTCCGCCATCTTTCAGTGCCTGCCAGAAGATCCTGCCACTTGGGCGCAACGGGTGGACAGCATTTTGCTGACGGCATCCGGGGGGCCGTTTCGGCAACGCGACCCGTCCACGCTGGCTGAGATCACACCTGCCCAGGCCTGTGCGCACCCCAATTTCTCGATGGGGCGCAAGATTTCGGTGGATTCGGCCACGATGATGAACAAGGCGCTCGAAGTCATCGAGGCCCGCTGGCTGTTCGATCTGCACCCGGACCAGATCAAGGTGGTGATCCATCCGCAGCAGATCATCCATTCCATGGTGCAGTTCAAGGATGCATCGATCCTGGCTCAATTGGGAACGCCCGACATGCGCGTGCCCATTGCCTGCGGCCTGGCCTGGCCGGAGCGCATTGCGAGTGGTGCGAGCACACTGGATTTTTCGACCCTGTCCGCGCTGGCGTTTGAAGATGCTGATGCCCACCGCTTCCCGGGTTTGCACCTGTCCTGGCAAGCGCTGAAAGCCGCCGAGGGGACGACGGCCGTATTGAATGCTGCCAATGAGGTGGCTGTGGGAGCGTTCTTGTCTGGGCGGCTTCGTTTTGACCATATTCATGCCGTGAATCTTGCAACTTTGGAGGCGGTTTCCCCCTCCAAGCCCAATTCGCTCGAAGCGTTGCTGGACCTGGACAGCCGAGCACGCAATGCCGCTGAGCAAGCTGCAGACCGCCTGGCGGCCTGAGTTTCCACCGCAACACGGACCCGCACATGCTCCTCACCATCGTTGCCTTCATCGTGGCCCTCGGCCTTCTGATTGCCGTACACGAATACGGCCACTACCGGGTGGCCGTGGCGTGCGGAGTGAAGGTGCTGCGCTTCTCGGTGGGCTTTGGCAACCCGCTGCTGCGCTGGCAACCCAAGGGCTCGCCCACGGAGTTTGTCCTGGGGGCGTTTCCGCTGGGTGGATACGTGCGCATGCTGGACGAGCGGGAAGCGCCTGTGCCCCCCGAAGAGCGGCATCTGGCCTTCAACACCCAACCTCTGCGGTCTCGCGCTGCCATCGTGGCCGCAGGCCCCGTTGCGAATCTGCTGCTGGCCGTGCTGCTGTATTCCATCGTCAACTGGAACGGGGTGGAGGAGCCCAAGGCGGTCCTGGCCAGCCCGGTGGCTGGTTCCGTGGCGCAGAGCGCGGGCCTGCGTGGCGGTGAACTGGTCGTGCAGGCAGCGTTGGGTTCTGACGACCTGGAACCCGTGCGGTCGTTTGAAGATTTGCGCTGGCTGCTTACTCGCGGTGCCCTGGAGGGGGTGAACGTGCGCCTGGATGTGCAGCCACAGTCGGGGGCTGCACACCGGGAAATTGTGCTGGACATGTCGAAGATCGACAGCCGCGAAGCAGACGCCCAGCTGTTTCGCAAAATAGGCATTCTGGGGCCATGGACACGTCCGGTGCTTGGCGAGGTCATGCCTGACGGAGCCGCTGCGCGCGCCGGATTGCGCCAGGGAGATGTGGTGCTCAAGATTGGCGCCATCGATGTGGTGGATGGCCAGCAGCTGCGCGAGTTGATCCGGCAGTCCGTGCGTGGCAGCGAGCCACTGGCCCAGCCTTGGCGCGTGGATCGCGCGGGGCAGGTGCTGACCTTGGATGTTTTGCCGGAGGCCAAGCCGGAACTGGGCGCGACCATAGGCCGCATTGGGGCCTACGTTGGCGCTCCACCTGATTTCGTGACCGTTGAATATGGCGTGTTGGAAGGGGCTTGGGCCGGTGTGGTCAAGACCTGGGATGTGTCGGTATTGACGCTGCGCATGATGGGCCGCATGGTGATTGGTGAGGCATCTCTCAAGAACATCAGCGGGCCCTTGACCATCGCCGACTATGCTGGGCGTTCTGCCAGCCTGGGCCTGACGCAGTACCTCGTTTTCCTCGCCCTGATCAGCGTGAGCCTGGGCGTGCTCAACCTCCTGCCGCTGCCCGTCTTGGACGGAGGGCACCTGATGTATTATCTTTGGGAGGGTGTCACAGGCAGGGGGGTTTCAGACGCGTGGATGGAGCGCCTGCAGCGTGGAGGCGTTGCGGTCTTGCTTCTCATGATGTCCATTGCCCTGTTCAACGATATCACTCGGCTTTTTGGCTAACACTTTTGCCGCGCTTGCCCTGCAACTGCGGCGCCAGCTTCATTCATGAAAAAACACATCAATCGCCTGGGCGTGCGTACCGCATCGGCCGTTGCAGCCATGATTTTTGCCGCCAATGCGGCATGGGCTCTGGAGCCTTTCAAGGTGCAGGACATCCGCGTCGAGGGGCTGCAGCGCGTCGAGCCCGGCACCGTGTTTGCCTCCATGCCACTGCGGGTTGGTGACGACTACAACGACGAGAAGGGCGCAGCTGCCATTCGCGCACTTTTCGGTCTGGGCCTGTTCAAGGACGTGCGCCTGGAGGCGACTGGCAATGTGCTGGTGGTTGTGGTGGAGGAGCGCCCCACTGTGGCCGACGTGGATTTCGCCGGGACCCGCGAGTTTGACAAGGACGCGCTGAAGAAGGCCATGCGCGATGTCGGGCTGACCGAAGGTCGTCCCTATGACAAGGCGCTGACCGACCGTGCCGAGCAGGAACTCAAGCGCCAGTACATCAACAAGAGCCTCTATGGCGCCGAGGTCGTCACGACCGTGACCCCGATCGAGCGCAATCGTGTCAACCTGACTTTCACCGTGGTCGAAGGCGATCCCGCCCGCATCAAGGAAGTACGCATTGTTGGCAACAAGGCCTTCAGCGAATCCACGCTCAAAGGCCTGTTTGATCAGGACACCGGTGGCTGGCTCAGCTGGTACACCAAGTCGGACCGCTATTCACGTGCCAAGCTCAACGCCGATCTGGAAACCCTGCGCTCCTACTACCTGCAGCGCGGCTATCTGGAATTCCGTGTCGATTCCACCCAGGTCGCTATTTCGCCCGACAAGCAGGACATTTCCATCACTGTCAATGTGACCGAAGGTGAGCGCTATGTGGTGTCTGGCGTGAAGCTGGAAGGCAACTACCTGGACCGTGAAGATGAGTTCAAGTCCCTGGTCACCATTCGCCCTGGTGAACCCTATAACGCGGACCAGGTCACTGAAACGACCAAGGCGTTTTCCGAGTATTTCTCCCGGTTTGGCTTTGCGTTCGCGCGGGTAGAAGCCGTGCCAGAGATTGACCGCGAAAACAACCGCGTTGCTTTTGTTCTGCAGGCGGAGCCCTCGCGCCGTGCCTATGTGCGCCGCATCAATGTGAGCGGCAACAACCGCACACGCGACGAAGTGATCCGCCGCGAGTTCCGCCAGTACGAAGCCTCCTGGTACGACGGTGAAAAAATCCGCCTGTCGCGTGATCGCGTGGACCGCCTGGGCTTCTTCACCGAGGTCAATGTGGAGACCCAGGAGGTCCCGGGCTCTCCAGACCAGGTGGACCTGGTGATCAACGTGGCAGAAAAACCCACCGGGTCGCTGCAGATGGGAGTGGGTTTTTCCAGCGCCGAAAAGGTGTCGCTGTCGTTTGGTATCAAGCAAGAGAACATTTTTGGCTCTGGCAACTACCTGGGCATTGATGTCAACACCAGCAAGTACCGCCGCACGCTCGTGTTCAGCACCACCAATCCGTACTTCACGCCCGACGGCATTTCTCGCACGCTGGACGTGTACTACCGCACGGACAAGCCATACGAAGACCAGGGCGGTAACTACGAGTTGGTGACCACCGGCACGTCGGTGCGATTCGGTGTTCCGTTCAGTGAAACCGATACCGTGTTCTTTGGCGGTGGGCTGGAGCAGACCAAGATCAAGGCGGGTACGAACATTCCCGCCACCTACCTGGCTTATGCCGACCAGTTTGGCTACAGCAGCACCTCCATTCCTCTGACGATCGGTTGGTCGCGGGACGACCGCGACAGCGCTCTGGCACCGAATTCCGGCCGCTATCAGCGCCTCAATTCAGAATGGTCGGTGGCTGGGGATGCTCGCTATGTGCGGGCCAACTACCAGTACCAGCAGTACGTACCGCTGAACAAACGTTTCACCATCGCCTTCAATGGCGAGGTGGGTATCGGCAAGGGCATGAATGGCCGGCCGTTCCCGGTGTTCAAGAATTTCTATTCGGGCGGGTTGGGCTCGGTGCGTGGCTTTGACCAGGGTACCCTGGGTCCGCGCGACGTGACGGGGGCCTCTTTGGGGGGGCCAAAGAAGGTGACGCTGAACGCGGAGCTGATCGCGCCGTTCCCGGGTGCAGGGAACGACCGGACGCTGCGTGTATTCACCTTCTTTGACGTGGGTAATGTGTACGGAGAAAACGAAAAAGTTACCTTCAGTGACATGCGTTCTTCCGTGGGCCTGGGCTTGAGCTGGATTTCCCCGCTCGGTCCTTTGCGTCTGGCTTTTGCGCAACCGGTGCGCAAGTTCGCCGGCGATAGAATCCAGAAACTGCAATTCCAGATTGGAACGTCTTTCTAATGAAATCCATTTCTCGCCATATCTCTTTGGCTCTGCTGCTTGGCTCCCTGGCCGTGGCTGCCCCTGCGCAAGCTCAAGAGTCGTTCAAAGCCGGTTTTGTCAATACAGACCGCATCTTCCGTGAGGCCAGCACTGCCAAGGCTGCACAGGCCAAGCTGGAGCAGGAGTTCTCCCGTCGCGAGAAAGAACTGGTGGACATGGGCAGTACCCTGAAGACCGCCACAGAGAAATTCGAACGCGAAGCCCCCACGATGGCTGAAAGCCAGCGCACGACCCGCCAGCGCCAGCTGGTGGACCAGGACCGTGAATTCCAGCGCAAGCGCCGCGAGTTCCAGGAAGACCTGAGCGCCCGCAAGAACGAGGAGCTGTCCCAGGTGCTCGAACGTGCGAACAAGGTGGTCAAGCAGGTGGCTGAAGCCGAGAAGTACGACGTGATCCTCCAGGAGGCCGTCTACATCAACCCCAAGCATGACATCACCGACAAGGTGATCAAGGCGCTGAATGCCTCTGCTGGCAAGTAAGCCACAGCCCTGGACAGGTGGCGCGTGAGCTTGCTTCTTGGGCACATAGTTGATGCGCTCGGTGGCTCGCTGGAAGGAGGTGTGACACGGGATGTCGTCATCTCCCGCATCGCGCCCCTGGAGGTTGCCGGGCCGGGAGATCTCAGTTTCCTGAGCAACCCCCGCTACCAACAGCAACTGGCCGCCTCCCGGGCGGCCTGTGTCATTGTGGCGCCTGCCATGCGCGATGCCGCTCTGGCACGTGGTGCCTGCATCGTGTCGGACAACCCCTACGTGTATTTCGCGCGTGCCACCCAGTTGTGGCGGCAACGCAATGCGCCAGCGCAGCGCGCGGGGGTACACGCCAGTGCCGTGGTAGATCCCACGGCACAGGTGCACCCCACTGCGACCATTGGGCCGCTGTGTGTGGTGGAGCGTGGAGCGCAGGTGGGTGCGGGGACCATCCTCAAGTCGCGTGTGACCGTGGGCGAGGATTGCACCATCGGCGCGCGTTGCATCGTGCACGCCGGTGTGGTGATCGGCGCGGATGGTTTTGGCTTTGCGCCCGAGCAAGGGCAGTGGGTCAAGATCGAACAGCTCGGTGCCGTGCGCATCGGAGACGACGTCGAGATCGGCGCCAACACCTGCATCGACCGGGGCGCGCTGCAGGACACGGTCATCGAAGATGGTGTCAAGCTCGACAACCTGATCCAGATCGGCCACAACGTGCGCATCGGCAAGCACTCGGCCATGGCTGGGTGTGTGGGGGTGGCTGGCAGCGCGACCATTGGCGCGCACTGCACTGTGGGCGGCGGGGCGATTGTGCTGGGCCATCTGGAGCTGGCCGACAACGTGCATATCTCGGCAGCTACGGTGGTCACACGCTCGCTCACGCGGCCTGGGCAATACACGGGCATGTTTCCCATCGACGACAATGCGCGCTGGGAAAAAAACGCTGCAACACTCAAACAACTGCACAGCTTGCGGGAGCGCATCAAGGCGCTTGAGCAGGCTCTCAAGGCAGCATGAACGGAAGAACAACTCGATGATGGATATTCACGCAATTCTCAAGCAACTGCCCCACCGCTACCCGTTCCTGCTGGTGGACAAAGTGATCGAGCTTGAGAGCAACACCCGCATCAAGGCCATCAAGAACGTGACGTTCAATGAGCCCTATTTCATGGGGCATTTCCCCGGACGTCCCGTGATGCCGGGTGTGTTGATCCTGGAAGCGCTGGCCCAGGCTGCGGGCTTGCTGGCGTTTGATGCCATGGGCAAGGTGCCCGATGAGAACAATATCTACTACTTTGTGGGCATTGATGGCGCGCGTTTCAAGCGCCCGGTGGAGCCCGGCGACCAGTTGATCCTGAGCATCACCATCGATCGCGTTCGTGGCGGCATCTGGAAGTTCAAGGGCGTGGCCAGCGTGGGCGAAGAGGTGGCCTGCGAGGCCGAACTCATGTGCACCATGCGCAGCGTGGGTTGACCGACCCGGGCCTGTTGGATCGTGAGCAATATTCATCCCACTGCCATTGTTGCGGACGGCGCACGCCTGGACCCTTCGGTCACGGTGGGACCGTATGCGGTTATTGGTGAGCATGTGTCGATCGGTGCTGGCACGACGGTCGGCGCACATTGCGTCATTGACGGGCGCACGACGATTGGCGCCGACAACCGCATCTTTCAGTTCAACTCCATCGGCGCCATCCCGCAGGACAAGAAATATGCGGGCGAGCCTACCGAACTGGTCATCGGCGACCGCAACACCATCCGCGAGTTCTGCACCCTGAACCTCGGTGTGCCCCAGGCCGGTGGCATCACCACGGTGGGGGACGACAACTGGATCATGGCGTACACCCACATCGCCCATGATTGCCATGTGGGCAACCACACCACGCTGGCCAACAACACCACCCTGGCAGGCCATGTCCACCTGGGCGATTGGGTGACGGTGGGCGGGCTTACCGGCATCCACCAGTTCGTCAAGGTCGGGGCGCATGCCATGGTGGGCTTTGCCAGCGCAGTGTCGCAGGACGTGCCCCCCTTCATGCTGGTGGATGGCAACCCGCTGGCCGTGCGGGGCTATAACGTGGTGGGGCTGCGCCGCCGCGGCTTCTCGCCTGAGCGCATTGCTGCTGTCAAGCAGATGCACAAGCTGATCTACCGTCAGGGCCTTACGCTGGAGGCTGCACGTGCCGCCATTGCTGAGCTGGTGCAGTCCTCACCGCAGGCCAGCGAGGATGCCGCGATGATGGAGCGGTTCCTGGCCGACGCCACGCGCGGCATAGCGCGCTGAGGGCTGGGTGATGGCTGCTTCCCCCCGCGTCGCCATGGTGGCGGGCGAGACATCGGGCGATCTGCTGGCTGGTCTGTTGATCGACGGCATGCAGGCCCATTGGCCAGACCTGCAGACCTGCGGCATTGGTGGCCCGCAAATGCAACGCCGGGGTTTTGATGCTTGGTGGCCCAGCGAGAAGTTGGCCGTGCATGGCTACAGCATGGAAGTGCTGCGCCGCCTGCGCGAGTTGCTGGGCATCCGCAAGCAACTGCGTGAGCGGTTGCTCAAGGACCGCCCGGATGTCTTCATCGGTGTGGATGCCCCTGATTTCAACCTGGGGCTGGAAGCTGACTTGCGCGCTGCGGGCATCAAGACGGTGCATTTCGTGTGCCCCTCCATCTGGGCCTGGCGCGCGGAACGCGTCGAGAAGATTCGCCGCAGCGCTGATCATGTGTTGTGTATCTTTCCGTTCGAGCCTGAACTGCTCGCGCGGCATGGCATCGCCGCCACCTACGTGGGGCACCCGCTGGCAGGTGTGATTCCCATGGTGCCGGACCGCGCTGCGGCCCGTGCGCAGCTCGGGCTGCAGGATACGGACGAGGTGCTGGCCATTCTGCCGGGCAGCCGTTCTTCGGAGATCGCCTACATCACTCAACCCTTCTTTGAGGCTGCAGCGCTTGTCAGAAAAGCGCGACCAGCTATTAAATTGATAGTGCCTGCCGTGCCAGCGCTGCGCGAACGCATCGTGCAGGCAGCGCAGGCCGCTGGGCTGGGCGGTGTGGTGCAAATCGTTTCCGGGCAATCCCACGCCGTGCTCGCAGCCTGCGACACCACGCTGATCGCCAGTGGCACCGCCACGCTGGAGGCGGCCCTGTTCAAGCGCCCCATGGTCATTGGCTACCACATGCACCCATTGAGCTGGTGGCTTATGCGCCGCAAGCAGTTGCAGCCCTGGGTGGGCTTGCCCAACATCCTGTGTGGCGACTTCGTGGTGCCCGAGCTGATCCAGGATGCCGCGACACCCCAGGCGCTTTGTGCGGCAACACTCCAATGGCTGGATGCCCGCCAGCACCATCCCGAAAAAATCGCGGCCCTGGAGCAGCGCTTTACGGCGCTGCACGAGAGCCTGCGCCGCAACACTCCCCAACTGGCTGCCGATGCGATCCAGAAAATCCTCCATCCCGCTGCCTGAACAGGCCTGCCTGCCCTGGCACCCGCCAGGCCTTGTGGCCGGCGTGGATGAAGCGGGCCGTGGCCCGCTGGCGGGGCCTGTGGTGGCTGCTGCAGTCATCCTGGACGATCTGCATCCCATCGCAGGCCTGGCTGACTCCAAGAAGCTCACGCCCGCCCGGCGCGAAAAGCTCTACGACGAAATCCGCGCCAAGGCGCTGTGCTGCAGCATTGCCGAGGCCAGCGTGGAAGAGATCGATCAGCTCAACATCCTGCAGGCCACGATGCTGGCCATGCGGCGGGCCGTGATGGGGCTGCGCCTGAAGCCCGTCATGGTCCTCGTCGATGGCAATCGGCTGCCCACGCTCGACATTCAGGCTGAGGCCATCGTCAAGGGCGATGCGCTGGTGCCGGCCATCTCGGCCGCGTCCATCCTGGCCAAGGTGCACCGTGACCGCTGGTGTGTGCAGGTGCATGAAGAATTTCCCCAATACGGATTTGCGGGCCACAAAGGCTATGGCACGGCGGTGCACATGGCGGCCCTGCGCGAGCACGGCGCGTGCGTCCACCACCGGCGTTCCTTTGCGCCCGTGGCGCAGAATCTGCGCGGCTGAACCTGCCCACCCATGACATCCTCCTCGATCACCACCATCCATTCGCGGGACAACACGTTCGTGAAAGACCTGCGCCGTCTTGCGCAGGACACCACGGCCTACCGCAAGCAAGGCCGGGTTTGGCTGGAGGGCGATCACCTCTGCCGCGCGGCCCTGGAGCGTGGCCAGCGCGCATCCATTGCGGTGTTTTCAGAGTCTTTTTGGCCGCTGGCGCAGGTAGAGTGGGCGCAAAATGCTATGAAAATCATAGTAATTGCTGACGCACTGTTTGCCGACATCAGTGGGCTGGAGTCGCCCGCTCGGATGGGTTTCATCATGGATTTGCCCGCGCCCGCTGCGGTGCATCCGGGTGCGGCGACCGTGGTGCTGGACCGTGTGCAGGACGCTGGGAATGTGGGCTCCATCCTGCGCAGTGCGTCCGCGTTCGGGTTCCGGCAGGTGGTGGCTATCAAGGGCAGCGCCGCATTGTGGTCCCCCAAGGTGCTGCGGGCGGGCATGGGTGCGCATTTCGCGCTGGACCTGATCGAGGGCGTAGAGCACGGCGAGCTTCAATCGCTGCAGGTGCCCATGCTTGTGACCAGCTCGCACGCCGGAGACTGGTTGCACCGTGCCGCCTTGCCCTGGCCGTGTGCATGGGTGTTGGGCCACGAAGGGCAGGGCGTTTCCCCTGCACTGGAAGAGCGTGCCGCTCTGCGCATCCGCATTGCACAACCGGGCGGCGAAGAGTCGCTCAATGTGGCGGCCGCTGCAGCGATCTGCCTGCATGCGAGCGGCGCCGGGCGCTGAAGCCACCGCTTCTTGATCGTTTCCAGCAGATCTCAGGGGGGCGGAGCGCCTCACTTTTTTAGAGATTGCGCAGGAACTGGCGCACGAATTCTTCCTGGTTGGGGGCGTCCTTCTCCGTGCTGAACAGCACCTGCTGGTTCTCCACCCGGATTTTCAGCTGCGGCGCGAACTTGCATTGCACCACGCCCAGGCCGGGTGCCGTGCTTTTGAAGGCGGGGGTGTTGCGGCACATGGACTCCAGCTCTGATGCCACCACGCCGCAGAAGCTGCCGATGCTCAGCGACTGGAGTTTCTCGTCGTCAATCGTGGCCCAGTCAACGTTGGTCTTCACTGGCGTACCGCATGCAGCGGTGGCGTCCTGGTCGGCCTTGGCCAGTTCGGCCTGCACGCTGGCCAGGCGCTTGTTGCGGTCAAAGCGGGCCAGCTTGTCCTGCAGGCCCTGCTTTTGTTGGCCTTTGTAGCTGGCCAGCAGGTCTGCCAGCTTGAAGGCCTTGCTCTTTTCTTCGCTGAAGGCCAGTGGCACGCCATCGCGCTTGCCTGGCAGGTACACCAAATAGTGGTCGCCATTGCGATAAGCCTGGTTCTGCTTTTGCAGCAGACCGTAGCTGCGGCCATCGAGCGTGGTGGCGTATACCTCGCGCGCCGAGCCCCGTTGCTCCAACTGGCTCAGGAAGACGACCTGATCGATGGGGTCGTTGATGCCACTCACTCGCACCAGGGCCTGCTTGCCGTCTGCGGTGGGAGCCAGCACGACTTCAACGCCCTGGGGCGCCACGAAGACCTGGGGGTATTTCGCCAGCTCCAGGGCCTGAGCGGCCATGGCGGCACACAGGCCCGCCAGGGAAAGGGCAAGGGGTCGGAGAAAAATGCGCATCGGGATCAGTCTTTGGAGTGGGGGCGGTGGGGAAACGGGGCGAAGTCTAGGGCGCCTGTTGTCCTCTGAAATGCCTGGAACACTTGCTTACGTAACAAGGTTATGCAAGACGCGCATTTGTTGGTGAGCGCGCCATGAAGGATATAATCGGGAGCTTTTCTCGCAACAGCGTCGCCCGACCGCACCCAAAGCAACAACCCATCTGAGAGCAGCCACCAGCACTTGCGTACCTTTGCGTGCACGAGTGGACTGCAGGCGCCGGGCGACCGTAACCATCCGGAGAACCCAGTGCTTTTGTCTCTACAGGGAAACTTCCCGCCCGCCATCCTGGCGCTCGCAGACGGCACGGTCTTTATCGGCAATTCGATTGGTGCCACCGGCACCACCGTCGGCGAAGTGGTGTTCAACACCGCCATCACCGGCTACCAGGAAATCCTCACCGACCCGAGCTACTGCCAGCAGATCGTGACCCTCACGTATCCGCACATCGGCAACTACGGCGTCAATGTGGAGGACATCGAAGCCGACAAGGTCCACGCCGCAGGCCTGATCATCAAAGACCTGCCGCTGCTGGCAAGCAACTTCCGCTCCACGGAAACGCTCTCGCAGTACCTCGTGCGTGAGAAGACCGTTGCCATCGCCAACATCGACACCCGAAAGCTCACGCGCCTGCTGCGCAGCAAGGGTGCGCAAAACGGCACCATCATCGGCCTTGCCGCAGGGCAGGCTATCACGCAGGCGCTCATCGACGAAGCCATCGCCAAGGCCAAGGCGGCCCCCAACATGGCCGGGCTGGACCTGGCCCAGGTGGTGACCACGGCAGCGCGTTATGAGTGGACGCAGACAGAGTGGAAACTGGGTACTGGCTACGGCGAACTGTCGGCCCCACAGTTTCACGTGGTGGCGTACGACTTCGGCGTGAAGAAGAACATCCTGCGCATGCTGGCGGAACGTGGCTGCAAGGTCACCGTGGTGCCCGCGAAGACGCCGGCCGCTGATGTGCTGGCTCTCAAGCCCGATGGTGTTTTTCTGTCCAACGGCCCTGGCGACCCAGAGCCTTGCGACTACGCCATCGCCGCGACCCGCACGATTGTGGACAGTGGCATGCCCACGTTCGGCATCTGCCTGGGGCACCAGATCATGGCCCTGGCTGCTGGTGCCAAGACCTTCAAGATGACCCACAGCCACCATGGTGCCAACCACCCGGTGAAGGACCTGGATACGGGCCGCGTGAGCATTACGAGCCAGAACCACGGTTTTGCGGTGGACATGGAATCGCTGCCCGCCCATCTGCGCGCCACGCACGTCAGCCTGTTTGACGGCACGCTGCAAGGGCTGGTCCACAAGGACAAGCCCGCTTTCTGTTTCCAGGGGCATCCTGAGGCATCCCCAGGTCCGCACGACATCGCATACCTCTTTGACCGCTTCACCGACGCCATGCGCGCGGCAAAAGCCGGTTAAGCGCGGAAGGAAACAGCACCATGAAACTGTTCAGCTTCCCCCTTGCATCGCTGGAAAAGGCGATCCACAAGCGTGTCCTGACCCTGCCTTCGCCCCACCGTGAGTGGTTCACGGAACGTTGGGCGCAAAAGCCCTACAAGAAAGCGTTCGTCGAGAACAAGGCCATGCCGCTCGTCACGCTCGTGGCCAAGGGCAAGACGCTGGACGATGCCGCCTTTGCAGAGCTGCTGCAGGAGTGGGAAGTGACGTTTTATGACGCGGAAGAAGAAGTCTTGCGCCCACTGATCCAGGGCGACGGCCTGCTGCAGCTGATGCAGAAGAACCTTCCTCCCGCACGCGCCGAGGCGCTGCTTGCCAAGTTGACCCAGCGGCGTTTGCCCGCAGATGCAACAGCAGCCTCTGCCCCAACCCCCAGCCCCCAGGCAGCCGAACCCACGATCGACTGATCGACGCACCATGCCAAAACGCACAGACATCAAAAGCATCCTCATCATCGGCGCTGGCCCCATCATCATCGGCCAGGCCTGCGAGTTCGACTACTCCGGCGTACAGGCCTGCAAGGCCCTGCGCGAAGAGGGCTACAAGGTCATCCTGATCAACAGCAACCCTGCGACGATCATGACCGACCCGGCCACGGCCGACGTCACCTACATCGAGCCCATCACTTGGCAGACGGTCGAGAAGATCATCGCCAAGGAGCGTCCCGACGCCATCCTGCCCACCATGGGTGGCCAGACAGCGCTCAACTGCGCGCTGGACCTGTGGCACAACGGCGTGCTCGACAAGTACAAGGTCGAGTTGATCGGCGCCACCCCTGAAGCCATCGACAAGGCCGAAGACCGCTTGAAGTTCAAGGACGCCATGACCAAGATCGGTCTGGGCTCGGCGCGCTCCGGCATCGCCCACAGCATGGACGAAGCCTGGGCCGTGCAAAAGACCGTGGGTTTCCCCACCGTGATCCGCCCCAGTTTCACGCTGGGCGGTACCGGCGGCGGCATTGCCTACAACCCTGAAGAGTTCGAGACCATCTGCAAGCGCGGCCTCGAAGCGTCGCCCACCAACGAGCTGCTGATTGAAGAGTCGCTGCTCGGCTGGAAGGAGTACGAGATGGAAGTGGTCCGTGACAAGGCGGACAACTGCATCATCATCTGCTCCATCGAAAACCTGGACCCGATGGGTGTGCACACGGGCGACTCGATCACCGTGGCCCCCGCGCAGACGCTGACCGACAAGGAATACCAGATCATGCGCAACGCCTCGCTGGCAGTGCTGCGTGAAATTGGTGTGGACACGGGTGGCTCCAATGTGCAGTTCTCGGTCAACCCGAAGGACGGCCGCATGATCGTCATCGAGATGAACCCGCGCGTGTCGCGTTCGTCGGCGCTGGCGTCCAAGGCCACGGGTTTCCCCATCGCCAAGGTTGCCGCCAAGCTGGCCGTGGGCTACACGCTGGATGAGCTCAAGAACGAAATCACGGGCGGCGCCACGCCCGCATCGTTCGAGCCTTCGATCGACTACGTGGTCACCAAGATCCCACGTTTTGCGTTCGAAAAATTCCCCACGGCCGACAGCCGCCTGACCACGCAGATGAAGTCGGTCGGCGAGGTCATGGCCATGGGCCGCACCTTCCAGGAGTCCTTCCAGAAAGCCCTGCGCGGCCTGGAAGTCGGCGTGGACGGCATGAACGAGAAAACCCAGGACCGCGAGACGCTCGAAAAAGAACTGGGCGAGCCCGGCCCTGAGCGCATCTGGTACGTGGGCGATGCGTTTGCCATGGGTCTTTCGGTCGACGAAGTGTTCGAGCTGACCAAGATCGACAAATGGTTCCTGGTGCAGATTGAGCAGATCGTGAAGATCGAGCTGGACATCGACAAGCTGGTGGCCGAAAAGGGTGACGGTGCCCTGGCGGCGCTGGATGCCGGCACGCTGCTCACGCTCAAGCAAAAAGGCTTCTCCGACCGCCGCTTGGCCAAGCTGCTCAAGACCACCGAGAAGGCGGTGCGCGACGCACGCCGTGCGCTCAAAGTGCGCCCCGTGTACAAGCGTGTGGACACCTGTGCGGCTGAGTTCGCTACCAACACCGCGTACCTCTACTCCACTTACGAAGTCGCCACCCACGGTGGTGTCGCCGAATGCGAGTCGGAGCCTACGAACAACAAGAAGATCATGGTGCTGGGCGGTGGCCCCAACCGCATCGGCCAGGGCATCGAGTTCGACTACTGCTGCGTGCATGCGGCCCTTGCCATGCGCGAGGACGGCTACGAGACCATCATGGTCAACTGCAATCCCGAGACCGTCTCCACCGACTATGACACCTCCGACCGCCTGTACTTCGAGCCCGTGACGCTCGAAGACGTGCTGGAGATTGTGGACAAGGAAAAGCCAATCGGCGTGATCGTGCAGTACGGCGGCCAGACGCCCTTGAAGCTTGCCCTGGGTCTGGAAGCTGCTGGCGTCCCGATCATCGGCACCAGCCCCGACATGATCGACGCGGCTGAAGACCGCGAGCGCTTCCAGAAGCTGCTGGGTGAACTCGGCCTGCGCCAGCCGCCCAACGCCACGGCACGCACCGAACCCGAAGCCCTGGAAAAGGCCGCCGCCCTGGGCTACCCCCTGGTGGTGCGCCCCAGCTACGTGCTGGGCGGCCGCGCGATGGAAATCGTGCACGAGCAGCGCGACCTGGAGCGCTACATGCGCGAGGCCGTGAAGGTAAGCAACGACTCGCCCGTGCTGCTGGACCGCTTCCTCTCCAACGCCATCGAGTGCGACGTGGACTGCGTGCGCGATTCGGCGGGCGTCACCTTCATCGGCGGGGTCATGGAACACATCGAGCAGGCGGGCGTGCACAGCGGCGACTCCGCCTGCTCACTGCCCCCGTACTACCTGTCGCAGCCCACCATCGACGAGATCAAGCGCCAGACCGCCGCCATGGCCCAGGGCCTGAACGTGGTGGGACTGATGAACGTGCAGTTCGCCATCCAGGAGATGGACGGCAAGGACGTGATCTACGTGCTGGAAGTGAACCCCCGCGCCTCGCGCACGGTGCCGTTCGTTTCCAAGGCCACGGGCATTCAGCTGGCCAAGGTCGCGGCGCGTTGCATGGCGGGTCAAACGCTGGCCTCGCAGGGCGTCACCAAGGAAGTGACACCGCCGTACTTCAGCGTGAAGGAGGCCGTGTTCCCGTTCGTGAAGTTCCCTGGCGTGGACACCATCCTCGGCCCAGAGATGAAGTCCACTGGCGAGGTCATGGGCGTGGGCAAGACCTTCGGCGAAGCCTTTGTGAAGAGCCAGCTGGGCGCGGGCACCAAGCTGCCCACATCGGGCAAGGTGTTCCTCACCGTGAAGAATGCCGACAAGCCGCGTGCCGTGGACATCGCCCGCCAACTGGTGGCGCTGGGCTTTGAGCTGGTGGCGACCAAGGGCACTGCAGCTGCGATTGCCGAAGCTGGCGTGCCTGTGGGCGTGGTCAACAAGGTGACCGAAGGCCGCCCGCACATCGTGGACATGATCAAGAACAACGAGATCGTCATGGTCATTAACACCGTGGAAGAGCGTCGCAATGCGATTGCCGATTCGCGTGCGATCCGCACCTCGTCGCTGCTGGCCCGCGTGACCACGTTCACGACCATCTTTGGCGCCGAGGCGGCGGTGGAGGGCATGAAGTACCTGGACAAGCTCGACGTGTACTCGGTGCAGGAGCTGCACGCCCAACTGGCTGCCTGAGCATCGGCAAAAGCGGCATAATTGCCGCCTGAACAGACACCGCCGCGCGGCAACGTGCGGCGGTTTCCTTTTGTAGACTTGCCATTCGCATCGCCCAGCGCAGCGCGGGCATGCCTGGCGATTGACCGGTGGAAGTGCTTCTGGCGCTTTCACCGTTTTGATTTATGGAGACGCAACACGATGGCCACCATTCCGATTACCAAGCGCGGTGCTGAAAAGCTCAAGGAAGAACTGCACCGCCTCAAGACCGTAGAGCGCCCCGCTGTGATCACGGCAATTGCCGAAGCGCGCGCGCAGGGCGACCTCAGCGAAAACGCTGACTATGACGCCGCCAAGGACCGCCAGGGCTTCATCGAAGGCCGCATCCAGGAGATCGAGGGCAAGCTGTCGGTGGCGCAGGTGATCGACCCCAGCGCCGTGGATGGCGGCGGCAAGGTCGTCTTTGGCGCCACGGTCGAACTGGAAGACGAAGAGTCTGGCGACCTCGTGAAATACCAGATCGTGGGCGAGGACGAGGCGGATCTGAAGCAAGGGCTCATCAATATCTCGAGCCCAATCGCCCGCGCCTTGATCGGCAAGGAAGAGGGCGATACCGCCGAAGTGCAGGCTCCCGGCGGGATTCGCCGCTACGAAGTGGTGGCGGTCAGCTACCAGTGAGCGGGAACGGCATGTTCCACCGCCTTCCTGCCCTGGTCGCTGCGCTCTGGTGGGGCAGCCTGACTACCATCGGGTTTCTGGTCGTTCCCATGCTGTTTGCCCACCTTCCGTCGCCCATGGTGGCGGGCAACATGGCGGCCAAGCTGTTTGCGGCGCAGACCTGGGTGGCGGTCGCCTGCTGTCTGGTTCTGCTGCTGATTTCAAGGCCAAAACAGGCGATAGCGCAGTATCCATGGGCGCAAGCTGCTATGGTTTTTATACTCGGTGGCATGCTGCTGGCGTTGCTCACGCAGTTTGGCGTGGCGCCGCGTATCGTGGCGCGGCAGGATTTGCGCCTGTGGCACAGCGTGGGGACGGTGATGTATGTGCTGCAGTGGTGCTGCGCACTGGCCGTGTTGTGGCAAACACTGCGCCAGGTTCAGAAGCCGCCGTTGTTGCCGGTCGGGCCTGACGGCACTGCAGACGACTGAACCGAGCGCTGGTCGCAACCAGCGCTGCCTCCAAACCGCCTATTCGCGCCAGTGCTCCGCCACCCAGGTGGCCGGACGAATGAAGCGAAACCGCCGGTTGCGCCGCCCGGCCAAAGCATCGGGGGGATTGCATTCCCCATGAAAGATCACGATGCGTGCGCCCGCTGGCACAAACGGCGGCCGCCAGTAGTTGGTCGGCCAGGGCGGTATCCCGTGGTATTTGAAACTCGGGCACCACGCCGCAGGCCAGTATTGCAACTTGCCCTGCCGGTGCAGGAAGTCCGACAAGTAGGCCTGCTCGTTGCGAAACTGCTCACGAATTTCTGAGAAATGCGCGCGAAAGTGCTCCAGCACGTCGGGGTGAGCTCCCAGCTCAAAGCGATAGACCGAGGAGTTGCCCGTGATGCGCCAGGGGCGCTTGTAGTCGTGGATGATCAGGAATTCACCCGGCTGGGTGAAAAAATCGTCCAGGCTGCCGGTGATGACCACGTCCACATCCAGGAACAAGGCCGTGCCTCGAAGTCCGTGCAGGTCCTTGCTGAAAGTGACCAGCTTGGTCCAGCCCCGCTCGGGGATGCCGGGTGGCAGATCGAGTGCGGGGATGGGCAGGCACTGCACTTCGCTGCGGATGCCCGTGCTGTCATCGGTCAGGCAGACAAAGCGAAAATCCCCGCTCAGGTGCCTGCGCACCATGGCATACAGCCGGTTGACGTATTCGGGGCCGTATTTCGTGCCCCACTTCATGCAGAGGATGTGGCGGACGGGCGCCATGCCGGCAGGTGCTGCAAAGTTTGCAGGTACTGCCGAACCTGCATCGTGGCTCATCAGTCTGCCTGGCGCTTCTTGATTGATTTTTGCTTGGGCTTGGCGCGTTTGATCTGGCCGCCCGAAGTGAGGCGCTGGTTGCCCAGCACGCGCAGTTGCTTGATCTCGGGGCGCTGGCCGCCGCGCTTGCTGTATTTGAGCACCTTGACGTCGCGTGGGCCGGGCATGCGGTCCTCATCGACCGTACGTTCCTTGACGGGCTGGGGGCGCCACAGTACCAGCAGCTTGCCGATGTGCTGGATGGGGGCTGCGTTGAGTTCGGCGGTCAGCTCCTGGTACATCAGCTCGCGCGCCACGCGGTCATCGTTGAAAACGCGCACCTTGATCAGGCCATGGGCGTTCAGGGCGGCGTCGATTTCCTTCTTGACCGCAGGGGTGAGTCCATCGCCGCCGACCAGGACGACGGGGTCCAGGTGGTGGGCATTGGCGCGTTGTTCCCGGCGCTCGGCGGGAGTCAGTTGAATTTGGGGCATGGGCCGTATTATCGGCGGTGCTGATTGTCGAGAGACAATGGAGCGGTATGAAAGTCAAAACCCAAAGCAAGAAGGTCAACAAGGCGTGGTTGAACGACCATGTCAACGACACCTATGTCAAATTGGCCCAGAAAGAGGGATACCGGGCACGCGCCGCCTATAAGCTCAAGGAAATCGACGAACAGCTGGGTCTCATCAAACCCGGTTACACCGTGGTGGATCTGGGTTCCACGCCGGGCGCCTGGAGCCAGTACCTGCGCAGGCGCATGTCGCCCGGGGGGGCTGCAGCGGGCCAACTCAACGGCACCATCATTGCGCTAGACCTTCTGCCCATGGAGCCCATCGAGGGTGTTACCTATATCAACGGTGATTTTCGTGAGGCGGAGGTGCTGGAGCGCCTGGAGCAGGCCCTGGATGGTCGGGTGGTGGATGTTGTCGTTTCGGACATGGCTCCCAATCTGTCCGGTATCGAATCGGCCGACGCTGCGCGCATTGCCCATCTGGTCGAACTGGCTGTGGAGTTTGCTTGCAACCATTTGAAACCGGATGGGGCCCTCGTGGTCAAGCTGTTCCATGGCAGCGGCTACAGCGATCTGGTCACGCTGTTCAAACAGACCTTCAAAGTGGTCAAGCCGTTGAAGCCCAAGGCCTCCCGCGACAAATCGTCCGAGACCTTTCTGGTGGGCATGGGCCTCAAGAAGACCGCCTGAACGGGCTTGCCTCAGGTCAAGAATCCGTGAATTTCGACCCTAAAGCCCGTGCTGTTTCCATGGCCGCTAGGGGGAATAGGGATGGCCGGGTGGCTTGAAACACCTAAAATGGGCCGCACATGCGTGCCATGACGGCAGTGTGTCCGTTTTCTGTTTCCCGCAACTGGAGCCCCGCTTGAACAATCAGTGGTTTTCAAAAATTGCCGTGTGGCTGGTTATTGCCATGGTGCTGTTCACGGTGTTCAAACAGTTTGACACCCGTGCCGGAGCCAGCGCAGGCCACGTCGGCTACTCGGAGTTCCTGGAGGAAGTCCGCAGCAACCGCATCAAGAGCGCGACCATCCAGGAAGGCCAGGGCGGCACCGAGATCGTGGCCGTCACCAATGACGACCGCAAGATCCGCACGACCGCCACCTATCTGGACCGTGGCCTTGTGGGCGATCTCATCAACAACAACGTCAAGTTCGACGTCAAGCCCCGTGAAGAAGGCTCCCTGCTCATGACCCTCTTGGTCAGCTGGGGCCCCATGCTGCTACTGATCGGCGTGTGGGTGTACTTCATGCGTCAGATGCAGGGCGGCGGCAAGGGCGGTGCCTTCAGCTTCGGCAAGAGCAAGGCGCGCATGCTCGACGAAAACAACAACCAGGTCACGTTCGCGGACGTGGCGGGTTGCGACGAGGCCAAGGAAGAAGTCAAGGAAGTTGTGGACTTCCTGAAAGATCCGCAGAAATTCCAAAAGCTGGGTGGCCGCATCCCACGCGGCCTGCTGCTGGTGGGCCCCCCTGGCACCGGCAAGACCCTGCTTGCCAAGTCCATCGCAGGCGAAGCCAAGGTGCCGTTCTTCAGCATCTCGGGCTCCGATTTTGTGGAAATGTTTGTCGGCGTGGGCGCGGCCCGTGTGCGCGACATGTTCGACAACGCCAAGAAGAACGCTCCGTGCATCATCTTCATCGATGAAATCGACGCCGTGGGCCGCCAGCGTGGTGCTGGCCTGGGCGGTGGCAACGACGAGCGCGAACAGACCCTCAACCAGATGCTGGTTGAGATGGACGGCTTCGAAACCAACCTGGGCGTGATCGTGGTGGCTGCCACCAACCGCCCCGACATCCTGGACGCCGCCCTGCTGCGCCCTGGCCGTTTCGACCGTCAGGTCTATGTGACGCTGCCCGATATCCGTGGCCGCGAGCAGATCCTGAACGTGCACATGCGCAAGATCCCGATTGGTCAGGACGTGGCCCCTGGCATCATTGCCCGTGGCACCCCTGGCATGAGCGGTGCCGATCTGGCCAACCTGTGCAATGAAGCTGCCCTGATGGCCGCGCGCCGCAACGCCCGTACCGTCGAGATGCAGGACTTCGAGAAGGCCAAGGACAAGATCCTCATGGGCCCCGAGCGCAAGAGCATGGTCATGCCCGAGGAAGAGCGCCGCAACACGGCCTACCACGAGTCTGGCCACGCCCTCATTGGCAAGCTGCTGCCCAAGTGCGACCCCGTGCACAAGGTCACCATCATTCCCCGTGGCCGGGCCCTGGGCGTGACGATGAGCCTGCCTGCCCAGGACCGCTACAGCTACGATCGCGAATACATGCTCAACCAGATCAGCATGCTGTTTGGTGGCCGCATCGCTGAAGAAGTGTTCATGAATCAGATGACCACTGGGGCCAGCAATGACTTCGAGCGTGCCACGCATATTGCCCGTGACATGGTCACCCGCTACGGCATGACCGATGCCCTGGGGCCCATGGTCTACGCCGAGAACGAAGGCGAAGTGTTCCTGGGCCGTTCGGTGACCAAGACCACGACCATGAGCGAGCAGACCATGGAAAAGGTGGACATGGAAGTGCGCCGCATCATCGATGAGCAGTACAACCTGGCCCGCCGCCTGATCGAAGAGAACAGCGACAAGATGCACGCCATGGCCAAGGCCTTGCTCGAATGGGAAACCATCGATACCGAGCAGTTGGACGACATCATGGCTGGCAAGGAGCCCCGTCCTCCCAAGGACTGGACGCCCCGTACACCTCCCTCGGGCGGCGACAACTCCAGCGGCGGCACGCCTGCGGTGACGACGGACACCGCACCATCGGCCGCCTGATTGCTGGCCGGTCCATCCGTTCTCACGGGGCCTTGTGCCCCGTTTTTCATGGGTGGTGTTGTGCTGCCTCCCGACCTCCACCAGGAAGGCGCCTGTGACCTTTTCTCGATCCCCCCATGATCTGGCAGACCTCCCGTTTCTCTATTGACCTGGCCGAGCCCCGCGTGATGGGCATCGTCAATGTCACGCCGGACTCGTTCTCCGACGGCGGGCGGCATGGCTCCACCGCTGCGGCCCTGCGGCATTGCGAGCATTTGCTGCGCGACGGTGCACACATTCTGGACATTGGCGGGGAGTCCACGCGCCCCGGCAGTCCGGCGGTGCCGCTGGACGAAGAGCTGGCGCGGGTGGTGCCTCTGGTGCAGGGCGCGGTGTCCCTGGGGGTGCCTATCTCCATCGATACCTACAAGCCCGAGGTCATGCGCGCGGTGCTGGACCTGGGCGCGGACATCATCAATGACATCTGGGCATTGCGCCAGCCGGGTGCCGCAGAGGTGGTGGCATCGCACCCGCAATGTGGGGTGTGCCTGATGCACATGCACCGCGACCCCCAAACCATGCAGGTGGCCCCGATGGAGGGCGATGTGGTACAGCAGGTACTATACTTTTTGCAGCGCTCTGCGCTTGACCTGCAAGCGCTAGGGGTCGAAAAGAACCGGATTGTGCTGGACCCGGGTATTGGTTTTGGCAAAACGGTGGAACAGAATTTTGCGCTGCTGGCGCACCAGTCGGTGCTGCGGGCTGCAGGCTATCCTCTTCTGGCAGGCTGGTCCCGCAAGTCGTCACTGGGCGCGGTGACGGGCCTGGCGGTAGAGCAGCGCATGGTGCCCAGCGTGGCGGCGGCGGTGTTGGCCGTGGAGCGTGGAGCTTCTGTGGTGCGCGTGCACGATGTCCGCGAAACCGTGGCGGCGCTCGCGGTGTGGCGTGCAATGCAAGCGGTCTGACGGGGTCTTCCGGAGGCTGGGGCGTTGTATGGATGGGCGCATGCCAGACCCTTTGGCGATGGATAACAAACAATGAGATTCACACGAGGAGACGCTAGAACATGACGCGCCAATACTTTGGAACCGATGGCATTCGTGGCACCGTCGGGCAGCCACCCATCACCCCGGATTTTGTTCTGCGCCTGGCCCATGCCGTCGGGCGAGTGTTGCGCAGGACCGAGGAGCGCCCCACGGTGCTTATCGGCAAGGACACCCGCATTTCAGGCTACATGCTGGAAAGCGCGCTGGAGTCAGGCTTCAACTCCGCGGGCGTGGATGTGGTGCTGCTGGGTCCTTTGCCCACCCCGGGCGTGGCCTACCTGACCCGCGCACAACGCGCCAGCCTGGGGGTGGTCATCAGCGCCAGCCACAACGCCTATCCCGACAACGGCATCAAGTTTTTCAGTGCACAGGGCACCAAGTTGCCCGACACGTGGGAGCAGGCCGTGGAAGCGGCCCTGGGCGAACCCCCGGTGTGGGCCGATTCGGCCAGCCTGGGCAAGGCGCGGCGGCTCGATGATGCGGCGGGCCGCTACATTGAGTTCTGCAAGAGCACGTTTCCGCAAGACCTGACCCTCAAGGGCCTCAAGATCGTCGTCGATGCCGCGCATGGCGCGGCCTACCAGGTGGCACCCAAGGTCTTCCACGAGCTGGGTGCCGAAGTGCTGTCGATTGGCTGCTCACCCGACGGCCTCAACATCAACCACGAGGTGGGAGCCACCCATCCTGATGCGCTCGTGCGGGCCGTGCGCGCCAACCACGCCGACTATGGCATTGCGCTCGATGGCGACGCGGACCGCCTGCAGATCGTCGATGCCACGGGGCGCCTGTACAACGGCGACGAGCTTTTGTACCTGATGGCTTCGGACCGCATGGGCCGCGATGAGCATGTGCCGGGTGTCGTGGGCACCCTGATGACCAACATGGCAGTGGAGGTGGCGCTGAAGGCAAAGGGCGTGAAGTTTGTGCGGGCCAAGGTGGGGGACCGCTATGTGCTTGAAGAGCTGGCGCGGCACCAGTGGGTGCTGGGCGGCGAGGGCTCGGGCCATCTGCTGGCGCTGGACCGCCATACCACCGGCGACGGCTTGGTGAGTGCTTTGCAGGTGCTGCAGGCCTGTGTGCGCAGTGGCCGTACCTTGGCGCAACTGTTGGCCGACATAACGCTCTATCCGCAGGTGCTGCTGAATGTGCGGCTGGCCCCTGGCCAGGACTGGAAGGCCAACCGCTTGCTGGCTGACACGACCCAAGCCGTCGAGCAGGAACTGGGCGCGTCAGGCCGCGTGCTGATCCGCGCGAGTGGTACCGAGCCGCTGCTGCGGGTGATGGTGGAGGCCCGTGATGCGCAAATGGCCAGTTCCTGCGCGCAAAGGTTGGCCGACGCGGCCCGTGCTGGCTGATGGTGATCCCGCCGAGAGCTCCTTCCACCGTTGGCGCGCCGCACGATCCGCTACGCTGCGGCCTTTGCCGCCGACCAGGAACCCCATAGATGCCTTCAAACACTGACATACCTTCCACCATCACCGTCCGTTCCGTGGACTACGGCAATGCCCGCGAAGCGCGGGCGTTGGTCGAACTGCTCGACGGCTATGCAAGGGACGTGGCGGGTGGTGGCGTTCCACTGAGCGCCGAGGTCCAGCGGGGCTTGCCCGAGGCGCTGCGCCAGCGGCCGCAGGCTTTCAGCGTGATGGCCTGGGCGGCGGACGCTTTGGCGCCACACGGCGAGGTGCCCGTGGGGCTGATCAATTGCCTGGAGGGCTTTTCGACCTTTGCCTGCCGGCCTCTGGTCAACGTGCATGACGTGGTGGTGGCACCCGGCTGGCGCGGCCACCGCATCGCACAGCGCATGCTGCACCGGGTGGAAGCGCTGGCCCGCGAGCGCGGTGCCTGCAAGCTCACGCTCGAAGTGCTTTCGGGCAACCACAGTGCAATGCGCGCGTACGAACGGGAAGGCTTTGCTGCCTACACCCTGGACCCCAGCATGGGGCAGGCGCAATTTCTGCAGAAGATGCTGGATGGGGCAGGGCCTGCGCCATTGGCGGCACCGTGAATCACCCTCCCGGAGACCTGACCGCATGAAGACAGTGTTTGGCCAGATCGCCGCAATGGGCGCCATCGTTGTGGCCGCGTTGCTGGCCGCTCCCGTGGCCCATGCGGGCAAGACTCTCGACGGTATCAGGGCGCGCGGGCAGGTGGTGTGTGGCGTCAATACAGGGCTGGCCGGGTTTGCGATGGCAGACTCCAGCGGCAAGTGGTCCGGACTTGACGTGGATGTCTGCAGGGCGATTGCAGCCGCTGTGCTGGGCGACGGCCAGAAAGTCAAGTACGTGCCGTTGGACGTGCCGCAGCGATTCACAGCCTTGCAATCCGGCGAGGTGGACGTGCTTTCGCGCAACACCACCTTTTCGCTGGCGCGCGATGCATCGATGGGTCTGCACCAGACGGTCGTTACCTACTACGACGGCCAGGGTTTCATGGTGCCTGCCAAGAGCAAGATCAGGAGCATCCGCCAGCTCAAGGGGCAGACCGTGTGTGTGCAGTCGGGCACCACCACCGAAAAAAACCTGGCCGACTATTCCCGTGCCAACGGCCTCGACATCAAACCCGTGATGTTTGAGAAGGTAGATGCTGCAACGGCTGCCTATCTGGCGGGCCGGTGCACCGCATTCACCACCGATGCATCGGGCCTGGCAGCCTTGCGCAGCGGTGTTTCGCAAGGCGCGGCAATACACACCATCTTGCCGGAACTCATCTCCAAGGAACCCCTGGGGCCCTTGGTGCGGCGGGGCGACGACGAGTGGTTTGCCGTGGTCAAGTGGGTGATCTACGGCCTGATCGAAGCCGAAGAGTATGGTGTGACGCAAGCCAATGCGGATTCGCTGAAAGCCAGCAGCGCCCACCCGGTGGTGCAGCGCATGGTGGGTACTTCGGAAGATACCGGAAAGCTCCTGGGGCTGGACCGGGACTGGTTGCTGCGCGCCCTCAAGACCACCGGCAACTACGGCGAGATTTTCGAGCGCAACGTCGGTCAAAAGTCGGCGCTGGGGCTGCCGCGCGGCCTCAACAACCTGTGGAGCAAGCAGGGCCTGATGTACGCGTTTCCGATCCGCTGAACTGCGCTTGCAGGGACTGACCTGGGCGACGATGCATGGGGTGCTGACTGCTGAAAGCCCGCACAGCCCCAAGAGCCTCGGTCCTGCAGACTGGGTGTATTTGCTACTGAAATTATAGCTGCTTACGCTTTACCATCAAGCGTTAGGCCCGGTTTTCATGTTATTTTCGAGCCGATGGGCTGCTGTCCCTGCTGCGTCCACCGGTGCATTCCTTGGCCGCTGCACGAGCCCTTCGACCAGCATGGGGCAGTGTCGGTCAATGCAACTGCCGCCGCATGAAGGCTTCCAGCTCGGGCGCGGACAGCGGCATGCTGAAGTGGTAGCCCTGCGCCTCGTCGCACCCTTGTTCGCGCAGGTAGGCCAGTTGACCTTCGGTCTCCACGCCTTCTGCCGTGGTGCGCATGCCCAGCGCCTGGGCCATGCGGATGATGGCGCTGACGATGGCGCGGTCGTTGCCGTCATCACCCAGGTCGCGCACGAACGACTGGTCGATCTTGAGCTTGAAGATCTGAAAGCGCTTGAGCTGGCTCAGCGATGAGTAGCCGGTGCCAAAGTCGTCCATCGACATGCGCACGCCGCGTGCGTGCAACTGGTCCATGGTGGCCACGGCAGCATGGGGGTCGTCCACGGCGACGCCCTCGGTCAGCTCCAGCTCCAGGGAGTCGGGCGGCAGACTGAACTCGGCCAGCATGCGGCTCACCAGCTCCGGCAGCTGCGGCTGGCGAAACTGGATGGCTGACAGGTTTACGGCCATCGTCAGGTGTGGGAATCCGTTCGTGCGCCAGGTTTTGAGCTGTGACAGCGCCGTGCGCAGCACCCATTCCCCAATCTGCAGGATCTGCCCGCTGTCTTCGGCAATGGGAATGAACTCTGCCGGCGATACTGCGCCCAACTGCGGGTGTTGCCAGCGCAGCAATGCCTCCACGCTGCGCACGGAGCCGTTGGTCAGGCTCATCTGCGGCTGGTAGTGCAGGTGGAACTGGTTGCGCTCCAGCGCACGCCGCAGGGCGTTTTCAAGCTGCAAGGCGCGCACCGACTGCGCCTGCATCTCGGGGGTAAAGAACTTGAAGGTATTGCGCCCGTCGAGCTTGGCGCGGTACATGGCCACATCGGCCGACTGCGTCAGCGTGTCGAAGTCCGTGCCATCCTGCGGGAACAGCGCGATGCCCATGGACGGCGCCATGGTCAGCTCGTGGTGGTCAATCTGGTAGTGCTGGCGCGATGCCTCCTGCAGCTTGCCGGCCACGCGGGCGGCACCATGGGCATTGGCGCCCGGCAGCAGCAAAATGAACTCGTCGCCGCCCAGGCGCGACACGGTGTCCTTGTCGCGCACCACGGCCCGCAGCCGCTTGGCGATCTCCACGAGCAGGGTATCGCCCACGCGGTGGCCCAGCGAGTCGTTCACATGCTTGAAGTGGTCAAGGTCCAGGAAGATCAGGGCCAGCGGCGTGTTGCCCTCCTGGGCGACGCGGATGGCCTCCTGCGCCCGTTCTGCCAGCAGCGTGCGGTTGGGCAGGCCTGTCAGGGCGTCGTAGTGGGCCAGCCAGTAGATGCGTTCCTGATCGGCCTTGCGGTCGTTGATCTCACGGTGCAGGTTGTCCACGGTCTCGCGCAGTTCGCGGGTGCGGTCCTGCACCTGCCTTTCGAGGTCTTCGTGGGCACTGGCAAGCACGGCCTGCGCCTGCTTGCGCTCCGTGATGTCCATCGTGATCCAGATGGAGCCCTGCGATGGATCGGCTGGGTCGATGGACTTGCTGCGCACCTCGCAGATCACGGGGGTCCCATCCTTGCGGCACAGCTCCAGCTCGCCCTCGTAGGAGTGGCCCGCGGCCAGCTGCGGATAGCATCGGCGGCCGACCTCTTCCCACGCAGCGTCGCTGGCGTACCACCGGCGCGAGGGGCTGCCCACCAGTTCACCGGGCTCGTAGCCCAGCATCTGTTCGAAGTGGTGGTTGCAGCGGGTCAGGCGCCGGTCGCGCAGGAACACGATCCCCACCATCGCGCTGTCAAAGAGCAGCTGCTTTTCACGCACCGCTGCGCCCAGTGCAGCCTGCGCACGCTTTTGCTCGTCGATGTCGTCCAGAATCCAGATGGAACCTTCGGCTGTGTCGTGCGGGTTGATGAGCCGCCCGGTCAGGCTGCCCCAGAACAGGCTGCCGTCGCGCCGGCGCAGCTGGCGCTCGACGCGGAACGCCTGGCCCTCGGCTAGGACTGGGTAGGCGGTGCGGCCCAGATCGCGAAACGCCTCGCGCGAAGGGTAGAAGGTTTCGGTGTTCAGCCCGACCAGGCTCTCGGGGCTGGCATGGCCAAAAATTTCGGCATACCGCTGGTTGCAGCGCACCACACTGCGCTGGCGCAGGAACACAATGCCTACGCCCGCACTGTCGAGCAGGGTTTGCTGTTCGCGCAGCGCGCGTTGCAAGGGAGTGTCGGTGGCAATTCCAGGACGCTGCGATTCTGGAGTGCTGTACGGCGCAAACATGGAGACCGGTACGGGCTGTAGGGCCTGGCGGCCTGGGTAATTTGTACCAAAGTGTAGCAGCGCTCCCTTACAAGCCCATGGGGGCACCTTCGGTAACCGCCCCAATGCCGCCCGCAACCAACGGCGTGCAAGTGCCTAGCCTGACGACGACGACTGCTGCTCCTGCTGCTGGCGCAAGTAGGCCTCGAAGGCATCCGCGGGCAGGGGGCGACTGAAGTAAAAGCCCTGCGCTTCGTCGCAGCCCTGCGCACGCAGAAATTCAAGCTGCCCGTCGGTCTCCACCCCCTCGGCCGTGGTTTGCATACCCAGCGCCTGCGCCATGCGGATGATGGCGCTCACGATGGCGCGGTCGTTGGCATCCTCTTCGAGGTCGCGTACAAACGATTGGTCGATCTTGAGTTTGTAGATCTGAAAACGCTTGAGGTAGCTCAGCGATGAGTACCCGGTGCCAAAGTCATCCATCGACAGGCGCACGCCCCGGTCGTGCAGCTGGTCCATCATCGCCAGTGCGGCGGCGGGATCGTCCACGGCGGCACCCTCCGTCAGCTCCAGCTCCAGCCTGCGGGCAGGCAGGCCAGCCTGTTCCAGGCAGCGGGTCACCATCTCGGGCAACTGGGGGTGCCTGAATTGCACGGCGGAAACGTTCACGGAAACGGCCCGCAGGGGCAGGTGCAGATCCAGCCAGCGTTTGGTGTCCCTCACCGCTGTGTGGATGACCCATTCGCCAATTGCCACGATCATGCCGCTGCTCTCGGCCACGGGGATGAACTCGGCTGGCGACACCAGGCCCAGTTCGGGATGGCGCCAGCGCAGCAGGGCTTCGGCACCCACCACCTGGCGCGTGGTGAGCGAGACCTGCGGCTGGTAGTGCAGCTCAAACTGGTTGCGCTCCAGCGCACGGCGCAGCGCATTTTCGATCTGGAGGGCACGGGCGGTGCGGGCTTCAAGATCGGCGGTGAAGAATCCGTACCGGTTGCGTCCGTTCTGCTTGGCACGGTACATGGCGGCGTCTGCCCGCTGGTACAGCGTGTCGAACGATTCCCCGTCGGCCGGGTACATCGCAATGCCGATCGACAAGGTGGTGGTGAGTTCGTAGGGGTCAATCTGGAAGGGCTGGGCCACGGCGGCCAGCAGCTGCGTGGCCATGTCGGCGGCGGCAGCGGCGGAAGTGGCGGGGAGCAGTAGCAGGAATTCGTCCCCACCCAGGCGCGAAACCGTGTCCTGGGGCCTCAGGAGAGACTGAAGCCTTTGTGCGACAGCCACGAGCAGGATGTCGCCGATTCTGTGGCCCAGCGAATCATTGACATTCTTGAAGTGGTCCAGGTCCAGAAACAGCATGGCCAGCGTACCGCCGCGCGCCTGCTCGTCGGCAATGTGGCGGTGGGCGCGTTCCGCCAGGAGCGCGCGGTTGGGAAGGTTGGTGAGCGGGTCGAAGTGGGCCAGCCGTTGAATGCGGTCCTGGGCCTCTCGCTGCTGGGTGATGTCGCGGAATAGCGTGATGGAATGCGTGACAACGCCATTGCCGTCTCGCACGCTGCTGACCGACAGCCACTGCGGGTAGGTGGATGCATCCTTGCGGCGCCCCCAGGCTTCGCCCTCCCAGCTTCCGCCCTGCGGCAACTGTGCGTAGACGGTATCGGCGTGGAAGTCATCGTCGGCTCCGGCGACCGTGAGCAGACGCACGGACTGTCCTACCGCTTCGGCTTCCGTGTACCCGGTGATCCGTGTGAATGCCCGGTTGATGCGCACGATGGTATGGGCCGCGTCGGCAATCACGATGGCTTCACTGCTCTGGTCAAACACCTGGGCGGTGAGTTGCAGCTGCTCCTGGGACCGCTTGCGTTCGGTGATGTCGCGCGACAGCACAATGAACCTGGGCTTTGCGCTGGGGGAGGTGGCCTTGCGCGCCGCAGACAACTCAAACCAGGTGGCGCCCAGACTGGGCAGATCAAGCACGATCTGCCGACCGGTGGACCAGCCCTGGGCGTGGGCTTCGTTCAGCACGTCCATCACCGACAGTGCGGCCACCGCAGGCAGTACCTCGGTCACGTTGTGCCCGACCAGCATGTCTGCGGGTGCCATGAGCAACTCAGCGCGCTGGCTGTGCACGCTGCAGTACAAGCCGTCCAGGTCAAGCTCGAAAAGCGGGTCCGGGATGGCATCGATGGTGGCACGCAACTGCTGCTGGGTGGCCTGGATCTCGGAGGTGCGCTGCGCCACCTGGTAGGCCAGACCGCGCTCATGCGCCTTCAGCTCGAAAAGCAGCCGGGCGAGGTAGGTCATCAGCAGCGCAAACAGCAAGGCCACCGCGCATCGCATGGCCAGCACGCCCGGGTCTCCCCAGCCTTTGATGGGGACCAGGCTCAACGTCCATTGTCCGTTGGGCAGCGTCAAGGAACGGCCCACGGCGTCGGGGCCAGCGGGTGGGGTCGAGGCTGCGATCGTCTGTTCTTCCCCCGTGTCGGGCCGGATGCGCCACAACCTGTAGTGGTATCCCCGCTGGGTCAATTGCGGCAGTCGGGCGGCTGCCAGCACCTCGGGCAATCGGATGGTGACGTAGGTAAAGCCCCAAAAGGCACGGTGGCCCTGTGTGTCTTCCAGATAAACAGGCTGGCGCCCCACCACTCCCAAGCCACCTTGCACCAGTTCCATGGGGCCGGCCAGGGTCAGTCGGCCTGATTCCCGTGCCCTGGCGGATTCGGGGCCTTGGCGTGGGTCGTTGAGCTGATCGAAGCCGATGGAGTTTTCGTTGCCCTGGCGCGGAACTACGTGCCTGACCACCCCGTTGGGTGACAGCCCCATGGCGGCGATGCCCGGATAGAACGGCAGCATCTGGGTGCCGATCTCTTCAAACTGCGTTACCTGGCCTTTTCCCTGGCGCACGAGGGCCACCAGGGCGTTGTTGGCCGACAGGGCCAGCTCGATGGCGCGTTGCAGGGCCTGCACATGGTCGCCAGCCATGTCCGCCACCTGGGTGCGCTGTTGTGCATGCTCCTGGCGCTCCAGCGCCCACACCATCACCCCTGCGCACATCGCCGCCAGAACAAACACGACCAGTGGGCCCGTAACAGGGCTCCGGGGGCGAGCGGGGGAGGGGGCATGCACGGTGCGGGTTCCTGAATCAATTATGCAGTCCGCACGATGGCGAGCGTTGGTGCTTCTGCGTGAACGGCTGTCACGGCATTGACACGCCTCCGACATGGCGACGTCACGTCCCAATTCCACACTTGCTCGCAGGGAAAAAAGATTCCCGGCCATGGTTGGTGCCTTCAGCCCAACCCATCCTCATGCAAGGAGATGTTGCACCATGAATGAACTGCCCACCTTGACACCACCGCTGTCTGCCGAAGTTGCTTCCCCGAGAGTGCTTCAAGGGGTGGGCACTTTGACGGGTGCTGCGCATCCGATTTCGGAACGCGGCGCTATTGAGGTGGCCTGGGCGCGCCATGAAGATGAAGTGCGCCAGGCGCAGCGGCTGCGGTTCGACGTGTTTGCGGCGGAAATGGGCGCTCGATTGACGACCCCCATTGCCGGCCACGACGTGGACCTTTTTGACGATTACTGCGAGCACCTGTTGGTGCGCGATGTCCAGAGCCAGCAAGTCATTGGGACTTACAGGGTGCTCACACCGGCCCAGGCCCGGCGCGTCGGCGGTACCTACAGCGATACCGAGTTTGACCTGACGCGGCTGCGTTCGCTACGCCCTCGCATGGTGGAGTTGGGGCGCAGCTGTGTGCACCCCGACCACCGCCACGGTGGCGTGATCATGGCTTTGTGGAGCGCGCTGGCGGACTTTATGGTGCGCAACCAGTTGGACACGATGATCGGTTGCGCGAGCATCCCCATGCTTCACAACGGCGTTGTCAGCGGCGATGCGGCCGCCAGCATCTGGCAGCAGGTGCGAAAGACACACCTCGCCCCCATCGAATACCACGTGCTTCCCCGTTTGCCCTTGCCCGTGGAGCAACTTGACGGATCCATCACGGTGGAACCACCGGCGCTGATCAAAGGCTACCTGCGGCTCGGGGCCCGCGTGCTGGGCGCGCCGGCTTGGGATCCAGACTTCAACACGGCAGACCTGCCGATGCTGATGCGCCTGGCAGACCTGCATCCTCGCTATCGCAAGCATTTTCTGGGGGCCTGATGCGCGCCGCATTCGATGCCCTGGGGCCTTGGATGGAGCCACCCATGGGCCACGAGGACGCGGCCGAAGACGCACATGCCTCAGCCGCCGGTCATCGTCGGTACCGCGCGGTCTTTATTTCTGATCTGCATCTGGGCACGCCGGGTTGCCAGGCGGTTGCGTTGCTGGACTTTCTCAAGCACCACCCCAGCGATCACCTCTACCTTGTGGGCGACATCGTCGATGGCTGGCAATTGCGCCGCAAGTGGTTCTGGCCACAGGCCCACAACGATGTGGTTCAAAAGCTGCTGCGCCGGGCGCGCAAGGGGTGCCGTGTGGTGTTTGTGCCGGGCAACCATGACGAATTTGCCCGCGCGTTCGTAGATCACTCTTTTGGCGGCATCGAGGTGCGGGCCGATGCGGTGCACACCACGGCGGATGGCCGCAGCCTCTGGGTCACGCACGGCGACCATTTTGATGGAGTCATCCAGTGTGCCAAGTGGCTGGCGTATCTGGGCGACAACCTTTATGAATTCACGCTCAAACTCAACCGGTACCTCAACACCCTGCGCGCCCGCATGGGGCTGCCCTACTGGTCTTTGTCGGCCTACCTGAAAGGCAAGGTCAAAAAAGCCTTGAACTACGTCACCGACTTTGAAGTGGCTGTTGCGGCTGAAGCACGCCGCAGGGGGCATGACGGCGTCGTGTGCGGCCATATCCACCGTGCCGAGATGCGCGAGATCGGTGGGACGCTTTACTGCAATGACGGCGACTGGGTGGAAAGCCACACCGCCTTGGTCGAGCACATGGACGGCAGGCTGGAACTGTTGCAGTGGCCGGCTTCTCCTGTCGCCAATATTTCCCGGGCCGAGTCGGCTGCCGTTGTATGAAAATTGCCTTGTTGACAGACGCCTGGCTGCCTCAGGTCAATGGGGTGGTTACCACCTTGCTGGAACTGGTGCAGGAGCTTGAAGCGGCCGGGCACGAGGTGCAGGTGCTGCACCCCGGCCAGTTCGCAACCCGTCCGTGCCCCGGCTATCCTGGCATCGACTTGGCAGTGCGCCCGGCGAAGCGGGTGACGACGATGCTGGACGCGATGAAACCCGATGCCATTCACCTTGCCACGGAAGGGCCGTTGGGCTGGGCAGGGCGCCGCTATTGCCTGTGCAAGGGGTTGGCATTCACTACCGCTTTCCACACGCGATTTCCGGAAATACTGCATGCAGCGCTGCGCGTGCCACTGCGATGGGGGTATGCGCTGTTCAGGCACTTTCACCGGCCATCTTCGGGGGTGATGGTGCCTACGCAAGGCGTTTTGCAGATGCTGGAGCGACGGGGCTTTCGCAATCTGCGCCCATGGACCCATGGGGTGGACACACGGGCTTTTCCGTTCCACGGTGCAACCATCCAGAGCCCGCTCACGGGTGCTTTGGCGCACCCCGTCTCCTTGTATGTCGGGCGGATTTCGTACGAGAAAAACATCGAAGCTTTCCTCCAGCTGGACATACCAGGCTCCAAGGTGGTGTGCGGGGTCGGTCCACTGGAAGCTCGCCTCAAGGCCAAGTATCCGCAGGTCCGTTGGCTGGGCATCCTGGACCGTGCCGCGCTGGCACAGGTGTATGCGGCTGCGGATGTGTTTGTGTTTCCCAGCCGGTCAGAAACCTTCGGCTTGGTCATGCTGGAGGCAATGGCCTGCGGGACGCCGGTGGCCGCCTACCCTGAGGACGGCCCGATGGAGGTGCTGGGGGCGCATTCAGGTCAGCCGTCCAGAGGGGGCGTGCTGCACAACGATTTGCTCGTGGCAAGTCAGCAGGCACTGGCGATACCCCGGTCCGAAGCGCGCGCACGGGCACTCGATTTCACCTGGGCGCATGCCGCCCGGCTGTTCGAGCAGTATCTGGTTCCCGCCCAAGCGCAGGGCTCGCCTCGTGTGACTGTCACAAAATCTGTCACATCTTTGTCATCTGGGCGTTAAATACTGCTGCCATCCTGCACTAGCCGCGTTTGCGTACCCATGTTGCCTTTGCCTTCCGATGATGCTCTCGTGCATGCCAACGCCTCCCTGTCGCCGGACAGTGGCACAAGCGGAGGATCCTCACAGTCCGCCAGCGCGCCCCCTCACATGTTTCTGGACAGGGACCACAGCATCCTGGCTTTCAACGAGCGTGTTTTCGACTGGGCTGTGAGGCCGGATGTGCCGCTACTGGAACGATTGCGATATCTGTGCATCGTGTCGTCCAATCTCGACGAATTTTTTGAGGTCCGTGCTGCGCCGCACATTACCGCCGCGCAAAAAGGTGAGACCAAAGGGCTCTATTCGACGGCATCGTTCGAAGCCATGGCCGCCAAAATACACAGCCTGGTGGAGCGGCAATACGCGCTGTACAACGAGTCCCTGGTGCCTGCGTTTGCCGCGCACGGGATTCGCATCGTGGGGTATGGCGAGCGATCACCCGCCCAAAAGCGCTGGGTCCACGACTATTTTGTGAACGAGGTCCGGCCACTGCTGATTCCAGTGGGGCTGGATCCGGCCCATCCGTTTCCACAGGTGGCCAACAAATCGCTGAACTTCATTGTTCGCCTGAAGGGCCACGACGCTTTCGGCAGGGAGAACGAGATTGCCATCGTCAAGGTGCCGCGTGCGCTGCCAAGGCTGATCCGCATGCCCGCTCGCGTGGCGCCTGGGGAGGCTCTTTTCGTGAGCCTCTCCAGCATTGTTCGCGCGCATCTGGAGGATCTTTTCCCGGGGCGGGAGGTCACGGAATTCTCGCAGTTCCGCGTGACACGCCATTCCGATTTGGCACTGGACGAAGAGGATGTGCGCAATCTGCGGACTGCCCTTCGCCAGGGCTTGCAACACCGGCACTATGGGCAGGCGGTACGGCTGGAGGTGTCCTCCGGGTGTTCGCAGTTTTTGTCGGATTTTCTGTTGGCGCAGTTTGCTTTGCCGGCCGCTGCCTTGTACCGGGTGCATGGCCCGGTGAACCTGGTGCGTTTGACGCAGCTGGTGGATCTGGTGGATGCGCCGGAACTGCTCTTTCCACCCTGGAATTCCGCGTGGCCCCGGCAGCTGCAATCCGGCGTGTCCATCCTGGAACAACTGCGCAAGCACGACGTGCTGATCCACCAGCCGTTCGAGAGTTTTGACGGGCTCCTTGCCTTTTTGCGTGAAGCCGTCAATGACCCTGATGTGCTTGTCATCAAACAGACGATCTACCGCACCGGCGCGGACTCCGAACTCATGGACCTGCTCACCGAGGCCGTACGCCGCGGCAAAGAGGTCATGGCGGTGGTGGAACTCAAGGCGCGCTTTGATGAAGAGGCCAATATCAACTGGGCCGAGGCCCTGGAGTCGATTGGCGCCCAGGTGGTCTACGGGGTAGTGGGTCTCAAGACGCACGCCAAGATGCTGCTGGTTACACGCAGGGAAGGGCGAAAACTGCGGCGCTACGGGCACCTATCGACGGGTAACTACAACGTACGTACTGCACGGCTGTATACCGATCTGAGCTACCTTACGGCCGACGAAGAAACCACGGCCGACATGGACGGGGTGTTCAATCACCTTGCGAGCCAGAACCGCCCGCCCAAGCTGCGCAAGCTGATGCTGGCGCCGTTCCATCTGCACCGGCGAATGCTGGAGAAAATCGAACAAGTGGGTCTGGCGGCCAGCCGGGGAGAGGATGCTCGGATCGTGGCCAAGATGAATGCCCTGACCGACGAGGCCCTGATGCGTGCTCTGATCGTGGCCGGCCAGCGCGGTGCGCGCATTGATCTCATCGTGCGGGGAGCTTGCATGCTGGCAGCCCAAGTGCCTGGGGTGACCGACAACATCCGTGTACGGTCGGTGATCGGCCGCTTCCTGGAGCACACACGTGTCTTCTACTTCCGCAGCGGGGGGGAGGAAGATCTGTACCTTTCCAGCGCCGACTGGATGAACCGCAACATGATGCGGCGTGTGGAGTTGGCCTGGCCTGTGACAGACCCGCGCCTGCGGCAGCAGATTGTGGACGAGTGCCTGGTCGCCTATTTGCATGACGACCGGGATGCATGGACGCTGAACGCTGACGGCTCCTACAGCCGAGCCCCCCGTCCGCAGGATGGGTTGGGCGCCCAGAACGCTTTAATGGTTCGCTACGGTCCAGCCCCGTCGGGGACGCGCATGGACCAGGGGGCGGCATGATGGACCTCATCCTGTGGCGCCATGCGGAAGCAGAGGAGCTCGCAGAGGCGGGCGATGATCTGGCGAGGGCCTTGACGTCGCGCGGGGAAAAGCAGGCAGCGCGCATGGCGGCCTGGCTGGACCGGCAATTGCCCGAGGGCTTGCGCGTGCTTGCCAGTCCGGCCCGGCGCACCGAGCAAACGGCCAACGCCCTGGGGCGCAAGTTCAAGATGCGCGCCGAGCTGTTGCCTGGTGGAACGCCGCAAGATCTGCTGGACCTTGTGCAGTGGCCGCGTGCCAAGGGGACGGTGCTGGTTGTGGGCCATCAACCCATGCTGGGCCAGACCATTGCGCAGCTGATGGGGCTGCAGGCTTCGGAATGCGCTGTGCGCAAGGGAGCTGTCTGGTGGTTGAGGCAGCGGCAGCGGCTGGACCAGAGCCAGACCTTGTTGATCACCGTCCAGTCCCCCGAGTTTCTTTGAGACCTGTTGTGCCGAGGGTATGCCTCGGTACAGCTGGGGTTACTTGCGCGAGGCTTTGGTCGACGTCTTGGTGGAGGGCGCCGGAACCGCAGGCGCGGCTTCCGCCTTGGGGCGACCTGTCTTGATGGAAGGTACTGCCTGTACCGCGCTGCGCAGGGCGGCGTCAGACATGGCGGCCAGGACCTTCAAGCCCGCGCGCAACAGCTCGCTTTTCTTCACGGGCTGGGCGAGAGCAGCCGAGCGCTGTTTCAGGGTTTCTATGACTGCGTATTCATCTTTGGGAATAGTGAAACTGTCGCGCACCAGCTTGGGCTTCTTGGCCTTGGTATCCCGGGCGGCGGCTGGAGCGGGGGGGGTCTTGGTCAATTTCGGTGGCACTTGCGTGGCGGTGGACGCCTTTTTCTTGGAAGCCAAGGCAGGCTTTGGGGCTGCTTTTTGGGGCTGCTTGGCGACCGCAGCCGTTTTGGCGGGAGCCTTGGTGGCCGCCGCAGCCGGCTTGACCGACTTTGCCACTGTGGTGGGGGCGGGGCTGGGCGAGGGGGCTGCGGGCAGGGCGGGGCTTGAAGTGGTCATGGCAATCAAACGCTTTCAATAAACGGTATAAACAGTTTATATAGTTTATTGCCAATGCTCAGGGAAGGTCAACCACCAGTTCCCAAGGGGTCTTCTGCCATGCCTGGATTTCTTCACGCAGCAGGTGTGCAGATTGTGGAAACGCCGTAGCCCAGCCAGCGCGGGCTTTCAGAATGAAACGGTGGCCTTGAGTCTGCAGTGACAAGCCCTGGGTGTCGGGGTCGCGGCGGGCGTGGCACAGTGCCACAGCCAGCCGCATGCTCAGCAGTTGAAGCACGAAGACGGGGTCTTGCAGGTCCGCTTCCAGCTTGCGGACCTTGCCGCGCTGACCTTGAACCAAGATGCCCAAGCGGTGCAGTTCAGGGACTGCAAATCCGGCTGCGTCGGTGTTGTCGAGGATGTAGGCGCCATGGCGGTGGGAATCGCTATGGGATATCAGGCAACCAATTTCGTGAAGCCGGGCCGCCCAGTCGAGCTTGCGCGATGCTCGCTCACTTCCAAAAGGCGTAGCCTGGTCAAACAGCGTACAGGCCGTGCGCGCAACCCGTTCCGCGTGCTCCATGTCCACGCCAAACCGCTGCATCAGGCCGTTCACGGTGGCGGTGCGCAGGTCGGTTCCGGGTTGTTCGCGGTCCAGTAGATCGTAGAGTGCGCCTTGGCGCAAGGCGCCCTGGGCCACCTGCATCTGCTCGATGTCCAGCAGATCAAACACGGCGCGCAGTACGCTGATCCCTCCGCCAATGACGGCGCGCCGCTCTTCCTTGAGGCCTTCCAGGCGGATGCGATCCGCAGATTGGGCGCGCAGCAGGCGTTCCTGCAGCCAGTTGAGGCCCTCGCGGGTGATGACGCCTTGGGGGCCGCCCGCAGCTGCAAGCACGTCGCCAACGGCGCCAGCTGTGCCGGATGATCCGTAGGCCACCTCCCAGGCATCTGGCTGGAAGGTTTCCAGCGCTTCGTCCAGCACGGCCTTGGCTGCAATTTCGGCAGCCAGGAACGCCTGCGTGGTGAACTCGCCATTGGCAAAGTAGCGCTGCGACCACGCTACGCTGCCCACGCGGTACGAGGCCACGGCGTGGGGCGTGAATTGCTGGCCCAAAATGAGTTCGGTGGAGCGCCCCCCGATGTCCACCACCAGGCGGCGCTCGTCGGACTGCGGGAGCAGGCGGGCGACGCCCTGGTAGATCAGCCTCGCTTCTTCGGGGCCGGAGACGACGTCGATGGGATAGCCAAGCACTTCGCTCCCGCGTGACAGAAACTCTTCCCGGTTGCGTGCTTCGCGCAGGGTCTGGGTGGCCACGGCGCGAACCTGCGAGCGCGGAAATCCAGCCAAGCGCTCTCCAAATCGCGCCAGGCAGGCCCAGCCGCGCTCCATGGCGTCTCGGGTCAGATTGCGGTCTTCGTCCAGGCCATTGCCCTGGCGCACGGTCTCCTTGAGGTATTCCACCCTCTGGATATGACCGAACTCATAACGCCCGATTTCAAGGCGAAAACTGTTGGAGCCGAGGTCGACTGCGGCGAGGCGTGTGCCGTTCTGCATGTTTTTCTGATTGGAGCTTCGTTCGGCATGGTACCGCGAGCGTTGGGTGCGCCCGCGCAAAGCGCATCGCCACCAAGACGGCGGGAGGGCTGGTCGTGAGACTGTGATCTTCGCCAGTGTCTGCGGCTTGTATGACAAATCAATGACGACGTTACTGATGTTGGACGGGGGTGGAATGCCTGTGTTGCAGTTGCTGGGATGGGGGAGGGTTGTGTCACTGAATTGTCATCTTGGAGCCCTAGAGTTCAGCCTGTTCTTGTCAACCCTAGCCAAAAGGTACTGAATAATGAAACGCACATTTCTCAAAACCGTCGCTGTAGCACTGGCCTCCATGGCTGTAGGCAGTGCTTTTGCGGCGGATATCACCGGCGCTGGCGCAACCTTCCCGTTCCCCATGTACGCCAAGTGGGCTGAAGCCTACAAAAAGGAAACGGGCACGGGGCTGAACTATCAGTCCATCGGCTCTTCCGGCGGCATCCGCCAGATTCGTGCCAAGACCGTGGCCTTTGGTGCATCCGATGCGCCAGTTTCCGGTGCTGATCTGGAGAAGGACGGCATGGTGCAGTTCCCTGCAATCATTGGTGGCACGGTGCCGGTGGTGAACCTCGAAGGCTTCAAGCCCGGCGAGCTGCGCGTGACGGGCCCTGTGCTGGCAGAAATCTTCCTGGGCAAGATCGCTAAGTGGAATGACGCCAAGCTGGCCGCACTGAACCCGGGCAAGACCTTGCCTGACCAAAACATCACCGTGGTTCACCGCGCTGATGGTTCGGGCACCACGTTCAACTGGACCGACTACCTGTCTGCTGTCAGCAAGGAATGGGCAGACTCCGTGGGCAAGGGCGCTGCCGTGAAGTGGCCTGCTGCGTCGTCGGTGGGTGGCAAGGGCAATGAAGGCGTGGCCGCCAACGTGACCCGCGTGAAGGGCGCTGTAGGTTATGTGGAATACGCCTACGTCAAGAAGAACAACATGAACTTCCTGCAGCTGCAAAACGCTGACGGCAAGTACGTAAGCCCTGATGACAAGACCTTTGCCGCAGCCGCAGCCAGCGCTGATTGGTTCAGCGTTCCTGGCATGGGCATCTCGATGGTCAATGCCAAGGGTGCAGAAAGCTGGCCTGTCAGCACCGCATCGTTCATCCTGATGTACAAGGACCCTGCGGACAAGGCGCAGTCGGCTGAAGTTCTGAAGTTCTTTGATTGGGCGTTCAAGAATGGCAAAGGCATGGCCACGGAGCTGGACTATGTGCCGCTGCCTGACAGCCTGACCGCCGAGATCCGTTCCAAAGTCTGGTCGCAGATCAAGAAGTAAGTCAGTCTGCCCCAGAATACCCCCCATCGGCCGCCTTGGCTGGCCGATGGGTGCTGGTTTGTGGGGATCTCCAGAAGCCAGATGGGAGTCAACATGAGCGTGGGAACCACCATGAGTTCGCAACCCGGGTCCGCCAAAAAGACGGACGCCCCTACGGAGTCGATGGTATCGATTGCCAGGCGGCAGCGTCTTCAGGACATCTTTTTTCATCGGTTGACCCAAAGTCTTTCGCTGCTGGTGCTGGCGGCGCTGCTGGGGATCATCGTCTCTCTGTTCATCTACGCTTGGCCGACGTTCCATAAGTTCGGTGTCCAGTTCATCTGGCGCGTGGAATGGGACATCATCAATGAAGAGTTCGGTGCTGCGATTGCCATCGTCGGCACCCTGGCCAGTGCTGGCATTGCGCTGCTGATTGCGGTGCCTCTGGCTTTTGGCATTGCCCTTTTTCTGACGGAAACCTGCCCGGTCTGGCTGAGGCGCCCCCTGGGCACCGCAGTGGAGCTGTTGGCGGCCGTTCCCTCGATCATCTACGGCATGTTCGGTTTGTTCGTCTTTGCCCCGCTGTTTGCCGATTACTTCCAGATGCCGGTGCAAAAGCTGCTGGGCTCCATGCCGCTGGTGGGCTTTCTGTTTGGCGGCAGCACCAACGGCTTTGGCATCCTGGCGGCCGGTATCGTGCTCGCGTTCATGGTGCTGCCGTTTGTGGCGGCGGTGATGCGCGACGTGTTCGAGATTGTTCCGCCCATCCTGCGCGAGTCTGCCTATGGCCTGGGCTGCACGACCTGGGAAGTGGTGCGCCGCGTGGTGCTGCCTTACACCCAGAAGGGCGTTATAGGCGGAATCATGCTGGGCCTGGGCCGCGCTCTGGGGGAGACCATGGCTGTGACCTTTGTGATCGGCAACGCCAACCGCATGCCGACATCCCTCTTTTCGCCGGGAACCTCGATTGCCTCTACGCTGGCCAACGAGTTCGGCGAGGCGGCTGACTTCCATCTTTCCACGTTGTTCGCGCTGGGTTTCCTGCTGTTCGTGATCACCTTCGTGGTGCTTTCGGCCGCCAAGATCCTGATGCTGCGTGCTGAAAAGGCCAAGGGCCTTTGAGTCCTCATGCCCTGACCATGAACCTCTTTTGAGACAAGCTCCATGGAATTCAACCAACAACTCTACAAAAAGCGCCAGCGCTCCAACGCCATCGGGCTAACCCTTTCCCTGGGGGCGATGGTGCTGGGTCTGTTCGTGCTGCTCTGGATCCTGAGCGTTCTGCTGTCCAACGGCTTTGCTGCGCTGGACTGGAACATGTTCACCCAGTCCACGCCGGCGCCCGGATCGGAAGGCGGCGGGCTGGCCAATGCCATCGTCGGTAGCCTCATGATGGTAGGTTTTACCGTGCTGGTATCCACACCGATTGGTGTACTGGCTGGCGTGTACCTGGCGGAATACGGCGACCAGAGCAAGACTGCTGAACTCACCCGCTTTGTGACCGACATCATGTTGTCCGCGCCCTCCATTGTGCTGGGCCTGTTCGTCTATGCCATTGCCGTGGCGACGGTCGGCAACTTCTCAGGTTGGGCCGGTAGCCTGGCCTTGTCGCTGATCGCCGTGCCTGTGGTGGTCCGTACCACCGAGAACATGCTGCGCTTGGTGCCCGGCAGTCTGCGCGAGGCTGCTTTTGCACTGGGTGCACCACGCTGGAAAGTGTCCACCATGGTCACCCTGCGTGCTGCGCGCAGTGGCGTGATGACGGGCTTGCTGCTGGCTGTGGCCCGCATCAGCGGCGAGACTGCGCCGCTGTTGTTCACGGCGCTCAACAACCAGTTCTTCAGCACCAACATGAATGCCCCCATGGCCAACCTGCCGGTGGTGATCTTCCAGTTTGCCCTGAGCCCTTACGAAAACTGGGTGCGCCTGGCCTGGGGTGGGGCTTTGCTCATCACGTTGTCGGTGCTGATCCTCAACATCGTGGCGCGGGTTTTCCTGCGCGAGAAGAGCCGTGCCTGATCTGTCGGCCCATTACGCAGACACCACCCAGACAGCCTCCATTTTCAGGATTTGACAATGAACGCCACCGCTACCGTCACCCCCAGCAAGAATGCGCTGGAACTTCGCAACCTCAGCTTCTTCTATGGCAAGTTTCAGGGGCTGCGCAACGTCAGCCTCAACATTGCCGAGCACAAGGTGACTGCTTTCATTGGCCCCTCGGGCTGTGGCAAGTCCACCCTGCTGCGGACTTTGAATCGCATGTACAGCCTGTACCCGGGCCAGCGTGCCGAAGGCACCATCAACTTCTACGGCCAGGACATCCTGGACCCCAAGCAGGACATCAACCTTCTGCGCGCCCGCATCGGCATGGTGTTCCAGAAACCCACGCCGTTTCCCATGTCCATCTACGACAACATCGCCTTCGGTGTGAAGCTCTACGAAAGCCTGAGCAAAAGCGAGATGGACGACCGCGTGGAATGGGCGCTCTCCAAGGCCGCCTTGTGGACCGAGGTGAAGGACAAGCTGCACCAAAGCGGTTTGTCGCTCTCCGGCGGACAGCAGCAGCGCCTGTGCATTGCACGGAGCGTGGCGGTCAAGCCTTCTGTGCTGCTGCTTGACGAACCCACCTCGGCGCTGGACCCGCTGTCCACTGCCAAGATCGAAGAGCTGATCGACGAACTCAAGCATGACTACACGATTGCCATCGTGACGCACAACATGCAGCAGGCTGCCCGCTGCAGCGACTACACGGCCTACATGTACCTGGGCGAAATGATCGAGTTCGGTGCCACCGAGCAGATCTTCTTCAAGCCCGAGCGCAAGGAAACCGAAGACTACATCACCGGCCGTTTCGGCTAAGGAGACAGCAGATGCCCGATAAACACCTTTCGTCCCAGTTCGACAGCGAACTCAACAGCGTCTCCGCCCGTGTGATGGAGATGGGTGGCCTGGTGGAATCGCAGATTCGCCAGGCGGTATACGCCCTGTCGCAGTTCAGCCTGGAGGCCGTGGAGACCGTCGCCTCGATGGAAACCCGTATCAATGCGATGGAAGTCGAGATCGACCAGGAGCTGTCGTCCATCATCGCCCGCCGTCAGCCGACGGCGCGCGACCTGCGCCTGCTGCTGGCCTTCTCCAAGGCCACAGCCAACCTCGAACGCATGGGTGATGAGGCCAACAAGATGGCCCGTATGGTGCGCTCCATCATCGAGAGTGGTGCACCGCGCTCGCTGCCGTCGAGCGACCTGCGCACGGCAGCCGAGCTGGCGTCGGGCCTGCTGCGCAAGACGCTGGATGCTTTTGCGCGCCTGGACGTCAAGGCGGCGGTGGCCATCCTCAAGGAAGACGACCTGATCGACAAGGAATTCGATGGATTCGTGCGCAAGCTCATCACCTACATGATGGAAGACCCGCGCACTATCTCCCCCAGCCTGGACCTGCTGTTCCTGGCCAAGGCGATTGAGCGCATCGGCGACCATTCCAAGAACGTGGCTGAGTTGATCATCTATCTGGTCAAGGGCAAGGATGTGCGCCACACTGCCCTCGATGAGATCGAGTCAGCCGTTCTGTAAAAAAAGAGCTTTGGCAAAACTATGAGAAAGCTCCCACGCGTCCTCATCGTTGAGGACGAACCTGCGATTGCCGAGTTGATTGCAGTCAATCTGCGCCACAACGGATTCCAGCCCTTTTGGGCGGAAGACGGTGACTCGGCCCAGCGCGAGCTGGATGCCGTGCTGCCGGATGTCATCCTGCTCGACTGGATGCTGCCGGGGCAAAGCGGCTTGTCGCTGGCACGCAAGTGGCGTGCGGACAGCCGCACCAAGCCGATCCCGATCCTGATGTTGACGGCCCGGGGCGATGAACCCGACAAGATCGCCGGGCTCGATGCGGGTGCCGACGACTACATCACCAAGCCGTTCTCCACGCAGGAGCTGCTGGCGCGGATCCGCGCCGTGCTGCGCCGTCGTGCTCCCGAGCAGGTCAGCGACAGCGTGACCATTGGCGAGCTGGTGCTCGACGCCGGCACCTACCGCGTGACCTTCCAGGGGCAGCCGCTCAAGGTGGGCCCCACCGAGTTCAAGCTGTTGCACTTTCTCATGAAACACGCCGAACGTGTGCACAGCCGCTCACAATTGCTCGACAAGGTGTGGGGTGACCATGTTTTCATCGAGGAGCGGACGGTGGATGTGCACGTCAAGCGCCTGCGCGAAGCCCTGGGCGCCGCCTCCGTGATGGTGGAAACCGTGCGTGGCGCGGGCTACCGGCTCACCGCCCAGCCCCAGGTGCAGTTGCAGGCCTGAGAGCCTGGTGATGATCTTCAGCGATAGAGTGAACAGGTGCTGAGGGCGCGGGCCTGATGTTGTCGATGGGGCGCACAGGATGCGCCCCTGTTTTTCTGAGAAGGCGTTGCTGACCGCATGCTGTGGCGTATTTCGTATTTCCTGCTCTGGCAGATAGCGGGTGGCGGGCTGGGATGGTGGCAGGGTGGTCCCTGGGGCGCAGCCCTGGGCGCCGCCCTGGCGGCGTGGGCCTGGTTTGTCTGGGATCTGCTGCGTGGCGCGCGTGTGCTGCGCTGGCTGCGCACGGGTGACCTGTCCGAAGTCCCGGCCATGCGCGGCATCTGGGGTGAGGCGGCAGACCGTGCGCGGCGCCTTTTGCGCAGACAGGAGACCCAGATCCGCGACAGCCAGGACCGGCTGCAGGAGATCCTGGCCGCGCTGCAGGCCACGCCCAATGGGGTGGTGCTGCTGGATGCGCAAGGCCGCATCGAGTGGTGCAACCAGATGGCCGCCAGCCAGTTCGGCTTTGACGCCCAGCGCGATGTGATGCAGTCGATCGGCAACCTGGTGCGCGATCCCGAGTTCACGGCCTACTATGCCGCCCAGGATTTCAACCACGACGTGGTGCTTGAGGGGCGATTCAGTACGCCATCGCGGCCGGTGCGCATCTCGGTGCATCTGCACCCCTATGGCGACGGGCGCACCCTGCTGCTGTCGCGCGATGTCACGGCGCTGGAGCAGGCCGAGGCCATGCGGCGCGACTTCGTGGCGAATGTGTCCCATGAGATCCGCACGCCCCTGACGGTGCTGACCGGTTTTGTCGAAACGCTGCAGACCTTGCCCCTGAGTGCCGACGAGCGCTCGCGCTACCTGGGCATGATGGCCCAGCAAGCGCTGCGCATGCAAAGTGTGGTGCAAGACCTTTTGACCCTGTCGCGCCTGGAGGGCAGTCCGCCACCGGGCATGGCGGAGTGGACGCCCGTGCAGGCGCTCATGCAGCGGTGCGAGGAGGAGGGGCGTGCACTGTCGGCCGTGCTCTCGCAAAACCAGCCGCGCCAGCATGTCATGGTGTTTCCGTCGAAGGACGCGTTGCATGCCGAGGGCGACATTGCAGGCGTGCCCACCGAGTTGCAAAGCGCATTGTCGAACCTCATCAGCAATGCGGTGCGCTACACGCCTGCGGGTGGGGTGATCACGGTGGCGTGGCACCGCATGGAAGATGGCTGCGCAGTTTTCTCGGTGCAGGACACAGGCCCAGGAATCGCACCTGAACACATTCCGCGTTTGACAGAGCGTTTTTACCGCGTGGACCGCAGCCGCTCCCGCGAGACCGGTGGCACCGGCCTGGGGCTGGCCATCGTCAAGCATGTGCTGCAGCGGCACGGTGCCACGCTGGACATTGCCAGCACCCTGGGCAAGGGCTCGGTGTTCTCGGTCACCTTCCCTGCGAACCGGTTGCGCGGGTTTTCGCTGCCGGTCTGACCGCACGCCACAGCATGGCCAGGAACAGCGCGGCAGTGAGCCACAGCGCCACCGCGCTTGCGGCCCAGAAGGGTGTGGGCGATGGCTCCGCTGCCCAAGGCCCCAGGCCCCGGTAGGCCAGCAGGTAGCCGCCCCCCAAGCCCGCACCCCACAGCAACACGCAATACACCACCAGCGGCGCCACGGTGATGCGGTAGCAGCGCAAGACAAACACGCACAGCGTCTGCAGTGCATCGGCTGCGTGGTACGCAGCGACCCACGCGATGACCCCGCCCGTCAGGGCCACCACGCCGGTGTTGGTGGAATACAAACCGCCAATGTGATTTTTTGCTATCAATAATATAGCTGCTAGCGCAATACCAATAAGCGCTGAAAGCCTAAAACCTATAAAAACCACCTTGCGCGCGCGTGCTGGATCGCCAGTGCCCAGCCAGTAGCTGACGCGGGCACTTGTGGCGATCGCCAGCGACAGCGGCACCATGTAGAGCACAGCCGCCACATTGGCCGCGATCTGGTGCGCCGCCGATGCGGTGGTGCCCTGGCGTGCAATGAACAACGCCATCAGCGTGAACGACGTCACCTCCACCATCACAGCCAGACCGGCCGGGATGCCCAGGCGGGCAAAGCCCGCAATGGTGGGCCAGTGCGGGGGCTCCATACGGCGCCAGATGCGCAGGGGTTCATAGATGTCCTGCGTGCGCAGCAGCCAGATGGCCAGCGCAAGCATGCTGCCGTTGACCACCAGGGTGGCCCACGCGCATCCCACCACGCCTTGCGCAGGCAGCCCTGCGCCGCCAAAGGTGAACCAGATCGACAGTGGCAGCTTGATGAACAGCGAGCCCACCTGCAGCCAGGTCACCAGCTTGGGGCGGCCCAGTGCCTGGTTCAAGGTGCTGTAGATGCGAAAAAGCAGGGCAGGCGGCAGTGCCAGGGCCAGCACGGCCAGGTAACTCTCCACCTCGGTGCGCAGGGCTGGCGGCACCTCGGTCCAGCGCAGCAGAGGTGCGGGGGACAGCAGGATGGCCATGCCCACCAGCGAGGCCGCGCCGCACAGGTACAGCGACTGCCGCAGAGACCGGCCCAGGCCGTCGGTCTGCCGGGCGCCGCGCAACTCGGCCCACACCGGAAGCAGCGCCTGCAGCACGCCAATCAGCGCCACATACACGCTGATGAAGATGGCGCTGCCCACCGAGAGTGCCGCCAGCGAGGCTTCTCCATGGCGCCCGGCGACGATGGTGTCTGTCACGCCAAACGCCATCACCGCCAGTTGCCCGGCCAGCACCGTGATGGCGTGGCGCGAGATGGTCGAAAGCTCCGACATTACTCCGGCATCATTCGGGCATCAGCGTGCAGGCCCCGCACGGTGAAACACCAGGAGGTGATCGTTCTTGTCAGTGGGGCGTGGAATGGTGGCCCGGGCTTCCCAGCGCGCCACATTCACCATGCGCTCGGACGGAGGCCAGGAGGCGATGTCAGCCACCAGCCAGTCGCACTCGTCCTGCAGGCCCGCCCTCTGCAGCGATAGGCCACCGTGGTACTGCAGAGCCGCCACCTGGGCACGGTTCAACCCTACCGTCTGCACACAGCCCGGGGATGGGCCCAGTGCGGCCATCACACTGCGAACCTGGGGGCGATAGCTGCGGGCGTAGTCCAGTAGCGGCAGCCACAAAGTCATCAGCAGCAGCCAGCCCAGCGCAGCGCCGCTGGCTGGCAGCACCAGGCTCTTCCAGATGGGCGCCCGGTTGCGCGCGGCGCGCCACCACACCAAGCTGCACCAGCCCACGGTGGCCGCCAGGGCCACGACAAGTGCCAGTGCGGAAAACTGCGGCACAAAACCAGGGGCCAGCTTGGCCACATTGGCTGCAGGCTTGGCGGGAACGCCCGTTTGCATGGCAATCCAGATCACCCAGATCGCCAGCGCAGAAACGGTGAAGAACAGCAGCGTGAACCAGTCGATCAGCGCCCCCACACTGCGCCGCAGCGTGGGCAGTGCAAACGCTGCCAGTGCCGCCAGGGCCGGCAGCCCCAGCAGCAGGGCCCTGTCTGCGGGTTGGGTGGTGATGGTGGCGGCAATGGAGACTGCCGAGAACCACAGCGGGAGCAGCAGGTGCCTGTGCCCTTGGCGGCTGATGATCTGCTTGCGCCAGCGCCATAGCGTCCACAGGGCCAGGGGCCAGGCGGGCCATCCAAACCACAGCAGTAGCCGCGCCAGGCTCTGCCATTCCTTGCCGCCTGAGCCGGAATCCACAATTCGCCAGCGCCAGAGATCGAGCCCCCAGGCGATCAGCGCTGCTGCCAACGTGATTGCCCCGAGGGCCAGGGCCCAGCGCAGGCGATGGTCTGTCTGGCTGCCTGGCGCATACACCACCACCACCATGCTGCCCAGTCCCAGCAATGCTGCAAGCGCCGGAGCGCCTGCCAGCGTGAGCCCCACCATGCCTGCGGCCAGCGCCACGGCAGGGGCTACGGTGCGGTGGGGCATGGCTGCAACCGCAAAGAAGATCAGCGCCGTGCAACTGAGCTGCACCAGATAGCTGGTGACCTCATGCGAGAGCTGCGCGAGGCCCAGGCAGGCAATCAAGGCCAGCAACCCGCCATCGGCAATGGCGCGGGCGTAGTCGGGTGGATTGGCTTCGCCCCCAAAGGCAAAGGCCACAGGCTGGGCGCCGGGGCTGCGGGCGAGGTAGTAGACGGCGTACCACGTGGCAATGAGGGTGATGACCAGCAGGAGTGCGAAGGGTAGGCGCACCGCCATCTCGGCAGAAACCCACTGGGGCGCCAGCTGAATTGCCCAAGCGCCCAGCCAGTACGGCAGCAGTCCTTCGGTTTCCGGGGGCATGCCGCCCAGCAGGGGGCTCAGCCAGGGCGTGCGCCCGTGGGCCAGCTCCAGCATGTAGCCAAACGCCGTGACATCCGCACTTTTCCACGGGTCGCGCCCCACGAAGCCAGGCACGACATAGGCAATACACAGCAGTACCAGTGCCCAGCGTGGCAGGGGGCTGACAGCGTTCTGGGTAACGATGGCGGGGGTCGGTGGATTCACGCGTCAGAGGGCGGCAAAGCGAAGCCACCGAGAATAAGGGCAAAACCAACAGAAAAAGGCAGCCCGGTTGCCCGGGCTGCCTTTTTGGCGGGAACGCAAGGGCGAATTACTTCGCTGCGGTCTTGCCGAAACGGTTGCGGAAGCGCTCCACGCGGCCACCCATGTTGTCCACAGACTTTTGCGTACCGGTGTAGAAGGGGTGCGATTCAGAGGATGTATCCAGCTTGAACAGCGGGTATTCCTTGCCTTCGAAGGTTTCCATTTCCTTCGTGTTCACGCACGAACGGGTCACGAACTTGAAGCCGTTGGACAGGTCCGAGAACAGGACTTCGCGGTAGTTGGGGTGAATGCCTTCTTTCATGATCAATCCTTGTCAAGTGCGGGAGCCGCGCTGAACCCGGAGCAACCTTTGCGCCGTGGAACATCCAACGTACTTTCCGCAGAAAAAGCCCTCTATTATTGCACAGGCGGTTTGATGGCATTTTCGCGACGGCCCGTAACGGCTGAAACTGGCAAGGCCTTGGCCAGAACCGCCGCGCAAGGGCCGCCCCGCCGCGCTGGCGGTGTCTCCCTTCCTGAATTGCGCAGCAATTCGAGAGAAGGGGGAAGGCGCGAAAGCGCCTCAGAGGGTTGTCACCCTCCTCTTCGCATCATGTCAAAGAAGTCCACATTGGTCTTGGTGGCCTTCATGTTCTTGATCATCAGCTCCATCGACTCGATCTCGTCCATGTTGTACATGAACTGGCGCAGGATGCGGGTCTTTTGAAGGATCTCGGGCGCCAGCAGCAGCTCTTCGCGGCGCGTGCCGCTCTTGTTGAGCTCGATGGCGGGGAACACGCGCTTTTCGTACAGGCGGCGGTTCAGGTGGATTTCGCAGTTGCCCGTGCCCTTGAACTCTTCAAAGATCACTTCGTCCATGCGGCTGCCGGTGTCGACCAACGCGGTGGCGATGATGGTGAGCGAGCCACCTTCTTCGACCTTGCGCGCGGCGCCGAAGAAGCGCTTGGGGCGCTGCAGTGCGGCGGCGTCCACACCGCCCGAAAGCACCTTGCCGCTGGAGGGCACGACGTTGTTGTAGGCGCGCGCCAGGCGGGTGATGGAGTCCAGCAGGATGACCACGTCCTTCTTCAGCTCGACCAGGCGCTTGGCGCGCTCGATCACCATCTCGGCCACGTGCACGTGGCGGGCGGCGGGCTCGTCGAAGGTGGAGGCGATGATCTCGCCCTTCACCGTGCGCTGCATTTCGGTCACTTCTTCAGGGCGCTCGTCCACCAGCAGCACCATCAGGTGCACGTCGGGGTTGTTGGCCGTGATGGCGTGGGCGATGTGCTGCATCATCACCGTCTTGCCGCTCTTGGGCGGGGCGACGATCAGCGCGCGCTGGCCACGGCCGATGGGCGCAATGATGTCGATGATGCGGCCTGTGATGTTTTCTTCGCCCTTGAAGTCGCGCTCCAGCTTCATCTGTTCCTTGGGGAACAGGGGCGTCAGGTTCTCGAACATCACCTTGTGCTTGTTCTGCTCCGGCGGGCCGCCGTTGACGGAGTCGAGCTTGTTCAGGGCGAAGTAGCGCTCACCGTCTTTGGGTGTGCGGACTTCACCTTCGATCATGTCGCCGGTGTGCAGATTGAAACGGCGCACCTGGCTCGGGCTGATGTAGATGTCGTCCGTGCTGGCGGTAAAGCTCGTGTCCGGGCTGCGCAGGAAGCCGAAACCGTCGGGCAAAATTTCCAGCACGCCATCGGCAATGATTTGTTCCCCGGTCTTGGCCCGCTTCTTGATGATCGCAAACATCAGCTCCTGCTTGCGCATGCGGCCGGTATTTTCGATTTCGAGTTCTTCGGCTTGCTTCAGGACTTCAGACACGTGCAGTGCCTTGAGTTCGTTTAAGTGCATGGAATGACTCCTTGGCGGAGCTGGTATGAATCTTGGGGGAGGAGGGCTGGTGCCAGATGGGCTGCTGTTTGCAGGTCTGGCTCGCCGGGGATCTCGGTCCGGCTGCCAATGCGTGCAGGCCGGTGATCTGAGGGAATTATGACAGGAAAAAAAGCGGGAGATTCACGGGATCCGAATTCGGTCTGTGTCTGGCGCTGCAAGTGGTGTCGTGAAAACAAACAACCCCGCGTGCATGGGCAGGCGCGGGGTTGTGGGTGCGGATCAGGCCAGTTGCTGATCGATGAAGGCGGTCAGTTGCGCCTTGCTCATGGCGCCGACCTTGGTGGCGGCCAGCTGGCCGTCCTTGAACAGCATCAGTGTGGGAATGCCGCGAATGCCGAACTTGGCGGGGATCTCGCGGTTTTCGTCCACATTCATCTTGGCGATCTGCAGCTTGCCCTGGTAGGTGCCTGCCACTTCGTCCAGGATGGGGGCAATCATTTTGCAGGGGCCGCACCATTCGGCCCAGTAGTCCACCAGCACGGCGGAGCCGGGTTGCAGCACGTCGGCTTCAAAGCTGGCGTCAGAGACATGTTTGATGAGTTCGCTGGCCATGGCGGATTCCTTGATTTTGAGCGGGTTGTGACCGGTGTACGTTTAAAGTCTGGGCATTGTGACAGAAACCAATCCCACGTTCACCGGTGTGGCCGGGCCTTGCGACGCTATGACAGTCATAGCGAAAAGCGATCAAACCAGTGGGTTTGCTGTCGCCAGCACCGCCTTGTGGCAACGTGCTCTGGCGCAGGTGGCCGCACATGCCCAGGCCCATGGCGCCCATTTGGCGCGCACAGTGGTGTTGGTGCCCTACGCCCAGCTCATGCCCTGGGCCCAGCGCCACTGGGCGCTGCAGTTTCCGCAAGGCTTTGCGCCGCGCTTTGAAACCACCCGCAACTGGGCCCGCCAGTTGCAGGTGTTTGAGCCTTCGGCCGACGACTTTGCGGGCGACGTGGCGCGCGACACCCTCACGGCCCGCGCCTTGCTCGATCGTGTGGGGCAGGGCGCTCAGCGCGAGATGCTGGCCACGCCCCTGCAAGAAGCCGCCGCCCAACTGGCCCCCGCCTTGGCCGCTGTGCCCCCGGCGCAGCGCGCGGCCTGGGGCGACGAGGCCCGCAAACTGCTGGCCACCGCCGACGAGGGCAGCAGCCTGCATTACGAGGCCCTGGTGGCGCGTCTGGCGCTGGAATGGGTGCTGGCCTCGCGCCACGCCACCGATGTGCTGTTCGAGCCCGGTGTGCGCGCGGCGGTGGATGCGCTGGTGGTGCTCGAAGGCTTTCAATCCGACGCGCTGCCCCAGGCCCTGCTGTCCCATTGGGGCGAGTGGGGGGCTTGTGTTGCGCTGCCAGCGTTGGTCGATGAAGCTCCCGCGCCGCCAAAACGCTCTCTGCATGCCGCCACCGATGCCGAAGACGAAGCCCACCGCGCCGCTGCCTGCGTGCTGGCCCATGTGCGAGATGGCCGGGTGCCCGTCGCGCTGGCCGCCACCGACCGCGCACTGATCCGCCGCGTGCTCGCCCACCTGGACAGCAGCGGCGTGCTGGTGCGTGATGAAAGTGGCTGGATTCTCTCGACCACACGCGCCGCTTCGCGGGTCATGGCCGCGCTGCAGGCTGCGGCGTGGAACGCCTCTTCCAACGCGGTGCTGGACTGGATCAAACACACCCCTGCGCTGATGCCGGTCGAGGTGAATCGGCTGGAGCAATGGCTGCGCAAGGGCGTGGTGCAGCACTGGAGCGCTGCTGCTGCCCGCGACCTGAGTGCCCAGCCCCACCTGGCCCGCACCGTGGCCACGGTGGAGGCCTGGCGCGACACCCTGCGCACCGCGCGCCCCCTGGCGCAGTGGCTGCCCGCCCTGCGCGCCGTGCTGGAGCAAGCCGGCCAGTGGCAGGGACTCTCGGCCGACCCGGCCGGCATGCGTGTGCTGGCGGCCCTGCGCCTGCAAGACGGCCAGCAGGCCGAGCTGGACGCCTGGGGCGACAGCGCGGGCCGGCGCATGACGCTGGCCGAATTCACCCGCTGGGCCAAGGACGTGCTCGAAGCCGGGCGCTACGTGGCCGCGCAGACCGCCGATGCGCCCGTGGTGGTGGTGCCCCTGCCGCAACTGCTGGCCCGTCCCTTTGCCGCCGCCGTGCTGCCGGGCTGCGATGAAAAGCGTTTGCAAGCCGCGCCGGAGCCTGCGGGCGACTGGTCGCAGGCTCAGCGCGAGGCCTGGGGCCTGCCCACACGCCAGTCGCTGGAGGCCGCCCAGCGGGCCGCCTGGGCCCACGCCCTGCGCACGCCCGTGGTGGACGTGCTGTGGCGCACCGGCGATGAGGGCGGCGAGCCCCTGCTGGCCAGCGCCCTGGTGCTGGCCCTGCAACTGGATGGCGCCGCTACACCCGGCACGGACGACCGTGCGGCCCGTGCCGTGGCCGCCGCCCCAACGCTGCGTCCCCAGCCCGTGGGCCAGGCGTTGCCGGTGGCGCACCTGTCGTCCACCGCGTATTCCGACCTGCGCCATTGTCCGTACCGCTTCTTTGCACAGCGCCAGCTGGGTCTGCGCGAGGCCGACGAACTGGATGCCGAAGTGGACAAGCGCGACTTTGGCAACTGGCTGCACGCCGTGCTGCAGTACTTTCACGAGGCGTTGCTGGCTGAGCCCACCGACCACCCGGACGAGCGCCGCACCCGCATGGACGCCGCCGCCGAGGCTGTCACCCGCGAACAGCGGCTGCAAGACGGAGACTTTCTGCCCTTTGCCGCAGGCTGGGCGCAACTGCGCGACGGCTACCTGCAATGGCTGGCAGGGCACGAGCAGCAGGGCGCCACCTTCCGCCAGGCCGAGGTCAAGGCGCGCCAGCCGCTGGGCGATCTGGAGCTGGTCGGCACCCTCGACCGCATCGATGGTGTCTCGTCTACCGGCGAGCCCACGGTGCTGGTGATTGACTACAAAACCGAAAGCGACAGCGTGACCCGCCAGCGCATCAAGAGCGGAGCGGAGGACACGCAACTGGCCTTCTACGCCGCCCTGCTGAGCCACGACACCCTGCGCGCTGCCTACGTCAACGTGGGCGAGCGCGGCGAGACACAGATACACGAACAGGACGAAGTGGTGCACCTGCGCGATGTGCTGATCGAAGGCATCCAGCACGACATGGCCCGCATCGCCGCTGGGGCCCCGCTGCCTGCGCTGGGTGAGGGCTCGGTGTGCGAGTTCTGCGCCGTGCGCGGCCTGTGCCGCAAAGACTATTGGGCAGACGCCGAGCAGGTGCTGCCCGTGCCAGAGACGCCATGACCGAGAGCATTCTCCAGGCCACCCAGGCCGCCTACGAACACAACGGCCGCCCCGTCTCCCGCGAGGCGTTCTACGCCATTGCCTGCGACCCCGCCCGCAGCGTGGCGGTGGAAGCCTGCGCGGGCGCGGGCAAGACCTGGATGCTGGTCTCGCGCATGCTGCGGGCGCTGCTGGACGACTGCGCGCCGCACGAAATCCTGGCCATCACCTTTACCAAAAAGGCCGCAGGCGAAATGCGCCAGCGCCTGCAAGAGTGGCTGGAACAGTTCAGCCACAAGCCGCTGGAGGAGCTGACGGCAGAGCTGACTGCACGCGGAATCAGCCCCCAGGGCTCACTGGACAAGCGCGAGGCGCTACAAAATTTATACCGCCAGTTGCTGGAGGCTGGCCGCCCGGTGCAGATCCGCACATTCCATAGCTGGTTTGCCGCGCTGCTGGGCACGGCCCCGCTGGCGCTGTTGCAACAGCAAGGCCTGCCCGCGCACTTTGAGCTGCTGGAAGACGACGCCGAGGCCGTGCGCGAGGTGTGGCCGCCGTTCTTGCAGACCGTGGCCGACAGCGCCAGCCTGCGCGCCGACTACGAAGCCGTGGTAGCCCGCCATGGCCGCTCGCAAACGCACAAGGCGCTGGCAGCGGCACTGGCCAAGCGGGTGGAGTTTGACTTGGCGGACGAGGCCGGCGTGGTCGATGCGTCCGTGCCGCCCTTTCAGCAGGCCTACCTGGACCTGGCTGCCTTGGCCGAGCCCGCCGAGGCCCTGCAGACCGAAGCCGCCCTGCAGCGCTGGCGCGGCCGTGCCAGCGCCCTGGGGGCCGAGGCCAACAAGACCCCGCAAAAGGCGGCGGACGCCATCATCGACGCGCTGGCCTGCACCGACCTGAACCAGCGCCTGGACATGCTCCGCAAAGCCATGTTCGTCGCCAAGGAAGACCGCCTCTCCAAGAACCTGGAGAAATTCCCCGCCGCGCAGGAGGCCGAGCCCGAGTTGCAGCGCCTGCTCACCGCTCGCCGTCAGCACGAGGCCTGGCAGCACCAGCAGCGCATGGCCCGGCTGGCGCGCTGCCTGATTGCGCAGTTTGTGGCCGTCAAGCAGCAGCACGGCTGGGTGGACATGAACGATGTGGAGCGCACGGCCCTGGTCATGCTGGCCGACCCGGTGCTCTCTGGCTGGGTGCAGGAGCGGCTGGACGCGCGCATCCGCCACCTGTTGGTCGATGAGTTTCAGGACACCAACCCGCTGCAGTGGCAGGCGCTGCACGCGTGGCTGTCCGGCTATGCGGGCTCGGGCGGTGGTTCGGCCGCGCCCAGCGTGTTCATCGTGGGCGACCCCAAGCAGAGCATCTACCGCTTTCGCCGCGCCGAACCACAGGTGTTCATCGCTGCGCAGGCGTTTGTGCGCGATGGGCTGCGCGGCGACCTGCTCAGCTGCGACCACACGCGCCGCAACGCACAGGGCGTGATTGCCGCGGTCAACGCCGTCATGGGCCAGGCCCAGGCGCAGAACGAGACCACTGGCTTCCGCGACCACACCACCGAATCGAAACACCCCGGCCAGTTGCTGCGCCTGCCCGCCATCACCGATGCGGACGACGACAGCCAAGGCGCAGACCGTGACCCCCTGGCCTGGCGCGACAGCCTGACCGAACCCCGCCACGAGGCTGAAGAAACCCAGCGCATGCGCGAGTGCACGCAGGCCGCCGCCTGGGTGGCTGCGCAGATTGCCGCCGGCACGCTACCCAAAGAGGTGCTGGTGCTGGCCCGCAAGCGCGATCGCCTGGCCAGCATGCAAGACGCCCTGCGTGCCCTGCACCTGCCCTGTGTGCAGCCCGAAAAGGCCGACCTGTTCGACGCGCCCGAGGTGCAGGACATGGTGGCGCTGCTTGACGTGCTGGTTTCGCCCACACATGACTTGTCTTTGGCCCGCGCGCTCAAGTCGCCCCTGTTCGGCCTGGGCGACGAGGCCCTGGTGGCCCTGGCCACGCTGCGCCGCCAGAGCGAGCATGCGGGCAGCAGCTGGTTTGATTTGCTATCAAAAAATGAGCTGCTAGGGCTTGACCATCAGGCGGTAGGGGCTGTTTTGACCCAGTACCAGGCCTGGGTGGGCAGCCTGCCGCCGCATGATGCGCTGCATGCCATCTACGAACATGGCGATGTGCTGGCCCGCTTTGCCGCCGCCGCCCCGGTCACCCAGCGCCAGGCAGTGCAGGCCAACCTGCGCGCGCTGCTGGCGGCATCGCTGCAGCACGACGGCGGCCGCTACCTCACGCCCTATGCGTTTGTGCGGGCCATGAAGAAGGGCGGCGTGCGCGCGCCTGGCCGGGCCGATGCGCAGGCCGTTCGCCTGCTGACGGTGCACGGCGCCAAGGGGCTGGAGGCCGACTGCGTGCTGCTGCTCGACACCGACACCCGCCCGCAAAAGGCCGAGACCATGGGCGTGCTGGTGGACTGGCCTGGCGAGCAGGCAGTGCCATCGGCCTTCGTCTTTCTGGCCAGCGAATCGAACCCGCCGCCCAGTGCAGAGGCCGCGCTGGCCGCCGAGCAGCAGGCCCGCAGCCGCGAGGAGTTGAACATGCTCTACGTGGCCATGACGCGCGCCAAACATTGCCTGGCGCTGTCGTCCGTGTTGCCCAGCAATTCGGCGCCGGGCAGTTGGTGGAATCGACTGGCACCACTGGTGACCGAGGTGGATGCGGGCACGGCCCCTGCGCTTTCCGCTGAAGCCGGTGCGACCCCCGACACCTTCACCATCGCCGCGCTGCACCCCCTGCCCGAAGCCCTGCAAAGCGCCCGCACCAAACCGGGTGCTGCAGCCGCCGACCCCACCAGTGCTACGCCCGTTGCCATGCCTGGCGACGCGGAGTCCACCCCCCTGTCACGCCAGGGTGACGCCATGCACCAGCTGCTGGAGCAGGCCGGTGTGGCCGGTGCCCCGCTGGCCGACCTGCGCGCCCACGGCTGGCCTGCTGCGCGCATCGCCCGGCTGGCCAGCGACCACGACATTGCCCCTGCAGCGGCCGAGTTGGCAGCCCGCATGGCACAGGGCATCCTGGCCGGGGAGGGCGCCTGGGCGTGGGACCCGGAGCAGGTGCAGACCGCCATCAACGAAGCCCCGCTGCATTACCAGGGTCAAAGCCTGCGCATCGACCGGCTGGTGCTACGCCGTGCCCTGTCTGCAGATGATGCCGTGGCAGGCTGGTGGGTGCTCGATTACAAAAGCGCCGCCCAGCCTCAGCGCCAGCAAGCGCTGGTGGCGCAACTGCAGCGCTACCAAGAAGCCGTACAGGCCCTGATGCCGGGCGAGGCCGTGCACGCGGCCTTCCTCACAGGCGATGGGCGTTTGGTGCGGGCAGGCGGCGGGCCCACCCCTGCCGCCGTCGGGCATACTCTCGCCCCCGCTGCCCCCGCTGCCCCCGCTGCCCCCGCTGCCCCCGCTGCCCCCGCTGCCCCGGCAAAGCCCGAGCGTCCACGCCCCGCGCCGGGGCCTGCAGATTCTGCGCAAGGCTCTTTGTTTTGACCCGCACCCAGGGCTTCCAACCCGCGCAACGCCCCCATTTTTAGCAAGGTTCTCCTGTGTCTCACACCCTTTCTCCTTCCGATTCACCCGTCGCACCAGCCCTGCCTATGGGGACTTTGCGGTGCGATGTGGCCATCGTCGGCGGTGGCCCGGCGGGCCTGATGGCGGCCGAGGTGCTGGCCCAGGCGGGGGTGGCCGTTCATCTGTTCGACGCCATGCCTTCGGTGGGGCGCAAGTTTCTGCTGGCGGGCAAGGGCGGGCTCAACCTCACACATTCCGAGCCCCATGCTCCGTTTGTCAGCCGCTATGCAGAGCGCCAGCCTCAGCTCGAACCTTTGCTGCAGGAATTTGGCGGGCCCGAGGTCCGAGCCTGGGCGCAAGGCCTGGGTGTGGAGACCTTCGTGGGCACCTCCGGCCGCGTGTTCCCCGCTGACATGAAGGCCGCGCCCTTGCTGCGCGCCTGGTTGCAGCGCCTGCGCGGGCAGGGCGTGGTGTTCCACATGCGACACCGCTGGCTGGGCTGGTCGGACGATGGTGCCCTGCGTTTTGCAGCCCCTGCGGGCGAGGTGCCTGTGGCCGCCAGGTCGGTGGTGTTGGCGCTGGGCGGCGGCAGCTGGGCACGCCTGGGGTCGGATGGTGCCTGGGTGCCGCTGCTGGCGCAGCGCGGTGTGGCTGTGGCGCCGCTGCGGCCCTCCAACTGTGGTTTTGACGTGCTGCGCGCCGATGCGCCGGCGGGTGAGACGCGCCGCGCGTTCTTGCAGGAGCTGATCGGCCGCACCCCCGTTCCCGCTGTGGGCTGGACGCCCCATTTTGTCGAGCGTTTTGCCGGCCAGCCCTTCAAGACGGTGGCGCTGGCTTTCACCGACAGCCAGGGCCGCACGTTCAGCCGCAGAGGTGAATTCGTGGCCACAGCGACAGGCGTCGAGGGCAGCCTGGTCTACGCCGCATCGCACCTGCTGCGCGATGAGATCGAGGCCCACGGCCATGCCACTTTTCATCTGGATTTGCTGCCCGACCACACGCCGGAACGCGTGCTGGTGGAAGTGCGCCATCCACGCGGATCACGTTCATTGTCCAGCCACCTCAAGAGCCGTCTGGGGCTCGATGGCATCAAGGCGGGCATCCTGTATGAACACTTGGGCAAGGACGGCATGAACGACCCGGTGGCTCTGGCACACGCCATCAAGGCACTGCCCATCACGGTCGTGGCCACACGGCCCATCGACGAAGCCATCAGCACCGCCGGTGGTGTGGCTTTTGAGGCGCTGGACACGCACCTCATGGCCCATGCCTTACCGGGCGTGTTCTGCGCGGGCGAAATGCTCGATTGGGAGGCGCCCACCGGGGGCTATCTGCTCACGGCCAGCTTGGCCAGTGGCCGCGTGGCGGGGTTGGGCGCGCTGCACTGGCTGCGCCAAGCTGCCGGAACTTGAACACGCTGAACGAAAGGTGCTTGCGCCTGAGGCGAAGGGCCTGGCCTCGCCAGGCAAGAGGACATCGCGAAGGATGTCGCCTATGGGAGGGGGCTGCGCGACAGCGCAAAAAAGAAGTTGACGAGCCTTACCCCCGGCACTGACTCCACAGTTAGGGCTGCTTGGTTCCCCACCTGACCCGGTTGGCCGCTTCACCATGCGAGGAGGCCCGTCACCGTCGATTGTACGACGGATGCGGATGCACTTTTCTGAACAGCCCCGCTGCCGTGGGCGCTGGAAGGACACTCGGCACAGCCCGTAGAATCTGCCGAATGTCCTACCTCGTGCTCGCCCGCAAGTACCGCCCCCGCAATTTCACCGAAATGGTGGGGCAGGAGCATGTGGTGCAGGCCCTCACCAATGCGCTCAACACACAGCGCCTGCACCATGCCTACCTGTTCACAGGCACGCGGGGTGTGGGGAAGACGACGGTGTCGCGCATTCTGGCTAAATCGCTCAACTGCCAGGGGCCCGACGGTCAGGGCGGCATCACCGCCACACCCTGCGGCGTGTGCTCGGCCTGTACGGATATCGACAGTGGTCGCTTCCCGGATTACACCGAGTTGGATGCTGCATCGAACCGGGGTGTGGATGAGGTGCAGAGCCTGCTGGAGCAGGCGGTCTACAAGCCAGTGCAGGGCCGCTTCAAGGTCTTCATGATCGACGAAGTGCACATGCTCACGAACACGGCGTTCAACGCCATGCTCAAGACGCTTGAAGAGCCTCCTGAATACCTCAAGTTCGTGCTGGCCACGACCGACCCGCAGAAGGTGCCGGTGACGGTGCTGAGCCGCTGTCTGCAGTTCAACCTGCGGCCCATGGCGCCCGAGACGGTCCTGAGCCACCTCACGCAGGTGCTGGCGTCGGAAAACGTATCGTCCGAGCCCCAGGCCCTGCGGCTGCTGTCGCGCGCCGCGCGGGGCTCCATGCGCGATGCACTGTCGCTCACCGACCAGGCCATCGCTTTTGGCAGCGGCCAGTTGCAGGAAGCCGCCGTGCGCCAGATGCTGGGCGCGGTGGACCGCTCCTACGTGTTCCGCCTCATCGGCGCGTTGGCCGAGGGCGACGGCAAGACCGTGGTGGAAACCTCGGACACGCTGCGTCTCAATGGCCTGTCGGCCGCCTCTACGCTCGAAGAAATGAGCGCCGTGCTGCAGCGCATGGCGGTGTTCCAGGCCGTGCCCCAGATGGCAGGCGCCGTGGATGCCGACGACCCCGAGGCCGCAGAAACGACCCGTCTTGCCGCGCTGATGCCTGCTGACGAAACCCAGCTGCTCTACAGCCTGTGCCTGCACGGGCGCGGTGAACTGGGTCTGGCGCCCGATGAGTACGCGGCACTGACCATGGTGCTCCTGCGCTTGCTGGCGTTCAAGCCTGTAAGCGGTGTTGGCGGCGTTGGCGAATCGGCTGAAAAAAAAACTCTGACGCGGGCTGAAGCGGCGTCTTCCAGCCCACCAGCTGCGGTTTCTGCCGCTCCCGCAGCGGCAGCCGTGGTGGTGCCAGCCCCCGTGGCGCGAACGGCGCCGACGCCCGCGCCTGCTCCTCAGGTGCCACCAGCGGTGCCTGCAGCAGGTGCTTCGCCAGCATTGCCACCGAAGATTTCAGCAGAACCCGCCGAATCCGTGGACTCTTCGGAGCCACCACCCTGGCCAGGCTCGGAAGAGCCGGGTGCTGCATCACCTGCAAACTCCGCCGCCACGACACTGCCGGTGCGTACGCCCGAGAGATTTGGACAAAATAAGCACCCAGCGCAACCTCAGCATGCGCAAGGCGCTCCTGAATATGTAGCAATCCCGGTGCGTGAATCGCCCGAACCAGGGGAGCGTCTGCAACCGTTGCCGCTTTCTGCGCCAACGCCCGTCTCTGCGCGCTACACGCCCACCGAGGAGGGCGATGTCTGGCATGCCACTGTGCAGCAGATGGTGGCGGCAGAATCGATTACCGCCCTGGTGCGCGAACTGGCTCTGCAGTCGCAACTGGTGGCGCGCGATGGGGGGCACTGGTTGCTGCGTGTGGAGCGTGAATCGCTGAACCAGCCTACTGCACGCGAGCGCCTGCGCGCCGCGCTGGAGGCTGCTGGCCATGCCACCCAGATCAGTGTGGAGGTGGGCCACGTCATTGACAGCCCTGCCCGCCGCAATGCCGCTGCCGCTGCCGAGCGGCAGCGCCGTGCTGAGGAGATTGTGAACAACGACCCCTATGTGCAGTCGCTGGTGCGCGACTATGGCGCGAGAATCGTGCCGGGCAGCATCAAGCCTGCGTGAGATGAAGCGCCCCCTGAGTCGCCTGCGGCGCCTTCCCCCTCTCTCGCTTCGCGGGAGGGGGACGCACTCGGTGGCTTGGCAAAGCCAGCTCCACGAGTGCACTGGATTGGCGTGTGCCAGTTTCGAGGGCCGCTGACATTGCACAGCACAATACCGTGCATCTCGGATACCGAATCTCTCTCCCTTCGTGGGAATCGATCAACCAGAAAGAAAGCAAAGGAAACCACACCATGTTCAACAAAGGACAACTTGCAGGCCTCATGAAGCAAGCCCAGGCGATGCAGGACAACCTCAAGAAGGCGCAGGACGAGCTGGCCTTCATCGAGGTGGAAGGTGAATCGGGCGCGGGCCTGGTGAAAGTGGTGATGACGTGCAAGCACGACGTCAAGCGCATCACCATCGACCCGAGCCTGCTGGCCGAAGACAAGGACATGCTGGAAGACCTCGTTGCTGCGGCGTTCAATGCTGCGGTGCGCAAGGCGGAAGAGACTTCTTCGGAGAAGATGGGCAAGCTCACCCAAGGCATGCCAGGCCTCCCCGGCGGCATGAAATTCCCTTTCTGAGGGTTGGCTACCGAGCGGGCGATCTGCGTCGTTGGGCGGTGCTCGGAATCCTCACGTACAGGAAGTACGTTCCGGTTCCTGTGCTCCGTCCGCCTAGCAGCTCATCCCGCTCGCTACGCCCTTGAGGGTGGGGTTTGAAGGCAGAGGGCGAGCACCTGTTTGTCTTCCCTACATCCGTTTGGGCTGAGCTTGTCGAAGCCTGGCTCCGCCGCTCCCTACAACGTCACGCGCATCGCATCTAGTCTGTCCATGTCCATCACCAACTCCCTCGACGTTCTGATCCAGGCGCTGCGCCGCTTGCCGGGGGTGGGGGTGAAGTCTGCGCAGCGCATGGCGTTTCATTTGCTGCAGCATGATCGGGAGGGGGCGCTGGCCTTGTCGCGGGCGCTCGGCGATGCGGTGGGCACCGTGCACCATTGCGCGCGCTGCCACACGTTCACCGAGGCCGAGGTGTGCAGTACCTGCCTGGACCCTGAGCGCGATGCGACGCGGCTGTGCGTGGTCGAGACACCGGCCGATCAGTCGGCGCTGGAGCGCACGGGGGCGTTCAAGGGGCTTTACTTTGTGCTGATGGGGCGGCTGAGCCCCCTCGATGGCATTGGCCCCAAGGAAATTGGCCTGCAAAAGCTCATGGAACGGGCCACCGATGGCACGGTGCAAGAGGTCATTTTGGCGACCAACTTCAATGCCGAAGGCGAGGCCACGGCCCATGTGATCACCGAGGCGCTCAGGAGCCGGGGGCTGCACGTGACGCGGCTGGCGCGCGGCGTGCCCGTGGGCAGCGAGCTGGAGTATGTGGACCTGGGCACGATTGCGCATGCACTGGTGGATCGCCGCTAGGTGGTTGTTCGCGAAATTTGTGCCTGCGGCGGCTAGAATACTCACAATTTAATAGCTGCTAGCGCTTGTGTATCAAGCGCTAGAGCCAAAAAAGGCTTAAAAATGAATACCACCATGCATGTCGCACGGTTCACAGTGGCCTACTGGTGCGTGCTGATCGCAGCCCTGCTTCCCATGGGCTGCGCCTGGCTGGCCAAGAGTGGCAGCTTCGGCAAGTCGCGCAAGGACGGTGGCTTTGACAACCGCGACCCCCGCGCCTGGATGGCTCGGCAGACCGACTGGCGGGCCCGCGCCAATGCGGCGCAGGCCAACAGTTTCGAAGGCTTGCCGTTCTTCATCGGTGCCGTGATCATCGCGCACCTGCTCGGGGCGGGGCAGACGTTGCTGGACATGTTGGCGCTGCTGTACGTCATGCTGCGCATCTTCTACATCATGATGTACGTGTCCGACATGCCCACCGTGCGCAGTGTGGTCTGGGCCGCAGCGTTTTTGGTCAATATCGGCATCCTGTTCGTCGGCTACCGCTGATCTTTGCCAGCTCGGCCTTTGAAGAAGGGCTGGCGTCACTCTTTCGGGGGCTGCCGGTCGGGCTCTAGTTTCTTTCAACCCTGGTACGTAGAAACCCGCAGGGATTCCCCCTGATGCGGGTTTGTGGGCTCTGGGGCACGATTGTTGCAATGCAGCATTGCTGCTTCCACTGATTCTCACGGATTTCCATGACCCGCCCCTTGCTCACCCGTCGCGCCTTTGGCGCCGTCTCCGCCCTGTCGGCGGCCGGGGTGTTTGCGCCTGCCATTGTGCGGGCGCAGGCAGAGGGGGCAGCTGCGTTGGGCAACGTCACCATTGCCGTGGGCGGACAGGGCGTGCTCTACCACCTGCCGCTGGCGCTGGCCGACCAGCTGGGCTACTTCAAGGCGGAAGGTCTGGACGTGACGGTGCGCGATTTTTCGGCCGGCGCCCTGGCCCTGCAAGCGGTGCAGGAGGGGGGGGCCGATGTCTGTGCCGGAGCCTTCGAGCACACCATCCGGCAGCAGGTGCGTGGCCAGTCCTACCGCTCGCTGGTGGTGATGGGGCGTGCGCCTCAACTGGCGCTGGGGGTTTCGCAACGCTCGCTGCCTGCGTACAAGGATCTGGCGGATCTGCAGGGACGGCGCATTGGCGTGTCATCGGTGGGTTCGTCTACGCACCTGGCGGCCAGCGTGGTGCTGGCCCGAGCGGGCATGGGGCCGCGTGATGTGGCGTTTGTGGGCGTGGGATCTGGTATAGCCGCGATGAATGCGCTGCGTTCCGGACAGGTGCATGCGCTGTGCCATGCCGACCCGATCATGACGCTGCTGGAGCAAAAGGCAGACACACGCATTGCGGGCGACATGCGCTCACTCAAGGCCGCGCAGGAGATGTTTGGCGGCGCCCTGCCAGCCAGCTGTCTTTATGCGCCGCAGCCCTTCTTGCAAAAACATGCCGCCCAGGCCCAGGCACTGGCCAACGGCATCGTGCATGCCCTCAAATGGCTGCAGACCGCTGCCCCGGCAGACCTTGTCAAGGCGGTGCCTCCGGGCTACCTGATGGGAGACCGGGGGCTGTACCTGGCGGCCTTCAGCCGGGTGCGCGAGACCTATTCGACCCACGGGATGATGCCCGATGATGGCGCAGCCACGGCCTTGCGCGTGCTCTCGCGCGTGCACCCCGAGTTGGCGGATTTCAAGGTGGAGCTGGCACGCACCTACACCAACGATTTCGTGCGCAAGGCGCGGCAGAAATTCAACGTCTGAGCTTGCGCACCGGATACTCGCTGGGCCACTTTGGGGGTGACCGCAGGGGAGCAGTGGCAGTGCAGGACCCAGATTGATCAGTGGATGCCGCGCACTGTCGCAATGCGTCGGCATCCGGGTCGGGAAGATGGCTTACATTCGTCGGCGTTCGGTTTGCCGTAGCCTCGGCCTACCAGTCATCTACCTCACCAGGATTGCTCCATGTCTTTTACCCTCAGCATCGGCCCGCTTGTCTCTTTGATCGCGGGCATTCTCATCCTCGTCATGCCCCGTCTGCTCAGCACCATCGTGGCGCTGTACCTCATCATCATGGGCATTCTGGGGCTTCTGGGCATGCACTCGCTGAAGTTCTGAGGCGCCTGGTGACGCCTTCTTGCGCGTTGCCCGCGGCGTTCCAATGGCGTTTTAGCGGCGCTTGACCTTGGAGGGGGTTCCCCCTCGGCGTACAGGCGCAGCAGCCGTGCGCTTGCCAGAACCGGAGCGGGCCACCGTGCCACGCGCCTGCGTGGCCTGTCGCACGGGCAGGTATACGACCACCTGCTCGCCCAGCTTGAAGGCCGCACTGGCGCGCACGTCGTTCCAGTCGGCCACGCTGGCAGCGCTGAGCTTGTAGCGCCGGGCAATGCTGGCCACGGTTTCTCCCTTGCGGGCTCGCACCGTGGTGCGACGGGTCACGATCTCTGGCGAGAAAGCGACTTGGCCGTTGTCTGCCAGGTGCGAGGAGACGTCCTGCCGGATGGCGGATGAACGCGGGACCATCAACGCCGAGCCTGCCTTGATCAGCATGCGGGGAGGTATGTTGTTGATGCTGCGCAGGTCGTTCTCGCTCATGCCTGCCCGCTGGGCGGCTTCGGAGACCGTCATGGTGGAGGGCACGGACCACACGGTCCAGCTTGCATACTGGCCCTCGCGGCGCGCTTCAAGGTTGCGCTGGAACACCTTGGCGTTGTCCCAGGGCAGCAGGATTTGTGGTGTACCGGCAGCCAGAATGACAGGCTTGTTGAACGACGGGTTCAGCGCGCGGAAATCTTCCTCGCGAATGCCTGCCAGCGTGGCCACCAGCGCAACGTCGATGTCATGGGTGATGTCCACCGTCTGGAAATAGGGGTGGTTTTCGATGAGGGGCAGCTCGGTGCGGAAGGCCTCGGGGTTGGCTACGATGTTCTTCACGGCCTGCAGCTTGGGCACATACATGCGGGTTTCGGCCGGCATGTTCAGGTCGGTGTAGCTGGTGCCCAGCCCCTGCTTCTGGTTGCGGGCAATGGCCCGGCCTACGCTGCCTTCGCCCCAGTTGTAGGCGGCCAGGGCCAGGTGCCAGTCGCCAAACATGCCGTAGAGCTTTTGCAGGTAGTCGAGTGCAGCGCGCGTGGATGCGAGCACATCGCGGCGGTCGTCGCGGAAGGCGTTCTGCTTGAGGTCGAAATAGTTGCCGGTGGCGGGCATGAACTGCCACATGCCGGCCGCCTTGGCGCTGGACACAGCCTGCGGGTTGAACGCGCTTTCGATGTAGGGCAGCAGCGCCAGCTCGGTGGGCATGCCGCGTCGCTCCAGCTCTTCAACGATATGGAAAAGGTACTTGCTGGAGCGCTCGGTCATGCGCTGCATGTAGTCGGGTCGCGTGGCGTACCACTGTTCGCGGTCCTGCACCAGTTCGTGCTGCAGGTCGGGCATGGCAAAGCCTCGGCGGATGCGGTCCCACAGGTCGGCGGGGGCCGAGAGCGATGCGACCTCGCCGCTGGAGGCCTGCGCGGCGGTGATGGGCCTGAGCGGGCCGTTGGGGATGACGGGGGTGTGTGCGGTCCGGGGTGGTGCACCGGTGGGTGTGGAGGGGGCGCTGTCAGCCGCGCTGTCCTGCGAAGGCCCGGTGGTGGCGCAGCCCGTGAGCCAGAGCGCGCACGCCAGGCAGGCGATGTGCAAAATTTTCATCGAAACTCGTTTTTCCATTGACGCAGTGCGGCCAGTACCGCCACGGCATCGTCTTGATTCACCTTTGCGTCGTAGCCATGGGCCGCCTGGGCCACTGCAGGCTGTCGCACGCGCAGGAAGGGGTTGATGTCTTGCTCCAGGGCCATGCGCGACGGCAGTGTGGGCTGGTGGCGGGCCCGCAGTGCTTCACATTGGCTGCTGTAGTGGAGCAATGCCGCATTGCCGGGTTCCACGGCCCGCGCAAATTTCAGGTTGGAGAGGGTGTACTCGTGGGTGCAGCATACGCGGGTGTTGCCGGGCAACGCCGCCAGCTGGTCCAGGGAGTTCAGCATTTGGGCGGGCGTGCCTTCAAACAGCCGACCACAGCCGCCCGAAAAAAGCGTGTCGCCGCAGAACAGCAGGGGCTCCCCGCCGATGTCGGGGCAGTAGTAGGCAATGTGGCCAGCGGTATGGCCGGGCACATCCATGACTTCGAACCGAAGCCCCATGGTTTCCACAGCATCACCGTGCGCCAGGCGGTGCAGCGGCTCGGGGATTTTCTCGCGTGCGGGGCCGTAGACCACGGCGCCGGTGGCGCTGCGCAGGGCATCCACACCGCCGACATGATCGGCATGGTGGTGCGTGACTAGAATGGCCTTCAACTGCACGCCAAGGTGCTGCAGGGCCTGCAGCACAGGCGCGGAATCTCCCGGGTCCACAACGATCGCCTGGCGGCCGTCGTGCAGCATCCAGATGTAGTTGTCGGTAAAGGCGGGCAGCGGCAGCAAGTTCATGAGCGATCAAATTATAGGTTCGACGCATCTCCCTCTGTAGAAGGGCATCTGTCACACCGGGCGTCACACCGGCGTGGCAGAAAATCAAACGGCCTGCATCTTACGATGCTGCGACTTGGCACGGTCGGCGCGGTCCTTGATCCACTTCTCCAGGTCATCGCGCAGCACGTAGAGCGGTCCCTTGCGGGTGCCGTTGATGCGGAATGCCGGGATTGGCAGGGTGTTGGTCGCCGCCTTGCGCTGGGCAATCCGTGGGGTGATGTTGAACACCTGCTCGGCAATGTCGTTCAGGGGCAGCATGTCTTCCCCGAGGATGTTCTTGGTGTCGGTCATGGTGTCTTTCTCCTGTGTTCTCGTTCCAGTCGGCGCGCCAGGCGCTTGATCCGTTCGGCAGGCCATTCGTCGCCGCGCTCGAAGTCTTGGCTGCGAAGGCGCTTTTTGACGACGGCGCGGGCGTGGGCATGGCAGGCCGCGCGCAGGGTGAACCAGCGGCGGCCGCCGCCGTAGTAGATGCGGGCGATTCCGGCTTTCATGGTCAGGCTGTGCAGCGCGGCGCGTGCACGATTGGGATAGACCGTCCAACACTTGGGCGCGCCAACTCTGGGTTGTTGCGCATCCAGTCCTGCACAAACCAAAGTTGTCCGCAACCGCCGCCAATGTCGTCTTGTCCTGCCGGGTCGAAGCAGCGCGTGCTGTAGCCGTAGTGCATCAGCTTCTGCATGAAGTCCTGCGCCAGTTGACGCTGGCGCACATTGGCCGCCGCCACCGATTCTTCGCGCTCACACACGACACTGATGGTGGCCTGCCAAGCCGCAGGATTGAACAGGTTATAGATGCGCGCGGCGTCATCCGCTGACGTATTGCCTTCGTTGGCGCAATAGTTGAAGAACGGCTGGCGCCCAGTGGCGGCAAACCAGCGCTCGCCTTCCGTTGCGATCTGCGCCAAGTCCAACTTGGCCTTGAAGGGGATCAATGCATTGCGGGCATCGTCGGTGCTCTCGTGCACGCTGAACTGCAGGCCGACCGCTGGCACCTCTACCGACAGCGCGCGCACCCGCTCGTAATCGACCGCAGGCGCTGAGGTGCTGATGAGTAGGGCGAAACGCGGGTAAAGCGCGTGCAGCTTGCGGATGGCGTCCGACAGCCCGCCGAAGTTCAGCAGTGGCTCCCCCATGCTCATGAACATGATCTGGCAGCGCTGCACGGCCTCGGGGTTAATGCCGCGATCTGCAAACAAGTGCTGCACCTGGGCCACGATCTCGTCGCCGGTCAGGCTGCGCACAAACGCATCACCTGCGCCGCAGAACCGACACCCCACCGGGCACCCGCTTTGCGTGCTACAGCAGATCACGGTGCGCTCTTCGTAGGTCGGGTACTTGTACAGCACCGCCTCTGCCACCGCGTTGCCGAAATCGAAAACGTACTTGCTCACGTTCTCGTCGCTGGAGTCAATCCGCTTCACTTGCATATTCGTTTCCCCAATAAAAAAGGCCCCTCTCGGAGCCCTGGTGTGGTGTGTTTGCCTGTTAGGCGGTGGTGGGTGGTTAGGCCACAGGCCACTTACTTTGCGAGTAGGCCAGCGCGCGCAACCGTGGGTCTGCCTTGGTCATCACATCAAGCAATGCGCGCTTTTCCGCCAAGTAGGTGACGGCGAACTTTGGGTCGTGCATCACGATGCTGCTGGTGTTGCTGATCAGGTCGGCGCACTTGATGGTCTGAATCCAGCTGGTGCAGTCGGCCAATCGTGCGCGGCTTGCAGCCTTGCGTTCGGCGCGATTGCCTTCCTCAAGGTCCGACAACCCAGACACGCCAATTGCAACCGTGCAACCGAATCGGTCGTCAATCTCCTGCAAACTAACGCCCTGATCTTCCACGCAGTCATGCAGCCAAGCCACCGCCAGCATTACGCCGGGCGGCACCATGAATTCGTGCTGCACTGTTGCGACGATGCCAGCGACTTCAGCAAGGTGGTCAACATACGGGTTGCCCGTGTACTTGCGCACCTGCTTTGCGTGAGCTCGCCTCGCGAACTCCATTGCCTTGAATGCCAAATCCATATCGTTCCCCAAAAAGAAAGCCGCTCAGTGGCGGCTAGTGAAAAGTGTGAATCGGCTCCGGTTCCTCCGGCTCCGGTGGTGCCTTGTCGGATTCATCCCGCTCTTTTCGCCAGTCTGTAGCCTCCCAGCGTTCTGGGTAGTGCTTGGCCTCGTAGGCTTCGCGGTAGTCACGGGCGCGTTTGCTCATTGGAAAATCTCCGACTTGAGTGACAGGCGCGGTGGGTTGGTTACCGTCGAGGGCTTCCCACATGCCGGACAAACATGCGTGTAGCCTTTCCCTTCTGGGATGTACAACCCATTGGGGAAATTGTGCTCAGGATGGCGGCACGTCTCGCTAGAAGGCAGGTTGAAGAACCCTCCTTTATGTGCTTGGTCTGTCATGTCCTTCTCCTTCGGTATTGAGGGCGCGGATAGCGGCGTCGATGGCGCTCTCTGGTGTCGTGTAGTAAATGCTGGTCATTGCCTGCCAATGCTGGTGCTCGGCCTCGGCAGGTGCTTCGTCTTGGTACACCCTCCACAAGCCCTCGATATGCTCGATCATTCGCATGCGATCAGTGCTGCACAGGAAGTTAAGCCGCTCCCGCTCTCGCGCAGCCACAAGGGCGGCAAAGCTGGCGACCGTGAACTCGTCTGTCTCCGTTTCCAGCACGCCAGAAAACTGCGCAGGGGCGAACTTCATCCCTGCCTCTCGCGCAAGTTCAATCACATCTTTGGTCATGGTTGGCCTTTCTGCGTCGCTGTGGAATTGGCCGCAACGCGAGCGTCTAGAACTTCATCTAACCGGTCATCGCTGTATGTCATGGCGTTAAGCTTGAGGCCCTCCAAGGTTGTCACCACGTAGGTTGGCGGGCTGTCTGTCCAGTGACACTTGCGGAGAAATTTGTACCGCCCTGCATCCTTGCGCGACCCCTCAATCTCCAGCAGCGCCGCGTCCAGGTCTTCATTCGCCTTGTACGGCTCGCCGGTGAAAGCCTTGCGCAGTTCGGTGTACATCCGGCTGACCATGCTTCCAGACCATCCCGTTTCCTCGCAGATGGCGTCTTTCATGCGCCGGAGGATATCGTGTGGCATGGCTTCGAATGCATTCTTTGCCGTGGCCGATAGCTGGGCTTTGAGTTCGGCCATCTCCCGCACCTGCGCTTCCAGGGCGTCGGCTGCGTCGTTGCATGTCACGCGGTCAAAGCAGCGTAGCCGCTCAATCAAATCAGTGTGTTTGGTCATGGTGCTTCCTTGGTTGGCGTGCAATCACACCAGGGTTGTACGGCGCGCAGCCGACTTCGGGAAAAACACCAGAGAGAAAACCGGGAAGTCGATTTCCTCCTGCGGTGTCACTCGCTCTCCGTTCACTAGTACGGCACCTTGCTGGATGTGGCGCCGGAGTTCTCCATTGCTCATTGGCCTGTGTGGTTCAGTCTTGTCTTCGCCGCGCTCTATGCTCAGTGGCAGGGCTGGGCGCAGGCTGTTCAACCATTGCAGTGCGGTCAAAGCGCACCCCCTTCCCGCAGCTTCTGCGGATCAACACCGGCCCATGCCTTTGCTCCGCGCTCGGTGAGGGTGGATAGGTCGGATTCGAGCAGGTGGGCGCGGGCGGCTGTGATGGCTGCTTCTGATTGCTGGTAGTGCTCCTGTTCTTCTGCTTTCCAGTAACCAGTGTCCCCAGAGTCGGCCAGCTCTTTCCATTTGAGATTGCTCTTTTCCAGCGCCTCCAGCATCTGCCTGATAAGCGATTCGTCATCCTTGCGAACCTCGGCCTCGATGGTGCGGGCCAGCTCTCTGCGATTGACAATTTGTGGCACGCTGAGATCTTTGCCGCGCCAAAGCGCGTCGATTTGTTCATCGCTCAACATCCTGTCCTCCTTTCATATCCGCCACGCCATGGGCGGATTCTGCGTACCGAATGCCGTTGATAAAGTCTGCCTTTCCAGAGTCCCCGCTCCAGTAGCCAGCGGACTCTGCAAGCCCACTAACTTGCGCTGGCGTCAGCGGATTGCTGGGCTGCATCTCTGGACGCCACCACCCCACAAACCCGGCAAAATCCACAAACCCCCGCTGAGGCTGTGTTCCCTCTACTTGCCGCTCAAAGCAGACGCCGGTGATAACGAAGCCCTTCTCCAGCAAGTCGGCCAGCTTGCGGGCGCCAAGTTCGGTGAAGTCTGGAAGTGTCAAGGATTGCTTGACTATTGCGGGATTAGCCATGGTCGGCTCCTTTGATGTTTTGAGCGGCCTGTCGAATCACCTCTCTGGCTTCCGGTTTGGCAAGTGTTTCGCCGTCGCTTGTGCAATAGGGCAGCCCGTATTCGTAGTGGTCAACCTCACGACCAAACTCATCCAGCGCTTCATAGATCGCGTCGCACTGCTCATCCGTCAGCGGCACCGCCCCGGCCTGCGCCTGGGTGGGCTGCGGGGTGGTGTAGAGCTTGGTGCCAACTGGAACGCTGTCTAACCATTGCAAAGATGCGTGAATGATTTTGTGGGGCAGCCATGCCGGTGACGCTTTCGCTGGGCGTGCCGCCATCACTACTTCTGCAATCGCCCCACACGCCACCACTTCTCCCGCCCCTGCAGGTGTGCCCCACTTGGCATTAATGGCCGCTTCTGCAGCTTCTCGCAGGCCCAGTACGTACAGCTCATTCCCCGGGGCATCGCAGCGGGCTGCTCGCTCGCGCAAGTCTTTCGCAAGCGCTTCAAGCGCCGCATCCGTGGGCTGTGTTTGCTCAGTCATGTTTGCCTCCTTGCTTGCGGGCTGCGTCCATGTAGGTGCCCGGGATCTCGTCCATCATGTCGATCAGGGCCTCCATTCGCTTGCGCCCGTAGACCTTCATGGCGTCGTTCTCGGGGTCGTCCACGATGGCCGCTACCGGGAACGCCATCTCGCTTGCGTTGACCAGTCGGCGCCACCGCGCCGCATCCTCCAGCACGCTGTCTGCCGCCGCCCACTTGCGCTGCATTTCCTCTCCGTGCAGGTGCGCGCACTGCTCCATGGTGATGACCGCAATGTGGCCGTGCAGCATGTTCAGGTGCACCGTCTCAGGCTTGCCCAGAAGCTCTTTCAGGCGCTCCTTAGTGATGCTGTCTGCCTGGGTGTGGGCTTCGTTGACGATCTTTTCCAGCTCTGCACGGAATTCAGAAGCAGTGAATGTGAATTGGTTTGATAGCAGTCTTCGCAACAAGTACAGCGTGTCGCGGTCCATTGGTGCTGTTGAGCGACTCAAAAACATCAATCTGCGCTCAATGATCCCAGCTATCGCTGTTGCCTTGTCCCCTTCGGCATCTTCTTTCAGGTAGGTGCAGATCATTCCGGCCATGTATGCGCACCATGTGGTGTCGGCTGCGCGCATGGCGTGTTCGTTGAGCGCACTGCGAAACTGCTCCGCTTCCATTGGAGTCACTATGTTTTCGTGCATCGAATTCGGCCCCTCTACGGTTATGCGGATTGCATTGCCCAACTCATTGGTGAATTCTCTTGTCACTGTCGGCCCCGCTACTGCTCCACCCGCTGGTGCCCTCACGCTGTCTGCCTGGGCGGCTGGGGTGGGCGCTGCGGGCAGAACGCGCTGGCTTTCTTGCCGAGCAATGTCGATGTAAGGGCCAATCCAAGAGTGGGAAACTCCGGTTGCATTCAGTGTTTCCCGCGCCCTGAGCAGCCCCTGATGAACTGCCTCCCAATTCCTGGCATTGAACTCGGCCGGTGTGGCGTGCAATACCCATTCCGCCAGAGTCTCGCTCGGCCCCGCTACTGCGCCAGCGGCTGGTGCCGCCTGTGCCGTGGAGGCGGACATAACCAGTGGGTCACCCATACCTGCCGCGTAGGCGTCACGCGCTATCTGTTTGATGCTCGTCGGGTCGAGCTTGTAGCCTGAATACCAGGATTCAAACGAGCTATCACCGACATGCAAACCCGGCGTGCTGTCTTTGTACGCCCCGGCTGGTGCTTGCCCATTGGATGCGCGGGCCTGCCATGCACGCCAGCAGAGATTGGTAGACGCATCTTGATAGTCTTCTGTGCGTCCTGGCGCTGTGTCTCGCCAGACTCGCCCGACGCTTCGAGATGCCCACGCCTCAAACGCTTTGCGCTCGTCAGGCAGCTCCGCATAGGCCACGCCCTGGGGCGCTGCTGTGAGTGCCGCAGCAATCCGGTTTACAGCATCTTCAATGCCTTCGCCTGGGGCAAGCTGTGCGGCTGCGAATAGTTCGTGTGCCAGCGCTGTCTGGGCGTGTTCGCCTTGGGTGGGGGTCATTTCGTAATCCTTTCTTTGCGCTCGCCCATGAAGCGTTGGAGCAAAGCGCGTTGCAAACGTCCAGTCATGGACTGGATAGAGCGCAGTTGCTTGTTCACGACCTTCTCGCAGTCAGGGCACATGACCTTGATTTCATCGGTCTGGTAGATCTCGCGCAGGTCGCTCAATGGCGTTCCTGTCTTTCCGCAAATGTCACAGGCCATCACAGCTCCTTTGCCTCAGATGCGGGAAGGGGTGGGGCGGCGGCGATCATTGCGCGGTAGCCAGCGTGATTGAACGAGTGCGTTCTCAGCGGCTCCGATCCCCTAGCGGCGTCGAGGTATGCCCAGCCCATATCAAGCGTTGGCTCAATCGGCACCAGCTTCCACCCTGCCATTCCCTCTGGGGGAGATGGGTGGGTGTAGAGCGTCGGCAGTCCGGCCACATCCTCTGGTTGCAGCCCCCCTGGCTGTGTATGTCTGCAGGTAAAGTGGCAGTCGTTGATGGTGCCGCTAACCTCAAGCACCCATTCTTCGCCTCGCTTGTAAATCTTGCTCGCAAGCGGGAAAGCGTTGTCAGGCTCACTCCCCGCACTTGCTGCGAGAGAGGCGCGGCCAGCCAATGCGTCACGCAGCGCCGCCAAATGCCTTGATTTCACTTGGGAGCATGCACGGCTTGGAATGTCTCTCGTCTTGCTGTCTGCGCTTAGTACGCCGCCCAGGCGAAAGTCTGCATGCTCTACCAATCTTGCAGCGCATTCGGCAATGCGTACCAAATCGCGCTCTGCTGTATTCGTGTCGTCAGCCATACGGCCTCCATGTGGTGTTAGCGGGCGCCAAGGCCCTGGAATGGGGTTGCTTTCATCTCTCGCCACGCGGCCCCGGTGCGGACCTTGCTGATCAAGGTTCGATCAACGCCGTACAGAGCCGCTAGTTCGTCAATTCCTTCTGACGAATCACGGATCACACTAGCCTTTTGCATGTCGAGCTTCCCGTTCGGGCGGTTGGCTTTCGCGCTTGCAATCGCTTTCCTGAGCCGGACTGTCGGGCAGGCTTTGGCCTTTACAGCGGCTTCTGATTTGGTGGTGAGCGCCAAATGAGCCGGATTGACACACCTTGCGCAACCGCATGTCGTGGTTACCAGTCGGCCTTCTGGGATCGGGCCTTTGGCAAGCTCATAAACCACACGGCGCGCTGCTTTGTTGTTGTACTTCGGATGCCCTGATCGCTTGCTGAGACTTCCAGTCCAAACAAGGCAATCTGCATCCTCCTGGCATTTGCTAAGCAATGTTTCTAGGGTCGTCATGGTCGTAAAAAAGCCCGCTACTGCGGGCCTTTGGGTGGGGTGGTGGAGGTCAGTACGGGATGTCGTCGTCCATGTCGTCAAATCCACTGCCAGCCGGTGGTGCGGGCGCTGGGCGGGGTGCTGGCGCAGGGGCGGCAGGTGGCGGGGGCGCCGTGCCCTGTTGCTGGCCGCGCGCGAAGTCGTCAAAGTCGGCCACGCCTTCCAATGAGGTGCCGGTGCTGCCATCCTGCTTCTGGAACGTGGCGATGTGCAGATCGCGAATGACCAATGAAACCTGCTTGCCCTTTGTCAAATGCGGCGCCAGAGCAGCAGCTTGATTGCCAAACATGGAGGCGCGCACCCATTGGGTGGGCTTCTTTCCGTCATCGCCTTTACGCCCGTAGTTGTAGGCCACGGCCAACTGCACGACAGTGGTGCCGCTTTGAGTGGTGCGCGTTTCGGCATCGCGGCCAAGGGTGAATAGTCCGGTGAGAGTTGCCATGGTTTCTTTCAGGCGGCCAGCAGCCGCATTTGCTTTTCTTCGGCGTCTACTTCCATGAGGAACTGCAGAACACCACGTTCGTGGGCTTCGATCCGATCAAGCACGTCGCAGCGCTCGATGCGGGTGATGAAGGTGCGCAGCTTGGGGGGCATGCGCGGGTCAAATGATTGGAAGTCGCAGAAGTCGAAGCCCGTAACCCAGAACGAATGAATCACCTGGGGCATGTATTCGCTGGGCACCACTCCTGCGCGCAGGTAGCTGTAGTGGTTCTTGGACTTCGGGCTCTTGGATTCCCAGAAGCCAGTGCGCCCACCGTCTTTGATTACTCCGTCCACGCTGCACCCTGCCATGATCTCCGGCAGGTACGCGAAGCCCTGTTCTTCAATCACAAGGTCGCGCGCCAATTCGTAAGCCATCCGCGAGTGCGGCTCCTGCTCCTTGCCCCAAGCGATGTCTTCCGTTTCCTTGAAGCTCTGCGGGGTTGGCATGCCTGTGATGCGCTCCAGCACCAAGTCCATTCGCAAATTGGCACGGGTCGCAGCCTCACCAGACTTAACGGTGGCGAACACTGCAGCGCAAGATGAACCAGTGACGCGGCCCAGCCGGTCCCGGCGCCATTCATCGGTGCCTTGGGCGTGCGGGCTGACGATGAACCGGCTCATGACTTTGCCCCAAGTGCTGCGCGCTTGGCGTCCACGACCATCTTGAAGGCGTTCCAGCTTTCTACGTCGCGCGCGGCTTCAAATTCGGCGCCTGCCATCTTGCGTGTCTGGTTCAGTGCCTCCAGATTCACCGCTGCGTTGGCCTTGCCGATCCACTCCTGCAGTAGCGCCGCGCTGTCGCGCCCATCACCGCCGCCGCGCCCGTCATCGTCTTCCATGTCCTTGGTTGCCAGGCCGGTAGCCGCCAGGAGCGTGTAGCGCTGCAGGTAGGTGACAGTTGACGCCATCTGCTGGATGCGGTTCTTCTTCCCGCTGTCGTCTGGTGCGCCCTCCAGTGTGGTCGATTCGCTATGCCCCATCTTGTGGGTCAGGATGCAGGTCACGGTAATTTGCCCATTGCTCTGCACCGTGTCCCAGCGGTGGCTGATGCCGTGCTGCGCCAGCGCCTGCATGATTGCTTGGGTCACATCGCCCAGTGTGGCGTGCATGTACTGGGTGCCACTGAAAGCGACTTCCTTGCGCTTGAGGATTTCAGGCGGGTTTTGCTTAAATTCAGACATGGCCTGCACGTAGGCTTTGCGGGCCTCGTTCGCTTCCCAGTCCTTTTGCAAATCCAGCATTCCGCGCATGTCGGCAATGCTCATGCCAGCCTTCATGGCTTGCATCGCCATGGCCAGGGGGCCGCCCTGTGCCTCGGTGGTGGTTGTCAGGGCGGCGCCGGGGGCGCGCGGTTCAATTTCGATCACATCGGTGGTCATGCTTCGATTCCTTCCAGTTGCGCCAGTACCTCATCGCGGGCTGCGCGGGCGTTGGCAAGTTCTTGAGCGTCTTCGGCTTGCTCTGCTGCGCGCCATTGGCGCAGGGCGTCGTGCATCGCTGGAGATGCATCACGAACCCGCTGCCGTGCGGCCTCTTGTCGTTCGCGTTCTTCGCCCTTGCGCTGCTGTTCTGCCCGCGCTGCTGCGGCCTCGTCGTCCAGGCGCTTGCGCTCGGCTGCGGCTGCAGCGTCCAGCGCGTCCTGCTCTGCCTTGCGGTCTGCGGCGGCCTTGGCTTCTTCTGCGGCGCGGGCATCAGCTATGCGCTTGTCCTCTGCGGCACGAGCTTCGCGGGCCTTGCGGTCTTCTTCATCGCGGCGGGCGCGGTCGGCATTCTCGCGGGCCTTGGCTTCGGCGCGGGCTGCAGCTTGCTCCTTCTCGAAGGCTGCGCGCTCTGCAGCCAGCTTCTCGGCGGCGTCCTTCTGCTCGGCGGCCAGACGTTCGCGCTCTGCCTTTTCGCGGGCTTCCTGCTCTGCACGTTGGCGGGCCAATTCGGCGCGTTCTTCTTCTAGGCGGGCTTGCTCTGCTTCATGGGCGACGGCGGCGGCGTGCAATTCCTCCATGGCGGCCAGTGTTCCGGCCTTGACCTGCTGCGCCTCTCCTGCGCGGTCGCCGTAAGCATCCAGGGTGATTTCCGTTGCTTGCAGGTTCTGCATGGCAACGTAGATACCCGCAGCCTTCACGCCAGCAGGGATCACCAGATAGGCGCGGATCGCGTCGATGCGCTCTTGTATGACCGCGCGGGCCGCCTGTTCTGCAGCTTCGCGCGCTGCCTTCGCTGCCTCCTTGCGGGCTTCCTCCGCCTTGATCTGGTCATCAATGGGTTTCTCCAGCGCCACCAGCTCAGCGGTCAACGCTTTGGCCTCCGCGTCGATCAGGCGGCTGCGCTCCAGCGCCGGGGCCTTGAGTTCAACCCGCTTTGCCTCCAGCGCTACACGCAGGCTGCGTACCTCCGCGCGGTCCTTTTTGGCAATCTCCATTCCTTTGCCTGTGGACAGGTCATAAGCCACACCAGCGAGCCGTCCGCGCAAATCGGCAAGCGCTGCAGCGGTGGTGGAATACTCTGCAATAGCCATGGTTGGCTGGTCGATTGTTTCGCTCATAGCGTCCTCAATAAATCGGTGTTGAATACCCCGCACAAAAGCAAGTGCGAGGTGCCCTCACATGTAAAACGGATACAGCACACCAGCCGCAAAGCCGGTCACTGCAAAGAATGCGATAGCGATAACAAGCCAGAACAGAGCGCTGTCTGACTGGCAGTAGTCGTCGTTGAGTTCGTCTTCTGTCATGTGGATGGCTCCTTCAAAACTAGGTCTCGCTGGTGCATGACCTCGGTGAAGACCTTCCCGCGCCCGTTGCGCTTTTGAAACTCGATCAGCAATCGGCCACGAAAACGCTTTTCGCTGTCTGAGCCGTAGCCCCAGTCAAGGATGGCTTTCAGAACGATTGCGTCGCGGTCTTTTACCTTGCGGCCAAAGTCTGCGAGCCAGGATTCGGAGTCTTTGACACGAACCACACTGCCAGTTGGATAAGGTGTCATTTCGCCTCCCCCTCTGCTGTGTTGGGGCGGGCCTTGGAGAGGGCGGCGCGGGCTGCTTTGAGTGCATCAGATGGCGGCGCCCCCAACTGCATCCCCCGCTCATAGCTTTTGGCGAGCTTGTGCAGCGCCTCCTCCAGCTCCTTCACCCGCTCCACAAGCTGGCTTGGTGTGAGGCCGGTGGTGTGGAACACTGTTCCGGCTTCAGCGATAAGGCTGGCGTTTGCTTTATCCACAGGATTCCCATTCATGCTCCCAACCGTGCAGATGCGGCGAGGGCCAATCTCTCCTGTGCCAACAGACCTTACGGCCGGGTGCAAAGCCGTTGGGTGAATCACCCAAGGCCCCGGTGTCGGCTTTGCTTCAATCATGGCTATCCTCCTTGGTCTGTTGTTCAATGCGAAACTTCCAGTAGTGGTCTTGCGGCGTTGATTCAGGATCTATCAGCGACAGAATTACCTTCTCGCTGCAGTGCAGGACTGGGTATTCATCACCGTTGTCTGAGAACTTGACCAGTACCTGCTTGCCATCAGCCAGGGCGCGCAGCAGGTCAGCGTTTGGGTGCGGGGTCATAGTTCATCCTTGCTTGCGCCACAGCATCCCGAAGGCTTGCGGCTGAATCTTCCTCAGCCTGCCAATCTGGCGGGCCGTCCATGTAGTGCGTCAGAATGAAAAAAGCCGCAATCAATGCGGCTGTTTTGAAGAATGTGCCCCAGTTGGGGTGAAGTCGGTTCATGGGGTGTTCTCCAGGTCGATACCAGCAGCAGCGAGTTCATCGGCTGTTGGAGTGCGTTCGTAGTCGCAGTGTCGGCAGCGCATCTTTGAATACCTGCGCGGGTAGCTCTTGCTCATTTCAAGCTCGTGCGGGGCGCCATTCAGGCAATCGGCTTTGCGCGGTGTGTAGTCGAGGCTGATGTAGGTGTTAAAGACAAAAGTCTTTTCACACTCGCGGCATGTGTGCTCATGGCGCACGTCTTCTGCATAGCCCGCGCCGTCGTCGTGACAAACGTCTTGGTCGGCGCCGCAGTACGGACACTGCATGTCACTCATGTGGTTCTCCTTGTTGGGATGGCAGCTCAAGTTTTGCCGTGATGGTGAGCCGAGTCCCTGGTGGAAAATCTTTGGCATAGGCTTTGTATCCATTGCCGAAAACGAACCCGCTGCCACCGACTTGCTCATGGCCTTCTTGGCGCCAGAATCGTCCGTGCTCCAACTCCACATTGACCAGCACGTGGCTGGTTGTCGGGTTGTTTTCTGCCAGCACTTCTGCGGGGCTTGTATGCCTCACACACAGCCACTTCCCTGCGCGCTGCTGTGCCGCGGCAGTACCCTCGCAGAGTTCTCGCTGCGTGTCGTAGTGATAGAACGATGTTTCCTTGCAGCCTGGGAAACTGCAGACACACCGTACTGTGTAGCCGCGCCTTGCGCTCATTGCTGTGCTCCTTGTGCTTTGGAGATTGCTGCGCGGTAGCTCTTGCTATCTCCACCAAGAGCGTCGATGTAGTTGGCAGCCGATAGAAGCTGGAAAGCAAGATCGTGTGCTTCGGAGTTCTCCGCCTTCACCTTAGCCTGCGCCTCAGCGCTTGCCTTCCGTGCTGCTGGGAGGTCTTTGAGTGCTCTGGTCATGGCTTGGCCTTTGGTGGGGTGGCGCGCTGGTTCCATGCTCGTTTTGCTTCGGAGCCCGCATGTCGGTGATAAAACTCATGGTCGCTAACGCGCACTGGGCTTTCCTTGGTCTGCAGTAGCCCGGGGAAATAGCGCTTGTAGCCACACGGCGTGCAGCCGATGTTTATCAGTCGGTCACAGGCGTCGTACTCAGCAGGCCCGCCACAGAATGGACATGGAATCATTTCAGGCTCACTCATCATCTTCTCCAGGATGGTCGGGGTCTCTGCTATCCGGGTGCTCGCGCATCCGGCGTTCCAGTGCTTGTTCACGCTTTGCTTCTTCGCGGGCAAAGAAGTCAAACTCTGGCGGGATGTTGAAGTGACCGCGCAGGCAGTCGGCTATGTCGGGCTGTACGTGGTCGTTCATTTGTTCACCTACTGGATGTTGAAAGACCGCCCGTCGTGACCTTCGACTGACCCATGTGCGCCAATAGACACTGTCGTGTCGCGGTGCAGTCGGAATGCGCGGTGGACAGCTTTTTCAGCGTTGCCCCGGTACGCTTCAAACTCGGCCTTCAGGGCTTCATACTTTTGTTTCCACTCCCGCTCGATGGCGTCGTAGCGCTCACTTGAAGGCGGCGAATAGAAGGCCATCCCGTAGTTCTCATGCCAGTTAGAGACGTTTTCAGCAATCGCCGAACGCTGCTCCGCAGTCATGGTCAGCCCGCATTCTTCTGCGGCGATTTCGATGCATTCGTTCCAATAGCTGAGGTCGTTTGACATTGCTGCCTCCATGAAAAAGCCGCCTCAGAGGGCGGCTAGGGTGGGTGGGTGGGTTGGTGGCCCCGGACTTCTACCGGCGCGGTAATTCATTCACCACCAGGTGGGCGTCCTTACTCTGCCCCGCCATTCACTGCTGCAGACAGCTTCCGGCTTCGTTTTCTGGCACGCCCGCCTGATGGCCCTGGGCCTTTCACCCAGGAGGTTGTCGGAGCTTCCATCCGCACCAGCCGCGAGCCCGCAGCCTGTGGAGTTGGTTAGGCACTGAGCGCCACAGCGCAATGCAGCGCAATTTCCCTGGTGTATGCGACGATGTGCTCCTGGCTGACGCCGCAGCATCCTTCAGTGAACACGCACGATGCGGCGCCGTGATTCAGCAGGCTGGTGATTCCCACGCGCTCCAGCGTCTTCTCAATCAGCGCAATCTCATCTTCCGCCGCCTGAGCGCCGCAATTGCACTTCACGCTGGTGTCCCAAGCTGCAGGGCAGCGCTTGTCATGATCTGCTTGTGTTGCCATGCTCTCTCTCCTGTTCGTTGATTGGTGATTGCTTTGAAAGGCGGGCAGGGCGCTACCCTCTGCGATACGGCTAATCACGCAACTCCGGGCTTTATGCCTTTGTCGCGCCCCAGTGCCACCCAGGGAGTCCGTCTACCACTTGGCTATGGTGCGTGTCTCGTCCTCCGCTGTCTCCAGCATCAAAGGAACTGGCTTCCACGCCGCCGCCCATCAAAGCAATCACCCCTGGATAGCCTGTGGGGTGGGGGGGGTTTACACAACCTTGCCGCCATGCACCTTGATGAGCGCAACCAATTCATCTTTCTTGGCGATGTCGCACTCGACCACAAATGAGGCCGTCTTCTGCTTCTTTCGCCACTTCTTGAAATAGCTCTCAAAGCTCGGATCGTCACCATCGCTGACCCCGAATACCATGCCATCAGCCACGGTAACTTTTGCGGAATCTGGTATCTGGTCAATGTCACAGAATTCCGGAATGTCGGCGCCATCGACGGTGATGTATTCATCGTCGTGGTACACATCGCCGCTATCCGGCCAAAACTCCTTGTCAGCGTAGAAACGCTTCAGCTCAGCGCCTGTGGTTTTGGTAGCCATCTCTACTCCTAGTTGAAAACAAAGCGCCTCTGAGGCGCTGGTGGGGGTTAGATCAGCACAGGATCAAAAGCACCTGCGCGGCGCGCCTTCTTGAACTGGCGCACACCGCCGCAGGTTTTCACCAGCTTTCTGATGGCGGCGCGGGCCGGGTTGGTGTAGTTGCCACGAAAGGTGATGTACCGGCCAAGATGCTGGCGGCGTTGCGATTCCTTGCGGCGCTCGCGGTACTGGTCCATGGTTTCGCCAACGAGGCGCTCAGGTGTGTGGATGTTTGCTTGCATGGTTTGCTCCTGTTGAAAAATCCAAAGCAGCCTCTGTGAAGCGGCTTTGGGTTTGGCCCCTTCCTGCTCTTGGCGGGGCCTACCTCATCTGCACTTGGCGCGCCCAGAACAGCGCCCGATCTTTTTGATTTCGCTGGATACGGCACCCAGCGCGCGACGTTGAAAGCGTCTATGTGTCTCAAAGCTTTTGGGGCTAGGTCGGCCTTACCGAGTTGCTCCATCGTCCGTGCCCATGCACGCGATCCCCGGACTCGTATCCGATACACACCGGTTCACCCGGCACCTGCGTTGGTCTGCGTGTCGGTGCTCGGCTCGATCACTTGGCACCCGATGCCGCTTTGTTTGCGGCATGGATGAATTATTAGTCCGAGTGATATTGTTGTCAACAGTCCGACTAATTTATTTCGCTAATTTTTTCTTTGATAGCGCGACACCGCGTAGCGACGGGGCTTTCGAGGATGTGCAAATCTGACGTGCGCAAACGTGGCTTGCGCACGCGCAATTTGCTGTTGCGACTACTGACAATCTGTGAAAGACTGTATGCAAACACAGTATCGAGGTCAGCGATGAAGGAACAACGAAAGAAGCTGCTTGGGGTTAGATTGAGGGCCGCGCGGATGGCGGCGGGCCAGTCACAAGATCACGTAGCTGGCGCCATTGGTGTTACGCGCCAGTCGGTTTCTGCTTGGGAAACTGGCGCTAGCTGCCCATCAGCTACGCAGCTTGCAGAGCTGTCGGCGCTGTACTGCGTGTGCGCCCACACCCTGCTGTTTGGCGAGGCCTACAAGCCTCTGAGCATCGCCGCCTTGATGCCGGGGCGTGTTGGCTTTCTGGCGGGCTGAGGTGGCCGCTCAGCCGCCGATTCGCAGCCGCCAGGCCTGGGCCACCCAGTCGCCTTCTTTGGTGCGCTCCATGCCGTGGATCTCCAGCTCGCCGGACACCATGTCCACGATGCGGGGCTCAAACAGGCGTTGAGGGTGAAAGCAGTCCAGGTGCAGGGCAGGGACGGTGCCGAACCGGCCCTCCAGGCGCACGACGGTCAGATCCCCGGTGTGCTCATGTACCTTGCTGGCAAACGGGTGCCTGCCGCCGCGCACGTAGAGCGTCAGGACCGTGGCCTTGATGGGGCTGGAGATGTGGATGGGCGACATGTGTACTGTGGAAATTTACAGTACATCGGGGCCGCAAGGGGTAACGCCCTAGTTGGGCGAGTGGGCAAAGAAAAACCGCCTCGGTGGGCGGTTTCTCGGGTTGGGCGCAAGGAGTGATTTCAGGCGGCTTTGCGCAGCTCTACATGCAGATCTTCACCCTCAACTTCTGGTTGTGGTTGCGCGGCCGCAGCCCTCTCTCTGAGCATATGCTTCAACTCGCAATCCACCCAGCGCGTAAGCACTTGGCGAATCAGTGGCTGATAGCCCAGCCCGTTGAGCTTTGCCAGGGCCTTCAGGTTGTCCAGTAGGTCGCGCTGCAGCCTGATGGAAATTGGTTGCAGGTCGAGTGCGTCGTCTAGTGCTACCGACAGCTCTGCCGGAGCGACGGCAACATAGGCATCGCTCGTGCCAACGCTGTCATAGTCGATCTCGCGGTCTTCATTCATGTTCTCTCCTAGGTCAGTAAATCTGCGTGCTTGGTATAAATTCGTTCCACTTCTGCGGTGGCTGAGTAGGCGCTTTTGATGTCAATAATGCCGCTCTTCGTGTCGAGGATGAAGACGATTTTGAGTTTTCTGCCGTAGTCCGTTTCCGACACAAACCACTGTGTAGGGATCGGGGTCTGGTGCTCTGGGCGTGTATCAGTCAGGAACTTTCGATCCCTGTTCGCGAAGCATTGGATGATCTCAAGATCGGTTACGTTGTGATCTGGCTTTGCCAGCTTGGCCCTTGTTGCTGGCGATATGAACATGCGCATATATGCATTGTATATACAGAGCGGAGCGGAAAGCTAGAGTTCCGCAATTAAAGTGGCAGTTTTGAGACGCTGAGTTTGGCCGTACCAGGCACGATTCCCCATCCCCTACGGCCACTCATAGAACTACTCATTCACCCCGAATTGCGCACTTCTATGATCAAACCAGCGTAGCCCTGATGTTCTCCACGGCCACCCGCAGCGGGTCGGCCGCCTGGAGTTGAAGGCTCCCGGCCATGTTCTTCCGCATCTCTGCGATGAGCGCGTCAACCTGGGCGACGGCCAGGTCAGGGTCTGGGTGCCCATCCATCACAGTCTCCAAGACCGTGCGCAGGGCTTCGATTTCTGTGGAGAGATTCATGGGCGCTCCTTGATCTAGTAACTCTGGGGTAGCTGTCAGTGATTCACATCTGCCCGCCCCTTGCCCTTGGCTTTTCCGACTGGCTTAGGGGCAGGTGCAATAGTTGGGGGCGGTGCGACGTGTGCCCATGGGTTGGCCTCGGACTTGACCGGCTTGACCACGTTGTGAAGTTTGTTCGCAAGCGCGAGCACCTCATCTTTCCCGTCAGCCGACAGGTCCCTGAAAAGCAGCACCAGATGCAACTCCAACCGATGGAGTGACGTTAGATCCATGGGGCCGCTTGGGCGGTCTTCCTGTACTTGGTCAGCAGTTGCTACACCCGCAAGCTCGGCCAGGGTGTTTGACAGCATCGGGCTGAAATCAGAGATCTTGCAACCCAGCAGCTTGCTGAATTTCGCAGCGGCCGCGTTGTTCAGCGGGATGCGCCCGTTCAGGTACTGGCTCAAGGCGCTCTGCCCAAAACCTAACTGGTCAGCAGCCCATTCTTGGGAATTTGGCTCGCCTCGACTTTTTCGGTCTGTCTTCCAGGCTGTAAACAAAGTCTGTAGGCGTTGTGCATCGGCCTTTTGCTCAGGCGATAGGGGTTGGGCTGGCATGGGCGGAGCGTATTAGTGCGACTACTTCGAATCAAACAGTCGGACTGTTGACATAAGAATCAGTCGGACTAATAATCTAGGCATGCACAACCTCAAGACCATTCGCGAACGTCTCGACGTGACGCAGCAGACCCTGGCAGACGGTATCGGTTGCACTCAGGGGAATGTGGGCCACTACGAGCGCGGTCAAACCCTGCCGCCCGACATGGCGCGCAAGGTCATCGACTTCTGCGCTGCAAATGGCCTGGTCATCACTTTCGATCACGTTTACGGCTCCGCCGAACTGCCTTCCGTCGTCTCCGCCGAGCCGACAACCGCCCAGGCCTAACCCATGGCCCGCACCCATTCCCTCCGTAGTCGCTTCGCAGCGGCCTTTGCTCTGGGCTTCGGCCTGGAGCGCTTTTCTTTTCAGGTTTTGCATGGCGCTTATTTTTCGCCGCGCAAGCCTCTCAACACCACTCAACTGATTGGAGCGAAGTTGTGAACCAGCTTGGATTCCCCTCTGCCGTGTCGGCCCAAGAGCTGGCCCGCGAGAAGACATTGGGCGGCGCCATCGGCCTTTGCATCAAGGCTGCTGGCTACGAACCCAAAGAAGCCATCGACAAACTCAAGATGGACAAGGCCCAGTGGTCTCGCTGGGAGTCGGGCACTGAGGGCGTAATCTGGCCCAAGTTCGAGGCCCTGATGGACTTCTGCGGCAACGACGCCCCATTGCTATGGATGCTGGCCGCTCGCGGCTACGACCTTTCCAGCCTGCGCCGCCAGGAAACGGAGACCGAGCGCAAGTTGCGCGAAGCCACCGAAGAACTGCAGCAACTCAAGGCCGAGCGCGAAGTTGAACGCCGCCTGTTTCGTGATCTGAGGTTGGCAGCATGACCCAGCAAATCCGCCCCCTGACAACCGCCGACATCAAGGCCATGGCCCGCGAGGCCGCAGAGCATCACATTCCACTGCGGGAAGCCAACGACTACTGCGTGGGCTCTGCTGAGTGGGACACCTTCAATACCGCCTACCGCGAGCGCGAGGCTCAGATGCACGTTGAACGTGTGCTGGAGGTGGCGTGATGGCAGCAAACGCATTCACCCTGGTTCGACCACGCGGCCAAGACCTCGACATCCCCGCAGTACCACCACGCAAGACAAACACCAGCCACGCCCCCATGGACGGCCCTATCCGCGCTCTTGATCGCAACGGGCGGGCAACGGTGGCTCTGCCGCCCCGGGTGCTGGGCTCTATCACCATCGAAAACCGCGAGCAGGGCCAGGCAAGCCGTGACCGGCGCGCAGCTATCAGCAAGGCAGGGACGAAATGATGCAAGTCCAACATCTTGTTCGCGCGCGCGACCCCATCACCAGCGTCCTGGCTGCAGAAGCCGCCATCAAGTTCGCGGGCAACCACTGCGACCGCATCCTGGCCGACCTCAAGCAGCGCGGCCAAGCCACCCCCCACGAAATGCAATGCACCACCGGATTGACCGTGGTGCAAATCGACCGACGTTTGCCTGAATTGCTCAAGGCTGGCCGGGTCCGTGTTGTGCAGCGTGGTGGCGAGGATCTGGTTCGTGGTGGCGCTCGGGTTTGGGAGGCTGTATGAGCACCGACAACAAACTCGCCCAGCTGATCGACAAGCGCCGCGAGCTGGCCGCAAAGCTGGCTGGTGTTGACCTGGAAATCGCAATGGCCCTTGGCGACCGTGATGCCGCCCGCAGAGCTATGGACGAACAGAAGGCACAGACCCTGGCCCGCCAAGGTGCCAAGTTCGCAGCCTGGGAAGCGAGCCACTGATGCGCGATTACGGCGTCGTTTCCCCCAAGTTCTGGATTGGGGAGACAGGCAAGGCACTGCGCGGGAACGCCCCTGCTCAGGTCTTGGCGCTGTACCTGATGACCTGCCCGCACGCCAACATGATCGGCGTATTTCATTGCCCTGTTTTGTACATGGCACACGAAACCGGGCTGGGCATGGAAGGGGCTTCAAAGGCCCTTCAAAGCCTCATCGAAGCCGGGTATTGCACCTACGACGAGGCTTCAGAGACCGTCTTTGTGCATCGCATGGCCGCATATCAAGTGGCCGAGTCTCTGAAGCCCGGCGACAACCGCGTGAAGGGTGTCGAACGTGAGTGGTCAAACATTGGGTCAGCGCATTTGAAATCAGCGTTTGCAGCTATCTATTCTGTAGCGTTTCATCTGCCTGTTGAGGAAGCCAAGGCAAGCCCCTTCCAAGCCCCTTCAATGGGCCTTGGAAGCCAAGAACAAGAGCATGACCAAGAGCAGGATCATGACCAAGAGCAGGAGAAGAGCGCGGGCGAGCCCGCTACCTCTCCCGTTCCTGAAAAACAGAAATCCCGAACCGTCACCCTGGCCGCCTACCTCGACACCTGCAAAGCGCTCGGCGTGAAGGCGATCCCGAACGACCACCACATCCGCCGCTACTGCGCAGACGCCGGTATCACTGACGAGATGACTGCGATCGCCTGGCTGCGATTCCGCGAAGAACACACGACCGGCGCCCGCAAGTCCAAGCGGTACATCGACTGGCCCGAGACCTTTGCGAACTGTGTGAAGTCGTCCTGGTACGGACTGTGGGCGTGCAACGCAGAAGGCCCTGCGAACTGGACGACCAAAGGGCTGCAAGAAAAACGAGTGGCGGACGCCCGCCGCGCTGAAAAGGAGTCTGCAAATGAACATGCTTGACCTGCCAGAAGAACTCATGCACTGGTCGCCAGAAGCTGAGGCTGGCGTGATTGGTGGCCTGCTGGTCGCTGGCGCTGAGGCTTACGACGCCGTGGGCGACGTGCTGAAAAGCGATTCGTTCGCCGTTGGACTGTTCGCCAGCGCCTATGCCGCGATCGAGTCCCAGGTTTTGGCCGGTAAGACGGTTGACCTCGTCAGCGTGTACGAAGCGTTGCGCGGGGTCGATGAGGATGCGGCCCAAACCCTGGTGGAGTTGAACCGTTGCACATCGGCCTATGTCGGTATGCGCGTGCTGCGCCAGCATGCTGAGATCGTCGCGGAGAAAGCAGCATCCCGGTCTCTGCAGCGCGCTGCCGGTGAGATCAAAGGCATCGCGGCAGACGAAACGATGACCGTGGAGGATCGGATCGCCACCGCGCAAACGACTCTGGAGAAGGTTTCCCAGCCAGCTGCCAAGTCTGAGCCGAAGTGCGTTGACACGTTCGTGACGGGGTTCATTGACCGGCTGCAAGACATCGCAGACGGCAAGGTGCAACCCGGCATCCCCACGCAGATCCCGACCCTGGACCACATGCTGGGCGGCGGGCTCAAGGGCGGAAAGCAAATCATCGTCGCGGCCCGCCCGTCTGTGGGCAAGTCATCTTTGGCCCAGCAGCTGTGCCTGAACGTGGCGCAACAGGGCCATGCCGCCGCGATGTTCAGCATGGAAATGGGCTGCGCAGAGCTGACCGATCGCACTGTGGCGAACCTGGGCCGCATCCGTTTGGACGCTATCGGCAACGGCAAGCTGGACGAAGGCGAATGGGGCCGCGTGAGCGAGGCGATCGAATCCATGCGCGCTCTGCCACTGTTCTTTGACGAACAGCCCGCCCTCAGTCTTGGAGACATCGTCTCCCGCGCCCGTTCGCTCAAGCGCAAACACAACCTCAAGCTGTTGGCGATCGACTACCTGCAGTTGTGCTCAAGCGGCAAGGCTTCGGAAAGCCGCCACCACCAGATCGAGGAAATCAGCAGGGGACTGAAGGCATTGGCGAAGCAGCTGGACATCTCGATCGTGACTCTGTCCCAGCTGAACCGCGAAGTTGAGAAGCGGACCGGTGGGCGCCCTGTGCTGTCGGACCTCAAGGAATCCGGCGCGATCGAAGAAGACGCCGATGTTGTGCTGATGCTGTGGCGCCACAAGGTGGGCCAGTTTGCCAACACGATCGGCTGCGCAGTTCCAAAGAACCGTCAAGGCCGGGTTGGTGAGTTTGCCCTGCACTTCGAAGGTCCGCACCAGCGCTGGACCGAATCCACCGAATCGCTCGCGCCACTCACGAAGCAAATGGGGCGCACCAACTCATACACCGAGGAGGTCTGATGAACACGACAGACGCATATGCACTGCTGTGGAGCAAGCGCAGCAACTGCTTTCATGTTGAACCACTGACGGACACGGTTCGCAAGGGCCGCACGTTCTTCCTAACCAACAGCAGCAACGACTACTTGCTTATCGGACTGGGCACGCATGACGAAGTGGCAAAGGCTGCGGACACGCTGCGCCCCCACATGGTCGAGCGCGATCGCAAGGAACGGAAGGTGGCATGACATGCGAAGCATGCAACGACGCCCGTACTACACCAGCGCACTCACGCCTATTTGCAGAGGGGTGCTTGCACTGTGCAGCGAGACGTCTCCAGTACATCGAACGCAGCCTTTCTTTGCCAGTTTCGGCGAAGAGGCAGAGATGGCGCTCCGCTTTATCCCAGGCTCTATCGCTTGGCTTGCCAGAGGCGGAAATCAGATCAATGGCAAAGCGTGCCGAGTGGCAGGTGGAGCCGCAAGGAAGGAAGGGGTAAGGGGATGAAGGCACGAAAACAGAGACCGTTGACCAGTCGTCAGCAGCAGGTTCTTGGATTCATGCGGGAGTTCTTTTTGGATAACGACCAAATCCCTCCCATTCATGCGATTCAGGAGAAGTTTGAGTTTGCTTCCATCAATGCCGCGACAAGCCATGTCATGGCGCTTGCACGCAAGGGATTCATTGAAAAGAACCTTGTCGGCAAATGGAGATTTGCCCGGGTCCAGAAGGAGGTCGCATGAAGTACGTCACCTATCTGATCTACATCATGTTTTGGGAGTCGCTGGTGTTTGGCGGTTGCGGCTACGCCGTGTTCGCGTTGGGTCGCAGCGGCTGGTGGTTCCTGTTGGCATTCTTTCTCGGGGCATCGGCGTACAGCCCGACGAAGTGGATTTACGGGATTGTGTCATGACCCACCAAGTCCACCAAGGCCAGCGCTACCAGTGCGGCCAGAACGAATACCTGGCCTACGAGAACGGCGCCCAGGTCGTGCAAGTGGCGCGCATCGACCACGACCTGCTGTACCCGCTGCACGCGCCCATCTTGCTCCATGCAAGCCAGTTGACGCCGCTGCCGGTGCGCAGGTTCCACGGGGAGGTGCGGTGATGGCTCCATTGCTTCTCACTCTGCCATGGCCCCCCACGGTCAACACCTACTACCGCAACGTGAAGGGCAAGACCCTGATCAGCGAGAAGGGCCGCCAGTACCGCGCAGCAGTTGCCGACCAGGTGCTGATCCAGCGCGGCGCCAAGCTGTTCGCCGGGCGCCTGGCCGTGGCCATCACCGCCCATGTCCCAGACCAGCGGCACCGCGACCTGGACAACCTGCTCAAGAGCACGCTGGATGCACTGACACACGCCGGTGTGTGGCTGGATGACCAGCAGATCGACAGCCTGAGCATTGAGCGCGGGTCTATCGGCGGGATGCTGCGCGTGTCGGTGCAGGAGGTGACAGCGTGAAAGCCGTCCTCATCCGTTCCCCAAAGGGCTTGGTGGGCAGCACGCCCGCAGATCAAGATGCTTGGGCCAAGTTCAAGCGCCGCCTCGAAACCATGAAGCCCGGCACCTGGCTGCGAATGGAGTGGAGTCGCCCGCGCAACGGCTCCCATCACAGAAAGATGTTCGCCCTGCTGCAACTGGTGGCAGAGAACAGCGAGACCTACAGCACGCCAGAAAAGGCGCTGGTGGCTGTGAAGCTGGCTGCGGGGTACTTCGACCCAATGCCGGACCCGCGCACGGGCGAGATCATCCCGGTGCTGCACAGCGTCAGCTATGACGCCATGGACCAGGACGCATTCGAGAAGTTCTACAGCGCCGCGCTTGATGGTGTGCTGCAAGTCATCTTGCCGACCATGCCGCGCGATACAGCGGAGCACCTGATGGAAATGATAGTGGAGGGTTGGGCATGACGCCGCTGCAAATCCAAATGATGCTGCACTTTCACTGCATCCGGTCCCCATTTGAGAACTGGAGCCCAGCCGCCTCTGAGGCTATGTCCTGGTTCCGCCAGGAGGGGTTGGTGCAAGAGCCGGTCAACTTGGACGCCGTGCGGCTTTCAAAGCGCGGTGAGGCGTATGTCCACTTCCTGACGGCCATGCCTCTCCCATTCGAGACATGGAGCATCCCCGGGCCCTGGAATCCAAGCCTGCCAGGGGATTCGCTGAGGGCTGCAGAATGAAGCGCACCGGATTCAAACCCCGCGCGCATTGCCGCGAGCCACGCGACCCAGACCGCGTTCGTGCCACTCCGACCGTGACGCCGGGAGCATTCCGCGCGCCGCAGTCGGTGGTTGCCGCGCCGGTAGCTGCGCCGAAGTCGGCTGCCCACCGTAACGCCCACCTACGCGAAATGGCCCGAGGTATGCCCTGCCTGCTGCGCGTGCCAGGTGTCTGCACCCAGGACCGCGCCACGGTGGTGTGCTGCCACAGCAACCTGAGCATCCACGGCAAGGCAGGAGCCCGCAAGGCGGACGATCACTACAGCGTGTGGGGCTGCGCGGCTTGCCATCAATGGCTGGATCAGGGGGCCGCACCGCGCGCGCAGAAGGCCGCCGCGTTCATGTCCGCCCATCTGGCACAGGTGCTGGAGTGGCGCGCCATCGCCTTTGACACCAACAGCTCGCCACGCGACCGGGGTGCCGCGCTTTGGGCGCTAGGGCTGTTGAACGCAACACCAGGAGGTAACGGGTAATGAGCGCGAAAAGCCTTTCCTACTCTGTGAGCGGGCATCGTGCCGAAGTTCGCCGCAGCCTCGCCTGCCGTCCATTGACCGGACGCCAGCAGCAGGTGCTGGAGTTCATGCGCGATTTTTTCGCAGAGAACGACCAACTCCCGTCCACATCAGTGATTGCGCAGCACTTCGGCTGGAAGTCTCGGACCTCCGCCCAATCCGACATAGAGCAACTGGTGCGCCTGCGCCGCTTGGAGTGCAACGCAGTAGGCAATCTTAGATTTGTGAGGGAAGCATGACCCCCAACCAGCGCAAGGTGCACAACTGCCTATCCACAGACGAAACCATGACCCGCATGGATCTGTCTCGCAAGACTGGGCTGAACTACAACGCCGTCCACAAAGCCATGGTGTTCCTGATGGAGACAGGCCATGCCACCTCCACCTGCATCGACAAAGTGGCGCACTACACCCTGGCGGCCGAGGTAGCGCCGCATCTCGAAACCACCGTGGCCAAGGCGATTCGACTGCGGCCGGAGCTGCACTCGATTTGGAGCCCCTGAAAAAGGAAAACCGCCCGAAGGCGGTGATCCCGGTCCATCTGACCTGAGCAATCAGATTTTACCGGGAGATGATGATGACCGACAAGAACCTCAGTGAAAAGCGCAGCAGCCGTGTGCAGGTGCTGGAAGCTGTGCACGCCTTGAACGATCAAGAGATGGAGATCAACGTGTCCGCGCTGGTCCGCCACACCGGATTGAAGGTGGTCACGGTGAACGACTGCATCAAGGAGCTCAAGGAGCGCGGTGACATTTTTTCACCGGCCCGGGGGATCTATAAACCCAGCCTGCGGCACGAACCCAGCGAGTCTGTGATCCTGATCGCTATGCCAACCGGCCATGTGAAGCTGGAGAAGGGCGACACCGTTATGGAGTTCACGCCGCACGAGTGGCGGTTGCAGGTGGCGCCGTTCGCGGCCGGGGCATCCGCGCAGACGGCGGTGATTGAGGCCACACACCACACTCTGCAGCTGCTGGAGCAGGTCCGCAAGCTCCAGCGCCAGGTGGACGGGCTGCGCACGGTAATCGCCACGAACCCGGCGCAGCTGGCGTTGCTGGAGGCGGCATGAGCACCGATTGCTACTTCTTGTTTGTCCCAAGAGACGACGGCGAAGCATTGATGGCCGAATTGCGTGGCGATGGGACCGCGCAACAAACCGGCGCACCGCTGTTTCGCGGAGAGCTTGGGGTGATAGATGACGGGTTCAGAATCACCCCATCCGCTGGCTTGCCGCAAGGTGTGCCGAGTCATCTCACCCCACGCCCGCTCCCCTACCCACCACACCTGAAAGGCCGCTATGCCAGATGAAGCCACCCCGACCGGCACAACGTGGCGGCCCCAAACGCCAGAGCAAGAGATCGAGTTCGCGCGCGTGCTGGAATCCACCATGTTCGAAGCCCTGCGCAACTTTGTGCACAAAACCATGGACGAGACGATGGCGCGCCACATGGCGGGGCCGGTCGATGGGTTTACTGTTCCCATCGCCGCCACGGTCATCAAGAAGGCTTGACACCACCGCAGAGCGCGGCATCATGTTTTGTGCTGGCTGGACATTCCGGCCTCGATGGTGTGTGCTCGGACTGCCGAGCTTTGCGAACGAATGCGACACGACCCAGAAGGCTGGCCAGCTTGAGGGCGTTCTAAGGTGGACTGCAAATCCGCTTGTCGCGCCGGTCCCGCCACCGGCCACCACATGGGGTGAAAGTCCCACAAGCCATCCGGGGGAAGGGCGCCTGGATTCATTCAGCCCTGGCGTGCAACGCGCTAGCGCACAAGATAGGCGAGTGGTCGCCACCGCAGTAACAGCCCCCCAGTAGGGTTCGCTTGAAGTTGCCAGTTCCGGAAACATGCCGGGGCAATGGCAACCAACACCCAAGACAGCAAGCAACTACCAGAGCAGGGCGCTACGCCCGGCGGTGAAGTCGCGCCCAAGCGGAAAACCGACTGGGAAGCCATAGAGCGTGACTTCCGTGTGGGAATCCTCTCTGTAAGGGAGATCGCCACTGCGCACAGCGTTTCCCACACTGCGATCAACAAGCGGGCGAAGGCTGAAAACTGGGTGCGCGATCTGAAGGCAAAGATCCAAGCCAAGGCTGAAGCCGAGGTTTCCAAACGAGCAGTTTCCACCGAAGTTTCCAAAGAGCGCCAAGCGACTGAACGCCAAGTCGTGGACGCCAACGCCGAGGCAATCGTCCGCGTCCGGCTGTCCCATCGCCAAGACATCAAGCGCGGCCGTTCCATCGTCATGCGCCTGCTGGACGAGCTGGAGCTTCAGACCGGCCCGGAGAACGCCACGCTACTGGAGGAACTGGGTGTTCTCCTGCGCAAGGAAGACGACAAGGGCGTGGACAAGCTCAACGACCTTTACCAGAAGGTCATTTCTCTGCCAGGCCGCGCCAAGACCATGAAGGACTTAGGCGAGACGCTGCGCGTGCTCATTGGTCTGGAACGCCAAGCCTTTGGGCTGGATGACGCGCCAGAAGGCGAGGGTGGCGACAAATCATTCCTGGAGGCCATGCTGAATGCCCGCGCCCGCGCAGCAAACCGCTAAGTCACGGCTCTCCAGCCTCACGAAGCTCGACATCGAGCTGATTGAGGACATTGCCGCGTTCTACAACGATCCCGAGGGGTTCGTGCGGTACGTCTTCCCCTGGGGGCAAGCTGGCACGCCACTGGCCAACGAAACCGGGCCCGACACATGGCAGTGCGATGTCATGGGTGAGATCCGCTCCGCGCTGCTGGCCGGAGATAGCGCGGACAAGGCATTGCAGACCGCTATCCAGATCGCTGTTTCCAGCGGCCACGGCATCGGCAAGACTGGCTTTGTGGCCTGGATCATCTTGTGGTTCATGTCCACCCGCGAGTTTCCGCAGGTGGTGGTCACGGCGAACACCAAGACTCAGCTGACCACGAAGACCTGGCGCGAGCTTTCCAAGTGGCACAAGCTGGCCATCAACCGAGATTGGTTCGATTGGACGGCCACGAAGTTCGCGCACGTCCTGTACCCCGAAGTCTGGTTCGCTGCTGCCATCCCTTGGACCGAGCACAACAGTGAAGCATTCGCAGGCACCCACGAAAAGCATGTATTGGTGGTGTTCGACGAAGCCTCAGCCATTGCTGACAAGATTTGGGAAGTGACCGAGGGCGCCATGACTACGCCTGGAGCGATGTGGCTGGCCTTTGGCAACCCAACGCAGACCACAGGCAGATTTGCGCAGTGCTTCGGCAAGTTCAAGCACCGCTGGGCCACGCGGCAGATTGACAGCCGAACGGCCAAGATGGCCAACAAAGCCCAGATCCAGAAGTGGATCGACGACTACGGCGAAGACCACGACTTTGTGCGCGTGCGTGTCCGTGGTGTCTTCCCGCGCGCCGGGAATCTGCAGTTCATCGGGCTGGACATCGTTTCGGCCGCCATGCGCCGCAAGGCGGAGGGTTACCAGCACTTCGCCAGGGTCATGGGTGTGGACGTTGCCCGCCATGGCGATGACCAGTCTGTGACCACGCGCCGACAAGCCAATCATGTCTGGCCCCAGCGCAAGTACCGCATCAAAGACTTGATGGAGCTGGCTGACGTGGTGGCCGGTGAAATCCACGAATTCAAGCCAGACGCCGTTTTCGTTGACGCCACCGGCCTTGGCTGGGGACTGATCGACCGCCTGCGCCAGATGGGCTTCACAAAGCTGGTGTTCCCCGTTCAGGTGGGGGAGAAGGCCCTGAACGAGCAGCGCTACTGGAACAAGCGCTCCGAGCTGTGGAGCTTGGGCAAGGACTGGCTGACTGAGGGCGGTTGTCTGCCTGAAGACCCGGAGATGGAAACAGACCTGACGGGCCCGCAGTACGGCTACGACAACCGTATGCGCATCGTCGTGGAGAGCAAGGACGACATGAAGGCGCGCGGGCTCTCCAGCCCTGACTGCGCCGACTCGCTGCTGCTGACCTTTGCCAGCCCCATCGCTTCCACCACCAGCAGCCCTGCCAAGAGCTGGCGCGACCGCCTCGGCATCAAGAACAAATCGAACGGATCGGCTCAGGCCGCTTGAACACCATGGCAACCCTTACCACCTCAGAAGATCAGGCAGCGCGCGACAACTGGCAGCGTTACTGCTACGGCAAGGACCGTGGGCACATCGAATACACCGAGCAGGCCGCCAAGTGCGAGGGTATGTACTTGGGCGGCGGCGAGCAGTGGAGTGCCGCCGATAAGGCCATCTTGAATGCACAGAAGCGCCCGTTCTATGAGTTCAACGAGATCCTGCCCAGCGTCAACAGCGCCATCGGCTATCAGATCCAGAACCGCATGGACATCGCTTTCAAGCCGCGCGGGGCCAAAGGTGACATGGAGGTGGCGACCATCCTGCAGAAGGTGGCGATGCAGATTGCCGACGCATCCAGCCTGCACTGGGTTGAGACCAAGGTATTCAGTGATGGGCTGATCGAGCAACGCGGCTACTACGACATCCGCATCGACTACGACAACAACATCAAGGGCGAGATCACCGTCAGCGACCTGGACCCGCGCGACGTTATCCCGGACCCGGACGCCAAGAGCTACGACCCCGACAAGTGGGGCGATGTGATCATCACGCGCTGGCTGACGCTTGACGAGATCGAGCAGCTGTACAAGAAGCCTGCCCGCGTGATAGCCGAGAAATCGAACGACGCCGGGCAGGACTTCGGAGAAACCGACGACGACGGCCGCCGCAACAAGTTCGGCAACACCGACACGGGTCTGTACGACGCCTACAGCTCAGAGGGCGACGGCATCAACCGCTATCGCGTCATCGACCGCCAGCGCTTCGTCTATGCCATGACCGATTGCCTGGTTTTCCCAGACACCGGGGATGTCCATGTGATGGCGAACATGGCCGCCGATTCCATTCAGGACGCACTGGCAAAGGGCGCCATCCAGACAAAGCGCATGCGCCGCCGTGTGAAGTGGACCGTATCCACATTCAGCAAGACGCTGCATGACGATTTCAGCCCCTACGAGCACTTCACCGTGGTGCCGTATTTCGCCTATTTCCGCCGTGGAAAGACGCGCGGCATGGTGGACAACGCCATTGGGCCGCAGGAGGCTCTGAACAAGGGCGTGAGCCAGTTCGTGCACATCATCAACACCAGCGCGAACAGCGGCTGGGTGGTGGAAGAGAACTCGCTGACCAACATGGACACCGAGGATCTGGAGACTGTGGGCGCGCAGACTGGGCTGGTGCTGGAGTTCGCCAAGGGAACAACCGCACCCCAAAAGATTCAGCCCAACCAGGTGCCAACCGGCGTTGACCGCCTGATCGACCGCGCAACCCAGGCCCTGAAGGACGTTACCGTGCCCGAGGCTATGCGCGGCATGGGCGGCAACGATGAAGCCGGTGTGGCCATCCAATCCAAGCAGTTCGCCAGCCAGCAACAGCTGGCAACGCCATTAGACAACCTGGCATACACCCGCAAGCTGTTGGGCGCACGCATCCTCAAGCTGATCCAGCGCTACTACGACAGCTACCGTGTTTTCCGCATCACAGAGACGGACCCCATGACGGGCAAGCCGAAGGAAGAGGTGCTGGAGATCAACAAGCTTGACCCCGAAACCGGCGCGTACATCAACGATGTGACCGTGGGCACCTACGACGTGGTGATCTCCGAGCAGCCGATGCAGGTGACGTTTGAGAACAGCCAGTTCCAGCAAGTGATGGAAATGATGAAGGCTGGCGTTACGTTGCCCCCAACGGCTGCGGTGCGCTATTCCAACCTGACGGACAAGCAGGCGATTCTCGAAGAGATGGCCGGAGCCGGTGCGCCAGCGCCAGACCCGCGCGCCGAGGCAGAGGCAGCACTCACTGCGGCCAAGACCGACAAGACGAAGGCGGAAACGGACAAGGTCCGCACCGAGACCATCAAGGAGCGTGGCGAAACCCTCTACAGCACGATGCAGAGTGCCCAGGTCGTCGCAGGCAACACCCAAGTCACTGCAGCTGCCGACCAGCTGTTGGGAACCATCGGCTTTGAGGATCAAGACGCCGCGCCCTACGTGGAACCGCCACCACAAGGTGCCGCAGCCGAAGCCATGGGTATGGACATACCACAGAACACCGACCCACTCACTCCCGCCAGCCCAGCTCAAGGGTTCATGGACGGCATCGAGACGCCCGAGGCGGACGGTATGCAGCCAGAGATTGGGCAATGAACAAGACCACCACTGAGAAAGGAAGACCATGACCACCCAGCAAAACCACGCGGCCACAGAAGCCGCCAACACCGCAGACGACGGCCTGGTGAAAGCCATCGCACGCGTGGCGCATGAAACCGTGGCCGCCCACAACACGGCATACGGCGACTATTCCACGCCACCTTGGGAGCGCCTGCCAGATAGCGAGCGCGCGCACGTCCTGGCCAAGGTGACGGCGTTCCTGAACAACCCCGACTTGCATCCGACCGCCCAGCATGGCCCGGCTGTGGCCGTGCTGTCGGCCAGCCAACGCGCGGCAGCCTACGTGTTCCACGGGGTTGTGCACGCCATTGCGCGCGAGCAGACCCGCGACTGATCACCCAACCACAACCATAGACCATTGGAGAAGCAACCATGAACATTCGTGAACTCAAGCGACGCCTGCAACCCTACAGCGGCTACATGAAGACCGCAGAAGATGGTGGGGCAGATGGTGGCGGCACTGCCACCGATGAAAAGCCCGACATGGGCAACGACCTGGACCCAGAGCCAATCGAGGCTCAAGCGGCTGCCGCAGACGGCGGTGGCGCTGGTGATACGCCAACCGATGACAACGCCGAAGCCGATGGTGAAGACGGTGCAGACGGCCAGGGCGGGAAGCGCTCGGTAGGCATTCCGAAGGCCCGTTTCAACGAGGTCAATGAAGAGCGCAAGGAGGCCCTGCGCAAACTAGAAGCGGCCGAAGAAGAGTTGAAGCGCCTGCGCGCGGCAACTGAGAAACCGGCAGCAACGGCCCCAGCGCCATCCGCATCGCCTGCAGCCGCGTCTGATGACACCGACATCGACGCCAAGGAGCAGGAATACACAGAAGCTCTGTATGCCGGTGACAGCAAGAAGGCTGCCGCAATTCGCCGTGAGATCAACGCGCAGTTGGTGCAGCAGGCCACGGCCCAGGCCCGCGAAGTTGCAGCTACCGAGTTCACGGCCCGAGAGTCCAAGACCCTTCTGCAGGCAGCTGTGCAGACGGCAGTGGCGGCGTACCCATGGCTCAACGATCCAGAGGGCGCGGACGCCCTGGACTTGATCCTGGCCGCCCGTGATCAGCGCATCAGCAAGGGGATGCCAGCCCATCTGGCCCTTATCGAAGCCGTCAACAAGATCGCCCCGAAGTTCGCGCCCGACTCGGATACCCCCAGTAGGGTTTCTGAAAAGCAAGAACCTGCGAAAGACTTGCGCACACCAGCAGCAATCGCTCGCGGGCTTACCGATTCAGATCGGCAGCCAGCGGCAGCGCAGGCTGGTATCGGCAACCGCGCAACGCCCAACCGCATTGACTGGAAAGCACTGGATGAAGACCAGCTTGCAGCAGTGCCAAAGGATGAATTGCGCAAGGCTCTGGGTAACGCCTAAGCCATAGCCAAGTCCTGCGGGGAACCACCGCCCCGCAGGCTCAGTAAACAGGTGATTCCGTCTGGGGGACGTTAAGCCCCGGCGCTCTTGACCGCCTCAAAAGTCATGTTCCTCGCAGCTGGGCGGCGTCATGTCCCGAGACACGAACCCAAGGAGCATGACATGGCATTTACCGCCTTTTCCGAACTGAACTCGCAGCAAAAAGTGCTGTGGAGCCGCGTGGTATGGAAGGCCGCGCGCGATCAAGCATTCATCACCAAATTCACCGGCTCTGGCGACAACAACGTGATCCACCGGATCACCGAACTGACCAAGACTGAGAAGGGCGATCAGATGCTCTTCCAGCTCGTGGCCGACCTCACTGATGACGGCGTGGTTGGGGACAACGAGCGCGAAGGCAACGAAGAAACGATGAAGAACTATGAGCAGATCATCTCGATTGATCTGATGTCTCACAGTGTGCGCAACAAGGGCAAGATGTCCGATCAGCGTTCTGTCATCAACTTCCGCGAACAAGGCCGCGACAAGCTGGCGCAGTGGCTGGGCTCCAGGATGGACCAGCTTGCCTTCCTGACACTCTCTGGCATTAGCTATGCCTTCCAGAACAACGGCGCGCCACGCGTGAATTCGCCATTCCCGAACCTGGAATTCGCCGCCGACGTTTCGGCGCCTTCGGCTAAGCGCTCCCTGATGTTCGACGGCACCAGCCTGGCTGTGTCGGCAACCGGATCGATCACTTCGTCCTACGTGCCGAAGTACACCATGATCGTGGACGCCATCGCCTACGCGAAGTCGCACTACGTGAAGCCTATCCGCTCGGGCGGCAAGGAGTACTACGTGATGTTTGTGCATCCCCAGACGCTGGCGGCCCTGAAAAAAGACCCCGACTACCAGCGCGCTGTGGTGGCAGTGGCCACAAAGGGTGGCACCGACTCGCCATGGTTCACTGGCGCAACCGTGACGGTGGACGGCGCTGTGATCCACGAACACAACCTGGTCTACAACACCAAGGGCGCTGCATCGGGCTCGAAGTGGGGTTCCGGTGGTGTGGTGGACGGCTCGCGCACCCTGCTGTGCGGCGCTCAGGCCCTGGGCATGGCCGACCTGGGTGAAGGCGACTGGGTCGAGAAGAAGTTCCAGTACGACTCCAGCGTCGGTATCAACATCGACAAGATGCTGGGCTTCCTCAAGCCCAAGTTCTACAGCATCTACGACAAGTCGCTTGAAGACTTCTCGGTGGTTTCCATCGACCACTACCTGCAGTAAGCAGCCAAGCGGGCGGGGCTCCGGCCCTGCTCATCCATTCCCCTGATGTTGAAGGAATCTCATCATGCCCATCACCAAACTCTCCGGCCGCCAGGAAGTCATCGCGGCCACTGCCGACTTCACCTATGCCGACGTGACCGACGACACCTACATGGCTGCCGTTGATCTGCCCGGCGGCGCCATCGTAGTTGGCGGCCATCTGGCCATCACCACGTTGTTCAACTCTGCCACGGACGACAAGTTCTCCATTGGTGACAAGGTGGGCTCCGCCTCTGCCACCAAGGACACCTATGCAGCACTGTCGGCAGACATCACTGCTGTCGGCGCCGTGCCCATCGTTGCTACGGGCAAGAAGTACAGCGAGCCCAGCACTGTGGGCGTCGTCTGGAATGGCACCGGCACTGCGCCATCTGCAGGCGTGGGCCGTCTGACCGTGCTCTACATCGTGGACGGCCGCGCAGCCTTCACCCAGGGCTAAACCCTTTCTCAGTGGTCAGGCCGGAAACGGCCTTTTGTACCCGGTGGCTTGATCACCACCGGGTTTTTTGAAGGACAAAATCATGAAATTTCGCTCCCCCACTGACGAGCCTCTACATGTGGCTCTGACGACTGGTCACACCTGCACCATCTCCCCTGAAGGCGACGAGATCCCGCAGATGTTCCACCGCGAAGCCATTTCGCGTGGCGCCATCCCTAGCTCCATTACCGCGCCTGAAACGGCCCCTGTAGGTGGATTTGATCGCAAACAGGTCGTGACCGATGCCATCAATGCAATGCTGGATGGCGGCAACGAAGACGACTTCACCAACAACGGAAAACCCGACTTGCGCAAGCTGCAGGCCCGCGTGGGCTTCAAGGTAGAGCGTGAAGAAGCTGATGCCGTCTGGGCTGAGGTGTCCAAGGCTCCCGACGCAGCACCTGACGCAGCGTAATCCATGAACGTCGCCGAGTTCATCGCCGCCTTTCGTGCCGACCTTCGGGACGATGTTGACGGGGAATTGTGGAGTGATGCCGACATCGTCCGCTACCTCAACGACGCGGTACAGGAGGCGAATGAACGGGCGTTCCTGACCGAGGACCGGGCTACACCGGCCGTTTGCAGCATCACGCTGACGGCCGGTGTGTCAACCTACAGCCTTCACCCCTCGGTCATCCGAATCAAGCGGATCACCTACCTTGGCCGCCCCCTAGTTGAAACCAGCGTGGAAGAAATGGATGCCGAGTCTTCGAACTGGGAGAGCCGTTCTGGAGAGCCGCGCCGGTACATCTTCGAGCAGGCCAGCGGCGGTTCTCCGGCAAGGGTGCGCCTGTGGCCAACACCGACCAGCGCGGGCACCATTGCGCTGACCGTCAATCGCGGAGCTCTCAAGAAGCTGACTGTGGACATTGGAACGGCAAAGCCTGAATTGCCTGAGCGGTTCCACGAGCGCCTGAAAGACTGGGTCTACCGCTGCGCCTACCTCAAGCAGGACGCAGACGCTTTCGACAAGTCCAAGGCCATCGAGTTTGAAGCATCATTTGAGCGCTCGTTCGGCGCGCGGCCCGATGCCAATGTGCAACGCAAGCAGCGCGACAAACGCCCGCCACTGGTTCGCAGCAACTGGTAGGCGCCCCCAGTAGGGTTCGACGTGCCAGCCGCGTGCGGGAAAACTGCCTGCATTGATCCGAAAGGCCATCCATGCAAGTACAAATGCCAGCCGCGCGCCGCCTAGCGCAACTCCCTGACCAATATGCTGGTGGCGGCCTGGTTGCGCGCATGAAAAGCGCCGATGCTGGGCCTGCTGCGTTTGGCGCTCGTGGCCTGAGCCAGTTGCGCGACATGGTGCCCAAGGTGGCCGCGATGGGCTACCCACAGCAAGCCGCAGTGCCTGCGCCAGCACCGGCCCCGGTGTCCAATCCACGCGCTGCCCAATTGATGGCGATGATCCCACAGATGGAAGCCATGGGGTTCAAGCAGAAGCCGCAGATGCTGGCCCGTGGCGGCATGGTGCGCGGCCCCGGCACTGGAACCAGTGACAGCATCCCCGACGAAGCCGAGCCCGGCACGTACATCATGCCCGCTGACTCCACGGCCGCAATCGGCCCAAGCGCGCTGGAGAAGATGGGCACGGTTCCTGTGCGGCTGAGCGATGGCGAATTCAAGATCCCGCCTGAGCAAGTGATGGCGCTGGGCGCTGCTGTGCTCAAGCTGTACAAGGACGCCACACACACGCCAGTGAACGGCGAAGACGGCGGACAGACTGATGCCGAGGTGGAAGGTGATGACGACGACGGCGCCCGTGGCTTCAACCCTGCCGATCGCATGGCGCAGATGCCTGAGCAGATGTTCGCAGACGGTGGGATGGTGGACCCCAACCGCCCCAATAGCTTTGGTGATGCCGCTGCAGCCGCGCGTGACCCTGGCGTTACGCAGATTGGCGCAGGCTACCAGCCCGCCAATGGGAGGATGAGCGTTGTTCCATCGCAGCCACGCCCAGCCCCAGCGCCTGCAGGCCAACAGCCCACTACGGTCAATGTTGCAAATCCAGCATGGCAGCGCATGGCGGCCGCGCCAAGCCCTGCAACACCAGCTGCAGCACCGATGGGGTGGCAGGCCCGACAGGATCAGCGCAGCGCAGACGTAGGCGCTGCATCCATCACCAACCGGCCAGAGTGGCGCCGGTATGCGGATGGCGGCATGGTGGAGGATGACTTGCAAAAGCGGCTGATGCAGATCCCATCAAGCGCCCCTCCTGGCTGGACAGGCGGCGGCGGAGGTTCTGGAGGTGGTGGTGGAGCTGGCGGTGTCACGGGCAGCTGGGAGGCGCCACAGGCTGCGCCCGCACCGGCTCCCGCCCCAACGCAACCCGCTGGTGCCCTGACCCGTGCCGCTGGGGCTGGGCGTGGGTTCGTGAATCCAGATCCTATAACGCCTGCTGCGCAAGCCATGGGCTCCATGCCCAACAACGCAGTGACCCGCACCGGCAACAGCTACACCGGCTCCGCGAACATCAGCGGCGACATCACCGTCAACGGACAAGCGCCAGGCGGTGGCGCAATCAGCGCGCAGAACATGGCCGCAGCCGACTCCCTAGCGCGCCGTGGTGCTGCTGACGCAATGGCCTCGATGCCAGCGCCACAGCAAACGAACGTGCAGGCCCCGATGGTGCGCCACAGCGGCAACGACTGGCAGGCGCGCAATGACCTGCGCAATGCCCTTGTAAGTGCGTCCTCGATAACCAACAACGGTGGGCGCTTCGACCAGACGCGCGGACGTAATCCTGCGGCGCTGGCCTACCAATCGGCTCTGGCCACCGACAACGCACTGCAGGCTTCCGAACCAGGTCTCGCCGCTGCTGCCATGAAAGAAAACAGCGAGACAAACCGATCTTCTATGCGCGAGCGTGGGCTTGCGGCGCAGGCCCTGGCTTCGGAGCGTGGCGCTATGGACCGCACGCTGATCACAGAGCGCGGGAACAACACGCGGGCCGGTATCACTGCGCTTGCATCGACCGAGGCTGCGCGCCTGAGAGCGCAACAGGAGGGCAAAGCCCCGCCTGGCTACCGCTTCACGGCAAACGGCAACATGGAGGCCATCCCTGGCGGCCCCGCTGACCTTCGCCAGAACAAGGAAGGCGTGCAGCAAGGCAAGGACACCCAGGATATTTTCTCGATTCTGAATGAGGCGCGTCCTCTGATGGCGAACGCCACGGGCAGTTACGGCGGCGTTGCTCTGGACAAGGTTGCTCAGACATTCGGAGCAGCAACGGACGGGGCCAAAGCTACCGCCCAGCTCCAAGCGCTACAGGGCGCACTGGTGTCGAAGATGCCCAAGATGTCCGGCCCGCAATCTGACAAGGATGTGCAGCTGTATCGCGAGATGGCGGGTCAGATTGGCGACCCAACGATCCCGCGCGAGCAACGCAAGGCCGCGATGGACACCATCGAGAGCCTGAACATCAAGTACTTGCCTGCAGTGACTGATGCTGCTGGATATGACGCAGTGCCTTCTGGCTCCTACTACAAGACGCCATCCGGTGATGTGCGGAGGAAGCAATAATGGCCAACCCTTGGGACAATGACGAGATCGTTCGGCCAGCTGCAGGGACTGCGCCAGCTCCGGCTGCATCTTCGACCGCGACAACAGCTGCACCAATCACCGAAGCAAAGCCGCAAGCCTCTGCGAATCCATGGGACAACGACGAGGTGGTGCGCCCAGCGCCTGGTGCAAAACCAGCCTCTGCGGCAGAGCCAGCAGCACCCCAACGCTCCCTGGTTGATAGCGCGGCCCGCGGCTTGGGCATCGGTGTGCGCGGCGCAGTGCAGGGCCTGACCGACCTGCCCGCCATGGTCACTGACAACCTGATCGCCAAACCCATCAACGCCGGGTTGAATGCCGTCATGGGCGAAGGGCAGGGACCGCGCATGAAGATGCTGGGTGAAGCCGCTGGCGACCTGCTGACAAGGGCGGGGCTACCCACGGCAGAGACGGCCGGTGAGCGAGTGGTTCAGGACATCAACCGGGGCGGTGCTTCTGCATTGACTGGAATTGCTACTGGCGCCGGGCTGGCAAATGCCGCAGGTGGAGTGACCCAGGCGGTGGGTAAGACTCTGTCTGCCGCCCCACTCGCCCAGGTTGCCAGTGGGGCATCCGGCGCAGGGGCTCAAGGACTTACGCGCGAAGGCGGTGGCGGAGAGGGCGCGCAGTTCGCCGCCAACATCGCCGGTTCTCTGGCGCCATCAGTCGTTCCGTTCGTCGCCCAGTCTGCCGTACGTGGCGCGCTGCGCGGCGGTGAGGCTGGCCGCCAGCGTGTGGCCGAGAACATCAAGATCTTTGAGGAAGCATCTGGCACGGTGCCCACCATGGGCCAGGCCACGCAGTCGCGCACGCTGCAGGCGGCAGAGACCGGGCTGTCCAACGTGATTGGTGGATCTGGACTCATGGCACGCCGTGGCGAGGTGCAGGCAAAGGCGCTGGAGGATTCGGTTCAGGCGCTGTCGCGCGAGCTGGCGCCGGATGCCTCGGGGTGGGGCGCAGGCGAGGCCATCACCAAGGGTGTAAACGCCTTCAAGGACAGCGTGAAGACCACGCAAAAGCAGCTCTATGGCAAGCTGGACGAGTTCATCCCGGCGAACACGCCTGTCAGCGTCAATCGCACGCAGGAAGCACTCAAGGCGTTGAACGAGGGCATCGAAGGCGCGCCCAACATCTCGCAGTTCTTCCGCAATGCCAAGATCGGCAACATCGAGCGCGCCATGCTCAAGGACGTGGAAGGCGCCACTCTGGCCAACGTACCGCCCGGCATGTCGTCCACGGGTGTGACGCCCACTGCAGGCCAGTTGCCGTACCAAGCCATCCAGAAGCTACGCACATTGGTGGGCCAGGAAATCTCCGAGAACTCCCTGACCTCGGACGTGCCACGCAGCAAGTGGCGCGCGCTCTACGCCGCACTGAGCGACGACCTGGGCACGGCGGCCGAAGCTGCAGGCCCGCAGGCTCAGCAGGCATGGAGCCGGGCGAACCAGTACACGCGGGGCAGTATGCAGCGGCTGGACCAGCTCGAAACCATCGTGAACAGGGATGCGCCGGAGAAGATTTTCAAGGCCGCAACCACGGGCCTATCGGATGGCGGGACCCAAATCAACCGCCTGATGAAGTCCATGCCCGAGGAAAACCGCCGCGAGGTGGCCGCCGCCGTCCTGCAGCGCCTGGGCCGGGCCAAGAACTCCAGCCAGAACGAGATGGGAGACGCCTTCAGCAGCGAGACATTCCTGACCAACCTTGCGGCAATGTCTCTGCCTGCGCGGCGTGCGCTTTTCTCGAACTCCGGGTTCCCGGGGTTGGAGCAGAAGATCCAGACCATGGGGAAGATGGCCGCCAACCGGCGCGAGGGCGCGCAGGTGTTTGCGAACCCATCGGGGACAGCGCGACAGATCGGTTTGGGGGCCTGGGCCAGCACGCTGATCGGCGGTTTGGCGACCGGGAATCCGGTGATGATTTCGAGTGCTCTTGCAGCCCCTGCAGCGGCAAATACGCTGGCCAGAGGATTGACCTCAGAGCGGGCTGTGCGAGGTCTGGCAGAGCGCACCACCATGAACCCAGCCCTATCGGGGGCCGCTCTAGCAGCTACAGCGCGCGAAGATCAGCGCCAGTAGCGCTATTTCTTGTTGCCTGCCTGTGCTATCTGACCAATGCCGTAAATGAACACGACCACAGCAGCAAGCCACCCAATGGCGGGCACGGAGATGCACAGCCAAGTTACCAGCGCTATAACAACGCCGTAGGCGGCCAACTTGACAATGCCTTTGAGTAAGCTGCCCCAGAAAGAGATGAATTCTTCGTCGCTATTTCGACCGCTCAAAAGGTCTTCTGACTCTTGTAGAGACATGGGCTTTTTGAGTGGATCGAACTGGGCCATTCCCCAAATGTTACGCCAAATGGCAAAAGGAGCAAAAAATGGCAAGCGAAGACATGGCAGATGACCCACGCATGCGGGCTGCAAAAGCCGGGCTTACCGCATCGTCTCAGCGACTTGCAAGCGCGTGGGCAATGGTGAGCAGCAGCGCTGCCATTTCGGCGGAGCAGCAGAAAGTTGAAGTCTGCAGCAGCTTGATCAATCAATACCTGCAGCGCGAGCGTCTAAAACTGATGACATCACCGACGCAATATCGCGGCCGATGGACCCAACGCCTTCTGGAGAATTTGCAATCCCTTCGAGTGCGTCTAGGAAGTCAAGCCGTAGCTTTTGTCCGTCGATGCCGGGCTGTTTGCACAGGGCAGCCGCCAGCGCAGTGATCGCCAGAGCGGCCTGGAAGTCCAACGACGAAGTATTGATCTGCTGCTCAGGAGTAGGATTGGTCATAGAAGCCCCTTCGGGTGATGGTTGTGTGAGAACTCCATCGTAGCCCGAGGGGGCTTTCTTCTTCCGGCCCGCTTCGGCGGGCTTTTTTGCGGACCCCCCAGTAGGGTTCGGTGATTTCCAGCGCATGCGAACAATGGGCTTCCATGTTCAACAACACCAGCAGGTGATGCACATGGAAAAGACTTTCCCGCCATTGGCAGATGAAACCAGGCCCGCAGTGGATACAGTCGCTGCCGCTTATTACCTGAACCGCCGTCCACAAACGCTTCGTGGGTGGGCTTGCCTGAACAGCGGCCCTATCAAGCCGCTGAACATCGGCGGCCGCCTGGCATGGCCGGTGGCGGACCTCAAGCGCCTGCTTGGCCTGGAGGTGCAGCCATGACCCGCCGTGAGCGCTACACAGACAACGACCACACCTGGGGGCCGTTTCTTTGGGCTAAGTCTGAAGGCGGACGCACCGCAGCAGCCTACTACGAGGCATGCACTGACGAAGACAGTGATGCCAAGTTCAACGTTCTGCATCTGCAGGTCTCTAAGTGGCTGTTGCGCGTGTACTTCCCGGCCTTGCTCAAGCCATTCCGCGAGCGTCATCAGGCCAACTGGGATACAGCAACCGTGGCGCGCCTTGGGCGGAACTACTACGACACATTCTCGCCAAGGGCCTATGGCTTCTACATCTTTGATGGGCATTTCTACGTTTACTTGGGCGCGCAAACCGGCGACAGCACAACAACCCAGAGCTGGAGTTGTTTTCTTCCTTGGACACAGTGGCGGCACGTCCGCCAAAGTTGGTACGGCCCAGATGGGGAAGTGCTTGGAGAACTGTTTGACACCAGTCACCGCGAGGTGGCAAAGGCTCAACGTGATTGGCGTTGGGAGTTCGAAAAGACCCTGCCCAAAGTGGTTTTCGAGTTCAAGGATTTCGACGGCGAGGTGATCCAGGCCAAGACCCACATTGAAGAACGCGAATGGCGCTTCGGGACGGGCTGGTGCAAGTGGATGAGCTTTTTCCGTCGGCCGCGAGTGCGCACCTCTTTGGATCTCACATTCGCAAAGGATGTCGGGCCGCGCAAAGGGTCTTGGAAAGGCGGAACGATCGGTCACAGCACCGAGGTGCGAGTTGGTGAAAGGCACGAGGCCGCCTTCCGACGGTATTGCGCCGAGAACAATCTCACGTTCCTGCGCCTGGTGCCAGAAGGGGAGGGTTGACCATGGCCGGACGATGGAGCAATTGGTGGATGGTCATCACCGTTCCGAGGGCCGCGTGATGGCTGACCCAGACCTGTGCCCATGGACAGACTTCGAAGGCCGCCCCATTCGCCACGGCGACCGTTTAGTGCACCCCAGCGGACAGACGCTCACCGCCGTTCGGCTGATCGGGCACGACAACCCCGGTGACGCATGGCGCGCGGTTTACGACGAAGACCCGCAAAACGTCTCGCGGCTATGCCTCCAGATTGGCGACAAAGGCATGGCGGTGCTGCAAACACCAGGAATTCGCGCCCCCCAGTAGGGTTCGCGCCTTTCCCCCATTCCCGGAACACTGCAATGCATCCACCTTGCAGGAGCTCCGGCCATGGCCAACACCTCATACCCCAAGGGTGCCCAAAAGATGCTGGGCGCCTCGATTGATTTTGCTGACGACACCATCAAGGCACGTCTACTGCCCAGCACCTACACATTCAGCACCGCGCATGAGTTTGTGGCGAGCCTGGGAACCGGCGTTGGCACCGACCAGACCCTGACTGGCAAGTCGATTACCGGAGGTGTGCTGGATGCTGATGATCTTGCTTTTGGCACCCTGGCACCCGGGAGCACCGTCAAGGCGATGGCAATCTACAAGGACACAGGGAACACTTCGACGGCACCCGTCCTGTTCTATTACGACACCGTGGCCGGTTTCCCGTTCGACACCAACGGCGGCGCGCTGACTGTTCCATGGGACAACGGCGTCAAGAAGATTGCCCGTATCACTGCCCCGTTCTACCCGCTGGGCGCGCAGAAGGTTCTGGCGGGCGAGATCAATTTCAGCGCCGACACGATCAAGGTTGTGCCACTGCCCACCAGCTATGTCTACGACGACGCCCATGAATTCCTTGACGACATTGCGGCGGTGATTGGCACAGCCCAGACGCTGACCAGCAAGACCATTGCTGACGGCGTTTTTGATGCTGCCGATCCGAGCTTTGGCGCCATTGCTTCGGGCTCGACCATCGGCTCCTACCTGATCTACAAGGACACCGGCACGCCGAGCACTTCGCCACTGCTGATCCGGCTCACCTCTGACTACGCGGTGGGTCTGCCACTGGGAACGAATGGTTTCGCCTTGTCGCACCAGTGGCCAAACGGCGCCACCAAGATTTTCAGCCTGATCCCGGCTTAAGGAGGCGCTATGCACCTCTTTTCCAACAACGCGGAGACAACGCTAGCGGCGGCGCTGGATGCGGACTCTGGCGACATCAACATGCAGGTTGCCAGTGCAACGCTGTTCCAGGTCATCGGCGCGGGTGACGGAAACAAGCAGCTCGCGACCCTCACGCACCCGGACCTTGCGGGGCTCTATGAGGTCGTGGCCATCGTGGAAACCGATGGCGTGGACTGGACCGTGGTTCGCGAAACCGAGGGGACCGTACAAGCATGGCCCATCGGGACCAAGGTAGAGGCCCGAATCACGGCAAATATGCTGGGCACATTCCTGCAACGCGATCCAACGTCCAAGCAAGTCAGCAACCCGAGCGGCGGCAGCGCTTTTGCGCTTTCCGGGACGATGGGCGCAGACGCCCGGGGTTCAGGCGCGCTTGCTTTTGGCGGCCGATCTCGCATCGCGAACTCGGTGCTGCTGGCCGGTTATCCGTATCTCCAGATCACACGGTCCACCACCAACGGTACGGGCACTGATCGCAACCTTGGCTTTGAATCTGTCGGCGGGTCTGTACCTGTTGACCTTGGCGTGCCGACCACATGGAGTGCAACCGATTTCTACCGTGGTTCTGTTGTGCGCCCAACAACGCCAGACGGGTATCAATACTGGTTGGAAATTGAGGATCTGGACGTCGATAGCTCGCTAGATGCCACAGAACCCGTGTTCGACGGCCCTGGCGGCGGTGTTGCCTCTGCGTCTGGCTGGTGGTTTCCCACAGAGGAACCCATTGACGTCGGCACGGACACGTTTTCGGGGCTGGTAGTCACTGAGGTTGGGTTCATCGCTCACGTGGCCACTGCTTCGGCAAACCCTGCCGTTTCCATCGGCACGGGCGCCAATGCCACACGGTTCGCCAACAACGTCACGCTGTCCCAGATCAGCGGCAACGGCCAGATCCACCGCATCCCAATTTCTGCGGGTGGCGCGCTGCTGTCTGGCGAGCAATTGAGGTTCAAGGTGGAGACAGCCGCCACGGGCGGGCGCTTCCTGGGCCGCTTCTACTGGCGCGGCTTCTTCATCGAGACGAACACCGCTCTGTAAAGCATGAGCTACCCCCTCATCAACGGCGCGCTCATCAACGGTGCCGAGGAACAAACTACAAAAGGCATTGACCTTGTCAATGCTGGCGTTGGGTTGGTTGTCGTCACGACGCTGGGCGTGTCTGTCACGCCGCTGGAGTTTGGCGCCGTCACGGGCCAGGTGGGTGTTGATGTCGCGGCTACGCCCTGGGGGATCGACCTGGCCCGCTTTGGTGTGGGCGTGTCGACCATTGCGCAGCCAGACCCGGACTTCGTGTCTGTCGGGGTGAGTGCCAGGCCATTGGAGCTTGGCGCGCCAACAACCTCTGGCGAAGTCGCGACAACCGGTGCCAGCGCTGCTCCTTTGCAAATGGGCGACATCGTGGCCGAGGCCGTGGTGATCGGAGTGTCTGCAACGCCTTTGGAGCTGGGCGACATTGACACGGCCGCAGTGATGACAACAGGCGCCAGTGCCACGCCGCTGGAACTGGGCGCGCCGTCGTCGGCCTTTGCCATGGCTGTGCTTGGTCTCGATCTCGCCACGTTTGGTGTCGGGCGAACCCTGATGGACGCCATGGCCACCCAAGGCGTCAGCGCCTACCCATTGGAGTTTGGTGACACCGGCAATCTCGGAACCGCCACTCGCGGGCGCTCCTGCTTCCCAATGCAGCTTGGCAAGCCATCCATCAGCCGAGGTGCTACATGCTGACCTTTGAGGCTTTCACGGGCATCAATAACGTCTTGCCTGCGCATCGGTTGACAGGCGCAGACCTCATTGCGGCGACCGATGTGAATATCGGCCTGACCGGCGAAATCTCGCGCCGCTATGGGTTCACCGAGGAATCCGACACCTGCCACAAGAACATCCATGAGGCCGCAGGATTCATGCTTGCCACCACGGGGAGCGCATTGGTCGCAATCCACCCGGGCGGAGCGCAGCATGTGATTCACCCGGCCCTGGGGCCCGGCCGCGTCTGGTATTGCAATCTTCCAGACGGCCAGACAACGTACACCAACGGGCTGATCCATGGCGTGACCGATGGGCTCACCGGCTGGGACCGCAGCGTTCCGGCGCCAGCATCACTGGGTTTTCCTGATGAGGCATTTGGCGACCTGTTCCCGGGCTCCTACCGCTACCACCTGACGCATGTGCGTCTGTCGGACCGGCTGGAAAGCCCGGCCATCAGTTCTGAACCCATCTCCATCAACAACGGATTCCGCTTGGACGGCCTGCCGCAGATGGATGGCCACGCCATCAATGTCTACCTCAGCGGCTTGGACGGGGAGGGCGGCTACCTTGCGGGCACCACAGCCACGGGAAGTTTTGAGTACACCGGCAACAACGCGGCTTTGGTGCTGCCATGCCGAACACTGGGAGCACGGCCGTTCCCGGTGGGCACCTACACGGCGTTTTGGCGCGGCCGGGTTCTCACGGCCGTAGGCGACACGCTTTGGGCCTGCCGCCCTTCGGCTTTGCACCTGTCTGACTGGCGCGACTTCAAACGCCTGGTGGGCGACATCACCGCAGTGCAGCCCGTGGACGACGGGATCTATGTGGGCACCGAAAAGGACTTGATTTTCCTTGCTGGCACCACCTGGGACACCCTGGCCCATGTGCCGACCCGTCGCGGCCCCGTGGTGCATGGTTCCGGAGTCTCAGCCCCGGGCGACCGCCTGAAACTTGGCGACGGCACTGGAGCCGGTGATGCCATGCTGTGCATTGCTGGTGGCGAGGTGGTGGCCGGATTCAACGGTGGGCAGACCTCCAGTTTGACCGGCGACCGCTACAAGACGGCAGCCGCCGAGGTGTGCGCGACCTTCCGCGAGATTGACGGCATCCCCCAGTACATCGCGGTTCCGCAATGAGCAACATCTGGAACCCGTTTGCCTTCACGCCGACCGGCCAAGCCATGCCGGGCGCGGCGCCGCCTGTTCTGCGCGTGATGGAGGGCCGCGCCACGGCCGAGCAGCTGGACATGGCACAGAAGGTGTTCCACCAGTTTTGCACCCGCGCACGGCTGTCATCGGTTCCGAACCCGCGAGAAGGTGGCTTTCTGCCCGATGGCTCGCGCTACGAAATCAACGTGGTGGGCACGGTGCAAACCATGCTGCTCTGGCCGGTGGGTGGTGGGGGCGGACCATTCATCGCGTGGACGGCGTTCTTCAACTCTGCGCACCTTCCCATCTGGGAGCGGCCGGTGGTTGATTTTCCGTATGACGATCTGCCTCCGAAGCCGGAGCCGCCTGGGCCAGAGCCTGCGTATCCGCCGCTTGCATCGGCATATTCCACTGCGACGACGACGGGCCTACCGGTGACATTCCCGGTAGGGTTGCATCGTGTCGTCAAGCTGTACATCGGGTGGGGATTACTGACCGACGAACCAACCCTGGTTGCGGAGGGCTCATGGATTGTCACGGAAATTGGCCGGGTTACCAATGAGTCTGTTGACTATGGGTACTACCGGCATGTCCGCACCAACTATTACACGGGGAGCGACTTTTACGAGTCTGTGACGGTTCAGAACCTTGTAGCTGGCGACCTTGAATATTACAACCAGGATATCGATGGCAGCAACATCACTCCAGTCACACCCTCGCGGACAAGTGTTGCAGGGCTGTACGAGGCCGCTGCCGCTGCCGCTGCCGCCTACAACGCAGGTGTTATATCTGCATGGGAAGCCGCCCACGCGGCATGGGTAGAAGAATCCCTGACCTACGCCGACCGCCTGGCGGACTGGATTGCAGAACGTGACGCACTCCTGGCCCTGCAGCGCCCATGGTGGCCTGTGCTGGATATCCGCAAAGCGGCACGGCCGGGCCAGGTGCAGAACGTCAAAGCGCATCTGCTCACCGGCATTGGCGACCGCCATCTGACGGCGCGCATTCTCTCGTTCCCCTACAACGTGGCGTACCGCACGGAGCCTCCTGTCGGTTCTGGCGGCTCGGTGACGCATGAATGGGTGGTGGAAGCGACGCAGCGCGGCTATCGGTCCACGCTGACCAATGCGCAGCCGCACACCATCTTCCCGATCTTTGACGCACCGTCAGCCGACCTCTACCCAGCGCACATCCTGCGCCGCGACTTCATGCCGCCCGAGTGCCTGTTTGGGTGGACGGCAAACGGCCAGTTCTCGCACGTCGAGCGGTACTACGCCGCGCAGATCACCTCGGAAAACTTCCTGGTGGCGCCGCCGGGCCTGGGCGGTGTGAGCGTGACCTATTCGCCCGGCTACTTCACCTCGACGCGATTGGTTCCAGATTCAGCGCCCGGTCTGGTGGTGGCGTCAGACGCCTTCGTACCCATTGGCGCGCAAATCACCGTGGTGGTGTTTGAGTACCTGATTCAAGACTGGCGCACCGGGGAATATGAATGGGTGACATGCCCGGACATCATGGTGCGCGACAGCATTTGGATTCGGGATGGCGGGGTCTACATCGACACGCCCCTGGTCCGCGACAACGTGGCAACCGAGCGCGTGCGGATTGCCGGTGCCTTCACGCAGCGCCGCACGGCGTGGGATACATGGTCCGCGCCAAATGCCATCACCAGCCTTGTGCAGGCGAACTGGTCCGCGAACTTCGTCTCGCCCGTGGTTTCGTCGGAGCCTTCGCGCGCGCCATCGGCTGTGGTGATTGCAGAAGGTCTGCCAGGCGCAGCAAACCCAGCGCAGGTGCAGTCTGACGACCACTACCTGGGCGCCGCGCATTTGTGGAGCGGCGGTCGTTCAAAGCTTGACACTGCAAAGGCGGCCCGCTGGGTGCCCGACGGTGCGCTGGCGCCGCAAGAGCAATTCATCATCCGCGCGCTCATCGCAACGGGAAAGATAAAGCCATGAATGCCATTGTCTGCAACACGATCAGCGGGGCAGTTACAGAGTACACGCGCTTCGCTTTTCAGAGCATCACCCCCACACACGGCGGCTCTGCAACCGGGCTTTATGCGTTCGGTGGCGAGGCCGACGACGGCCTGGCCATCGTGTCGAACATCCAACTCCCCGCCACGCTGCGCGAGTCCACGTTGAAACATGCGCTGGAGATGGTCTACCTGTCCATGCGCGGCTGCGGGAGCGCGCGGTTCACGGTGCATGGCGCCCAGCAAAGCTGGCATTACCCGTTCCCGATGCGGTCCAGCGGGCAGACGCGGTGCCCCGTGGGGCGAGGCATCCGCGAGAACTATCTGGGCTTTGGCCTGAGCAATCCGGCCGGGCAGGCTTTCACGCTCGATCGCGTTGAAGTCCTCAATCGTCAATCGAAATCACGGAGGGTCTAACCATGGCCGACGCAACCAGCAGCGCAGCAGAAATCGTTAACGACAAATACGACAGGTCCATTGATTTGGCCAACGCCGCTACGGCTGCGGTGGAGGGGTTCCAGGCGGCGCTGAATGCCAGCGTGTACCAACCGCCCACCATGAGCTTTGTGTGGAACACATTGGCCGCGCCTGTACTGCCACCCATCCCGGACCTGCCCGAGTTGCCAGAGATTGCGCTGGCCATCCCGGGCGGGATGCCGTCCACGCTGACGGACACCGTGGGCAATGTGACGATTGATGATTTCGATGTGGAGATGCCGACGCTGAATTTTGGCGTGGCGCCCACTCTGAATATCGGCACGGCCCCGGTGCTGCCCGAGGTGCGGGATGTGGCATTGCCAGATGCCCCCACGGTTATCCTGCCGGATGCGCCGGAATTCTTGACGCTGCAGGCCCACAGCTTCGGCGGGATCAACCTGCACGAAGACTGGCTTGACAAGCTGGACGACATTCCGGAACTGTCGGTTCTGCAGCCCGCGCCGTTCGCCTATTCGCCCGGCGCGCGGTACGCCAGCCAGTTGCTGGACAACCTCAAGGCGACGCTGAACGCCAGAATCCAGGGCGGGACCGGACTGGCCCCTGCTGTGGAGCAGGCAATCTGGGACCGCTCGCGCGACCGCGAAACGCAGATTGCCCTGGCGAAAGAGCAGGAGGTTCTGCGCGCATCCGAAGCGCTGGGCTTCGCGCTGCCATCGGGTGTGCTGGCCGGGCAACTGGCAGATGCACGCCGCGAGTACAACGACAAGCTGTCCGGCCTGTCGCGCGATGTCGCCATCAAGCAAGCCGAGCTTGAGCAGGCCAATCTGCAGCAGGCGACGACCCTGGCGCTGCAGCTGGAATCCACTCTTTTGGATGACGCCTACAAGCTGGAAGTGCTGGCCGTGGATCTTGCCAAGACCGCCGCCGACAACGCCATTGCCTGCCACAACGCAGCGCTGGAGCAGTACAAGGCCTTGCTGGCGGGGTATCAGGCCTATGCATCCGCCTATCAGACTGTCATCCAGGCCGAGTTGAACAAGGTCGAGGTGTTCAAGGCTCTGCTGCAAGCCGAGCAGACCAAGGCCGACATCAACCGGTCCCTGGTGGAGCGATTCAAGGCCGAGATCGAAGGCGCTATGGCCGCCGTGCAAATCTACCAAGCCCGCGTTGGAGCCGCAAAGACGCTTGTGGAACTGGAGGGTACACGCATCCAGGCCGGGGCCGAGCAGGTCAAAGCCTTTGTCGCCACGGTCAATGCCGAAACCGCAAAGTCGGAGATGTACAAGGCCACGATCAGCGCCGAGGCTACCAAGGTCGAAGCTGTTGGAACCCTGGCCCGCGCCTACGGTGCGAAGGTGGGTGCCCAGGCCGAGCGCGCGCGCGTGGAGATTGCCAAGCTGCAGGTCAAGCTTGCGGCCAAGGGGCTGGAGTGGGATGGCTGGAAAACCCAGCTGGCAGCAGCATCCGCCCAGGTCGAAGCAGCATCGCGTAAATCCGCTGTCATGGTGGACGGCTACCGCGCCGGGGCGAGTGCCGCAGAGGCTCAGGCCGGTGCTGTCTCCCGCGTCTGGGAGTCGAACATCAGGCAATACGAGGCAGGCAAGAGCATTGCCGCCCAGGTTGCCAAGGCCAACACCGACGCCGTGCTGCACGCCAACGATGCCCGTATGGAGGCCGCGAAGGTGGGGCTCACCACGTCATCGCAGCGCCTGGCCAGTGCATGGGCCATGGTCAGCGCGAATGCTTCGATCAGCGGCAGCGCATCGCTCAGCCAGACGATTTGACCCTGGCGCGAAACCCCCAGTAGGGTTGGCGCCAAAGGGCGGGCGCCGGAACACTGCGGGGCATGACCAATCCGGCCCGCTTCGCGCTGCTACCGATTTATCAGGGCACGTCCTATGAGGCGCCCCTGCCTCGCTATACCGTTCCGTATAAAACGCGGTGGGAGTGCGGACGACTGGTGGACGCCTGCTCTGGCGCAGTAGTTCCAGATGCGGACAAGACGCCAGAGGACTACACGGGTTGTTCTGCGGTGGCGCAGTTTCTTCGCGGCTCCGACCCCGAAGAGGTGATCTTTGAGCTGACCAGCGCAGACGACGAAATCATCCTGGATGGCGACACGCTGACGCTGGTGATGGATGCCGCGTACACGGCCGCGCTGGAGCTTGGAGAAACACCTCCGGCATGGAGCGAGTGCATCGTCCGCATCACGGTCACGCGGCCCAGTGGAGCGGTTGAACCGCAGTACGAACTGACCGTATCTCTGTTGCCTTGGAGCGAGCCTTGAGCACTGTGGTGCAGCCTGGCACGCCTGATGCTCTGGTTGTTCAGAGCGTCAGTTCTGTGGTTGTCGAAGTCCCAGAAGGCCGAACCGTCGTTGTTGAGCAGCCAGTTCCAGAGACTGTGGTTGTCACTCGCGGCGTTCCCGGCCTGCGTGGAGCTACAGGCGCGACCGGGGCCACAGGGCCTACCGGGGCGACAGGCGCATCTGGCACCGGCATCAACCTGCTGGGCGAACTTGCAAATACCGGGCTTCTGCCGCCAACAGCAAATTTTGGCGACGCCTACATCATTCAGGAAAGAGTCTGGGCTTATACCGACGACGGATGGATTGATGCTGGCCCTATTGGCGCGCCGGGTGAGACGGGAGCAACTGGCCCCACGGGCGCCACAGGAGCTACCGGAAGTGACGGCGCAGCAGGGGTAACCGGAGCGACTGGGGCCACTGGCGCCACGGGGCCTACCGGATCAACGGGCGCGACTGGAAGCACCGGCGCTACTGGCCCGACAGGAGCCACGGGTAACGATGGGGCCGCAGGGGCTGCGGGTGCAACCGGTAGTACCGGTGCGACAGGACCTACCGGCGCAACTGGTGCTACGGGCAGTGACGGTGCCGATGGCGCTCAAGGCGCTACGGGAGCCACAGGAGCAACTGGGCCTACCGGACCCACAGGGGCAACCGGCGCAGATGGCGCTGCAGGTAGCGATGGCGCCACGGGCGCAACTGGTCCGACTGGCGCTACCGGGGCCGATGGTGCGGCTGGTGCAACAGGAGCCACAGGTCCAACCGGGGCCACCGGCAATGATGGTGCTGACGGTGCAGATGGAGCGACCGGCCCAACTGGCAGTACCGGTGCCACCGGGCCAACAGGCGCGACGGGGAATGATGGCGCAGACGGAGCTACAGGTCCAACTGGTGCAACAGGTCCAACGGGAGCTACCGGCGCGGACGGTGTTGATGGGAATGATGGGCCTGTAGGCGCAACCGGGGCAACGGGCGCAACCGGCCCTACGGGTTCGACAGGCGCCACGGGGGCGACTGGTCCCACTGGTGCAACGGGTGCCACCGGAGCAACCGGGGCGACGGGTGGCGCTGCAGACATCGCTGCAGAGATTCACGCGACCACCAGCAAGGCAACGCCGGTTGATGCCGATGAACTGGGCTTGGTGGACAGTGCCGCTTCGAATGTCTTGAAGAAGCTCACCTGGGCGAACCTCAAGGCAACGCTGCTTGCATACTTCCAGGGCCTGTTCCGCGAGAAACTCACGGCCGCCCGCACATACTACGTGCGCACGGATGGCAGCGACAGCAATACCGGGCTGGTGGACTCCGCTGGCGGGGCCTTCCTGACGGTGCAGAAAGGCATCGACACACTCTGCTCCCTGGACCTCAGCTTGTACGACTGCACGGTGCAGATTGGTCCCGGAACGCGGACGGCAGCGCTCACCCTGAAAAAGTACGTCACAGGCGGCGGCGTCGCCATACTTCTCGGTGACACCACAACCCCCTCGAATGTGGTGATGAGCGTCACGAGCAACAACTGCTTTGCAGGTGTGGAGTGCGGCCTGTGGCGCATCACGGGCATGAAGCTGCAGACCACCACCAGCGGATATGCGGTTTTCCCTAGCGGTAAAACATCCAACGTCGAGCTGCGAAACATTGATTTCGGAGCCTGCGCGAGCGGTCATGTTGTTGTTGGTGCAGGCGGATTTGCCCGCTACTCCGCAAATTGCACGATCAGCGGCGGCGCGCCGACACATCTGCAAATAGCGAACGGCAGTTCGTTCGTCGCCGGTGGGATCACGATCACCTTGACAGGCACCCCGGCTTTCACAACGTTCGCTAGCTTGGACTCCCTGGCTCTCGCCGCGATTCAGTCCGTGACGTTTTCCGGGTCAGCAACAGGTGCGCGCTACAGCGTGACGCTCAACTCGGTCTTAAACACCTTCGGTGCAGGCGCGACCTTTCTGCCAGGTAACTCAGCCGGATCAACGGCCACTGGGGGGCAGTACGCATGACCACCTACCAGCTCACCCATGAAGGCTACGTCGTCAAGGATGGCGACACGAATGTGCCAACGGCGAAGGTTCCGGGCATTGACCCGCACCCCGAAACACTGGCCTACGAAGCATGGCTTGCAGCGGGCAACGTTCCAGAGCCCGCCGATCCACCCACGCCCGAAGTCGCCCTGGCGCTGATCGCAGAGCTTGAGCAGGCTAGCGGATCGCCACAGCGCATCGTGCGCGAGGGGTTGATCTTGATGGTGGAGTCGCAGGCCAAAGCTCAGAACGTGCCTCTGGAATATGTGCGCGCCAAGAACAAAGGCTATCGGTTGCTCAAGGAATGTGAAGAGCAAATCGCCACGCTTCGCCAGTACCTCATCACCTGAAGGGCCTGCAATGTCTCAAGCAATCATCCTCGCGCCTGTCTATGCCTTGCTGCTGCTGTACGCCCTGTGGGTGGTGTACCTCGCGGTCATGAACCTCAAGCGCGGCAAGACTGCGAACACGCTGACGTTCTGGCCCAAGTTCTTCGGCTACCCGCTGCTCTTCGTTGGGTTGGTGCTTGACTTGATCTGCAACGTGTTCATCTTGACCATCATCCTCGTGGAACTTCCGCGCGAACTCACTGTAACCAGTCGCCTTAAGCGCCACAACAAGACCAGCTCTGGTTGGCGCAAAGCCGTTGCGGTGTGGGCCGAGCAATTGCTGGACCAGTTTGACCCAAGCGGGGACCACATCTAGACCCCCAGTAGGGTTCGCGCGCATGTTTCATGGCCCGGATCATCCGGGCTCATGGATCAAGCACAGACTCAAGGCGCCCCAGCGGCCCACTCGGAAGAAATCGCCGAGATCAAAGTGCGCCTCGATGCTGGTGATGCCCGCATGGGGCGTATCGAACAGGATCTGGCCGCGAACACAGCGGCCACCCAGCAAACAGCGGCCAGTACCGCAGAACTGGTTGACCTGTTCACTTCCTTCAAAGGCGCGTTCCGGGTGTTTGAGTACATCGGGCGGCTCGCCAAACCCCTCGGGTACATCGTCGGAGCCTTGGCATCAGTCGCCGCACTCTGGACGGCCTGGAAGTCTGGGGTGAACCCAAAATGAAAGAGGCGGTCCGCAAGGTCGTCATCAAGTTCGGCGTGCCGCTGGTGCTCGCCAGCTCAGGCCTCGCGACATTCCTCCACGACTGGGAAGCCGACAAGAAGCAAGCCACCAAGGTCTACGCCGACCGCCTGGCGCGCGGCATCCCGACCGTCTGCGATGGCATCACCAACGCCACCAGCCCTTACCCCGTCATCGTGGGCGACGTCTGGAGCCAGGAGCGCTGCGACGAAGTCAACCGCATGGTGGTCGAAAAGACCCAGCTCAAGCTGCTGGACTGCGTCAAGACCCGGATCAGCCAAAGCACCTTCGACGCCCTGAGCAGCCACGCGCACAACGTTGGTGTGGGCAACACCTGCGCCAGCAAGGCGCTGGGCCTGATCAACGCCGGGCGACTTGAAGAAGGATGCCGCGCGCTGGCCTTCACGCCATCCGGAGACCCCAACTGGTCGTTCGTGACCGAGAACGGCAAGGCCGTCTATGTACCGGGCCTGCACAACCGGCGCAAGGCTGAAATGGTCATGTGCAGTCGAAAGGACTTGCTATGAAATCGCTAGCTGTTGCCGTGATCGCCCTTGTCCTCACCGGCTGCGCCACCACCAAGGGCCTTGAAGTCTCCGAGGCCGACGCCAAGGAGTGCGCCGAAGTTGGCTGCACGCCGTGGTCTGAGCGCCAGCTTGAGCAGATGGCGCGGCACTTCTTTGGGCTGGGCGTGAAGGCTGGCATCCAGCGAGAGAAGGGGAGCATCTGATGCGCGCCCTAGCCCTTGCCATCTTCGCGTTGCTACCCGGGGCAGCCCTGGCAAGCGGCTTCTATCTGCCGTGGTGGGGCGAGGCGCTGATGTTCTTCCTGCTGACGCCTGTCGGGTGGGCGTGCGACGCGCTGCTGCTGGCCGCAATCGTGGCGCTGATCGTCTTTGCTGTGAAGCGCTGGAAGCGCAGGGGCACGCGATGAACCCCATCCTGATAGCCATGTGGTGGTTCTGGTGGAGGGCGTGGCGGTGATCTTTGCCCAACTCAAAGCCTATGGCTGGATGGTCGCAGCAATCGCGGCTGGCGGGCTTCTGCTGGTTCAGACCGGCCGCCTGCACTTCGAACAGCTTGCGCACCAGAAGCTGATCACCACCGCCACTCAGGCCAGCCTCAAGCGCTCCGAAGCCGCGCGCGCCGACGAGACGAAAACGGCAGGCAAGGAATCCGCCCATGCCACCGCCACACAGGAGAACTCCGATGCCTTCACCACTTCGCAACCTGTGCGCGATGCCATTGCTCGCGCTGACCTTGCTCGCGTTGAGCGGCTGCGCCTCGACGCAGACCGCAGAGCCGCCACTTATCGCGCGCAAGCCCAAGCCGACGACGCTGCCCGCCGCGATCTCGCAAATCGACTTGAAGCCTTCGACCGCCACATTGTCGAGGGGGCAGGAGTGGTTGCAGAACACCGAGAAGCTCTTGCCCGGCGCGACGCAGAAGTAGTGCTGCAGCGCGGACAGATTGATGCAGACCGGGCGCTGATGGCGCCCTGACCGAGCCGCCCCGGCCGGTTGCCGGGTCAACACACTGAGAAGACCATGAGCCCCCAATTTATCAAGCCCTCTGTGGGCCGCGTTGTCTGGTTTCACCCAAGCGAACTAACCGGCGAAGCAACTTTCGCTCGTCATCAAGATGGTCAGCCGTACGCGGCCATCATTGCACGCGTGTTCGACCATTGCGACAAGGTGAACCTCACCGTCTTTGATGCCAGTGGATTTGCTCACTCACGCACCAGCGTGACGATGTGGCAAGGAAACGGCACACCTCCCGGAACTTATTGCGAGTGGATGCCCTACCAGAAGGGCCAAGCCGCAAAGACTGATGCGGCCGAGCAGGTGCTTGCAAAGGGCGGTGAGTATCGCCAGCCAACCCACCGCGAGGAACTGGAGCGTGTGTTGCTGTCGGGCGCATCTGCCCAGATCGCGCACGCCCCAGAAAATGCAGCCGCCATCGCCAAGGGCATCAAAACGGTGCTGGATGAACTGGCGCCGGTTGCGCCACATCCGGTGGCTATCGCGCCGCCGCCTGTGCTGGATCACGGCACCGCCTACATTGAGAGCGAGATTCAGGCCAACAGCCATCACAGCGGATGCAAAGGCGAGCGCTGCATGGCAAGCGCAGCAAATGGCTATGCCCATTCCCGCGAATGCATTGACGAGGCCGGAGAGGCGCAAGGATGGAAGCCTACGGCAGAGGATTACGCGAAATGCGGACCATCGGCAGGATGTTGCGGGGCCGCGCCCACAGACTCCCACGCATCAGCCGTCCTGTATCCGGCCATTGAGCGCGCCATGGCAGAGCTTGGAACGCTGCACCCAGGTTTCAACTTTGCCGTCAACCGCGCATTCAACCATCTGCATGACGCCTTCTGGAGCGAATGCCCAGCTCCTGCAAGTGCAGCGCCAAAACGGCCCGACTTCCCGGGCGTCTGATCACGTCGGCAAGGCCCGCCCCGGTGCGCCGGGATGGCCAAGTGGTTCGCCCAGCCAGGCCGACACCCAACCACACACCACCATGACCTGGCTTGTCGCCTCCACCGACGATGGAATCCACGTCACGCCGATGGACGACTACCGCCCGCACGACTACACAAGCAAGTGCTGGTGCAGGCCGGTCGAGGATGTTGAAGAGCCGGACATGTGGATGCACAACAGCTTGGACGGCAGGGAAGGGTATGAGAGCGGGGATCGGTTGCCGTCGTGACGGTGACCTTTGATTTGGACAGGCTCAGTATTTGTAGGGGTTCAAGTCTGGGGCAGGCACACCGGCAAAGTCTGTGTAGACTTTTTCTACAAATTTCCCCACCTCGTGGTAGTCGCCTTCCCACCCGTAAGTTTTGGCAACTTCGGCCAGCGTGCCCAAAAATTCAGGCGTCAACTTGGGCTTGATGCGATTCACCGCAGCTTGCCAAGCCTGCTCATACTCATTGTCGCGTTGGGCTTGTTCTTCATTTTTCATGAGGAGCTTTCATTTTGTGCCGGGTTCTTGTTGTAGTAGTCAAATGGTATTTTTGTGCCGTCGTGACCATCTATCCTGGGTAGCTGAAAAACAATAAAACGCAGACAGCGCCAATGAAAAAGCCCGCACGCGGCGGGCTTCTTGGGAGCTGTGGGGTTTAGTCTTTCCGCATGAACGACCATGCAAAGAAAATCACCACCGACAGAAACAAGGCGCTTTGCAGAATCACCACGCCCATAGCCAGATGAAGGCCATTTTTCACCTCGGACAGGTCAACCGGCAGGAAGTTTGCGAAGACGTTGAACCTCGGCAGCGTCAGGTTCATCAGCGAATTCATTGCAAGCTCGCTGCCCAATGCCGCACAGATGAACAGCATGAACGCGCCAATCGCGCTGACGGTGACGGCAATCAGCACGGACATTTTGGCCCGGTTGATGGGGTTCGAGAAATCGGTTTCTTGCATCATGGTGAACTCCTTAGCAGGACTCAGAGCCTTTGACTTGCTTTAAACGCCCAGCACCCCAAATACAAAGTCGGCGGGTGCTCAAGTCGGTCAGGGTTTTATTTTTTGCGATCACGTCAACAGAGACATTCGCGATTGTGTCAAACCCATTCTTTTTTGTGATCCTGCCGCCTCTGTCCATGAAAAGGGCTCCACCGTCATTCGGCGCGACAACCAACAGAGTGTGCGGCGAAGGGCTCATTTCTTGAATGGTGCATTCGGTTGGGTCGGCTGGGGTGCACGCGGCTTGCGTTCCATTTCTGTCTGCGTCAACAAAGATCCGCCAGCCGCAAGTCCAATCATCATTTCCGGTGGACACACAACTGCCCGAAACGTCGTTCTTGACGATGGCGATGTTGCCACCGATGGCAATCGCCTTGGACCGGGCGAAATACAGGCTGCCCTGCAGTTCCTCAATCGTTGTTTTAACTCGCCAGCGTTCGATCAGTGGTTGGAAACTCGGCAGCGCCAGGGCAACCAGCAGTCCCAAGATGCTCACCACCATTAAGACCTCGACGAGGGTGAACCCGGTCTGTTTGTGTGGATGGGATGGCGATGAAGTGTGAAGCATGAATCACCCTTGAAAAGAGTCAGCGTGTGCTGGTTTGGTATGCGGGCGCAGGAAGTCCGGCGCAATCCAGCACCAAAGACTTGATTCTGCCCAAAAATAGGCCCGGCGAGTGTGTGGAATAGCGCACACCGGGAGGAACGTGCCGTCTACACGGATCAGCGGTAGGCGGCAGGGGGATGGATGGCCAGGCGTTTCATTTGACAACACGGACCCCGCCCAGTTTCTCCAGCACATGCTTTGGCTGAATGTGTGTGTACCGCTTGAGCGATTCCCAGCTGGTGTGGCCTGAAATCAAAGACACCTCGGGGATGGACAGTCCAGCCTCGAAAAGCCTGCTGATCCCTTCGTGCCGAAGGTCGTGCAGGGTGATGTCTTCCAGCTCCAGCAGCTTGGCCGCCCGCTGGAAAGCCGCACTGACCGACGTACCGAGAAACGGGAAGATCCGGCCTTCGGTGCGCGGCATCCCCGCCAGGATGGATTGCGCCGCTGGCGGCACCGGCACAACCTCATCCCGTGGCATGGTCGGGTGTTTTGTGTCCCTGAGCGTGAGGGTGTGGTTTTTGGTGTTGTAGTCCGCCCACTTGGCGTTCATGATTTCCTCGCGGCGCCGGGGCAGGGCCACCAGAAACCGCAGGATCGTCGGCAGGGGGATCATGGTCCCTTCCAGCCTGCGCCACCACGCATCAATCATGTCCATCTCGGCGTCCGTCACGCGGCGGTCCCGGCGCTTACTGGGCGCCACCACCTGCATTCGGCGCAGGTGATCCAGGGCGTTCGACACCACGGCCATGTCCAGCGGTATACCGTGTGCCACTGGCGCCGCCCGGTAGGCCGCCCGCACGGCCATCATGTGGTTCAGCAGTGTGGCTGGGGAGCGCCCCTCCGAGTGCTGCACCGCCCAGTCAATGAAATCCGCCGATGTGACGGTGTCCACCGGCTTTTCGGTGAATGGATAGGCCCGGATGTTCTTGAACCTGTGCTCGACAGCTTCGTACTCGCGCCCGATCTTCTTGAGCATCTTGACGTGCATATCCATCAGGTCAGCCAGGGATATCTGCCCCTGCTTTCTGGCCTGCACCCCGGTCTTTGCAATGCGCTTTTCCAACGCTGAGGCCCAAGCCTGGGCCTGGGCGCGGGTGTCGAAGGTCGCACTCTCCTGATGGACAATGCGGCCATCCTCTTTGATTCGTACCTGGGCTTGAAAGCGGTCGTTGCGCTGGCGGATCGTAGGCATGTGCGGTGTGACAGGGCGGTTTTGTCACACCGATTGTCACACCGGAAAGTGCTTTGATGTGCCAAAAGGTGATTTCATGTGGTTGCTGTCACACCACAAACGCATCATAAGATGTTGATCCGTAACGATAAATGCCGGATTGTGCCCGGTGGTTCAGGAGCTGTGTGGAAATTATAGGTTTGCACCACTGGTTCGATTCCCCGCCGGGCCGGTACCTGCTGGCGTGGGAGCAGGCGCGCTTCGATGAGGCGGTGGCCGATATCTTTGGCTACCACAGCCTGCAGCTTGGAATGCCCTTGCTGGATGGCCTCCGCACCAACCGCATGCCGCACCAATGGCTGGCGCTGGGGCAGGAGGCGGTGCGGGGTTCCATCGCCTTTCTAGAGACCGGTAATAGCGATGCCCCCCTGCAGCGCCGCGCGGTGGATCTGCTGACAGAGCCCGTGGCCTTGCCGTTTGCGGCGGCGAGCCTCGATCTGCTGGTGCTGCCCCATACCCTGGAGTTGAGCATTGACCCCCACGCCGCCCTGCGTGAAGTGGAGCGCGTGCTCGTGCCCGAGGGCCGGGTGGTCATCAGCGGGCTGAACCCGACCAGCCTGTGGGGGCTGCGCCAGTGGCGTGCCCGCATGATCCAGCGTCTGGGTGGGGGCACTTTGTACCTGCCGGATGTGGGCGAGTTCATTGGCTACCGGCGCCTGCGCGACTGGCTCAGGCTTTTGAGTTTTGAGGTCGAGTCGGCCCGGTTTGGCTGTTATCGTCCGGCGGTGCGCAGCACCCAGTGGCTGGAGCGTTTTGGCTTCATGGACCCGTTGGGCGAGCGGTGGTGGCCTATTTTTGGCGCGGCTTATTTTCTGGTGGCGGTCAAGCGGGTTCACGGCATGCGTTTGCTGGAGCCCGCCTGGCGGTCCAGCCGACAGCGTGCCGCCTCCACAGTGCCCATTGCCAACCGGGCAGGCCCGGCGGGTGCAACGGGTAGCACCTCGCGCATATTCACAGACAGCGACGACAGAGACAGGAACACAGTTTGAACCAGGTAGAGATATACACAGATGGCGCCTGCAAGGGCAACCCCGGCCCTGGGGGATGGGGTGCATGGTTGCGTTCGGGATCGACAGAAAAAGAGCTTTTTGGGGGTGAGCTGGGCACCACCAACAACCGCATGGAGCTGATGGCCGTGATCGAGGCGCTGTCGGCCTTGAAGCGCCCCTGCGCCGTGACGCTGTACCTCGACAGCGAATATGTACGCAAGGGCATCACCGAGTGGATTCACGGCTGGAAGGCCAAGGGATGGCGCACGGCCTCCAAGCAGCCGGTCAAGAACGTGGAGCTGTGGCAGCGGCTGGACGCGCTGGTGAGCACGGCTGGCCACCGTATCGAATGGCGCTGGGTGAAAGGGCATTCGGGCGATCCAGGCAACGAGCGGGCCGATGCACTGGCCAACCGGGGTGTCGAAAAAGCCCTGGGGCGTGGGTGACGGTGGGCGTCTATCGGTGCGCAGCGTCTGTGCACCACGGCATCAGAAGCCCCCTCCGGGGCTTTTTTTGTCTCTGCAGCATGTAAAGCCTGCGTAAATCTGCCGCAATTGCCCTTGTGGGTATGCCAAGGTTTGCTGCAGCGCAAGACACGCACTGATACATTGTTTAGCTGCCTTCCCCACATCACCCGCTTCATCGACCCATGGCGTCCAAGAACAAATACATCGTTTTCGCTGTCATCGGCATCGCTGCCGCGTCGGGCGCAGCCTGGTGGCTTCAGAAACCGGCCCAGTCCGTGCGTAGCGAGGCGCCTGCCGACGGCAGGGGTAGCGCCGCGCCGGCTGGTGCGGCGGCCAAGGGTGGGGGCGCAGGCCGCCCCGTGGCGGTAGAGGCCGTGGCCGTGCGGCAGATGGCCTTGCGCGACGATGCCGAGGCCGTGGGCAGTCTGCGGTCGCGCCAGAGCGTGGTGCTGCGCCCCGAGGTGAGCGGTCGCATCACGGCGCTCAACTTTCGCGACGGCGAGCGCGTGCGGCGCGGGCAGGTGCTGGTGCAGTTTGACGACCAGTTGCCCCGCGCCCAGGTGCAGCAGAGCCAAGCCGAGCTCTCCATCGCCCAGGCCAACCACAAACGTAATCAGGAACTGGTGGCCCAGGGCTTCATCAGCCAGCGTTCGGTCGATGAAAGTGCCGCCAACCTCGAAGTGGCGCGGGCCAAATTGTCCTTGGCGCAGGCCACGGCCTCGCGCCTGAAGATCGTGGCGCCGTTTGACGGCATCGCCGGTATTCGCGGGGTGAACGTGGGCGACTACCTCAAGGACGGTGCCGACATCGTCAATGTCGAAGACCTGGATGTGGTGTATGTGGACTTCCGCCTGCCCGAGCGTTTGCAGAGCAAGGTCCGCACGGGCCAGACCGCCCAGGTGGCGTTCGACGCCTTGCCCGGCGTGCGCTACAGCGCCGTGGTGCAGGCCATCAACCCCCAGATTGACGCCGATGGCCGCTCGGTGGTGGTGCGCGGCTGCATTGACAACCGGCGCCTGCAACTGCGCCCCGGCATGTTTGCGCGCGTGACGGCCGTGTTTTCAGAGCGCAGCGATGCCCGGGTGATCCCCGAGGAAGCCATCGTGCCCGACGGCAGCAGCCCGTATGTGTTCAAGATTGTGGATGGCAAGGAGCCTGGCAGCCGCGTGGCGCGGCGCACACCTGTCAAGCTGGGTGCGCGCACCCCCGGGTTTGTGGAAGTGGTGGATGGTCTGGTCATGGGAGATGTGGTGGTGACTGCAGGCCAGCAGCGCATCCAAAAGGATGGCACCCCAGTGCGTGTGGTGGAACTGGGCAAGCCAGGCAAGCAGAGCAATGGCGGTGCGCCATCACCCGCGCGCGCAGCCGCCTCGGCCGGGGCGGCAGGTGCAGACCGTGCTGCAGGTGCCGTGGCACCAACCGATGCACCAGCGCCCACCGGGGCTGGCAGCGCCAGCAGCTCCCGGGCAGCGGCGCAGCCGATGGCAGCCGCACCCGTTGCCAATGCTGCTACCGCCGCCGCTGCGGCATCTGCCAATGCCGTGGTGGCGCCCTTGCCGGGCCCCAACCCTTGCCAGCTTGCGGGCACGCCCGGCCGCGCACCACAAGGCAGCCCACGCCATCCTGCGTGATCGATGAAGTTCCAGGACTGCCATGCAACTCGCTGAAATATCGATACGCCGACCGGTCTTTGCGACCGTGCTCTCGCTGCTGGTGCTGCTGATCGGCGCCGTGAGCTTCACGCGCCTGTCGGTGCGCGAATACCCCAAGATCGACGAACCCGTGGTCACCGTCAGCGTGCGTTATGCGGGCGCGTCGGCCGAGGTGATCGAATCCCAGGTCACCAAGCCGCTCGAAGACTCCATTGCGGGCATTGACGCGGTAGACGTCATCACCTCCATCAGCCGGGCCGAGCAAAGCCAGATCAGCGTGCGCTTTCGGCTGGAGAAAGACGCCGACAACGCCGCCGCCGAGGTGCGCGACCGCACCGCGCGGGTGCGCAACCGCCTGCCCGATGCCGTGGATGAGCCCGTGATCGCCAAGGTGGAGGCCGATGCCTCGCCCGTGATGTGGCTGGCTTTCAGCAGCGAGACACGCACACCGCTGGAGATCAACGACCTCATCAACCGCATCGTCAAGCCGCGGCTGCAGACGGTGACCGGTGTGGCCGATGTGCCCATCTACGGCGAGCGGAAATACGCCATGCGCGTGTGGCTGGACCCCGAGCGTTTGGCGGGCTACCGCCTGACCACGCAGGACGTGGAAGACGCCATCCGCCGCAACAACCTGGAGCTGCCCGCAGGCCGCATCGAGTCGCAGCAGCGCGAGTTCAGCGTCACCTCGCAGACCGACCTGGCCACGCCGTCGCAGTTTTCCGAGGTGGTGATCCGCACCGTGAACGGCTTCCCGGTCCGTATCCGCGACGTCGCGCGGGTGGAAGAGGGCGCCGCCAGCGACCGCAGCCGCGTGCGCCTGAACGGGCGCGAAGCCATTTCCGTGGGCGTGATCCGCCAGGCCACCGCGAACCCGCTGGAGCTGTCGCAGGGCGTGCGCGCCATGCTGCCTACGCTCAAGGCAGATCTGCCACCTGACATCGGCATCGACATTGCCAACGACAACTCACTGTTCATCGACCGGTCCATCAAAAGCGTCTACACCACCATTGCCGAGGCCGTGGTGCTGGTGGCCTTGGTGATCTTCGTGTTCCTGCGTACTTTCCGCGCGTCCATCATTCCCATCATCACCATCCCGGTGAGCCTGGTGGGCAGTTTTGCGCTGATGTCGCTGGCGGGTTTTTCGATCAACACCCTCACGCTGCTGGCGCTGGTGCTGGCCATCGGCCTGGTGGTGGACGATGCCATCGTGATGTTGGAGAACATCTACCGCCACATCGAGGAAGGGCTGGACCCGTTCTCAGCCGCCATCAAGGGCGCGCGCGAAATCGGCTTTGCCATCGTGGCCATGACGCTCACGCTGGTGGCGGTGTATGCCCCGCTGGCCTTTACCCCGGGCCGCACGGGCCGGTTGTTTGTGGAATTCGCATTGGCCTTGGCGGGCGCGGTGGTGGTGTCCGGCTTCGTGGCGCTGACGCTGTCACCCATGATGTGTTCGCTGCTGCTCAAGCACAACCCGAAGCCCAACTGGTTCGACCGCTCGATGGAGCGCTGGCTCACGTCTCTGTCAGACGCTTATGGCCGCCTTTTGCGATGGCTGGTGACGGCCCGCTGGTCGTCCAAGGGCAGCGAGCGCGGGGGCGTGCGCGGCGCCATCTTCCAGGCCCGCTGGATCGTGCTGGCGGTGATGGCGGTGAGTGGTGCGGCGCTGGTGGTGGTGTACCCCAGCATGCGGCAAGAGCTTTCGCCGCTGGAAGACCGGGGCACCATCCTGGCCAGCGTCACCGCCCCCGATGGCGCCACGCTGGACTACACCAACCGCTACGCACTGGAGCTGGAAAAGATCGGCCAGGACTACCCCGAGTTCGACCGCATCTTCGCCAACATCGGCAACCCCACCGTGGCCCAGGGCAGCGTGATCTACCGCACTGTGGATTGGGAGAAGCGTGACCGCACCACGCTGGAGCTGGCGCGCGAACTGCAGCCCAAGGTGTCGGGCTTGCCTGGCGTCAACGCCTTTCTCATCACGCCGCCGTCGCTGGGTCAGGGCTTTCGCTCGCGTCCGCTCACCTACGTGATCCAGACCTCGGACAGCTACGAAAACCTGAACGCCGTCACCAACGCCTTCATGGCCGAGATCGCGCAGAACCCCGGCATCGTCGGCCCCGACGTGGACCTGCGGCTGAACAAGCCCGAGCTGCGCATCGAAGTCAACCGCGAACGCGCCGCCGACCTGGGCGTGAGCGTGGATGTGGTGGCCAAGGCCATCGAAACCATGCTGGGAGGGCGCACAGTGACGCGCTACAAGCGCGATGCCGAGCAGTACGACGTGATCGTGCAGACCGAGGCCAGGGGCCGCACCACGCCCGAGAACATCGACACCATCTACGTGCGCGGCCGCAACGAAGCCATGATCCCGCTGTCCAGCCTGGTCAACGTGCGCGAAAGCGTGAGCCCGCGCGAGCTGAACCACTTTGGTCAGCGCCGCTCGGCCACCATCACGGCCAACCTGTCGCCTGACTACTCGCTGGGCGAGGCGCTGAGCTTCATGGACGCCACGGCGGCGAAAGTGCTCAAGCCCGGCTACACCACCGAACTCAACGGCACCTCGCGCGAGTTCAAGAGCTCGCAAGGGGCGCTGGGCATCGTCTTCGTACTGGCTTTGGTCTTTATCTTCCTGGTGCTGGCCGCGCAGTTCGAGAGTTTCATCGACCCGCTGGTGATCATGGTCTCGGTGCCGCTGTCGATGATTGGTGCGCTGCTGGCGCTCAAGTGGAGCGGCGGCTCGCTCAACGTGTATTCGCAGATCGGGCTGATCACGCTGGTGGGGCTCATCACCAAACACGGCATCTTGATCGTGGAGTTCACCAACCAGCTGCGCGAGCAAGGCATGGAGATGGTGGATGCGCTCGTCAAGGCCTCGGCCCAGCGCCTGCGCCCCATCCTGATGACCACCGGCGCCATGGTGCTGGGAGCCATCCCGCTCGCGCTGGCTTCAGGCGCTGGCGCCGAGACGCGCACGCAGATCGGCTGGGTGATTGTGGGAGGCATGTCGCTGGGCACGCTGCTCACGATCTTTGTGGTGCCCACCATGTACACCCTGTTTGCGCGCAAGGCAGTGCCGGGTGCGAACACGGCCGTGGCTGCCGAGGAGCCTGAGCATCCGCTGCACCCGCCGCACGATTACGTGGCCAAGTAGCCATGCGGAGCCCCAACGGCGGAGCGGTGCGACCCAATAAGAAGCCCCGATGGGGCTTCTTTCTATTCGGAGTCGGACGCGTGCCTCATTCAGGTGCCGAGACGGTGTTTACGGCGTCCAGAACGTCTTGCTGCCCCTGCGGCCGCACCAGGCGAGCGACCTCCTTGCCGTCCTTCAAGACCACCAGCGTGGGCCACAGCTTGACGCCGAAGGTGCGACCCAGGCGCTGGCCGGGGCCATCTTCCACCTTGATGTGCGCTACGTCTGCGCGGTCCTTCAGCGCTTGTTCGATCAGTGGCTGCGCGCGCTGGCAGTGGCCGCACCACGGGGTGCCAAATTCCACAACGGCGGCGCCTGTCAGGCGGTCCACCTCGTCACGGGATGGGGGTTGCGCAAGGTGCTGGGCGGTGTAGGGCATGGGCGCAAGATTTCCAAACGGGTGCAAATGAAAAGAGCCATTGTGCTGTGCTTCGCCCGCGCGGGGTGCCACGGGCGCGGCTCCTGTGAGGGATGCTTAGCAAGGGCCGCCCCGCAGTGAAGGCCGTCCCCCTGGGGGGAAGGTGCAAAGCGACTCAGGGGGTCAGATAACGCCGTCAAACACCATCACATCCACCGTGTCGCCAACGGCCACGTTGCCCTGGCCGTGGTGCAGCACGATGAGTCCGTTGGCCTGCACCATCGAGCTGAGCACACCGGAGCCCTGGTTGCCCGTAGTGCGCACCTGCAGCGTGCCGTCGGCTGCGGTGGTCACGGTGCCGCGCTGGTATTCGGTGCGGCCCGGCTTTTTGCGCATGGCTTCGGTGCTGATGGCGCGCAGCAGCGGCGGGGCGGATTGTGTGCTGCCCATCATGCGCAGCAGTGCGGGGCGCACAAAGGCCAGGAACGTCACCATCACGGCCACGGGGTTGCCAGGCAAGCCGAACAACACCGCACCGCTGTGGGGTTGATTGGTATCATTTTGATAGCTGTTAGCGCTTGATGGATAAGCGCTGGAGGCCAATTTTGCTTGATTTTCTGTGGTGGCAATGCGCCCCACCGCCATGGGGCGGCCCGGCCGCATGGCAATGCGCCAGAAGGCCACGTCGCCCAGCTTCTTCATCATGGTGCGTGTGTGGTCGGCCTCCCCCACACTCACGCCGCCGCTGGTGATGATGGCGTCCGCGCGCTGCGCTGCGTTGCGAAATGCGGCCTCCAACAGTTCCGGCTCGTCGCGGACCACGCCCAGGTCGATCACCTCTACGCCCAGCCGCGTGAGCAGGCCGAACACGGTGTAGCGGTTGCTGTCGTACACGGCGCCTTCGCGGGGTGGTTCGCCGAGGCTCAGGATCTCGTCGCCGGTCGAGAAATACGCCACGCGCAGGCGGCGGTACACCGTGACGGTGGGCAGGCCCAGGCTGGCGACCAGGCCCAGCGCAGCTGGCGCCAGCAGCGTGCCCTTGGCCAGCGCCACGCTACCCTCCATCAAGTCTTCGCCCTTGAAGCGGCGGTTGTCGCCGGTCTTGAGCACATCGGCCGCGATGGTGATGTGGCCGTCAGCTGCGGCGGCTGTGGTGAACTCCTGCGGCACCACGGTATCGAGGCCCGTGGGCATGATGGCGCCGGTCATGATCTTGACGCACTCGCCCGCCGCCACGGTGCCCACCCAGGCCTTGCCCGCCAGCGCCGTGCCCACCACGCGCAGCGTGAGAGGCTGGCCTGCGACCAGTTGGTCGCCGGCAAACGCATAGCCGTCCATGGCCGAGTTGTCGTGTGGTGGCACGCTGATGGGCGAAATCACGTCCTGCGCCAGCACGCGTCCCAGGGCGCTGAAGAGGGGCAAGTCTTCGGTGGCGCTCACGGGCTCGACCAGCCGTTCCAAGAACGTGTTCACATCGGCAGCGCTCAGGGCCTGCGGGTCGTAGCCTTGCAGTTCGGCGGCAATCTGGGCAATGGTTTTCATGGGTCTCAGTAACTTTCAATCAGTCGTGCAGCACGCGCACCATGTGCAGCTTGTCAAAGCCCACGCCGTCCACCACGATGGCGTGGGGCAGCAGGCCCCAGGCGCGGAACCCGGCCTGCTCGTACAAGCGCACGACATGCGTGTTGGAGGCCGTGACCGTCAGCACCAGCTGGGTCAGCCCGGGCACGCGGCTGGCGGCCTCTACACAGGCGGCTACCAGCTGCTGGCCGATGCCTTGGCGCTGGGCTTGTGGCGCAACCATCATGCCTACCAGCGTGGCGAGGTGCCGCTGCTTGGTGCGCTGCTCGCGCTCACAGCCCAGGCAGCCGACCAGCTGGCCTGCGGCATCGAAGGCACCGAGGAAGAACTGACCCGACTCCGGCGCGCCAAAACGCGCCACGTACTCGCTGGCATCGCGGCCCACCGAGGATTCGTAGTCGGACGTGAACGCATCCGGCGCGGTGCGCAAAGCCTCGTCGCGAAGGGCTTTGTAGGCCACAGCGTCCGATGCGACCAACGGGCGGATCGACACTGCACGGGCGACCGCAGGCGTGTGCGCGTTCATCGCAGCGGTGCGTGATCAGGCCTGCGGTGCGCTCGCGCTTTCCAGCGCGTGCAGCTCAGCCAGCGTGTTGGCGTTGAAAAAGGCCTTGGGGTCGTCGCCGGGCTGGTCAAACGGCACGATGGCGCAGCGGTGCTGTGCCGTCCATGCATCAATCTTGCGGCCACCGGCCTGGGTGAAAGCGACCAGGCTTTCGAGCAGGTCCACGCGCAGCAGGCAGAACACCGGCTGGGGGCGCACGGTGGTGCGGCCCGTGCCATCGTCCTCGGGCGCTGCGGCCATGGCGATGTCGGCGTCCTGGGCGTCAGCCGCCGCCGCCAGGCGCTGGGCCAGGTCCAGGGGGAACAGCGGGGTGTCGCAGGGCACTGTCAACAGCCAGGGCGTTTCGCAACGCTCCAGGCCTGTCAAAAAACCCGCTAGCGGCCCGGCATAGTCGCTCAGCACGTCGGGCCACACCGGTGCGCCGAAGGCTTCGTAGGCGGCCAGATTGCGATTGGCGTTGACCATGGTGGCGCCGGTCTGCATCTGCAGTCGCATCAGGGTGTGCAGGGCCAGGGGCAGGCCCCGAAAGTTCTGCAGGCCTTTGTCGACCCCACCCATGCGGGAGCCGCGGCCGCCGGCAAGGACGATGCCGGTAATGTCTTGGGTGTCAATCTTGGTCATGGTGCGCGCGATGGAGCGTGAAATAGAGGGCTACCGCAGCGGCCGGGTACGCAGCGCGGTCAACTGCAGGCAGGAAAGGACAGCCGTGCCGACCAGCAGGCCCAGGGACACAGGTTGTACAAAGGCCTCATGTCCCAGGGCAAAAAACAGCCCGTGGATCACCACGGTCAAGGCACCGAGGCAAGGCATGAGTTTGTAGAACATCAGGGCCGCTGAATCCTCGCCACGGGCCACTTGCGACTGCGCGTACAGCACCAGCGCAATGATGGGCAGGTTCAGCAGCAGGTTGACCTGGTTGCCGCCGGGGATGTGAAACAGCTCCCACTCGTGCCAGTACGCGGCGTCGATCTGGTGGGTGACCAGAACGGCAGCGTTGGCCAGAAACAGTGCGCGGTGTTTGGGTTGAAGGGACATGGGTGGCTGTAAGGACAACGCGAGGACCGAAGCCACCGATGGTGCCCTAAAAAGTCGGCACTTTGCTTACCCGCCGATGTAGCTCATTTCCACACGCCGCACCCCTGGCGTATTGTCTGCCGGCAGGGTGCTGCGCAGCTCGGAGTAGCGGTCAGCGCGCTGCTGCCAGATGGGCGCGATGGCCGAGGCGATCGCTTCGTCGCTGGCGCCGCCGCGCAGCAGGGTGCGCAGGTCGTAGCCTTCGGAGGCAAACAGGCACAGGTACAACTTGCCTTCGGTGGACAGGCGCGCGCGGTTGCAGTCGTGGCAGAAGGCCTGGGTCACGCTGCTGATCACGCCCACCTCGCCCAGGGCGGGGTCATATTGGCCTGCGGCATTGGCATAGCCCCAGCGCTCGGCGGTTTCGCCGGGGCTGCTCGGGTCGAGCTGCACCAGCGGCAGCTCGGCGCGCAGGCGCTCGATCAGCTCGGCCGAGGGCAGCACTTCGTCCATGCGCCAGCCGTTGGTGGCGCCCACGTCCATGTATTCGATGAAACGCAGCGTGGTGCCCGTGCCCCGGAAGTGGCGGGCCATGGGCAAAATTTCGTGGTCGTTGGTGCCGCGCTTGACCACCATGTTGACCTTGATGTGCGACAGCCCGGCGGCGTGCGCCGCTTCGATGCCCGCCAGCACGTCGGCCACCGGAAAGTCCACATCGTTCATGCGGCGAAACACGGCGTCGTCCAGGCCGTCGAGGCTCACGGTCACGCGGTTCAGGCCCGCGTCTTTCAGCGCTTTGGCCTTGCGCGCCAGCAGCGATCCGTTGGTGGTCAGCGTGAGGTCGGGCGCCAGCCCGTCCACCGTGCGCAGCTGGGCCAGTTGCGCCACCAGCGCTTCCAGGTTCTTGCGCAGCAGGGGCTCGCCACCGGTCAGGCGGATCTTGCGCACGCCATGCGCCAGGAAGAGCTTTGCCAGCCGCGTGATCTCTTCAAAGCTCAGCAGCGCGCCATGGGGCAGGTAGGGGTAGTCCTTGTCGAACACTTCCTTGGGCATGCAGTAGTTGCAGCGGAAGTTGCAGCGGTCCGTCACGCTGATGCGCAGGTCGCGCAGCGGGCGGCCCCGGGTGTCGGTGAGCAGGCCGGTGGGGGCCACGGGGTGTGTGGGCACCCGCGCCGCCAGAGCGGCGATGCGTTGGTCCACCAGAGGAATCACACGTTCGGCCATGGCGTGATTTTGCCGCAAGGGGGCCTGCAGAGGGGGCAAGCCCCTGCGCGCGGAGTTGATCGCGGTCAAGTTTTGCCCAGGCGCTGGTATGGCCCGCCTTTGACATGGCGCAGGGCGTTCTGTTTGCTGCGTTGCAACAATCTGCCCATTCGATTTCAAGGGGATTCCCATGTTGACGCGCGAATTTTCTGCCGATGCCGTGCCATGCCAGCGCCGTGTGGCCCTTCAGCGGGTGGCGGCGGGTGTTCTGCTGCCCACCTGGGCAACTTGGGCGACAGGAGCCCAGGCGCAGATGGGGTTGTCGGGGGCCATCAACTATGCGGGCTGGTTTCGCGCACTGTCGCAGCGCATGGCCAAGGCCTATTGCCAGCAGTACCTGCAGGTGCTGCCTGCTGCGGCGGTGGATGTGATGGGTTTGGCGCGCAAGATGGTGCAGACGGGTAGCGGCGAACTGGCCCGAGGCATGCAGTCGGGCCAGTGGCCTGCAGAAGTCGGGCGGCAGCTGGCAGAAGTGCAAAAGCAGTTTGCCCTGCTCAACCAGATGACTTCGGCGCCCGCCACCACCACGGCCCTGGTAGCGGCGGCATCGGAACAGGCCGATCGAACGCTGCTCATTGCGCAGGCCGTGACCGAGGCCATCGAAAAATTGGCACAGGCCCCCAGTGCCCGCCTGGTGAACCTGGCGGGCCGCCAGCGCATGCTGTCGCAGCGCCTGGCCAAGAACTACTTTTTGAGTGCTGCCAAGGTGGATTCCAAGGTGGTGCAGGCGCAGCTGGCGTCCGATGCGGCGGACTTCCGCCAGGCCTTGCAGACATTGAAGGCGGCGCCCGTGTCCACATCGTCCATCCGCAACGAGCTGGAGTTGGCCGACTCACAGTGGCTGTTTTTTGAATCCGCGCTGCGCCGCCCGGCCGATGACGCGGGGCTGAACGCCGTGGCTACCACCAGCGAACGCCTGCTGGGGGTGATGGACAAGCTCACCGGCCTGTACGACGCTGCCCTGCGCGAGGTGCTGGGCTGAGAGGCACGGAACGGCCGGGGTCACCCGATCAGCCGCCCCAGGCCGCATGCTGCATGAAGTCCGCAAGGCGGCAATCGCGCCCCACCAGCACCAGCCGGGTGTCCAGCGCGTTGAAAAACCCTGGGGGAGGTGGAAGCGGCAGCTGCTGGACGCGTTTGTGGGTGTCGATGCGCGCCGCTGCCAGTTCGTAGTCGCGTGCCAGGGCCATCCACAGGCCATGGGCGCCAGCCGACTGGCGTGCGCCTGTTATCAGGCTCCTCCCTGAGTCCAGCCACCATCGGTAGATGGCTGATGCAATGCCCATGCGGCGGTAGCCGTCCACCACCTTGGTGTGGGGCGCACGCAGGTGGCGGTCGGTGCGGCGGTCCACCTCGACCAGCCGGTTGAACACGGTGTAGGCCACGATGCGGTTGCGCTGCGGGTCGATGGCATACACAAAGTATTCGCCGTCGGCCTCGCGCAGGCGAAACACCAGCCCATGCAGATGCAAGGGCAACGGCTGCATCGCATCGCGCGTGCGGTGGTTGGTGCGGATGCGGTCGTACAGCGCCTCGAACTCGCGCTGGATGTCGCGGCCCGACAGATCCACGTCGATGCGCAGTTCGGTCAGCCGCTGGGCCCACCGGCCCAGCAAGCCCTGGCCGGGCCACGTATTGGCGATGAAGGTGGCGTCGCGTGGGTCGCACAGGCTGCAGGCGATGGCCATCATGGCGTGTTCCCCTGGCCATCGGTCCAGCAGCCGCTCAGCAGGCGTGCAGGCTGTTCGCGGGCGCACACCTGGGCGCTGTGGGGCCAGTCGGGCAGCGGCACCACCAGGCCTGCGTATACGCCGTAGGCCTCACCCGCCGCAATGGTTTCGCCCGCCCACAGGCTCTCGCCCGCACGGATGGCCCCTCCGGCGTGAATGTGCCCACCGGCCCGCACACCCCAGCCCGCTTGCAGGTGGCCCTTGCAGTCCACGTCGCCCGTTACCCACACGCCCCGGGCAGCCTGCACGGCAGCATCGGTTTGCAAGTGGCCACCCACCTTGATGCCGCCGTCGCAACCCAGGTCGCCTACCACCCGCAGATCCTGGGTCACCCGGCAGTGGCCACCGACGTGGGCGGCAGCCCCGCAGTCCAGCTCGCCGCCCACACGCAGGCTGCCTGTGCACTGCAGTCGCTGCGCCACTGTCAGCGACCAGCCCACGCGCGCATCGCCGTGCAGCCGCGCGCTGCCCTCGCAGCGCACTGCGCCCGCCACGCGCAGGTCTTCGCCCACGCGCAGTGCTCTACCCACCCGCAGGCCGCCCAGCACGCTGAGGCTGCGGCCCGTGCGCAGCACACCCTCCACGTCGGCGTGGCCCCGGCAGCGCACGCTGCCGGCAAACACCAGCGCGTCGGCCTCCAGGTGGTCTATTTCCAGCACATCGTTGGTGGGGCCGAACTGGTCCAGCATCCAGCAAGCGTCTTCCACGCGACCTTCGCGCACCAGGTCGTCCAGCAGCGCCTGGTAGTTGCTGGCGCCCTCCTGGCGGCGCAGGTACCAGCGGTAGCCGTCGGCGCAGGGCTGCTTGGCACGGATGAAGTTGCGGGTGATGTCGGGGGCGACCGCCGCGCTGGCGATGGCCTCATCGGCGGGCAGGCTGCGCGCAGGGGCGCACGGGGCGAGCGAAATCTCGCCCGAAGGGAACGGGGGCATGGACACTCCTGGCGTTCGCGCCCCGGCCGTGGCCAAGGCGCAAGCTGGCGCTGGGCGTGGGGCCCGGCGACAGGAGGTGCGCGAAAAGAATGCGAAGGGGAGGGGGTGTCGCCGGGCTCAGGAATCTGCAGCGAGGGTGCAGAGAGCGCGGTCACCGGCCTGGAGCGTGGCCTGCGAGCGCGCGGCACGGCGCAGCGGCGCGGTCGCGCTGGCAACAGTGACGGAAGGCTGGCTCGCAAACATCGGCGGCACTATAGGCAGCAGCGACAAGACCGTCAAATCAATCCGCACTGGCTTGGTGCGGATTGGGGGGCTTGGACGATCGCCAGCTTACACGCAGCGCCCGCCATCCACCTCGATGCACACGCCGCTGATGAAAGATGCCTCGTCGCTGGCCAGGTACAGCGCCGCATTCGCCACGTCCAGCGCGGTGGAGAAGCGCCCCAGCGGAATGGTGGCCAGGAACTTGGCGCGGCGCGCATCGTCCACCGGGCCGCCCGCAAACTCGGCGGCCAGTCCGGTGTCGGGGTTGAACACGGGGTTGATGCAGTTCACGCGGATGTTGTCCGGGCCCAGCTCGGCCGCCATGGACTTGCTGGTGATAATGACGGCGCCCTTGGAGCCGTTGTACCAGGTCAAGCCCGGGCGCGGACGCAGCCCGGCGGTGGAGGCGATGTTGATGATGCTGCCACCACCGGCTTGGCGCAATGCAGGCACGGCGTGGATGGCCGACAGGTAGATGCTCTTCATGTTGATGGCATAGACCTTGTCGAACTCGTCCTCGCTCACTTCGAGCATGGGGCGGTTGCGGTGCGTCCAGCCTGCGTTGTTCACCACCACGTCCAGGCGGCCGTACAGGCGCACGGCTTCGTCGACCATCGCCTTCACTTCGGCGGACTTCGTCACGTCGGCCTTGAAGAACGCGGCGGTGCCGCCGGCGGCCGTGATCTCAGCCACCACGCGCTGGCCACCGGCTTCATTGATGTCGTTGACGATGACCTTGCCGCCCTCTGCGGCCAGGCGTTTGGCGATGCCTTCGCCAATGCCGTTGCCAGCGCCGGTGACGATGATGGATTTGTTCTGCACACGCATGGGTGTCTCCGATGGGTTGTGGTGATATATCAAAATTGATAGCTACCAGCGCATATTCAGCTAGCGCTAGCGCCCGATGGGGCTGAAATTTCAGTGGCCGAAACTGTATCGGCCGCAGGGGCCGCCGGGGCGGGTGCCTTGGGCTCCCGGCCATAGAACTGCGGAAAGAACTCTTTGACGCCGTTGCCGTTGAAGTCCCACCCCGTGCACTGGCCCAGGTGGCGCGGTGGCTCGTCGGGGTGGCTGGCGGCAAACACGGCAGGCACTGACTGGAACGCCGCCGTGGCCAGGTTGAACAGCAGTTCGCGCAGGTGCGTGCAGCTGTCCACGCCGCCCAGGTGCTTCTGGATGGCCTGGCGCCAGCCGCGTGCCATGCTGCAGCCCACCATGCGCTGCAGCGCTGCCTGGGCCTCGGTGCAGCCCTTGAGCGGGTGTGAATCCATGGACACATCCACCGCCTGCACCACCAGCTGGCGGTTCACGGTCACGCGCAGCCACATGTGGTGGATGGCTTCGCCCGCCAGGCGCGTGCGCGTCGGGTCGCGGTGCGAGGGGGCGTCGTAGGCCTTGCTGTCGTGCAGCTCGCCTTCGATGTCCCACAGGCCATCGTCGCGTTCAAAGCCCTGGTAGTTCACCCGGCGGACATGCTTCAGGGTGCGGGGGGCGGGGGGACTCAGGGGCATGGAAAAAGAAAAATCGTCGTGCAGAAGCGGCCAAGGTTACTGGGGCCTGCCAGCACCGTCGCGCGCCAGCGGGACACCCTGCAATGCCTCTTCAACCGTACTTGATGGCAACGGTCTTCAAGGTGGTGAAGCCGTACAGCGCCTCAAAGCCCTTTTCGCGCCCGTAGCCGCTGGATTTGACGCCGCCAAACGGCAGCTCCACACCGCCGGCCGCGCCGTAGTTGTTGATGAACACCTGGCCGCTGTGCACGCGCTTGGCCATGCGGAACTGGCGCGCACCATCGCGCGTCCAGATGCCGGCCACCAGGCCGAATTGTGTGGCGTTGGCCAGCTCGACCGCGTGGTCCTCGTCCTGGAAGGCCATGGCCGACAGCACGGGTCCGAAGACTTCTTCCTGTGCCAGTCGATGGCCCACGGGCACATCGCGCAGCAAGGTCGGGGCCTGGTAGTAGCCGGTCTCGGGCGCTTCGTCCACCACCACGCCCTGGGCCACCATGGGGATGCCTGCCACCTGCGCGTCGGAGAGGAAATCCCACACGCGCTGCTGCTGCGTCTGGCGGATCAGCGGGCCCACGTCCAGGTCCATGGCGGCGGGGCCGACGCGCAACTTTTCAAACGCCTTGCCCAGACGCTCCAGCAGCGGTTCGTAAATCAGCGAATCGATCAGCACCCGTGAGCCCGCCGAGCAGGTCTGCCCGGCGTTCTGCACGATGGCGTTGATGACCACGGGGATGGCGGCATCGAGGTCCGCATCTGCAAAGATGATCTGCGGGCTTTTTCCGCCCAGCTCCAGCGTCACGGGGCAGTGGCGCTCGGCGGCCACCTGCTGGATCAGCGTGCCGATCTTGGGGCTGCCGGTGAAGCTGATGTGGTCTATGCCGGGGTGGCGCGCCAATGCGTCGCCCACCTCATGGCCGTAGCCGGTGACGATGTTGAGCGCGCCGGAGGGAAAGCCCACCTCGGCCGCGAGCTGCGCCACGCGGATCAGCGAGAGGCAGGCATCTTCGGCCGGTTTGACCACGCACACATTGCCTGCCGCCAGCGCGCCGCCCACGCTGCGGCCGAAGATCTGCATGGGGTAGTTCCAGGGAATCACATGGCCCGTCACGCCGTGGGGCTCGCGCCAGGTCAGCACGCTGTAGCCGTCGGGGTAGGGGATCGTCTCGCCGTGAAACTTGTCGCACGCACCGGCGTAGAACTCGAAGTAGCGCGCCAGCGCAATCGCGTCGGCGCGTGCCTGCTTGGTGGGCTTGCCGCAGTCGCGCTGCTCCAGCGCCGTCAGCTCGTCCGCATGCTCCAGGATCTTGGCCGAGAGCTTTTGCAGCAGTCGGCCGCGCTCCACCGGGGCCAGCTTCTGCCACACCGCGTTGTAGCACTGGCGGGCCGCATGCACCGCCGCGTCGATGTCGTCGGCGTTGCTGCGCTGGATCTCGTCGAAGGGCTGGCCGTCGGACGGGTCGATCATGGCAATCGTGCGGCCCGAGGCGGACGGCACCGAGGCGTTGGCGATGTAGTTCAGTTGCATGGCCGTCATTTTGCCCGGAAATGAAATGTGTGCTTATTATTTAAGTAAAAAATGCTTCTGGCGCTTGTTGGTAAAGCGCTATTAGCTATATATTTAATAGCAATTCAATGGCAGGTGGCGCGCAGCGCCGCCAGGTCCAGAATCTCCAGCTCGCCGCGTTGCACGCGCACCAGGTGGCGCGATTCCAGGTCCTTGAGGATCTGGTTCGTGGTCTGGCGCGAGATGGCCAGCATCAGCGACAACTGCTCTTGCGAGATGGACAGCACGCGGCGCGACCGCCCCTCGGCCGTCCACTGGCCGTAGCCCTCGGCCATCATCACCAGGCGGCGCGCCAGGCGTTGTGGCGCAGGCAACAGGGCCAGCTCTTCCATGGCCACAAAGGCCGAGCGCAGCTTGTCGGTGAGCAGCAGCGCGAGCGCATGCCAGTGCTGCGGGTGGGCCTGCAGCCACGCCTGCAGCCGCTCGTGCGGAATGTGCAGCAGCGTGGTGGGCTCGGTGGCCTGCGCGTCGTGCGTGCGTGCAGAGTTGTCGAACACCGAGATTTCGCCAAACCAGTGCGGCGGCTCCAGGCGGATCAGCAGCGCGGCCCGCGCCTCGTCGGCCCGGCCGCCCGTGCCCGAGATGCTGACCGCGCCGCGCACCACCGCATACAGCCCGCAGGGCGCATCGCCACGCAGAAACAGCACTTCGCCCGTCTGCAAATGGCGCACCTGTGCCATGGCCAGCAGCGGCTGGGCAAAGTCGGGCGGCAGGTGGGCAAACCAGCGGCCGGACTGGAGGACGGGCAGATAGGTGGCGGGGTCGGTCATGCAGTGCAGATTGGGCGCGAGGCAGGGTGGGGCGGTGCCGTGGGAGTGTGCCTTTTTGTCGTCTGCACGACAGACGCTGGCAATGCCCCGGGGCGAGTATTGATGCTGCTCAAAACAACAGCCGGAGACACCCATGAAAACCCTGATCGACCACCTTGCGCAGTACGCCGACTACCACCGCGATCCTCGCAACATCCACACCCATTTTGTGGGCGTGCCCATGATCATGTTCGCGGTGGTCATCCTGCTGTCGCGCCCGACCTGGATGGCGGGCGCCTTGCCGCTGAGCCCTGCGCTGGTCGCTGCGCTGGCGGCCAGCGTCTTCTACTTCCGGCTGGATATGCGTTTTGGCCTGGCCATGGCGACCCTGCTGGCGGCCATGCTGGTGGGGGGGCAGTGGGTAGCTTTGCAGAGCATGGCGGTGTGGCTGGCCACGGGCATTGGCCTGTTTGCCGTCGGCTGGGTGATTCAGTTCGTGGGCCACTACTACGAAGGTCGCAAGCCCGCGTTTGTGGACGACTTGGTGGGCCTGATCGTCGGCCCGCTGTTTGTGGTGGCCGAGTGGGCCTTTGCGTTGGGTTTGCGCAAGGAAGTGCAGGCGGCGATCGAGCAGCGCAGCGGCCCGGTGCGACTGCGCACCGGCCAGGCACCTGCATAAGCCCCGCGCGTGACCCATGAGCTTTGTTTCCATACTTCCCACCTTGTTGTTCATCGCCCTGGGGCTGGTCATGTTCGGCCTGGGCCTTTCGCTCACGGTGGGCGACTTCAAGCGCCTGCTGCAGCATCCGCGTGCCGTGGTGCTGGCCCTGGTGCTGCAGGTGCTGGTGCTGCCAGTGGCCTGTTACGCCCTCATCGTGCTGCTGGGCGTGGCGCCGCTCTACGCGGTGGGGCTGATGCTGCTGGCGGCTTCACCGGGTGGGGTGTCGGCCAACCTGTTCAGCCATCTTTTTGGTGGCAATGTGGCGATGAACATCTCGCTCACCGCCATCAACACCGTGTTGTCCATCGTGAGCCTGCCGCTCATCACCAACTGGGCGATCAACACCTTTGCGCACACGGGCCAGGTGGTGCCGCTGCAGTTTGGCAAGGTGGTCGAGGTGATCATCATCGTGCTCGTGCCGGTGGTGCTGGGCATGGCGGTGCACCGGCGCGCGCCGGCCTTCAGCGCCCGCATGGAAAAGCCCATGAAGATTTTCAGCGCCGTGGTGCTGGCCGCTTTTGCGCTGATTGCGATTGCCAAGGAGTGGACGGCGCTGGTCGAGTCCTTCGCGGGCATCGGTCCGGCCGTGTTGTTGTTCAATGCGATCAGTCTTGCGTCGGGGTACTACCTGTCGCGGGCGGCGGGGCTCGACAAGTCCATGGCCACGGCCATCAGTTTCGAGATCGGCATCCACAACTCCACGCTGGCCATCTTCATCGCGCTGTCGGTGCTGGGCAACTTTCAGCTGGCACTGCCTGCGGCCATCTACTCGGTCAGCATGTACATACTGGCGACGCTGTTTGGTGGTCTGGTGCTGCGGCGTGGTGCCCAGCCAGCGGCCGCCGTCAGCGCCTGAAACCGCATTCTGGCGTTGTGGCTCAGCGTGCGCCCACGGGCACGTAGGCGTCGCTGTGCTGAGCCAGCCACTGCTGTGACAGGTCCGTGCCGTGCTGGCTGGGGTGAAAGTCGCGGCGCAGGTATTCGCGCCATGGGCGCCAGGTTTCGCGCACCAGGCCGCCCTTGCCAAACAGCGTGCGCGCCGCACTGGCCCAGGTGGTCCATTTCCACAGCGTTCCGTCGCGGCGCAGGTTCAGCACCGTCTGGCGCAGGGCGTCGCCCAAGAAGACGAGGGTGATGCGGCGGAACCAGGTGATGCGCCACTCGTGGTTGCCGCCCAGCGCCTGGTAGATGTCGAACGCCGTGTTCTTGTGCTCGGCCTCTTCGGCGCAGTGCCATTGCCACATGGTGGCCAGGCGGGGTTCGGCGCCCGCCAGTGTTTCCGGGTGGGCCAGCAGCCATTCGGCCAGCAGCGCGGTGAAGTGCTCGTTGGCAGCCGTCACGGCCAGCGGGTGGCGTGGGTCGGCTCCGGCAAAAAGCTTCATGCGCTCCTGCGCGCGGGACGCCCATTCGTTGACCAGGCCCTGCTTTTCGAGGTGCCCATTGAACAGCGCATGGATGCGGCGGTGAGTGGCCTCTTGCCCGACGAAGCCGCGCACCTCGTCGGCAAATTGCGCGTGTTGCTCGGGCGACATGGCTTTGTGCCCGCCCTTCACAGCGTCGATGAAGAACTGCTCGCCCACCGGGAAGCTCATCGACAGCGCATTGAAGAACGCCGTGCGAAACGCATCGCCGCCGCACCAGTGGCGGTCAAAAGGCGTTTCCAGGTCAATGAGCAGGCGTCGCACGACGAGTTCGGTCATGGGGATGGATCTCCGGGAGCTCGGTAAAAAGATAACGTCTTTGTGGTTTGGTACGTTGTAGTACCAGTGGTGAGGGATCATGGGGTGCGCATGTGGTACTGTCAAGTACCTGTTAACCCCGAGGGAATCTGCCAGCATGACCGCACTGCAAGCCGCCCCCCGACCTGGCGCCACCGAGGGTAGGGAACATCGGGATCGCCTGCTGCAGGGCATGGCCCGCGCCGTGGCGACCAAAGGCTATGCCGACACCACGATTGCAGACATCGTGCGCGAGGCTGGCGTCTCGCGGCGTACTTTCTACGAGAACTTTGCCGACAAGGCCGAATGCCTGACAGCGCTGTACGAATCGGCCAGCGGCAACGCACTGGCGGTGCTGCGTGGTGCCATCAACCCCCAAAGCGATTGGCAGGCCCAGGTGGAGCAGGCGCTGTCGGCGTACTTTGGTGCGCTGGCCTGCAATCCGGTTCTGCTGCGCACTCTGTTCATTGAAATCCTGGGCCTGGGCATGCCCGGCCTGGCCGCGCGGCGGCGCGTCAACCAGCAGTTGGTGGACCTGATGCTGGAGGTGGTGAACAACCGCCCGGGGGCGCCCCTGCGCAAGGCCCCGCTGCAGCCCATGATGGCCATGGCGGTGGTGGGAGGTATCAACGAGATGGTGCTCCAGTCCATCGAGCAGGGGCGCGCCGGACAGCTGCAGGAGCTGGTGGCGCCCGCTGCATCGCTGCTGCGCGCGGCCACCTCGACGGATCTTTGACCGTTCACACTTCGTTGGCGATCTCGATCAGGTTTTCGTCCGGGTCATAGATGTAAACCGACAGCAACTTGTGGCACGCTCCCGTAGCACCCACCGGGCCTTGCACGATGGAGACGCCTTCAGCTTGCAGATGTGTCACCACTTCTTCCAACGGGGTTTGCGTGAGAAAACACAGGTCGGCAGAACCCGCGGTGGCATGTCGCACGTTCGGGTCCACCACCGTGCCTACTTCGTGCAGATTGATCTTTTGATCGCCGAAGTGCAGCGCATACCGCCGGGGCTTGAACTCCCGCGCAGTCATGCCAAGCACACGCTCATAGAACGCGATGGTTTTTTCAATGCTGGCAACGGTGAGTACAACGTGGTCGAGCGATTCCAGAACAATGGGCATGGCGTGTGGCGGGGTGGTCAGACGGTCGGATGATTGTGCGCCAGCGTTGTGGGGCGGAGCCATCGTTTGTTGGCTGCAAAGAGCCCTGTCAATGTCAACCCGGCCACCATCGCCATGAGCCAATGCAGGGGCGGCAACGGCGCAAACTTGAAGGCTGAGGCCAGCCAAGGTACTGTGGTGATGGCAGTCAGCGCCGCCAGTGTGCCGCCCAGCACCCACAGGCTGACGGGTGTGAGGCCCGCCCACAGGCTGCGCCAGCTCGTCTGGTTGCTGCGGCTGGGCAGGATGAGCGCTGCGTTGGCAGACACCAGCACCACGAAGGCGACCGTGCTGGCCGTGGCGGCATGCGCGGCCTGGCCCAGCAGCCAGGCATAGAGGCCCACCACGGCAGCCGTCACCACGCCGCCCTGCACCAGGCTCAGCAGGATGTGGCGGGCTGAAAGCAAGGGTTCATCGGCGCGGCGCGGCGGCTGCTGCATAAGGTCGGCCGCACCTTCCTCGGCCTCAAAGACGATGGAGCAGGCCGGGTCGATGACCAGTTCCAGAAACGCAATGTGCAGCGGTGCCAGCACCAGCGGCAGCCCAAACAGCACCGGCAGCAGCGCCAGCCCGATGATGGGCACATGCACGGCGAGCGTGTAGACCATGGCCTGGCGCAGGTTGGCAAAGGTCTGCCGCCCCCGGTGGATGGCCTGAACAATGGCTGCGAAGTCGTCGTGCAGCAGCACCAGCGCTGCGGCCTCGCGCGCCACGTCGGTGCCGCGCTGGCCCATGGCGATGCCGATGTGGGCGGCCTTGAGGGCGGGGGCGTCGTTCACGCCATCGCCCGTCATGGCCACCACCTCACCCTGGGCCTTGAGTGCTTCGACCAGCGCCAGCTTCTGGTGCGGCTTGATGCGTGCAAACACGCTGACCTGCCGGACTTTGCCGGTGAGCATGTCGGGGGACATCAAGGCCATTTCATCGCCGGTGACGACCTGGTCGTGGGCGATGCCCGCCTGGGCTGCAATCGCGCGTGCGGTGCGGGGGTGGTCGCCTGTGATCATCACCACGCGGATACCCGCCTGGTGACACTCTGCAATCGCCTGGGGCACCTCGGGTCGCAGGGGGTCGGCCAGGGCCACGAGGCCCAGCCATTCAAAGTCAAAGTCGTGCTGAATGCCTGGCCATTCGTCTTGCACGCGGTGCCGGGCCTTGGCCACGCCCAGCACCCGAAGGCCCCGATCGGCCAGCCGGGCGGCCTGGGCGCTGACGGTGGCGCGCTCGGCGTCAGACAGATGGCACAGGTCGGCCACGGCTTCAGGCGCACCCTTGGTGGCCACGGTATCGTGCGCGGATGTGCCGTCGCGCCACAAGTGGCTCATGGCCAGCAGCTGGGGCGAGAGCTCATATTCGCGCGCCAGCGACCAGGCGGGGTGCAGGTGCTCAGTGCCTGCCAGATGATTCCCCGCCATGCGGTGAAAGGCCTGCTCCATGGGGTCGTGCGGTTCGATCTCGCTGGCCAGCACGGCGTATTCGAGCAGTTCGTGAAAGGCCTCTGGCAGCGCCGTGCCACCTGCTTCGGCTGCTTTTTCGGGCAGGTTCTGCACATCCAGCTCCTCGCCCGCAATGCACAGTGCGGCCACGGCCATGCGGTTTTGCGTGAGGGTGCCGGTCTTGTCCACGCACAGCACGGTGGTCTGCCCCAGCGTTTCGATGGCGTTGAGCCGCCGCGTCAATACCTGCTGCGCCGCCAGCCGCCGTGCAGCCAGGGCCAGGAAGACGATCATGATCACCGGAAGCTCTTGCGGCAGGATGCCCATGGCCAGGGTGATGCCTGCCAGCACTGCTTGCAATGCGTCGCCGCGCAGTGCCCAGAACAGGGCCACCAGCAGCACGCACAGCGACAGGCCGATCAGCACGAGCTTGTGGGTGAGCCGTGCCATTTCTTCACGCAAGGGCGAGGCCTGCAGCGCAATGGTGTCGAGCGACTGGCCAATGCGCCCCAGCTCGGTATGGCGCCCCACGGCCGTCACCTGCAGCAGACCCTGCCCGCTGACCACCAGCGTGCCTGCAAATACCTTATTGGCAATCTGCTTGGCCACGGGCTCGGATTCACCGGTCAGCATCGACTCGTTGGCGGCCAGCTCGTGCGCCTGCAGCAGGGTGCCGTCAGCCGGGATGCGGTCGCCCTCGGCAATCATCAAGAGGTCCTCGCGTACCACATCGCGGCCTGCGATGCGCACCATGGTGCCGCCTCGCAGCGCCAGCGCGCGGGGGCTGGAGAGGTCGCGCAGGGCGTTGAGGGTGTTGTCGGTGCGGCGCTCCTGCAGCACCGTGATGGTCATGATGATCACCACAAAGCCCAGCAGGATCAGGGCCTCGTGCGCGTCGCCCATTGCCAGGTAGATGCCGCCTGCGCCCAGCAGCAGCAAGAACATGGGCTCGCGCACCACGTCCCAGGCCATGTCGCGCAGCGTGCGGCGCTGGCTGATGCCCAGTTCGTTGGGGCCTTCTTCACGCAGGCGCTGGGCGGCAACGGCCGGGTCAAGGCCAGTCTGTGGGGGTTGTGCGGGCATCTGGGGGCGTGGGGAGTCTTGAGGCGATCTTTCTTATACCTTTGATCGGTGAAAGTGTCAGTGTGCTGGTGCAGCTGTTTCCCAGATCACACCTTGCACCTCACACCTCACACCTCGCACAGCACAAAGTCTGCCTTGCCCACATTGCACTCAGGACACCGCCAATCGTCGGGCACATCGGCCCACAGGGTGCCTGGCGCAATGCCCTCATCGGGCAAGCCTGCAGCTTCGTCATAGATCCAGCCGCAGACCACACACATATAGATTTTCATGGGTTGATCCTGAAAGTTGTTTTGACGGGCTTCAGTCGTCATCGTGGTGTCTGCTGCGCTCGCTCGTCGTGCCGCTGGCAATCAAACCATTGGGCGATTGCTGCCACTCCCATGCGCCAAAGGCCAACACTGCCAGCAGCAGCGCGGCCGCCAGCCAGGTGCGGTTTTTCTGTACCAGGTTGGGCCCGGGGCCTTCCACGCGCCCGGTCAGCATGGGCAGCGCCTGATTCTTGCGCCACAGCATGCTCAGGCCGGCAATCAATGCGAGGTGGGCCAGCACGACAAACAGCATGGCTTCTCCGAAGAACTCGTGCACTTCTTCGATCCAGTCGCCACCCAACACGTCGCCCCAATCGTTGTAGGTGGCATAGCCGCTCAAGGTGATAGGAACGACCAGGACCAGCAGCAGCACCACCGCGAGTGTCATCAGCATGTTTTGCCCCTGGCGCCAGTTCACCTGGCTCACCTGGCTGGCAGAGCGTGCTTGGGACAGGGGGCGCAGCCATGCGGGAGCCCCGGCCAGCTTGCGCCACAGCAGGCCCAGGCCCGAAGTCCGCGGGCCAAAGATTCCGTACAGCACGCGAAAGCCCAGCAGGCCCGCCATGGTGTAGCCCAACGTGACGTGCAGCAGCCGCCAGTGCTCGCCATCGGCGGTGGCGTAGGCACCCACAAAGCAGAGCGCAAACAGCCAGTGGAACATGCGCGTGGGCGCGTCGGTGACCCGGCGGCTGGGCGTTTGGGCAGTCGCTGGCTGCGCTGTGGCGCGGACCGGGTCGAAGGAGGGGGTGGTTTGCATGGTTTTTTCCTTGGGTTCAGTCGTTCCAGGCGCGGCGTGATCGGGCATCCAGCCCCGCGGGCATGCGCAGGTCGTTGTCGTCAAATTGCCCTTGGTCGGCACCCGTGTGGCAGGCCGCGCAGTTGGCGGCGCTTTTCACGCTGGCAAGCTTCCAGGCGGCGGGCTCGATCTTTCGGTGTTTGCGCTCAAACCAGGCTGAGCGGGTGATGCGGTCCTCGGGGGGCTCCTCGTTCACGCGCTTGTAGGTGCCGGCGTGTGCCTGCAGCCACTGGTTGAGCTGGCGCACGGTGGCCGCGTCCAGCGATGCATCGGTGCCATAGTGCTTGTCGAGCCCCGTCATCACGCGGTTCCACGACGCGGCGGGCAGCAGCCCGGGTGGGTAGGCGGTGTGGCAGGCGGCGCATTCCTGCGTGAAAGCACTGGGCACGTTGCGGGGCATGGCGCGCCCGCTGTCCGCATGGGCGCTGGAGATTGACAGCAGGGTCAGTGCGCACACAGCGGTGGCCAGGGCCGCAGGGCGTAGGGGGGCAGGTTTTTTCATGGTGTCGGTCTCAGGGCTTGAGGGCGTTGAGGTACGCCAGCACATCGGCCTTCTCCACAGCCGTGCATTCGCGGCTCAGCACGTCGTTGCAGTTGCGGCGAAACCACTTGTCCACCTTGGCGGTGTCGGTAAAGGCCTTGGGGTTGAAGGCGGGGGCCAGAGGCGCTATCGACTTGCCGGTGCTGGCGTGTTTGCCCTGCGCGGTGGGCGGCGTGCCGTGGCAGGATGCGCAAGACCACTCGCCGCCGTGCCGGGTGGTGAAGAACACCTTGCCCTTGTCGGCATTGCCGGGGCTGCCTGCCTGTGCGCTCCAGTGCGCGAGCTGCTGGGCGGCGGTGGTGTCGGCGGCGTGGCTGGGGCTGGCCGCAGCCCAGAGGCACAGTGCAGCCAGGGCCAGAGTGCGAACGGTTGTCATCGCGGTGTCCTTGTGGGTGTTTGTTGTGGTGTGCAGCCATTGTTGAAACCCCAGCCTGAACGGCGCGTGAAAGGGCTGTTCATCGGCCGTTCAGACACTGCGCGGGACAATGCACCCATGCTTTTTTCCCCCCACCGTGCTTCAGAGCGCTGCCACGCCATGCGCTGGGGTGCGGCAGCTTGTCTGCTGTGGGCGGCAGCGGTAATCGCGCCAAACGCCTTGGCCAGCGGCAAGGACGACCACGACCGCGCCCGCCAGGCCGTGCAGGCGGGCCAGGTGCTGCCGCTGCCTGCAGTGCTGGAGCGCCTGCAGCGTGAAGTGCCCGGCCAGGTGCTCGAAGTGGAGCTGGAGCAGGAGCGGGATCGCTGGATTTACGAGATCAAGCTGCTCACACCTGCGGGGCAATTGACCAAGGTCAAGCTTGATGCACGCACGGGCGAGGTGCTGCGCGTCAAATCGCGCGACGATCAACGTACCGGCCGAGAACACCGCTAAGACTGCCCCGCGTGGGCTCGTGCCCATGCAAGCAGACGAGGCTTCCAATCGCCCGATTTCGCTCCAACCCTTCGGGCAAGGTACTTGTGCGACCCTAAAAAGACACTGAACAGGTTCTATAGCCCATGCGCATCCTCCTCGTAGAAGACGACACGCAGCTGCGCACCCAGTTGCGCACCGCGCTGCAAGGCGCGGGATACACCGTGGACGAGGCCGACAACGGGCGCGACGCGCAGTTTCTGGGCGACACCGAGGCCGTGGATGCCGTGGTGCTGGACCTGGGCCTGCCGGTGGTGGACGGGCTCACGGTGCTCAAGCGCTGGCGGGCCGAGGGGCGCAACATGCCGGTGCTGATCCTCACCGCGCGGGACAACTGGCACGAGAAGGTGGCGGGCATTGATGCGGGTGCCGATGACTACCTGACCAAGCCCTTTCACCTCGAAGAGCTGCTGGCACGCCTGCGCGCGCTGATCCGCCGCGCCAGCGGGCAGGCGTCTGCGGTGCTGCAGTGTGGCGACTGGTTGCTGGACACCCGCAGCGGCCGCGTCACCTGCGCAGGGCAGCCCGTGGCACTCACGGCGCACGAGTACAAGGTACTCGACTACCTCATGCACCGGCCTGGCGTGTTGGTGTCACGCGCCGAGCTGACCGAACACATCTACGCGCAGGACTTTGACCGGGACTCCAACACCATCGAAGTCTTTGTGGGGCGCCTGCGCAAAAAACTGCAGTCGCCGTCGGCCAGCGCGGCCCGTATCGAGACGGTGCGTGGCATGGGCTACCGCCTGGTGCCGCCATGAACCGGGGCGCGAATCGGGGCGGTTTGCACTGGTCACGCTCCCTGCGATTTCGGCTGCTGGCCGTGACCGTGGCGGGGCTGACGGTGGCGGTGGTGCTGGCGGGCCTGGTGCTGAGTGGGCTGTTCCGCGAGCATGTGCAGCGCCAGTTCGAGGCGGCCCTTGTGCAGCAGCTGGACCAGGTCACGGCGCGGCTGGAGTTTGATGCCCAGGGCCAGCCGGTGATTGCTGCCCAGTCGCTGTCGGACCCGCGCTGGCTCAAACCCTATTCGGGCCTGTACTGGCAGGTGGACGCCATGGCGCCCGATGGGCGTGGTCGGGCCGGGGTGCTGCGTTCGCGCTCGTTGTGGGACACCAGCCTGACGCTCCAGGTGGATGCGCTGGCTGACGGTGCCGTGCATATGCACGAAGTGTCAGGCCCGCAGGGCGCGCCGTTGCTGGTGCTGGAGCGCACTGTGCGTGCCGAGGGCGTGGATGCAGCACGCTGGCGCCTGATCGTGGCGGCCGATCTGCAGGCCACCCAAGCGGCCACCGCGCAGTTCACGCGCGTGCTGGCGCTGTCGCTGGCGGCCCTGCTGGTGCTGCTGGCAGCGGCCGCGTGGGCCCAGGTGGCCGTGGGCCTGCGGCCTCTGCAGGCGTTGCAGCGGGGCTTGCAGGATGTGCAGCAGGCACGCACCACACGGTTGCAGGGCGCATTCCCTGCCGAGATGCAGCCGCTGGTGGATGACTTCAACGCCGTGCTGGAACGCAATGCAGAAGTGGTGGAGCGCGCGCGCACCCAGGCAGGCAATCTGGCGCATGCCCTGAAAACCCCGCTTTCGGTGCTGGAGAACGCGGCCTGCGCGCCAGCACCCAGTGATGGCGCAGCGCTGGCTGCACTGGTGCGCGAGCAGGTGCAGGTGGCGCGGCGCCACATCGACTGGCACCTGGCGCGATCCCGCGTGGCTGCATCGGCACACCTGCCGGGCCAGCGCACGGCGCTGGAGTCGGTGGTGGGCGGACTGGTGCGCGTGATGAACAAGGTGCATGCCGGGCGCGGGGTGGACATCACGGTGGCGCTGCCCGATGCCCCGCTGTTCTTTGCGGGCGAGGCGCAGGACCTACAGGAAATGCTGGGTAACCTGCTGGACAACGCCTGCAAATGGGCGCAGTCCACCGTGCGCTTGCAGGCGCAGGTCCTTGGCGGGCAGCCGTCCCAGATGGTCGTCAGTGTCGAGGACGACGGCCCCGGCATCGGTGCGGCGCAGCGTGCGCAGGCGGTGGAGCGTGGCGTGCGGCTGGACGAAACGGTGCCGGGCACGGGGCTGGGCCTGGCCATCGTGCAGGACCTGGCGGCCCTGTACGGCGGGCGGCTGGATCTGGAGCCTGCCGACCTGGGCGGCCTGCGTGTGGTGCTTGTGTTGCCCGCCGCTCGGGAGACGGCGTAAAAAGCCCGCCTGTCAGCGAGAGAGGCGTAAAAAAGCCCGCCGAAGCAGAAGGACGTAAAAAAGCCCGCCGAAGCGGGCTAAGGCCCTGACAAATCCCTTCAATCTCTCGAATGTCGCAAAGCCTTGGACTGGACGCCCCCAGCGTAGCACCCCCGTTGGAGTTTGACTACCCGGGGAACACCAGGGTGTGCCGCGAAGGTGGCGGGCCTTGGCCGGATGGCCAAGGAGATGGGATATTAATTTTGATTGAAAATGGGCTCTAGTACTTATCCATCAAGCGTTATAAGCTATTTTTTTAGGAGTAAATTCATAGCCTGCTCTCCACGCTGTTGCGCATGGCCGCCTGTGCCACGGCGTCCAGGGCGCCGTCCACCACGGTCTGCTCGGTTAACACCTGCACGGCGCCCTGGTGGAAGAGCCGCTCCAGCAGCCGCAGAGTCATCGATTGGGTCCGGCCCGATGCGCTGGTGAAGAGGAAAAGCTGGCCTTGCGAGCCGATCCAGGACAGCTGGGTGCGTTCCCACTGGCCTGCCACTTGCAGGTTGACCCAGGTCCCAACAGCCAATGGGGCCAAGGGCGCGCTTGAGGCCAGGTGGGGCAAAGTGGCCGGGCCGCTGGTGGTGCTGGTGGATTCGGGCACAAGCTCGGCGCTCTCCGATACCGGGGACTGTGAGATGTCCACATAGCCGGATTCCTTGGCCTCGGACGGGGCGACCCACGGATCGTCATCCTCCAGCGGGGCGGGCTGCGCCACAGCCGGTGGTTGGGGCGGCGGGGCGGCGGGCTTGGTGGCCACCCGGGGCCCGGGCTTGAAGGCTTGCTGGTGCAGTTCCATCAGCAGTTCGAAGACGGCCTCGGTTCGGGCGGCCGGGTAGTCGATGGACGCCAGGCCCTCGCGCAGCTTGGCCAGCAGTTTGGGCAGCAGGCGCGCCAGCTGGCCTGTGTTCGCGCGGGTCAAGGCGGGCTGCGTGCTCCAGATCAGGGCGTCCACCAGCTCCTCGTAGCGGCCTGGGTCGGCGCTGCGGGTGGTGTCGGTCAGGCGCGCCTGGGCCATGACTTGGGACCAGGGGCCGAGCAGAAAACGGGAAATTTCGTCGGGCACCTTGCCGAAATCAGGCCGCAGCGAGAGGTCGCGCGAAATCCGGGCGGCCAGCAGGTGGCGCTGTTCAGCGTGCTGCAAGGCCTCGATGGCGCGCTGGCGTTCCTGTTTGCGCTGCTGGTCCTTTTCTGCCCATTTGGCGTGCAATTGCTGGAGCACGTGCTCGAAATCGTCGGGCCCGTCGATGGTGGCGGTGGCCAGCGGGCCCGCGATGTTCATGAGCGAGCGCATAAAGCTCTGGAAGCCGGGGGCTTCGGGGCTGTTGAAGGCCAGGCTGCGGTCGGTGATGTCTTGCAGCAGTCGGCGCGCGGCGTGCTCCTTGTGGCTGAAGAAACGGGGGTCGGCTACGGCCAGCTGTATCAAGGCCGGCTCCAGCGCGCGGATGAACTGTTGCACCGGCCACAGCAGCCGACCATCGCGCGCGATGTTGTCCACCATCAGCGCCACCACCTCCATGCTCAAGGCCTCTCCCAGTCCGCCGGAATGTTTGCGCGGCGGGGCTGCAGGGCTGCCCTCTGTGCTGCTGCCGACCTGCTGCGGGCGCTGGCCCCCCAGTCGCTCCATCATGTGGCCGACCTGGTTCATGGCCTGCAGCGCTTCGAAGGCGGCGGGCACGGTGGCTGCGAAGTCCGTGGCGGGTGGGTCGATGGGGGGCAGCTGGTTGGGGTTATCGAACTCGCGTGCGAATTGGTCCGCGAAGCTCTCGTCTGAATGGGGGGAGGGCGTGTGTGTTGGCGCCGACGTGGGGGCCGGGTTCTCGCTGAACTCGCCCAGCAGCAGGCGGCGCAGGCGGTCGAGTGTGAGCAGCGGGTCGGCCTGGCCCGCGGCTGCGGACAGGTCGTTGTCGGCTGCAAAGCCGGGGGACGCGCCGCCTTCGGTGGGTGCCACATAGACCACCTGACCATCGGCCTGGCGCATCGCATAGCCCACGGGCTGCACGCCGCTGTGCTTGAGCCTGTCAATCTGCGCCAGGTAGAGCCCCCGCAGCTCCGTGCCCAGCGCCTGGGCCATGGGGCCCATCCAGTCGTTGCGCACTTGCGGCGTCACTTGCATCTGCGACACCACGGTTTGCATGGCCTGCAGAAAGACTTCGGGGCGCAGGGGGTTGTGCTCCGGCTGAACGCGGGCCAGGCCCAGGGCCGCGCACACCAGGGCGTCGAGATCGGCCAGCGGCCCTTCCACGGCCGAGATCAGCACCTGACGGGCACGGGCGCGCTCCACGCTGTCGTTGATCTGCGCCTCGTCCATCAGTTCGAGGTCGTCGAAATGGACGGTGAACAGGGAGTGCGTGGGCTTTTCCGCGTTCTGTGCCGTTTCCTGGTCGATTGCCTTGCGCAGCGCATCGGGGTAGCGCTCGCCCATCACGGAAGCGAGCCGCGACAGCTGCTGCCGCGCTTCGTGCATGGCGTTGTGTTCGCCCGGTGTGCGGGCCTGGTCCTGGCGCGTGAGCAGGGACATGCGCGTGGCGTCGGCGACGCGCTCCATCAGGGGTTGGGCCTGGGCCAGCACGTCGCGGACGATGTGCCCGTGGGGCGTGGCATCGCTGGGGGAGGGGGCCGGGGCCGACGGTGTGGTGTGTTTCAAGGCTTCTTCTGGGAGGACGGGAACCGGTGCCCGCCATGGTACGCGGCAAAAAGGGGCCCGCGGCCCCTTGTTTACCTGGATTCCCTGCTTGTCAGACCGGGGCTGTGGCTTCACCCACCGTGAAACTTGACCACCAGCGGCACGATGAGCAGCGCCACGATGTTGATGATCTTGATCAGCGGGTTGATGGCAGGGCCGGCCGTGTCCTTGTAGGGGTCGCCCACGGTGTCACCGGTCACTGCGGCCTTGTGGGCCTCGCTGCCCTTGCCGCCATGGTGGCCGTCCTCGATGTACTTCTTGGCGTTGTCCCACGCGCCGCCGCCCGTGCACATGCTGATGGCAACGAAGAGGCCGGTGACGATGGTGCCCATGAGCAAGCCGCCCAGCGCCTTGGGCCCCAGCAGCAGGCCCACCACGATGGGCACCACCACAGGCAGCAGGCTCGGGATCACCATTTCCTTGATGGCGGCGGTGGTCAGCATGTCCACAGCCTTGCCGTATTCAGGCTTGGCGGTGCCCTCCATTATCCCAGGAATATCGCGGAACTGTCGGCGCACCTCCACCACCACGGCCCCGGCCGCGCGGCCCACGGCCTCCATCGCCATGGCGCCGAACAGGTAGGGGATCAACCCGCCGATGAACAGGCCCACGATGACCAGCGGGTCGGACAGGTCAAACGTGATGGCCTTGCCGTAGCTCTCCAGCTTGTGCGTGTAGTCGGCAAACAGCACCAGCGCGGCCAGGCCGGCGGAGCCAATCGCGTAGCCCTTGGTCACGGCCTTGGTGGTGTTGCCCACGGCGTCCAGCGGGTCGGTGATGTCGCGCACGCTGCTGGGCAACTCGGCCATTTCGGCAATGCCGCCGGCGTTGTCGGTGATGGGACCATAGGCGTCCAGCGCCACCACGATGCCCGCCATGGACAGCATGGACATGGCCGCCACGGCAATGCCGTACAGCCCGGCGAGCTGGTAGGCCGACAGGATGGCCAGGCACACGAAGATCACCGGCCAGGCGGTGGACCGCATGGAAACGCCCAGTCCTGCAATGATGTTGGTGCCATGGCCCGTGGTCGATGCCTGCGCGATGTGCTGCACCGGCGAATACTGCGTGCCGGTGTAGAACTCGGTGATCCACACCAGAGCAGCCGTCAACACCAGCCCGGTGGCGCAGGCACCGAACAGCTTCATCTGGCTGCCGGTGGCGGTGATGGAGTTGTCCGGCATGATCCAGACGGTGACAAAGTAGAAGGCGACGAGCGAGAGCGCACCCGCAATCGCCAGGCCCTTGTACAGCGCGGGCATCACATTCTTCATGCCGGGCGAGGCCTTCACGAAGAAGCAGCCGATGATGGATGCAATGATGGACACGGCCCCCAGCGCCAGCGGGTACACCACGGCGTTGACCGGGGCGGTGGCCACCAGCAGCGCGCCCAGCACCATGGTGGCGATCAGCGTCACCGCATAGGTCTCGAACAGGTCGGCCGCCATGCCGGCGCAGTCGCCCACGTTGTCGCCCACGTTGTCGGCGATCACGGCGGGGTTGCGCGGGTCGTCTTCAGGAATGCCGGCCTCCACCTTGCCCACCAGGTCGGCGCCCACGTCGGCGCCCTTGGTGAAGATGCCGCCGCCCAGGCGCGCAAAGATCGAGATCAGCGACGAGCCAAACGCAAAGCCGATTAGCGGGTTGAGCAGCGTGGCCAGGTTGGCCGTGGGTGTGAGGTTGCCATTGCCGGCCAGGAACCAGTAAAAGCCCGTGACGCCCAACAGGCCCAGCCCCACCACCAGCATGCCGGTGATGGCCCCGCCGCGAAACGCCACGTCCAGTGCCGGTCCAATGCCGTGGGTGGCCGCCTGCGCGGTGCGCACGTTGGCGCGCACCGACACGTTCATGCCGATGAAGCCACAGGCCCCCGACAGAAAGGCGCCCAGCACGAAGCCAACGGCCGTCGTCATGTCCAGAAAGATGCCAATCAGGATGGCCAGCACCACGCCCACGATGGCGATGGTCTTGTACTGGCGGGCAAGGTAGGCCGCCGCGCCGGCCTGGATGGCGGCGGCGATCTCCTGCATGCGGGCGTTGCCCGGGTCTTTGGAAAGAATCCAGCCCCGGGCCCAGATGCCGTAGGCCACCGCGATGAGCCCGCAAACGAGGGCGAGGATGAGAGGGGATGTCAGTGCTGAACTTGCAGCCATTCAATTCTCCTAGGGTTGTGTTGCACGGAGGGGGACCAACGCATCGGTGGCATCCCCGCTGCGTTGCTTCCTCGTGCTCCCCAGGCTTTCGCGGCAAGGAGTCGATTGGCCAACAGACCCAATTTACAGGCAAACGCCGGTTTGCAAGCGGGCAGAAAGGGGCGTGCGCCTAAAATCAGGGTTAATCCCGACGGTTCGTTGCGCTGTGTCAGCGTCGGCCGCTTCGCGGGTTACCGTCAACAAACCACTCTCCAAAGACATGTCCCTCAACAACGTCCCCCCAGGTAAGAACGTCCCCGAAGCCTTCAACGTGGTCATCGAGATCCCGATGAACTCTGACCCGATCAAGTACGAAGTGGACAAGGAATCGGGCGCGATCTTCGTGGACCGTTTCATGACCACGGCCATGCACTACCCCACCAACTACGGCTACGTGCCACAGACGCTGTCGGGCGACGGCGACCCGGTGGATGTGCTGGTGATCACCCCCTACGCGCTGCACCCCGGTGTGGTCGTGCCGTGCCGCCCGCTGGGCATCCTGATGATGGAAGACGAGGCCGGTGTGGATGGCAAGGTCATTGCCGTGCCCACCTCCAAAGTGTTGCCCATGTACGACCACTGGCAGAACATCGACGACGTGAATGCCATGCGCCGCAACGCCATCGCCCACTTCTTCGAGCACTACAAGGACCTGGAAAAGGGCAAGTGGGTCAAGGTGCTGGGCTGGGAAGGCATTGACGCCGCCAAGAAGGAAATCACGGACGGCATCGAGGCTTTCAAGAAGTCGAACGCCTGAAGAAAATTGGGCATCAAATAGCCTCAGGGCTTTTGGGTAAAGCAGGTGTAGCTACAAATACAATAGCCTTCCAGCGTCCCCGACAAAGCATGCGCGCCACAAGCCCGCATGCTTTTTTTTGGCAGCGCGGTGTTGTTCTGTAAGGGGAAAGCCCACTTTGCAGCGCGGCAGGCACTGCTAGACTGCATTTGGTTACAAGTATGCGGTGCTGAGCAATACAGATTGGCATGCGTCGAAGTGCCTTTTGGGCAAACGCAATGTGAAGGGTGATCCATGAGAGTTTCCGATCTGCGCATCGGCGTCAAGCTGGGAGCGGGATTTTTGGCGGTGGTGCTGTTCACCACCTTGCTGGGTGTGATGGCGCTGGTGCAGATGTCCCGCATCCACCAGGGGGCGGACCAGATCGCCACCAACTTGCTGCCCAGCGTGGCGCAAACGGGGGAGCTGCGCGTGTTGCTCAACCGCATGCGGCGCTCCGAGGCGGGGGTGGTCACCTCGCGCAGCGTGGCGGAAGTCAAGGCGTTTTCCGAGCAGGTAACCCTGCGCCACAAGGATCTGGACAAGGTCGAGGTTGCGTACGAGGCCCTCATCGACATGGACAAGGAGCGCGAGGTCTATACCGCCTACAAGCAGCGCAAAGCCGAATACATCAAGCTCCAGGCCAAATTGCTGGAGATCGCCTCGGGCGTGGACTTCACCAACGCCGAGACGCTGGAACTCACCGGCGACGCCCTGGGCATGCTCTATGCGGGCGAGTCGGAAGCCGCTTTTGTCGCCGCGGCAGAAACGCTGGGCGAACTGCAGAAGATCAATTCCGAGGCCGCGTTGCAAGCCAGTGCCGAAGGGCGTGAAGTATTCGCCACGGCGCGCCTGTGGCTGCTGGGCACCCTGGCGGTGTGTGTGGTGCTGGCGGCCTTGCTGGGTGTGGGCATTACGCGCACCGTCTCCCGGCCGGCCCACCATGCTGTGCGGGCGGCCCGCGCAATTGCCGAGGGCGACCTCACCACCGAGGTGCCGCCTGGCGGCAAGGACGAAATGGGCCAGTTGCTCACCGCGCTCGGTGACATGCGTGCCAACCTGGCGCACGTGGTGTCCGGCGTGCGCAGCAACGCGGAAGGCGTGGCCTCGGCGAGCTCACAGATTGCCTCGGGCAACAACGACCTGTCGGCACGCACGGAACAGCAGGCCAGCGCGCTGGAAGAAACGGCAGCCTCGATGGAAGAGCTGGGTTCCACCGTGCGCCAGAACGCCGACAACGCCCGGGCCGCCAACCAGCTGGCGGTGAGCGCCAGCACCGTGGCCGTGCAAGGCGGCGAGGTGGTGGCCGAAGTGGTCGAGACCATGAAAGGCATCAACGACAGCAGCAGAAAGATCGCCGACATCATCAGCGTGATCGACGGCATCGCCTTTCAGACCAACATCCTGGCCCTGAACGCCGCCGTGGAAGCCGCCCGTGCCGGAGAACAAGGCCGGGGCTTTGCGGTGGTGGCCGGTGAAGTGCGCAGCCTGGCAGGGCGCAGCGCAGAAGCCGCCAAGGAAATCAAAGCCCTCATTACCGCCAGCGTAGAGCGCGTGGAACAAGGCACGGCCCTCGTGGACAAGGCAGGAGCCACCATGACCGAAGTGGTGGCCTCCATCCGCCGGGTGACGGACATCATGGGAGAGATCAGCGCCGCCAGCAGCGAACAAAGCGCAGGGGTGGGCCAGGTGGGAGAAGCGGTCACGCAGATGGACCAGGCCACGCAGCAAAACGCAGCGTTGGTGGAAGAAATGGCGGCCGCCGCTAGCGCCCTGAACGCCCAGGCCGGCGAACTGGTCAACGCCGTGGCCGTGTTCAAGCTCGACGCCAACGCCATGCGCAGCGCGCCAGCACCGGCACCCCGAGCGCCCATCGCTGCCCCGGCATTCACCGCCCAACGCGGTGCAGGCGCGACCAAAGGTGCCAGCAAGATCGGCAGCGCAAAGCCCGCCAAACCCCAGGCCAGCCTGGCAGCGCCCAAGGCTAGCGCAGCCGCCCCTGCAGCCAGCACCAGGCCCCCGGTTGCCAGCGCGCCAGCGCCTGCAGCCGCCGCCAAGGGCGGCAACGACGACGAATGGGAGAGCTTCTGAGCGGGCATGCCCCCGCCTGAGGGATAGCGACGAGGGATATGGATAAAAACAGGACCTGGCGCTTGCCCATAAAGCGCAGGTAGCTATCAAAAGAAAAGCACGCTGAGGGGCATCCTCAGCGTGCTTTTTTGTTTTATGTTTTCTATTTCTGTGGGCTGATTGGCTGCATAGCCCCGCGCAAGTCGCTTAGCGGTGGGGGTCTGGATACACCAGGTGCAAGCCCGGAACCCGGGGGCGCTGAAAAGGCTGCCACACCACTTGCGGCCCATGCGGTTGCCCCAGGCGGTCGGCCACGGCCCACCAGGCGCTGGGGTTCAGGCCGATGCCAAAGTGGCTGGCCACCACTTCGATGTTTTCGGTGTGCGGGTTGTGCGCCGCCGGGGCCTGGATGCTGCCGCGCCAGGCCACCACGCCATCTGTGCGCGAGTAGATGCTGGTGGTGGGCACGGGGGGCGCTTCGGGCAGGTTGTAGCTCTCGGTTTCGCGCTCGATGTTGCGGCCGCTGGCGAACTGGTAGATGCGCCAGGCATTGGTCGAGGTGTGGTGCCCTGCGAATGGCGTGCCCAGTGTGATCACACAGCGCACCAGGTCGGGCATCTCCTTGGCCAGTTCGCGGGCATAGACGCCGCCCAAGCTCCAGCCCACCAGGCTCACCTTGCCGCCACTGGCTTGGGCGGCCTCCTGCAGCTGGCGCTTGGCGGTTTCCAGCACGCCATCGCGGGGGCCCAGGTTCAGGCCCTGGCCCCAGCCCAGGGTGTCGTAGTTGCGCGAATCCAGGTAGCGGCGCAGCGGCACGGTGGTGGCGTCACCTGCCGTGAGGCCCGGGAACACGATCACCGTGTGGCCGTCGCCCAGCGGGGCGCGCTGCAGCACCGGCCAGGCGGGCAGCACCGCGCCAAACTCCCAGGGCGCCCGCAGCTCCAGCGCCAGCAGGGGCAGGCTCGGGGCGGGGATGTGGTTGGGATCGGTTTCTTTGTTGCTGAAAAGGGGCATCGGATCGTCAGTCAAAAGCGGAGGGCGCACCTGCGGTAGGGCCGCTGTGGAAGGTAGCATTTTTTTGCCTGCGCACCGGGGCTGGGACTGGAGCTAGCTCTCCAATCCCAACCGGGCAGGCCGGGGCTGCGGCGGGGTGGGGAACGCACTGAACCGACCGGATGCGGCGTTTTGTCAATAAATGCCTGGGCGAGTGCAGGGTGATCTGTGGCGCCCAGGTCGGAGTTGCTGCGCCGCGGCGAAATAGCACTGGTGACAAAGATCGCTCACGGCTAAGGTGGTGACAGCCAAAAAAACCACCTTCAAACCACCACCAGTCCAGAGGAGAAGCAGGATGAATCAGCTGAAGATATCAACCCGACTTACCGTAGCGTTTGCCGTCATGGTGTTGTTGCTCATCGCGCTGGGGGCGGTCAGCCTGATCCAGTCTGCGAGCCAGCGCGCAGAGCTGAAGGATGTGATTGACGTTCGCATCCCCATCACTAAAGCACTGGGCACGTTGACCGACCGGGTGAATGTGCAAGCCATCCAGGTGCGCAATCTGGCGATTTTCACGACCGAGGCCGTGACTAAGTCGTCCATGGACCAGATTGCCGCGTCGAGGGCGGAAGTGGACGCGCAGTACAAAACCCTTGACGCGCTGATCGTCTCGGAAAAAGGCAAAGAAATTCTGGCGCGCATGCAACAGCGGCGCGCAGACTTTGCAAAGATTGGCGTGCAGTACCTCACCATGATCCAGCAAGGGCAGAAGGACGAAGCCACCAAGCTGCTGGAAGAGCAGTATCGCCCCGCGCAGCTTGCCTACCAGGCGGCTATTCAGGAGCAGGTTGAGTTTCAGGCCCAGACCACGGTCAAAGCGGGCGAACGTGCCGAGGCCGCCGCCGCTGCGCTGCAACGGGATGTGTTGATCGCTGGCGTGCTCGCCATTGCGATTGCCGTCTTTCTCGCCATCACCATCATCCGCTCCATCACCCGCCCCCTGGCGCAGGCCGTGGAGGCTGCCGACCGTGTGGCCAGCGGCGATCTCAGTGGCCAGATCACCGTGAGTTCCAAGGACGAAACCGGCCACCTGCTGGGCGCCTTGCAGCGCATGCAGCAAAGCCTGGTGAACACCGTGGGCTCGGTGCGCCAGAACGCGGAAGGGGTTGCCTCGGCGAGCTCACAGATTGCCTCGGGCAACAACGACCTGTCGGCACGCACGGAACAGCAGGCCAGCGCGCTGGAAGAAACGGCAGCCTCGATGGAAGAGCTGGGTTCCACCGTGCGCCAGAACGCCGACAACGCCCGGGCCGCCAACCAGCTGGCGGTGAGCGCCAGCACCGTGGCCGTGCAAGGCGGCGAGGTGGTGGCCGAAGTGGTCGAGACCATGAAAGGCATCAACGACAGCAGCAGAAAGATCGCCGACATCATCAGCGTGATCGACGGCATCGCCTTTCAGACCAACATCCTGGCCCTGAACGCCGCCGTGGAAGCCGCCCGTGCCGGAGAACAAGGCCGGGGCTTTGCGGTGGTGGCCGGTGAAGTGCGCAGCCTGGCAGGGCGCAGCGCAGAAGCCGCCAAGGAAATCAAAGCCCTCATTACCGCCAGCGTAGAGCGCGTGGAACAAGGCACGGCCCTCGTGGACAAGGCAGGAGCCACCATGACCGAAGTGGTGGCCTCCATCCGCCGGGTGACGGACATCATGGGAGAGATCAGCGCCGCCAGCAGCGAACAAAGCGCAGGGGTGGGCCAGGTGGGAGAAGCGGTCACGCAGATGGACCAGGCCACGCAGCAAAACGCAGCGTTGGTGGAAGAAATGGCGGCCGCCGCTAGCGCCCTGAACGCCCAGGCCGGCGAACTGGTCAACGCCGTGGCCGTGTTCAAGCTCGACGCCAACGCCATGCGCAGCGCGCCAGCACCGGCACCCCGAGCGCCCATCGCTGCCCCGGCATTCACCGCCCAACGCGGTGCAGGCGCGACCAAAGGTGCCAGCAAGATCGGCAGCGCAAAGCCCGCCAAACCCCAGGCCAGCCTGGCAGCGCCCAAGGCTAGCGCAGCCGCCCCTGCAGCCAGCACCAGGCCCCCGGTTGCCAGCGCGCCAGCGCCTGCAGCCGCAGCCAAGGGCGGCAACGACGACGAATGGGAGAGCTTCTGAGCGGGTATGCCCCCGCCTGAGGGATAACGACGAGGGATATGGATAAAAACAGGCCCTGGCGCTTTCCCATCAAGCGCGGGTAGCTATCAAAAGTAAAGCACGCTGAGGATGCCCCTCAGCGTGCTTTTTTGTTTTCGCCCTGGCTCAGGCCCGTGTCTGTGCCGGACAGGTTGTGCTGCGTCGCCGCTCTATAGATTTGAGTTGTTGGTGCGCTCACCAGGGGGTGTGCGCGCACCCTCGGCCGCCAGCACAGTGGCCAGGCGGCCCACGCATTCCAGGGCGGGTTGCAGGCGGTCGTGTGCCGGGTGCCCGTAGTTGATGCGCACGCAGTGCGCAAAACGCCGGTCGGCCGAAAAAATCTGCCCGGGCGCCAGGCTGATGCCCTGCGCGAGTGCCTGGCGATGCAGCGCCAGTGCATCGACCTCCTGCGGAAGCTCTGCCCACAAAAAGTAGCCCCCCTCGGGCCGCGACACGCGCGTGCCCCGCGGGAAGTGCTTGGCCACCGCCTCCAGCGCAATCGCCTGCTGCTGTTCCAGGCTGCGGCGCAGCGCGCGCAGGTGCCGGTCGTAGCCGCCCTGGGCCAGGTATTCGGAAAGCGCCTGCTGCGAAGGTGTGGCGGCTGATAGCGTGGTCATCAGCTTGAGCCGTTGCACCGCCGTGGCAAAGCGGCCCGCCGCCACCCAGCCCACGCGGTAGCCGGGCGCCAGGCTTTTGCTGAACGAGCTGCAGTGCATGACCAGCCCCGTGCCATCAAACGCCTTGGCAGGCGGCGGGCGCTGGGGGCCGTAGTGCAGTTCGCCATACACGTCGTCCTCGATCAGCGGCACGCCGTGGCGGGCAAGCAGGGCGACCAGTTCGCTCTTTTTTCCCTCCGGCATCAGGCTACCCAGAGGGTTTTGAAAGCTGGGCATGAGCCAGCAGGCCTTGATGTGCTGGTGGGGGGGCTGGCGCTCCAGCGCCTCGGCCAGCGCGGCCAGGTCAATGCCGTCGCGCGGGTGGGTGGCGATTTCCAGCGCCTGCAGGTTCAGCCGCTCCAGGGCCTGCAGCGCGGCGTAAAAGGTGGGCGATTCGACCACCACCACATCGCCCGGCTGGGTGACGGCCTCCAGGCAGAGGTTGAGCGCCTCCATCGCGCCGTTGGTGATGATGATTTCTTCCACATCCACCGCCATGCCGTGCAGGCCATAGCGCAGTGCGATCTGCTGGCGCAGGCGTTCGTCACCCGGTGGCAGGCTTTGCACGATGTTCCACGGGTCGAGCTTGCGCATGCCGCTGGCCAGGCACCGCGCCAGGCGGTCCAGCGGAAACAGCTCCAGCCCCGGGAAGGCAGAGCCCAGCGGTACCAGGTCGCGGTCACGGGCCAGGCCCAGCACTTCGAACACCAGGTCGCTGATGGCCACGCCGGTGGAGGTGGCGGCGGGCTGCGAGGGCAGGGGCTCGGCGGGGCGGGCCTCGGCCGTACTGGGCAGCCGGGCGCTCACGTAGTAGCCCGAGCGCGGGCGGGCGTGGATGAGGCCCTGTGCCTCCAGCAGGTAATACGCCTCGAACACGGTGGACGGGCTGATGCCCCGCGTGCGGCTGGCCTCGCGCACCGAAGGCACGCGGTCGCCAGGCCGCAGCGCGCCGCTGTGGATGAGCTGCGCGATGGTGTCAGCGTGGCGTTCGTAGCGTTTCATTGGGGTGGTGGGGCTGGCTGCTTGTCAAACTGATCTGTATTTTTAACAGGAAACTGAATCTGTACTGTTTTTGCCGCTGGGCGTAGAGTGTCGGCTTGTGTTGGTGCATGCCCCGAGCGCACGGCTTGTAGGTGCCCGCCGACCGTTTCCCCACGGAAAAATCCCCATGATCGATTGCCTGCGCGGCTTGCTGCGCCCTGTTTTTTCCGCACCCGGCGCGGCTGCCCTGGTGGCGCTGGCGTTGACGGCTGGCGCTGCGGCCCAGACGGTGCCCGCCAGCACGCCTCCTGCCACCCCTGCGGCCACGGTGCCCGTGTCGTCCATGTCCTCGCGCGTGCTGGCCTGTACCGCGTGCCACGGCAAAGAGGGCCGGGCCACGCCAGATGGGTACTTTCCGCGCATTGCGGGCAAACCGGCGGGCTACCTGGCCAACCAACTGCTCAACTTTCGGGACGGGCGGCGCAGCTACCCGCAGATGACTTACCTGATTGAACACCTGACCGACGACTACCTGCGCGAGATGGCCGAGCACTTTGCAGCGCTGGACTTGCCTTACCCGCCGCCGCCCGCACCACAAGCGCCCGCCGCTGTGCTGGAGCAAGGCCGCAAGCTGGTGCAAGGGGGGGATGGGGCCCGCAACATCCCCGCCTGCGTGGCCTGCCATGGCGCAGCCATGACGGGTGTGACCCCGTCCATACCCGGCCTGCTAGGCCTGCCGCGCGACTACCTCAACAGCCAGCTGGGTGCCTGGAAGACCGGCCAGCGCCGGGCGCATCTGCCCGACTGCATGGCCTACATTGCCCGCCAGCTCACGCCCGACGATGTGAGTGCTGTCTCGGCCTGGTTGGCCGCCCAGCCCGTGGTGGCGGGGGGCAAGCCCGCCCGCACCTTGCCCGCTGCGATGCCCGCGCGCTGCGGTGGTGTGGCCGAAGTGCCCGTGGCCGCTGCGGCTGCACGTTGAGAAGGGATGCACCGATGAAACGCATCCTCTGGACGATCTCTTCCATTCTGGCCGCGTTGGGCATTGCGGCAGCACTGCTGATCAGCCTGAACTTGCGCGGCGAAGAGCCTATGCCCGCTGGCGAAACACTGCAGAGCACACCTGAATTGATTCAGCGTGGCGAGTACCTGGCCCGCGTGGGCAACTGCATGGCCTGCCACACCACGCAGGGCGGTGCGCCGTTTGCGGGCGGCCGCGGCATCGAGACGCCGTTTGGTGTGGTGCACAGCTCCAACCTCACGCCCGACAAATCGCATGGCATTGGCAGCTGGACCTCTGCCGAGTTCTGGCGCGCCATGCACCACGGCCGCAGCAAGGACGGGCGGCTGTTGTATCCGGCCTTTCCATACCCCAACTACACGCAGGTGACGCGCGAGGATTCGGACGCCGTCTTTGCCTACCTGCACAGCCTGCCCGCCGCCGCTGAAGCCAACCGCGACCACGCGCTGCGTTTTCCGTACAACACGCAGGCGGCGCTGGGTGTTTGGCGGGCGCTGTTCTTCACGCCCGGGGCGCCTCAACCCGAACCCACGCAGTCGGCTGAATACAACCGGGGCGCTTACCTGGTCAACGGCCTGGGCCATTGCACCGCCTGCCACACGCCGCGCAACGCATTGGGCGCCTCCACCGACGCCAAGGCCTTTACCGGCGGGCTGATCCCGGTGCAGAACTGGTATGCCCCTGCGCTCAATGCCGCGCATGAGGCGGGCGTGAAGGAGTGGGCGACCGACGACGTGGTGGCCTTGCTGAAAACCGGCGTGGCCCCGCAGGGCTCAGTGCTGGGGCCCATGGCCGAGGTGGTGTTCCGCAGCACGCAGTATCTGAGCGATACCGATGCGCGTGCCATGGCGGTGTATCTGCAGGTGCTGCCGCAGCAAGAACACAAAGTGCCTGCTGCCGGGGCCGCGCCCCCGGCCAGCGCCCTGGCGCGCGGCGCCAAGGTGTACGAACAGCACTGCGCCCAATGCCACGGCGACCAGGGGCAGGGCGAGCTCGGCGCCTTCCCCGCGCTGGCGGGCAACCGCGCCGTCACGCTGGCCGACCCCACCAACCTGGTGCGTGTGGTGCTGCAGGGTGGCTACCTGCCTGCCACGGCGGGCAACCCGCGCCCGCATGGCATGCCACCGTTCCAGCAGTTTCTGTCCGACGAGGACGTGGCGGCGGTGACGACCTTTGTGCGCAACAGCTGGGGCAACCAGGCGCCGGGTGTGGGTACCATCGAGGTTTACCGCGCCCGCGAACGACGCGGTTTGTAGCGCGGGGCCTGCTGTTTTCACAGGGCTCCCGCCACGCCAGCCCCAGGAGCCCGTTTGATGTCCAGCCCCGCCGCACTGCCCCCGTCCACCCCCCCAAGCCCTGCGGCCGCCACGCCCGGTGGCTGGTGGGCCGTGTGCTTGTGCGCTGCGTGGTGTGGCACCTGTGGCATCTACCGCCCCCTGTTCAACGAATTGGCCCGCGCGCATCCGGAGGTGCGTTTTGAATGGGTGGACATCGAAGACGAGTCCGATCTGGCTGGCGACCTGGACGTGGAAACCTTTCCAACCCTGCTGATTGCCGACGGCCAGCGCGCGCTGTTCCTGGGCCCCTTGCTGCCCCAGGCGCCCGTGCTGGCCCGGCTGCTGGCCAGCCTACAGGCTGCCCCTGGCAGCGCAGGGGCGGGCAGCGAGGCCCAGGGCGTTTTTGAGCGCGTGCGCGCCGCGCGCAGCCGGTAAGCGTCGCGTTCTAAATACTCACTCAATGCTCATTTTTTAGTAGCTGCTAGCGCTTGATAGTAAAGCGCTAGGGCCACTTTCCGCTTTTATTTGTGTCTTCCCCCACTGCTCCGTCCTTTTCCCTCAGCTCGCTGCAGGCCCACTGCGACCAAGGCGCATGGTCGCGCGGTATGGGACTTTTCCGGCAGTCCGCCGTCGTCCGCATCGACGTTGAAGAGGAAGGCAAAGGCGTCTGGCGCATCGGCGGCGAAGTGCAGGGCACCCAACCCGAGCCGTACGCGCTGTCGGTAGAGCTGGTGCTGGCGCCCAACGGCCAGGTCCGCTCCTGGACGGGCGAATGCACCTGCCCGGTGGGCGAAGACTGCAAACACGCCGTAGCCCTGACGCTGAAGGCCCTGGACATGCGCCCAGGCGCAGAGCCTGCCCCCCGTTCGCCCCCTACAGCGCAGGCCGCGCAAGCGCTGCAGGCTATGCAGGAGCGCGTTGCCGCCCAGGCCCGCGCAGAGGCCGAGGCCCGCCTGGTGCGTTGGCTGAACGACTGGGATCTGGCGGCAGACAACGCCGCGCCGCCACTGGCTGGCGCGCGGGCAGACCGGCCGGAGTGTTACCTCTACCTGCTCTCCACCATCGGGCGCCTGCGCAATGGCGCGCCACAGCTGCAGATCGAGGCCGTGGTGTCCTACCCCAAGCTCACCGGCGGCTGGGCCAAGCCCAAGGCCGTCCGGACCCAACCTGGACCCGGCCAGGCGGTGTATGACCGCGCCACGGATGCGGACCGCCAGCTGCTGCAACTGCTGCGTGCCATGCCGCGCAGCGTGGGCTACTACTCGGCCTACAGCGGCGCGCCGACGGGTGTGCTGGAGGGAGCTGTAGGCCTGCTGGCACTGCAGCAGGCGGCTGCCACGGGGCGTCTGTTTGTGGATGCAGGCGGCTCCACGGTGGGCGTGCCGCTGCGCTGGGGCGATCCGCTGCCCATTGCCTGGGCCTGGAAAGAAAAAGTCGCGTCCGGTGGTGGCGACGGTGGCGACAACGCCTGGACCTTGCAGGCCCGCCTGCCCAGCCCCAGCGCCACGCTGTGTGCTAACCACCCGCCCCTGTACCTCGATGTCGCCCAGGGCCTGTGCGGCCCCGTGTCGGCCGAGGGGTTGAGCCCCGAACAACTGGAACTGTTGCTGCAGGCGCCTCCGCTCGCCGCCGCCGCGCTGCAAAAACACCATGCCGAGGTGGCGAGCCGCCTTGGGGGCATGCTGCCGCTGCCGCCGGTGCTCAGCCCTCTCACACGCGTGCAGGGCGTCAGGCCCGTGGCGCGCCTGCACCTGGCGCCCGTGCCCGAAGCCGATGTGCCGGGCCTGGGCCTCATCACCGCCCAGTTGCGCTTTGACTACCAGGGCCATGTGGGCTGGTGGGCCGGGCAGGACCTGAGTGTGCTGGTGACTGGCGCCGACGGCAGTCAGGTGCTGCTGCAGCGCGACGCGGCGGCCGAGCTGGATGCCATTGAACGCCTGATGGACCTGGGCCTGCTGGCCACCGACGATGGCCTGTTCGGCATCCCCGGCGAGGAATCGCAGGACGACTGGATGCACTGGTTTGACAACGGGTTTTCTGTGTTGCGCGAGGCCGGTTTTGTGCTTAGGCAGGACGCGGCGCTGGACGGCTGGATCACCCATGCCGACACGCTGGACGTGTCACTGCAACCCAGTGGCGAAGATGAGGCCACATCGCCCTGGTTTGCGCTGTCGCTGGGCATGGAAATCAACGGCGTGCGCCACAACATCCTGCCGTTGCTGCCCCTGCTGATCGCCGCTGCCGCCCAGCAGCCGCCCGACCCCGTCACTGGACAGCCGCAGCTGCCGCCGTTTGCTTACCTGCGGGGTGTGGGTACATCGGGTTTTGTGCGGGTGCCGACCGACGCGCTGCGCCCCTGGATGGCCGCCTTGCTGGACCTGGTGGGCGACCGCGCGCACGATTTCAGGGGCGAGAGCCTCAAGCTCTCGCGCATGGACGCGCTGCGCACCAGCGCCGCGTTGGGCGAGGGCGCGGTGTGGCAGGGCGCCGATGCCTTGCGCGCCATGGTGGCTCAGTTGCAGGGCGTTGGCGCCTTGCCGGAGGTGCCTTTGCCCGCCAGCGTGCGGGCCACCTTGCGGCCGTACCAGCAGCAGGGGCTGAACTGGCTGCAGTTTCTGAGTGCCCACGGACTGGCCGGGGTGCTGGCCGACGACATGGGCCTGGGCAAGACGCTGCAGACCCTGGCACACATCCAGGTCGAAAAAGACGCGGGGCGGCTGACCGCACCTGCGCTGGTCATTGCACCCGTGAGCCTCATGGGCAACTGGCAGCGCGAGGCGGCCCGCTTTTGCCCTGGGCTGCGTTGTCTGGTGCTGCATGGCGCCGGCCGACACGGCATGGCAGATACAGTCACCGAGCATGACCTGGTCATTGCCCCGTATTCGCTGCTGCAGCGCGACCGCGAGCGCTGGTTGGCGCACCAGTGGCACCTGGTGGTGCTGGATGAAGCGCAGAACATCAAGAACGCCAGCACGCATGCCGCGCAGGTGGTCAGCCAGCTGCAGGCGCGCCACCGGCTGTGCCTGTCGGGCACGCCCATGGAAAACCACCTGGGCGAGATCTGGAGCCTGTTTCACTTTTTGATGCCAGGTTTTCTGGGCAGTCAGACACGCTTCAAGGAGGTGTTTCGCACGCCCATCGAAAAGCAGGGCGACGGCGCGCGCATGGCGCAGCTGCGCTCGCGCATCACGCCTTTTATGCTGCGCAGGACCAAGGCCCTGGTGGCGGGCGAGCTGCCGCCCAAGGTCGAGTCGGTGATGCCCGTGGAACTGACCGGCACGCAGGCCGATCTGTACGAAACCATCCGCCTGGGTATGGAAAAAACCGTGCGCGAAGCCTTGCAGACCAAGGGGCTGGCCAAGTCGCAGATCACCATCCTCGATGCGCTGCTCAAGCTGCGCCAGGTGTGCTGCCACCCGCAACTTGTGCCGCTAGATGCCGCCAAAAAGGTCAAGACATCGGCCAAGCTGGACCAGCTGATGGCGCTGCTGCCCGAGATGCTGGCCGAGGGGCGGCGCATTTTGCTGTTCTCGCAGTTCACCAGCATGCTCACGCTGATCGAGGCCGAGCTGAAAAAACGCAACCTGCCCTGGGTCAAGCTCACGGGGCAGAGCCAGAAGCGCGACGCGATCATCGAACAGTTCACCAGCGGGCAGGTGCCGCTGTTTTTGATCAGCCTGAAGGCGGGCGGGGTGGGGCTGAACCTGCCGCAGGCCGACACGGTGATTCACTACGACCCCTGGTGGAACCCGGCGGTGGAAAACCAGGCCACCGACCGCGCCCACCGCATTGGACAGACACAGAGCGTATGGGTGATCAAACTGGTGGCGCAGGGCACGATTGAAGAGCGAATTTTGGCGCTGCAGGAGCGCAAGGCGCAGCTGGCGGGCAGTCTGTACAGCGACTCCGCTGCACGCAAGGAGCCGCTGTTCACCGAGGGCGATCTGGCTGAGCTGCTGCAGCCGCTATCACTGTCATAGCTGCTCGCGCCGATTGGATAAGCGCCAGGTGCCGTTTTGGCACCACATCGTCCGGCAGGCCGCATGCACACTGGCCTGGGCGCGTTGACAACAGTTTTGCCCGTCCGCGCCTTTGCAAATCAACACTTTGCGCGCTACAATACGACTCTCACGACCAAACGGGCGGGTACCAACCGCCCGTTTTTTTTGGTCGAACGCTTTTGGAGCTCGAAGCTGTCGGGGAAGAGTCTCCGGGGGTTATCGGGTTTTTTGTTTTTCCGGGATTGAACTGAACACGTGGCATTGCAGCAAGTCGTTGAACAAATTGTGACGGGCCTGGGGTATGACCTGGTGGAGATCGAACGCTCCGCTGGCGGTTTGCTGCGCGTCACCATCGACTTGTCCTGGGTGCAGCCGGCCGCTGATGCGCCCCAGCCCGTGATTGATCAGTTCGTGACCGTCGAGGATTGCGAGAAGGTCACGCGCCAGCTGCAGTTTGCGCTGGAGGTCGATGGCGTCGAGTACAAGCGCCTCGAAGTGTCGTCCCCCGGCATCGATCGCCCTCTGCGCCATGAGCAAGACTTTGTTCGCTTCGAGGGTTCGGTCATTGACGTCACCCTGAAGGCGCCCATCGGCGTTGCGGCGGCGGCGGGGCAGGTCAATGCCACCCGCAAGAAATTTCGCGGCACGCTGGAGCGCGCCGAGGCTGGGGGGTGGCAGATTGTCTGGAGTGACGAGCCGCCGGTCAAGCCAGGTCAAAGGGTCAGCAAGAAACGTGTGCCCGCCCCATTGCAGGCGCTGGGCTTTACCTTGGACGAGGTTCGGGATGTGCGCCTGGCGCCCATCGTGGATTTCAAGGGGCGTGCAGGCAAGGCTGGGGCGGCACCCGCCTGAGTGGCTGCTGAAAAATTGGGGTGGGTGGCAGCCGCGCGCAGCCTCCGCCTTCGGGTGATTGAAACAGGAGAGTCGTCGCATGAATCGCGAATTGTTGATGTTGGTTGAGGCCATTTCGCGCGAAAAGAACGTGGAGCGTGATGTGGTCTTGGGCGCCGTGGAGTCGGCCCTGGCCCAGGCTACCAAGAAGCTGTACCAGGGCGAGGTGGACATTCGCGTGTCCGTAGATCGCGACAGCGGCAACTATGAGACTTTCCGTCGCTGGCTGGTGGTGCCCGATGATGCCGGCCTGCAAAACCCCGAGGCCGAAGAGCTGCTGATGGATGCGAAGGACCGCATTCCGGACATCGAAGTGGGCGAGTACATCGAAGAAGGTGTCGAGTCCGTGCCGATCGGCCGCATCGGCGCCATGGCTGCCAAGCAGGTCATCCTGCAGAAGATCCGCGACGCCGAGCGTGAAATGCTGCTCAACGACTTCATGTCGCGCGGCGAGAAAATCTTTACCGGCACCGTCAAACGCATGGACAAGGGTGACATCATTGTCGAATCCGGCCGTGTGGAAGGACGTCTGCGCCGTGGCGAGATGATCCCGAAGGAAAACCTGCGCAGTGGCGACCGTGTGCGCGCCATGATCATGGAAGTGGACCTGACGCTGCGCGGCGCTCCCATCATCCTGTCGCGCTCGGCCCCCGAGTTCATGATCGAACTCTTCCGCAACGAAGTGCCTGAGATCGAACAAGGCCTGCTGGAAATCAAGTCCTGCGCCCGTGACCCCGGCTCGCGCGCCAAGATCGCCGTGCTGAGCCATGACAAGCGCGTGGACCCCATTGGCACTTGCGTCGGTGTGCGTGGCACCCGCGTCAATGCGGTGACCAACGAACTCGCTGGCGAACGCGTGGACATCGTGCTGTGGTCCGAAGACCCCGCACAGTTTGTGATCGGAGCCCTGGCCCCGGCCAACGTGTCCTCCATCGTGGTCGATGAAGAAAAACACGCCATGGATGTGGTCGTGGACGAGGAAAATCTCGCCATCGCCATTGGCCGTGGTGGTCAGAACGTGCGTCTGGCGTCCGATCTGACCGGCTGGAAGATCAACATCATGGACGCCGCCGAAAGCGCGCAAAAGCAGGCCAACGAGACCGACACGGCCCGCAAGCTGTTCATGGAAAAGCTCGATGTGGACGAGGAAATCGCCGACATCCTGATCTCCGAAGGCTTCAACAGCCTCGAAGAAGTGGCCTATGTGCCGCTGCAGGAAATGCTGGAGATCGAAAGCTTCGACGAAGACACCGTCAACGAGTTGCGTGCCCGTGCCAAGGATGCGCTGCTCACGATGGAAATCGCCCGTGAGGAAAGCGTGGAAGAGGTCTCCCAGGACCTGCGCGACCTCGAAGGCCTCACCCCCGAGCTGATTGCCAAGTTGGCTGAAGGCGGTGTGCACACACGTGACGACCTGGCCGATCTGGCCATTGATGAACTGACCGACCTGACCGGACAGTCTGAAGAAGATGCCAAAGCCTTGATCATGAAGGCGCGCGAACACTGGTTCGCGGGGCAAGAGTAAAGGTCAGGGAGGCACGAACCACATATGTCCAGTAATACTGTCGCCGAGTTTGCAACCGAACTCAAAAAATCGCCTGAAACCCTGCTCGACCAGCTCAAAGCTGCGGGCGTGGGCAAGGCCGCCCCTTCCGACGCGTTGACCGAGTCGGACAAGCAAAAGCTGCTTGCTTATTTGCAGGCCAGCCACGGCACGGCTTCGGCCGACCGCAAGAAGATCACGCTGGTGAAGAAGTCCACCAGCGAGATCAAGCAGGCGGATGCCACGGGCAAGGCCCGCACGATCCAGGTGGAAGTGCGCAAGAAGCGCACGTTCATCCAGCGCGACGAAGGTGCCGAGGCATCTGCCGAATCCCACGCGCCCGCCGCTGCGGAAGAGGCCGCTGTTTCCAGCGAAGACCTGGAACTGTCCCGCCGCGAGGAAGAAGCGCGCCGCCAGGCCGAGCTGATCCGCCGCCAGGAGACGGAGCTGGCCGAAAAGCGTGCCGAGCGCGAAGCGCGTGAGAAGCGCGAGCGTGAAGCTGAAGAGCGCGCTGCCGCCTATGCCGCCCAGGAAGCCGAGAAGAAGGCACAAGCCTCTGCTGTCAAGCAGGAGGCCACCCGCGAGCAAGCGGCCGAAGCCGCTGCACGCAATGCAGCCCAAACCGAAGCCCGCGAAAAGGCTGCCGCTGAATCCAAGGCACGCGCCGACGAGGAAACCGCGCGCGCTGCTGACCTGGACGCCCGTCGCCGCAAGGCCGAAGCGGAAGCTGCTGCGATCCGGTCCATGATGGCCACGCCCAAGAAGGCGGTCATGGTGGCCAAGAAGCCAGAAGAACCCAAGCCAGTGGCCAAGCCCGCTGCCGTGGGGGATGCCAAGAAGGGCACCCTGCACAAGCCGGCTGTTGGCACCGGTGTGGCGCGCGCAGGCGCTCCCGCCACTGCCGGGGCAGGCGCAGGTGCGCCAGGCGCTGGCAAGGAAGTGAAGTCGGCCAAGCTGTCCTCCAGCTGGGCCAACGACACCGCCAAGAAAAAAGAAATCAAGACCCGTGGCGACAGCAGCGGCGGTGTCGGTCGCAACAACTGGCGTGGTGGCCCGCGTGGCCGCCGTGGCGACAGCCGCGACCATCGCGACGATCACCAGCAGTCTGCACCGGTCGAGGCGCGCATCATTGAAGTGCATGTGCCCGAAACCATCACGGTGGCAGAGCTGGCACACAAGATGTCGATCAAGGCGTCTGAAGTGATCAAGGCACTGATGAAGATGGGCCAGATGGTCACCATCAACCAGCCGCTGGACCAGGACACCGCCATGATCGTGGTGGAAGAGCTGGGCCACAAGGCGGTGGTGGCAGCGCTGGACGATCCAGAAGCCTTTACCGACGACGATACGACCCAGCAGAACGTGGAATTGTTGCCACGTGCTCCTGTGGTGACCGTCATGGGCCACGTGGACCATGGCAAGACCTCGCTGCTCGATTACATTCGCCGCGCCAAGGTGGCTGCGGGTGAAGCCGGTGGCATCACGCAGCACATCGGTGCCTACCACGTGGAAACACCACGCGGCATGGTGTCGTTCCTTGACACCCCGGGCCACGAGGCCTTCACGGCCATGCGTGCCCGTGGTGCCCAGGCCACGGACATCGTGATCCTGGTGGTGGCGGCCGATGACGGTGTCATGCCCCAGACCAAGGAAGCCATCAAGCACGCCAAGGCGGCTGGTGTTCCTATCGTGGTGGCGATCACCAAGGCCGACAAGCCCGATGCCAACCCCGACCGCGTCAAGCAGGAGCTGGTGGTCGAAGAGGTGGTGCCTGAAGAGTACGGTGGCGATTCGCCTTTCGTGCCGGTGTCTTCCAAGACCGGCATGGGCATCGACACCCTGCTGGAGCAAGTGCTGCTGCAGGCCGAAGTGCTGGAACTCAAGGCACCGGTCGATTCACTGGCCAAGGGTCTGGTGATCGAAGCCCAGCTCGACAAGGGCCGCGGCCCTGTGGCCACGGTGCTGGTGCAGTCCGGCACGCTCAAGGTGGGCGACATTGTGCTGGCTGGCCAGACCTATGGCCGCGTGCGCGCCATGCTGGACGAAAACGGCAAGGTCGCCAAGACAGCAGGCCCGTCGATCCCGGTGGAAATCCAGGGTCTGACGGAAGTGCCGCAGGCCGGCGACGAATTCATGGTGCTCACGGACGAACGCCGTGCCCGCGAAATCGCGACCTACCGTGCCGGCAAGTTCCGCAACACCAAGCTGGCCAAGCAACAGGCCGCCAAGCTGGAAAACATGTTTGCCGACATGACGGCGGGCGAAGTGAAGATGTTGCCCATCATCGTCAAGGCCGATGTACAGGGTTCGCAGGAAGCGCTGGCGCAGTCGCTGCTCAAGCTCTCGACCGACGAAGTCAAGGTGCAGCTGGTGTACGCCGCCGTGGGCGCCATCAGCGAGTCCGACATCAACCTGGCGATCGCCTCCAAGGCCATCGTGATCGGCTTCAACGTGCGGGCCGATGCCGGTGCGCGCAAGCTGGCCGAGGGCAATGGCGTCGATCTGCACTACTACAGCATCATTTACGACGCTGTGGACGAGCTGCGTGTGGCGATGTCCGGCATGCTGGCCCCCGAGCAGCGCGAAGAGATCATCGGCACCGCCGAGATCCGCACGGTGTTCGTTGCGACCAAGATCGGCACGATTGCCGGTTCGTACATCACTTCGGGCATGGTCCATCGCAACGCACGCTTCCGCCTGCTGCGCGACAACGTGGTGGTCTACACCGGCGAAGTCGATTCGATCAAGCGCCTCAAGGACGATGTCAAGGATGTCAAGGAAGGCTTTGAGTGCGGTATCAAGCTCAAGAACTACAACGACATCAAGGAAGGCGATCACCTCGAATTCTTTGACATCAAGGAAATCGCGCGGACGCTGTAAGGCATCGGTGACGACGACATGGCTGCGAAGAAATCTTCCACCCCTAACCGCGCCTTCAAGGTCGCCGATCAGATCCAGCGCGATCTGACGGAGTTGATCGCGCGCGAGTTGAAAGATCCGCGTGTGGGCATGGTGACGCTGCAGGGTGTGGAGGTCACTCCAGACTACGCACATGCCAAGGTGTTCTTCAGCCTGTTGACGGGCGACCCTGTGGAGACACAGGCGGCGCTCAACCAGGCTGCGGGTTTCCTGCGCAACGGCTTGTTCAAGCGCCTGCACATCCACACGGTGCCCACGCTGCACTTTGTGTTCGACCGCACCTCCGAGCGTGCGGCCGACATGAACGCCTTGATCGCCAAGGCAGTTTCTTCCCGCGCAAAAGAGGAGTAGTCCATGCACGCGCCTCGCACCAGGGTGCAGCGGCGCCCTGTGCATGGGGTGTTGCTGCTCGACAAACCGCTCGGCCTTTCGAGCAACGACGCCTTGCAAAAGGCGAAATGGCTCTTGCGCGCCGAAAAGGCGGGCCATACCGGCACGCTGGACCCCTTGGCCACCGGCGTGTTGCCGCTGTGTTTTGGCGCGGCCACCAAGTTCAGCCAGCTGCAGCTGGATGCGCCCAAGACCTACGAAGCCGTTGCACTGCTGGGCACCACCACCACCACCGGCGACGCCGAAGGCGATGTGGTGCAACGCTGTGATGTGGACTTGGCACAGCTGACCCCTGAGCGTCTTGCGGCCGTGCAAGAGCAGTTCACCGGCCCTATTCGCCAGGTGCCGCCGATGCACAGTGCGCTCAAGAAAGACGGCAAGGCGCTGTACGAGTACGCGCGAGCAGGTGTCACGGTAGAGCGTGAAGCGCGCGATGTCGTCATTCATGCATTAAAACTGACCCTGACGCAGACAGATAAAGCGCAAGCAGCTATTAAAATTATAGTAACTTGCAGCAAAGGCACCTACATCCGAACGCTGGGCGAAGACATCGGGGCGGCGCTGGGTTGCGGCGCGCACCTGACCTTCTTGCGCCGCATCGACACGGGTGGAATCGGTGTGGAGCGCTGCGTCACGCTTGCCCAGCTGGAAGCCATGCCGGAGGCGGAGCGCCTGGCCAGCCTGGAGGCGCCCGAGTCGCTGCTGGCACAACACGTGCGTGTCACGCTGGACGGCGAGAATGCAGCCCGATTCCTGTCGGGCGTGCGTCGCCGTGGCACCTGGCCCGATGCCAGTGCCGTGGCGGTGTTCGGCGAGAATCCTCCGGCACTGCTGGGGGTGGGCCACATCGTGGGCGGGGAGCTGGTGCCGGACAGGCTCCTGAGTCCGCTGGAAATTCAACAAATTTTGGAAGGCATGCCGCACCCTCAAGCCAGCGGCACATTGGAAAAACTATGACGACGAAACAAATCCGCAACATCGCGATCATTGCCCACGTTGACCACGGCAAAACCACCATGGTCGACCAGCTGCTGCGCCAGTCCGGCACCTTCGCCGACCACGAAAAGGTCGTTGACACCGTGATGGACAACAACGCGATTGAAAAAGAGCGTGGCATTACCATCCTGGCCAAGAACTGCGCCGTGAGCTGGAAGGGCACACACATCAACATCGTGGATACCCCCGGCCACGCGGACTTCGGCGGTGAAGTGGAGCGTGCGCTGTCCATGGTGGACAGCGTGGTGCTGCTGATCGACGCGCAAGAAGGCCCCATGCCCCAGACGCGTTTCGTGACCAAGAAGGCCCTGGCTCTGGGCCTGCGCCCCATCCTGGTGGTGAACAAGGTGGACAAGCCCGGCGCCAACCCCGACAAGGTGGTGAATGCCGCTTTCGACCTGTTCGACAAGCTCGGTGCCACCGACGAACAACTCGACTTCCCCGTGGTGTACGCCTCGGGCATCAACGGCTGGTCGTCGCTGGAAGAAGGCGCGCCGGGCGAGCAGTGGGGTCCCGACATGTCGGCCCTGTTCGACACGATCCTCTCGCACGTTCCACCGAACACGGGTGACCCAGCCGCTCCGCTGCAACTGCAGATTTCGGCGCTGGACTTCTCCACCTTTGTGGGCCGCATCGGCGTGGGCCGCATCAGCCAGGGCACCATCAAGCCCGGCCAGGATGTGCTCGTCATGGAAGGCCCTGATGGCAAGTCCGTCAAGGGCCGTGTCAACCAGGTGCTGACCTTCCAGGGCCTTGATCGCATGCAGACGCCGCTGGCGGGCCCTGGCGACATCGTGCTGATCAACGGCATCGAAGACATCGGCATCGGCGTGACCGTTACCGACCCCGCCAACCCGTCGCCGCTGCCCATGCTGAAGGTGGACGAGCCCACGCTGACCATGAACTTCTGCGTGAACACCTCGCCCCTGGCCGGCCGCGAAGGCAAGTTCGTAACCAGCCGCCAGATCTGGGACCGTCTGCAAAAGGAGCTGCAGCACAACGTGGCCCTGCGCGTGTCCGAGACCGATGAAGAAGGTATCTTCGAAGTGATGGGCCGGGGTGAACTGCACCTGACCATCCTCTTGGAAAACATGCGCCGTGAAGGCTACGAGCTGGCCGTGTCCAAGCCCCGCGTGGTGTTCAAGGACATCGACGGCGTGAAGCACGAGCCTATCGAGCTGGTGACGGTGGACATCGAAGAAGGCCACCAGGGCGGCGTGATGCAGGCCCTGGGCGAGCGCAAGGGCGAGCTGGTGAACATGGAGTCCGACGGCCGTGGCCGCGTACGCCTCGAATACCGCATCCCCGCACGTGGCCTGATCGGTTTCACCAACGAATTCCTGAACCTGACACGTGGTTCCGGCCTGATCTCCAACATCTTCGACAGCTACGAGCCGCACAAGGGCGACATCGGTGGCCGCAAGAACGGTGTGCTGATCTCCATGGACGATGGTGAAATCTTCACCTACGCCCTGGGCAAGCTGGACGACCGTGGCCGCATGTTCGTGAAGGCGAACGACCCCGTGTACGAAGGCATGATCGTGGGCATTCACAGCCGCGACAATGACCTGATCGTGAACGCCACGCGCACCAAGCAGCTGACCAACTTCCGTGTCTCTGGCAAGGAAGACGCGATCAAGATCACGCCCCCGATCGACCTGACGCTGGAATACGGCGTGGAATTCATCGAGGACGATGAACTGGTCGAGATCACGCCCAAGTCTGTGCGCTTGCGCAAGCGCCACCTGACCGAGAACGAGCGCAAGCGCGCTGCACGGTCCTGATCGGCGGAGCGTTCAGAGAAGCGCTCAGAGCACGTTCAAAAAGGGGCCACTGCGACGCAGTGGCCTTTTTGCCGTCTGAATCCTGGAGCCTCTGTTGAAATTGACACATTCCCGTGCCGTGGCGCTGATGGTGGCCGTGACCCTCATGTGGTCCATTGCCGGTGTGGTCACGCGCCACCTGGAGCATGCGGCGAGCTTTGAGGTGACCTTCTGGCGCAGCTTCTTCACGCTGCTGTCGCTGCTGGTCATCCTGCCTGCGCTGCAGGGCAGGGCGGTGTTCGCCTCCATGCGCCACAGCGGCCGTGCGCTGTGGATCTCTGGCGTGTGCTGGAGCGTGATGTTCACGGCATTCATGGTGGCGCTGGTGCTCATGCCGGTGGCCAATGTGCTGGTCACGATGGCTGTGGGGCCGCTGCTCACCGCGCTGTTTGCAAGGGTTTTCATTGGCCACCACATCGCCCCGCGCACCTGGGCCGCGATTGCCGTGGCGGGGCTGGGCATTGGGTGGATGTATGGTTCGCAGATGGCGGGCCTGCCCCTGGCAGGTACGCTGGTGGCGCTGTGTGTGCCGGTGGCAGCCGCCATCAACTGGACGGTGGTGCAGCATTCGCAGCGCCACGGCCATGCGGTGGACCTGGTGCCTGCGGTGCTGGTCGGCGCGGTGATCTCGGTGGTGGCTACGTTGCCGCTGGCGCTGCCTTTTCAGGCTTCAGGGCATGACCTGGCCCTGCTGGCGCTGTTGGGCGTGGTGCAATTGGCCATCCCTTGTGTGCTGGCCGTGCGCTGCGGCCGGGTGCTCAAGGCACCAGAGATGGCGTTGCTCGGCTTGCTCGAAGTCATCTTTGGAATTTTGCTGGCCTGGCTGGGCGCAGGCGAAAAGCCTGCTCCGGCGGTGCTGACGGGAGGCGTGCTCGTGATCGGCGCGCTGGTTTTTAATGAACTGTTGGGTTGGAAGGAACAAAAATGACGGAGACGGTATTGCCTGATGTGTTGAGTGAAGTGCGAGGCCAGGTGGGCTTCATCACGTTGAACCGCCCGCGTGCGCTCAATGCCCTCTCGCTGGGCATGGTGCGTGACCTGATGGGCATCTTGCTGGCATGGAAAAACGATGCGCGGGTGCTGGCCGTGGCCATCCGTGGCAGCAACAAGGAAGGCCCGTTTGGTGCCTTCTGCGCCGGTGGAGACATCCGCTTTTTGCACCAGGCGGGCAGCCAGGGCAACCCGCTGATCGAGGACTTCTTCACCGAGGAGTACGCGCTCAACCACCTGATCCACAACTACGCCAAGCCCTACATCGCCTTCATGGACGGCATCGTGATGGGCGGCGGCATGGGCATCAGCCAGGGCGCCGCCCTGCGCGTGGTGACCGAGCGCACGAAGATGGCCATGCCGGAGACGGCCATTGGCCTGTTCCCGGATGTGGGGGGCGGCTATTTTCTGAGCCGGTGTCCCGGTCGTGTGGGCGAATGGCTGGCGCTCACCGGCGACACCATTGGCGCCGGTGATGCCATCGAAAACCGGTTGGCGGACGGTTGTCTGCCTGTTGACCAGCAAGCGGCCGTGTGGGAGGCGCTGGGCACCCAGAGCTTTGCCAGCGGTGCTGCCGTCAAAGACTATGTTGCTTCTAAATTTGTAGCTGCTAGCGCTTTGCAGAAAAGCGCTAGGGGCCAAATTGACCAATATTTTTCGTTGGGCAGCGTGGGCGAGATCGTGGCGGCGCTTGAAGCGGCCGACAGTGACTGGGCACGCGCCACGGCGGCCACGCTGCGCAAGCGCTCGCCCCTCATGCTGCACGTGGTGCTGGAACAAATCCGCCGCGCACGGGACATGGGCTTGGCCGACGACCTGCGCATGGAGCGCGACATGGTGCGCCACTGCTTCTTTCTGCGCCCCGGCCAGAGCGAAACGGTGGAGGGCATCCGAGCCCTGGCCGTGGACAAAGACCATGCGCCCCAATGGAACCCTGGCCGCATCGAAGACGTGACGCCCGATATGGTGGCGCAGTTCTTCACCAGTCCCTGGCCTGCACACGCCCACCCGCTGGCCCATTTGTCCTGATCGGCAAAGGTTGTAGCCGGGCAGTCCACCCGGAGAGTCCCTGGCGGCGCGTCAGGGGTTCAGCTGTTGGTACGCCGCTGTCGCCAAGCTCAGCAGCTCGGTGCGCGACAGCTGTCCGCTCAAGGCGTAGCCAAAGCCCGCGTCCGTCCAGTAAAAGCCTGGCACCGGGCCTTCTTGCGTGAACTGGAATGCGGTCGCGCTTGCGGTGGTCGGTGGCTGTGGACGGGGCGTGTTGTCGCTGGCGGGGCCAGGGCTGGTGGATGCCGCAGCCAAGGCGCCCAGGTACAGCGTGATGCGCTGGCCTGCGCTGTTCTGGTACATGAACTGCGCGCGCACCCCGGTGTCGCCAGGCAACAAGCGACCGCCCACCAGTTCATAACCCTGCGCGCCCAGCGCGGGAACCTTGAGCGGGCGGTCCAGCCGCTTGGACAGCCATTGCACCAGGTGGTCCTGCTGGGCGGCTGTAACTTCCACGGGGTGGCGGACTTCGGGCTGGTACACCGCGTGGGCGACTGCGGCTTGCTGGGCGAAGCGTTGTGCCGGTTCGGCAGCTAGCAGCGTGGTGCCGTTGCCCGTCGCCAGCGTTTTGCCGGGCGCCACGGCGGGCCACTGGCCGCGTCCCGTCCACCCCAGCACAAAGGCCAGCAACACGGAGGCGGCCATGCCACTCCAACGCCACCACTGCGCCTGCTGCTCCCGGCGGTCCGTGGCCCGCAATGCTGCGGCCATCAACGTATCGGGCACGGGGGCGTGGAGCAGGTCCTGGTGCAGGGCGTGTAGCTGCTCTCGCTGTGCCTGCCAGTGCGCCAGTGTGGCCTGCGCTTCCTGATCATCCTGCAATTGCTCGCGCAGCGCCTGCGCCCGTGCGGGCGGCAATTGGCCGTCCACGAGGGCGTGCCAGGTGCTGCTTTCGCCAGCGCGTGGGTGGGGGGCAGGGTGGATCGGGTCCATGGTGGGGGGGCGGGTCATGGCTCTTTTTTATTTGAGGCGACGCAGCACAGGCACAGCGCCTGCTGCGGGTGCGTCTGCGTGGGCAGCCGGTATAGGGCTGGGCGCGGGCTCTCGGTCCATCAGCGCGCGCAGGCGCGTGCGGGCGCGGGACAGGCGTGACATCACAGTGCCTGCCGGAATGCCCAGAATGCGCGCGGTGTCCTCGTAGCTCATGTCCTCCATGGCCACCAGCAGCAGCACGGCCCGCTGGTCGGCGGGCAGGCGCTGCAGACAGCGCTCCAGATCCAGGGCGTCATCCGAGGGAGCGCGGGCACCCGGCAACTGGTCGTGAATGTCGTCGATGTCCACCTGCGCCAGCGCGGGCAGCGCACGGCGTTGGTTGAGGTACAGGTTGTGCATCAGAGTGAACAACCACGCGCGCAGGTCGCTGCCCGTGCGCCACAGCAACCACTTGCTGCAGGCACGTTCCAGCGTGTCCTGCACCAGATCATCGGCCGCCCAGGCATCGCCTGTGAGCACCCGCGCGTACCGGCGCAGGCCGGGCAGTTGTTCGATGACCTGGGTGCGGTTCATGCCGTGTGGGGCCTGTGCGGCGTTGAAGGGTTCTCAGGGCCGTGCGGTGCGCCAGACCTGGTTCACCCCGTCGCCGGTTTTGTCGCCGGGCTTGGTGTCCTTGATCCAGTAGTAGAGCGGCTTGCCCTTGTAGGCCAGTTGGGTCTTGCCATCGTCACGGGTGATGACGCTGTAGTCGCCACCGGGTGCCTTGCTGGCCATGAGCGGTGGCCAGTTGGTGGCGCAGGGGCCGTTGCACACCGACTTGCCACTGCCTGCCGCGTCGCGGTCGAACGTGTACAGCGTCATGCCGCCCGCTCCGACCAGTACGCCGTCCATGGTCTTCACGGGCGAGTCGTTCATGGTGGCGCAGCCGGCCAGTGCGGCTGCTGCGACGAAGGCGGCCATCGAGATCAGTTTTTTCATGGGTTTCTCCAGGGTGTGGTGCAGGCGGAGGCGAATGCTGCCTTGCACCAGGACAAACACATGGGCGCAGCGGTTTATTCCACGGCGTCACAAAAAAATCTCAAGGGCTGGGCGGGGTGAGCGCAGACCGCATCGCACGCATGCCTCAGCGGCTGCGACTTTTCATGGCGCGTTCCACCTCGCGCTTGCCTTCGCGGTCCTTGATGGTGTCGCGCTTGTCATGCTCAGCCTTGCCCTTGGCCAGGGCAATTTCGCATTTCACAAAGCCGTTTTTCCAGTGCAGATTGAGCGGCACCAGCGTGTAGCCCTTTTGCTCGACCTTGCCGATCAGGCGCTTGATGTCGTCTTTCTTGAGCAGCAGTTTCTTGGTGCGCGCCGATTCGGGGTTGACGTGGGTGGAGGCGGTCTTGAGCGCATGGATCAGGCAGCCGAGCAGATACAGCTCGCCATCGCGGATCAGCACGTAGCCATCGGTCAGCTGCACCTTGCCCTCGCGCAGGGCCTTGACCTCCCAGCCGTGCAGCACCATGCCCGCCTCGTGGCGTTCCTCGAAGAAATAGTTGTAAGCCGCTTTCTTGTTGTCGGCAATGCGGGACGTAGGATCGGGTTTTTTGGCCATGAAGAGGTAGATGCGGCACAAACCGGGAGTTAAAAGGCCTCCCTACAATGTGTGGGTGTCGCTGGCAGCGATTCTAATTTCCTCCGCTTGGCGCACACCGATGCCAGGCACAGTCTGCATGAAAACCGTTCACAAGTCCGTCCTCATTTGGTACAGCCCCGAAGAAATGTTTGCCCTGGTCACCGGGGTGGAACACTACCCCCAGTTTCTGCCATGGTGCGATCACGCGGGCGTGCTTGAGCAGACCGAGGACGGCATGACCGCCGAAGTGGGCATCGCGTTCAGCGGCATCCGCCAGACCTTTGTGACGCGCAATACCCACGAGGCAGGTCGGCGCGTGCAGATGCATCTCATCAAAGGGCCGTTCTCCCGCCTGGATGGCGACTGGCACTTCCACCCGGTGGGCGACGGTTCGCAGCGCGCATGCAAGGTGGAATTGCTGCTGAACTACGGTTTTGACAGTGCCACGCTCGCGGCGCTCGTAGGCCCGGTGTTTGACCGCATCGCTGGCAGCATGGTCGATGCCTTTGTGAAGCGTGCGGAGCAGGTGTATGGCTGAGCGGGTGCCGGGGAGCACTGTGCAGGTCACGGTGGTGGTCTGTATTGCTCCTCGCAAAACGCAGGAATGGGTACTTCAACTGCCCGAAGGTGCCACCGTGGCTGATGCGTTGCGGGCGTGTGGGGCGGATGGCGCACTGGGGCCGCAGGGCAGTGCAGACCACCGGCCGACCCTGGGCATCTGGGGGCGTGCAGTGTTGCCTGACGCCGCAATTAGACATCTGGACCGTGTGGAGGTCTACCGCCCACTGAAAGTGGACCCCAAGGTGGCCCGCCGTGAACGTTTTGCACGGCAGGGCGCGCGGACCACGGGGCTTTTTGCACGCCAGCGGCCCGGGGGGAAGTCGGGCTACTGAGGTCGCCTTGGGGGGGCTCGGGTTAGCGCTTGCAGTCGGCGGCAATGATGCCGTCGATGCGTTTGGATTCCGCCGCCCGGCCAGCTTCGTCGAGGAAGATGCGCTCGCCCTGTGCGTTGGACTGGGTGATGGGTTTGCCCGAGTCAAACGCTGCCTTGGCCTGGCGCGCGCGCGTGCAGTTGTCTGCCTTGGCCTTGGCCAGCTTTTCTTCGTCTGCTTTTTTCTTGGCCGCTTCGGCCGCTTCTGCCTGGGCTTTTTTCTCTTCCAGGGCTTTATCTTTGCCGGTACCCGGCGCGCTGGCGGCAGGCTTGGTGGCCGAGGCGGCAGCGGTGGTTGCGGCCGCAGGGGTTCCTTCCGCTGGCGCGGCTGCCACTGGAGCGGGTGCTGAACGCGGAACCCCGCCACCGGGCTGCTTCAGGATGTTCTTTTCCGGGGTATCTTGGGGTGGAGGGCGGTCGCTGAAGACCTTGCGGCCGTCCTTGTCGATCCACTGCCATTGCGCCGCCGCGCCCATGGCCCAGGTGCAGGCCACGGCCAGCAGGAGAAGCTTGTGCATTTTCATGCGGACAAGTTTATCCATGTGACTCACCCCCCGCCAGTGCGTTGAAGACGGGCGGGCGCGTTTTCACCACACGCGGCGCGGGTACAATCCGTCTTTTGGAGCTTTCTCATGCGCCTTCTTGGAAAAGCGCTCACCTTCGACGATGTGTTGCTGGTGCCAGCGTACTCCCAGGTCCTGCCCAAGGACACGTCCCTCGCGACGAAACTCTCCCGCAATATCCAGCTGAACCTGCCGCTCGTGTCCGCCGCCATGGACACCGTGACCGAGGCGCGTCTGGCCATTGCCATTGCCCAGGAGGGCGGCATCGGCATCGTGCACAAGAACCTCACGCCGCAGGAGCAGGCTGCTCATGTGGCCAAGGTCAAGCGCTATGAGTCTGGCGTGTTGCGTGATCCCGTGGTCATCACCCCCGAGCACACGGTGCTGCAGGTGCTCCAGCTGTCCGAACAACTGGGCATCTCAGGCTTTCCCGTGTGCGACGGCGGCAAGGTGGTGGGTATCGTCACCGGCCGCGACCTGCGCTTTGAGACCCGTTACGACGTCAAGGTCCACCAGATCATGACCCCGCGCGAGAAGCTCATCACGGTCAATGAAAAAGAGGGCACCACGCCGGCCGAAGCCAAGGCGCTGCTCAACAAGCACAAGCTCGAACGCATCCTGGTCGTGAACGACGCCTTTGAGCTCAAGGGCCTGATCACGGTGAAGGACATCACCAAGCAGACCAGCTTCCCCAATGCGGCCCGCGATGCCGCAGGCCGCCTGCGCGTAGGCGCAGCGGTAGGTGTGGGCGAGGGCACCGAAGAACGCGTCGAAGCCCTGGTCAAAGCCGGTGTGGACGCTATCGTGGTGGACACGGCCCACGGCCACAGCAAGGGCGTGATCGACCGCGTGCGCTGGGTCAAGCAGAACTACCCGCAGATCGACGTGATCGGCGGCAACATCGCCACCGGCGCGGCGGCCCTGGCGCTGGTCGAGGCGGGCGCGGATGCCGTCAAGGTCGGTATCGGCCCTGGCTCCATCTGCACCACCCGCATCGTGGCCGGTGTGGGCGTGCCCCAGATCATGGCCATCGACAACGTCGCCACGGCCCTGAAGGGCACAGGCGTGCCACTGATTGCCGACGGCGGTATCCGCTACAGCGGCGACATCGCCAAGGCCCTGGCCGCTGGCGCCGGCACGGTGATGATGGGCGGCATGTTTGCAGGCACCGAAGAAGCGCCCGGAGAAGTCATCCTGTTCCAGGGCCGCAGCTACAAGAGCTACCGCGGCATGGGCTCCATTGGCGCCATGCAGCAGGGCAGTGCCGACCGCTACTTCCAGGAATCGAGCACCGGCAACCCCAACGCTGACAAGCTCGTGCCTGAAGGCATCGAAGGCCGTGTGCCCTACAAGGGCTCCATGGTCAGCATCGTCTACCAGATGGCTGGCGGCGTGCGTGCCTCCATGGGCTACTGCGGTTGCGCCACCATCGAAGAGATGAACAACAAGGCCGAGTTCGTCGAGATCACCACGGCTGGTATCCGCGAAAGCCATGTGCACGATGTGCAGATCACCAAGGAAGCGCCGAACTACCGCGCTGATTAAGGGACAACCCCCTGAGTCGCTTCGCGCCTTCCCCCTTCTCTCGAATGGCTGCGCCATTCGGGAAGGGAGACGCAGCCAGTGCGGCGGGGCGGCCCTTGCACGGCTGCCCTAGCCTGGATCGCGGGCGTTAGCAGGGCATGGGTCTGATCTACCTTGGGAGATACCGAGTCTGGCCTGATTGAAAAAATCTGGTCAGACTGATATAGTCTGGTCTGAATTCACCATTCAGGCCAGACTTTTTTATTTATGCAGTCCGTTGGCATCTACGAAGCGAAAAGCAGGTTCTCTGCCTTGATCGAACTGGTCGAGCAGGGCGAGGAAGTGCGCATCACCCGCCATGGCAAAGAGGTGGTGCGCATGCTTCCTGTGCGCCGGCGCCCAGTGATTTCTGACGAGCAGATTGCGCGCGAGCTGGGCCAGATGGATGCGCTGCATGCCAGCATTCAACCTGCAGGTTCATCGACGGTGGATAGCCTGCGCCGTACAGGGCGGAGCACTGCATGACCGCCTTCGTGCTGGATGCCTCGGTCACCGCCGCCTGGCTGCTGCCTGACAGTGCTAGCGAACATACCCGCCGTCTTTACACCCTTATCCGCCGCGATGAGGTGGAGCCCCAGGCGCCCAACCTCTGGCACTGGGAGTGCCACAACATCCTGGCCAGTGGCGTGAACAGCGGGCGCATCCCCGCCACATCTGTCGAAGGCCTATGGGGCGTACTCGAAGCCATCCGCCACCGGGTGGAGCTCCATGAATTGGCCCCTGCCCAGCACAAGGCCGTGCTCGACGTGGCACTGGAGACCGGCCTGCCCACCTTTGATGCGGCCTATCTGTGGCTCGCCCGCTCGCTGCGCTTGCCCCTGGCCACCTTTGATCCCCAACAGGCCGCTGCTGCACGGCGCAGCGGTGTCCCACTTCTCGACCTCTCCCGCCTCTGACGGACCACCACCATGCAACACCAGAAAATCCTCATCCTCGATTTCGGCTCGCAAGTCACCCAGCTCATCGCCCGCCGCGTGCGCGAGGCCAATGTGTACTGCGAAGTGCACCCTTGCGATGTGACTGACGAATGGGTGCGCGACTATGCCAAGGACGGCTCGCTCAAGGGCATCATCCTGTCGGGCAGCCACGCCAGCGTGACCGAAGACACCACCGACCGCGCGCCGCAAGCGGTGTTCGATCTGGGTTTGCCCGTTTTGGGCATCTGCTACGGCATGCAGACCATGGCGCAGCAGCTGGGCGGCAAGGTCGAAATGGGCCACAAGCGCGAGTTCGGCTTTGCTGCCGTGCGCGCGCGCGGCCACACCGCACTGCTCAAGGACATCGCCGACTTCACCACGCCTGAAGGCCACGGCATGCTCAACGTGTGGATGAGCCACGGCGACAAGGTCACCGAGCTGCCCCCGGGCTTCAAGCTCATGGCCAGCACCGACAGCTGCCCCATCGCCGGCATGGCCGACGAAGATCGCCGCTTCTACGCCGTGCAGTTCCACCCCGAAGTCACGCACACCGTGCAGGGCAGGGCGTTGCTGGACCGTTTCGTGCTCGGCATTTGCGGCACCCGTCCCGACTGGGTGATGCGTGACCACATCGCCGAAGCTGTGGAGCAGATCCGCCAGCAGGTGGGTGATGAAGAAGTGATCCTCGGTCTCTCGGGCGGTGTGGATTCGTCCGTGGCCGCCGCGCTCATCCACCGCGCCATTGGCGACCAGCTGACCTGCGTCTTCGTCGATCACGGCCTGCTGCGCCTGAATGAAGGCGACATGGTCATGGACATGTTCGTCGGCAAGCTGCACGCCAAAGTGATCCGCGTGGATGCGAGCGACCTCTTCCTGGGCAAGTTGGCGGGCGTGAGTGACCCCGAAGCCAAGCGCAAGATCATCGGCGGCCTGTTCGTGGACGTGTTCAAGGCGGAAGCCGCGAAACTGAAGGCGGGCGACGGGGGCCACAAGGGTGCCACCTTCCTGGCGCAGGGCACGATTTACCCCGACGTGATCGAGAGCGGCGGGGCCAAGAGCAAGAAGGCCGTCACCATCAAGAGCCACCACAACGTGGGCGGTCTGCCCGAGCAACTGGGCCTCAAGCTGCTGGAGCCCCTGCGCGATTTGTTCAAGGACGAAGTGCGCGAACTCGGCGTGGCCCTGGGCCTGCCGCCCGAAATGGTCTACCGACACCCCTTCCCTGGCCCCGGCCTGGGCGTGCGCATTCTGGGCGAGGTGAAGAAGGAATACGCCGACCTGCTGCGCCGTGCCGACGCGATCTTTATCGAAGAGCTGCGCAACTTCCGTGACGAAGCCAGTGGCAAGACCTGGTACGACCTCACCAGCCAAGCCTTCACCGTCTTCCTGCCCGTCAAGAGCGTGGGCGTGATGGGCGATGGCCGCACCTACGATTACGTGGTGGCCCTGCGCGCCGTACAGACCAGCGACTTCATGACCGCCGACTGGGCTGAACTGCCCTATGCGCTGCTCAAGAAGGTGTCAGGCCGCATCATTAACGAAGTCCGCGGCATCAACCGCGTAACGTACGACGTGAGCAGCAAGCCGCCAGCGACGATCGAGTGGGAATAACAAGCACTGTCACGCCAAAGACCTAGAAACAATGATCTGGCTTGATGTAGCGAGGGTCGTCTCCATCATGGCCGTGGTGGTCCTGCACGTGGTCGGCAGCGTGGTCACCGTGGCGGCGCTGGGTTCCCCTGGTTGGTGGTACGGCAATCTGTACGACGCCCTCGTGCGCTGGTGTGTGCCGGTGTTCGTGATGGTGAGCGGCGCGTTGTTGCTCGACCCGCGCAAGACCGAGGGCGTGGCCGAGTTCTACCGCAAGCGGGCGGCACGGGTCCTGCTGCCAATTGCCTTCTGGAGTGCTGTCTACATTCTTTGGAACCACCGGGGTGCCCTGGCCGAGCTGCGCGCGATGGATGTCTTGCACAGCGTTGCCAGAGGGTGGCCTCACTACCACCTGTGGTTCCTGTACATGATCCTGTGCCTGTACCTGTTCGTTCCCTTCCTGAGGACGCTGGTGCGCAACACAAGCCGGCGCGATCTGTGGTGGCTTGTGGCCTTGATGTTTGTGCTGTCTGGCGTGAACGAGTTTTCCCGCGTCTTTTCTGGCGATGGGGCGGGCCTTTTCATCAATTGGTTTCTGCCGTACCTGCCGTATTTCCTCTGCGGCTACCTGATCCAGACCAGAGACAGGAAAATCCCCCTGGCTGTGTTGATGGCGGTCTTTGGGTTGGCTGTGGCGGTCACCGCCGTGGGCTGCTACTGGCTGGGCCGCGCGCAGGGGCTGGACAGGGGACTGTATTTCTATGGCTACCTGAGCTTTTCCGTCATCCCCATGTCGATCAGCTTGATGCTGATGCTCAAACAATGCACGTTGGCGGGGGGATGGGCGCAGTGCGTTCAGAGGGTTGCTCCGTTAACGCTGGGCGTCTATCTGGTGCACCCGATTTTGCTGGAATCGTTCAGGGAATACGGTTTCAAGCCTGAGGACCACGCGCCGCTGCTCACGGTGCCGCTTGTGGCCGCTGTGGTGTTTGGTGGCGCGCTGGTGGTGGCGCTGGTGTTCCACCGTACCCCCTGGTTGAAACGGCTCATTTAGGAAGATCATGGTGGACCACGTCTTCCCCGCCCTGGGAAGACGGCAAACCCCAGGCCAGGCTGCGGTCAGGCCCTGGCTTCACCGGTGACAGGGTCGTAGGCGGTTCCGTCGAAGTTGATGATGCTGTTTGTGGCCGAGTCGTAAGTGGTCAGCCGGTAGGTGTCGGCACCTTTGCCGTCCAGACCGATGTAGGGCGCTTGGGCCAGAACCAAGCGGTTGTCTTGGGGGACTACCCCATCAGCCGTCCATTTATTGCTCATCAGCCATTCAGAGGGGTTCACGCCCTCGGGCGTTGCGACGGTCCCGTCCGTGCGCATCTTGGCGAGTGTCGGGTCCATGTTGAACCCTTCGGCCGCCAGCAGCATGTCGGGGTTCTTCTTGTAGAACGAGGCGGTCTCCGACGGCATTGCGGTCAGGTCGCTTTTGACGAGCGTCGAGCCATCCGTTGGGAACTGCGACAGTTTGCCGCTGCGAATGGCTTCGTAGTCCGCCGCAAACTCGGGGTGGTTCTTGAAGAACATGTAGCGGCCAACCACCTCCTGGTCGCCTCCGCTCAAAGACATCGCTGTCATCCGCACATAGTCCGGCACTTCGTAGTCTTCGGCAAACGTATCGCCCAGGCCACGCTCCCAGGCGCGGAATTCTTCCAGGTTGCTGAAGGGCGCCTTGACTGCGGCCTCGGTGGTCCCGGTGTCCACCGCATCTTTGGTGCTGTAGAGGGCGGCGGTGGATTGGTAGGGTTTGGTTTGTGCGTCCACCGTGGTGGCCCCTGCGGTGCTGGTGCCAGTCGCTTTTCCCTGTGCAGCCTCGGCAGACAGTTGTTCCAGCGTGGTCTGCAATTCTTTGAGAAAGGTGACAGGGTCCGCGCCCGCGTGGTTCTGGGCCGTGCGCTCTGCCGCCTTGGCCGCCATGGAACTGGAGACGCCCAGGGACGTCAGCATGTTGGTGGCTTGTGAAATATCGAGCATGTTGCGACTCCTCGGGTGATCTGGCAGTCCATGGTGTGGCATCGGGTGGATCACCGGGCCGATGGGGGTTCTGTGGACGTTGCCTTGATAGTCCCTGAATTCGATCAGGCCAATCCCGGGGTAAGCAGCGGAAAAACGGTGCTTTTCGAGAGGAGGGGGCCCCTTTGCGTCCATGGGGCGGTATCGGTAGCGAGAGGCGTTCGCACACAGCGTAAGGCGTGAGGAGTGCGACAACTACACTCACGGACTGTGTCAACGCCGCGTCGCACCTTCCCGTGAAGCCACTTGTTGCCCACCCACATTCACCCCAGCATTCACCTCCCGTCTTCCATGGTCCGACCCTTGACGCTTCCCACCGCGCCGCCACAACGTTCTTCTTCCTGGGGCAGAGGTCCTTCACATGACGCCAGCTGCTGATTTCTGGCCCGGATGTGGCTTTCAGGCGCTGGCCCGGGATGCGCGCGGCTGGCTGGTGCCTTCCGATGAATACCTGCAGTGGCTGCTTGCCCGGCCTGAACTGGCGCTGGTGCCAGAGTCCTGCGCGGCCGAGATCGCCCTGCACGAATCTCTGGCCTTATCGCCTGCACGGGTGGTTTTGTCGGCCGAACTGGCAGCGGTGCAGGACGACGACGCCCGCGAAAACTACACCGTGTTCCTGCGTTTTCGCGATGGCCTGCTGGCCGCCGGCACGCTGGAGGCGTACTACTTGCAGCTCATGCGCAGTGGGGTGGTGAACGTGCCCGCCGTGTTCATCGACGCCGTGGTGCAGGCCCTGCTGCGCAACCTGCTGGACAACTGCAACGACGCCTTCGAAGCACGCGCTGCCGAAATGCTGTTTCGGTCGCAGCGCATTACCTTGCAAGATGGGCAAATGCTGGCAGGCGACCGGGCGACGCTCGACATGCTCAACGAGACCGCGGGCCTGGGCGAGGTGGGCCGCTTGCTGCTGCAAAGCGGTGCACTGCAGCCCACGGCGCAGGTCAAGGTGCTGTCGGCCGACAATGCGGCGCAATATTGGCAGGAGAGCGACCGCCACCACTTTCTGCTCGACCTGACCCATGAGCTGACGCAGGACCTGAGCCATGGCCTGACCTTCAAGATGACCCGCGCCCGTTCTGGCCTGAAGGCGCTGGCGCGGGTGCTGGAGCGCTGGGTCGGCCACTTGCTGGGCGTGCAAGTGCAGATCGAGCCTGTGCACCAGGTCACCGACAGCGCGTGGCGCTGGCATGTGGGGCTGGATGTGGAGTCCACCGCCATCCTTAACGACCTATACCAGGATCGGCCGGTGGATGGCGAGCGCATGGCGCGGCTGGTGAGCCTGTTCACGCTGACCTTTGCCAACCCGGCCGAGATGCGTGCCGATGTGGCGGGCAAGCCGGTGTACCTGGGGCTGGCGACCAACGCCGAGGGCGTGGTGCGCATCAAGCCGCAGAACCTGTTGCTCAATCTGCCGCTGGCATCGGTATCTTGAGTGCTATTAAATTAATAGCTATTAACGCTTGATGAATAAGCGCTAGCAGCCAATTTTATTCAAATTTCTCCAGGTTGGATGATGGCCCGATGCTGGGCCCTCATCCAATGGTCATCAGGCTCGCGTTGCCGCCAGCTGCGGCTGTGTTCACGCTCAGCGCGCGCTCGATCACCAGGCGCTCCAGCGGGATGTCCGTGGTACCGGGCTGCAGTGCCGTCACGCCCACGATAGGCCCCGCGCGGCGGGCGAGGGCGGTGCACACGGCCTGCAGCGAGGGGGCGTCGCCGTGGTGCAGCACAGCATCCAGCTCCAGCGTGCCGTCGTTCAGCGTGTTGTCCTGCAACTGGATCTGCGCCTGCACCAGCGTGGGCAATGGCGTGCGCAGGTGGGCCTGGGCGTTGGGCCACAGGGCGGTGCCACCGGTGGCGAGCACGGCGGCCGTCTGCACCAGCAGGTCGTTAACACTTTGCGCCAGGCACAGCACGCGGCCACGGGGGGCCAGGGTGTAGACATTGCGCTCTCCGGTGGGGCCGGGCAGGGTGCGGGCTGTGCCGCTTTGGGTTTGCAGGGCAAACTGTTGGCAGGTGTTGGCCAGGGCTGCATTGCCCTGGAGCTGCGCCCATTGCTGCAAGGTGGCCAGAGGCGCCAGCAGGCGCTCGCGCACTGCCTCCTCGGGCGGCGTAGTGCGGTCGGCGTCGGCAAAGGTGCGCGCCAGCGCATCGGCCGGGCGCTGCGACAGCAGGCGCAGCAGGTACAGCGGCCCACCTGCCTTGGGCCCCGTGCCCGACAGGCCTTCGCCGCCAAAGGGCTGCACGCCCACCACGGCGCCGACCATGTTGCGGTTGACGTACACGTTGCCAGCGTGGGCCCGGTTCACCACACGGGCAATGGTTTCGTCGATGCGGGTGTGCACACCTTGCGTCAGGCCGTAGCCGGTGGCGTTGATCTGGTCGAGCAGGCGATCCAGGTCGTTGCGCGCGTAGCGCATCAAGTGCAGCACAGGGCCGAAAACTTCGCGTTGCAGCTCGCCGATGTGGTTCAGTTCGATCAGGGTGGGCGGTACAAAAGTGCCCTGTGCGCTGACTGCAGCAACATGATTCGGGTGCTGGAACACGCGGTGGCCTTGGGCCTTGAATTTCTCGATGTGCTGGGCGATGCCCGCTTGTGCTTCGGCGTCGATCACCGGGCCCACGTCTACGCGCAGCTCGCCAGGGTTGCCCACGCGCAGTTCACCCATGGCACCTTGCAGCATCTCCAACACGTGGTCGGCGGCGTCTTCCTGCACACACAACACGCGCAGGGCGGAGCAGCGCTGGCCTGCGCTGTCAAAGGCGGACGACACGGCATCGCCTACCACCTGTTCCACCAGCGCGGACGAGTCCACGATCATCGCGTTCTGCCCGCCCGTCTCGGCAATCAACGGGATGGGGCGGCCTGCGGCATCGAGTCGGCCCGCCACGGTGCGCTGCAGTATGCGCGCCACTTCGGTGGAGCCAGTGAACATAACGCCCATAACGCGGGCGTCACCGATCAGGCGCGCGCCCACGGTCTCACCCTGGCCGGGCAGTAGTTGCACCGCCGCACGGGGCACACCGGCTTGCCACAGCAGGCGCACGGCCTCGGCGGCGATCAGCGGGGTTTGCTCTGCCGGCTTGGCCAGCACGGGGTTGCCAGCGGCCAGCGCGGCCGCCACCTGGCCCATGAAGATGGCGAGCGGGAAGTTCCAGGGGCTGATGCAGGCCACGGGGCCCAGCGGGATGTGGGTGGCGTTGTCGAAGGTGCTTTGCACCTGGGCTGCGTAGTAGCGCAGGAAGTCCACGGCTTCGCGCACTTCGGCGATGGCGTTGCTGGCGCTCTTGCCTGCTTCGCGCATCAGCAGGCCCATGAGGGGCTGGATGCGCTCCTCCAGCAAGTCGGCCGTGCGCAGCAGCGCGGCAGCACGCTCGGCGGGCGGTGTGGCCGCCCAGGGGGCTGCGGCGGCCTCGGCATGGGCCAGGGCCTGGTCCACGTCGGCAGTGGTGGCCTCTTGAACTTTGCCCACCACGTCGCTGTGGTCGGCAGGGTTGCGCACGGGCTGGTTGGGGCCTGCAGGGGCATCTGTGCCCAGCAAGGGAGTCGCCTTCCAGGCATGGGCCGCCGTGGCTTGCAGGGCGGCGGTCAGTTCGGTCAGCGTGTTCTCGTTCGACAGGTCGAGCCCGCGCGAGTTGGCGCGGTGCGCGCCGTACAGGCCCTGGGGCGTTGCAATGCGGGGGTGAGGCAGGCCAGCGGCGCCTTCCACGGCAGCTTGCTGGTCCACCACTTCCACGGGGCTCTTCACCAGTTCATCCAGTGCAATCGTTTCGTCGGCAATGCGGTTCACGAACGAGGTGTTGGCGCCGTTCTCCAGCAGGCGGCGCACCAGGTAGGCCAGCAGGGTTTCGTGCGTACCCACGGGGGCGTAGATGCGGCACGGGCGTCCCAATTTACCCGCTGTGATGGCCCCCACCACCTGCTCATACAGCGGCTCGCCCATGCCGTGCAGGCACTGGAACTCGTATTGCCCCGCGTAGTAATTGCTGCCTGCCAGTTGGTAGATGGTGGCCACCGTCTCGGCATTGTGGGTGGCGAACTGGGGGTACACGGCCTCGGGCGCGGCCAGCAGCTTCTTGGCGCAGGCGATGTACGAGATGTCGGTGTGCACCTTGCGGGTGTAGACGGGGTAGTCCTCAAGCCCATCAACCTGGGCGCGCTTGATTTCGCTGTCCCAGTACGCGCCCTTGACCAGGCGCACCATCAGGCGGCGCTGGGTGCGGCGGGCCAGGTCCACCACGTAGTCGATGACGAACGGGCAGCGCTTTTGGTAGGCCTGGATGACGAAGCCAATGCCGTTCCAGCCCGTCAGGGTGGGCTCGTGGCACAGGCGCTCCAGCAGGTCCAGCGACAGCTCCAGGCGGTCGGTTTCCTCCGCGTCGATGTTCAGGCCAATGTCGTACTGCTTGGCAAGGGCCGTGAGGCGGAGCACCAGCGGGTACAACTCGTCCATCACACGGCCAAACTGTGCGCGGCTGTAGCGCGGGTGCAGGGCCGAGAGCTTGATGGAGATGCCCGGGCCTTCATAGATGCCGCGCCCGGCAGAGGCCTTGCCAATGGCGTGGATGGCTTGCTCGTACGAGGCGTAGTAGCGCTGCGCGTCCGCGCTGGTCAGCGCGGCCTCGCCCAGCATGTCGTACGAATAGCGAAAGCCCTCGGCTTCCATCGCGCGGGCGTTGCGCAGCGCTTCGTCGATGGTTTCGCCGGTCACAAACTGCTCGCCCATCATGCGCATGGCCATGTCCACGCCCTTGCGGATCAGGGGCTCGCCGCCCTTGCCGATCAGGCGGCTGAGCGAGTTGCCCAGGCTGCCTTCGCTGTGCGTGGCCACCAGCTTGCCGGTGATGAGCAGGCCCCAGGTGGCGGCGTTGACGAACAGCGACGGGCTCTTGCCCAGGTGGGCATCCCACTGGCCGTGGCTGATCTTGTCGCGGATCAGCGCATCGCGTGTGGCCTTGTCGGGGATGCGCAGCAGGGCCTCGGCCAGGCACATCAGCGCCACGCCTTCTTGCGACGACAGCGAAAACTCCTGCAGCAGCCCCTGCACGATGCCCGCGCGCCCGGCGCTGGCCTTGCGTTCGCGCAGTGCCTTGGCAATGCGCAGGGCCAGTTGCTGGGCCGACGCTGCTTGATCAGCAGGCAGGCGGGCCTGGGCCAGGAGTGGGGCCAGTGCTTCGGGCTCGGGGCGGCGGGTAGCGGCGGTGATGGCTGCGCGCAGCGGGTTGGAGAGCGGCGTGCGGGGCGCGAAGTCTGCAAACGGGGCGGAGGGCTGCGTCATGACGGAGTCTTTCAGAGGTTTGGCGGGGCCCAACACGGGGGAAAGTGTTGGTGGGGCGCGTTATTGGCGATGATCCTTGGGTTGGTGGTGAATAAATGGTCGAAAATTGGCTTCTACACCAAATTAATCGCTAATCAAGATGCAAGCAGAACCCGATCTCGACCGGATTGACCGCAAGATCCTGTCAATCCTGCAGGAAGACGGCCGCATTGCCAACCTCAAGCTGGCCGAGGCGGTGGCTCTGTCGCCCACGGCCGTGCTGGCGCGCGTGCAGCGCCTCACGCGGGATGGCTTCATCCTCGGCTACGAGGCGCGCCTGAACCCCCTGAAGCTGGGCGCGGGCATGCTGGTGTTTGTGGAGGTGCTGCTGGACCGCACCACGCCCAATGTGTTCGACCAGTTCAAGGCCGCCGTGCAGGTGCACCCCGAAATCATGGAATGCCACATGGTGGCGGGCGGGTTCGACTACCTGCTCAAGACGCGATCCGCCGACATGAATGCCTACCGCTTGTTTGCGGGCAACGTGCTGTGGCAACTGCCCGGCGTGCGCGAGACGCGGACCTATGCGGTGATGGAAGAGGTCAAGCACACCAACCATCTGCATCTGCGGTGAATGCCACGGGGTTCGTGATGCCGCGCCGCAGCCTCCAGCGGCCACATTGGCGTTGCCTGCCAAAGCCCGCATAATGCCCGGCAGACCTGTCAGATTGAGGAGAAGAACCATGATCCGCTTTCCATACGCTGCTGCTGCCCTGCTGGCGGCGGCCTTTTTCAGCCAGTCGGCTGCAGCCTCGTGCTACGTGGTTTACGGCCCCGACCAGGACATCGTGTACCGCGCCCCCCAGCCACCGGTGGACCTGTCCTACCAGATCCACCAGACCCTGCCACAGGTTGCCCCGGGCTCCACACTGGTGTTCTCGCCTGACAACCACAACTGCGACCTCCCCATCAACAAGCTGCCCCTGGCGTCTGCTCAAGGGGCTACGGGTTCCATGGGCATGGGCGGTCGTCCCGCCCGTGCAGACCGCAGCTGAGCGCCCGGTTCAGCGGCCCGTGCGGGGGCTGTCCCGGGCCTGAGACAATCGGGGGATGAGCGAACCGAAAGAACTATCCCCCTCGTTTGAACCCACCGCGCAGGATTCCCAGAGCGACTTGCCCGAAGGCTGGCTGCAAGTGCAGTCCATGGACCTGGATGCCCAGGGCGTTGCCCGCAAGCCCGACGGCAAGGTGATCTTCATCGACGGTGCCCTGCCGTTCGAGCTGGTCACCGCCAACACCCACCGCAAAAAGAACAACTGGGAGCAGGCCAGCCTGGTGGCGATTCACCGCGAATCGTCGCAGCGTGTGCGCCCCGGCTGCCAGCACTTTGGCCTGCACGCCGGTGCCTGCGGTGGCTGCAAGATGCAGCACCTGCACGTGGGCGCCCAGGTTGCCGTCAAGCAGCGCGTGCTCGAAGACAACCTCTGGCACCTGGGCAAGGTCAAGGCCCAGACCATGCTGCGGCCCATCGAAGGCCCGTCCTGGGGTTATCGCTACCGCGCCCGTTTGTCAGTGCGCCATGTGATCAAGAAGGGCCAGGTGCTGATCGGCTTTCACGAACGCAAGAGCCACTATGTGGCCGACATGCAGCAGTGCCCCGTGCTGCCCCCCCATGTGGACGCCATGCTGATGCCCTTGCGCGCGCTGATTGCCGGCATGGATGCGCGCGACACCTGCCCCCAGATCGAACTGGCCTGCGGCGACACCGTAACCGCGTTGGTGCTGCGGCACCTTGAGCCGCTGAGTGCGGATGACCTCGCCCGGTTGCGCGCCTTTGCGGCCGAACACCACGTGCAATGGTGGCTGCAGCCCAAGGGGCCCGACACGGTGAAGCTGCTGGACGAAGGGGGCGAGCTGCTGTCATATGCGCTGCCGGACTTTGGCATCACCATGCCGTTCAAGCCCACCGACTTCACCCAGGTGAACCCGCACATCAACCGCGTGCTGGTGTCGCGTGCGCTGCGCCTGCTGGATGTGCAGCCGCACGAACGCGTGATCGACTGGTTTTGCGGTTTGGGCAATTTCACGCTCCCACTGGCCACACAGGCGCGCGAGGTGCTGGGCATCGAAGGCAGCGAGGCCCTGGTAGCCCGTTCGCGCGAAAACTATGCATTGAATCAGGCCGTGGCGCCTGACCATAAAGCGCTAGCAGCTACTGATTTTGTAGCGCGCAACCTGTTCGAGATGACCCCGGAAATGCTGGTGGCCGATGGATCTGCCGACAAATGGCTGGTGGACCCACCCCGCGAAGGGGCGTTTGCCCTGGCCAAGGCCCTTGCCGACATCGAGCAGGCGCGCATCGGCGCCGAAGGCGCGGGCCCGCTGCCAACAGGGGCGGAGGGCTGGGCCCCGCCGAAGCGCATCGTCTACGTGAGCTGCAACCCCGCCACACTGGCGCGCGACGCCGGGCTGCTCGTGCACCTGGCAGGCTACCGGTGCACGGCGGCGGGCATGGTGAACATGTTCCCGCACACGGCACACGTTGAGAGCATGGCGGTGTTCGAGCGCGACTGAGCGAAGGGGGGAGGCCGACAACGGCGCTGCCTGCCTCCTCAGGTGTCGATTGCGGGACGGACTAGCTGCGATTGCGGCTGGCAGCCGGGTCGCGTGGCTCGGTTTCGATGTCGCTGGATCGTTCGGTGCGCTCGGGTTTCTCGACCTTGCCGAGCACTGACGGTGCGCCTTCGATCTTGTTTTCGCGCATGTAGGCGTCCATGTCCTTCCACCCGGCAAACACCGAGGCCTTGGGGGCCTTGGGGTTCAAGGTGTAGCAGTCTTCCAGGCCCCGCAGCGCGTGGCGGCAGGCGCCGCCGATGGCCTTGGCTTCCTCCTCACGCTGGGCGACGCGCGGATCGGGGCCCAGGCCGGGAATCTTGTCGCAGGCAGTCAGCAGCAGGATGCTGGAAAGAGCCAGCAGCCGTAGTGCGGTGGAGGAAGGTTTGCGATACATGTACTTGCATTATCGGCACGCCGTGCGCGCTATTGAGCCCCGGGCTGTGCAAAGCCGCAAGAAAAAAGGCTCCCGAAGGAGCCTTTGAGGGAAATCACCTGCTTGCAGGTGCGCGGGTTACTCGCGCTCCCCGCCCATGATGCCCAGCAGGGCCAGCAGGCTCTGGAACACATTGAAAATATCCAGATACAGAGCCAGAGTAGCGCTGATGTAGTTGGTTTCGCCGCCGTCCAGGATCTGCTTCAAGTCATACAGCATGTAGGCGCTGAAGATGCCGATGGCCGCCACCGAGATCGCCATCATGCCGACCGAGGAGCCCACGAACACGTTGATGACAGCGCCGACCATGAGCACCAGAGCGCCCACCATCAGCCACTTGCCCATGCCCGACAGATCGCGCTTGATCACGCTGGCCAGGCTGGCCATCACGAAGAACACGCCTGCGGTGCCGGCAAACGCCGTCATGATGAGGTCGGTACCATTCTTGAAGCCCAGCACCATGCCGATCAGGCGCGAGAGCATGAGGCCCATGAAGAACGTGAAGGCGAGCAGCACAGGCACGCCAGCGGCCGAGCGCTTGGTCTTTTCGATCGCGAACATGAAAGCGAACGCGCCGCCCAGGAACACGATCAGGCCCACGCCGCCGCGCAGCGACTGGGTGATGCCTGTGGCAACGCCCACCCAGGCGCCGAGCACCGTGGGGATCATGCTCAGTGCGAGCAGCCAGTAAGTATTGCGAAGCACCTTGTGGCGCTCTTCCTGCGAGATGCCATAGCCCGCAGAGTGGCCCAGGGTGGTGACTTGGTCATTCATCTTGTGTCTCTCCTTGTTGGCCTGCACAACGCAGACATGACAAATTTTAGGTGGTGATGGTTTTTGGCCCTGCAATACCCGCATCCGGTCACCTACTTTTGGTAAGGGTTCTTTCACCCTGGTTGGGGGTGAAGCGCGGTTGGGATGCCGCTATGCTTGCCGCTTCTTGTGCCGGGCTGGCCCGTTGGCAGCCCGCACAGCCTCCATTTCATCTCTCTGTTTCTCTACTTTTCCATTTCTCGGATCGCACCATGAAAACCAAACACGAACTCGAACTGGCCGATGTCAAGGCCGTCGCCGCAGCGGCCGAAGCCGAAGCCCTCAAGAACAACTGGGCAGTGACCATCGCCATCGTCGATGACGGCGGCCATCTGCTGTGGCTGCAGCGCCTGGATGGCGCCGCAGCGGTGTCGTCCCACATCGCCCCGTCCAAAGCGCGCACGGCCGCTTTGGGGCGCCGTGAGAGCAAGGTGTACGAGGACGTGATCAACGGTGGCCGCACATCCTTCCTGAGCGCCCCCACGATCGACGGCCTGCTCGAAGGCGGCGTGCCGATCCTCAAGGACGGCCAGTGCCTGGGCGCCGTGGGCGTGAGCGGTGTGAAGTCCACGGAAGATGCGCAGATTGCCCGCGCCGGGATTGCAGCGCTGGGGCTTTGATACCCGCGGGTTGCTGGAGATTGCTATAGACTTAATAGCTGCTAGCGCTTTTCCATCAAGCGCTAGCAACCAAAAAAGCTTTAAGCTTTCATTGCAAACCAGCATCTCCCATAAAAAAACCGGCCACTGGCCGGTTTTTTTATGGGGTTCGATGAATCCTGGGGCGAGGAGAGCTGGGGAGAAAAAAAGCCTGGCTACGCGGGCGAACCCGTTGGCTGGCAAAAACGACCCTTTCGAGCTTGTTGCAAGCCCGGGAGTCGCCCCACGATGAAACTTGGTTCCTGGTGCAATTACTTGGTGAGGATGAGCTTGCCCAGCTTGGTGGCCTGCAGGCGATACACCGAGCCGTTGTGGCTGATCGCTACCGCTTTCTGACCCTGAAGCAGGGCACTGCTGTCCACGGCGCCTGCCACTGTGTCGGCAGGGTGGGGCGTGTCCCGATCCGTGCGTGGCACGGGCAAGTCTGAAGGGGCAGTACGCAAGAGCGAGGCGGCGGTCAGTGTGGCTTGCATGAAGAGTATTCCTGTTGCGTTGCAGTGCGTTTTGTTAATGATAACGATTCGCAATTACGAGTCAAGCGGGTTTGGTGTTTCTTTTTGTTGTTTTTTATGGCCTGTGCGACCCTGAAAAGACTTTGAACAGGTTCTGAGGGCCTTCAACGCCTGTGCCCGGGCAGCGTTGCTGCACCGGGCACAGGCGTGAAAACGTTCTTGAAAGTGACCTGCAGGCGGTGCTGATTCGGGCGAAATGGATTCACTGCGCCTGTAAAGCCCGACCCACTCAGGACTGGGGCTCGGTCACGAACCCAATCTTGCGCACGCCGGCCCGCTGCGCTGCGGCCATGGCCTGGGCCACGAACTCGTAGCGCACGTTCTTGTCGCCCCGGATGTGCAGGTCGGGCTGGGGTTCCTTGGCGGCCTCGGTCTGCAGTCGGGGGAAGAGTTCTTCCTCCGTGACCTCGAATTCGTTCCAGAAGTACTTGCCATCGGCCGACACCGACAGGCGCACGGTCTCGGGCTTGATGTTCTCGGGCTGGTTGGTGGCGCGGGGCAGGTCCACGTTCACCGAGTGTTTCATTACCGGCACGGTGATGATGAAGATGATGAGCAGCACCAGCATGACGTCCACGAGGGGCGTCATGTTGATCTCGTTCATCACGTCATCGGCATCGTCTTGGGTTCCGAAGGCCATGGCTTAGCCACCTTTCTTCATGGGCAGGACCTTGCCTTGCTCGCCGGGCGCATTCACGCGGGCGCCGGTCACAAAGTAGGCATGCAGGTCGTGCGCAAAGCTGTTGAGGCCGCCCAGGATGGACTTGTTGCCACGCACCAGCGCGTTATAGCCCAGCACGGCAGGGATGGCCACGGCCAGGCCCAGGGCGGTCATGATCAGCGCCTCGCCGATGGGGCCGGCCACCTTGTCGATGGTGGACTGGCCCGAGGTGCCAATGGCCAGCAGTGCGTGGTAGATGCCCCAGACGGTGCCGAACAGGCCGATGAACGGGGCGGTGGAACCCACCGAGGCCAGGATGGCCAAGCCCGATTGCAGGCGTGCAGTGAACTCGTCAATGCAGTTGCGCAGGCAGCGGGTGACCCAGTCGCTCACGTCCAGGCTGTCGTGCAGGTGGGCCTTGGTGTTGCGGTGGTGGGCGGTGGCTTCGCGGCCTTCCAGCGCCAGGTGGCGGAAGGGGTTGGTGGGGTCGGCGCCCAGCTTGGTCAGCCCGGCGGCAAAGTCTTCGCTGTGCCAGAAATCCTGGGCGGCGCGGGCGTGTTTCTTGAACTTGATGATGTCCAGCGCCTTGATGAGGATGACGATCCACGAGGCCAGCGACATGGCCAGCAGCAGGATGGCGACGGCGCGGGTGACAAAGTCACCCTGGATCCAGACGTTGGCGATGCCGAATTGCGATTCCATGAGAAAACTCCCTAAAGCGATGATTGGTGGTGAATGCGGTTATTCGAGAACGAAATTGACAGGGACCAGGTTCCACATGGTCTCGGGCACGCCGTTGCGTTTGCCCGGCACGAAGCGCCAGCGCATGACGGCCTCCTGGGCCTGCCGGTCCAGGCGGTCGAAGCCGCTGGACTTGTTGATTTCCACCTTCTGCGGGGTGCCGTCGATGCCGATCAGTACGCGCAGCACCACCTTGCCCTGTTCGCCCATGCGTTTGCTGATGGCGGGGTAGCTGGGCTTGGGGTTGTTCAGGTAAGCGGCGTCGCTCGACGGCAGCTCGATCTTGGGCGGTGCGGGCGGAGCCGGGGGGGCTGGCGCAGGCGCAGGCGGGGCGACGGGCGCCTCAATGGGCGGCGCAGGTGGCTGGGGTGTGGTGATGCCCGTGGGGGCGTTGGGAGCCGGGGTGGGGTCGGCAATGGCCACGGGCATGGGTGCAGGGCGTGGAGCCACCTTGGGGGCGGGCTTGGGCGGTGGGGGTGGCGCTGGCGGCGGGGGGGTGACCTTGGGCGGAGCGGGGGGCGCGATGAATTCGGTCAGCAGTTCTGCTGGCACGATGACTTCGGCGGCCTTGCGCAGCAGGCCCGATTGCAGGGCCCAGAGGCCCGCAACATGCAGTGCGACGACGGAGCCCACGATCACGGTATTGCGGCTGAGGCCCCCGGGGGTGGCAAATCGATCTGGGTGAGACATAAAAATGATAGCAGCTAGCGCTTGTAAATCAAGCGCTAGCGCCCTAAAAGACCTCGATTATTTGCGAAAGATCCACCAGGCCGAGCCTGCGACGAGGATCAGGCTGCCTGCGAGTGTAGAGAGGAGTTCCATGACTTGCTTTCCAGGATGGAGCTGGCAAGCTGGATCGTTTTCGGCGCTGCCTCATTGTGCAGGGCGGCCACCGGACTCGATGCACTGCACTGCGCCACCACATCCCGGGCGCAGCTTTCGCAGCACCCGCATTGGGTGGCCACGCCCAGTTCGAACTGGATTTCGTCAAAGCTCATGCCTGCACGTGCGTGGCGGGCAATCTCACGGTCGGAAATCCGGCGGCAAACACAGACGATCATGGCGGCAGGCAGTGTGGCTGGCTGTTGAAGGTGATCTTATTATAAATACGAATCTATCGCATTTGCAATAAATCATTTCCCGCAACGGGGACAAGGCCCACGGAGCGAGCAGGTCCTCAACGCGGCACCAGTAGCGCCGGGGACGCGTCGGCCAGGGTGGCACAGCCGGTGAGCGCCATGGCGATCTCCAGTTCATCGCGCAGCAGACGCAGCACGTGGGCCACGCCAGCTGCGCCGGCATTGGCCAGGCCGTGGACGGCGGGGCGCCCCACCAGCACGGCGCTGGCTCCCAAGGCCATGGCCTTGAGCACGTCGGTGCCGCGCCGGATGCCTCCGTCCACCAGCACAGGCATCGCTGGGCTCACCGCGCGGACTGCCTCGACCACGTGCGGCAGCTGGGTGGCGGTGGCGGGCGTGGTGTCCAGCGTGCGCCCACCATGGTTGGAGACGATGATCCCCGCCACGCCCAGGTTGGTGGCCTCGCGGGCGTCGTCGGGGTGCAGCACGCCTTTCAGCAGCACGGGCAGCCGGGTGATGGACTGCAGCCACTGCACATCGGCCCAGGTGGGGGCGTGGTGCAGAAGGCCGTCGAACAGTGCGCTTTGGCCGGGGGCGAGCGGGACTTCCGGCGCCGGCAGCATGCCCAGCAGGTTGACGGCGGTGATGCCGGTCGGAAGGCGGAACCCGGCACGGCGCTCGCGGTCGCGTGCGCCATGGCAGGGGGCGTCTACCGTCAGTACCAGGGCTTCGTAGCCCGCGCGCTCGGCCCGTTCGACCAGTTCGCGGGTGAAGTCTCGGTCGTGCTGCAGGTACAGCTGAAACCACAATGGCCCTCGCCCCACGTCGTCCCGGATGGCATTGGCCACGGCCTCCAGCCGGGTGCTTGCCTGGGTGCTCAGCACCATGCCTGCGCCCAGGGCGGCTGCGGCATAGGCGGCGCCCAGTTCGCCATCGGGGTGGGCCATGCGCTGGTAGGCCACGGGGGCCAGCAGGATGGGGTGGGCCAGCGTGCGGCCGAGCAGTTCCACCCGCGTGTGCCCGCCCGCCAGCGGGCGCAGCACGCGCGGCAGCAGACCCATCCGGTCCCAGGCATGGCGGTTGGCAGCCAGCGTGATCTCGTCGGCCGCAGCCCCGTTGAAATAGGCCCAGGCTCCAGGCTCCAGGTGGGTGGCGGCATGGGTTTCGTGGTCCGCCAGGTTCACGATACCAGGCGGCAGGACGGTGCGGGGATCGGAGGCAGGCTGGCTCACGTATCCGCCCACATGCGCAGCAGGTTGTGGTATGTCCCCGTCAGGGCCACGGTCTGCGGCGATTCGCCGTGCTCTTGCCGCAGGCGCAGCAGTGCCATGTCCATGTTGTAGAGCAGACGCCGCTGTTCGTCGCTGCGCACCATGCTTTCTACCCAGAAGAAACAGGCCATACGGTGCCCACGGGTCACGGGGCTCACCTGATGCACGCTGGTGCCGGGGTAGATCACCGCGTGGCCTGCGGGCAGCTTGACGCGTTGCTCACCAAAGGTGTCGTCGATGCAGAGCTCGCCGCCGTCGTATTCGTCGGGCTCGGACAGAAACACGGTGCACGAGATGTCGGTGCGCAGGCGTTCGCGCCGGTCCGCCATCTGGCGCACGGCGCTGTCCACATGGTCGCCGTAGTGGTTGGCCCCACCGCCGTAGCGGTTGATGCGCGGGGGGAAGACGCGCTTGGGCAGGGTGGCGGTCAGGAACAGCGCACTGCGGTCCAGCGACGCCATCACCAGGGCTGAAATGCGCTGCGCAGCCTCGCAGTCGCGGGGCAACTGTTCATTGTTCTTGGCCTGGCGCGCCTGCGTGCCCGCACTGTCCTTGCCATCGGCCCAGGGGGCGTTGCGCAGCAGCTGGCGGGCGGTCTGCAGGTCATGCGGCGAGAGAAGATCGGGGAGCGTGAGGAGCATGGCGGGGGTTGTAAAGCAAAAAAGCCGCCCCGGTAAGGGGGCGGCAAATACCTTGAAGAAACGTTGTGACGCCGGTCAGAGATAACTCGCGCAAAACAGAGGTTTGCCACCTGCCTGCCCCTTGGAACTGCAGGTTGCCATCTATGTCTGCGTGAGCCCTGTCAGAACTTCATGCTTGCCGTGACCTGGAAGACGCGGCCCGCGCCCGGAATGTAGTGGCCGCTGTAGATCGAGTCGGCGTAGAGCTTGTTCGTCACGTTGCTCAGATTGGCCTTGATCGTGTAGCGCTCGTTGATGGCGTATTCGGCCATCAGGTCGGCGGTCACGTAGCCGGGCACTTCCCAGCCGGGGTTGCGGTTGGGGGTTTGCGAGCTGCGGAAGTTCAGGCCGCCACCCACGCGCAGTTCGGGTGTGATCTGGTAGGTGGTCCACACCGTGCCGCTGTGACGGGGCGTGAGCGAGGGGCGTGTGCCCTGGCCTTCGGCGCCTTCAGCACCGATGTCGATCTTTGCGCTGGGCATCCACATGTACGAGCCATAGATCTCCCACTTGGACGTCAAGCGGCCGGTGATGTCGATCTCGGCACCCGCGGCGTGGCGCTTGCCCGACAGTACGGCGATGTTCAGGTCGGGGTCGGTGTTGCGCTCACGGTACTTGGTGGAGTGGAACACGGCCAGTCGTGTGGTGAAGCGCTTGTCGGCCGAGTCCAGCTTGGCGCCGATTTCGATGTTGCGGCTCGATTCGGGGGGCGTGTTCACCGTGGCGGCGCTGTACGAATACGTGTCGCCCGAGGTGTTGAACGACGTGCCGTACGAGAAGTGGTACGACTGCAGGTCGTTGGGCTGGTACAGCACGCCTGCACGCTTGCTCCACTCGGAAATCTTCTGGCGGTAGCTGGTGGTGGTGACGGGGCCTGGCGCATCGGCAGGAATGCCGAACGTGTTGTAGCGGCCGTCCATGTTGTCGTAGCGCAGGCCGGCCAGCAGCTTCCAGTGCGGAGCGATCTGGATCAGGTCTTGGGCATAGATGCCAAAGCCCTTGGCTTCAAAGTTGCTGGTGTCGCGCAGCACGCGCAGGGATTCGTCCACGCCGACGCCGTCGTTCGGTGTGCCCACGGTGGTTGGCGGTTTCGTGATATTGACGCCCCCTTGCGCTGCAGTGCGTGCGCCATACACGGTCTTCTTTTCGTGGGAAAAGTCTGCACCTGCCAGCAATTCGTGCTTGTAGCCCAGGGCTTCAAATTTCTTGCTGAAGTCGCTTTGCAGGTGCACCGTGTCCATGTCCTGGATCTTCAGGTGCGTGCCGCGCGTTAGGCGCGTGGCCGGGCCGAAGTTCTCCAGCGTGGCAGCCACGCCGCCGGGTTGCTGGGCGGCCGCTGCCAGGCGGATGGCGCCGGCGCGCTGGTCACGCTCGAAGCGGCCCACGCGCAGTTGCGTCTTGAGCTCGGCATCGCCGTCAAAGCGGTGGATGTGGCCCAGCGTGGCAAAGCTTGCACTGCCGGCGTTGTAGTCGCTGGCGGCGCCGTAGTAGGCCTTGGGGTCCAGGGGCAGCAGCGTGGTGTCGCTGGCGGGCGCGCCTGCGCTGCGGCGGATCCAGGGCATGCCGTAGTTCATGCCGTTCTTGTTGTCCAGGTGGTACAGGCTCACGGAGAACTCGTCGCGCGTTCCGATGCCAAAGGCGTAGGTGCCGGCAATGCCCTTCTTCTCGATGCTGCTGCCCGAGCCGTTGTTGTCGGCCGTGGTGCTCATCGCGTTCAGGCGCAGGGCAGCGTTTTCGCCGGTGAGGATGTTGAAGTCGCCCGTGATGCGGCGGTACTGGTGGCTGCCTAGGGTCAGGTCGACCTGGTGTGAATCGATAAGCCGCGGGGCCTTGCTCACCTGGTTGACCGCGCCGCCGGTGGAGCCCCGGCCGAACAGCATCGACGCCGAGCCACGCAGCAGTTCGACGCGGTCCAGGTTGAAGGTGTCGCGGTCATAAAACGCGGGGTCGCGCATGCCGTCGATGAACATGTCACCCGTGCTTTGCAGCGCAAAGCCGCGCAGGCGGATGTCTTCCTCGCCGCCTTCTGCCGCCAGGAAGGTGATGCCAGCGGTGTTCTTCAGGGCTTCCTTGACGGTGTCGAGGTTGCGGTCGTCGATCAGGCGTTCGGTGACCACGGTGACGGACTGTGGAATGTCACGCAGCTGCTGCTTGCCCTTGCCGATGGTGGTCTCGGTGGCGCGCACGCTGTCTTTGCCCTCGGGGGCTTCGGCACGTTCTTTGACGACCACGGGGGCCAGCGTTTTCTCGGGGGTGGTCTGTGCCATGGCGCCCACAGAGGCAGCCAACATGAGTGCGCCCAGCGGGAGCAGGGCCTTGTCGGACGACAGGCCGCGCGGTGTGGTGGACACGAAGGAAGGAGAAGATTGTTGTGGGCGCAGCACGGAGCTGCGGCGCTGAGCGCGTGGTTTTGCCAAGATGGCCTCCGTCGGTGGGGATGTGCTGATGGCGCGCGGGGCGCCAGGCGCAGGCGAGAGGCAGTGGCTAGGTCAACATGGCTGTGCTTCGACTTGCTTCATTATGTTACATCAAATGCGGGTCATTCTCATTTGCATTGATGTTAATGCGCCACAGTCTGCCGGAGTACAGGCGAAAAAAAGCCGGCTGAGCCGGCTTCTTTGGTGCACCAGGTGCGGGGATTATTTGACGTGCTTGCCAATCAGGCCAGCCAGCTCAAACATAGAGACCTGGGGCTTGCCGAACAGCTCCTTGAGCTTGGCATCGGCGTTGATATTGCGCTTGTTGGTGGCGTCCTGCAGGTTGTTGGCCTTGATGTAGACCCACAGCTTGCTGATGATCTCCGTGCGTGGCAGCGGTGCCGAGCCCACCACGGCGGCCAGCGCGGGGCTGGGCGTGAGCGCTTTCATGAAAGCAGCGTTGGGGGTGCGCTTCTTGGCGGGGGCAGCAGCCGTCTTGGCTGCGGGGGCTGTTTTTGCCGGAGCTTTTTTTGCAGTTGCCATGTTGGGTTTTCCTTGTTGGAAGTAAATTTTCACCAGCGAAAACTAGGCTTTCCCACTGGCAGGCTGATGCTACTGGGAAAAAAACGCGTTTCCAAGGGAGAAACGGCTTTTTTTGCCTCGATTTGTAGCCGTGGTGCCGCGTGCAGGCCAATAAGTTGCCCACGCTGCGCTCCTGCCTTGACAAAGCGGCCTGCGCGGGCCGCGTTTGAGGGCCTGCCCCTGGGGCTGTATGACAATGCGGGGCAACCTGCGTGGCCCGGCGCTAGGAGGCTTCGCGGTAGAAGGCATCGAAGCGAACCGCGCGAGACCGGTTTATCGCACGTTGCAGCCGATGTTCCTTCTGCCGCGCAGCCTCCTAGCCGCTTTCCCTGTTGTTCATTCCGCCTGAAAGGCTTTCGAAACATGACTGCTGCACCTTCCTCCACCCCCTTCAGCACCTGTGATTTTTGCGACGAGCACAAGGGTGATATGAGCGGGTCTTTCCGCGTTTTTCCCCCCGTTTTCCAGAGTTTTGGCGGTGTGGCCGCGTTTGCGGGCCCCGTAAGCACCGTCAAGTGCCATGAGGACAACACGCAGGTCAAGGCTGCTGTGGAGTCACCGGGTGAGGGCCGCGTGCTGGTGGTGGATGGGGGTGGATCGCTGCGCCGCGCGCTGGTGGGTGGCAATCTGGCGGCTGCCGCTGCGCGCAATGGCTGGGCCGGCCTGGTGGTGGATGGCTGCGTGCGTGACGTGGCCGAACTGAACGCCGCAGCCGTCGGCCTTCGTGCGCTGGGGTTGATGCCATTGCCCACCGAGCGCCGTGGCGAGGGGCAGCGCGATGTGGCCGTGCAGATCCAGGGGGTCTGGGTGCGGCCGGGCGACTGGCTGTATGCCGATGCGGATGGCATCGTGGTCAGCACAGAGCCCTTGGCTGCGTAGCGATCGCGGTCGGGCTATCGTCACCCTGCTTGATTGTCGCGTCGGCCGACACGCAGCGCTGTGCGTGAGGGCAGGGTGGCCAGCAGCATGCTGGCCAGCGCGATGGCAAACGCCGCCCATTGCCAGACGGTCAGTGATTCGCCCAGCACCAGCACGCCGACCAGGGCCGCGCTCACTGGCAACATGACCGAGAAGACGCCGCCCTGAGCAGCCGGCACGGCCTTGAGCCCGGTCATCCAGAGCCACACCGTCCACACGCAGGCGGCCAGCGCGTAGAACACCAGCAGCGTCCAGGTGCCCCAGCCTACGGCGGCAAAGTCAAAATGCCAGGCGGCGTACAGCCCGAACGGCGTGGACAGCACAAAGCCCCACAGGTTGATGAGCGAGGTGATGCGCTTGGGGCCCAGACTGCTGGTGAGCTTCTTGCCGATCACCGTGTAAGCAGCTTCGCACACCACCGCGCCCAGCAGCAGCAAGGGCCCCAACCATGCAAGGTTTTGAGTATTTTGGGTGCCTAGCGCTTGTCCAATATGCGCTGAATGCTCTTGTTTTGATAGCGAAAACAAGGCAATACCCGCCACGGCACAGATCACGGCGGCCCAGGTGCGTGGCGCCACGCGTTCGCGCAAAAAGAGCCAGCCCATCACCGCCACCGCGGCGGGAATCGCGGCCAGGGTCACTCCGGCCGTGACCGCATCGGTGAGGCTCACGCCATAGATCATGCAGATGGTGAACAGGAAATTGCCCAGAAACGACTGTAGAAACAACAGCCGCCGGGTTTGTGGGGCGAGGGGCGGCTCATCCACAGGTTTGCGGAGCCAATGCAGCATGGCTATGCCACCAATGCCAAAACGCATCCATGCGAGCAGAAAAACCGGCAGCACGGCGGCCAGCGGTTTGGACAGCGCCACGTAGCTGCCCACCAGCGCCATGCTGAGGGCCAGGCACAGGTAGGCAAAGGGGCGGCTGGGAGTGGTATTCACTAGACTGGTGATCGCTCAACGAAAATGAGGTGCGCATCATGCCCGACGAAACCCCGCCCGCCAGCCCTGCACGCCATGTCTTTGTCTATGGCACCTTGCGGCGCGGCGGATCCAATGACATCACCCGCCTTCGCCCGGCGCCAAGATTCATGGGGGCCGCCCAGGTGCCTGGGGTGCTCTACCACCTGGGGGCCTATCCCGGCATGGCGTTGGGCGGGCCCCTGGGGGTGGTGCACGGGGAGGTGTATGCCATTGAGCCAGCGCTGGAAGCCGTACTGGACGAGATCGAGGACCTGGGGGCGACCCCCAGTGACGAGTATGTGAAGCGCGAGATCGTGGTTGATGTGGGCGGGCAGGGCGTGCCTTGCCTGGTCTATGAGATCAATCCCCGGCATGTAGTCTCTGCACCCCGGATTGCCGGGGGGGACTGGCTGCAAGCGCCGCCCTTGGCCGCGTTGTGAATGCTGGCCTGTTCTTTTTGTAATGCGGAATTTTAATTCCTCAATGTGGAATACGATAGATGTTGCATTGCCGCATTTTTTCTCGATATGAGAAATCAATTTCTGTATTGAGAAATGCTGTGGTTAAGTTGTTGTTTTTCAAAGAGAAAATTTATATCTTCTATAAGACATAAGAGCTTGCGCAAGTCTTATAGAAGACTTAAAGTTGTCTCCAAGGGCGGCACAAGCAGCCCGGCGTTTTCAACCAACCTCTGGAGTGATCTCATGCCCCAATCCCTCAACGAACAACTGAGCCGCGAACAGCAAATTGCCGCCCTGGAAAAAGACTGGGCGACCAACCCCCGCTGGAAGGGCGTGAAGCGCGGCTACTCCGCTGCCGACGTGGTGCGTCTGCGCGGCTCGTTGCCCATTGAGCACACGCTGGCCAAGCGCGGCGCTGAAAAGCTGTGGGACAAGATCAACGGCGGCGCCAAGAAGGGCTACGTCAACGCGTTCGGCGCCATCTCCGCCGGCCAGGCCATGCAGCAAGCCAAGGCAGGCCTCGAAGCCGTGTACCTGTCGGGCTGGCAAGTGGCCGCCGACGGCAACACCAGCGAAACCATGTATCCCGACCAGTCGCTGTATGCCTACGACTCGGTGCCCACCATGGTTCGCCGCATCAACAACACCTTCAAGCGCGCTGACGAAATCCAGTGGGGCCGTGGCATCAACCCCGGCGACAAGGAATTCATCGACTACTTCCTGCCTATCGTGGCTGACGCTGAAGCCGGTTTCGGAGGCGTGCTGAACGCGTTCGAACTGATGAAGAACATGATCCAGTCGGGCGCTGCTGGTGTTCACTTTGAAGACCAACTGGCCGCCGTGAAGAAGTGCGGCCACATGGGTGGCAAGGTGCTGGTGCCTACGCAAGAAGCCTGCGAAAAGCTGATCTCCGCACGTTTCGCGGCCGACGTGATGGGCGTGTCCACCATCGTTCTGGCCCGTACCGACGCTGAAGCAGCCAACCTGATCACGTCCGACCACGACGCCAACGACAAGCCCTTCCTGACTGGCGAGCGCACGCAAGAAGGCTTCTACCGCGTCAAGAACGGCCTGGAGCAAGCCATCAGCCGTGGCGTGGCCTACGCCCCCTACGCCGATCTGGTGTGGTGCGAAACCGGCGTGCCAGACATCGGCTTCGCCCGTGAATTTGCGCAAGCTGTGCACGCCGCCTGCCCCGGCAAGCTGCTGTCGTACAACTGCTCGCCCTCGTTCAACTGGAAGAAGAACCTCAACGACAAGCAGATCGCTTCGTTCCAGGAAGACCTGTCGGCCCTGGGCTACAAGTACCAGTTCATCACGCTGGCCGGTATCCATATCAACTGGTTCAACACATTCCAGTTCGCCCATGCATACGCCCAGGGCGAAGGGATGAAGCACTACACCGAGATGGTGCAAGAGCCAGAATTCGCAGCACGCGAAAAGGGCTACACCTTCGTGTCGCACCAGCAGGAAGTGGGCGCAGGCTACTTCGACGACGTGACCACGGTGATCCAGGGCGGCTCGTCCTCCGTGAAGGCCCTGACGGGTTCGACCGAAGAAGAGCAGTTCCACTGATCTGAAATCCCCCGCACAGGGGATGGAGTTACGGCAAGACAAGAAGCCACCCTGCGGGGTGGCTTTTTTCATCTCTCTCTTTCGTTTGGTGTGGGACGCATCGGGGCCGGGCGGTACGCGCACATGGGCTTTGCGTGGTCTTTCCGGGGAGTTCGCCCCCTCAGTGCGCAGTGATGGGACGGGTAATTGCCGAAACGTCGCAGTCCAGTGGGCCCAGCGTCGACGAAATGGTGGCGCCGTAGACTTGGCTTGCGGGCATGGTCAGTGTCCACTCCAGATCGTAGTAGTTGGAACCAAGGTACCGGGCGTGCGCGGTGGTCAGGGGTTTTTTGTACTCGGCGCCCTGCACCTTCCAATGGGCCTGTTGTTCGATGGGGTAGTCCCTGCCGCACCGCAAGGCAACACGCACGATGGTTTCTGGCGCAGGCGGGAGGGTGAGGGTCAGGCCTTCTGCGAGTCGTGCTGGCAGGAAGGTCATGTAGTCGATCTTTTTGTTGGACAGGACATTGTTTTCTGCCTTGCCATTGACCAGCGCACCAGTGTTGCGGACTGCATAAATCGCGCTGGCGCCCACTGTGGTCATGGCCTGCAAGCCTTTGGTGAAGTCGAACCGGAGTGCATCCTGATCGTTGGCGATGAAATAAAGGGTCTGCGAAACCTGCTCCGTCGTAGCCGGAGAGGGGCAAGGCGCGTCGAGCGTCCGGTTGACGGCGTTGCCCATCACCATGGGGTCCAGGCCGATGACTTGGTCCTGGCAAATCCCTCGGCTCGACAGGCCGTCGCGCATCGCATGCAGGTACTTGAATGTGTACCCCGGAATCTTGTATTCCAGGGGTTCGAGTTTGGGGAAAAACAGCGACGCGAGCAGGAGATCGTATTTGCCCCTTTTCTCGAACTGAAGGTAAAGGTTCAGATGGGCGACGACAACGAGGACCAAGGATGTTGTGGCTAGGGCATTGAAGTGCCCGGTCGAAAGTGACGCTTTTTCGCTGGCGCGCGCCAAACCATAGGCCGCCAATACTGCAAGCCACGGGTGCACCACGTCCAGGTGCCAAAAAGCGCCCTGGCTTAGAAAAGCCATGGAAACGATGAACCACAGCACCGTGGTGAGCAATATCCAGCGGAGGGCCCGCTCTTTTGCTGCAAAGACGATGCCCAGCAACACCCCTCCCAGCATCAGAGTCAGGTGAAAGGCCGTCAGTGCGCCCAGTCCACTGATGGCCGGCTGGATGCTCTCAATGGCGCTGTAGGGCATCAGGAAAACGTCACGCCATTTGTCCATGTCCAACAGATTGCTGAGCCAGCCATGGCCGGAGGCTGTGGCGGCCGACGCAGGCGCGGGCGACAACAGCTTCGAGACGGCCCCTGATTGACTTCCCCACACGGCTGTCAGCCCTGCAATGAGGAGCAGGGAAGCCAGCGTTCTACGGTTCAGGAGAACCTGGTAGTTCAGCAGTGCGTAGATTCCCAGGCCCAGCAACAATGGCGCTGCAGAGGGGTGGATTTGTACAAGCAGGAATGCCGCAAGCGGAAGCAACAGCCCATCGTGACGGTGCTGTTGCGCAAGGCTGATGAACAACCCCAGGACCACATTGCTCAATGTCATCACCAGAGCAGGATTCCAGGCGCTGTGGGTGTAGAAAGACGCAAAGACGGGGAATGCCAGCACTGCATAGGCAAGTGCACATCTGGAACCCAACTGTGCGTGGATGACGCGGAGCAGATACCAGACCGACAGCGCAAACAGAGCGCCGAATGTGATGAAGATCGCAGCCTCGGTGTCCCTGACCAGAAGGGGCAGGGCGAGCAGGTAGTAAAAACCTGGCGGCAGGTTGAAACGTTCCCCGAACAGCGGAGGACCGTTGAGCGGCCATTCCCGGTGATGGATCAGTCTGCGTGCTATTTCCACGTCGCGGATCTGGTCAGGGCCGTGGAATGTAATGTCAAAGAAGTAGACCTGTATGGCCCCCAGGATGGCGACAAAGATCAGCGCTATCCAGTAGCTTGATGTTCGCTGGCGGGTCATCAAAGCGGCTGTCTGCATGTCTACCCTTTTGATCGTCTTGTTGCCGGGGGCTGCGCCCTGTTCCTCGAAGGGCAAGAGAGCCCAAGACCCCTGTTGCGCGGGGTGTGATGGGCCGTTGCCAGAGCTTGTTTAGGGCATGTCCGAGGTCTTGTGCGTGAAGGTCCAGGCGTTGTTGAGAAGGAAATTGTTCAGTGCCACGGCGCCCACAGCTACAAACGCCCCCCAGCCGTACCACAGGCCCAGAAAATCCGTGAACAGCTTGATGATGAGGATGTTCAGCCCCAGGCCGATCAGCGACACGATGCAGTACCTGATCAGCGAAGCCCAGTAGCTGCCAACGTATCCAAAGGTCCAGATCCTGTTCATTCCGTAGGAGATCAGCAGTGCAAATACAAACCCTGTGGTGGTGGCAACGACCGGCCCTGTTAAGCCAAGCTCCACCAGCAGGAACAGGGTGGACATGTGCACCACGGCACCGATAACACCCACAACGCCATAGCGAAGCAGTTTGGAAAAGGAGGGCATGAGGGCAGTGGTGAATGTGAAATAGCGGTGCCGTGACCCCCGCGTGGTGGAGAAAGAAGGGTCAGTGCGCCATGGAGCGCTCAGGCGTGCGGCCTGCGTTGCCGGATCAAGGGCTAGCGGGGTTGTCGGGTTGGTTCAGAGGCAGCTTCTGGGAGACGATGTAGCGGGGTCGTTGTTTGACCTCGTCATAGATGCGCGCGAGATACTCCCCGATGATTCCGAGGCCAATCATCAGCGAGCTGCCGATGATCAGTAGCAGCAAGATGACGGTGGTAAAGCCGTTGATCGCCGCTCCCGATAACTTCATGTACACCGTGTGCATCCCCAGCATGACGGAAAATGCGAAGAAGAGCACACCAAAGATTGTGATCAGGTGCAGTGGAAAAGTGCTGAAACTTGTGACGGCAACGGCCGCAAGGCGAATCAGGCCAAAGACAGACCATCCCGAATCTCCAGCGATGCGGGGCTCCACCTCGAAAGGGATCTGCGTAGACCGGAACCCCATCCAGCTGATCATGCCGCGAAAGAAGACGTTGCGTTCTTTCATCGTGCGATACGCCTCGATGACCCGTTGATCAAGCAGTTTGTAGTCGGACGCGCCGTTCAAGTCGTGGCCGGAGAACGCCCGCAAAATGAGATAAAACAGTTTTGCCCGTGCAGCAGAGAGGCTGGATTCGTCGCCCCGGCTGGTTTTGACCGCTTCCACGATGTCGAACTCGCCAGTGCGCCAAGTTTCGATCATGGTCGGGAGCAGGGAAGGAGGGTGCTGCATGTCGCCGTCCATGATGATCACCGCCTTGCCTCGTGCCGCCTCCAGGCCCGCCGACACCGCCGCTTCCTTGCCAAAATTGCGACTCAGGCGCAGACCCCGCAACCGGGCCATGGTTTGAGAGATGGCGGTAATTTCATTCCATGTGTTGTCTTTGGACCCATCATCCACCACCACGATTTCCCAGGTGGAGGCTGACACAGCCAGAAATTTCTCGACCTCCCGCAAGGTGAAGCGGATGCCGGCTTCTTCACAATAGACAGGGATGACAACGGAAATCTCAGGGTGCATAAACATTCTCATAAAGCCGATCCTGGCCGAAGATCAGCTACGAGCCAGTGTGGGGGGGTGTACCGAAGTGCTGCCTTGGGGTGTGGCTGCGCAATCGGTGCTAGCGGGGTGCTGTTGCTTGACGCCCGTGTTACCGGGACGCCTGGCTTGGTGACGCCCTAGTGCAGGACTTTCTCACATTTCGACGCACCGACTGTAGTTGCCAGATTGACTACCGCCAAAAATCATCGCACAGTTTTGCTCATGGGGCGGGCGTGTTCATGGGTGCTCCAGTTGTGTAAGCGAAACGTCTTTGATGATGTGCGCAAGCGCGTTGTCTGGGCAATCGATCCCGGGGCGGGGGTAAAATGCCAAAAATTCCACTTACAAGAGCGAGAAAGGCAATCTGGTTATGACACCGCGAACTACATCGGAGATGTTGACTGGCCGTTAAGGCTGGCTGTTCGCGCCTGCACGAGATTGCACTCCTCATCCAGAAAGCGCGGACCCGTTCCGCGCTTTTTTGTTTCTGGGCCTGGCGCGTGCCCGCATCCATTGCACTGATTGAAAAGAAAGAGTTACTCCCATGATTCACATCACGCTTCCTGATGGCTCGCAGCGCGAATTCCAGGGTCCTGTCACGGTGGCCGAAGTGGCGGCCTCTATCGGCACCGGTCTGGCCAAGGCGGCTCTGGCCGGCAAGATTGACGGCAAGGTGGTGGACACCAGTTACCAGATCACGGCCGACAGCCCGCTGTCCATCATTACGGCCAAGGATGCCGATGGCTTGGAGGTCATTCGCCACTCCACAGCCCACTTGCTGGCCTATGCCGTCAAGGAGCTGTTCCCGGAAGCCCAGGTGACCATCGGCCCGGTGATCGAGAACGGTTTCTTCTACGATTTCTCGTACAAGCGCCCCTTCACGCCTGAGGACCTGGTGGCCATCGAAAAGCGCATGGCCGAACTCGCCGCCAAGGACGAGCCCGTGGTACGCCGCGTTCTGCCGCGCGACGAGGCCGTGGCCTATTTCAAGGGCCTGGGCGAGCACTACAAGGCTGAGATCATTGCGAGCATCCCCAGCAATGAAGACGTGAGCCTGTACCGCGAAGGCAATTTCGAAGACCTATGCCGTGGCCCCCACGTGCCCAGCACGGGCAAGCTGAAGTTCTTCAAGCTCATGAAGGTAGCGGGCGCCTACTGGCGTGGCGACCACCGCAACGAGATGCTGCAGCGTATTTATGGCACGGCCTGGACTTCCAAAGAAGAACTGCAGCAGTACCTCACCATGCTGGAAGAGGCCGAAAAGCGCGACCACCGCAAGCTGGGTCGTGAACTGGACCTGTTCCACATGGATGAGCATTCGCCCGGCACCGTGTTCTGGCACCCCAAGGGCTGGGCTTTGTGGCAGGAGGTGGAACAGTACATGCGCCGCGTCTATCGCAATAACGGCTACCAGGAGGTGAAGGGTCCGCAGATCCTGGACAAGAGCCTGTGGGAGAAAACGGGCCACTGGGACAAGTACCGCGACAACATGTTCACGACCGAGTCGGAAAAGCGCGAGTACGCGCTCAAGCCGATGAACTGCCCCGGCCACATCCTGATCTACAAGCAGGGGATCAAGAGCTACCGCGACCTGCCATTGCGCTACGGCGAGTTCGGTGCCTGCCACCGCAATGAGCCTACGGGCGGCCTGCACGGCATCATGCGCGTGCGCGGCTTCACGCAGGATGACGGGCACATTTTCTGTACGGAAGAGCAGGTGCTGGAAGAGTGCGCCAACTACACGGCGCTGGTGCAGAAGGTCTACAAGGACTTTGGCTTTACCGACATCATCTACAAGGTGGCCACACGGCCCGAGGCACGCATTGGCACGGACGAGTCGTGGGACCGCGCGGAGAAGGCGCTGATGGATGGCCTGCGCCATTCGGGTTGCGAGTTCGAGATTGCCGAAGGCGAAGGTGCGTTCTATGGTCCGAAGATCGAGTACACGCTCAAGGACGCGCTGGGCCGTCAATGGCAGTGCGGCACGATGCAGATCGACCCCAACCTTCCCGAGCGTCTGGACGCCGAATACGTGGCCGAAGACGGCAGCCGCAAGCGCCCACTGATGCTGCACCGTGCAACCGTGGGCAGCATGGAACGGTTCATTGGCATGCTGATCGAACACTATGCCGGGGCGTTCCCGGTCTGGCTCGCTCCGGTGCAGGTTGCGGTGCTCAACATCACCGACGCACAGGCCGATTACTGTCGCGAAATTGCCGCAAAACTGCAAAAAGCACTTCCGAATCAAGACCTTAGGGTGGCGGTCGATCTGCGCAACGAAAAGATTACGTATAAAATACGCGAGCATTCGTTGCAAAAGCTGCCGTACATCCTTGTCGCGGGCGACAAGGAAAAGGCCGCAGGAGCCGTCGCAGTGCGCGGCCGGGGCAATCGTGACCTCGGCGTGATGTCTGTTGAAGCGTTCGCTGAGCTGATCGCCCAAGACATTGCCACCAAAGCCTGATTTTTAGTGAAAACATGCTTCGGCGCCTGCCATGTGTACGGTTGTAGCTACAAAGTTTGTAGTATTTTGATTGAAGGAAGATAGCCATCGCTACTGAATTTCGTGATCGTCGCCACCGTGAAGAGCGCAAGCACCGCCTGAACCGTGAAATCATGGCTCCGGAGGTCCGTCTTTCGGGTCCTGATAACGAGCCTTTGGGGGTTGTCAGTCTGATGGAAGCCCTGCGCATGGCGGGCGAGTTGGATGTGGATCTGGTGGAAATCGCCGCTACGGCGAACCCTCCAGTGTGCCGCCTCATGGACTACGGCAAGTTCAAGTACCAAGAGCAAAAGCGTGCGGCGGAAGCCAAAGCCAAGCAAACGGTCATTGAGATCAAGGAAGTCAAGTTCCGTCCGGGCACGGACGATGGCGACTACAACATCAAGATGCGCAACATCCGCCGTTTTCTGGCGGATGGCGACAAATGCAAGATCACGCTGCGATTCCGGGGGCGCGAAATCACGCACCAGGAACTGGGCTTGGCTTTGCTGAACCGGATTCGTGACGAGTTGGCAGACAGCATCATCATCGAGCAGTTTCCCAAGCTGGAAGGCCGCCAGATGATCATGATGATTGCCCCGGGCAAGAAAAAGCCTGCTGGCGCCAAGCCAGCAGCAGAGGTTGCTCCGGCAACGGGCACCGCAGCCTGAAGTTGTGCGGGTTGGTATGAGATTTTGAATGCTGCTCCTTTACCGGAGCAGGGTTCAAAAAGGCAGTGTTTCGGCACTGCTGAGCGAAGGGTGCGAACCCTTCGATAAAAGTGGCTCGGGGCCAACAAGTTTGCAGATCGGTTTGCAAACGCCTCACGAGCACAAACAAAAGGAGCATTCACATGCCCAAAATGAAGACCAAGAGCAGCGCGAAAAAACGTTTCCGCGTTCGTCCCGGTGGCACCGTCAAGCGCGGTCAAGCCTTCAAACGTCACATCTTGACCAAGAAGACCACCAAGAACAAGCGCCACCTGCGTGGTGCAGTTGCTGTGCATGAGACCAACATGGGCTCGATCGCACAAATGCTGCCCAGTGCTGGCCTTTAATAACGACGAACAAGGAGTACATACATGCCTCGCGTCAAACGTGGTGTAACGGCCCGTGCCCGTCACAAGAAAGTTCTCGCCCTTGCCAAGGGCTTCCGTGGTCGCCGCGGTAATGTCTACCGTATCGCCAAACAGGCGGTAATGAAGGCTGGGCAATATGCCTACCGTGACCGCCGCACCAAGAAGCGCGTGTTCCGCCAGTTGTGGATCGCCCGTATCAACGCCGCTGCCCGTGAACTGGGCCTGACCTACAGCCAGTTCGCCAACGGCCTGAAGAAGGCATCCATCGAGATCGACCGCAAGATGCTGGCCGACCTCGCCGTGCACGACAAGGCTGCCTTTGGCAGCATCGTGAACCAAGTCAAGGCCAAGCTGGCTGCTTGAGATCACGATGAGCGGCTATCGTTCTGATAGCTGCTTGCGCAATAACAGCAAGGGCTAGAGCTTGAAAAGGCGCTAGCCCTTGTTTATTTTTCACGAGCGATAAAGAGTCGTATGAACGAGTTGGATTCCCTGGTCGAGAGCGCGACGCAACTGTTTGCCCAAAGCGCCACCCCCGCTGATCTGGAAAACGCCAAGGCGCAGTTTCTGGGCAAGTCGGGCCGCGTGACCGAGCTGATGAAGGGCATGGCGCAGCTGTCCGTCGAGGAAAAAAAATCCCGTGGCGCAGCCATCAATGTGGCCAAGCAAGCCATTGAAGCCGCACTGACCGCACGGCGCCAGGCGCTGGCCGACGCAGAATTGCAGCTTCAGCTCAAGGCCGAGGCATTGGATGTGAGCCTGCCAGGCCGCCAGCGCGGGCAGGGTGGTCTTCACCCGGTGTCCCTCACGCTCGAACGCATCCAGGGCATCTTTGGCTCCATGGGTTTTGACGTCGCCGAAGGCCCCGAGATCGAAACCGACTGGTTCAACTTCACCGCATTGAATACGCCGGAAGACCACCCTGCGCGGTCCATGCATGACACGTTTTATGTCGAGGGCGGCACTGCCACTGCCCCCAACCTGCTGCGCACGCACACCAGCCCCATGCAGATCCGCCACGCGGTGCAGCATGTCAAAAAGCACCGTGCCGCGCTGGATGCCGGCCAAGCGATGCCCGAGATCCGCGTCATTGCGCCGGGCCGCACCTACCGGGTGGACAGTGACGCCACGCACTCGCCCATGTTCCACCAGTGCGAAGGCCTGTGGGTTGGCGAAAACGTGAGTTTCAAGGATCTGAAGGTCATCTTCACGGATTTTTGCCGCACGTTCTTCGAGAGTGACGACCTCGTGCTGCGCTTCCGTCCCAGCTTCTTCCCCTTCACGGAGCCCAGCGCCGAGATCGACATCCAGTTCCAGACGGGCCCATTGGCCGGCCGTTGGCTGGAGGTGGCAGGCTCGGGCCAGGTGCACCCCAACGTGGTGCGCAACATGGGCCTCGACCCCGAAAAGTACATCGGCTTCGCCTTTGGCATGGGACCGGACCGCCTGACCATGTTGCGCTATGGCGTGAACGACCTGCGCCTGTTCTTCGACGGCGACATTCGTTTCCTGTCGCAGTTCCAATAAAGCAAAAAAGTGAGCTGCTAGCGCTTGATTTCAATGGGTTTCATCGCCTTTTGACATTGAAATAAAGAACAGACAAGCGCAAGCAGCTATTTTTTTCAGAGCAAACGCCAAAGAATCTCTTCACTATGCAATTCCCTGAGTCCTGGTTGCGCGAATTTTGCAACCCACCGCTGACCACCCAAGAACTGGCCGACACGCTGACCATGGCGGGTCTGGAAGTTGAAGAATTGCGGCCCGTGGCGCCGCCTTTCACGAAAATTGTGGTCGGCGAAATCAAGGAAGCCGTTCAGCACCCGGACGCCGACCGCTTGCGCGTGTGCCAAGTGGACGTGGGGCAGGGGGCCTTGCTGAATATCGTGTGTGGTGCTCCCAACGCCCGTGTGGGCATCAAGGTGCCTTGTGCGCTGGTGGGGGCCGAACTGCCGCCGGGTGACGACGGCAAGCCGTTCCTCATCAAGGTGGGCAAGCTGCGCGGTGTGGAAAGCCAGGGCATGTTGTGCTCGGCGCGCGAACTCAAGCTGTCCGAGGACCATGGCGGTTTGCTCGAACTCGATGCTTCTGCGCCGGTGGGCCAGGACATCCGTGAACACTTGAACTTGGATGACACGCTGTTCACCCTCAAGCTCACGCCCAACCTGGCGCATTGCCTTAGCGTCTATGGGATTGCGCGCGAAGTGTCCGCACTGACCGGGGTGCCGCTGCAGCAACCCTCGTTCCCCGCCGTTGTTACCAAGCTTGCCGACCGGTTGCCGGTCAAGGTGAGCGCTCCTGACCTGTGCGGCCGCTTCTCCGGCCGCATCGTGCGCAACGTGAACACGCGGGCTGCCACGCCCCAATGGATGCTGGATCGCCTGGCCCGTTGCGGCCAGCGTGGTGTGTCGCCGTTGGTGGATATCTCCAACTACGTGATGTTTGAGCTGGGGCGCCCGTCTCACATTTTTGATCTGGACAAGATCCACGGCGGCCTGGATGTGCGCTGGGGCAAGCCCGGTGAACAGCTCAAGCTGCTCAACGGCAACACCATCACCGTGGACGACAAGGTGGGTGTGATCGCCGACGACAGCCAAGTCGAGTCGCTGGCCGGCATCATGGGCGGCGACGCCACGGCAGTTTCCGACGATACCCAGCACATTTACATTGAGGCCGCCTTCTGGTGGCCCAAGGCGGTGGCAGGGCGCTCGCGCCGCTTCAACTTCTCGACCGACGCAGGCCATCGCTTTGAGCGGGGTGTGGACCCGAGCCTGACGGTGGAGCACATTGAGCGCATCACACAGCTTGTGATTGATATCTGCGGTACGCCTGACACGGTATGTGGCCCCATGGATGATCAGGCGGTGAATCTGCCGGTACCCCGGCCGGTCGCACTGCGTGTCGCACGTGCGGCCAAGGTCATCGGTATGCCCCTCACCCAGGCGCAATGCGCTGATGCATTGCAGCGTCTGGGGCTGCCCGTGGTGCAGGGCGAGGGTACGCTCACCGTCACGCCACCGTCGTTCCGGTTCGACATCACGATCGAGGAAGACCTGATCGAAGAAGTTGCGCGCATGGTGGGTTACAACAACCTCCCCACCACCCCACCGCTGGCGCCCATTACGCCCAAGTTGCCGGCCGAGGCCACGCGCAGCCCGTTTGCGGTGCGCCGTTCATTGGCAGGCCTGGGGTACCAGGAGACGATCAACTTCAGTTTTGTGGAAGAGCGTTGGGAGCACGAACTGGCCGCCAACACACAACCCATCAAGCTGCTGAACCCCATTGCAAGCCAGATGAGCGTGATGCGCTCTACCTTGCTGGGTTCTCTGCTACAAGTTTTGAAGTTCAACCTGGACCGCAAAGCACAGCGTGTGCGGATGTTCGAATTGGGCCGCGTGTTCCTGCGCGACGCGAGTGTGCGCAACACGGACACCACCGTGGAAGGCTTTCATCAGCCTATGCGAGTGTCAGGCCTGGCGTATGGCCCGAACGACACCTTGCAATGGGGCCGCAAAGAGCAGGCTATCGACTTCTTTGACGTGAAGGGCGATCTGGAGGCGCTCCTGGCGCCTGTGCAGGCCATGTTTGAGCCTGCGATCCATCCTGCCATGCACCCGGGCCGGTGTGCGCGCGTGCTGGTGAATGGGCGTGCCATTGGTTTTGTGGGCGAGTTGCACCCTCAGTGGCGCCAGTCGTGGGATTTGCCACAGGCGCCTGTGATGTTCGAGCTGGAGCTGGACGCTGTACTGCAACGCGTAGTGCCACAGTTCAAACCGGTCGCCAAGCATCAGGCCGTCGAACGAGACAGGGCCGTGATTGTGGCCGAACGCGTGACGCACGACGACATCATCTCGGTAGTGCAGCAGGCGGTGCCCGGCGGTATGTTGCGCTCGGCGGTGCTGTACGACGTGTACCGCCCCAAGCCTCTGCGCGAAGGCGAAGAAGTACCGGCCGGCGGCCTTGCGCAGGGTGAGAAGAGCGTCACAGTGCGCTTGACCTTGGCTCGTGACGAGGCGACCCTGACCGAGGCTGAGATTGAGGCGGCCGTACAGGCCGTCGCTGATCAGCTGGTGCTGCGCACCGGTGCGCGACTACGTGTTTGATGACAACGATATTGCCCAAAAGGGGAGTGACGCCATGATCGAATTTGCCGTCGAAAGCCTGGAGACCCCAGCGCTGACCAAGGCGCAGCTGGCCGATCTGCTGTTCGACCAAATCGGCCTGAACAAGCGCGAGTCCAAGGACATGATCGATGCGTTCTTTGACCTGATCTCCCAGAGCCTTGTGGAGGGCAAGGATGTCAAGTTGTCGGGCTTCGGCAACTTTCAGATTCGGACCAAGGCTCCACGACCTGGTCGTAATCCGCGCACGGGCGAGGCCATTCCGATCAAAGCACGCCGGGTCGTGACGTTTCATGCCAGCAGCAAGCTCAAGGAGCAGATCCAGACGGCCGCTGCCTCGTGAATTTGTGCGCTTTTTGTGACCAGAATGTTGCCGATGGCTGGCGGTCTGTGCGCGTCTGCAGTACGCTAGTCGGCTGTTCGGTTTGAATCCACAACCCATGGGCACCCCGCTTCCTTCCATCCCTGCCAAGCGCTACTTCACGATTGGTGAGGTAGCGGAGTTGTGTGGCGTCAAGCCCCATGTTTTGCGCTATTGGGAGCAGGAGTTCACGCAGTTGCGTCCCATGAAGCGGCGCGGCAATCGGCGCTATTACCAGCACCATGAGGTGTTGATGATCCGCCGCATCCGCGATCTGCTGTACGACCAGGGGTTCACGATCAGTGGTGCACGCAATCGTCTGCAGGAGCTTGCGCATCCGGCCCGCGATGATTCCGGAACCGACGCTGCATTGAATGGTGATGGCCTGGATTCCCAGATGCCCAGCATGCTGGTGGATAGCGCGCGTGACCTTTCCATCGAGGCGATGGGGTTCACCCTGGACTCCAATGCGGTGCGCAAAGAATTATTTGAGATTCGTGCGCTGCTTTCTCTGAACTGAGGTTTTTTGTGCATATAATCTAAGTCTTGTCGGCGTGTAGCGCAGCCTGGTAGCGCACTTGCATGGGGTGCAAGGGGTCGCGAGTTCGAATCCCGCCACGCCGACCATTGATAGCAAAAGCCCAGAATCGAAAGGTTCTGGGCTTTTTTGCTTGAGAGGGCGCTCAGAGGTATCCCTGAATGATTTGTGCCATGCCTCCTGACCGCTGCACTCTTAGGGCTTGTTGTGCGGGCTGGCCGCCAGGGAGCGCGCTGTGTGCTGATCGAAAACAGGTGATGGCCCGCCGGGGCGGAGGACTTTCATGATCGATGGACTCGTGGCCGGAAGGCTTTACGGTGATTCCGAGCAGCGTACCGACAAGGCTGGAAAGCCTTTCACTGTGGCCAAGGTGCGTGCAAACACGGCGGATGGCGAGTTGCTTTTTGTGAATGTGATTGCGTTTGAGGTGGGTGTTTGCGCTGCCATTCATCACCTGCGCGATGGGGATTCACTCGCGCTTTCGGGCAGCATCACACCGAGAGTCTGGACGGACAAGCAGGGCAACACCCGGCCTGCATTGGACATGGTGGCGCACCGTCTGCTTGCGCTCCACGGAGATTGAAACAGGACGCTGCTGAGTGGCGGACCTGAAGCGGGGCAACGGTGTATCCCTGTGGGTTTGGGCAACCGGCTTCAGGCGCTTGTGGGGCACCGCAGATATCAAGTCGGGCTTTGTGGCATGGATGTGGTTTTTATAAATCCCAGCGCTTTGAGTTCTTCTTCGTCCAGATGCAGCTCCGTCAATTCCGGTTGCCGTGCCTCCACGGCACGCCTGCGTTCGTAGTTGCTGGGAGGGCCTTTTTCTGTTTGTCGGCGGTCCTGCCCGTTGCGTCTGTCGGTGTTGACTCTCCGGTCGGTGTTCATACTGGTGCTCATGCTGGTGGGGTCATGGGTATTGATGGGGGCTGGGGCTGTCGGTGCTTCATGAACGTGATGCTCGGTGGTTGTCAGTCGCCTCCGTCCTGCCGTGCCAGTCTGCCGGAGCTCGCTTTGTTTGGAAATGAAAAGATGACCGCAAGGCAAGGTGGGTTGCAAGGGTGACACTGCAGATGCCTTGGTGAATCGGAAGATTCCAAGGTGTCCACCGCCCAAGCCTTTGCCAAAGCCTGGCGACTCCAGTCCTTGCAGCTCGCTACCGGTATGGGTGATTGCCCTGATTTGGTGAGGTGCTGCACTGCATTGATGCATTCCGCCACCGGGCGGTACTCCAGAGAACGATCCGGTCAGCCCTACCTGGTCCGCCCACAGGGGCTTGGCATGGCCTCGGATGGTGCGGCATGAATATTGCGATCCCCTTCCGTGTCTGCTGGTGAAGCTGCCTGCGGACTGATCGATACCCTCCGCTAATGATGGCGGAACACCCGAGTGAGTTGCGGCTTTTTTTGCAGTCGCCCGCTTGGTAGTTCCAACCCACGCCCGTGGTTCCGCGGAGGGTGTGCTGTGCCGCTGGCATGGCACATCCTGCACCCCTCGAAACGGTTCCCCGGGTTCTTGCAGGATGAGCAAGCATGAAAATCGTTCTCATTGGCCACGGCATGGTCGGCCACAAGTTCCTCGAAAGTCTGGCCGAAACCGGCATGACTGGTGTCGAGGTCACCGTGCTGTGCGAGGAGCCGCGCCCTGCCTACGACCGGGTGCATCTGTCGGCCTTCTTCAGTGGCACCTCGGCCGATGAACTTTCGCTGGTCGAACCCGGCTTCTTCGAGCGCACCGGCTTCACGTTGCGCCTGGCCGCGCGCGCTGCATCGGTGGACCGTCGCATCCGCACCGTGACCACGGCGGATGGCGAAGTGCTCACCTACGATAAGCTGGTGTTGGCCACCGGCTCCAATCCCTTCGTGCCCCAGGTGTCCGGACGCGACCGCGATCACTGCTTTGTCTACCGCACCATCGAGGACCTGGAGGCCATGCAGGCCTCGGGTGCCAAATCGAAGACCGGCGTGGTCGTGGGCGGGGGGCTGCTGGGCCTGGAATGCGCGAAGGCGCTGCGCGACATGGGCCTCGAAACCCATGTGGTCGAGTTCGCTCCCAGGCTCATGGCTGTTCAGGTGGATGAGGGCGGGGGCCGCGTGCTGCGCGCCAAGATCGAAGAACTGGGCGTGCAGGTGCACACCGGCCGCAATACGCAGGAGATCACCGATGGCGCCCGCGCACGCCACCGCATGGTGTTTGCTGACGGCACCTGGCTGGAGACCGACATGATCGTGTTCTCCGCTGGCATCCGCCCACGTGACGAGCTGGCGCGCCAAAGCCTGCTGGCCATTGGCTCGCGCGGCGGTGTGGCCATTGACAGTGCCTGCCGTACCAGCGACCACGATGTCTACGCCATCGGCGAATGCGCCTCGTGGAACGAGCAGACCTTCGGCTTGGTCGCGCCCGGCTACGACATGGCGCGTGTGGCCGCCCGCCACATCGCGGGTGAGACCGACGCGGCTTTCGTCGGTGCGGACATGAGCACCAAGCTCAAGCTCATGGGCGTGGACGTAGCCAGCATTGGCGACGCGCATGGGAAAACGCCGCACAGCCGCACCTGCCAGTACGTGGACGAGCGTCGCCAGGTCTACAAAAAGATCGTCATCAGCGAGGATGGCAAGCAGCTGCTGGGCGCCGTGCTGATCGGCGATGCGTCCGAATACGGCACGTTGCTGCAGATGGCCCTGAACGGCATCACGCTGCCCGATGACCCCGAGTTCCTGATTTTTCCGTCCAGCGACGGCAAGGCCAAGCACGGATTGGGCGTGGAGGCCCTGCCCGACACGGCACAGATCTGCTCGTGCAACAACGTCACCAAGGGTGGCATCTGCGAAGCCGTGGGCAATGGGGCGTGCACCATTGCCGAGATGAAGGCCTGCACCAAGGCGGGTGCCACCTGCGGCGGCTGCGTGCCCCTGGTCACCCAGGTCATGAAGGCGGAAATGGCGCGCCGTGGCATGGCCGTGAACAACCACATCTGCGAGCACTTCGCTTACTCGCGCCAGGAGATCTACCACCTGGTGCGTGTGGGCCAGATCAAGAGCTTCGAGGACCTGCTGGCAAAGCATGGCAAAGGCATGGGCTGCGATATCTGCAAGCCCGTGGCGGCCAGTGTGTTCGCCTCGTGCTGGAACGAATTTGTGCTCAAGAAGGAGCTGGCCGGCCTGCAGGACAGCAACGACTACTTCCTGGGCAACATCCAGAAGGACGGCACCTACTCGGTGGTGCCACGCATGCCCGGTGGCGAAGTCACACCCGACGGCCTGATCGCCGTGGGCCAGGTGGCTAAGAAATATGGGCTGTACACCAAGGTCACGGGCGGTGCGCGCGTGGACATGTTTGGTGCGCGGGTGGAGCAGTTGCCGTTGATTTGGGAAGAGCTGATCGCCGCCGGTTTTGAATCCGGCCACGCCTACGGCAAGTCGCTGCGCACCGTGAAGAGCTGTGTGGGCTCCACGTGGTGCCGCTACGGAGTGCAGGACAGCGTGGGCTTGGCCGTGGAGCTGGAGAACCGTTACAAGGGCCTGCGTGCCCCGCACAAGATCAAGTTCGGCGTGTCGGGCTGCACGCGCGAATGCGCCGAGGCGCAGGGCAAGGACATTGGCGTCATTGCCACTGAAAAGGGCTGGAATCTCTACATCTGCGGCAACGGTGGCATGAAGCCACGCCACGCCGAGCTGTTTGCCTCCGACCTGACGAAGGAAGAACTGGTGCGCATGATCGACCGCGTGCTGATGTTCTACGTGCGCACGGCAGACCGGTTGCAGCGCACAAGCACCTGGCGCGAAAACCTCGAAGGGGGCCTCGACTATCTCAAGGACGTGCTGCAAAAAGACAGCCTGGGCCTGTGCGCCGAGCTTGAATCGCAGATGCAAAACGTGGTGAACACCTACCAGTGCGAGTGGAAGGCGGCCGTGACCGACCCCGAGACGCGCAAGCGCTTCCGCTCGTTCGTGAACAGCGACCAGGCCGATGAGAACGTGCTCTTCGTCGAAGAGCGCGGCCAGATCCGCCCGGCGCGCGCCGATGAGCGTGGCCCTGTGTCGGCCAGAGTGATCCCCATCCGCCAGGCGGCCTGAAAGGAATAGACCATGAGTGCACTCCCCATGAACAGCACCGATTCCCTCGACTGGACCGACATCTGTGCGGTGGATGACATCCTCCCCAACACCGGCGTCTGCGCCCTGGTCGCCGATCTCCACGTGGCGGTTTTCCGCACTGGCAGCGACCAGTTCTTCGCCATTGACAATGTGGATCCCAAGTCAGGCGCCAGTGTGCTGTCGCGCGGGCTGATCGGCAGCCTGAGCGGCCGCGTGGTGGTGGCTTCACCGCTGTACAAGAACCACTTTGACCTGCAGACGGGCGAATGCCTGGAAATGCCGGAGCATTCGGTTCGCACCTACAGCGTGCGTGCCGTACGTGGTCGTGTCAGCGTGGCTGGCGCGCCGGCAGCCTGACACAATCGCATCCACGTCGCGGCACTCCGGCTGCGCCCTAAACAACCCAGGAAACCTGCATGCCCGACCTCGCGGCGCCCTTGTCCGTATCGAACCTTGTCCTGCGTTCCAAGCAACTGGAGATTGATGCTGTGCGCCATCTGGCCAGTCGGGCTGAACTGGTGGATGTGATCGGGCAACTGATCCAGGGCCTGCAGCGCGAGCGGGGCGCGTCAGGGGCCTTCCTGGCCTCCAAGGCAAAGCGTTTTGCCGACATGCGCCTGCGGGTGGTCGAAGAGGTGGGCCCCTTGGAGGCCCGGCTGCGTGAAGTGTTTGCTCAGCACATCGAGCCTGCACAGGGCGCCACTGCCAAGGCGCTGTCGCTGATGGCATGGGCGCTGCTCGGGATGGAGTCGTTGCCAGCGCTGCGCACCCAGATCGAACGCCAGGCAATGAGTGCCAACGATTCTGTCGCCGCATACAGCCACCTCATTGCAGGGCTGATCGAGTTGGTCTTCCATGTAGCCGATGCGGCGGGTTTGCCCAGCGTGTCTCGCCTGCTGGTGGCGTTGCTGCACCTCGTGCAAGCGGAGGAGGAGGCGGGCCAGGAGCGGGCTTTGGGAGCCTTGCTGTATGCCTCCGGCCGCAGCAACGAAGCGCACCAGCAGCGTGTGATTCACCTCATCGATGCGCAGGAGCGTAGCCTGCGTGTCTTCGCCGAGTTCGCCGAGCCAGAACTGCGCGTGCGATGGGAGCAACAACAGCTATCTCCCGGTGTGGCCAAGTTGGAGCGCTTGCGCCGAACGCTGTGTGTGGCTCGGCCAGACGCTGCGCTGGACGGCGATCTCAGTGACATCTGGTTCGATGTTTGTTCCGAGCGCATCAATGCGCTGTGGCACCTCCAGGTCGATTTGGTCAAACGCTTGCGGGCGGACTGCGAGGCGCGCATCCTCGAAGCTCAGCAAGACCTTCAGGACTCCAAAGGCCTGCTGCGCGGACTGCGCGACAACCCGCCGCAGCGTACGCATGCCGTGGATCGGTTTTTTGACATGGCACTGGCGCCCACTGTAGTGCCAGCACCTCCGGGTGGCGCCCAAGCGGGGGAACCCGCATCTCTCATGGAGCTGCTGCAGACCCAGACGGCCCGTATGGCCAGCATGGAAGCGGAGCTGGATGCTGCGCGCCGCACGCTCAACGAGCGCAAGGTCATAGAGCGCGCAAAAGGAGTGTTGATGGCCCGACTTGGCATGAACGAGGAGGTCGCCTTCAGGGTGTTGCAAAAAACCTCGATGGACCAGAACCGCCGCCTGCTGGAGGTGGCTGAGGCCACGTTGTCGCTGCCGGACCTCGCATTCGCGCAACAGGGGCAGAGGGATCCCAAGCCCTGACCTTGGCTGGGCGCAGGATGATTGCGAGCCCTGCCTGGTCTTGTCGGTGGCGTTGCTGACCGGTGTCACAACGTTTACGCCACGATGTAGTGCGACAAGGATTTGCGCAGCAAGCGCAGGCAAAAAGCCCCTGACTCTTGCGAATCAGGGGCTTTCGTTTGGTGCCGGAGAGATGAATCGAACACCCGACCTTCTCATTACGAATGAGCTGCTCTACCGACTGAGCTACACCGGCTTAGCCTCGAATTATAGCGTGGAATGGTAGCTGGTCACGCGCTCGACCTCATTTTTTGAGCCGAGGATCACGCTGACGCGCTCATGGAGCTGGGTGGGCTGGATGTCGAGGATTCGTTGCTTGCCGTTGGTAGCGGCGCCGCCAGCTTGCTCGACGAGCCAGCCCATGGGGTTGGCTTCATACATCAGGCGCAGCTTGCCGGGCTTGTTGGGCTCGCGCTTGTCCCAGGGATACATGAAGACGCCGCCACGGGTCAGGATGCGGTGCACATCGGCCACCATGCTGGCAATCCAGCGCATGTTGAAGTCCTTGCCGCGCGGGCCGTCCTTGCCCTGCAGGCATTCGTCGATGTAGCGCTTCACGGGCTCGTCCCAGTGGCGCATGTTGCTCATGTTGATCGCAAATTCCTTGGTGTCCTCGGGAATGCGCACGTTTTCTTCGGTCAGCACGAAGGAGCCCTGTTCGCGGTCGAGTGTGAACATGGCTACGCCATCGCCCACGGTGAGCACCAGCGTGGTCTGCGGGCCGTAGATGCAGTAGCCTGCGGCCACTTGCCGGGTGCCGGGCTGCAGGAAGTCGCCTTCCTCCACGCCGCGGTCACCATCGGGCTTTTTCAGTACGCTGAAGATGGTGCCGATGCTCACGTTCACGTCGATGTTGCTGGAGCCGTCCAGGGGATCGAACAGCAACAGGTATTCGCCTTGCGGGTAGCGGTTGGGCACCAGGTAGATTCCGTCCATTTCCTCGGACGCCATGGCCGCCAGGTGGCCGCCCCATTCGTTGGCTTCGATCAGCACCTCGTTGGCGATGATGTCGAGCTTTTTCTGGATCTCGCCCTGCACGTTTTCGCTGCTGGCCGTGCCCAGCACGCCGCCCAGCGCGCCTTTGTTCACGGCGTGGCTGATGCTCTTACAGGCGCGTGCCACCACTTCCAGGAGCAGGCGCAGTTGCGAGGGGATGAGTCCGTCCACCCGTTGCTGTTCAACAAGGTAGCGGGTCAGGCTGATGCTTTTTGCCATGTCAGTCTCTTCTCGGTCGTGGTTTATTCGGCGAGTGCGCGGGTCACCACCTCGCGCACGTCGTTGGACAGATCCGGCTTGGCGGCTACGCGGGCAATGGCTTCGCGGGCGGCGCTGCGCCAGGGGTCTGCCAGCTTCTTCCAGCGGTCGAGCGCGCGCGCGAGGCGGGCAGCGACCTGCGGGTTGATGGCGTCCAGCTCGATCACACGGTCGCTCCAGAACACGTAGCCTGCGGCATCCGACCGGTGGAAGGCGCCGGGGTTTGCACTGCAGTAGCTGAAGATCACGCTGCGTGCGCGGTTGGGGTTCTTCAGGCTGAAGTCTGGATGCGCCATGAGCTGGCGCACTGCGGGCAGCACGTTGCCGCCACGGTCGGGCGCACCGGCCTGCAGCGCAAACCACTTGTCGATGACCAGGGGCTCGTCCTTGAACAGCGTATGGAAGCGGGCGAGGGCGGGTGTGGCCAGTTCGCTGCCGCTGGCCACCAGGGCAGTCAGGGCGTTGAAGCGGTCCGTCATGTTGGTGGCCACCTTGAAGCGTTGGTACGCCTTGCCGGGCCAGACCACGTCGCCCGTCTTCTGCGCGGCGATGCACAGCATGTGCAGCGCCAGCCCGCTGAGTGCGCGGCGGCCCGAGGACACAGGATCGGGGCTGTAGCCACCGGTGTCCTGGTTCTGCTCCCAGGCCGCTTCCCAGTCGGCCTGCAGCGACAGGGCCAACTGCTCGCGCATGGCGTCACGCACGGCATGGATGCGCTGTGGATCCACCACCGCCAGCTGCTCTGCAATGTAGGTTTCGGATGGCAGCGTGAGCACCAGCTCCTTGAAAGCCGCGTCGAGCGCTGGGTTGCGCAGCACGCTGCGCATGGCATCCACAAATTCCGCAGCAAGAATTTGATGGTCAAATTGGCCGCTAGCGCTTGTTCCCATTGCGCTATCAGCTATTGCATTGATAGCGGTGCGAAGCGCAAGGCGTTGCCCTGCTTCCCAGCGGTTGAAGGCGTCGGCGTCGTGCGCCAGCAGAGTGAGCAACCGCGCATCGGTGTAGTCGATGTCCAGCACCACCGGGGCGCTGAAACCGCGCAGCAGCGACGGCACCGGCTCGGCGTCCAGGTTGGTGAAGGTTAGGGTCTGCGATGCCTCGGTGAGCACCACCACGCGCGAGGTGGTGGGGGCTGCGCCTTCTGCAGCGCCGTCACCCGCGAGGTGCAAGGGCAGGGCGGCACCGGTGGTGGCATCGATCAGGCCCAGCTCGACCGGGATGACGAAAGGCTGCTTCTCGCTTTGGCCGGGCGTAGGGACACAGCTTTGCGACAGTGTGAGCGCATAGCAGCGCGTGGCCGCGTCGTAGCGGCCCGTGGCGCGCACGCGGGGCGTGCCGGCCTGGCTGTACCAGCGCTTGAACTGGGCCAGATGCTGCGTGAGCGGGCTGCCTGGGTTGGCATCGGCGATGGCCTGCACAAAATCGTCGCAGGTCACGGCCTGGCCGTCGTGGCGCTCGAAGTACAGCTTCAAACCCTTGGCAAAGCCTTCGCGGCCTACCAGGTTGTGCTGCATGCGCACCACTTCCGCACCCTTTTCGTAGATGGTGACGGTGTAGAAGTTGTTGATCTCGACGTAGCTGTCGGGCCGCACCGGGTGGGCCATGGGGCCCGCGTCTTCGGGGAACTGGGCGGTGCGCAGCACGCGCACGTCTTCGATGCGCTTGACGGCACGGGCAGAGGGGCTGCCCGCCAGGTCCATGCTGAACTCCTGGTCGCGGAAGACCGTGAGGCCTTCCTTCAGGCTCAGCTGGAACCAGTCGCGGCAGGTGACGCGGTTGCCCGTCCAGTTGTGGAAGTACTCGTGGCCCACCACGCTTTCGATGTTGGCGAAGTCGGTGTCGGTGGCAGTTGATTCGCTCGCCAGAACGTACTTCGTGTTGAAGATGTTCAGGCCCTTGTTCTCCATCGCGCCCATGTTGAAGTCGCTGGTGGCAACGATCATGAAGCGTTCCAGGTCCAGCGGCAGGCCGAAGCGGGCTTCGTCCCAGGCCACGCTGTACATCAGCGAGTTCATGGCGTGTTCGGTCTTGCCCAGATCGCCGGGGCGCACGTAGACCTGCAGCAGGTGGTCGGCGCCCGAGCGGCTCTTGATCTTCTGCTCGCGCGCCACCAGCTTGCCCGCCACCAGGGCGAACAGGTAGCAGGGCTTCTTGTGCGGGTCCACCCACTGGGCAAAGTGTCGGCCGTCTTCCAGGTCGCCGCTGTCCACCAGGTTGCCGTTGCTCAGCAGCACCGGGTACTGGGCCTTGTCGGCGCGCAGCGTGACGGTGTAGCTGGCCATCACGTCCGGGCGGTCCAGGAAGTAGGTGATGCGGCGAAAGCCCTCGGCCTCGCACTGCGTGAAGAAGGTGCCCTGGCTCACGTACAGGCCCATGAGCTGCGTGTTCTTGGCGGGGCAGCAGGTGGTGAAGATTTCGAGCGCAAAGGGCTCGGAGCCTTCAGGCAGGTTCTCCAGCACCAGGCGCGCGCCTTCCATCTTGAACGAGGTGCCCTGGCCGTTGACCAGCACACGTGCCAGGTTCAGGTCATCGCCATCGAGCTTGAGCGGCTGCGCCGCCACGTCGGGGTTGCGGCGCAGCGTCATGCGGTTGAGCACGCGGGTCTTGTTGGGGTCCAGGTCGAAGGTCAGCTCGACGCTGTCGATCCAGTAGGCGGGGGCCTTGTAGTCCTCGCGGCGGATGGCGGCGGCCGGGCCTGCGCCGTCTCCGCTTCCGTCTGCGCTATGCAGTTGCAACATGGATGCTCTCCAGAAAGTCGGTGTTCATGAGTTCGGTGTAGTCGCGCACGGCAGCCAGCACATGGGGCCCGGCCAGTTGTTCGGGCGTGTGGGTGCTGCAGATGGCCACGGCGCGCATGCCGGCGCGGCGTGCGGCCTCAATGCCAAAAGGCGCGTCTTCAAAAACGATGCAGTGCTCGGGGGCTGCCGCAATGCGGCGTGCCGCCTCCAGAAAGATGGCGGGCTGGGGCTTGCCAGGCAGGCCCTCGTCGCCGCGCACGATGGCCTGTGGGGCCGGTTCCAGGTCCAGGTGGCCCAGAGCGAATTCCACATTGCCGATGTCGCCCGCAGTACCCACGGCCACCTTGAGCCCGCGCGCGCGCACCTGGGTTGCGAACTGGCGAAAACCCGCCACTTCAGAAAAGCGGGGGGCGAACAGTTCGCGGTAGATGGTTTCCTTTTCGTGCGTGAGCGCGTCGGCCTCGTCTTGCGACACGGGGCGCCCCAGCAGCTCCACGATGCACTCGGTGCCGTTGCGGCCCGTGGTGCGTGCCATGAGATCGGGCACGTCAATGTCCATGCCACGGCGGCGTGCAAACTCGACCCACGCCTGGGCGTGCCAGGGCATGGAGTCGATCATGGTGCCGTCCATGTCGAAGATGATGGCGTCGGTGCGCATCCGCATCGCTTAGACGCCTTGCTTCAACGAAGCTTCGATGAAGGCGTCCAGGTCGCCATCGAGCACCTTCTGCGTGGCCGAGATTTCGACGTTGGTGCGCAGGTCCTTGATGCGGCTGTTGTCCAGCACGTACGAGCGGATCTGGTGGCCCCAGCCCACATCGGTCTTGGTGTCTTCCAGCTTTTGCTGCTCTTCCTGGCGCTTGCGCATCTCGTGGTCGTACAGGCGCGAACGCAGGCGTTGCCAGGCGATGTCGCGGTTGCCGTGCTGGCTGCGGCCGTCCTGGCACTGCACCACGATCCCCGTGGGAATGTGCGTCAGGCGCACGGCCGAGTCGGTCTTGTTGATGTGCTGGCCGCCCGCGCCGGATGCGCGGTAGGTGTCGGTGCGCACATCGGCCGGGTTGATGTCGATCTGGATCGAGTCATCAATCTCGGGGTAGACGAACAAACTGGCAAAGCTGGTGTGGCGGCCGCCCGACGAGTCGAAGGGGCTCTTGCGCACCAGGCGGTGCACGCCGGTTTCGGTGCGCAGCAGGCCATAGGCGTATTCGCCCTCAACTTTGATCGTGGCGCTCTTGATGCCGGCCACGTCGCCCGGGGTTTCTTCCTCGACCGTGGTCTTGAAGCCCTTGCGTTCGGCGTACTTGAGGTACTGGCGCAGCAGCATGCTCGCCCAGTCGCAGGCCTCGGTGCCGCCGGCGCCGGCCTGGATGTCCACAAAGCAGTTGAGCGGGTCGGCCTCGTTGCTGAACATGCGGCGGAACTCCAGCTCTTCGATCAGCGGGCGCAGCTTGGCGGTTTCGGCCTCGATGGTCATGAGGCCCGGCTCGTCGCCTTCCTCCTTGCTCATCTCATACAGCTCGGCGTTGTCGGCCAGCTCGCGCGTGAGCTTGTCGAGCGTGACGACCACACTGGAGAGAGACTTTTGTTCTTTGCCCAGCTCCTGGGCCTTCTTGGGGTCGTTCCAGACCGCAGGGTCTTCTAGCGATGCGTTTACCGTGCGCAGGCGTTCAAATTTGGCATCGAAGTCAAAGATACCTCCGTAACTCTTGCGTGCGCAGAGCCAGGTCGCTGAGGGTGGTGCCGATAAGGTTGATACGTTCTGCGTCCATGATTCTTGTCCTGAGTGTTCGGTGGAATAACCCGCGATTTTCTCATGGGATGGGCCACGGCCCCCTCAATGCCCCCTGGCTGGGCAACTGGACTGACAGAGGGCTTGCCAAACGGAGAATCTGTGGGGACAAAATTTCAAAAATGATAGCTGCTGGCGCTTGTTGGGTAAGCGCTAGCGGCCAATTGGGCTCAAATTCGGGCTACGCTTCGTTCAGGAACTGCTCCATGAGCTGCGCCACCTGCTCGGGCTGGTCGTGGTGCAGCATGTGGCCCGCGTCTGCGACGACAGCGGTGCGGCAGTTGCGCACATGGGTCAGGCGCTGGTGGTATTCGTCCAGCGTGTACCGGCCGTTCCACCACTGGCCCAGGCTGTCGCCGCTGGCCTCTATGGCCAGCACGGGGGCGGTAATGCGCTCGTAGATGGCCAGGGCTTCGTCCACGCGATACAGCTGGGCGCTGGTGATCTTGTGCGCAGGGTCGCCCAGGATCTCCCACAGGCCCTGCGCGTTGGGTCGAGCCCAGTGCTGGGCCAGCCATTGCGCCTTGTCTTCCGACAGTCGCGGGTTGGTCTTCATGAGGCGGCGCGCCACGCCATCGGCGCTGTCGTAGGTCTTGAGGTCCTTGTTGCCCTGGTGCAGCTGCTTGATTTCGTCGATCCATTGCGCATAGCGCGTGGGCGCCTGCGCGGGCCGCGTGGCGGGCAAGCCGAAGCCTTCGAGGTTGACCAGCTTGCGCACGCGTTCGGGCCGCACACCGGCGTACATCATGGCCACGTTGCCGCCCATGCTGTGGCCAACGAGGTCGATGGCCTCGCCGGGTGCGTAGTGGTCCAGCAGCAGGTCCAGGTCGGCCAGGTAGTCGGCAAAAAAGTAATGGTCGGCCTGCGCGCTGGACGTGAGCCCGAAGCCGCGCCAGTCGGGCGCGATGATGCGCCGCTCTTGCTGCAGCGCGTCCACCGTGAACTGGTAGGAGGCGCTCACGTCCATCCAGCCGTGCACCAGCACCAGCGTGGGCAGATCGCTCTGCTCAGGGCCCCAGTGGCGGACGTGGTAATCGAGGTGGCGCAATGGCAGCGTGCTGCTGCGGGAGGGCTTGAGGGCTTGGTACATGGAGAGAAGGGCAGAGCGGTCAGTGTGGGGTGGGGCTGCGCAGGTGGCTGCAAAGCACGCATCCGGTGTGGCGGCAATGTTACGTCGGGTGCCAGCCAGCCGTGGGGCGGGGCCTGTCGCCTAGGTGGCTCAAGGTAGTGAGGGCTGCGCAGGCAGCGAAAGCCAGGGAGCGCGATGGGATGTGCCCCTCCAGGCAAAGGGCCTGCAACGGACAAAGGACGGATAAGACCCCTTGGGTATGGAAATTGCTGTTTTGACGCATATCAAGCAGCGCATCGTCGAATGTGCTGCGCCTATTCCCACGAAGAGGTCTTATCCGATGGCGTCCCCGTCTGCCTTGTCTCTGGACCTGTCCGCCCTGCAGCGGCGGCCGGTGTTCACCTCGGACGCGCGGGTGGATTCCCATGATCTGGTGGCCCGCGAGTTTTCGGACCACGGCCTGAAATGGTGCAGTGGTGCGGTGGACACTGCGTTGTCCAAGGTGCGCATCCGCCAGTTGCAGATGTTCATGCTGCAATACGGTGCAGAGGTGGAAATCCGCCCGCGCCCTTTCGATGATTTTGTCCTGGTGCATCTGTCGCTGTCGGGCGTGGCCGAGATGGTGTCGGATGGGGTACCGATCCGCCTGCCTGCGGGGGCCGCTGCGCTCATCGCGCCGCGCCGCGACCTGCACATGCGCTGGCAGCAGGGCGCGCGCCAGCTCATCCTCAAGGTGCCGTGCCAGTTGTTGAGGGCCTGGGCACCCGAATCTCTGCAGAACGACACCCGTTTTGTGCACCCCATCGTTGCGCTGTCCTCGGTGCAGGGGCAGCAGTGGCATTTTCTGATGCAGTCCCTGCTGCACGTGAGCCAGCAGACGGTGGAGAGCGCAGCCCATGTGCGCTGGGTGGATCACATGGAGAGTAGTGTGGCGCTGTTCCTTGCATCGTGTGCGCACGGCATGCCGGTACCTATGCAGCCTACGGTGCCACAGATCGAACTGCCTTCCAGTGCCGCTGCCGCAGGCGACCCGCGCCGCCTGGAGCGGCTGGATGACTACATGCGCAGCCGCCTCAGCGCCCCCGTGGCGCTGGAAGACCTGGCGCGTGCCGCTGGCGTGAGCGTGCGCGGGCTGAACATGCTGTGCCAGCGCCACCATGGCGAGTCCCCCATGGTGCTGTTGCGCAACCGCCGACTGGACGCCGTGCGTGCGCGGCTGCTGGAGCAGCCGGGCCACTGCGTGACAGATACCGCGCTGGAATTTGGCTTTGGCCACTTGGGCCGCTTTTCGAGCTACTACCGAGAGCGCTTCGGCGAGCTGCCGAGCCAGACGGCTGGCGCGTAGTTTCACTGGCCACCACGACTGCTGCAGTCGCCTGCGTGGCGCAGGGGCTGCCGCATGCTCCGGCGTTGCACAACTCGCATCAGATTTGCAAGAACCGGACAGGCATTGCGCGCACTGTGCCGATACTGGATAGCGCGAGTGTGCTTCGATTTTTAGCATGGAGGTATCCCCATCCAAGAGGTGTTGCCCATGTCTGAAATCCCGGTTGTTGAAGTCGCACCACCCGCCTCGCTGAAGGCCCAGCGTCAGGTGTTTTTCCCGCAGCCTGATGGCTCCAACGTGCCGTACCGGGTGTTCAGCGCGCAAGAGGTCTATGACCGCGAGCAGGAGCGCATCTTCCGTGGCCCCGTGTGGAGCTTTCTGGGCCTGGAGGCTGAGATCCCCAATGTGGGTGACTTCAAATCCACGTTCATTGGCGATACGCCCGTGGTGGTCACCCGCACCCCTGAAGGCCTTTCGTGCTGGGTCAACCGCTGCGCGCACCGTGGCGCCATGGTGTGCCGCGAAAAGCGCGGCAATGCCGCCAGCCACACCTGCGTGTACCACCAGTGGAGCTTTGCGGCCAATGGCGACCTGCAGGGTGTGCCGTTTCGCCGGGGCCAAAAGGGCATGGTGGGCATGCCCAAGGACTTCAAGCCCGAAGAACACAACCTGCACAAGCTGCGCGTGGACAGCTACAAGGGGCTGCTGTTTGCCACCTTCAGCGGCGAAACCCCACCACTGCCTGACTACCTGGGCGCCGAGATGCGCCCATGGATCGACCGAATCTTCCACAAGCCCATCGTCTACCTGGGCTGCACGCGGCAGTACTCCAAGTCGAACTGGAAGCTGTACTTCGAGAACGTGAAGGACCCGTACCACGCGAGCCTGCTGCACCTGTTCCACACCACCTTCAACATCTTCCGCGTGGGGATGAAGGCGCGCTCGATCCCCGATGCGAACCATGGCCTGCACAGCATCATCACCGTGACCAAGCCTGAGGTGGAGACGGATACCGCTGCGGCCTACAGCGCGCAGAACATCCGCTCGATGGACGAAGGCTTTGCGCTCGAAGACCCGACGCTGCTGGGGCAGATCAAGGAGTTCGATGAGATGACCACCAACCACATCCAGCCCATCTTTCCCCAGCTGGTGGTGCAGCAAATCCACAACACGCTGGTGGCGCGCCAGTTGCTGCCCAAGGGGCCCAGCAACTTCGAGCTGGTGTTTCACTTTTTTGGCTACGAGGACGACACGCCCGAGATGCGCGAGCTGCGCCTGCTGCAGGCCAACCTGGTGGGGCCTGCGGGCTATATCTCGATGGAAGACACCGAGGCCACCGAGCTGGTGCAGCGGGGCACGGTGCGCGATGGCGACAAGCACTCCTACATCGCCATGGCGCGCGAGGCGCCAGACCAGCAAGACACCGTCATCACCGAAAACCTGATCCGCCGCTTCTGGGTGGGCTACCAGAAGCTGATGGGCTATTGAGGAACCACCGAGATGACACCACAACTACAACGACTGCAACTGTGGACCGAGCTGCTGGAGCTGCAGCACCGCTATGTGAGCGCGCTGGACACCAACCGGCTGGAAGACTGGCCTGGCTTTTTTGTGGAGGACTGCCGCTACGAAATCATCCCCAAGGAGAACTTCGATGCGGGTTTTCCTGCGCCCATCGTGTACTGCCGCAACGCCGGCATGTTGCGCGACCGTGTGCTCTCCCTGCGCCACGCCAACATCTTTGAGGACCATGCCTATCGCCACGCCACGTCGGGCCTGGTCATCACCAGTGTGGAGGACGGCGTGGTGCGCACGCAGTCGAGCTACATCGTGGTGATCACCGGCCAGGCCGGTGATTCCACCGTGTACCAGGCGGGCACCTACCTCGATGAGGTGGTGCAACACGAAGGCGAGTGGCGCTACCGCAGCAAGCGGGTGGTGTACGACACCTTGCGCGTACCCACCTTGTTGGCCACCCCCATCTGAGATCCACCATGCAAACAACCACAGACATTGAAATCACCGGGCGCACCTGCGCCGCCTGGCACGACGTGGGCGAACCCGATGACTTCCCGGACGGCGCCGTCTGGCCCGTGGTGGTGGGCGGACTGCCCGTGGCGGTGTTCCGCGAAGGAGAGGGCTTGTACGCCCTGTACGACCTGTGCACCCACGGTGCCGCCAAGTTGTCCGATGGCTACGTGGAAGACGGCTGTGTGGAATGCCCCTTGCATCAGGGCACCTTTGACATCCGCACGGGCGCTCCCTGCAAGGCACCGGTCACCGAAGCGGTGCGCACGTTCCCGGTGCGCGTGGTGGCGGGGCGGGTCGAGGTGGGCGTGTAGTGCACACCGATTTTCTTTTGAACGTTGTTAGACAAGGACTGAAGATGTCTCTCACATTTCGCTCATCCTCTCGCGTGCACGTTGTGGCACGCCTGACGGCTCTGGTGGCCCTGGCGGCCTGCAGCTGCGTATCTGCGATTGCGCAGTCCGGCCCCATCAAGGTCGGCATGGCGCTCGATATCTCGGGCCCATTTGCAGGCCCCGGTGCCGAGGCGCGTGACGGCTTTGCCCTGGCGATCAAGCAGCTCGGGGGCAAGCTGGGCGGCCAACCGGTCGAGTTTGTGCAAACCGACATGGCCGGCAGCCCCGACCAGGCCAAGCAGCTGGTGGACCGCTTTGTGCAGCGCGAGAAGATCGACCTTTTCACCGGCCCCATCGCGTCGAACGTGGCGCTGGCGGTGGCGCCTTCGCTGTTCGCGGCCAAGGTGCCTTACCTCTCGAACAACGCCGGTCCCAGCCAGCTCGCAGGCGCCCAGTGCAACGCGTATTTCTTCGGCACGGCCTACCAGAATGACCAGTTCCACGAGGCAGCTGGGCAGTTTGCTGCCGATCAGAAATTTGGCCGCATGGTGGTGATGGCGCCCAACTACCCGGCGGGCAAGGACGGCGTCACCGGCTTCAAGCGCAAGTACAAGGGCCAGATGGCCGACGAGATCTACACCAAGGTCGGGCAGATCGACTACGCCACCGAACTTGCCCAGCTGCGCGCGGCCAAGCCTGATGCGGTGTATTTCTTTTTGCCAGGTGCCATGGGCATCAACTTCATCAAGCAGTTTGTGGGCGCAGGCCTGTCCAAGGACATCACGCTGGTCACCAGCGGTTTTTCGGCCGACGAAGACATCATCGGTGCGGTGGGCGAACCGATGTTGGGCCTGTTCAACACCACACACTGGGCGCATGACATGGACAACGCGCCCAACAAGGCCTTTGTGTCGGCTTTCCGCAAGGAGTACGGCGGCCGCTATCCGTCCATCTACGCAGCCCAGGCTTATGACGTGATTGCCGCCATGGACGCCGCTGTGAAGGCCGTGGGCGGCAAGGTGAGCGACAAGGAGGCTCTTATCAAGGCCTTTGCCAAGGCGCAGTTTCCCTCGGTGCGTGGCACGTTCCGATACGCCAACAACCACTTCCCGGTGCAGAACTTCTACCTGCGCACCATCGGCAAGAACGCTGAAGGCCGTGTGACCAACAAGACCATCAAGACGGTGCTGGAGAACTACGGCGATGCCTATGCCAGCCAGTGCCCGTTGAAGTGATCGTTGGCAGCCCACTTGAACAGGCCCTTGCGCACCATGAATCCGATACTTGTCTTCGAGCAGTTGCTCAACGGCGCGGGCTATGGGCTCATGCTGTTCCTCATCGCTGCGGGCCTCACGCTGGTCTTCGGCATCATGGACGTGATGAACCTGTCGCATGGCTCGCTGTTCATGGTGGGGGCCTATGTGGCGGCCACCGTGCATGTGCAAAGCGGCTCGCTGGCAGGCGCCGTGCTGGTGGCCATAGCGGCCACGATGCTGGTGGCGGTGCTGCTGGAGGTGACGCTGATGCGCCGCCTGTATGGGCGTGACCACCTGGCCCAGGTGCTGGCCACGTTCGGCGTGATTTTGGTGGCCGACGATGCCGTAAAGATGGTGTGGGGCCCGTCCCCCATCATGGCCCCCACGCCCACAGCCCTGGCGGGGCCGGTGGAGCTGTTTGCCGGGCTGCCTTACCCCTCGTACCGCCTGGTGGTGCTGGGCGCAGGGGTGTTGGTGGCAGGGCTTTTGTACCTACTGGTCAACCACAGCCGCGTGGGCATGCTGGTGCGGGCGGGGGCATCCGACCGGTGGATGGCCGAGCTGATGGGCGTGCGCGTCAAGCGCGTGTTCAGTGGCATCTTTCTGCTGGGTGCTGCACTGGCCGCACTGGCTGGTGCGCTGATGGGACCCATCATGGCCGTGCAGGTGGGCATGGGTGAGTCCATTTTGATTCCTGCGCTGGTGGTCATTGTCATCGGCGGCATTGGCTCGGTGCGGGGCGCCTTTGTGGCCGCGCTGCTGGTGGGCCTGGTGGACACCATTGGCCGAGCCTTCCTGCCGCTGCTGCTGCGCGCCACCTTGCCGCCCGCCGTGGCTGCCGACCTGGGGCCGCTATGTGCCGAGGTGGCCATGTACGCGCTGATGGCCGCAGTGCTGTCTTTTCGCCCTGCGGGGCTGTTTTCTGCCAAGGGCTGAGATGTCTGCCTCTCTGACTTCTTCATCTACCGTGCTGCAGCCCGCTGCGGCGCCGCGCTGGCGTGGCGCACTGCTGCCGCTGGCCTTGCTGGGGGCGCTGGCGCTGTTCCCGCTGGTGGCATCGGCCCTGGGTCTGGATTTCTACATCGGTTTTGTGCGCCGCGTGCTGGTGGTGGCCCTGGCTGCTGCCAGCCTGAACTTCATCATGGGCTTTGGTGGCATGGTGGCCTTGGGTCATGCCGGGTTCGCGGGCGTGGGGGCCTATGCGGTGGTCATGCTCTCGGATGCGGGCGTGACATCGGCCTGGGTTGTGTGGGCTGCAGCCATGGCATTGGCGGCATTGGCGGCGTTGCTGATTGGCGCTGTATCGCTGCGCACCAGGGGCGTGTACTTCATCATGATCACGCTGGCTTTTGCGCAGATGCTGTATTTCGTGTTTGTGTCACTGCGCAGTTATGGCGGCGACGACGGCTACACCCTGCCCATGCGGCCGCTGCTGGGCCTGGGCCTCAACGGGGCCGATGAGTCCACGCTGTATTGGGTGGTGCTGGCGCTGGTGGCTTTGGTGCTGTGGTGGCTTGACCGGGCCACGGCCTCGCGTTTTGGTGCAGCGCTCACGGGCATCCGCGACAACGAAACGCGCATGCGGGCGTTAGGCTACCCGGTGTATCTGCTGCAGCTGACTGCATTTGTGCTGGCGGGGGCGGTGGCGGGACTGGCTGGTGCGTTGCTGGCCACTGGCAACAGCTTCGTCAGCCCGTCGATGATGCACTGGACGCAATCGGCCACGCTCATTGTGATGGTGGTGATTGGTGGCCTGGGCCGACGTTGGGGCGGGCCAGTGGGAGCTGCGGTGTGGCTCACGCTCGAAGAGGTGCTCAAGCTCAATACCGACTACTGGCACATGCCGTTGGGGGCGCTGTTGATCGTCACCGCTCTGTATGCGCCCCAGGGCCTGGCGGCGCTGGCAGACCGGCGCGCAAGGAGTGCCCGATGAGCCTTTTTCAAGTCGAAGGCCTTGTCAAGCGCTTTGGAGGCCTGCTGGCCACCGACCATGTGAGCCTGTCGGTGGAGCGGGGAGAGATTCATGCGCTGATTGGCCCCAACGGCGCTGGCAAGACCACGCTGGTCAACCAGATATCGGGCCTGCTGCAGCCCGATGCAGGGCGCGTGCTGCTCGACGGCGTGGACATCACTCCGCAGCCCATGCACCGCCGTGTGGCCCACGGGCTGTCGCGGTGCTTCCAGGTGACGCGCATCTTCCCTGCGCAGACCGTGCGTGACAACCTGCTGCTGGCGGTGCAGGCGCACAGTGGCTCCAGCTTTCGTTTCCTGCAGCCACGTTCGCAAGCCGCTGAGCTGTACGCCAAGGCAGACCAACTGGCAGAGCGCGTAGGGCTGCAGCACAGCCTTGCCGAGACGGCGGGTGCCTTGCCGCATGGCGCACAGCGCGCGCTGGATGTGGCGCTGGCACTGGCTGCGAGCCCCAAGCTGCTGCTGCTGGATGAGCCCATGGCGGGCATGGGGCCAGATGAGTCGCAACAGATGGTGCAGCTCATCGAGGCGCTGCGCAAGGACATGGCGGTGCTGCTCATCGAGCATGACATGGAGGCCGTGTTTCGCCTGGCCGACCGCATCTCGGTGCTGGTGTATGGCCGCGTGCTCACCGCTGGCACGCCCGACGAGATCCGCAACCATCCCGAGGTGCAGGCTGTGTACCTGGGCACCGAAATCCTGGAGACCACTGCATGAGCACGCCAGAGCCTTTGTTGAGTTGCCAGGCCCTGGAGGCCGGCTATGGCGTGAGCCAGGTGTTGTTTGGTATTGACCTTCAGATCGCGGCAGGCGAAGTGGTTTCGCTGCTCGGCCGCAACGGCATGGGCAAAAGCACCACGATCAAAGCCCTGGTCGGTGCGCTGCGCCCTACAGCCGGTGGCATCCGCTTTGCGGGGGAGGCGACCGGCAGGCTCAAGACCGATGCCATCGCCCGTCTGGGCCTGGCCATCGTGCCCGAGGGGCGCCATGTGTTTCCCAACCTCACCGTGCGCGAGCATCTGGTGGCCTTTGCCGACCACCGCAATGGCCTGCGCGATGCGTGGGACCTGGAGCGCATCTACGGCGTGTTTCCGCGCCTGAAGGAGCGGCAGAACAATCTGGGCAACCAGCTATCGGGGGGCGAGCAGCAGATGCTGGCCATTGGCCGAGCGCTGTCCACCAACCCGCGCCTGCTCATCCTGGATGAAGCCACCGAAGGCCTGGCGCCCGTGATCCGCGAGGAGATCTGGCGCTGCCTGGCCACGCTCAAGGCCGCTGGGCAGACCATTCTCGTGGTGGACAAATACGTGCACCGCCTGGTGGACCTGGCAGACCGCCATGTGATCCTGGAGCGCGGGCGGGTGGTGTGGCAGGGCGACTCTGCTGCGCTCAATGCAGACCGCAGCCTGTGGGCGCGTTACCTTACGGTGTAAGGGTTGAAGGGCCGACCATGCTGGACTGTGATGTGGACTTGGATCTACAGAAATCGCCATCTGCGCAGGCATACGCTGAACTCCGTGCGCAGGAGCACCGCGTCACGCTGCTGCCGGCCGGCAAGATGTTTGTGGCGCAGCTTGGCGAGAGTCTGCTGGACGCCGCTGCGCGCGCAGGCATCCGCTTGCCTCACCAGTGCAAAACGGGCAGCTGCGGCGCCTGCAGGGCGCAGGTGCTGCATGGGCCGGTCCAGGATATTGCTGGGGCCTTACCCTCCGCGCTGACGGCTGAAGACCTGGCCCAGGGCCAACGCCTTTTGTGCTGCTCGGCAGCGGCGGGTGACCTGCAGCTGGAGTGTGCCGAGATCCCTCACATTCCGGGTATCGATGTGCGCAAGCTACCGGTGCGGGTGGCGGCCATGGAGCGTCTTGCCCCCGATGTGATGCGCGTGCAGTTGCAACCGCCCGCAGGCCAGCGCCTGCACTACGCGGCGGGCCAGTATGTGGATGTGCTGCTGCCTGGCAACCGGCGTCGCAGTTATTCGCTGGCCACCCCGGCGCGTGAGGGCGTTGACCTGCTGGAACTGCACATCCGCCACCTGCCGGGCGGCCTTTTCACGGACCAGGTGTTCGGCAAACTCAAGATGCGCGATGTGCTGCGCATTGAGGGGCCGTTTGGTACCTTCGGCATGCACACCGCCACCGATGCCCCGGCCATTCTTCTGGCGAGCGGAACAGGCTTTGCGCCTATCAAGGCATTGGTGGAGCAGCTCCTTGTCGCGGGGAGTGGACGCCGAATCACCCTGTACTGGGGCGGCCGCGTGCGGCAGGACCTGTATCTGCATGACCTCTGCAAGGAATGGGAACAGGCCTGGAAAGGACGTCTGACCTATGTGCCGGTGCTGTCAGACTCCTCCGAAGCCGATGGTTGGACGGGGCGTAGGGGCTGGGTACATCAGGCCGTGTTGCAAGACCATCCAGATTTGTCGCAGCATGAGGTGTATGCCTGCGGTGCGCCCGCCATGGTGAATGCCGCGCGGCGAGACTTTATGGCCTTGGCCGGTATGCAGTCCACCCTGTTCTTTGCAGATGCCTTCGTGGCACAGCCGGGGTGAGCGGGGATCAGTGCGGTGGGCCCAGGCGCTGGCGTGTCTCTGAGGGCGTCTCGCCGAAGCGCCGGCGGTAGCCTTCTGCAAAGTGGCCGAGGTGGAAGAAGCCATAGCGCGCGGCGATATCCGACACCTGCGGTGTACGTTCTGCAAACTTGCTTTGCAGTGCCGTGCGGGCGGCATCAAGCCGCAAATCCCGAAGGAATGCCATGGGGCTCTTACCCGTGCATTGCGCAAAGGTCTGCTGCAGCGAGCGGGCGCTGACGCCCACATGCGCGCACACATCGGCCAGGGTGATGGGTTGTTCCAACTGGCTGTGCATGTACTCCTGCGCACGCTTGACCACGCGCGGCAGCACCGTGGGCACTGCGCCAGAACTGAATGCACCTGAGGCCAGTGCCGCTGTGTAGTTGTGTCCCGTGCTGAGCAGCAGGCTGGTGAGCAGGTGGTTCTCGGCCTGCTCGGCCAGCACCGGGTGTCCCAGCAGGATGGCATTGGTTTCTACCGCAGAGCGCAGGTAGGCAATGAAGCTCGTCATGCCCAAGAGCGCCGGGTTGGTCAGGTCCACCCCCAGGTCAAACACCAGCGGCTGGTGCAAGGGCGCCTGCAGCAGTGCAGACAAGCGTGATTGCATAGCCGCTCGGTCTATCTTGACGATGAATTGTGGACTGTCGTCATGCCAGCGCATCGACAGCGCTTCAGTGGGCGATGGCAGCGAGGCCATGAGTGCATGCGATTCCACGGCCTGGCTGCCGCACCGCACCATGGCGCCACCGCGCAGCGGAATCTGCAGCAGGTAAAAGCCTCCCAAATGGCCAGGCTCAATGCGCACCGCCGGCCCGTACTGCACGTAGTTCAGGCTTGCGTCGCGGTGCAGGGGCACGCTGTGGTGGCAGGCGTCAAGCTGCGCGCCCGGGCGCAGTGTGGCCAGGTCATGCGGGCAGAACACGCGGCCCACGAATTCGCGCGCCTCGTCCAGGTCGTGGCTGTCGAACAGGCGATAGCGCTCCAGCGGTAGCGGGTGCGCGGTGCTGTTCTGCTGGGCGGTGTGCATGCGATTTGGCCGGTGGTGTGTTGGTTTTGGGGCAAGCACGAAACACGCCACGGCAGGGGCGCGAAAACATGCGTTTGTGGGATACGCCCTGCGCTTTCGGGATGTGGATGCGCGGGCTGCTTTTCTATTCTTGTGCATGCCCCGGGTGCTGCGCAAGAGCGTTAGCACCGGGTGCATGGGGGCGGATGTGACGGCGTGTTACCGCTGCTGCGCCGCAACATGTTTCAGTCAGCACAGGAGTCAGCATGGTCCAGGGATTTGAAGGCATGCGCGGCAAGAGCGCGATCGTGACCGGGGGCGCCACCCTCATCGGTGCCGGGGTGGTGCGTGCACTGCACCAGGCTGGGGTGCGGGTGGTGGTGGCCGACATCAATGCCGAGGCCGGACAGGCCCTGGCGGACGAGTTGGGCGATGGGGTGCTGTTCAGCCGCACGGACATCACCGATGACGCCCAGGTGGCCGCCTGCGTGGCCTTGGCCGCCGCGCGCCATAGCGGGGTGAACTACCTGGTGAACCTGGCATGTTCCTATCTGGACGACGGCATCGCCTCGCCGCGCGCGGACTGGCTGGCCTCGCTCAACGTCAACCTGGTCAGCGCGGTGATGGTGCTCAAGGCCGTGCGCCCGCATTTCCAGCGCGCGGGCGGCGGGGCGGTGGTCAACTTCACCAGCATCTCCTCGGGTGTGGCGCAGACCGGGCGCTGGCTTTACCCGGTGGGCAAGGCGGCCATGGTGCAGCTCACGCGCAGCATGGCCATGGACCTGGCGGGCGAGGGTGTGCGCGTGAACAGCGTTTCGCCCGGCTGGACCTGGTCGGCCATCATGGACCAGCTCACCGGGGGCGACCGCGCCAAGACCGACCGCGTGGCCGCGCCCTTCCACATGCTGCGCCGCGTGGGCGACCCGGCCGAGGTGGCCAACGTGGTGCTCTTCCTGTGCTCGGACCTGGCCAGCTTCGTGACCGGCGCCGACTATGCCTGCGACGGCGGCTACTCGGCCATGGGGCCCGAGTCGTACGAGCCGGCCATCCCCAAACTCATGTCGTGAAGGAGCAGCCATGACCATTCGATCTGTAGGCATCATCGGTGCCGGTTTCGCCGGCCTTTCCACCGCCAAGGTGCTACGCGCCTTTGGCTTTGAGGTGACGGTGTTCGAGAAGGAGCCTGACGTGGGTGGCGTGTGGGCCGCCTCGCGCCGCTACCCGGGCCTGACCACGCAGAACCCGCGCACCACCTATGCGCTGTCGGACTTTCCGATGCCAGCCAGCTACCCCGAGTGGCCCTCGGGCCAGCAGGTGCAGGCCTACCTGCAGTCATATGCCGAGCACTTCGGACTGGTGCCATTCCTGCGCATGTCCACCACGGTGGAGAGCGCGGTGCTCGATGAAGAGGCCGGTGTGTGGACCGTGCAGGCGCGCCGCGCAGCGACGGGGCAGGGCGGCGCCTTGCCGGCCGAGGTGTATCGCTTTGATTACCTGGTGGTGTGCAACGGCATCTTCAGCGAGCCTGCAGTGCCGCAGTACCCGGGGGTGGATGCCTTTGTGGCCGCAGGCGGGCGTGTGTGCCATACCAGCCAGTTCAACGATGCGGGCGAGGCGCGCGGCAAGCATGTGCTGGTGGTGGGCTACGGCAAGTCGTCGTGCGACGTGGCCAATGCCATCGCGGCCGACAGTGCCAGCACCACGGTACTTGCGCGCCACCTCATCTGGAAGATCCCGAAGAAGTTCATGAACGTGCTGAACTTCAAGTTCCTGCTGCTCACGCGCATGGGCGAGGCGCTGTTCAAGTACATCGAGCCCAAGGGTTTCGAGAAATTCCTGCACGGCCCGGGCCTGCCGGTGCGCAACTCCATGCTGGGCAGCGTGGAATCGGTGGTCACGCGCCAACTCAAGCTCCGCGAGATCGGCCTGCACCCGGGCACGCCTCTCGAAACCATCGCCCGCAGCACCGTGAGCCTGGTGACCGACGGTTTCTACGAGAAGGTGGCCGCTGGCGAATTGGGCGTGCGCAAAGGCGTGAGCATCCAGACCCTGAAGCCCGGACAGGCGGTGCTGAGCAACGGTGAAACGGTGCCTGCCGACATCGTGGTCTGCGGCACGGGCTGGCACCAGCAGGTGCCGTTCTTCGACATCAGTGTGGTGCAGCGTGTGACCGATGCGCGCGGCAACTTCCGGCTGTACCGGTCCATCCTGCCTGTGGGCATGCCGCGCCTGGCGTTCAACGGCTACAACTCCTCGTTCTTCAGCCAGCTCAACTGCGAGATCGGTGCGTTGTGGCTGGCCAACCACCTGCGCGGTGGGCTGCAGCTGCCGCGGCCGGACCAGATGAACGCGCAGATCGACCGGCGCCTGGCCTGGATGGAGGAGCGCACCGACGGCAAGCATTCCAAAGGCACCAACATCATCCCGTTCTCGGTGCACAACATTGACGAACTGCTGCAGGACATGGGGCTGCCGCTTGGTGTGCTCACCCGCTTCAAGCAGTGGCTGGGGCCAGTGGATCCGTCGGACTATGCGGTGGTCACCCGGCAACTGCTGGCGCGGCATGCGAATGCCACCGTGGCTGTGGCAGCGCCCCAAGCCACCTCGGGGGCTGCGGCTTCCTGAACCCTCCTGAAACCACTAATACCCTCTACAAGGATCCCGAACATGCCAGGACAATGGATCACCCTCGAAGCCGCAGACGGCAGCGGCAGCTTTCGCGCTTACCTCGCCACACCCGCCAGTGGCGGCGGACCAGGGCTGGTGCTTGCACAGGAAATTTTTGGAGTGAACGGCACCATGCGTGACGTCGCCGACTACTACGCAGAGGAAGGGTATGTGGTGCTGGTACCCGATCTTTTCTGGCGCCAGGAGCCGGCGGTGGAACTCGATGCAGCGAAGGATATGCCGCGCGCATTTGTGCTCTACCAGGGCTTTGACGAAGCCAAGGGCCTGCAGGACCTGCAGACAGCCATCTCGGCGCTGCGTGCGCGCCCCGAGGTCCGCACGCAGGGCGGCAAGGTGGGTGTGCTGGGCTTCTGCCTGGGCGGCAAGCTGGCCTACCTGGCGGCCTGCCGTACCGATGCCGACGTGGCGGTGGGCTACTACGGCGTCGGCATAGAAGCTGCGCTGGCTGAAGCCGCTGATATCCAGTGCCGCCTGGTGCTGCACATCGCTGAGCTTGACGGTTTTTGCCCTCCGCCCGCGCGCGAGGCCATCGTGCAGGCCCTTTCTGGCCGCGAGAATGTGGAGCTGTACATCTACCCCGGCACCGACCATGCGTTTGCACGCGTGGGTGGCGACCACTTCCACAAGCCGTCGGCCCTGATGGCACACCAGCGCAGCGTGGCTGCCTTGCGACGCGCAATGGGGCCACACTACGACCTCTCGGCTTTGTGGGACAAACACTGCGAATATGAGTTCGCCACGCGCGATGTGGACGCCACCATGTCCACCATGGTGGCGGAGCCCTATGTGAACCACATCCCCACCATGACGGGCGGTGTGGGCTACCGGCATCTGCACGACTTCTACACCCGTCACTTTGTCAACAGCAACCCACCGGATACCAGTCTGACCCCCATCTCGCGCACGGTGGGCGCCACGCAGGTGGTGGATGAAATGCTGTTTTGTTTCACCCATACCACCGAGATCCCCTGGATGCTGCCCGGCGTCGCGCCCACGGGGCGGCGTGTAGAAATACCGCTGCTGGCGGTGGTCAAGTTTCGCGGCGACAAGCTCTACCACGAGCATATCTACTGGGACCAGGCCAGTGTGCTTGTGCAGGTGGGGTTGCTGGATCCCAACGGCCTGCCCGTGGCAGGGGTGGAGACAGCGCGCAAACTGCTGGATGAAACGCTGCCGTCGAACGGGCTGATGGAACGGTAGAAAAACACCGCAGGGTTTGCCGCATGGCGCGTGCAGCAAACCCTGTGAGGCGGGTGTGCAAGCCCAGGCCTGCAGACTTTGCTGGCAACCCGTAAACTGCGCGGCTTGCCAACGGAGTCCGCATGAACAATATCCAACTCGGTCAGAGCGACCTGCACGTCACCCCCATCTGCCTGGGCACCATGACCTTTGGTGAACAGGTCAACGAATCTGATTCCCACGACATCCTCAACCGCTCGCTGGCAAGGGGGGTGAACTTCATCGACACGGCCGAGATGTATTCGGTGCCAGCCAAGGCTGAGACCTTTGGCGCTACCGAAACCATCATCGGCAACTGGTTCGCCAAGAACCCCGGTGCGCGCCAGAAACTGGTGGTGGCCACCAAGGTGGCGGGCCCTTCGCGCGGCATGCCCTGGGTGCGCGAGGGCAAGGGCATGGCTGCGGCCGATATCGTTGCTTCGTGCGAGGGCAGCCTGCGCCGCCTGCAGACCGATGTGATCGACCTCTACCAGATCCACTGGCCCGAGCGCCATGTGCCCGCCTTTGGCAACCTTTACTACGACCCTTCCAAAGAAACCTCCACCACCCCCATTCGCGAGCAGCTCGAAGCTTTGTCGGGGCTGGTGAAGGCGGGCAAGGTGCGGTACATCGGCCTGTCGAACGAGACGCCCTATGGCGTGCATGAATTCGTGCGCCTGGCCGAGCAGCACGGCCTGCCGCGCGTGGCTACGGTGCAAAACCCGTATTGCCTGATCAACCGCACCTGGGAAAACGGCCTGGACGAAACCTGCCACCGGCTGAACGTGTCGCTGCTCGCCTACTCACCGCTGGGTTTTGGCCTGCTGACGGGCAAGTACGACGAAAGCGGCATCACCGGCCCATCTGCACCCCAGGGCGCACGCATTGCCACGTATGAATCCGTGCGCAAGCAGCGCTGGGGCCGCCCCGAGGCGCTCACGGCATCGCGCCGCTACAACGCCCTGGCCCGTGCCAATGGCATGACGCCTACGCAAATGGCGCTGGCGTTCTGCTACACCAAGTGGCAGGTGGCCAGCACCATCATCGGCGTGACGTCGGTGGCGCAGTTGGATGAAGACCTGAATGCGTGGGGAACCACGCTGTCGCCAGAGGTTTTGAAGGAGATCGACGCCATCCGCTGGGAGCTGCGCGACCCGGCATTGTGATCACTGTGCACAGATAGCGAAAAGGGGCTGAACCGCCCCTTTTTTTACGTCGTTCAGAACGGCTGGTGTCTATGCAACGGCGGTGATGCGTCCTTCCTTCCACGGTGTGCCCTGCGCCTCACCCAGGTCCCAAAACAGCCCTGCCATGACGGCCAGCCCTTCGCGGGCCACAGGTGCCAGCAGGTGCTCGTTGGGCGCATGTTGCGCGCACGCCGGGTACGAGTGGGGCACCCAAATGGTGGGCAGGCCCAGCTGGTCCGCAAAGATATCGTTGGGCAGAGAGCCCGCCAGGTTGGGCAGCAAGGTGGCAGGCTGCCCCGCGCTGGCTTGCAGCGACGCCAGCGTCCAGTCCACCCAGGGGTTGTGCAGGTCGAGCCGGGTGGCGCCGCACACCATGCCCATGGTGATTTCCACCTGGCTGAAACCATGCGCGTCCAAATGCGCGCGCAGCGTGGCTTGCACGTTCTTCCAGTCGGTGCCCACTACAAAGCGCAGCTGGCAATGGGCCACCGCTTGGGAAGGGATGGCATTGATCGGGCGCTGGGCGTTGCCCGCACCCAGAGCCAGCACTTCCAGAGTGTTCCAGCCCACCAGTTGTTCGGCGGGCGTGAGGCCGGGTTCGCCCCATCCGGGCGTGAGCGCAGGGTCATCGGCACCTGCGCCGATCACCACGTCTTTCAGTGCCGTGCGCAGCTTGTCGGGCACGGCAGGCGGTAGCAAGCCGTCGACCAGAATGCGGCCCTGGGCGTCCACCAACGTGGCCAGCGCGTGCGTGAGCACGGTGGCCGGGTTGGCCAGCACGCCGCCCCAGTTGCCCGAGTGGTAGGCCTTGTCGCGGCTGCGCACCGCGAGCGAAAAGTTGATGGCACCGCGCGAACCCAGAAAGAGCGTGGGGCGCGCCGCGTTCACCCGGGGGCCGTCGCTGGCCACGAAGAGGTCGGCTTTCAGCGCATCCCTGTGCTGTTCGCAGAATGCGGCCAGGCCGGGTGAACCGGCTTCTTCGCCCATCTCCATGAGCAGCGTTACGTTGTAGCCCAGACGGCCTTGGCGTGCCTCCAGCGTGTGCGCCAGCGCGGCAAGGCTGACGGTGTGTTGGCCCTTGTTGTCGGCGGTGCCACGGCCATACCAGCGGTCACCTTCAATGGTCAGCTCCCAGGGCGAAAGACCTTCGCGCCATTGGCTGTCCTGGCCGTTGACCACGTCGCCGTGGCCATAGGTCATCACGGTGGGCAAGGCGGGGTCTTCTACCCTGCGGGCCAGCAACAGCGGGCCACCCTTGGGATCGGGGTTGTCGAGCACCTGGCAGTCAAAGCCCAGCGGCTCCAGCCAAGGCACGATTTCGTCGGTCAGGTAGGTGCGCAGCGTGGGGGGGACTTGCCCGGTGTCGCTTTCGGTGCGCCAGGCCACGCGTCGGCGCAGGTCATCGGCAAAGCGGCCGTCATCGAAGTAGTGGTGGACGTTGTTGATCAGTTGCTCTCGGTTCATCGTTTTCTCCTTGCTGGGGTCACTCCACCACGATCTGTGCACGGTGGGCCAGCGCGCGGTAGCGCCCGATCTCGTCTTCCATGGCGGCGTGCATGGCCTTGGGGCCCACGAACACGGGCTCCATGCCTTGGGCGCGGATCTGGTCTTGCAGCTGGACATCGCGCATGGCGGCCTCGACTTCTTTCACCAGTTTGTCCACGATGGGCGCGGGCGTGCGCGCCGGGGCTGCCACGGCGTACCAGCCGTCAAAGGCTGCGTCTGGCAGCTTCAGTTCCCGCACAGTAGAAACGGAGGGCAGGGCGCGGGCGCGCTCGTTGCCTGCAATGGCCAGTGCGCGCAGCTTGCCTGAGCGCACATGCGGTGCGGCACTGGCCACGGTGTCGATGGCCATCTGGATCTCACCGCCGATCAACCCCATCATGGCCTGTGCGCTGCCCCGGTAGGGCACGTCCTGCAGGCGCACGCCAGCGGCCTGCTCCAACAGTGCGCCGACCAGGTGGGGGGCCGAACCGGAGCCGAAAGTGGCGTAGTTGATAGTTTTGGGCGCTGCCTTTGCGGCGGCCAGCAGGGTGGCGAGGTCCTTGTGGGGTGAGCTAGCGCTGACCACGATCACCAGAGGTGCGCGGGCAACGATGGCCACAGGTGCCAAGTCCTTGAGCGGGTCGTACGGCAGCTTGGGCCGCAGCGCAGCGTTCACGGTGTAGCTGGTGGAGCCCGACACCAGCAAGGTATAGCCGTCGGGCTCGGCCTTGACCACGCTGTCGGTGCCAATGATGGTGGAGGCGCCGGGCTTGTTGTCGATGACCACGGGCTTGCCCAGGCGTGTGGACAGCTTTTGGCCCAGCGCGCGGGCTACGGCGTCGGTGCCGCCACCGGGGGGGAAGGGCGCGACCAGGCGCACAGTGCGCTGGGGCCACGCCTCCGAGGGCGCAGCCGTCTGGGCAAGGGACAAGGTGCTGGCGCTGGCGAAGGTGGCCAGGACGGCGGACAGCAAAGAGACTCGGACAAGGCTTTTCATGCAGGCTCCAGAGGTTGATGCGAGGGGTGGTGGTAGCACTGCTGCAAAGGCGATAGCGCTGAAACCCACAGCCATGGGTGAATTGGAGCCTTAAACCATGCAAGATGGGAGCCGGTTTACCATTGCTCTGGATAGAGATTTGGCAACTGAGCGTTGCCTTTTGGTTAGTAGGTACACGATGCCCATTTCACTGCTCAGCCTGCCCTTGCGTTACTTTCTGGAGGTGGCGCGCACCGGCTCTGTCAATCAGGCGGCGCAGCGCCTGTACGTGGCGGCATCGGCGGTGAGCCGCCAGTTGGGCAAGCTGGAAGATAGCCTGGGCGTGACGCTGTTCGAACGCCAAGCACGTGGCATGGCGCTGACTGAAGCGGGCACCCGGCTGCTGGCTCATGCCACGGCACACGATGCGCAGGCCACAGAATTGGTCGAGCAACTGCAAGGGCTGTCGGCCCAGCAGGCTTTGCGTGTGCGGGTGGCCTGCACCGAAGGCTTTGCCGCGAGCTTCATGCCGCTGGTGATGTCGGTGTTCCGGCAGACGCACCCACAGGTGCAGCTGCAGTTGCTGGTGGACGTGCCGCAGGAAGTGTCGGCCCTGGTGCAGCGCGGAGACGTTGATCTGGCGCTGAAGTACAGCGTGGCGCCCGAGAAAGGTTTGCAGGTGCTGCATTCGGCCATTGCCCCGATCTACGCCATCATGCCCGCACAGCACCCGCTGGCCCGCCAGCGCAGCGTGAGCGTGGCCGATGTAGTGCGCTATCCGCTGCTGCTGGGTGCGGGCAACACGACCGGGCGGCAGCTGTTTGACCTGAGCTGTGCAGTGCAGGGCCTGCGGTATGTGCCGGCGGTGGAGAGCAATTTTTCATCGGCGCTGCTGCCGCTGCTGAGCGGGCAGGACGTGGTGCTGGCCAGCTACCTCACGGCGGCGCGCTGGGTGGAGGCGGGCCTGCTGGCGGCCCGGCCGTTTGACGAGGTGCAACTGCAGCAGCGACGCTTGCAGGTGCTGGCCGTGGAAGGGCGGGCACCGTCGGCGCTGGTGCAGCAGTTCACGCAGGCGCTGGTGGCTGCCATTGAGCAGTACGGCAAGCGCAAGGTGGGGCGGCGCAAGACGACAGCAGCGCGGGTGATCGAGGTGCCTTGATTCGGGCTGCCTGCCGTTCGCAGTGGGGGCGCGCAACTGGATACCATTCGTTCCCTACCCAGATTGCACCATGGCCAAGAAAGAACACGTCTCCGAGACCCAAGCCACCCAGTTGCTCAAGGCGAACAAGGTGGCATTCACTGAGCACCCCTACGAATACCTGGAGCACGGCGGCGCCATGCACAGCGCCGAGGTGCTAGGCCTCGACCCCCTCACGGTGGTCAAGACCCTGGTCATGCAGGACCAGGATGCCAAGCCCTTGCTGGTGCTGATGCATGGCAATCGCAAGGTCTCCACCAAAAACCTCGCGCGCCAGATCGGCGCCAAGTCGGTCGAGCCGTGCGCGCCGGAGGTCGCCAACCGCCACAGCGGCTACCTGGTGGGCGGCACGTCGCCCTTTGGCACGCGGCGCGCCATGCCGGTGTACATCGAAGAAACCATCCTCGCGCTGCCGCGCATTGCCATTAATGGCGGGCGCCGGGGCTTTCTGGTGCAGATCGATCCGCAGGTGTGCGTGCAGTTGCTGGGTGCTAAACCGGTGCACTGCGCGCTGGCAGAATAGGCCGCCACGGCAGACCGTCCGCCGTCCCCCGATTTTTGAGGAGTTACTTTGACCGCCGTGTATCCCATCCTTGCCGCTGTGGCCGCCTACTTGCTGGGCTCGCTGTCGTTCGCCGTCATCGTGACGCGTGTGATGGGGCTGAGCGACCCGCGCACCTATGGCAGCAAGAACCCCGGCGCCACCAACGTGCTGCGCTCGGGCTCCAAGGCGGCAGCCATCGTCACACTGCTGTTGGACGCCATGAAAGGCTGGCTGCCTGTGGCGTTGGTGATGTGGTTTGGTCAGCCCTATGGGCTGGACGACGGCACGGTCGCCATGGTGGGGCTGGCGGCTTTTCTGGGCCACCTGTGGCCTGTGTTCTTCCGATTTGAAGGTGGCAAGGGCGTTGCCACTGCGCTGGGCGTGCTGTTGGGCATCAGCGTCTGGCTGGGGCTAGCCACGGCTGCGACCTGGCTCATCATCGCGTTTTTCTTCCGCTACTCGTCCCTGGCCTCGCTGGTGGCTGCCGCCTTTGCGCCGGTGTATTACCTGCTGGTGGATGGGGTGGTGTGGTATGCCGAGGGCACGATTGCGGGCTCCATCATCGTGATGGCCATGTTGCTGGCCTGGCGCCACAAGGAGAACATCCAGCGCCTGATCGAAGGCAAGGAGTCGCGACTGGGCAGCAAAAAGGCCAAGCCGAACGCCGAGGGTGCAGGCAAGTCGCCAAAGTAAACGCAGGGGGAAGGCACGCCGCGCTGACTGCGGTGCACGTGCCGTCTGCTCAGCTTCTTCTACGGACAGGTTCTACAGCGAACCTGGCCCTGAAATCAGCCCCCGGAGCCCGGCGCTGTGCTGGGCGGCATAGAGGCCCAGGCGCACCATGGTGCGGTGGTTGAGCTCCAGGCTCACGGCCGATCGGGCCAGAGCGGACTGGATGCGGGGTTTTCCGGTGGCCGTCTGGTACAGGCTGGGCTGCGCGTGGTGGGTGCCGGTGCGGTCCAGAAGGCTGGCGACCAGCGGATGATTGGCTTTTTCGCTGCGGCGCAGCACGATGGCGGTCTCGCCGTTGTCGAGCTTCACAAAAGTCCCTGGCGGGCAAAGGCCGATGGAGCGCACCAGGGTGTAGCTCACCTCATCGCGCTGGTCGATCTCCTGCCCGACGATGGCGCGTACCGAGTCGGTGGCACTGCGGCCTGCACGGGACTTGCGTGGGCTGATCATGGCTGCATAGCGGTCGATGGTGCCCAGGACGCGTGTGAGCCGGTCCACGGGGTCCTGGTTGGCCAGCGGCACACGGTCGGCCACGGTGGCATGGTGTTGTCCCACCACGTCCAGCCAGAGCGCATCGTTGATGAACAGGCGCTCCAGCAGCATCATGCTTTCTTCCGGGTGGCTCTTGATGGCCTCTTGTTGGACCGGTGTCGGGCGTTCACGCTGTTCGGCCAGCTCATCCTGCAGGGCCGTCATGCCGATGTTCATGGTGAGGGCCGCGCGCACTAGGCTGTCGCGCTCGCGGGGTGCCAGCTGCAGTTCGTGCGCCATGATGTGGCACAAGGTGCCGCACACCAGCGCATGGGAGGCGCTATAGCCCACGGTGGATGTGGACGCCAGCTGGAACATCAGGTACAGCGCTGCGTCGATGTCGTGCGCCACCAGGTCCTGCATCCAGCCATCGAACTGGCGCACCTTGGCGGCAAAATCCTGTACCTGCAGAGGTCGCGACAGCAGCACCGACAGCGCTGATTCCAGGTCTGACCACAGGCCCAGCAAGTCCTCGTACTCGCCTTCGGCGTGGTGTGGGGTGCCGGTGGAGTGGTGGGCAGACATGGTGGTGTGTGCAGCGGTCAGGCTCAGTTGCGCTTTTCCAGCACCATCTGGTCGTTGATGCGTGTCATTTGGAACTCAGTCAGAAAGCTGTTGCCCAGCAGCACGTAGGGCATGGGCTGCGGGGTGATGATGGCCTCGACCCCGAACACCTCGACATCGCCGATGCGCACTGAGTCCAGCTTCATGCGCCACCCTTGCGCCACACCATTGGCCGTGTTCATGCGCACGGGCTGGCCGTTCTGGTAGTTGAGCCCCATGCGCTCAGCATCCTGCCGCCCGATGGCCACGGTGGAAGCACCGGTGTCCACCATGTACTGCATCACACGCCCGTTGATGGTGCCGCTGTTGATGAAATGCCCACGGCTGTCGGCCATCAATACGACGCGCTTGCCGCTTCCGCCACGGGCGCCAACGCTCACCGGGGCCTCGCCCAGCCGCAGCACGCGTCGCGTGCCATTGACTTCGATGGTGGCTTCTTCTTTGGTGACGGCAATGACCTTGACACCCTGGTACTCATCCCCAGCACCCACCGCCTTGGGTGGGTTGGCATCCACCACCAGCAAGGCCTTGCTGCCCAGCATGCCCGCCAGCGCCACCGCCTGCGCATGAGCCCAGGACGGAGCCAAGCACAGAGTAACCAGCGCGGCCAGGGCAAAGGAGTGGATCGTCATTCGTTGATGGCGTTGTGCGCCTCCCCCGTACCTCGGAACTGGCGCGGCCCAGGCGAGGGACGCCAAGCCAGGGCCGCCCCGCAGCGAGGGCGTCGTCCCCCTGGAGGGGGAAGGCGCGAAGCGACTCAGGGGGTGCGCCATCTCAGTCGCGGAAGTTGTCGAACGACAGGGGAACGTCCGTTACATCCTTGCGGATCAGCGCCATGGCCGCCTGCAGGTCGTCGCGCTTGGCACCCGTCACGCGCACCTTGTCCTCCTGGATGGCTGCCTGCACCTTGAGCTTGCTTTCCTTCATGAGCTTCTGGATCTTCTTGGCGAGCTCGCTCTCGATGCCGTTGCGCACCTTGATGACCTGCTTGACCTTGTCGCCGCCTATCTTCTGCACATCGCCCATGTCCAGAAAACGCACGTCCACGTTGCGCTTGGTGAGTTTGTTGCGCAGTACATCCTCGATCTGGGTGAGCTGAAAGTCGGCGTCGCCGATCAGCGTGATGTCCTTGTCTTTGATCTCGATGCTGGCCGATGTGCCCTTGAAGTCGAAACGGGTGGCGATTTCCTTGGCGGTGTTCTCGACGGCGTTTTTCACTTCAACAAGGTTGGCTTCACAGACGGTGTCAAAAGATGGCATGGATGGCTCTCAATCTCAGGGAATACAGCTACAGATCGCAGGGGCCCGAAAGGGCGGGTGCGACAATCGGGCCAATGGTAGTCGAGAAAAACGCCCCTTTGCAGCCCTGGAACACCTTTGGCATTGCTGCGCGTGCCCAAACCCTGGTGCGTGTGCGCTCCGTGTCGGATCTGAAGGCCGTTCTGGCCGATATGGAGCTGGCCCCCGCAGCCAAGTTTGTGCTGGGCGGGGGCAGCAACATCATCCTGACCGGCGATGTGAAATCTATCGTGCTCAAGATGGAGATCAAGGGGCTGCGCTTGGTGGAGGAAACCCCCAAGGCCTGGATCGTGGAGGCGGGTGCGGGTGAGGTCTGGCACGATGCTGTGGCCTGGACGCTGGCGCACGGGTTCCCGGGGCTGGAAAATCTGGCGCTCATCCCGGGCACGGTGGGCGCCTCGCCCGTGCAGAACATCGGTGCCTATGGCGTGGAGCTGCAGGATCGGTTTGAATCGCTCGACGCCCTCGATCTGGCCACCGGCCAGTCGTTCAGCCTGGATGCCGCGCAGTGCGGCTTTGGCTACCGCGACTCCGTCTTCAAGCATGCGCCGTCTGAAGCACCCGACGGCAGCGGGATGCCGCGCGGCATGGGCCTGGCGGGGCGCGCGGTCATCACCCATGTGCGGTTTCGGCTGCCCAAGCCCTGGAAGCCCGTGCTGGGCTACCTCGATCTGGAGCGCCGCCGCGCCGAGGCGGGCGTGGAGCACCCCAGTGCCCAGCAGATTTTTGACTGGATCTGCGACATTCGCCGCGCCAAGCTGCCCGACCCTGCCGTGGTGGGCAACGCAGGCAGCTTCTTCAAGAACCCCACGGTGTCGCCCGACCAGTGCGCCGACATCATCGCGCGCGAGCCCAAGATCGTGCATTACCCCATGCCCGACGGCAGCATCAAGCTGGCGGCGGGCTGGCTGATTGATGCCTGCGGCTGGAAGGGCAAGTCCATCGGCAAGGCGGGGGTGTACGAAAAGCAGGCCTTGGTGCTGGTCAACAGGGGGCACGGCGCCGACAGCGTGACGGGCGGCGAGGTGATGACCCTGGCCAAGGCCATCCAGACCAGCGTGTACGAGCGCTTTGGCATCCGGCTGGAGCCCGAGCCGGTGGTGGTTTAGACCAGCAGCCAACCTTCTCCACAAAGAAAAAAGCCACCGTTTCCGGTGGCTTTGCTCATATATATGTAGCTGCTAGCGCTTGATGGGTAAGCGCTAGAGCCATTTTAACCCATATTCTGGGTCCAAGGTTTATTTGCGGTCGTTTTCCAGCTGCGCCAGTGCCGCGTTGCCACCCAGCGACAGCAGGCCAGCGCGCGAATACACACCCAGCTTGTCGCGCGTGTCCGAGATGTCCAGGTTGCGCATGGTCAGCTGGCCAATGCGGTCCAGCGGGCTGAAAGGTGCGTCTTCCACCTTCTCCATCGACAGGCGTTCGGGCGCGTAGGTCAGGTTGGGCGATTCGGTGTTCAGCAGCGAATAGTCGTTGCCACGGCGCAGTTCCAGCGTCACGGTGCCGGTCACGGCGCGGGCCACCCAGCGCTGGGCGGTTTCGCGCAGCATGATGGCCTGGGGGTCGAACCAGCGGCCCTGGTACAGCAGGCGGCCCAGCTTGAGGCCATTCATGCGGTACTGCTCGATGGTGTCTTCGTTGTGGATGCCCGTCACCAGGCGCTCGTAGGCGATGTGCAGCAGCGCCAGGCCCGGGGCTTCGTAGATGCCGCGGCTCTTGGCTTCGATGATGCGGTTTTCGATCTGGTCGCTCATGCCCAGGCCGTGGCGGCCGCCGATACGGTTGGCTTCGAGGATCAGCTCCACCGGGTCGTTGAACTCCACGCCGTTCAGGGCGACGGGCTGGCCTTCTTCAAAGCGGACCGACACTTCCTCGGCCTTGACGGCGACTTCTTCCTTCCAAAATGCCACGCCCATGATGGGGTTCACGATGCGGATGCCGCTGGAAAGGAACTCCAGGTCCTTGGCCTCGTGCGTCGCGCCCAGCATGTTGCTGTCGGTGCTGTAGGCCTTCTCGGCGCTCATCTTGTAGCCAAAGCCGGCTTGTGTCATGAACGCCGACATCTCGGCGCGGCCGCCCAGCTCGTCGATGAACAGCTGGTCCAGCCAGGGCTTGTAGATCTTGAGGGATGGGTTGGTCAGCAGGCCGTAGCGGTAGAAGCGCTCGATGTCGTTGCCCTTGAAGGTCGATCCGTCGCCCCAGATGTTGACGTCGTCTTCCTTCATCGCAGCCACCAGCATGGTGCCGGTCACAGCGCGGCCCAGGGGCGTGGTGTTGAAGTAGGTGAGGCCGCCGGTGCTGATATGGAAGGCGCCGGCCTGCAGGGCAGCAATGCCTTCGTGCGCCAGCTGTGTGCGGCAGTCCACCAGGCGAGCCTTCTCTGCGCCGTATTCCATGGCCTTGCGCGGAATGGCTTCGTAGTCGGGCTCGTCGGGCTGGCCGAGGTTGGCGGTGTAGGCGTAGGGCACGGCGCCCTTGAGCTTCATCCAGTGCAGGGCTGCGCTGGTGTCCAGGCCGCCGGAAAATGCGATGCCGACCTTTTGGCCGAGGGGAAGGTTCTGGAGGATGGTTGCCATGGAATGCTTGTTCAAAAATGATAGCTGCTCGGGCTTATTGGATAAGCGCTAGAAGCCAAAAACAGTCAAATTTCGGCCGTCAGATCAACCGAAATGGCAGATGTAGTGATAGGCCTCGGTCACGCGGATGTCGAACTTGGAGTTGCCGGGCACGCTGAATTTGTCGCCCGCCGCAGACTTGACCCAGGCGTCGGTGCCGTCGAGCTTGTATTCGCAGGACCCTGCCACGCATTCCATGATCTCGGGCGCGCCGGTGTTGAAGGTCAGCGTTGCGGGCAACACCACGCCCACCGACTTCTTGGTGCCGTCGGCAAACGTGATGCCGTGGCTCACGCACTTGCCGTCAAAGTACACATTGGCCTGGGTGGTGACGGACACGCCGTCAATTTTTTCGGTGGTCATGGGTGCGCTGGATAAGGTAGAGGGAAACACGGGATTTTAGGGCAGGGGGCGGGGAGCGCCGCCAAAGCGGGCCTCTGAAAAATCCCCATCAGCCGTTGGGCGCAAAAAAAAAGAGCCCCGAAGGGCTCTTGGTGATGCTGGCATGCCCGGGCTTAGCGCCAGTAGGGGTTGCGGTGGTGCGGGTAATAAGGACGGCTGTCGTAGCCGTACTCGATTACCGTGACGGGCGGCGTCACATAAGTGGGCTGCTGCTGGTACACCGGTTGCGCAGGGTAGGTCGAGGTCACCACGCCCGGCTGGCTGTACACACCTTGTGAGGCGTAAGGATCAGGCTGGGTGGAATAGGTCTGGCCTGCAGGCTGCACGCTCAGCGGGATCCAGCGGCCTGGATCGTTCTGGGTGCGGGTGGTGTACTGGCGCCCTGCATATTCATACACCACGTCGTAGCCCACTGTGCGATTCTCGTAATATGTCTCGGTCGTGCAGCGCTGTACGTTCTGGTACTGCGGCTGGCCACCTTCGATCTGGTTGCCGATCACGGCGCCACCGATCAGGCCAATGGCTGTGGCGGCGGCGCGGCCACTGCCTTTGCCAATGGCGTTGCCGGCTGCGCCACCCGCAATCGCGCCCATCACGGCGCCTGCTCCGGTGGTGCGGTTACCGCTATAGACGGTCTCGTTGCCACACACCTGCTGCGGCGTGGCGACCTGCTGGACGATGGGGGTGGCCGAGAGCACGCGGCCCTGTTCCTGGGCACTGGCCATGGTGGCGATGGCTGCCATGGCGTAAAAAATGACGATCTTTTTCATGGAGAAACTCCTTTCGGGTCGGTACATAACGCACCAGACTGCAGAAAAGTTTAGGCCCGCACGGTCAATTCAGGGCCTGCCCGCCGTAAATCTGCGTAAAGATTTGTGCAATTTCTCCGGTCCGGGCGATTGATTCACGTGCCTGCAGCCCGGCCTAACCACATCTGCCATTGGTCGGGAGCAAAACCCACGGAAATGTGCACCTGGCCACCGTGCTGCCACTCCACCACCGGGCGTTTGATGACGCTAGGTTGGGCCTGCATCAGGGCGCTGGCGCTATCGTCGTTGGTGACAGCTGCCTGGGTTTGCGCGTCCAGCTTTCGCCATGTGGTCCCCTGCCGATTGACCAGTTTTTGCCAGCCTGCTGCCGCCATCCAGTCGGGCAGGCGGTGGGCGGGCACCCCTTGTTTCTTGAAGTCGTGAAACTGGTAGTCCACGCCCTGTTCAGTCAACCAGGTGCGGGATTTCTTGACGGTGTCGCAGTTGGGTATACCGTAAACGGTGATGAGTGAGGTTGTCATGCCGCGCATCATCCTCGAACTTGTGGCTGGGCGACAATCCCGCCCTGTATGCATACCAAAATCCACACTCTGGAAGGCTGGCTCCGCCACTGCGAGCAGCTTCATCCCCGCAACATCGAAATGGGCCTGGACCGTGTCCGTGAAGTGGCACGCCGCATGGTGCTGCGGTTTGACTGCCCCGTGATCACCGTGGCCGGCACCAACGGGAAGGGCTCTACCTGCGCCATGCTGGAGGCGGTGGCGCAGCAGGCGGGCTACCGCACAGGCGTGTACACATCGCCCCACCTGGTGCACTTCGAGGAGCGCTGCCGCGTTCATGGTGAAATTGTCAATGCTTCTGATTTGATAGCGCACTTCGAAGCTGTGGAAAGCGCCAGGGTCCAAAATGGCAATGAAATCTCCCTCACCTACTTCGAATTCACGACGCTGGCCATCCTGCGCCTCATGAGCCATGCGCGGCTGGACTTGGCCATCCTCGAAGTGGGGCTCGGCGGGCGCCTGGATGCTACCAACGTCATTGATGCCGACTGCGCCATCATCACTAGCATCGACATCGACCACACTGAATTCCTGGGACCAGACCGCGAGAGCATCGGCCGGGAGAAGGCCGGCATCATGCGAACGGGCCGCCCGGTGATCGTGGGCGATCCGATGGCTCCCCAGAGTGTCATCGACCATGCGCTGGAAATCGGTGCCGACCTGTGGCGCTTCGGCAAGGATTTCAATTTCTCGGGCGACAAACAGCAGTGGAGCTGGGCAGGGCGGGGCCGCCGTTATGCGGGGCTGGCCTATCCATCGCTGCGCGGCGCCAACCAGCTGATCAATGCCTCGGGCGTGCTGGCCGCGCTGGAGGCCCTGCGCGAGCGCATTCCCGTCACGGCTCAGGCGGTGCGCAACGGGCTGGCATTGGTGGAGCTGCCGGGGCGGTTCCAGATCGTGCCAGGCCAGCCTACGCTGGTGCTCGACGTGGCGCACAACCCGCATTCAGTGGCTGCACTCACTGCCAATCTGGATGCCATGGGGTTTTTCCCCACGACGCATGCGGTGTTCGGCGCCATGGCCGACAAGGACCTGGGGCCTATGCTCGCCAAGGTCGGCCCGCTGGTGGATCGCTGGTATTTCACCAACCTGCCGACCCCACGCGCCGAGACTGCCGCCGTCCTGCAGCAGAAGTGGAACGCCGTGCAGATGGTGGCGGGCGGGCGCCGCGATGTGACCTCCAGTCTGCACGCAGACCCCATGGAGGCCCTGGAGGCGGCGGTCGCTGCGGCAGACCCCGCTGATAGAATCGTGGTCTTTGGCTCGTTTTACACGGTGGGTGGTGTTCTGATCAACGGAACACCTCGCCTGCACGCCAAACATCTGGGCCAATAGACAGGTTCTGAGGTCCGAACGAGTCGTTACTCCATGGCATTTTTCAAGTTTCGGTGGCCCGGTCAGGGTGAACAAGCTCAGGCCGAAAAGCCGTCCAAGCGCCCGCGCACCCCGCAGGCCGAGAGCATCGAGGTGATGCGGCGGCGTGCTCGCCATCGGTTGATCGGCGCCGCAGTGCTGGTGCTGATTGGGGTGATCGGTTTCCCCATGCTGTTTGACACCCAACCCCGGCCGATTCCGGTGGATATTCCCATCGAGATCCCCGACCGCAACAAGGTGGCGCCCTTGGTGGTGCCCGCTCCGGTTGCTGAGGCGCCAGCGGCTGCCAAGCCTTCGACCCCGTCTTCGCAGGACGTGGCCACCGCACCGCGCCCCACGCCCCAGCGCAACAACAGTGCGGTGGGCAATGGCCTCGCGGATGGCGAGGAACTGGTGCAAGGATCGCGTTCCGCGGCTTCCAAACCCGCCCCTGCAGCGCCAGCCAAACCGGAAGTAAAACCCGAACCGAAGCCAGAGCCCAAGCCGCCGGTGCCCAGCGAGCCCAAGCCTGTGCAGCGCCCGGACGAGGCTGCCCGCGCGCGTGCGCTGCTGGAAGGCCGGTCGGCAGAGCCCGCGGCTGCGGCTGCCACCGCCGAGGAAGCCCGGTTCATTGTGCAGGTGGGTGCTTTCGCAGACGCAGACAAAGCCCGTGAAGCGCGTACCAAAGTGGAGCGTGCGGGCATGAAAACCTACACCCAGGTGGTGGACACCAAGGAGGGCAAGCGCACACGGGTTCGTGTGGGGCCTTTCACCAACCGGGCTGAGGCGGACAAGGCTGCGGCGCGCATCAAGGCGCTGGATCTGTCGGCCTCTGTGCTGACTCTGTAGGCCAGCGCCAAGGGGTTTTTGTATCCATGGCTGCGCTGGACTGGATTTTTGCGGCGGTGCTGCTGGCATCGATGCTCGTAGGAGCCTGGCGCGGGCTGGTGTTCGAGGTGCTGTCTCTGGTGGGCTGGGTGGTGTCTTTTTTTGTGGCGCAGTGGTTTGCCGAGGACATGGCGGCGTTGTTGCCTATGGGCGAGTCGGCCGAAGCATTGCGCTATGCCGCAGGGTTTGTGGTGGTGTTTGTTGCGTCGGTGTTTGCCTGCGGTTTTTTGACATGGCTGGCAAAAAAGCTGGTGGATGCCATCGGCCTGCGGCCTGCAGATCGTACTTTGGGGGCGGCCTTCGGGGTGTTGCGCGGGGTGGTTTTGCTGCTGGCGGTGGCCGTGGTGGCGGGCCTCACGCCCCTGCACGAAGCCTTGTGGTGGCAGGAGTCCCAAGGCGCCCCGGTGCTGGCTGAAGTGCTTCGGGGCTTGAAACCGGCGCTGCCGGAAGAATTTGGAAGGCATCTGCCTTCCTGATAGCGATGCGGTTGCGGCCAGAAGCCGTTGCCGCTGGGTTGCCGCGGGGCTGTTCCCGCAAACGGATGGAATACAACTATGTGTGGAATCGTCGGCGTCGTCAGTCCAGCGCCCGTCAATCAGCTGATCTATGACGCCTTGCTGCTCTTGCAGCACCGTGGTCAGGACGCAGCGGGCATCGTGACCCAGCAGGGCCGCAAGTTTTTCATGCACAAGGCCAAGGGCATGGTGCGCGATGTGTTCCGCACGCGCAACATGCGCGCGTTGCCTGGCAATGTGGGTCTGGGCCAGGTGCGCTACCCCACCGCAGGCAACGCCTACAGCGAAGAAGAGGCGCAGCCGTTCTATGTCAATGCACCGTTCGGCATCGTGCTGGTGCACAACGGCAACCTGACCAATGCGCGCGAACTTCGCACCGAGCTGTTCCTGACGGACCACCGCCATACGAACACGGAAAGCGATTCTGAAGTTCTGCTGAATGTGTTCGCGCACGAGCTGGAGCGCGCCACCCGGGGTGTGCCGCTGCAGCCTGAAGACGTCTTCACTGCGGTACGTGCGGTACACAAACGCATCAAGGGCTCTTATGCCGTGATCGCGCTGATCGCAGGCCACGGCCTGCTGGCCTTCCGCGATCCGCACGGCATTCGCCCGCTGGCCATGGGGCGCAGCCAGGATGGAACTGTGATGGTGGGCAGCGAATCCGTCGCCCTGGAGGGCACATCGCATGTGTTCGAGCGCAACATCGACCCCGGTGAGGCGATCTTCATCACGCTCGACGGACAGGTGCATGCCCGCCAATGCGCCGAAAACCCGCAGCTCAACCCCTGCATCTTCGAATTCGTGTATCTGGCGCGCCCGGACTCGGTGCTCGACGGCATTTCGGTGTACCAGGCGCGTCTGAACCTGGGCGAGGCCCTTGCCAAGCGCGTGGTGTCTACCGTGCCACCCAACGAAATCGACGTCATCATCCCGATCCCCGAGTCCAGCCGCCCCAGTGCCACGCAATTGGCTCACCTGCTGGGCATCCCATACCGCGAAGGCTTCGTCAAGAACCGCTATGTGGGCCGAACCTTCATCATGCCGGGGCAGGGTGTGCGCAAGAAGTCGGTGCGCCAGAAGCTCAATGTGATCGGCAGCGAGTTCAAGGGCCGCAACGTGTTGTTGGTGGACGATTCCATCGTGCGTGGCACCACCAGCCGCGAGATCGTGCAGATGGCACGCGACGCCGGCGCGCGCAAGGTGTACCTTGCCAGCGCTGCACCGCCGGTGCGTTACCCCAACGTGTACGGTATTGACATGCCCACCAGCAGCGAACTGGTGGCCCATGGCCGCACGGTGGAAGAGATTCGCCAGGCAATTGGCTGCGACGCACTGATTTATCAGGATGTGGACGGCATGAAAAAGGCGGTGGGCGCCCTCAATAGCGCCATCGTAGGGTTTGATGCGTCCTGCTTTGACGGTGTTTATGTGACCGGAGACATTACCGCCGAGGGCATCGCCAGCCTGAACGAGGGGCGGGTGGGGGTGGAGGAGGGAGAGGAAGACACCTCCCGCCTGGCGCTGCCGAATGCCCAAGAGGTTTAGGCATAGGATCGTTGCAGGTCGCCTTGTCCTGGATGGCGACCTGGCAGCAAGCTTTGCCCCCGCTCTCTGGATTGATTGAATCTTGAAACTGGCCCCGCGAGGGCCAGAACTTATTGACATGACTGATACCACTGCTTCCGGCGCGGGCCGCGTGCGCACCCGTTTTGCCCCGTCTCCCACGGGATTTATCCACCTGGGCAACATCCGCTCTGCGCTGTACCCCTGGGCGTTTGCCCGTGCTACGGGCGGCGATTTCATCCTGCGCATTGAAGACACGGACCTGGAGCGTTCCAGCCAGGCGGCGGTAGACGTGATCATCGAAGGCATGGCATGGCTCGGGCTGGACCACGACGAAGGCCCGTTCTACCAAATGCAGCGCATGGACCGCTACAAGACTGTGTTGGCAGAGCTGCAGGCCGCAGGCCATGTGTATCCCTGCTACATGAGCGTGGCCGAACTGGATGCCTTGCGAGAGAAGCAGATGGCCGCCAAGGAAAAGCCCCGCTATGACGGCACCTGGCGCCCCGAGGCTGGAAAAACCCTGCCGCCCGTGCCCGAGGGGGTATTGCCCGTGCTGCGTTTCAAGAACCCGCAAGGCGGTGTGGTGGCGTGGGACGACAAGGTCAAAGGCCGCATCGAGATCAGCAATGACGAGCTCGACGATCTTGTGATTGCGCGCCCAGACGGAACACCCACCTACAACTTCTGTGTTGTGGTGGACGATATCGACATGGCCATCACCCACGTGATCCGGGGTGACGACCACGTGAACAACACGCCGCGCCAGATCAATATCTTCCGCGCTCTGGGCAAGGAGCCGCCGGTGTATGCCCACCTACCCACCGTGCTCAACGAGCAAGGCGAGAAGATGAGCAAGCGCAACGGTGCCAAGCCCGTCACGCAGTACCGCGATGAAGGCTATCTGCCCGATGCCATGGTGAACTACCTGGCGCGCTTGGGCTGGAGCCACGGCGACGATGAGATCTTCAGCCGCGAGCAATTCCTGCAATGGTTCAACCTCGACCACCTGGGTCGCAGTGCGGCCCAGTTCGACGAAGCCAAGCTGCGTTGGGTGAACGCCCAGCACCTCAAGGCCATGGCCGACGATGCACTGGCCGCGCTGGTGGCGCCTCAGCTGCAGCAGCGGGGTGTATCTGCCGAAGCGCTGGCAGATGGACGGCTTGCGCGGATTTGCGCCCTGTTCAAGGATCGCTGCGACACCACAGTGGCGCTCGCCGATTGGGCACATGTCTTCTACGGTGAAGTAACGCCCGTGGATGCGGAGCGCAGCCAGCACGTTACCGAAGCCATTGCACCCGCGCTGGATGCTTTGGCCGATGCGCTGTCGGCCTGTGCATGGGACAAGGCTTCCATCAGCGCTGCGTTTAAGCAGGTGCTGGCTAGCCAGGGCCTGAAGATGCCCCAGCTGGCCATGCCCGCACGGGTGCTGACCGTGGGTACGGCCCACACGCCCTCGGTGGATGCCGTGCTGGAATTGGTCGGACGTGAAAAAGTTGTAGCGCGTTTGCGAAACCGCTGAAAATCTGTCTATAATTCAAGGCTCAGATGATGACAACAAACACAGTGTGGTTGGGGTCATTAAGTGGGGGGGTATAGCTCAGCTGGGAGAGCGCTTGCATGGCATGCAAGAGGTCATCGGTTCGATCCCGTTTACCTCCACCAAAGTTTGTTAACGGTTAGTTCCAAGGTTTTGACCCTATCGTCTAGAGGCCTAGGACATCACCCTTTCACGGTGAGTACCGGGGTTCGAATCCCCGTAGGGTCGCCAAGTTGTAGCGCTTGGCTTGTGTTGAAAAGATGCAAGCAAAAGCTGCCTGCCAGGAGTGGTAGTTCAGTTGGTTAGAATACCGGCCTGTCACGCCGGGGGTCGCGGGTTCGAGTCCCGTCCACTCCGCCAGTCATCAACCGCTGCAGTCGCAAGGCTGCAGCGGTTTTTTTTTGTGCCTGCGGTCCCCCATTTGTGGCTGAAAATGGGTTGTGCAAGAATGTGTAACAATATGGCCGCACTGAGGGTGGGGCACATCAAAGAGACAAGGTGCCCATGACACCCTCCCGGTGGCAGATCCATTCCCAACATATCGCCAGCTTCAGAAGTGTGGCTCCTGTGTTGTGGCTGCTGACCGGGGCGGCGATTGCCGCCTGGGCATATTTCTCGATGGCGACTCCCGAACGAGTGCGGCATTTCCTGGTACTTCACCAGGGGCTGGAAACGCTCTCTATTGTGGTGTCGGCACTGGTCTTTGCGGTGGGCTGGAAGGCGCACAGCATCAATCCTCAGCGGAACGTGTTCATCCTCGCCTGCGGGTTTTTGGGTGTGGCCCTGCTGGATTTTTCGCACATGCTGTCGTATGCCGGCATGCCCGATTACGTCACGGCCAATTCGGTGGCCAAGGGCATCAATTTCTGGCTGCCTGCGCGTTACCTGGTGGCTGTAAGCCTGCTGTGGGCGCTGGGGCTGCACTGGCATGCGCCTGGGGATCCGGCATCTGCGGGGCCGGGGCGATTTGCCGTGCTGGCGCTGGTCCTGGGCGTTGTCGCAGCGGTTCACGTGCTGGTTTTCTGGTACCCGCACTGGTATCCCGAAACCTACGGATCAACAGGCCTTACCCCGTTCAAGATTGCGGCTGAATATGGCGTGATTGCCTTGTATGCCGCGTCGCTGGCTCTCTTGTTGCGTCTGGCGAGAGAGCGTACATCGTTTGATGTGGCTCGCCTTTTCGCTGCGGTCTGGGTGATGGCCCTGAGCGAGTTCTTTTTCACTTTCTACGTTACCGCCACGGATCCTTTCAACCTGCTGGGCCATGTCTACAAGGTGGTGGGTTACTACTATCTGTACCGGGCCATTTTTGTGGGCACTATTGAGGCGCCATACCGCGCATTGAAGCAGTCCGACAAGGCCTTGCGTGCGGTGCTGGACGCGGTTCCCGATCTCATGTTCGAGGTGACGCGCGGTGGTCGTTATGTCGAGATCCATACGCGCCAGCCCGAGTTGCTGCTGTTGCCGGCCGAACAGGTTTTGGGGCGCACCATTCACGACATTCTTCCACCGCAGGCTGCTGCGGTGGCACAGCGTGCCATTGACGCGGCTGCCGAGCACGGGGTTGCCCGTGATTTCCAGTACACACTCGATCTGCCAGATGGCAAGCACTGGTTCGAACTCTCCGTGGCCCGCAAAGTGATGGATGAGGCGTCAGAGGCGCATTTTGTGGTGTTGTCCCGTGACATCACGCAGCGGGTGCAGACGCTCGATACTTTGCGCAAACTGCGCCATGCCGTAGAACAGGCTCCCAATTCGATCTTCATCGCTGGAGCCGACGGCAACATTGAATATGTGAATCCGGCTTTTTCCGTCACCACCGGATACAGCCTTGCCGAAGTTGTCGGGCGCAACCCGCGTCTGCTCAGCGCGGGGGGAACCCCGCTGTCTGTTTATGCCGACCTTTGGGCGCATCTGTCATCGGGGCGTGCCTGGCGCGGCGAGTTTCTCAACCGCCGCAAGGACGGTCGTGAGTACTATGAGTCGGCCATCATTTCGCCGCTGCACGATGAGCAAGGGCGGATCACGCACTACCTGGCCGTGCAAGAAGATGTGACCGAACGCAAGCGCGATGAAGAGCGTATCCGCAAGCTGGTCAACTTTGATGCGCTGACGGGCTTGCCCAACCGTACGATGTTTGCGTCGCGGTTCAGCCAGGCGCTTGCGCTGACCCAGCGCAGCGGACAGCATCTTGCATTGCTGTACCTGGATCTGGACCATTTCAAGAATGTCAATGACTCCCTGGGCCACCAGGTGGGCGATGAGTTGCTGGTGGAGATCGCACACCGGCTGCAGTTGGTGCTGCGCGAGGAGGATACCGTGTCGCGCCCTGGGGGAGACGAGTTCATCATCGTGCTGCCATTGGCGGATGCGCAGCATGCAGCCCATGTGGCCGAGAGCCTGCAGTCGGAGGTGCGCCGGGTCTGCAGGTTGGGCCACCATGAGCTGGTGGTGACGTCGTCCATCGGCATTGCTTTGTATCCAGAGGATGGCCGTGAGTTTGAAACCCTGGCACAGCGTGCTGATGCGGCGATGTTCCGTGCCAAGGAGACGGGGCGTGACACCTACCGGTTTTTCTCTGCCGATATGCAAGCCCATTCATTGCGGGTGTTGCAGATAGAAAATGCGTTGCGCAGTGCGGTGGTGCAAAACCAGTTGGCGTTGCACTACCAGCCCCAGATCCGTTTGCGCGACCGCAGGCTCACCGGGGTTGAGGCATTGCTGCGCTGGACCCATCCGGAGCTCGGCTTGATCAGCCCCGCAGAGTTCATCCCCGTGGCGGAAAGCAGTGGGCAGATTCTGGGCATTGGGGAATGGGTATTGCGCACGGCATTGGCACAGGCACGCGCGTGGTGCGAAGCGGGCCATACCGGGTTTACGGTGGCGGTCAATCTGTCGATGGTTCAGTTTCGCCATCCCGGTTTGGTCGAGATGGTGCAGCAGGCACTGGCTGACAGCGGGGTGTCGCCTCAGATGTTGGAGCTGGAGTTGACCGAGAGCATTGCCATGGACGCCCCTGAAAAGGTGATCGCCATTGTCCAGCAGCTGTTCGACCTGGGGGTGCAGCTGTCCATTGACGACTTTGGCACAGGCTACTCGTCGTTCAGCTACATCCAGCGCCTGCGGGTTCACAAGCTCAAGATTGCCCAGTCCTTCGTGCGCCATCTTGGCGAAGACGGCAGCGCCCAACACATCGTGCGCGCCATCATCGGCTTGGCGCACAGCCTCGACCTGGAGTCCATCGCCGAAGGGGTCGAGACGGCCACGCAGTGTGAAGCTTTGCTATCTTTGGGTTGCAATACCGGCCAGGGGTATTACTTCAGTCGGCCGGTTCCGGCGGCGCAACTGGATGCCTGGATGACAGAGCGTCGCGTCACCCTGGTTTGAGAGCCTGCTTACGACCGTGCGAAACCGTGAACAGGCTGCTGATGACAGCCGTCTACCTTCCTGGCAATGACAACCTCCTCCTCAGGAGGTGCGAAAGGTGGAAGTTTGAAGAAAATGGCCTGTAGCGCTTTATATGAAAGCATTGTTTGCTATATATTTAATAGCAAATAAGGTGTGACGCTGTCGGCGCCACAGGCCATTGTTTCAGCGTGGTGCCAAGCGGATGGCTCCGTCGAGGCGAATTACTTCGCCATTGAGCATGTCGTTCTCAAAGATGTGCTGCACCAGCTTGGCATAGTCCTGCGGCGTGCCCAGGCGGCTGGGGAAGGGCACACCAGCGGCCAGCGCGTCCTGAACTTCTTGCGGCATGCCAAACAGCATCGGTGTGCCGAAGATGCCGGGGGCAATTGTCATATTGCGGATGCCGTTGCGCGCCAGGTCGCGGGCGATCGGCAGTGTCATGCCGACCACGCCGCCCTTGGATGCGGCATAGGCTGCCTGGCCAATTTGGCCGTCATAGGCCGCGACGCTGGCCGTCGAGATCAGCGCACCGCGCTCGCCGGTGGATTCGGGTTCGTTCTTGCTCATGGCTTCGGCGGCCAGGCGGATCATATTGAAGCTGCCGATCAGGTTGACCGTGATGGTCTTGCTGAACAGCGCGAGGGCATGGGCGCCGTTCTTGCCCACTGTTTTTTCTGCGGGGGCAATGCCAGCGCAGTTGACCAGGCCCATGAGCTTGCCCAGCGAAACCGCCTTGGCCACTACCGCCTGGCCATCGGCCTCGTTGCTCACATCACATTTCACAAAGGCGCCGCCGATCTCCTTGGCCACGGCTTCGCCTTTTTCGGCCTGCATGTCGGCAATGACCACGGTGCCGCCCTGGGCCGCCAGCATGCGTGCCGTACCTTCACCCAGGCCCGATGCGCCGCCGGTGACGATGAATACCTTGCCCTTGATGTCCATGTGCTGTCTCCTGTAAGTGACGTTAACGTAAACGTCAATTATGGCGCATCGAGGCCGACTTTCTGCAGGCGAAAAAAAGCCCGGCCAGGCCGGGCTTGTCAGGAGCCGGGCGGGCTTACTGGAAGCCGACGCGGTCCAGCATCTGCTGCACCTTCGTGGTGTTGGCGCCCACTGCGCTGATAGGAATGGTCTCGCTCTTGAAAGGCTGTCCACCCGTCATGGCCTTGAGGGCAGGGTTGTCCAGGGTCACACCCTTTGCGGCAGGCCACTCGTTGTTGCCGTTGGCAAAGTAGTTCTGTGCTTCGGGGCTGGCCAGGTATTCCAGAAACTTGACCGCGTTGGCCTGGTTCTTGGAGTGCTTGGCCACAGCGCCGCCCGCGATGTTCAGGTGGGTGCCCCAGGATTCCTGGTTGGGGAACACCACGCCCACCTTGTTCACCACAGCCACATCTTCAGGCTTGGTAGAACGCATCATGCGGGCCAGGTAGTAGCTGTTGGTCACGGCGATATCGCATTCTCCAGCAGCCACTGCCTTGATCTGGTCCGTGTCGCCACCTTTGGGAGGGCGCGCCAGGTTGGCCACCAGGCCCTTGAGCCAGGCCTCGGCCTTCTGCTCGCCCATGTGCTCTGTCACGGCGCCAAAAAGGCTCAGGTTGTAGGGGTGCGAGCCGGAGCGGATGCACAGCTTGCCCTTGTTTTTGGGGTCGCCCAGCTCTTCGTAGGTATCGATGTCCGCCTTTTGCATCTTGACCTTGTTGTAGACGATCACGCGGGCGCGGGTGGAAAGGCCGAACCAGGCAATGCCGCCGTCAGCGGCTGGCTTGCTGCGCAGGTTGGCGGGGATGGCGTCGTTTAGCACCTTGGACTGGATGGGCTGGAAGAGACCGTCAACTTCGCCCTTGTAAAGACGTGCGGCGTCCACCAGCAGGATCACATCCGCTGGCGAGGCGGCGCCCTCGGCCTTCAGGCGCGCCAGGATGCCGGCGTCGTCGGCATCCACGCGGTTAATCTTGATGCCAGTGGCCTTGGTGAAGCCGCTGTACAGCGCTTCGTCGGTGGAGTAGTGGCGGGCCGAGTAGAGGTTGACGACTTGTTCCTGGGCATGGACAACGCCTGCAGCGGCGGCCAGGGCACAAGCACTCAGCAAGGCTTTCACAGTCTTCGACATGGATGCATCTTTCGGGGTTGTAACTCCGCCAATGATAAAGCAAACACGAATTATTCTTAATAAACGCCCAAGAGAGAGCGGGATTTGGTGCGAGCGTCTGATGCAGCGCAAAGGCGAGTCTGCACGTCGAGAAGGACGGGGCGGGAATTCCCGACAAGGCCGCCACAACGGGGCCCCGCCGCCCGCCGAACCGGCCACTGAAGCAGCGCAGAGCCAGTTCCAGTGCGCTGCGCGAAGGTCCAGGCAAAAAAAAGCCCGGTCATGAACCGGGCTTTAAAAGGATCCCTGAAACGGGGGTTTCGAGAGGATCCAAGGAGACAACTGGTGCACTGCGGAGGGTGTCCGCAGCGCGTGGTTGAATTATCAGGGTATTCCCTGAATGCGGCCTAGAGTTTGCACTCCAGACCGCAGGTACTGGACTTAGCGCTTGCGGGGAGCTGCAGTCTTGGCGGCGTTGGCAGCGGTATTTGCCACGGCGTTGAAGTTGGCTTCGGCTACGTCAGACGCTTGCTTGACGGCCTTTTGAACGGATTCAAAAGCGTTGTTGGCGGCAGAGACGGCACTCTTCATCACGGCCACAGCGGTTTCGGAGCCGGCAGGTGCGTTCTTGGCGGCGCTGTCGACCAGGTTGGTGAAGCTCTTCTGAGCATCAGCAGCTTGCGATTCGAAAGCCTTGCCGAATTCGGCGCCGGTGCCCGAAGCGATGTCATACAGGTGACGGCTGTAGGCGGCGGTCTTTTCAGCCAGGGGCTGGAACAGGCCGGCTTGGAGGGCCAGCAGTTCTTGTGCGTCCTTCACGCCCAGGACAGCCTGGGTGTGGGTAGCGGCTTCCGACAGAGCGGCGCGCGAAGCGGTCACGTTCAGTTCAACCAGCTTTTCCACGCCTTCGAAGGCCTTGGTGGTCAGACCAAACAGGGTTTCGATGTTGGCTTTGTGCGAGGCCAGGATTTGTTCAGCGGTCAGCGTCATGTCATATCTCCTAAAAATGAGGGCCTTGAAGGCCAGGTGGTTCACAGACATCTGCGCTGGCCCTGACTCGGTAAGTCATGTTGCAGTGCAGCATGTGTTGAATTTTAGGGGCTTCGTTCGCGATTGCAAGGGTTTTTTGTTGCGGTGCAGCAAATTAGGGACGGCCACCCAGAAATCCGCCCTTCGCCACAATCGCGTCATGCACGCCTATTACGCAGACCATTTTGTGCTGCCCTTGCCCGAAGGCCATCGGTTTCCCATGGCCAAGTACAGACTGCTGCGCGACCGGATTGCGCAGCACCTGCCCGGGGTCTCGCTCCAGGTGGCCTTGCCCGCATCCGACCGCGAATTGGCGCTGGCCCATGCGCCCGACTACATCGATGCGATTGCCGACGGCACGCTGCCGCCCCTGGCCCAGCGCGAGATTGGGTTCCCCTGGAGCGAGGCCATGGCCGAGCGCGCGCGGCGCTCTGTGGGCGCTACCGTGGCCGCAAGCCGCGTGGCGCTGCGCGAAGGGGTGGCGGGTAACCTCGCGGGGGGCACCCACCACGCCTATGCCGACAAGGGCAGCGGGTTTTGTGTGTTCAACGACGTGGCGGTGGCCGCCCGGTTGATGCAGGTGGAATGGGCGCGGGGAGGCGGCGGGCGCGCCGCCCGGCCGCTTCAGGTGGCGGTGATTGACCTGGATGTGCACCAGGGCAACGGCACGGCGCACATCTTCCGGGGAGACCACAGCGTGTTCACGCTGTCGCTGCACGGGGCCCGCAACTTTCCGTTCCGCAAGGAGCCCAGCGACCTCGATGTCGAGCTGCCCGATGGCTGCACGGACCCTGACTATCTACAGGCCCTGGAGCAGGCGCTCGATACCCTGGAGCAGCGGTTTGCGCCCCAGCTCATCTTCTATCTGGCAGGTGCCGACCCCCATGAGGGTGACCGCCTGGGGCGGCTGGCGGTGACGCACGACGGGCTGGAGGCGCGCGACCGGCGTGTGTTCGACTGGGCGTGGCAGCGGCGCATCCCCCTGGTTTTTGCCATGGCCGGAGGTTACGGCCGCAACCTGGACGACACGGTGTTGGCCCAGCTCAACACCTGGCGCGTGGCCTGGCAGTACCACCAGCGCTGGCAGAATGTGCGGCCATGACTTCTGCCGCCAGCACCACCCCTGCCGCTGCGTCCGCACCGGCCGCCCGCCCGTCCCCGCAGCCGCGCAGCGCCTACCAGGCCTTTCGCTCCCTCACCACGCGCTGGGCCGACAACGACGTGTATGGCCATGTGAACAACGTCGTGTACTACAGCTGGTTTGACACAGCGGTCAATGCCCACCTGATCGACCAGGGCGTGCTCGATATCCATGCGGGCGGCACCATTGGCCTGGTGATCGAAACCCAGTGCAATTACTTTGCCCCGCTGGCGTTTCCGCAGACGGTGGAGGCGGGCATCCGCGTGGCACGGCTGGGCGGCTCCAGCGTCAGGTATGAGGTGGGCCTGTTTGCCCAAGGTGAGCCACTGACCGCTGCCGCTGGCCATTTCATCCATGTGTATGTGGACCGTGAAACCCGCCGGCCGGTGCCCGTGCCCGAGGCGCTGCGCACCGTGCTGCAGGCTCTGGTGGTGCCCGGCTGACCGCGTACAAATTGCCTGATATGGTTTTGATAGCGCGTAACGCAACACAGATAAGCGCTGGCGCACCACAGGGCACTCAACCGGGCCAGGCGCTGTGCGGCGGCTGAAACCTGGCTGACGCCGCTGGCCTTGCGCGGAGCCAGGGGCCCCGATGGCCTACACTTTGTGGCTTCGTTGCCCGGTCTGAGGCCTTGGGAACGTGTTCGCGATTTCTGAGGCTTGCCCTGTCCATGATCATCACCAGCCTGCTCGACACCGACCTGTACAAGTTCACCATGATGCAGGTCGTGCTGCACCAGTTTCCGGGGGCGCAGGTCGAATACAAATTCAAGTGCCGCAACCCCGGCGTGCAACTGGCACCGTTTGCCAACGAAATCCGCGACGAGATCCGGTCGCTGTGTTGCCTGCAGTTCCAGGATGCCGAACTGGCCTACCTGCGATCCCTGCGTTTCATCAAGAGCGACTTCGTGGATTTTCTCGGGCTGTTCAAGCTCAACGAGAAATACATCACCGTCACGCCCCAGCACAACGGCGAGATCGAAATCTCCATCCGGGGGCCGTGGCTGCACACCATCCTGTTCGAGATCCCGGTGCTGGCCATTGTCAATGAGGTCTACTTTCGCAACACGCAGAAAGTGCCCGACTTCCTGGAAGGCCGCCGCCGCCTGGATGCCAAGATTGCGCTGCTGCAGGGTGACGGCCTGTCGGACCTCAAGATTGCCGACTACGGCACGCGCCGACGTTTTAGCCGCGCCTGGCACGAAGAAGTGCTGCGTGTGCTGGTGGCCCGCCTGGGCACGGGCGACCGCCGCCCCGGCGCACCGGCAGGCCCGGGCCAGTTTGCGGGCACGAGCAACGTGCTCTATGCCATGAAGCTGGGCGTGACGCCGTTGGGCACCATGGCGCACGAATATTTGCAGGCCTGCCAGGCGCTGGGCCCGCGCCTGCGCGACAGCCAGGTCTTTGGCTTTGAAATGTGGGCCAAGGAGTACCGGGGGGACCTGGGCATTGCGCTGTCGGACGTCTACGGTATGAGCGCCTTCCTGCGCGACTTTGACCTTTACTTTTGCAAGCTGTTTGACGGCGCGCGGCATGACAGCGGCGATCCGTTCGCCTGGGGCGAGCGCCTTTTGGACCACTACCGCAAGAACCGCGTGGACCCGCTGACCAAGACGCTGATCTTCAGCGATGCGCTCACGGTGCCGCGCACCATCGAGCTGTACCAGCAGTTCCGGGGCCGCTGCCAGCTGGCGTTTGGAATTGGCACCAATCTCACCAATGACCTGGGCAGCCCGCCAGCGCACGAGCCGCTGCAGGTGGTCATCAAGATGACGCGTTGCAACGACCAGCCTGTGGCCAAGCTGTCGGACACGCCGGGCAAGGGCATGTGTGATGACGAGAAATACCTCGCCTACCTGCGGCAGGTGTTTGATATCCCTGCGACAGCGTAGCCGCGCTGGCGCTCGGAAGCGCCCAGAGGTTCCGTGAAGTGCCACGATGTGCTGTGAAGTACGTCAAACCGCCGTGAGGCGCACCGATTTTTATAACTGGATGGAGACACAACCCATGAAACTCTCGCGCGGGCTGGCAGTGGCCGGTCTTTTGGCGGCACTGCCCGGCTGGGCCCTGGCCGCCGACATCGATGGCAGCACGCTGTCCGTCCTCTGGGGCGTTCCATTCGCGGGCATTCTGCTGTCGATTGCCCTCATGCCGCTCCTGGCGCCGATCTTCTGGCACCACCACTTTGGCAAGGTGGCGGCAGCCTGGGGGCTGGCGTTTCTGGTGCCGTTTGCCATCACATTCGGCCCCGGCATGGCGGGCGTGAGTCTGGTGCATGCGCTGGTGGCGGAGTACATCCCGTTTGTGATCCTGCTGACTGCGCTGTTCACGGTGGCGGGCGGGATTTTCATTCGCGGCAACCTGCACGGCAGCCCGGGGCTCAACACCACCATCCTGGCCATTGGCGCCGTGCTGGCCAGCTTCATGGGCACCACCGGGGCGTCCATGCTGCTGATCCGCCCCCTGATCCGCGCCAACGACAACCGCAAGCATGTGGCGCATGTGGTGGTGTTCTTCATCTTCATCGTGTCCAACGCCGGGGGCTCGCTCACGCCGCTGGGCGATCCGCCGCTGTTCCTGGGCTTCTTGAAGGGCGTGGATTTCTTCTGGACGGTGAGCCACATCTTCCAGGAAACGCTTTTCCTCGTGGGTGCGCTGCTGGCCATCTTCTTTGTGCTCGATTCCTGGTACTACCGCCGCAGCGAAGAAGTGATCACGGCCGACCCCACACCCGACAGCCGGGCCATCGGCTTTGATGGCAAGGTCAACTTTGCCCTGCTGGGCGTGGTGGTGGCGCTGGTGCTGGTCAGCGGCTTCTGGAAGTCGTCGGTGGTGTTCAACATCGCGGGCACCGACGTTGGCCTGCCTGGCATCGTGCGCGACGTCGGTTTGGTCATCGTCACCTTTGTATCCCTGTGGCTCACGCCCAAGAAGGTGCATGAAGACAACCAGTTCGGCTGGGGGCCGATGCAAGAGGTGGCCAAGCTGTTTGCGGGCATCTTTCTCACCATCATCCCGGTCATCGCCATGCTCAAGGCGGGCGTCAACGGCCCGTTTGGCGCCGTTGTGTCGGCCGTGACCCGCGCAGATGGTTCGCCCGACCCGGCCATGTATTTCTGGGCCACGGGTGCCCTGAGCTCGTTCCTGGACAACGCCCCCACCTACCTCGTGTTTTTCAACACTGCGGGCGGCGACCCAGCGGTGCTGATGACCACCCTGGCGCCCACACTGGCCGCCATCTCGGCGGGCGCGGTGTTCATGGGCGCCAACACCTACATCGGCAACGCGCCCAACCTCATGGTCAAGGCCATCGCCGAAGACCGGGGCGTGAAGATGCCCAGCTTCTTTGGCTACATGCTGTGGTCGGGGGGCATCCTGGTGCCGCTGTTCATCGTGATGACTTTCATCTGGTTTAGGTAGTGACCATCCCCCTGAGCGGCTGCGCCGCTTCCCCCTTCTCTCATCGCTGCGCGATGGGAAGGGGGACGCCACCAGTGCGGCGGGGCTGCCCTTGCACGGTGGCCGCTGGTGCGGGCCGCGCCAGTTGCAAGGTACGGCAGCCGTATCGATACATTGGAGACTGAAGATTCATGAGCAAACCCCGCATCCTGGTCGCGCGAGCGATCTTCCCCGACATCGTGGACCGCCTGCGCGCGCACTTCGATGTGGAGGACAACCCCGACGACGTGATCTGGACCCCAGCCGAGTTGGCCGCGCGCTTGGCGGACAAGGACGGAGTGCTGACCACCGGCAGCCAGCGTGTGGATGCCGCACTGCTGGCTGCGGCGCCGCGCCTCAAAATCTGCGCCAACATGGCCGTGGGCTACAACAACTTTGATGTGGACGCGATGACGGCGGTGGGCGTGTTGGGCACCAACACCCCCGACGTGCTGACCGAGACCACGGCCGACTTTGGCTTTGCGCTCTTGATGGCCACGGCCCGCCGCATGACCGAGAGCGAGCATTACCTGCGCGCTGGCAAGTGGACGAAGTGGAGCTACGACATGTTCGCGGGCAGCGACATCCACGGCAGCACGCTGGGCATCATCGGCATGGGTCGCATCGGGCAGGGCATTGCCAAGCGCGGCGCGCATGGCTTTGGCATGAAGGTGGTTTATCACAACCGCTCGCGCCTGTCGGCTGACCTGGAAGCCGAATGCAAGGCCACTTACGTGGGCAAGGAAGACTTGCTGCGCACAGCCGACCATGTGGTGCTGGTGGTGCCGTACAGCGCAGCCTCGCACCACACCATTGGCGCGGCCGAGCTGGCGCTGATGAAGCCCACGGCCACCCTGATCAACATTGCGCGCGGCGGCATTGTGGACGACGCGGCGCTGGCCGTGGCGCTGCGCGAAGGCCGCATTGCCGCGGCGGGCCTAGATGTGTTTGAGGGTGAGCCCAGCGTGCACCCCGATCTGCTCACCGTGCCCAACGTGGTGCTCACGCCCCACATCGCCAGCGCTACGGTGCCCACGCGCCGCGCCATGGCCAACCTGGCGGCGGACAACCTGATCGCCTTTTTGGGCGGGCGTGCCCCCCTCACTCCGGTGAACCAGCCCGTGCCTGGCCTGCGGGCGGAGTAACGCCGGATTCATTAAGAGAAATTGACCGCTAGCGCTTGATAGATAAGCGCTAGCAGCTATCGAAACCATAGTAATTCTTCCTTGACTACCGATACCCTCGTTCTGCTGGCCGCACTGGCCCTGGTGTTCATCGCGCTCGCGCTGCTGGCGCTGCGCCGCCCCCGCGTGGATTTGCCGCCCGAATGGCTGGCCCGCCTGCAGGCGCTGGAGCGCACCACCCAGGCCACCCAGCTGGCCGTGGCCAAGAACGATGGCGCGCTGGATGGCATGGGCCAGCAACTGCGCGGCTTCACCCAAACCACGCAGACCACGCTGGAGGGGCTGCGCCACGCGGTCGATGAGCGTTTGACGCAGGCGGTGGCCGAATCGCGCAACGGCCGTGCCGAGCTGTTGGCCGCCTTTGGCGTGTTCGAGGCGCGGCTGGAGCAGCGCCTCACGGCCCTGGACGCAGCCACGCGCCTCACGCTCGATTCGCTCAAGAGCGACACCCAGTCGCAGCTGGGGGTGATGTCGCAAGCGCTTAAAGACCAGCTCGAAGCCAACAGCTTTCAGATCAAGAACCAGTTTGCGGTGTTGCAAGACGCGGTGTCGCAGCAGCTCACCGGGCTGGTGCAGGGCAGCCAGCACAATGCCGAACAACTGCGCACCGCGCTCAACGAGCGCCTGGCCGCCATCCAGGCCGACAACGCCACCAAGCTCGAGGAAATGCGCCGCACGGTGGACGAAAAGCTGCACGCCACGCTGGAGCAGCGCCTGGGCGAATCCTTCAAGCTGGTGAGCGACCGGCTCGAACAAGTGCACAAGGGCCTGGGCGAGATGCAGACCCTGGCGGGCAGCGTGGGCGACTTGAAGCGTGTGATGACCAACGTGAAGTCGCGCGGTACCTGGGGCGAAATGCAACTCGGCGCCATCATCGACAACGTGCTCACCCCCGAGCAGTTCGCGCGCAACGTCAAGACCGTGCCAGGCAGCGATGAGTTGGTGGAATTTGCCATCCGCCTGCCGGGCAAGAGCGACGAGCACCCCGTGTGGCTGCCTATCGACTCCAAGTACCCGGTGGAGCAGTACCAGCGCCTGATGGATGCGCAGGACGCGGCCGACAAGGCGGCCATCTTGTCTGCGGGCAATGCGTTTGAAACGTCGATCAAGCTCGAAGCCAAGAAGATCTTCGCCAAGTACGTCTCGCCCCCGCACACCACCGACTTTGCCGTGCTCTACCTGCCCACCGAAGGCCTGTTTGCCGAGGTCATGCGCCGTCCGGGCCTGGTCGAGGCCGTGCAGAACGATTGCCGCGTGATGATCACCGGCCCGGCCAATCTGGCCGCCATGCTCAACAGCCTGCAGATGGGTTTCAAGACGCTGGCGATTGAAAAACGCTCGTCAGAAGTGTGGAGCCTTCTGGGCATGGTCAAGACCGAGTTCGCCAAGTTTGGCGACGTGGTCGAGGCCACCAAAAAATCCATCGACGCCGCCGCCAAGAAGTTTGACGAGGTGGGCGTGCGCACCCGCGCCATCCAGAAACGCCTGCGGGATGTGCAGGACCTGCCCGCGCCAGCGGCTACCACCGTGCCGTTGCCGGGGCTGGACCCGGAGGACGATCCGCTGTGAACTGGGCACTGGCCCGGCTGATTGCCGCGCAGATCTGTGTGCACGGCAGCATGGCTGGCATGCGGCTGGCCGCGCCCCTGCTCGCGCTGCGCGAGGGCTACAGTGTGGCGGCGGTGGGGTTTCTGGTGGCGCTGTTCGCGCTCACCCAGGTGTTTCTGGCCCTTCCTGCGGGCCGGTTTGCAGACCGCCACGGCCTCAAGCGTCCGATGGCTTATTCGGTGGCTGTGGCGTGCATGGGCGCAGGGCTGGCGGTGGTGTTTCCGACCTATTCGGTCTTGTGCGTTGCGGCCTTGATGACAGGGGCGGGCGCAGGGGGCGCCACCATTGCCGTGCAGCGCCACGCGGGCCGCGCCGTGCATGACGCCACCGAACTCAAGCAGGTGTTCAGCTGGCTGTCGATAGGCCCGGCGGTGTCCAACTTCATCGGCCCATTTGCGGCGGGGCTGGCCATCGACCATGCGGGTACCACCCCGGGCAGCCTGGAAGGCTACCGCGCGGCCTTTGCGTTGCTGGCGTTGCTGCCCCTGGTCAGTTGGTGGTGTGTGCGCAGCACGCAGGATCTGCCCGCTGCGGCTGCAGCCTCCGCCAAAGATGGCCCGCCACAGCGCGCGTGGGATCTGCTGAACGACCCACCGTTTCGCCGCCTGCTCATCGTGAACTGGCTCATCTCGTCGTGCTGGGATGTGCATGCCTTTGCGGTGCCGCTGCTGGGGCATGAGCGCGGCTTGTCGGCGGCGGTCATTGGCACCATCTTCGGGGCGTTTGCGATTGCGGCCACCGTGATCCGCGTGCTCATGCCCTTTGTGGCCAAGCACTTGCGCGAGCGGGGCGTAATGGCCGGCGCCATGCTGGTGACGGCCGTGTTGTTTGCGGTGTACCCCATGCTGCAAAGCGCCTGGGCCATGGGGCTGTGCTCGGTGTTGCTAGGCCTGGTGCTGGGCACGGGGCAGCCCATGGTGATGAGCCTGCTGCACCAGATCACGCCCTCACATCGCCAGGGCGAAGCTCTGGGTCTGCGCCTCATGGCCATCAACGCATCCAGCGTGCTGATGCCCCTGATGTTCGGATCGGCCGGGGCGGTGATTGGCGTGAGCGGCCTGTTCTGGGGGGTGGGCGCCGCAGGCCTGGGCGGCGCCCGGCTGGCGTGGCGCATCGGGGGCGAGAAAAAACAGCCGGGGCAGGGGCCGCGCTGAGTGCCGCTTGCCGTGCGGAGCCAGTAGGCAAAGAAAGGCCTACAGCTGGTAGAACGACTTGATCAGCTCCCACGCTTCTTGCGGGTCGTCGGTGTAGTGAAAGAGCTTGAGGTCTTGGGCGGAGATCGTGCCTTCTTCCACCAGCACCTCGAAGTTGATCAGCCGCCTCCAGTAGTCGGTGCCAAACAGTACGATGGGCACGGGCTTGGCTTTCTTGGTCTGCACCAGCGTGAGCACCTCGAACAGTTCGTCCAGCGTGCCAAAACCCCCCGGGAAGGCCACCAATGCCTTGGCGCGCATCATGAAGTGCATCTTGCGCAGCGCGAAGTAGTGGAACTTGAAGGAGAGCGAGGGCGAGATGAAGCGATTGCCGCTTTGCTCGTGGGGCAGGGCGATGTTCAGGCCCACGTTCAGTGCACCGGCTTCGTGGGCACCCCGGTTGGCGGCCTCCATGATGCCGGGGCCGCCGCCCGTGCAGATGTAGATGCGGTCTGCGGGGCGCTGGTGCTCGCTGTATTCCGCCACCACCTTGGCGAACTGGCGGGCGAGGTCGTAGTAGCGGGCGTTGCGCACGGCCTGCTGGGCACGCTGCAGGCGCACCTCGTCGCCACTGGCCTCGGCCTCGGCCAACTGGGCTGCGGCCTCGTCGGGTGCCACAAACCGGGCGCTGCCGTAGACCACCACGGTGTTCTCGATGCCTTGCTCGGCCTGGCCCAGGTCGGGCTTGAGCATTTCCAGCTGAAAGCGGATGCCGCGTGTCTCGCGGCGGAACAGGAATTCCGGGTCGGCAAACGCGAGGCGATAAGCGTCTGCGTGCAAGGGGTTTCCGTTGACTGCGTGGTTCTGCAGTTCCGCCCAGGCATCGGCCAGGCGGCGTTCGTTGAGTTGGGTATTGGCGTCCATAAGAGACTCTTCGTGTCGGTCTGTAGGGGAAAAGGGGTAGGGCGAATGCTGCGGCCACCGGCTTGGGCAGCGTAATGCAATGGAGGATGAGGTGTAGAGAAAATGGGCCCGTGGGCAAGTCTACAATGCGCGAGCTGCTATGAAATATGAAGCACTTTGTATGCCAAGCGCCGTCAGGCATAGCGACCCGAACAGGTGCAGTGCTGTAGTGCCCAGGGCCATGGCGTAGCGTTGCACCATCAACATTTCAACCACCTCGGCCGAGAAGCTGGAGAACGTGGTGAGTGCGCCCAGAAAACCCGTGACCAAGGCCAGCCGCCAGACAGGATCGATCTGGGGCAGGGCGTGAAAAACGGCCACACACACGCCGATGAGATAGCCGCCCACCAGGTTGGCGGCCAGCGTTCCCCAGGGGATCAGGCCGCCGGGGCTGAGCCACAGGCCCAGGCGCCAGCGCGCCAATGCGCCCACACAGGCGCCGATGCAGATGGCTAGAACATTGACCATGGGGGGATTGTCACAGCAAATGGAGCCCTCTCTCCCTGCGTTGTTGCGCGCCATCCCCCAACGAGCTATGCGGGGCGGCCCTGGCCTGGACCACGCCCGCGTTGTGGATGCTGACCGCTCAGCGCGCTGACATCTGCTGCGGCAGCCAGGTCACGATGCCGGGGAACACGTAGATCAGCGCCACGGCACCACACATGAGGAGAAACATGGGCATGGCCACTTTCGCGATCCAGGGGAGCTGACGGCCTGTCATGCCTTGCAGCACGAACAGGTTAAAGCCCACAGGCGGCGTGATCTGCGCCATCTCGACCACCAGCACGATGAAGATGCCGAACCAGATGGGGTCGATGCCAGCGGCTTGCACTGTGGGCATGAGCACGCCCATGGTCAGCACCACCATCGAGATGCCGTCGAGGAAGCAGCCGAGGATGATGTAGAAAATGGCCAGCGCCACGATGAGCTGGGCCTGGTTCAAGCCCAGCGAGGCAATCCATTCCGCCAGGTGGCGCGGCAGGCCGATGTAGCCCATGGCCAGCGTCAAGAACGCGGCCCCCGCCAGGATCAGCGCGATCATGCAGTACAGCCGCGTGGCGCCCATCAGCGAGTCCTTGAAGGTGCCCCAGGTCATGGAGCCCTGCACGGCCGACAGCACCAGCGAGCCCACCACCCCCACGGCAGCCGCCTCGGTGGCGGTGGCAAAGCCGGTGTAGATGGAGCCCAGCACGGCCGCAATCAGCAGCACCACGGGGATCAGGCTGCGCGATTCCGACAGCTTTTGCATGAAGGTCATGCGCACGTCGGCGGCAGGCACCTGCTCGGGGTGGCGCAGCGCCCAGACCATGATGTAGCCCGAGAACAGCGCCGCCAGCAAGATGCCCGGCAGCACGCCTGCAATGAACAGCTGCGAGATCGACACCTCGGCCGACACGCCGTACACGATCATGATGATCGAGGGCGGTATCAGCAGGCCCAGCGTGCTGGCCCCGGCCAGCGTGCCCACCACCATGTGCTCGGGGTAGCCCCGGCGCGTCAGCTCGGGCAGCGTCATCTTGCCGATGGTGGCGCAGGTGGCCGCGCTGGAGCCCGACACGGCGGCAAAGATGGTGCAGCCGACCACATTGGTGTGCAGCAGCCGGCCCGGCAGCGCCTGCACCCAGGGGGCCAGGCCCTTGAACATGTCTTGCGACAGGCGGGTGCGGAACAGAATTTCTCCCATCCAGATGAACAGCGGCAGGGCGGTCAGCGTCCAGCTGGAGGCGCTGCCCCAGATGGTCACCGCCATTGCATCGCCCGCAGGGCGCGCAGAGAACAGCTGCATGGCGATCCAGGCGACGCCGGAGAGGGTGAGCCCGATCCATACGCCGCTGCCCAGGATCAGGAACAGCGACAGTACGAGCAGGCCGGTTATGGCGAGATCACTCATGGTAGGTAGTGCCGGGTTTATTCATTGCGCAATGCTTCGCCGGATGGGGCATCCACACGCTTGCCCATCATCTCCAGCACCAGTTCATCCACGAACGCGATCGCCAGAATCACCGTGCCCACGGCCATGGCGATTTGTGGAATCCACAGCGGCGTGGCGTCGCTGCCGGTGGAGATGTCGTGAAACTCGTGCGACTGCCAGGCCAGCTTGCAGCTGTACACCGCAAACAGCAGCGCCAGCAGCGAGGCAATGGCCAGGGCCCAGATCTCAAAGGCCTTCTTGGCGCCGCCCTTCAGAAAGTTGAGCAGCAGCGTGACGCGGATGTGTTCGCCGCGCTTCAAGGTGTGGGCCAGCGCCAGAAAACCCGCCGCCGCCATCAGATAACCCGCATAGGCATCCGTGCCCGGCACGTGGAAGTGGAACTGCCGGCTGGCGATGGACAGCAGCACCATCCCCAGCAGGCCGACCATAAAAAGCGCCGCCAGGGCGGCGGCGCTGTCGTACAGAAAGTCCAGCAGACGACGCATGTGCGTGGGTGTCTTGGCTTACTTGCGGTAGGCGTCGATGAGCGCCTTGCCTTCGGGGCCGGCCTTGTCCAGCCATTCCTTGAGCATGGTCTCGCCCACCTTGGCCATGTCGGCCTTCAGGGCTGCGGGCGGCGCTTCTACCGCCATGCCATTGGCCTTGAGCTTGGCGATGGTGTCGGTGTTGACCTTGGCACTGTTGGCCCAGCCGCGCGCTTCCGCGTCGGCACCGGCCTTGAGCAGGGCGTCCTGGCTGGGCTTGTCGAGCGCGTCAAACGCCTTCTTGTTCACCAGCACGGCGTTCTTGGGCAGCCAGGCCTGGGTGTCGTAGTAGAACTTGAGGTGCTCGTACAGCTTGCTGTCCACACCGGTGGCGCCCGAGGTCATCGTCGATTCGACCACGCCCGTGGCCAGGGCTTGTGAGAACTCTGCGGCCTGCACCGTCACGGGCTGGGCGCCCACCAGCTCGGCAATGCGGGCCGTAGCGGGGCTGTAGGCGCGCCACTTGATGCCTTTGAGGTCGGCGGCCGAGGCCAGGGGCTTCTTGGTGTAGATACCTTGCGGGGGCCAAGCCACGGCATACAGCAGCACCATGCCTTGTTCGGCCAGCTTCTTTTCAAGGAAAGGCTTTTGCGCGGCATAGAGCTTCTTGGAGGCGTCGTAGCTGTCGGCCAGGAAGGGCAGGCCGTCCACGCCAAACAGCTGCCACTCGTTCTGGAAGTTGGCCAGCAGGATCTCGCCCATCTGCGCCTGGCCGCCTTGCACGGCGCGCTTGATTTCGGGGGCCTTGAACAGCGCGGCGTTGGCATGCACGGTGATCTTGAGCTTGCCGCCCGTGGCCTTGTCTACATCGCCGGCCAGCTGCACCATGTTCTCGGTGTGGAAGTTGGTGGCTGGGTAGGCGGCTGCCAGATCCCACTTGGTCTGGGCGAATGCCGAGGTGGCAGACAGGCCTGCCGCCAGGGTCAGGGCAAGTGCGGTCACGGGGAAGATTCGACGCTTCATGGATATTGCTCCGCAGGGTTGGATGTACAAGGTTGGATGTAACAAATCACTGTATCGGAAGCCGACCCGATTGCGATAGGTGTTTTGCCTAAACGCTGACAAATTGCCAACAAATTACCATCGACTTGCCTACAATGCCCCATGCATATCCCGTGCCAATGACAGAACCCACAGGCCCGAACCCGCCATGAAATCTGACGCCAAGCCCAAGGCCAAAACCGACTCCGGCCCCATCGTGTCTTCGGCGCATCTGGTGTCGGCGCAAAGTGCCGAGATGAGTGAGTTCGAGTTCGGTCTCATCGTGGCGGGCAATGCGTTCCACCGCTGGGTGGTGCACTGCATGGCGGCGGCGGGGCTCAAGGATCTGACGCCGCTCGACGTGGTGGTTCTGCACCATGTCACGCACCGCGCGCGCGACAAACGCCTGGCCGACATCTGCTTCATCATGAATGTGGAAGACACGCACCTGGTGAACTATGCGCTGAAAAAGCTGCAGAACCTGGGCGTCGTGGCCTCGCAAAAGAACGGCAAGGAAGTGACCTACGCTGCCACCGATGTGGGCCGCGCCTATGTGCAGCGCTACCGCGAGATCCGCGAGAGCTGCCTGATCGACGCCCTGAAAGCCGACGACGCGCTGAACCGCGACATCGGCGAGCTGGCCCGGTTGCTGCGTGTGCTCTCAGGCATGTACGACCAGGCGGCGCGCTCGGCCGCGTCGCTGTGACGCTGGCGGCCTGAGTGGCTTCGGTGCCCTGTATGGCCCGGAAATCTGAATAAAAAACGGCTCTTGCGCTCGACTGTAAAGCGCTGATAGCTATCAAATGAGTAGCATTTATATGTCCAACCAACCCTCTCCCATGTCCCGCTGGCAGTTCTGGATCGACCGGGGCGGCACCTTCACCGACGTGGTGGGCAAGCGCCCGGACGGTACGCTCGTCACGCACAAGCTGCTGTCCGAGAACCCCGAGCAGTACAAGGATGCCGCCGTGGCGGGCATCCGCCACTTGCTCGGTTTGAAGCCCGGCGAACCTGTGACGCCCGAGCTGGTGGAATGCGTGAAGATGGGCACCACCGTGGCCACCAACGCGCTCTTGGAGCGCAAGGGCGAGCCCACGCTGCTCATCACCACCAAGGGCTTCAAGGACGCGCTGCGCATTGCGTACCAGAACCGCCCGCGTCTGTTCGACCGCCACATCGTGCTGCCGGAGCTGTTGTACGAGCGCGTGATCGAGGCGCAGGAGCGTGTGGGTGCGCGGGGCGAGGTGATCGAGCCGCTGGACGAAGCCCACCTGAAAGAACGCCTGTGGGCGGCCTACGACGCAGGCCTGCGCAGCGCGGCCATCGTGTTCATGCACGGCTACCGCTACACCGCACACGAAGAAGCCGCCGCCCGCATTGCGCGCGAAGCGGGCTTCACGCAGGTGAGTGCATCGCACGCCACCAGCCCCATGATGAAGCTGGTGAGCCGGGGCGACACCACGGTGGTGGATGCGTACCTGTCGCCCATCCTGCGCCGCTATGTGGACCAGGTGGCCAGCGAAATGCCAGGCGTGAAGCTGTTCTTCATGCAGTCGTCGGGCGGCCTGACGGATGCGCAGGTGTTCCAGGGTAAGGACGCGATCCTGTCGGGCCCCGCAGGCGGCATCGTCGGCATGGCCCGCACCGCCGGTTTGGCAGGCTACGACAAGGTCATCGGCTTTGACATGGGGGGCACCAGCACCGACGTGAGCCACTACGCGGGCGAGTTCGAGCGCGAGTTCGAGACGCAGGTGGCGGGCGTGCGCATGCGGGCGCCCATGATGAGCATCCACACCGTGGCGGCCGGTGGCGGTTCCATCCTCGGTTTTGATGGCGCACGTTTCCGCGTCGGCCCCGAAAGCGCGGGTGCCAACCCTGGCCCGGCCAGCTACCGCCGCGGCGGCCCGCTGGCCGTGACGGATGCGAACGTGATGGTGGGCAAGATCCAGCCCGCGCACTTTCCCAAGGTGTTTGGCCATGCGGCCAATGAGGCACTCGATGGCGATGCCGTGGCGCAGAAGTTTGGCGACCTCGCCACGCAGACTGGCCGCAGCGCGGAGGATGTGGCCCACGGCTTTATCCAGATCGCTGTGCAGCAAATGGCCAATGCGATCAAGAAGATCAGCGTAGCGCGCGGGTATGACGTGACGCGCTACACGCTGCAATGCTTTGGCGGCGCGGGCGGCCAGCATGCGTGTTTGGTGGCCGATGCTTTGGGCATGACGCGCGTGTTTGTGCACCCGTTGGCGGGGGTGCTCAGCGCGTATGGCATGGGCCTCGCCGACCAGAATGTGATCCGCGAACAGGCGGTGGAAACCAAGCTTGCGCCCGAAGCGCTCGCAGGCATCGAAGCCACGCTGGACCAACTCGCCACCACCGCGCGCACCGAGCTGGAGCGCCAGCAGGTGGGTGTTGGCACAGCCGTGGTGCACCGCCGCGTGCATGTGCGCTACGAGGGCAGCGACTCGGCGCTCATCGTGCCGTTTGGCTCGCTGGCCGAAATCACCGCCGCGTTCGAGAACGCCTACCGCCAGCGTTTTGCGTTCCTCATGCAGGGCAAGGGCCTGGTGGTGGAGGCCGTTTCCGTCGAGGCCGTGGTGCCCGGCGATGCGCCCGTGGAGCCGCGCCACACGCTGCAACCTGCGCGCGAGGTGCCGCGCCGCAGCACTGTGCGCATGTACACCGGCGGCATCGATGGCGTTGCGGCATGGCACGACGCCGCGCTGGTGGTGCGCGAGGATCTGCGCCCCGGCGATGTGATTCCCGGCCCGGCCATCATTGCCGAGAAGAACGCCACCACCATCGTAGAGCCCGGCTGGGAGGCCGAGCTGACTGACCTGGACCACCTGCTGCTCAACCGCCGCGTGGCCCGTGCCGTGCAACACGCCGTGGGCACCACGGTGGATCCGGTGCTGCTGGAGGTGTTCAACAACCTGTTCATGAACATCGCCGAGCAGATGGGCCTGCAGCTGCAGAACACGGCGTACTCGGTGAACATCAAGGAGCGGCTGGACTTCAGCTGTGCGCTGTTTGACACCGCAGGCAACCTCATCGCCAACGCGCCGCACATGCCCGTGCACCTGGGCTCGATGGGCGAGAGCATCAAGACCGTGATCCGGGAGAACGCGGGCAAGATGCAGCCCGGCGATGTGTTCGTGCTCAACGACCCGTACCACGGCGGCACGCACCTGCCGGACATCACGGTCATCACGCCGGTCTACATTGCCGATGAAGCGACACCCACGTTCTATGTGGGCAGCCGGGGCCACCATGCCGACGTGGGCGGCACCACGCCGGGTTCCATGCCACCGTTCTCGACGCGCATCGAGGAAGAGGGCGTCCAGATCAACAACGTGAAGCTGGTCGAGCGCGGCGTGCTGCGTGAGGCGGAGATGATCGCGCTGCTGGAAAGCGGCGAATATCCATCCCGCAACCCGCAACAGAACATGGCCGACCTGCGCGCGCAGATTGCAGCGAATGAGAAGGGCCAGCAGGAGCTGCGCCGCATGGTGGCCGAGTTTGGCCTCGATGTCGTGTTGGCCTACATGCGCCATGTGCAGGACAACGCCGAAGAGTCCGTGCGCCGCGTCATCACGCGCCTGAAGGACGGCGCGTTCACGCTGCCGCTGGACAACGGCGCGCAGATCAGCGTGGCCGTGAAGGTGGATGCACAAAGCCGCAGTGCCACCATCGATTTCACCGGCACCAGCGCGCAGCAGACGAACAACTTCAACGCGCCCACGGCGGTGTGCATGGCGGCGGTGCTGTATGTGTTCCGCACGCTGGTGGATGACGACATTCCGCTCAACGCCGGGTGCCTCAAGCCGCTCAACGTGATCATTCCGCCCGGCAGCATGCTCAACCCCAACCCACCAGCCTCGGTGGTGGCGGGCAATGTGGAGACTTCCACCTGCATCACCAATGCGCTGTATGGCGCACTGGGCCTGATGGCGGCGGGGCAGTGCACCATGAACAACTTCACCTTTGGCAGCACGCGCTACCAGTACTACGAGACCATCTCGGGGGGCAGCGGCGCGGGCGGCGTGTGGGATTCCAACGGGCAGCTCACCGGTGGCTTTGCAGGCACCAGCGTCGTGCAATGCCACATGACCAATTCGCGCCTGACGGACCCCGAGGTGCTGGAGTTCCGCTTTCCGGTGCGGCTGGAGGGCTATGAGATCCGCAAGGGATCGGGCGGTGCCGGGCAGTGGAAAGGTGGCGACGGCGGCGTGCGCCGTGTGCGCTTCCTGGAGCCGATGACGGCCAGCATCCTGTCGAACGGCCGCCACCATGGCGCGTTTGGCATGGCGGGTGGTCAGCCGGGGGCCGTGGGCATCAACAAGGTGGTGCGCAGCGATGGCCGGGTGGAACTGCTCGACCACATTGGCCAGGCCGAGATGCAGTCGGGCGATGTGTTCGAAATCCACACACCGGGCGGCGGCGGATTCGGGTCTTCAGGTTAAAAATGGTGCTAAAAATGGCTGCTTGCGCGCGTCCATCAAGCGCAAGCAGCTACCAAATCAGGAGTCTTTGGCATCTGCAGGCGCTGCAGATGCCTTGGGCTGGCTCAGGCTGGGAGGCACATCCAGCCCCATCTGCCGCGCGCGGAACAGCGCCGCGCGCATCAAGAAGATGGACATGATCGGCACCGTGATCGCCACAAACACGGCGATCAGCAGCGCATGCAGCGCCAGGCTGCGGTCGGCCACCGAGAAGTACAGCACCGTGCCATGCATGATCAGCCAGCAGCCCAGCGTGGCGATGATGGCGGGGGCGTGCACACGCTCGAAGAACGTGGGCAGGCGCAGCAGGCCGGTGGAGCCCAGCAGGGCCAGCCCGGCGCCCGCCAGCACCAGCAAGGCCACGATGATTTCAAGCCAGAGCGGCAGCACGGCGGCGGCAGTGGTAGCGGCTTCGGTCATTCGATCACCTCGCCACGCAGCAGAAACTTGGCCATGGCCATGCTGCCCACAAAGCTGAACAGCGCCAGCAGCAGCGCGGCCTCGAAGTAGTTCTTGCTGCCATACAGCAGGCCCAGCACCAGCATCACCAGCATGCCGCTCAGGTACATGCAGTCGAGCGCCAGCACCCGGTCTTGTGCGGAGGGGCCCTTGAGCAGGCGGATCAGCGCGCAGCCCATGGCCAGGGCCAGCATGAACAGGGCGATGGGGAGGGCCCAATCCAGTATCGGGGTCATTCAAAAATCTCCATCAAAGGGGCCTCGTAGCGCCGCTTCACGTCGGCGATCACGGTGGTCGCGTCGTCCAGTTCCAGCACATGCAGCAGCAGCACGCTGCGGTCCAGCGACAGCTCGGCCCAGGCCGTGCCAGGGGTGATGCAGACGATCATCGCCAGCACGGCCAGCGCGTTGGGGTCGCGCACATCCAGAGGGATGTGCACAAACCCGGCAGGGTGGCGCCTGCGGCCGGGCGCCAGCAGCAGGCGGGCCACGGCCAGGTTAGAGCGGGTGGTGTCGGCCACCACCGTGAAGGCCAGGCGCAGCACGGCGCCCGGTTTGCGCACGCGCACCGGCAGCGGGCGCAGTCCGGCCGTGAGCAGCGGAATCGCCAGCGCTAGCACGGTGCCCAGCACAAAATGCCCGGCACTCAGGCTGCGGTTGAGCAGCAGCCACAGGCCCAGCAGCGCCAGCGACAGCAGGGGCGCGGGCACCAGCCGCTTGAAGGGCCGGGGCGATGTGGATGTGGGAAGGGGCTCTGGCTTCATGGCAGGTTGCCCCCCGGTGTGGTGGCAGGCTGGGGCGGGTTGGGCACGGGCTCAGCGGTCATCACCGCGCGCATGTAGCCAGCGGGCGCGTGCAATGCGTCGGCCGTTGCTTGGGTGTAGCGCATCACGGCGCCGGCCTGCCAGGCCAGCGCCGCGCAGGCACCCAGCAGCAGGGCAATCGGCAAGCCTTCCAGTACCAGCAGCTTGGGGGCCGACCGATCATGTGCGGCCCAGAAATGGCGGATGCCTGCACGGGTCAAGGCCACCAGCGCCAGCAGGCCCGAGGCCACCAGCAGGGCCACCAGCGTCCAGCCCGCCGCGCCCAGCTGGAACCCGCTGGATGCGCCCAGCCCCAGCGGGTTGAGCAGCGCATGCACCATGGCGAACTTGCCCACAAACCCTGGCAGCGGTGGCAGGCCTGCAATGACCAGCGTGCAGGCGATAAAGGCCAGGCCCAGGAAGGCAGCGGCCGCAGGGATCACCTCGCCGATGAGCGCCTCCTCCTTGTCGTCGAGGTTCATGCCTTCGGTGGGCACCAGATCGGCCGACAGGAACGGCGCGTCGTCGGTCTGCTCGTAGGGTGCGAGGTTGGAGCCGTCGTTGCGCCAGCGGTCGATCAGGTCGGTCAGCAGGAAGAGGGCGCTCACCGCCAGCGTGGAGCTGAGCAGGTAGTACAGCAGTCCGCCTGTGAGCAGGTTCTGGCCGAAGCCCACGGCCGCCAGCAGCGTGCCCGACGACAGGACGGCGCTGAAGCCTGCCAGGTGCCCCAGGCGCTGCGAGCCCAGCATGCCGATGGCGCCAAAGGCCATGGTGAGCAGGCCGCCGCCAATCAGCCACTGGCTGCCAAACTGGGCCGATTCACCGGCCTCGGGGCCAAACAACAGCGTCCACAGCCGCAGCACGCTGTACACGCCCACCTTGGTCATCAGCGCAAACAGTGCGCCCACGGGCGCCGTGGCCGCGCTGTAGGCGGGTACCAGCCAGAAGTTGAGCGGCCACACAGCGGCCTTGATGAGAAAAGCCACCGCCAGGATGGCCGCCGCTGCATGCAGCAGGCCCCGGTCTGCGGGCGCGATGCCTGCAATGCTCTGCGCCAGGTCGGCCATGTTGAGCGTGCCGGTGATGCCATACAGCATCGACACGCCAATCAGGAACAGCGAGGAGGCTGCGAGGTTGATGGCAATGTAGTGCAGCCCGGCAGACACGCGTGGGCGCCCCGAGCCATGCAGCAGCAGCCCGTAGGAGGCGGCCAGCATGATCTCGAAGAAAACGAACAGGTTGAACAGGTCGGCGGTGAGGAAGGCACCGGCCAGCCCCATGAGCTGGAACTGGAACAGCGGGTGGAAGTGCACGCCCGCGCGGTGCCAGCGCGCCGCAGAGAACAGCACGGTGGCCAGCGCCACGGTGCTTGCCAGCACCAGCATCATCGCGGAGAGCCGGTCGATGGCCAGCACAATGCCAAAGGGCGCGGGCCAGTTGCCGGGCAGGTACACGCCCAGGCCGCCGGGCAGGTTCGGGTCCTTGGCCTGCGCCAGCAGCAGCACGGCCACCACCAGGCCCAGAAAGGTCGAGGTGATGTTGAGCGTGACCTTGGCGCGCTGGCGCTCTTCGCGCAGCAGCAGCATGAGCCCCGCCGTGAGCAGGGGCAGCGCAATGGGCGCGAGGATCAGGTGCGGCATCAACCACGCGGTGATCGATGCGGTGATGCTGGTGCCTCCCGTCATGGCATTTCCTGCACGTCTTTACCCTTGGTGCCGTCCACATGGTCGGTGCCCGCCATGCCACGCGATGCCAGCAGCACCACCAGGAACAGCGCCGTCATGGCAAAGCCGATCACGATGGCCGTGAGTGTGAGCGCCTGGGGCATGGGGTCGGCATAGTGGGCCAGGTCCTGCGGCAGGCCGGGCTGCAGTACGGGCTCTTTGTCAATCGCCAGGCCCAGGCGGCCCATGCTGAAGATGAAGAGGTTGACGGCGTACGACAGCAGCGACAGGCCCATGATGACCTGGAAGGTGCGTGGGCGCAGCAGCAGCCACACACCCGAGCCGGTGAGCACGCCAATGGCCAGGGCCAGTATCAGTTCCATGCAGTTTCTCCCCGGGTGGTGGGCACCGTGGCGGCAGCGGCCTGTTCTGCCGCCTCGTCGTCGGCGCGCGCATTGTTGTAGCGGTGGCTTCGCACCGACTGGTGGGCAATGCCGGTGAGGATGAGCATGGTGGAGCCCACCACCAGGGTGAACACGCCGATGTCGAAGAACAGCGCGCTGGCTACATGGATCTCGCCCACCACCGGCAGGTGCCAATGGGCCGTGTGGCTGGTCAGGAACGGATAGCCCCAGGCCAGTGCGCCCAGCCCGGTGGCCAGCGCGGCTAGAAGGCCCACGCCGATCCAGCGGCGTGGGTACAGGGGCAGATGCGCCTCGACCCATGACGTGCCCGAGACGATGTACTGCAGCAGCAGCGCCACCGAGAACACCAGCCCCGCCACAAAGCCGCCACCGGGCTCGTTGTGGCCGCGCATGAAGAGGTAGACCGCGACAAGCGTGGCAAAGGGCAGCATCAGCCGCACCAGCACCGCAGGCACCATGAGGTAGCCGACGGCGGTGTCGGCGGTCTGGCGCGGGTTGGTCAGGTCGGTGTCCACATCGGCGGGCAGGGCGCGCTGCTGGGGTGGCAGGTCCATCACTTCGCGCGCGGGGCGGAAGCGCCGCAGCAGCGCATACACCGTGAGCGCCACGATGCCCAGCACCACGATCTCGCCAAAGGTGTCAAAGCCCCGGAAGTCCACCAGCATGACATTGACCACGTTGGTGCCGCCGCCTTCGGTGAGTGCGCGCTCCAGGAAGAAGGTGGAGGTGCTGTCGGGGAAAGGGCGGCTCATCATCGCGAACGACAGCAGTGCCATGCCTGCGCCCGCGCTCAACGCCAGTGCCAGGTCCCGGTAGCGGCGCAGCTGGGTCCGGCGCTCTTCGGCCAGGGTGGGCACACGCAGGCTTTCGTCGCGGCGGGGTAGCCAGCGCAGGCCCAGCAGGATGAGGATGGTGGTCACGATTTCCACCACGATCTGCGTGAGCGCGAGGTCGGGGGCCGAGAACCAGAGGAAGGTCAGGCACACGCACAGGCCCGCACCGCCCAGCAGCGTGAGGGCGGCCAGCCGGTGGTACTTGGCCTGCCAGGCCGCCGCCACGGCACACACGGCGCCCAGCAGCCACAAAAGGGCGAAGGCGGGCGACAGGGGCAGCTGCACCCGGTCGCCAATCGGCAGGCCGCGTGCCCACAGGGGCAGGGTACCCGCCACCAGGGCCGCTGTGGCCAGCCACAGCATCTGCCACTGCAGGCGGCTGGTGCCCAGCAGGCGGCGGCCGTTGCGGCCCGCCAGCGTGAGCGCAGCCAGCAGGTGCTCGAACATGCGCTGGCCGCTCAGGTGGTGCATGAGGGGCGGTGCATCCAGCGTGCCGCGCGCGCGCTGGCGCCGCAGCAGGGCATACAGCGCAATGCCACCGCCCAATGCCACCAGGCTCATTACAAACGGGGTATTAAAGCCATGCCACACCGCCAGGCTGTACGTGGGCAGCTCGCCCCCCACCACGGGCCGTGCGGCGGCGGCCAGGTAGGCACCCACCGACCAGGCGGGCAGCGTGCCCACCACCAGGCAGGCCAGCACCAGCAGTTCGACAGGAACGCGCATCCAGTGCGGCGGCTCATGGGGCGGGCGCGGCAGGTCGGTAGCGGGTGGGCCAAAGAACACATCCACCGTGAAGCGCAGCGAATACGCCACGCTGAACATGCCGGCCACGGTGGCCGCCACCGGCAGCAGCCATTCGAGCAATGGCGTGGTGTTCACGTACACCGTCTCGGCAAAGAACATTTCCTTGGACAGGAAGCCGTTGAGCAGCGGCACGCCCGCCATGGCCGCGCTGGCCACCATGGCCAGGGTGGCGGTGATGGGCATCATCCTGCGCAGGCCTGACAGGCGCCGGATGTCCCGCGTGCCGCTTTCATGGTCCACGATGCCCACGGCCATGAACAGCGAGGCCTTGAAGGTGGCGTGGTTCATGATGTGGAACACGGCGGCCACGGCCGCCAGCGGGCTGTTGAGGCCCAGCAGCAGGGTGATGAGGCCCAGGTGCGAAATGGTGGAGTAGGCCAGCAGGCCCTTGAGGTCGTTCTGGAACATGGCCGCGTAACCGCCCACCAGCAGCGTGACCAGGCCCGCACCGCCCACCAGCCAGAACCACTCTTCCGTGCCCGACAGTGCGGGCCACAGCCGGGCCATCAGGAACACACCGGCCTTCACCATGGTGGCCGAGTGCAGGTAGGCCGACACGGGCGTGGGCGCAGCCATGGCGTGGGGCAGCCAGAAGTGGAACGGGAACTGTGCGCTTTTGGTGAGCGCGCCCAGCAGGATCAGCACCAGTGCGGTGAGGTACAGCGGGTGCGCCTTGATCAACGCGCCTGCGGCCAGCACGTGATCGAGGTCGTAGCTGCCCACGATGTGGCCCAGCACCAGCATGCCCGCCAGCATGGCCAGCCCGCCTGTGCCCGTCACCGTGAGCGCCATGCGTGCGCCGCGCCGCGCATCCTTGCGGTGGTGCCAGTAGCCGATCAGCAGGAACGAGAACAGGCTGGTCAGCTCCCAGAAGAATGCAATCTGGACGATGTTGCCCGACAGCACCACACCCGCCATCGCCCCCATGAACGCCAGAAAAAACGAAAAGAAGCGCGGCACCGGGTCGGCGGGCGACATGTAGTAGCGCGCATACAGCACCACCAGGCTGCCCACGCCCAGCACCAGCATGCAGAACATCCAGGCAAAGCCATCCATGCGGATGACGAGGTTCAGGCCCAAGGCGGGCAGCCAGGCCAGCTCTTGCCGGAGCACGCCGCCGTCTGCAATCTGCGGGAAGTAGAGCGCCGCCTGCACGGTGCAGAACAAGGCAATGAGCCCGGCGAGCGTGGACTCGGTGTTGCGGGCATTGGCGGGCAACACTGCCGCCAGCAGGCTGCCGATGAAGGGGAGGAGGATAAGGGTGATCAGGGGCATGCGCGAACAATTTTAGGGGCAGCCCCTAAAAACCCTGACCAGCCCTTGCTGCCGAGCTTGTGGTGGGTGCAAAAAAAAAGCCCGCTGGAGCGGGCTTGCTGCTTGTGAAGTCTGCTTAGTTTTTGCTAGCGCTGGCTGCTGGGGTAGCGGCAGGGGCGGGGGCTGCAGGTGCCGCTGTTGGTGGTGTGGCTGGTGCTGCGGCGGTCTTGTCTGCGCTGCTGCGGGCCTTGCGTTCGGTGCCCTGGTGGCTGGCGGTTTTTTCTTTCTCTTTCTGTTTGCTCTTGGCTTCCGCCTTGGCGGCGGCCGCTGCGCTGTACTTCTTGCCGTTGACGGTCAGGCCCTCCTTGGAGAAGTTCACGGCGCTTTTGTTGCCCACGCCACCCACGCGGCCAATGAAGTCGGCCCAGTCCTTGAAGGGGGCGCTCTTGCGCTCTTCCAGGATGCGGCCCGACAGGCCGGGCCCGATGCCCTTGATGCCGTCGAGTTCGGCTTCGGTGGCGGTGTTCACGTCCACGGCGGCGAAGGCGGCGGTGGTGGCCAGCAGCAAGGTGGCGATCAGGGTCAGCAGTGTCTTCAGCATGGTGGCGGGTGTCCTTGGCGTGGAGGGCTGGAATGGCGGGTCAGAGTTCTTCGACGCGGCGCGCGGGGTAGCTGTCCCAGGTCTGGCAGCCGGGGCATTGCCAGAAATGCTGGCGCGCCTCAAAGCCGCAGGCCGCGCAGCGGTAGCGTGTGAGGGGTTTCACGGCATGCTCCAGCGCCCGTTGGACCTGGGGGTGGAACTCCTCGTGCTCCAGCTTTTCGGTGGCCAGCCATTTGGCAGCGGCGACCAGCGAGCGCTCCTTGTCCAGGTGCTCCACATAACGCTGGCGGGCGGATGGGCGGGTGGTCTTGTCGGCGGCTTCCATGGCCACGATGCTTTCCAGCACGTCCAGCGAAGGCGCTTGCGCATAGTGCGCCTGCAAAAGGGCATGTACTTCCTGGGTGCGGCCGGTAGCGGTGGCAGCCTCGACCATCAGCGGGGCGGCCAGGGGCAGCGCTGCGGGGTTGCGCTCGCCCAGCGCCTTGAGCGTGGCCAGCACTGCCGCCGGTTGGCCCATGAGGCGCTGCAGGCGCGCCAGCTCAATGCGCGCGCGTGCGGCTTCAGGGGCGGCGGCCACGGCCTGTTCCAGCAAGGTCTGGGCACCGGGCAGGTCGCCCTGGGCACTCAGCGCCAGCGCCTGCTCGCACAGGTAGTGGGCCTGGCGGGTGCTGAAGTCGCCCTGGTCCGCGTCGTGCATCTTTCGAGCGATGTTGGCTGCGTGGGGCCAGTCGCGTGAGCGTTCATAAATGGCCAGCAGCGCCAGGCGGGCCTGGGCCTCGAAGGGGGTGCCTTCCAGGCGGTGCAAGGCTTCTTCCGCGCGGTCGAGCAGGCCGGCCTTGAGGAAGTCGAGCGCCAGCGCGTGCTGGGCACGTTCGCGGTCGGTGCGGGAGAGGTCGCCGCGCGAGAGCAGGTGCTCGTGCACGCGCACGGCGCGGTCGTATTCGCCCCGGCGGCGGAACAGATTGCCGAGGGCAAAGTGCAGTTCAGACGTATCGGGATCGTTCTGCACGGCCTCGATGAAGGCGTCGATGGCCTGGTCCTGCTGCTCGTTGAGCAGGAAGTTCAGGCCCTTGAAGTAGGCCTTGGGCGCGCGGCGGTTTTCTGCACGCAGTTGGCGCAGGTCAAAACGCGAAGCCAGCCAGCCCAGCACAAAGGCCACGGGCAGACCCAGCAGGATCCAGGTCAGGTCAAATTCCATGGGCTGAAGGCAGGTCGGGCGGTGGTGGCGGGGCGGGGGGCATGGAGCCTGCTGCTGCGGAGGATGCCACGGGCGCAGGCGCTGCCACCGCTGCATGGGCGCGTCGCGCTGCGGTGCGGTGCCTCCACCAGCGCGGCACCATGCCCAGCACTCCCACGGCCAGGCCCGCTGAAAATGCGGTCAACACCACCAGCACCAACGGCGCGCGCCATTGCGTGCCAAAGAAGAAGTGCACGGTGGCGTCCTGCTGGTTGTTCAGCGCGAAGGCAAACAGCGTAAAAAAAATGGCTGCCTTGAGCAGCCACAGGAGGTATTTCATCGGTCTCCCCAGTGGTGGGGCGATTCTAAGAGCTTGTGCCTGCTGGGCCGCATGGCCCTTGCAGGATAAGAATTCAAGTCAAATAGGCCTCTAGCGCTTATCTGTAAAGCGCGAGCAGCTATTATTTTTGAACGGTTGTGCTGCTGGCGGCACCCGAGTTTTCTTCCATCTCGGCGGTGCGCTTGTCCACGGCTTCACGCAGGGCCTTGCCAGGCTTGAAATGGGGCACCCGTTTTTCAGGGATGGCCACGGCCTCGCCGCTGCGCGGATTGCGTCCCATGCGGGGTGGGCGGTGGTTTACCGAGAAGCTGCCAAAGCCCCGGATCTCGATGCGGTGCCCACGCACCAGGGCCTCGCCCACGGCGTCCAGGATGGTCTTGACGGCGTATTCGGCATCGCGATGGGTGAGCTGACCAAAGCGCGCGGCCAGTTCTTCAACGAGGTCTGAGCGGGTCATGGAATCTTGGGGCATGGGCAGGCTGCGGGTGGGCAGGTCTTTGCTGAAAAAAGAGCGGGCGCCGAGGCGCCCGCTGTCTGACCGTACAAGGAGCTTACCGCGCAATGTGCGCTGAGGCTCCTCAACGGGTCAGCGCTTTACTTTTCCGAGTTGTCCAGCTTGGCGCGCAGCAGGGCGCCCAGGCTGGTCGTGCCGGCGCTTTCGCGGCTCGATTGCTGGCTCAGGTTGGCCATGGCGCCTTGTTCATCAGCCATGTCCTTTTGCTTGATCGACAGCTGGATGTTGCGGGTCTTGCGATCCACATTGACCACCACGGCCGTGACTTCGTCACCTTCCTTGAGCACGTTGCGGGCATCTTCCACGCGGTCGCGGGAGATTTCCGAAGCGCGCAGGTAACCCACGATGTCTTCGCCGAGGTCGATTTCAGCGCCACGGGCGTCCACGGTCTTGACTTTGCCGGTCACCGTCTGGCCCTTGTCGTTCACCGTCACGAAGGTCGTGAATGGGTCGCCGTCGAGCTGCTTGATGCCCAGCGAGATGCGTTCGCGGTCCACGTCCACGGCCAGCACGATGGCTTCCACTTCCTGGCCCTTCTTGTAGTTACGAACTGCGGCTTCGCCAGCTTCGTTCCACGACAGGTCAGACAGGTGAACCAGGCCGTCGATGCCGGCAGCCAGGCCCACGAACACGCCGAAGTCGGTGATCGACTTGATAGGACCCTTCACGCGGTCGCCGCGCTTCGTGTCCTGTGCGAATTCTTGCCACGGGTTGGCCTTGCACTGCTTCATGCCCAGGCTGATACGGCGCTTGTCTTCGTCGATTTCGAGGACCATGACTTCGACTTCGTCGCCCAGCGAAACCAGCTTGGCGGGAGCGATGTTCTTGTTGGTCCAGTCCATTTCAGACACGTGCACCAGGCCTTCGATGCCGGGTTCGAGTTCGACGAACGCGCCGTAGTCGGCAATGTTCGTGATCTTGCCGAACAGGCGGGTGCCTTGGGGGTAGCGGCGGTTCACGCCCATCCATGGGTCGTCGCCCATTTGCTTCAGACCCAGGGACACGCGGTTCTTTTCGGTGTCGAACTTCAGGATCTTGGCCGTGATTTCCTGGCCAGCCGTCACCACTTCGGAGGGATGACGCACACGGCGCCATGCCATGTCGGTGATGTGCAGCAGGCCGTCGATGCCGCCCAGGTCCACGAACGCACCGTATTCGGTGATGTTCTTGACCACGCCTTGAACGATGGAGCCTTCCTTCAGGGTTTCCATCAGCTTGGCGCGCTCTTCGCCCATGGAGGCTTCCACCACAGCGCGGCGGCTCAGCACCACGTTGTTGCGCTTGCGGTCCAGCTTGATGACCTTGAATTCCATGGTCTTGTTTTCGTACGGCGTCAGATCCTTGATCGGACGGGTATCGATCAGCGAACCGGGCAGGAATGCGCGGATGCCGTTGACCAGAACGGTCAGACCGCCCTTGACCTTGCCGCTGGTCGTGCCAGTGACGAATTCGCCGGATTCGAGGGCCTTTTCCAGGCTCATCCACGAAGCCAGGCGCTTGGCCGTGTCGCGCGACAGGATGGTGTCGCCGTAGCCGTTTTCGATGGAGCCAATGGCCACCGACACGAAGTCACCCACTTGGACTTCGACTTCGCCCTTGTCGTTCTTGAACTCTTCCAGCGGTACGTAGGCTTCGGACTTGAGGCCAGCGTTCACGACCACGAAGTTGTGCTCAACGCGCACGACTTCAGCGGTGATGACTTCGCCTGGGCGCATTTCCGTGCGCTGCAAAGATTCTTCAAAAAGGGCGGCAAAAGATTCGGACATGTGTTTCCTTGCCACAAACAGGATTCCAGTAGCACCATTGCTACTGTTTTTATAGCTGCTTGCGGTGGTTTTTTGCGGTAGAACCGCGGGTTAGGTTATCGATCCACACAACCTGTGCGCTGGCGCGCGAGAGGAGTTGCGTGGGCCTGTGGCAAGGCCTTTCAGCATTGCCTGTGGAGCCCGTTCTAAAAAAGGCTCCACACGTTTCAACCCTGCGCAGACCCTGCGAAAGGTTGACGCTCTTGCCACCAGGCCAGCACCTTTTCAACGGCTTGTTCAATCGTCAAATCGGAGTTGTCCAGGACCAGAGCGTCCTGCGCGGGCTTGAGAGGTGCAACGCTGCGGGTGCTGTCCCGGGCGTCGCGCGCTTCCAGATCTGCGCGGAGGTCTGCGATACTAGCCGAAAAACCCTTTGAAATCAACTGTTTATAACGGCGCTCGGCGCGGCAGGCGGCGCTGGCCGTCAAATAGACCTTCAAAGGGGCGTCCGGGAAGATCACCGTGCCCATGTCCCGGCCGTCGGCCACCAGCCCCGGCAGACGCTGGAAGCTGTGTTGCAGATCCACGAGCGCCCCCCGCACGGCGGGCAGGGCAGAGACGCGGGATGCGTTCATGCCGGCCTCTTCGGTGCGGATGGCTTCCGTTACATCGTCGCTGCCCAGCCACACCCGGCCCCCTTCGAAACGCACGGGCAGCGTCTGCGCCAAGGCGGCAATGCGGGCCTCGTGCTCGGGGCTGATGGCCAGGCCAGCGCGCAGGGCGGCGAGGGCCGTGATGCGGTACATCGCCCCAGAGTCCAGGAACCGGTAGCCCAGGCGCTGCGCGACCGCAGCCGCCACGGTGCCCTTGCCCGAGGCGGTGGGGCCGTCGATGCAGATCACCGGGATGTGGCCAGTGGCAGTGCTTGCCACCGAGAACAGGGCTTCAAAGTAATCCGGGAAGGTCTTCGCCACGCATTTGGGGTCTTCAATGCGCACGGGCAGGCCCGCTGGGTTGAACGCCGCCAGCGAGAAGCACATCGCCACGCGGTGGTCGTCGTAGGTGTGAATGCTGGCCGCTTTCCAGTCTTGGGCTTGGGCAGGTGGCGTGACGCGGATGAAGTCCGCCCCTTCTTCCACCGTGGCGCCGAGCTTGCGCAGTTCGTTGGCCATGGCGGCGATGCGGTCGGTTTCCTTCACGCGCCAGCTGGCGATGTTGCGCAGCGTGGTGGTGCCCTCGGCATACAGCGCCATCACGGCCAGCGTCATGGCGGCATCGGGGATGTGGTTGCAGTCCAGGTCAATGGCCTTGAGCGGCCAGCCCTGGCCCGGTTCACCCCGCTGGATGTGCAGCCAGTTGGGGCCACCGGTGACCACGGCACCCATGGCGCGGGCGGCATCGACAAAGCGGATGTCGCCCTGGATCGAATCGAGGCCCACGCCTTGAATTTTGATGCCATTCTGGCCGTCAGCGCTTGATGTGATTGCGCCAAGCGCTATGAAATAGCTAGCAGATGATGCGTCGGCCTCGACGTGGATGGTGTCGGGCGACTGGTAGCGGCTGCCCGCCGCAATCGTGAACCGCTGCCAGTTCTGGTGCTCGACCACGATGCCGAAGCGCGCCAGAAGCTGGAGGGTGATGGCGATGTAGGGCTTGGAGATCAATTCCCCCACCACATCGATCACGATGTTCTGGGTGCCAGCCGCCAGTGGCAATGCCATGAGCAGAGCGGTCAGGAACTGGCTGGACACATCGCCGCGCACGCGGATTGGCTCTGCCAGTGCCAGCGCAGGGACGCCATTGGCGTGGGCGATGCGCAGCGGCGGGTAGCCGTCGTTCCCCAGGTAGTCGATCTGGCAACCCAGCTGGCGCAGTGCATCCACCAGGTCGCCAATAGGGCGCTCGTGCATGCGCGGGACGCCCGACAGCTCGAATTCACCGCCCAGCAAGGCCAGTGCGGCCGTCAGCGGGCGCATGGCAGTGCCAGCATTGCCCATGAAGAGCTTGGCCGGCGACTGCGGTGCGCGGCCGCCCAGGCCCGTGATGTGCACGGTGCTGCCCGCCTCGTCCACGGTGCAGCCAATCTGGCGCAGCCCGTCGAGCATGACGCGGGTGTCGTCGGACGCCAGCAGGTCGTGCACGGTGGTGGTGCCATTGCTCAGCGCCGCCAGCAGCAGCACCCGGTTGGAGATGCTCTTGGAGCCCGGCAGGTGGACTTCACCTGCAGCGGCTTGCAAGGGGGGCAGGTCAATAAATGCGGTGCTGTACATCGGTATCTTTCGTCCATTGGTCCAAGCGCCCGTCATTACTGGCGCAGGCCCATCCCAGTGCACCCGTGGAACTGGCTTTGCCAGGCCACTGGGTGCGTCCCCCTTGGGGGAAGGCGCCGCAGGCGACTCAGGGGGTTATTTTCTCTTCGCACCCATGCGCCAATGCGCCCGGGTCTCGCTGGCCAGCGTCAGCATGTCTTCCAGCGCCTGGGCATCGCCCTTTTGCATGGCCTGCTCGATGGTGTGCAGTGCCTGCTGGAACAGCTTGGACTGGGCGATCAGCTCGTCGCGGTTGGACAGCAGGATGTCGCGCCACACCTTGGGATCACTGGCCGCGATGCGCGTGAAGTCCCGGAACCCCGGGCCCGCCAGCGATAGGAAGTCGTCTCCGGTGTCCTGGCCCGTGATGCTGTTCATCATCGCAAAGGCGAGCACATGGGGCAGGTGACTGACAGCTGCAAACGCCGCATCGTGCGACTCGGGCGACATGCTGGTCACACGGCTGCCCAGGGCCGTCCAGATGTCCTGGGCTTTTTGCAGCTGCGCGGTGAAGGTGCGTTCGGTGGGCGTCAGGATCACCTGGCGCCCGCTGTAGAGGTCGGCCTCGGCGTGTTCCACGCCCGACACTTCGCGCCCGGTGATGGGATGTGCGGGCACAAACGAGCCCACCTGATCGCGCAAGGCGCGGCGTGCGGCCTGCACCACATCGGCCTTGGTCGAGCCCACGTCCATGATCAGCATCTGGGGGGTGACCAGGTGCTTGATGGCCTTGAGCGTGGCTTCGGTGGCGGCCACGGGCACGGCCACCAGCACAATGTCAGCGCCAGCAACGGCCAGCAAGGCGGACGGCGCCTCGACATCGATCACACCCAGCTGACGGGCGCGGTCGGTGGTGGAAGGTGATTTGCTGTAACCCACCACGCGTTTGACCAGGCCGGCCTTCTTCATGGCCAGGGCGAATGAGCCTCCCATGAGCCCGCAGCCGATCAGTCCCAGTTGTTCGAACATGGCGACGGCTCCTTATGACGAGACAGGGTAGGTGCCCAGGACCTTGTAGAACGCGCACAGGCTGCGCAGTTCTTCCAGCGCCCTGGCCACATGGGGCTGGGCAGGATGGCCGTCGAGATCGATGTAGAAGTAATACTCCCACTGGCCGGTGCGGGCGGGGCGCGATTCGAATCGCGTCATGGACACACCGTGCGTCTTGAGTGGCACCAGCAGGTCGTGCACGGCGCCAGGGCGGTTGGGCACCGACACCACAAGGCTGGTGCAGTCCTTGCCCGAGGGCGGTGGCGTCTGCAGCGTGTGCGGCAGGCAGATGATGGCGAAGCGGGTGCGGTTGTAGGCGTCGTCCTGAATGGCGTGGGAGACGATGTGCAAGCCGAACTGAGTGGCTGCGCGTTCGCTGGAGAGTGCCGCCCAGGCAGGGTTGGTGGTGGCCAGGCGTGCGCCTTCGGCATTGCTGGACACCGGGCGGCGCTCGGCATGCGGCAGGTGCTTGGACAGCCATGCCTGGCATTGTGCGAGCGCTTGCGGATGGGCCAGTACCACCTCAATGCCATCCAGTGAGTTGCTGGTGCGCAGCAGGTTGTGGCGCACGAGCAGGCTGACTTCGCCCACCACGTGGGTGGGGGTGTGCAGGAAGAGGTCGAGCGAGCGGGTGACCACGCCTTCGGTAGAGTTCTCCACGCCCACGACGCCGTACTGCGCGCTGCCAGCGGCTGTGGCGTGGAACACTTCGTCGAAGTTGGCGCAGTACATCAGGTCGGCCGCGCCGCCAAAGAACTCGATCGCTGCCTGCTCGCAGAACGTGCCCTCGGGGCCGAGCACGGCCACACGCTGGGGCGATTCGAGCGCAAGGCAGGCGGACATGATCTCGCGCCAGATGGCAGCGACGTGCGCACCCTTGAGCGGCCCAGGGTTGGCATGGGTGATCTTGTCGATGACCTGGGCTACACGGTCGGGTCGGAAAAAGGGCGTGCCTTCGCGCTTCTTGACTTCACCCACCTGTTCGGCCACGAGCGCCCGTTGGTTCAGCAGCGTGAGCAGTTGCTGGTCGATGCTGTCGATCTGCACGCGCAGGCTGGCGAGGTCGGGTGAGGCTTGCGGAGTGTTCATGGATGGGAAAATTTCGGTGCGCTGTCGCGAAAACGTGGGTGGGCCGTAGTCCGCTCAGGCGTGTTTTTGTTCAAATTCTCGCATGTAGTCCACCAGCGCCTGCACGCCCGCCAGGGGCATGGCGTTGTAGATGCTGGCGCGCATGCCGCCCACGGACTTGTGGCCCTTGAGCTGCAGCAGTCCGCGCTCCTTGGCGCCGACCAGGAAGGCTTCGTTGCGGCTTTCGTCGCGCAGGAAGAACGGGATGTTCATGCGCGAGCGGCAGTTGGCAGCCACCTTGTTTACATACAACTGCGAGCTGTCGATGGCTTTGTAGAGAAGATCCGCCTTGGCCATGTTGCGCTGCTCCATGGCTGCCACACCGCTCAAGGCCCCTTCGGTCTGGCGTTTGAGCCACTGAAAGGTCAGGCCTGCAACGTAGATGCCCCAGGTGGGGGGGGTGTTGAACATGGATTGGTTTTCTGCCACCACGCGGTAGTCAAACGCGCTGGGGCAGGCGGGCAGGGCGTGGCCCAGCAGGTCCTCGCGCACGATCACCAGCGTGAGGCCCGCAGGCCCGAGGTTCTTCTGCGCACCGCCAAAGGCAAGTCCGACACGTGACCAGTCCACCGGCCGCGATGCGACATGGGAAGAGAAGTCGATGATCAGCGGTGCATCGCTGCCCAGCGCCTTCAGGTCGGGCAACTCGTGGAACTCGGTGCCATTGATGGTTTCGTTGCTGCAGATGTGCAAATAGCTCGCGCCCCGGCTCACCGTCCAGGAGGCCGGGTCGGGCACGGTGGTGAAGCCGGTGTCTTCGGAGGAGGCCACGATGTTCACTTCGGATGCGTATTTGCGCGCTTCCTTCTGCGACTTTTGGCTCCAGCTGCCAGTCACCACAAAATCAACCACACCGGCCCGTGAAAGATTGAGCGGGACGATCGCGTTCTCGGCCAGGCCACCGCCTTGCATGAACAGGATCTTGAAGTTGGCGGGCACGGCCAGAAGCTCGCGCAGATCGGCTTCCGCCTGTTCGTAGATCGACAGGAACTCTTTGCCCCGATGGCTCATTTCCATCACGCCCATGCCGCTGCCATGCCAGTCCAGCATCTCGGCGGCGGCCTGCTCCAGGACTTCGGTGGGTATGGCGGCCGGGCCGGCCGAGAAGTTATATGGGCGTTTCATTTTTTTGGTCAAAAAGGCTGCTGGCGCTTATCAAATAAGCGCTAGCAGCTTCAGTTTTAATAGCGCAATGGGTGCTGCGCCGTCGGGGCAGCACCCGCTGGTCTGACTCAAGCGTCTGGTGGTTCCGGGGTTTCGGCGGCTGGCGGGTTTCCGTCGTTGGCGTTGCCTTCGATTTCGCCCTCAGCCACATTGGCATCGTTTTCAACAATACGTTGCAGCCCGCTGAGCTTGGAGCCTTCGTCCAATGCGATCAGCGTGACACCCTGCGTGGCGCGGCCCAGTTCGCGGATCTCGGAGACGCGGGTGCGCACCAGCACGCCCTTGTCGGTGATCAGCATGATCTCGTCGTCAGCATGCACCAGCGTGGCGGCCACCACCTTGCCATTGCGCTCGCTTTGCTGGATGGCGATCATGCCCTTGGTGCCCCGGCCGTGGCGGGTGTATTCGGTGATGCTGGTGCGCTTGCCATAGCCGTTTTCGGTGGCGGTGAGCACGCTCTGGGTTTCGTCCTCGGCGACCAGCATGGCGATCACGCTCTGGCCGTCTTCCAGCATCATGCCGCGTACGCCACGTGCCGCACGGCCCAGTGGGCGCACGTCGTTTTCGTCGAAACGCACGGCCTTGCCGCCATCACTGAACAGCATCACGTCGTGTTTGCCATCGGTGAGGGCGGCGCCGATCAGGTAGTCGCCATCATCCAGGTTGACGGCGATGATGCCGCCCTTGCGCGGGTTGCTGAATTCATCCAGCGCCGTTTTCTTCACGGTACCCATGCTGGTGCCCATGAACACATAGCGGTCGGCCGGGAAAGTGCGCATGTCGCCGGTCAGTGGCAACACGACGTTGATTTTTTCGCCGTCTTGCAGCGGGAACATGTTCACGATGGGGCGGCCACGCGATCCGCGCGAGCCGGCGGGCACTTCCCATACCTTGAGCCAGTACAGGCGGCCTCGGTTGGAGAAGCACAGGATGTAGTCGTGCGTGTTGGCGATGAAGAGCTGGTCGATCCAGTCGTCTTCCTTGGTGGCTGTGGCCTGCTTGCCGCGCCCGCCGCGCTTCTGGGCGCGGTACTCGGACAGTGGCTGGCTCTTGATGTAGCCGGTGTGGCTGAGCGTCACCACCATGTCGGTGGGGGTGATCAGGTCCTCGGTGGAGAGGTCCTGCGCGCTGTACTCGACGATGCTGCGGCGAGCCCCCAGCTTGTGCTGACCAAACTCGGTCTTGATGGAGGTGAGTTCGTCGCCGATGATGACCGACACGCGCTCGGGCTTGGCCAGGATGTCCAGCAGGTCTTCGATGACCGCCATGACCTCCTTGTACTCGGCCACGATCTTGTCTTGCTCCAGGCCGGTCAAGCGCTGCAGGCGCATCTGCAGGATTTCCTGGGCCTGCGTTTCCGACAGGCGGTACAGGCCGTCCTGTCCCATGCCGAATTCTTTTTCGAGGCCGTCGGGGCGATAGTCGTCAGCATTGATCACGCCACCGTCGGCACGCGTGCGGGTGAGCATCTCGCGCACCAGCTTGCTGTCCCACGGGCGGGCCATCAGCTCGGCCTTGGCCACCGGCGGGGTGGGGGCGTTGCGGATGATGGCAATGAAGTCGTCGATGTTGGCCAGCGCCACGGCCAGGCCTTCGAGCACGTGGCCACGGTCGCGCGCCTTGCGCAGCTCAAACACCGTGCGGCGGGTGACCACTTCACGGCGGTGCTGCAAAAAGACGCTGATCAGGTCGCGCAGGTTGCACAGGCGGGGCTGGCCGTCGATCAACGCCACCATGTTCATGCCGAACGTGTCCTGCAGCTGCGTCTGCTTGTACAGGTTGTTGAGCACCACCTCGGGGACTTCGCCGCGCTTGAGCTCGATCACCAGGCGCATGCCCGACTTGTCAGACTCGTCCTGGATGTGGCTGATGCCTTCGATCTTCTTCTCGTGCACCAGCTCGGCCATGCGCTCCTGCAGTGTCTTTTTGTTGACCTGGTAGGGCAGTTCATCGACGATGATGGCCTGGCGCTGGCCCCGGTCGATGTCCTCAAAGTGGCACTTGGCGCGCATGATCACACGCCCGCGCCCCGTGCGGTAACCGTCTTTGACGCCGTTGATGCCGTAGATGATGCCGGCCGTGGGGAAGTCGGGCGCGGGAATGATCTCCATCAGCTCATCAACCGTGGCATCGGGGTTGCGCAGCATGTGCAGGCAGCCATCGACCACTTCGTTGAGGTTGTGGGGCGGGATATTGGTGGCCATGCCCACGGCAATACCGGCCGAACCGTTGACCAGCAGATTCGGGAGCTTGCTGGGCAATACCAGCGGTTCCTTTTCGCTGCCGTCGTAGTTGGGGCCGAAATCGACGGTTTCCTTGTCGATATCGCCCAGCATTTCATGCGCAATTTTGGCCAAGCGGATTTCGGTATACCGCATCGCTGCGGCGTTATCGCCATCCACCGATCCGAAATTTCCTTGGCCGTCCACCAGCATATGGCGCAGCGAAAAATCCTGTGCCATCCGCACGATGGTGTCGTATACGGCGGAATCACCGTGCGGGTGGTATTTACCAATCACGTCGCCTACGATACGGGCCGACTTTTTATAAGGCCGGTTCCAATCGTTGTTGAGCTCGTGCATCGCAAAAAGCACGCGGCGGTGCACTGGCTTCAAGCCGTCGCGCGCGTCGGGCAGGGCCCGGCCCACGATCACGCTCATCGCGTAATCAAGGTAACTGCGCCGCATCTCTTCTTCGAGGCTGATCGGCAGGGTTTCTTTGGCAAACTGGGTCATTGGGGACTGCGGTGGCGGCGAAGGAGAACCATTTTAGAGGTAAGACCGTGTAGCGACCACGCAACATATCGAAGCAATTCCGGTTTTGTCCTACGGGCCCCAGGCGGGTGCCCCCGCTTTTGCCCTGTTACGTATGGCACAATCGTTTGAACGCTTTGGGTGATGGTCACTCCAAGCGTCCTGATTCGCAGCGCGGCTGCGGCTTTTTCCCCAAGAGGAGAACCATGAAGAAACTGAACAAAGTGGCGATGTTGTTTGCCTCTGCAGCGCTCGCAACCGCCGCTGGCGCACAAACCGTTGACAACTGGAGAAACGCTTCTGGCATCGTCTGGAAGAACGGCACCAACGAATACTGCTGGCGCAATGCCAACTGGACGCCTGCAACGGCTGCTCCTGGCTGCGATGGCGCTATCGCCGCTCCTGCTCCTGCTGCTGCCGCTCCTGCTGCTGCCCCAGCTCCTGCTGCCGCTGCTCCAGCTCCTGCCGCTCCAGCTCCTGCTGTGGCCACCAAGGTGACCTACGCTGCTGACGCATTCTTCGACTTCGACAAGTCGGTGCTGAAGCCAGAAGGCAAGGCCAAGTTGGATGACCTGGTCTCCAAGGTCAAGGGCATCAACCTGGAAGTGATCATTGCCGTGGGTCATACCGACTCCGTGGGCTCCGATGCTTACAACCAGAAGCTGTCGGTGCGTCGTTCCGAAGCCGTGAAGGCTTACTTGGTGTCCAAGGGCATCGAAAAGAACCGCGTCTACACCGAAGGCAAGGGCGAAAAGCAACCCGTGGCTGACAACAAGACTGCCGAAGGCCGTGCGAAGAACCGTCGCGTGGAAATCGAAGTGGTCGGTACCCGCGCTTCCAAGTAATCCTCGGATTGCTTCCCAAAAAAAGCCCCGTTATCGGGGCTTTTTTGCGTCTGGGGTTTTTTGTCCATTGCCTTTCGTCGTGGAGAATCAGTGCATGAGTGAAATCGTCAATGCAGATCCGGCCGAACTGGCCAAGTTTTCGGAATTGGCCCATCGCTGGTGGGATCCCGAAAGTGAATTTCGCCCCTTGCACCAGATTAATCCTTTGCGGCTCGACTGGATCAATGCGCAGTGCAGCCTGTCAGGCAAGCGTGTACTGGATGTTGGCTGTGGCGGCGGTATTTTGGCCGATTCCATGGCCCGCAAAGGCGCGGACGTGTTGGGTATTGACCTGGCTTCCAAGGCGCTGCGAGTGGCCCAGTTGCACGCGCTGGAGGCCCAGACCACCAATATCCAGTACCGGGAAGTCAGTGTGGAGGCGCTCGCCAAAGAGCAACCCGCCAGCTTTGACGTGGTGACCTGCATGGAAATGCTTGAGCATGTGCCTGATCCTGCATCGGTTGTGCGAGCCTGTTCTGAGCTCGTGAAGCCGGGCGGATGGGTATTCTTTTCGACCATACACCGAAGTGCCAAGGCTTTCATGCTGGCCATTGTGGGCGCTGAATATGTATTAAACATGCTGCCCCGTGGAACGCATGAATACGCCAAGATGATTCGACCCAGCGAACTGGCCGCCAGCTGCCGCAGTGCGGGCCTTGACGTGCAGACCACCCGAGGCCTGGAGTACAACCCCCTTACGCAACGTTACTGGTTGAGCAGCGACACCAGTGTGAACTACCTGTTTGCCACGCGGCGCGCAGCCTGAGGCCCAGCCAATGTTTCAGAATATCCGCGCGGTGCTGTTTGACCTGGATGGAACACTGATTGACAGTGCCCCTGATTTAGGTGCTGCTGCCGACAAGATGCGCACGGACCGTGGTTTGCCCTCCCTGCCGCTGGAGCGCTATCGTCCGATGGCCGGTGCTGGCGCCCGTGGCATGTTGGGCGAGGCATTTGGCATGGCGCCCGACCATCCCGACTTTCTGACCATGCGCGAGGAGTTCTTCGTGAACTATGAGTCGTGCATGACAGAACGCACCAGCATTTTTGAGGGGGTGCCGGAGCTGGTATCCCAGATCCTCCGCCGCAATTTGGCATGGGGCGTGGTGACCAACAAGGCGACCCGCTTTACGGACCCTCTGACCCGCGCCATTCCACTGTTTGCGACCGCAGGAGCGGTGATCAGCGGAGATACCACTCCCCATGCAAAACCCCATCCAGCCCCTTTGCTCGAAGCGGCGTCGCGCTTGAAACTGGAGCCGGGGCAGTGCATCTATGTGGGGGACGATGAGCGCGACATTCTTGCAGGCCTCGCTGCGGGCATGGGAACTGTCGCAGCAACCTACGGATACCTGGGGGCCAAGACCAATCCGGCGGAGTGGGGCGCCCATGCTGCAATTAAATCTCCGGTCGAGCTCTTGCAATTGCTTGTACGCACCTAAAATAGAGGGTCTGGGGCTGTCCTGGTTTCGACGTGGGTTCGGAATCGGTGTGGTGCATGTCGAGCTTGAGTCACGCTCGTAAATCTCGATTTAAAAAACTAACTGCAAACGACGAACGTTTCGCACTCGCTGCTTAATTGCCAGTGAGCCTTGCAACAGTTGGCCGATGGGCTGGGCAAGGGGGTTCTGAGCAATCAGTGCCTCCCGGCTGCAAGGATAATTACATGGGCTGGCTCTGATCCGGGTACCTTGGGTTGGAGCGAGAAAATAGGGTGCTGGCGGCCTGTGTAGCGTGCGACTGCGCGACACAGACGGCGAGACTCAAATCAGATCGCTAAACATGTAGATCTGCCCGATGAAGGCTTGCGGACGCGGGTTCAATTCCCGCCAGCTCCACCATTACGACGTCCAAGGGCGTTCACCAACATCCGGTGAACGCCCTTTTTCTTTGGTAAATCAATGGGTTACGGTGTGGAGACGTCCGGGGCGATCTCCTGGCAGCCAGGCTGAGGCGGGGGAACAGACGGGGGAACAAAATCCGAAAAGGTTAGACTGGCGGCATTTGTTCCCCCGTTTCAGAGGGGAAATCCTAGTGAAACCTCTGGAGGTGTTCCCCCATGTTGACCGACGCACAGTGCCGCAACGCCGTCTGTTCCCCCACATCGAAGCGGGAGCGTTTATCGGATTCGGGAGGCTTGTACCTGGAAGTCGCTCCCGGGGGATCGAGGCGCTGGTTCTGGAAGTATCGGCATGAGGGCAAGGAAGGGCGCATGGCTCTGGGCAGCTATCCCTCGGTCAGCCTGACGGCGGCTCGCAAGGCTCGTGATACCGCCAGGCTGCAGAAATCGACAGGAATAAATCCTGTGCATGCCAGAAAGGTGGAAAGGCTGAAGGCTTCTGCCAGTGCCGGGGATACCTTCAAGGCTGTCGCTCTGGAGTGGTACGACAAACAGAAGCCTCTATGGAGTGACTCTCATGCCGAGCGCTCGCTGCGCCAGTTCGAGCGTGATCTCTTTCCTTGGCTAGGGGGTCGTCGCCTAGCTGAGATTGAGCCGGTGGAACTGCTGGCAACCCTGCGTAAGGTGGAAGAGCGCGGGGCTGTAGAGACGGCCGATCGTGGATTGATGTTGGCTCGCCAGGTCTGGCGCTATGGCGTCGCCACCGGTAGGGTGGGGCGGGATATCACGGGAGACCTCAAAGGCGCGTTGTCTCCGTACCGGGGTAAGCACTTCGCTGCCATTACCCAACCGGTCAAGCTGGGTGAGCTACTACGTGCTATCCAGGCTTACAAGGGCGGGCCGATCGTGCGGGCGGCACTACAGTTGGCACCCTTGTTGTTTCAGCGTCCCGGCGAATTGCGCGGTGCAGCTTGGGCCGAGGTTGACCTGGATGCTGCCCTCTGGACGATTCCGGCTGCCCGGATGAAGCGGGGCAAGGACGGGAAGGAGAACGGGGATCCACATCTGGTGCCTCTTTCAACCCAGGCTGTGAAAGTGTTGCGGGAGCTGTATCCATTGACGGGCCACAGTGCCTTGGTGTTTCCCGGTGAGCGCAACCACAGTCGACCTATTTCAGAGAACTCAGTGCGAACCGCGCTCATCACCATGGGCTATACGCCGGAGATCCAAACATGGCATGGCTTTCGCGCCACGGCGCGAACAATGCTGGCGGAGCGATTGGATGTGGACCCGCTGGTGATTGAGGCGCAGCTGGCTCACGCCGTGAAGGACGCCAATGGGCGCGCTTACAACAGGACACAGTACCTAGCCCATCGAACGAAAATGATGCAGCGGTGGGCAGACTATCTGGACAGACTGAGGGAAGGCAACGCAGCAGGCAAGACGACTTCCAAAACTCTTGACGATGCAAGTACCTGATCTGCCATTTCGCTGGACTTGGTCATTGCGGTGGTTTGCCATGAATCGATGGCAGTTTCTCTTCAATTGAATGTTGAGACCCTGTCGGCAAAGCGTGTGAGCTTAGCGGTGTAAATGGACGTTCTGCAGCGGTTGCGGTCATCCAGCGATCTTTGGCGAATGCGTACCATCGGCCAGGAGCGGCCCTTCGCCGAACTGGCTGACACCAGTCGTTCGACGGCAAAGCCGAGCCGCTCGTATCGTAGGCAAAGACCTCGTACCACGCACTCGGCCGCACCAGATCAAGGGTCTACTAGAAGGACTACGAACGTCTACGCTGCAATCGCAAGATCTTGCTTCCAGTCTCTAACCACAGTATTCGCCACCGACTCGCCATTCGGCGCACGCCCCAGCTCTACTGTGATCAATCGGTCGCCCTCGAACGCGGGGCTGAGTTCTAGGCACAGGTAGTCGAAAAGCGGCTTCTCGTGCACGGCGATGATGACCTGACGGCCATGCTGCTTTGAGAGTGTTCGTAACAGAGCAGCGAACTGCGAGATGTGAACCTCATCCATGCTTTGTACCGGGTCGTCGATGATCAGCCACGGTAACTGCGGTTTCACGGACAGATGGAGCGAAAGGAACAGCGTCAGCGCGGCCGTGTTGAGATTCCCAGCACTGAGCATGGCCCTTGGATTTCCGCCTTTACGGCCATCTCGATAGTAGGTTTCCAGCCTCGCTTCGACGTCGCCCTTTGTCGCCTGGGGCAAAGCGAAGGCGGGGATGAACGGCTCGTCCGGTGCCAGGCGGACGAAGAGGTCTCGCCATGATGCATTCAAGGAATCATTAAACACCTGGCCCACAACACGGGAACGCTCGATCTGAGCTAGCTTGAGAAGATCGCGCGCCTGTTCCATCATGCGCTCACCAGCCTGCTTCGCCGCGTGCAGGCCTCGACGCGCAGTTCTCCGCTCCATCTGCCGCGCCTTGATGGCTTCAATGTTTTGCTGCTTTAGCAGCAGTTCCCTCAGTGCTACCTCGCCATCGCGGCGTGCCGACTCCTTCGCCGACAGCTGCTCCAACCGCGCAATGACTTCAGCCAGGAACCGCTGCAGCGCCGCTTGCAAAGGCTCGCTAACGCCAATAGGGTCCACGGCGAGCAGCCTGGCATACCGACCAGCAGCGTCCCGAATGGCCGCTGATTGCTGATCGACGGCGCGAGCCGATACTAGAGCTTGCGCGGCGTTGGCCGCTTGCCCGAAAAGGGTTTCGCCAGCCTTGGCTTGCCCTTCCAGAGACGCCAAATCCTGCAAGACCTGCTCAAGGGCTGCAAGCCTTTGCACGTATTCCGTTCTCGCTTCGGCCGTGAGCACTTGCGCCTGAGCGACACCGATCTCTCGATCTCGAGCCGCGACGGCGCTGACGGTGTTCGTCCGCTCCTGCGACAACGCTGAGAGAAGGCCAGCCGACTGAGTCAGAGACGAAATCTGAGCCGTGAGATGCCCCAGCAGAGGCGAAGACGAAACCTCACCGAAGTCCCGACTGCAGACCGGACATTCATCAGTGTGTACATGCGGAACCAGGGCGGACAGCGCCTGCGCAAGCTGGCCGGCCTCGCCCGAATGCTGCACGATCTGCTTGTCGATATCTGCCAGCCGAGTGGCGAGGCCTTTCCGATCAGCCAGAAGCGTCGACACCTGCTTTTGCGCTGTTTGATCCTTGGCTTGAATCTGCTGGCATCGCACCACCTCATTGGACACTGCCCGATAGGCATAGGCGCGAGCGTACTCAGGTTGGTTCTGAATGGGGGACGGCAAATCGGAGAAGTAGCCGCCAAGCTTGTCGAAAAGCTCCGTCATGCGCTTGCCGCTGGTATCCAGCCAACCGCGTAGTGCCGCGTCCGCGGCGCCAGCGGCGGTTTCGATCGCATCGCGCCGGTCGGAAACCATGGCGGATACCGCTAGCTGGCTCTGCGAAACCGTGTCATTAAGCTCCCGCCGAAGCTGCGTCAAACGCTGCAGCTCGGGCTCCTGTGACTGCTCCTTCAACAGCTCAAGCATCGGCTGAACCGAGAGACTGGCGATTTCTGGCCAGTGTGGTGTGAGTCGTTCCAGTGCGGACTGTGTTAGCTGCGTTGCCTGCCCCTCGGCGGCAGCGAGCTCATTGGCCAAGCGGCTCAATTCGTCATCCAAGCTCGGGAGTTGCTCACGCATGTCCCAGAAGGTCTCGGCATGACCGCGAAGCCGGCGGACATCGCCTGCGTCGTACAAGCCATCGATGAGGGCATCCAGCGCATCCAGCCCGAGCAGCTCCTTGACGAATCGCGTCAGTGCCGTGCCATTCGCCGATTTGTCTTCGTATAACTCCAGCAGCCTGGCCAGGGTGGACTGCGCCAGGTAACAGCGCTCCGAAAAGTGCCTTGTCAGGATGGGATCGAGCGCCGCCCTGCCGGTGAACTTATGGTCGTGGATGTCGAAATGTCCTGCAGGAAACTCGACACCAAGCCCGTGGACGCCGATCGACACCGACGCCTTTTTGGACACCGCCTCCTTATGAACCAGATGCTCCCGAAGCTGCGGGTCCAGCCGAGATAGCGATGCCAGGTTGCCAGTCAGGCCAACTTCCATTGCCGTCAACAAGCTGGTCTTGCCAGCGCCATTTCGGCCATGGATCAGCACAACAGGACTGTCCATAGGGATAGTGACGGTCCCACGAAGACTGCGGAAGTCGGTAGCCGTGAGGGACACGATGCGCGGTGTCATATGGTCTTCTCCTTGGCTTGGACCGCAGCGGCGTCAATGATCGAGTACAGCTCCTTGCTGACAGCACCCTCCCCCAACGACGCAGCATCGATCAGCCTCCTGGTTGCTTCGTCTAGCTCTTGTGCGGCGGCGCGGATGCGGGCCAGGGAGTTACCCACCACCGACTCGGGTTGAGGCAACGACAGAGGCAACAGCACCGCCAGCCAGTTCTTAAGGACCTGGTCGCCGTCATCCCCCATGATGTTGCCGGTGGGGAGGACTCGGCAGACCCGGCCCAATGATTCGAGGGCGAAAGCACTGGGCCGGGGACCGGTCACCACCAGGGTAAGAGACCGTGTTGAGGATGCGATGTCAAGCGCGCGAGCCACGCCGTCGACCTTACGTGTCAACTGCGTCTCGCTCTCGCTCGCGATGTCGGCGACAAGAATCAGTTCGGCCGAACTCTTCGCTTTCACGAATGCGGCTGGAAATTGGAACTTCAGCGCGCCAACTTGGAGGCCGTTGGCGATACGCTGGTACCCGGCATCCTCGAGCGCCACCGCGACCCGACCTACAGGCGTTGAATCAGTCATAGCGCAAGCTCCTGTCGGAATGCTTCATACAGATCGTCAGCGGTAGCGTAGGTTTGCAGCAGCGTCGATATGCTTACCTCGCGTGCTTTCGGCACCCCTGTCCGCCCTGCTGCCCCTCTCGGAGATCGGGGCATTGGTACTGCCAGCTTCTGCGACTGGAGCAAGAGAGGGTTTTCTGCCTCCATCAGGTGGCCCTCACTGCGAAGCAGCGCGGCGCCGGACGCGCTGGCCGTCAGGTACACCTTGGTACGGGCCGCTGCTGCCCCTTTCCCGGTGACCGCCAGCACGCCCGAATCCCTATCCAGAGACTCGGCTTCCACTATCCAGTGGCCGCGGCTCAAACCCATCCCCAACAGGCCCAGTGCTACAGCGGCCTCGCGCAATCCGAGGGCACCCAGGGCGGGGTTACCAGCAAGCGCTGTAACGACGTCACTTGTGATCGGCTCAAACCTGACATTCGAGTGTTCGATTTGACCGTCTCGCAGCAGCTTGGAGGCGCGGCCAAATCGATCAAGGAGCGCATCGATGAACTCAAGCGTAGGCTCTGCCGCATCTGCCAGATGGTTACGAAGCGACACGATGCCAGAACACAGGTTTTGACGCTCCGCCTGCAGAAGCAGGCCTGGCACGAGAGAGATGAGCGCCTGCAGCTTTCTCGACCACACGTCCAGCAGCAGCGCGGTCAACAACCGTTTTGCGTATACCTGGATGCGCGCCGCCTCAAAGACTGCCTTCAGGTTCGCTGGCGTGATTTGGTCACGGTAGACGTTTTTCAGAAGCGATCGCTGGTCCATGCCCAGGTCTTGCTCCGAGAACACGTAGCTCGGAGGTGAATCGCCAAGCTGCCAAGTCAACTCGTTAGCCGCCTTGTTAAAGATGCTTTGGATATTGGCATCCTGGGCTGACAGGCCAAGCATCAGAGTACGCTTGCTCCCGACGATGTGAGTCAAAGCAGTGACCAGCCCCTGATTTTTCGCCTGGGTACAGAAGGCGGCGACCTGATCGTTTGACGCCACCAACCATTGGCGGTACTGGACCGGGTCACCTTGAGCCTTGACGGCGCAGCCGTGGAACTTAATGAGGCGGGTCTTGTTGCGGGGTAACTGAAGGTCAGCGGGACGGGCGACGACCGTTGGGCTCAACGCCGCATTGCTATCCGTCAGCGTGTCCATGGCCCTTTCGACCAGCGGATCCCAGTTGGCCGAGAGCATCTCAGGGGTCGTGCCCTCCAGACTCAAGGCCGCCAGGCAGAGATGCTCCACGTCGGGGGTCATGGCGGGGTCCGCGAACGTTGCGCCGACGTCGATGACGTTCCACAAGAGATAGTCCATGTCCTCGCCATCAACAGTGAGGCCGAGCAGCTTGGAATAGTTGTTTACCAAACGCCAAGCGATGGCATCCTGATCCGGCCAGTTGGCAAAAGGCTCATCCAACTTCGACCGCGTACGTTCTTCCGCTGAAGCGCTGGCCAAATTGAGAATCTCTTGCAGGGTACGGGCGAACTTGCAGTTCGGATCCGCGTGGTCAATGTGCGAGCGTACGAACTCAACGACTTTACCGACGAGGATGCGCAGACTCGGCGCGCGTCCGAATGAAATCCCTGACCCCAACCAGAATGCGTAGAGCCCGTTCGACACGCCGGCTGCAAAGGGCTCGAACGAGCCGTCGAGCAGTTTCAGCGTGTCACGCACGCTGATGTCAAAGGCAGCCATTGGTAGCCTCTCCTCTCTCCTATTTGATTTCATTATGGACCGCTCGAACAGCGATGAAAACGCTTGCAGCGGGAGAGATGCCGTTTGCTGCCCGTTTGTCGCGCAACTCGAATTACTTTAAGCCCGAGCGAAAGGCAGCTTTGGCGAAACATGACCGGCCGCTCAGGGTCGTAAGCTGCTGTTTGCGCTGCAAGACTGAAGGCCCGCTCCCAGCCTGGTGCTGCCGTAGCCGTTGCAATCGGCTGGTCCACGGCGGTTGCGTCCTCTCGATGCTAGCAGGCAAATTTCTAGGTCAGCCCAGGAATCGGACGCTCGCGCGAACTCTTACATGGGAGCCACAGCTCCCCACCCCAGTAAGAGCCGCCCCGACGATCGAGTCGGCAAACTTCCAAGAACCCACTCCGCCCCTAGGCGACGGCCGGCCGTCTATGGGCTCTGGGCATGTTGCCCTGAGGGTTGCGAACGTTGAGCGGACCTGCAAGTACCTGGCCGAGGCCAACGTGCAGGTCGTCCGCGCGCCTGGTCACATGACGCATTCAGGCCGGCAACGCCAGGTTCCAAAAAAAATTGCATTCGTGGCCGACCCTGATGGTTACCGGCTTGAACTGGTCAAGCATTCAAGCGCGTGTTGACATAAATAGGTCATTTGTCCTAGGATATTAGGACAAATGACCAAAATCTGCGGAGTCTTGCATGCATGAGCTTTTTGCCCCCTTCATGCTGAGTGACATGTTGCTCAGCAACCGGATCGTCATGGCGCCGATGACGCGCAACCGCGCAGCACCAGATGGCATACCGTCCCCTCTCATGGCGATCCACTACGGACAGCGTGGAGACGCCGGGCTTGTGATCTCGGAATCTGCTCCTGTGTCGGCTCAGGGGGTTGGATATCCCGGAACTCCCGGGATCTACACGGAGGAGCAGGCGCAGGGATGGCGGAAGGTCACGGACGCGGTCCATGCCAAAGGCGGGCACATCTTTGCTCAGCTACAGCACTGTGGTCGTATTTCACACCCCAGTCTTCAGGTGGACGAAGAGCTACCCGTCGCCCCTTCAGCGATCAAGCCCGAAGGCTTGGCGGTCACATACGGTGGAATGCAGCCGTTCTTGACGCCAAGAGAGCTGACCACCGCGGAGATCCCTCAAGTGGTGGACCAGTTCAAGAGGGCCGCCGCACTGGCGAAAGCCGCAGGCTTTGACGGTGTCGAGATCCACGCAGCGAATGGCTACCTGATTGATCAGTTCCTTCGGGATGGAAGCAATCAACGAGGCGACCGATATGGAGGATCACCCGCAAAGCGGTTGACGTTTCTGCTGGAGATCGTGGCGGCAGTCGGCGAGATCTGGCCGAAGGGCCGTATGGGCGTGCGATTCAGTCCAGAAAACTGCTTCAACGACATGCGCGACAGCGACCCGGCAGCGCATTTTGGGTACTACGCCGAAGAGCTTTCCAAATCGCACTTGGCATATCTTCATGTACTGGAGGGCGACATGTCGGCCGCTGAGCCTCTGGTGGACTATGGTGATCTGAGACGCCGCTTTGGCGGCACTTACATTGCCAACAATGGATACGGCAGAGCCCGGGCCATGGCGGCCATTGAGCAAGGTTCAGCCGATTTGATCGCCCTCGGCAAGCCGTTCATTTCGAATCCAGACCTGGTCACGCGGCTTCGACATGATCTGCCTCTCGCAACTCCTGATTCGGCGACGTTCTATGGCGGAGACGAGCGTGGATACACGGACTATCAAACGGCCACTGAGCAATCGCTCTCAACAATGGCGGCAGCATGAAATCCGCTGCCCCCAAACCAAGTACACGGCGGGAGATCGTCGAGAAAGCCGATCTTCTGTTTTATCAACGCGGCTTTGAGAACACCTCGTTTGCCGACATTGCCGATGCAGTGGGTATCTCGCGCGGCAACTTTTACTACCACTTCAAAACCAAGGACGACATTCTCAAAGAAGTCATTGCCCACAGGGCGACCAAGACGCAAGGGATGCTGGACACCTGGGCACTCAAGGGGCGCACGCCTTCCGATAGGCTGAAGTGCTTTGCGCAGATGCTGATTGACAACCGCAAGGACATTCAGCGTTTCGGCTGCCCGGTAGGAACGCTGTGCGCCGAACTGGCAAAGCTCGAACATCCCTCACAAGGCGAGGCGGGAATGATCTTTGGCCAGTTCCGACGTTGGCTGGCGCAGCAGTTTGTAGAGCTGGGTCGCATCAAGGATGCCGATGTTCTGGCCATGCACCTGTTGGCGCGAAGCCAAGGCATTGCTTCCTTGGCCAACGCCTTCCATGACGAGGCCTTCATCCGTCATGAGGTCAAGCAGATCGAAGCCTGGGTGCTGGATGCAGCGGGTCAAGGCGCGTCGCAAAAGTAGATTACAGATTCCAACTCTGATATCGCTATCAATAGGAGAGAGTTCTCATGCACATTGTCTTGCTCAAGTTCGGGCCCAATCGTTCGCAAGCCGCGCAGTGGATGGCCGGACACAAGGAGTGGATTGAAAAGGGGATCAACGATGGGGTGTTCTTGCTCGCCGGGTCTCTGGAGAATTCGCAAGGCGGTGCGCTGCTGGCAGTCAAGCTCAACAAGGCCGAGGTGACCGCTCGGGTTGAAGAAGACCCTTTTGTGAAGCACCACGTTGTGGAGCCAGAGATCATCAGCATTGCGCCGTCGCGAATGACTGAGGAATTCGCTCCGCTGCTTGCCTAGATTTGGGACTTCAGAGGGTCTCTCGTGGCCGGTTGGCTCCTGCGGTACAGTTCCGTTGTGCGAAAAATCCTCGTCATTTTTCTGATACTGCTGGGTAGCGTTTTCCTGACCCAGACGGTATCGGCAAGTGTCTCTTCTTATGGGAATTGCTGCATTACCGAATGCGGTGATATGGATGGGTGCGCCGTTCCAGGCTGCCAACCCTGCGGCTTGCACCTGATGGCCTCCGCGCTGTCCCGCATGTCGGATTCACCTCAGTCCACAGGCATGCCCGACGGCTCTGTGAAGGACTGGGCTTCTTGGCGGGCATCGGTGTGGCGACCTCCTGACTAGGGTTGGGTTGATTTCTCAATTTCCATCCAACCCTAAACAGGAACATTCCTATGAAGAAAAAACTTTTGAAGTTCAGTGTGGCCGCTCTCCTGCTATCGATTGCAGGCGTGGCCATGGCCCAAACCGATTGCTGCTCAGAACTCGCTGAGTGCTGCCTGGAAATGTTGGGCTGCTGCGATTGATAGCTAGCACCTAGCTACTGCATGAAGGGTCGGCGTCCATGGATGCTGACCCTTTTTTCTGTTCCTAGGACATGCGAGTTTGGCGACCAAAACGCAAGCGCTTTACGGCCAAACAAGTTCAGCAACCCAGAGGCTACCGTCACAGTGGGGACGGACCCGATCACGGCACCAGTTCGTGAAACCAGAGTTCCGATGCGCCCGAGTCAGTCTGTATTCATCGCCCTCACACTGCGGGGTTGAGCCTTGGGTGAGTCTCTTCGCCCCAGTGCAGAAGGATGCCACCGGAGACCAGCATGGCAACGGCGACGAACCAGAAGGCGTTTTCTAGTCCACCTCCCAATGCTGCGGCTGCGCCCAGGCCCAGCGCGCCGATGCCATAACCAAGATCGCGCCAGAACCGGTAGATACCGATGGCAGAAGCGCGCCAACGAGGATGGGCAATATCGGCCACCGCAGCACTCAGATTCGGGTACAGCATGGCCATTCCGAGACCGGCTATGGCTGCGGACAGGCTCCACCATAACGAGCCGCTACCAAGCGGCATGAGCGCAACCCCGGCTCCGCAAACCCACATTCCCCATACATTCAGCAGGTGCCGCCCAACACGATCAGAGAGCCTGCCTGTGAAGAACTGCGCGGCGCCCCAGGTGAAACCGTAGACGCCCACTATCCATCCAATGCCCGGCAGACTCAGCCCTTGCTGGTGCAGGTAGATCGGCCACAAGGCCCAGACGAGTGCATCCACAAATTTCTCGACCAGTCCGGCCTGGCAAAGGCTCGCCATGCGCCGGTCGCGCCAGCTCATCAGGGCAAACATCTCTGCCGTTGATGGATGCTCGCTCACTGCCTCGGGATACCGTGGTCGAAACACTGTGGCGCCAGCTCCTTGGTGCTTTTTCACCTCGTCGCGCGCCCAGGGCAGCGTTTCAGCAACGGAGGTCCATGCCAGAAATGTCGCCAGACCGATGACCGCCCCGCCAAACCACAGCAGGCCCACGCGCGGCCCCAGTATTGAGGCGAGATAGCCAGTAGCAACACCGGCGATGGCAAGCCCCAGGTAGCCTGAGAACTCATTGAGGCCGATCACAAGGCCACGCTGGTCGGCGCGGGTGAAGTCAAGTTTGGCGGTTTGTGTCATCGACCAGGTCAGTCCTTGATTGATGCCCAGCAAAACCGTGGCGAAGACCACCCAGGACCAGCTCTGCGAAAAGTAGATCAGCGCCGGAATGGGCCAGGCCACCAGCCAGCCGAACAGAAGGACACGCTTGCGCCCCAGCTCCTCGGCCAGGCGCCCTGCGGCGAAGTTCATCGTGCCTTTGACGAAGCCAAAAGCCACCACAAACGCCACCAGCAGCATGAACGATCCGCGCGGAACGCCGAACTCGGTCTCGGCCAGCGCGGGCACGACATTGCGCATCATGCCAATGGTCATGCCCACCAGCAGCACCTGCAGCAGCTGCTGCAGAAACTGACCGAGATTGGCGCGGATACCGAAACTCATCGCCTGCTCAGACAGTTGCTGCGACTGGAACCGCGCCACGCAGATTGGCTTGCACGATGTGCTCCATGTCGGCGGGCTGCGGTGGGATGTCGGCAGTCAATGCAGAGACAAAGGCATCCCTGGACATCGAAAGCATGGGATTGAAACGCTTTTCAAAGCCGATGGTGGATGCGGGTTTGCCGGACAGCCCTGCACCGCAGCTACTTCCTGCTTGGTGGCCTGGGTAGATTTCGAGTTCGGCGGGCAACGACAGCAGCCTGGTATGAAGCGTGTCGTAGAGCTGCGCAGCCATTTCACGCTCGTGTCCTGCCAGGTCGGGACGGCCGACTGCCCCCACAAAGAGCGTGTCGCCTGTGATGACGAACCAGGGTTCATCGCCACGTCGCAGGTCTCGGACCAGCAGGCACACGCTGTCGGGCGTGTGGCCAGGGGTGTGAATGACATCCACCAGCACGTTGCCAGACTCCAACCGCTGCCCGTCGCGCAGCGGGGAGAACGCAAAGGCCGTCCTCCCAAGGTTGCTTTCATGAAGGTGGTAGCTGGCACCAGCAAGGCGTGCAAGCTCCGGCCCGCCCGAGAAATGGTCGGCGTGAACGTGGGTGTCGATGACGTGCGCGATGCGTACACCAGCTTTTTCAGCCTCTTGGAGAAACCAGTTCTCATCGCCGGCTACGACATCGACTGCGACAGCCTTTTGAAGACCGGCGCAGCCGAAGAAGTAAGACAACGTGGCGTTAGCGGCAAGGCGTTGGCGAAAGAACATGGTGGTCTCCTGGAGGGGCCCCGTGCCGTTGCTGTCGGGGATATGGAAGGTGGTTTAGTAGTAGCCCGGACCGGGGCGCGGACAAGGAGTCGGTTGATGCGCCCCGGAGTCCATCTCTTCACGCAAGCTCTGACGGGCTGGCAACGGGTAGTCCGCGAGCGCGCCACTCCGCCACCCCGTCGGACAGGTGGAAAGCTTGGTATCCCTTCTTGCGCAGCAGTTCTGTGGCGGCCTTGGCCATCAAGCAGAACGGGCCCCGGCAATATGCCACCACGGGCACATCCTTGGGCAGCTCGGCCAGGCGCTGTTTGAGTTCTTCGAGGGGAACCGAGCGGGCGTGCGGTAGATGCGCCACGCTGAACTCCTCCTCAGGCCGAACGTCCAGGACGGTGATTTCTCCTGCAGCGGCCCGGCGCAGGATTTCGCTGCGGTCAATGCCTTGAATGTCGGCGCCTGGCTCTGAAATGGATGCCAGCGCCATCTGCAAATCGACCAGACGCTCCTCAGCCTCTGTGCGCAGGGTGACCCACAGGTCGGCCACGCTGGTGCTAGCCAGGCGATACACAACGTATTTGCCGTCTTTGCGGGTATCCACCAAACGAGCCAACCGCAGTTCTTTCAGGTGGGCGCTGGCGAGCTTGACGCTGATATCGGCTTGGGTCGCCAGGGTTTCGACGGTCTTCTCGCCCTGACACAGCAATTCGATGAGTTCCAGGCGCTTCGGGCTGGCAATGGCTTTGCCAATACGGGCTACTTGCTCGTAGAGCTGGTTCTTGAGTTCTCTCATGCATTCATTCTAATGATTGTTTGAATGAATGGGAAGTTTCAAAACTGGGCCACTTGGAGGCAACAGAGTTTTTGAAAGCCTGGACACATACAGTGCGAACACCCCGAGAGGAGTGTGCGCACTGGCAGAGTCTGGTTGGTCGTTTCCGACTTCAGGGCAAGTGAATAGATCGGAGGGCGAAAGGGATGAAACGCTGTAGGTTGCTGCGCTGAAGGACATGCGTTCGACGACCTCGCGCAATGCGCCTTCGGGCCTGCTGCGGGGCCTGGGTGACGAGCGGTTGGCGCCTGCCCTGAAGCAGATGCATGCCCGGATCGATCACACCTGGATCGTGGCGCAGCTTTCAGCCTTGGCCGCGCTGTCCCGCTCAGCGTTCTTTGATCGGTTCACCCGAATCGTCGGCGTGGCTCCCATGGAGTACTTGCTTGCCTGGCGCATGGAGATTGCGCGGGACGTCTTGCGTCGCAAGGGGCTGGGCATCGCCCAGGTTGCCGAGCGGGTCGGCTATGCGTCCACCAGTACGTTCAGCACGGCCTTCAGTCGGCATGGGGGGCAGTCGCCCAGGCAGTACGTGCTCAGGACAGCCAGCAAGCCGTTGAGCTCAAGTGAACAACGCGCTCCACGCGTGTGCACAGGATCGACAGTCCCCCGCGCGGTGACGGGACACATGTTGGCTCCTGCATTTCGACAGCGAGCACGTAGCGCAGACGGACAGCCGCCAAACTGCAACTACCCGGGGAACGATCGGCGACGATCACATCGGTCGTTCAAATCTTCGGCTACGACTGAATCCAATCAGCCTTTGAACCGACACTGTTGATTTCCACGTAAACCTAACCCAAATCAGTACTCAAGGCGAAATGCAGTACGCGGAGCGGCTAGCTCCTGCCTAAGGTTCTCGACAGGCAGAGCGGCGTGCCAGTTCGTAGACCTCACGGGTCTGAACCATGTACACGGCGGGACCATCGGGGGTAACGATGGTGCCTTTCTGAACGAAGCCTGCCTTCTCATAGCAGCGTATCGCGCGAGGGTTGTCCGGTGATGGGTCGGTCTGAACCTTGGTCACGGCCGGATCGGAGAACAGATGGCTGACCAGTGCCCGCACCAGTGCGGTCCCGAGTCCTTGGTTCAAGTCAGCGGGGTTTGCGAGCGATTGGTCGATGCCTCGCACACCGGGATCGGTCTCTTCTTCCCACCAACCATCCCCACTGCCCATTGCGATGTAGGACTGCGCGTAGCCGATCGGTTCTGATCCGATCATCGCGATGTATGGGGTGACTCCTTCAACGGCGAGCGCACTCGGGCGATAGTGTTGCTGGACTTCTTCCAAACTCGGACGTGCATCTTCTCCGCCCCACCATTCGACAATGTGTGGCCTATTGAGCCACTCGTGAAGCATCTCCAGATCGGCCTCGGTCATCAGGCGGAGTGTGACTTCAGCACCTTTGCCTCGCGGTGCAAGGACGTCTTTCTGTATCGCATTCATTGTTGGCGAGAGTAGAAGAAAACATCGGCCATTCGTGGCATACCCACCTTTTCGTAGAAGGCAACCGCGTCTGGCATTGAGGACAGCACCAGCGTCACGCGGGGGCCTAGTTCGGCACGGACTGCTTGCAGGAGCTGTCGGCCCACGCCCTTGCCCTGCGCACTTCGCGATATCGCCAGTTCGGCCAGGTAGGCCACCCAGGCCCCGTCGCTCAGGCAGCGTGCCACACCCAACAAGTTCCCGTCGGGCGCTCGGGCCGATACGACGAGACTCGCACCGGCCAGCATCTGCCGCAATCGCGGTCCGTCGTCGATCGGCCGAGTCGCCCCCAGCCCCGACTCAAGCAATATGCGCCGGAACGCCTCCAGGGGCAAGTCCGATTCACGTGTGCAGACGGCGGCTGTCATGGCGTCCCCAGCTCAAATGGAGGCACCACACGGCCATCGATGTCGGTGAAGCCATAAACCCGTGCCAAGTCGCCCACGCGAAGCACTTGGCCGCTTCGCTCCAGCACCCGGGGATCGCTGGCAAGGGCCACAACCGCACGCCCGAGGTAGCGGGGCGACTCCGTGCGGGTGAGCTCCGGTCGCTCGCGCCAATGGGCCTCGTCGGTCTGGTGACCGGCCAGGACGAACTCGGTGCGCATCCAGCCCGGGGACACCGCCACCGAGGCCACCCCATATGGCATCAACTCCTGCGCCATGCCGAAAGCCAACCGCGTCATCGCGGCCTTGGCAAGGTCGTAGAACAGGTTCCCCTGCATGTAGCGGTCGCGGTCCCAAAACGTCGTGGTCACGATCAGTCCCCGGCCCTGACGCACGAGCATCGGTGCGGCCAGCCTGCTGGAGAGGAGGTGATTGCGAACGCCACGATCAAACATCGCATCCCAGTGCACCATCGGGCGTTCCCAGAAGGGCGCTTGAAACACACCATCGAAGGACCCGTGTCCGCCCCAGGCGTTGTTGACGAGAAGATCTAGGCGACCCTGTTCGCGACGCACACGTTCGAAGAGCGCCTTGACCTGCGCTTCATCCGTGTGGTCGCAGGCCACCGCAATGCCCTGGCCGCCCGCCCGTGTCACCTCTTCGGCCGTCTCGTCGATGCTGCCCGGCACCCGCTCTAGGTTCGACAGCGATGAGATCTGTTCGTAGCCCGGTGCCGCTTGCTCGCGTCGGCTGCGTCCGGTCACGTACACGGTGGCGCCAGCCGCGCCCAGTTCTGTCGCGCATCCGCGACCAGCGCCCCGGCTGGAGCCCGTCACAACGGCGACGCAATTGGTGAGGCTGTTCATGTGCATGGTGGAGGTGGATTCTGGTAATCCGCGACTTTAGGTCGTGTCGCGGTTCGTTGTATTGGAAGAATCCGAAACGGCGCGTTGCAGAAGCTGCTTCGGCGTCAGGCCGCACAGGGCGCGGAACTCGTTAATCAGGTGTGACTGGTCGTAGTACCCAGCACGCAGGGCAACCTCGGACCATTGATGCGTCTCGGCCGTCCGCAACAAGCGCAGCGTTCCGTGAAGGCGTTGCAGGCGGCGCCAGACACTGGGCGCCAAACCGATGTGCGAAGCGAACAGCTGCTGTACGCGCCGTTCGCTGAGGTTCAACTCTGCGGCCAGTTCCCGCACAGAGACATCGCCCATCTTGGGGCCAAGGCGTCTCGCGGCGTACTCCAACAACTGGCGCGAGGAGTCTGGGGGGCGCTGCATTGCCTGTAGCGACTGGAGAACCTGCAGAACCTGCTGAACGCGCGTGGCGTCGTCGTTTGCGGCCACCAGTTGCTCGGGTACGTCGCGATATGCCTTGGTGGCGATCTCGTCCCATTGCACGGTGAGACCCGCCAATTCGTTGGCCGGAATGCCGAACAGGCCCAGTGTTGCCCCGGGGGTAAGCGTGACCGAGAGCCCGTGCATATGGCCACTCATCGTTAGCAAGACTGGGTTGGCTCGTGCCCCAGCGACGTGAATGGATGCCGCCCCGTCGTGCAGCACGATGAGCAGACGGGAGGCCCCGTCGGGCAGCACACGCTCGACGACCTCTCGATCAGGGGCGAACCGCTCCTCGTAGGCCATGACATGGGCCACCGCTGGTTGCAGGGCGGCCGGCACGGAAAACTCAGTCAACGTGCTCGCAGGGACGGTGGTCCCAGGCGCGCACAACGGGTCTTCTGGCAGTCGGATGAATAGGCGTTCAGGCATCTGCAGCTCGGTCACTACAACGAGTATGGGAGATGGGGGCGACCGGTGGCGGCAGTCTAGCCGCAGCATCGACAAGTGCAAGATGTCGAAAATGAAGACCAGAATCGGGACGACTCCAACGTGGCCCAGACCGCGCGTTCAAGACGCCAGCTCAGTCGACTGAAGCTAGCCTCGAACAGCCCCTGCACAGTCTGCTCAGCAGCGGTTGCTGTCCTTCGCTGCCGCAGTCCGTACTCACGCTGACTGCCACTAAGCGGTCGCTGGTCCTGACGACCTGGGAGCGCACAGCTGCCAATAAACGAGGCGCAGTATGTTGATTTCCACACAAACCTAACCCACCGGGGCTTGTTGGCCCAGGCGTCCCTCGACGCCAGCCGTACTCACTGGCGTCGGAGGAGAAATCCGCGTCCTTTCCTGGGGTCAAACCGCCGTTGGCATGCTGAACTCAGCGCCCGTGCGTTTGCCCGCCGGCCAGCGCTGCATGATGGATTTCTGCTTGGTGTAAAAGCGCACGCCCTCTTCGCCATAGATGTGGATGTCGCCGAACAGGCTCTTCTTCCATCCACCGAAACCGTGCCAGGCCATCGGTACGGGCAACGGGACATTGATCCCGACCATGCCCACTTCGATCCTGCGGGCGAATTCACGGGCGGTGCCACCGTCGCGGGTGTAGCAGCACACGCCGTTCCCGTACTCATGGGCGTTGATCAGATCAACAGCTTCATTCAGCGTCGCAACGCGTAGGCAGCCGAGTACCGGGCCGAAGATCTCTTCCTTATAGATACTCATCTCAGGGGTCACCTGGTCGAACAGCGTGCCACCCAACCAGAACCCGCTGTCGCAACCCGCGCCCGCACTTGCATGGGTGAACTCGCGCCCATCCACCAGCAGCTTCGCACCCTCGGTCTGTCCTAGCGCGATGTAGCCGGCGATCCGCTCCCGCGCGGCGCTGGTGATGATCGGCCCCATCTCCGCCTCAGGGTCCGTTCCGCTTCTGACCTTCAGCGCACGAGTCTTCTGCGTCAGGATCGGAAGGATGCGTTCGGCTGCGTCGCCGACCAGGACGGCGACGGAAAGGGCCATGCACCGCTCGCCTGCAGAGCCAAACGCTGCACCAATCAAGGCGTCCGCTGCCTGTTCCATGTCTGCGTCAGGCATGACGACCATGTGGTTCTTCGCGCCACCCAGCGCCTGCACTCGCTTGCCCTGCCTGGCGCCTTCGATGTAGATCTTGTGCGCCACCGGAGTGGAACCGACGAATGACAGCGCCTTGACGTCGGGGTGTTCCAGGAGCGCGTCCACGGCTGCCTTGTCTCCCTGCACTACATTGAACACCCCATCGGGCAGGCCGGCTTCCTTGAGCAGCTGCGCGAGCATGATCGAGGGAGTGGGGTCCAGCGGGCTGGGCTTGAGGATGAAGGTGTTGCCCGCCGCAATCGCGACGGGGAACATCCACATCGGCACCATGACCGGGAAATTGAATGGGGTGACACCGGCCACGACGCCCAGCGGTTGCCGAAAGGTCCAGTTGTCGATACCGGTAGACACCTGGTCAGTGAAATCCCCCTTGAGCAGTTGAGGAATTCCGCACGCGAACTCAACGATCTCGATTCCGCGCGTCACCTCGCCCTGGGCATCAGACGTCACCTTGCCATGCTCGCGGGTGATGGCAGCAGCCAACTCGTCACGATGCCGGTTCAGCAGCTCCAGGAACTTGAACAGCACGCGCGCGCGGCGGATGGGAGGCGTCTGCGACCAGGCGGGAAAGGCGCGCACGGCGGATTCGACGGCGCGGTCGACATCCTCACTCGTCGCCAGCGAAACACGCGCGGCAATGGCGCCCGTTGCTGGGTTGAAAACAGGCGAGGTCTTGATGTCAGCGACCGGGGTGACCTGGCCGTCGATCCAATGGCCGACGCTATGCGCAACTGGGGTATCAGCGTTACTGCGGGTTGGAGTCATGGCGTTTGGCGTTGGGTGATTTCTGCGTTTTTGGAGTTCCTGACCAGCTCGATGGCGGCCAGACAGTCGGTGGCGTTGTAGTACTTCTCGACGCTCTCGGCGACCTTGCGGCGGTCTTCCCCGTAAAGGGTCCAACGCCAGAGGTTTGAGCTTTCTTCGCGGTAATAGATGAATTTCATGGGGTCTTTGCTCCTGGGGATTAGCGCGGGGTCTCACCCTGCATCGTTTGCTGCATGGATGGCCGCTGGGCAAATTGGTCGTACCACTTGGCCAGGTGTGGCGCTGGATTGCGCCAGTCGTCCTCCGGGAAGCGGAAGTCGGATGTGGCGCAGGCGCACGCCACCGCGATCTGGCCCAGATCCGGCTCATCTCGAAAGTCGCCGCAGATCTTGTCGAGGTACTCGTAGCAGCGGTCCTGTCGGTCCATCATCTTGCGCACGAAGCTGCCCGAAAATTCCTGCGGATTGGGCGACCCTTCGCGCTTGCGCAGCATCTCTGCGCGCCGCAGCACTTGGGCCTCCATCAAGCCATGTGTGGCGATGGAGACAACGGAGAGAATCTCCCAGCGCTCCCTTCCCGTCTGAGGGCACAACCGGAAGTTGCCGAGTTCGTCGTTCAGGTACTCGCAAATCGTTGACGAGTCGGTCAAGCGCAATCCGTCTTCGGTCAGCAATGCTGGAATCCTGGCGATCGGGGATGCGTCGAGAAAATCCTCCCGATACGGGGTGGTCTCGGTCCCCCAGTTGTGAGGCCAGTTGGTGGGGATCAACTCGAAGCGGTCTTCCAGACCCAGTTCGATGAGCGTGACGCGGCACTTGCGCGTGAAGTGCGAGGCAGGGGTGATGAAAAGTTTGTTCATGAGATTCAATGGCCAAAGTACAGCCGCAGGGCTGTTTCAGAGATTTCCCGCCGCTGCAGTGGGTCGGGGACCGCGTCCAGGAAGGACTTGACCGCTTCGCCATAGGCGTAGCCCTCATGCGCCGCGACGAATGGCCAGTCGCTGCCCCAGAGCACGCGCTCCGTGCCGACGGAAGAGAGCAATGCGGCGCCAACTTGCGGGCCGATGTCCCCAAGGCGGTGCCAGGCGGCCATCTTGACCCAGGTGCGCTTGTTGTCCACGGCGCGTACCGCCGCTTGGAAACCAGGGCACTGGGTTCCGAGCTCGGGGGCCGGGAATCCGAAGTGGTCGACGACCACCTTCGCGGGGCAGTCCGATAGCGCTTCCAGCACCGGTCCGAGGCGCTCGCCGCCCAGCAAGATTTGGACGTGCATATCCAGATCCGCCAGGCGTGTCAGGAACAGCCTGTACTCGGCTGAACGGAGGTCCGGCAGGTCTTGCTGCATAAACCACACCCATCGGACACCGACCACCCCGTCGTCTCGCATCCGGCGCAGGATGTAGGGATCGACGGTCGGTGCAACGATGACCGTGCCGCGCAGCCGCGACGACGCCCGCAGGGACTGGAGCGTGTACTCGTTGTACTCACCGAACATGCTGGCCGCAGCAATCACTCCAAACGGGATGTGGTGCGCGTCCAGCGTGGACAGGAAGTCCTCGACCAGGGCAGGCTTCTCGACCCCGCGCCACGCATCCTTGGCCAACGGCATCGCGGTGGTATAGATATGGGCGTGCGTGTCCACCAAAGGCAGCTCCGCCACGCCTGTGACCTCGGTCATGCTTTCAGTCCTCGTCATTGCTGCGGGTTGAACTTGTAGACGTTGGTACGCTGGGCCAGCTCCGGCACAGGCACGCCTGCGCGAATGTCCGCGTACCGCTTGGCCTCGCCGGCCGCGATTTCGTGGGCGCGCTGGAGTACGGCTTGCACCGCATCCCGTGGGACGAAACAGACGGCCCCCTCGTCAGCCACCACCAGGTCACCAGGCCGCACCTGGACGCCAAGAATGGTTACGGTTCCGTTCACAGCCACCGTCTCCAGCCGCCACTTCCCAGTGATCGAGCTGGCCCCCCGCGACCAGATTGGGAACTGGTGTTCGCGTGCGTGCTGGACGTCCCGGATGCCGCCGTCGATGATCGCGCCGACCTCGCCCTGGCGTTGTGCGATGGTGACGGAGAGTCCGCCCATATTGGAGATGCCCACCACGCCCTCGATCACCAGGACATCGCCAGGCTCGGCCAGGTTGTGCGCTTCGATCTCCGCCATCTTCGAGACCCGCTCCTTCGCCCCGCGGTAGGAGTTGTCCCGCTGTTCGACATTGCGAAGCGTGAGGGCGGGACCGACGATCCTGGCAGAGGAGAAGTTGGGCGGCAGGTTGCAGCCGGGCACCACGGTGTCGATTCCCATTTCGTCCAATGCATCGGAGACCGTGCCAGTGAGGTCTTCCAGCTGGTGGAAGCCGTCGATGATTTCCCGGTCATAGCGCGGGATGCTCAGCTGCAGGATCGCTTCGCGCGGAATCTTTCCCAGGGGTTGCTTCGTCATGTGTGCTCCTTGGCTTTTTATGAAAGGACGGTCTTAAAGAGGCGCATGAAGTTGCCTTGCGCGATGCCTTCAACCTGGGCCCGGGTCAACTCCTGCGCGAGAAGGGACTCAAGCAGTTCCTGCTGCTGTTGCAAGTTGTCCACCGGAAAACGCCAGGGCCAGGTGCCATACACCTCGGGCTTTTTCATGAACTCCTGGTAGCGCTCCGCGGGCTGGTCGGTGATGAAGTCGGAGCCGATTCCCACGTGCTCAGCGCCTATGCGCTGGGCACAATGGGTGATATGGGCGATGACGTCCTTGGCCGAGGGCGCGCCTTCCGTGGGCATGCGCACCAACGGCGGGAGGTAGGTGATGCCGATCACGCCGCCGTTGTCCTTCAGCGCGTCGAGCAGGGCATCGGACTTGTTGCGCATGTTCGGACAGACCGTAAATGCGTTGGCATGCGTGACGGCGACGGGATGCTTGGACAGCTTCGTCGCCTCGACGCCCGAACGGTCGCCGACGTGCGACAGGTCGATCACGATGCCCAGCTCGTTCAAGGTCACGACAAGTTCGCGCCCCAAGGACGACAGGCCTGCGTCGGCAGGTTCCGCGCACCCGTCGCCGTAGAGGTTGCGGATGTTGTGTGCGATCTGGATCACTCGCACGCCGGCGTCATGAAACAGGCGCAGCAGGTTCAGGTCGCGTTCGACGCCAGGGACGTTCTGGTAACCCAGAACCACAGCGAGTTTCTTGTCGGCGCGTGCGCGTTCGAAGTCGTCGGCCGACTCCACCATCCTTACCAACCCGCCCAGCGTACGCAGATGCGCGCGGTAGTTGGCCAACTGGTTGAGCGAGTGGCGAAGGTCGGGAACGGGGTTGATGCCCTGGAAGTTGTTGAGCGTGACGTGAATAGCTTCCACGCCATTTGCCAGGCAACTCTCGACGTATGGAGCTGTCAGGCGCGACCCATTGAGGAGATCGAAGATTTTGAACATAGATGTTTCGGGTTGGTTCAGGTCGTCGATCCACCAAATGGACCTTTGCGACGAAAGAATTTTCATTGGCACGTAAAATCTACGCAAATACATGCTTGCATGGTCCGTTATGTGAACCTTCTGTATTTTCTGCCTTGAAGTTTCAATGGCTTTTCTTCAAGACAACGGCCTACCTTGCCCATCGCCTGGTGCGGAGGGCCCGTCGAGTTGTGCTATGCCACGGGGCGCGGAGAATGACGCGGCCACAGCGCCACAAGGTGGAGCTTCACCCTTTGATCCGGCGCCTGGTGCTGCCGCGAGACCACTCCGCCCGCGTTCCGTCTGGGTGTTCGTGTAGGCGATGGGCTTAGTGCCGCTGCCAACCGGCCGTGGCGTGGTCGTTTACTGCTTGCGGGAGGACTTCCTCGCCGAGGGTGCGAGGGCTGGACGCCTAGCCGACGCGCCTAACCGACGCGCCTAGCCAACGCGCTGCTGAAGTGGCGGCTCGTTACGCAGAACGCCATGGCGCGGGACGGGCTGCACTCGCGCACTTTCCAATTGCCTCAAGGCGCCCTCGGCACGAGAAAGGAGCCGAACTGCAGGCCGAGGTCGGCGCGCGCTTATCGAGAATGCCGACGCCTGCGCGCGGCGCAAGCGGGTGAGTCCACACACTTGCGCGAGCGGCACTTTGCTGTGGCGCTGGCTGCGATGGACACGTTCGAGCTCATGCCTCTCCGAGGCCGGATTTCATGTGAGCGATACGATTCCGACGCGCCCGCTGTCGTTCTCCTCACGTTCGACACACAGTGGACGGGTAGGTATTGAGGCGCTGCTCATCGCCTCCGTGGACTGCCCCACAGCAGAGTGACATGGGTCAGAGGCCACGACGAGCCAGACATCGCAGGCACCGCGCCCATGTATTCATTCACCCGCTAAGCCAACGTGACGAGCAGGTCGTTCAGGGATGCTTGCCCGGTACCTGAAAAATCGACTGATGTTCGGCCGAGATAGCCACTAGGCGCTCAAAGTCAGGCGAGGCAGGTGAAATTTCACGATCAAGATGCTCGAACAACGGCTCGAGCGCCTCACGGCTGCCGATATTGAACATCTGACCGCCACCTTCGCCAAAACGGAACGAGTGAACCGTGCCCCCGGGCAAGTGCACGAGAGTCCCGGCTCGGGCGACAATCTGCTGCTCCTGATCGCCGGAGCCGAACTTGAATGCGATTTCGCCGCGCGTGACATAGAAGGTCTCATCCCACGGGTGATGGTGCGGCGGCGGACCACTGCCTTCCACACCGTCCTGCAACAAGGCTTCATATGCCCCGGTCTTTTTGGCCGAGGCAAGGACCGTCACGCTCACGCCGACGACCTGGAGTGGACGCGGGTAACTGGCAGGTTCGATGAAGAAGGCGGACCGATCGGTGGGATCCATGGTGATTTGTCTCCTGAGATTTTTGATATGAACTACGCAATGAGCCCGGCACCAAGTGGAAGATGGTGCACGGCCCGTCTACGGTGATGGATGCGCACGACCGCACGCAACCGTTGCTGCATTCGCTTCGGTGTTGCCATGCTAGTCAGAACTTGACGGGCTACAAGTCTTTGCCACTATGTTCCATTATTTGGACCCATTTCATGGGCGGCGGTGACTGGTGCATGGGTGGTCAATGAGGCAGAATCGCAGGTACTGTTCCGTAAATTGGACCCACTGATGAGCACCCAGACACTCGAGCGCGCAATCGGGCTGATCCGCATCCTGGCAGCGGGTGGCGCTGAAGGCTACCGTCTTGTAGATTTGCAGCAAACTTCCGGCCTGACCAAGCCGACGGTGCACCGCATCCTCGGCACCCTGAAGCAACAAGGGATGGTCGAGCAAGTGGAGGACAGCCGGCGCTATCGACTGGGCCAGGAGATGGCGGTGCTGGGGTGGTCGGCCAACCGCACGGTCTACGACCTCAAGGAGCTCGCCGCGGAGGACCTTGGGGCGGTCGCTGCGAAGACCGGCGACACTGCGTTCCTTTCGATCCGCAGCGGTACCGAGACGGTCTGCATCGACCGGCAGGCCGGCGCCTATCCGGTGAAGGCCTTCACGGTGGAGGTAGGAACTCGCCGCCCGCTGGGCATTGGCGCCACCGGGGTGGCCCTGCTGGCAGCGCTGTCTCCGGACGAGGCGGAGACTGTGCTGGACGCCGTCAAGGGGAGCCTGGCCCGCTTTCCCGACGCGGGGCTGCGGCAGATTCGGGAGGCCATGCAGCGAGCACAGCAGGCTGGCTACGCACTGAGTGACGGCCTTATGCTCAAAGGTGTGCGCGGCATTGCCGTCGTGATCCGCGACGGCGCGGGCCGACCCATCGCAGGTATCGGAACCGCAGCCATCAACGACCGCTTGCCACCGTCTCGCATTTCGGAGATCGTGCGGATCCTTCGTATCCATGCCAACCACGTCGAGCAACGCATTGCTACTGCCGAAAGTGGCACGGGAACTGGCAGCGTACGGCGTTTCCGCGCCGCCGAGGGAAAGCAGACCGCCCACAAGAGGTCCAAGTAATGGAACAATAAACTGAAGTGTTGCCGTTGAAGTCCCAGGAGCGGGAAGATTGAGGCGCGTTAACGGTCCATATTTTTGGACCCTCAATTTACCCGGGCCCCACAACATGAAGCGACGCCAATTCACCCAGGCCATGGTAGCCGCCGGCTGCGCGCCAGCTGCGGCCGTTCATGCGCAGGAGCCCTATCCTGGCAAGCCGGTGCGCCTGCTCGTGCCGTCCACAGCTGGTGGCGGCATCGACCAACTGGCTCGCATGTTCGCACAGCGGCTGTCCGAGCAGATGGGACAGCCTTTCGTGGTTGAAAATGTAGGCGGTGCCGGCGGCACCATCGCCTCGGGGATGCTCGCCCGGGCCGCGCCCGACGGCTACACGCTGATCTTCCAAGCCACAACCGCGGCGGTGAATGCTGCGTCGCTGCCCAAACTGCCGTTCGACGCCGCAAATGCGCTCACGCCGGTTTCCATGGCTGCACGCTTCCCCCTCGTCATGGTGGTGAACTCCGCGATTCCGGCTGGCAACCTGCGCGAGTTCATCGCACTGCTGCGCGCCAACCCGACGAAGTACACCTATGGCTCGGCCGGCGTCGGCACAGGCACTCACCTGGCTGCCGAGTGGTTCAAGCTGCTCGCCAAAGTGCACATCCTGCACATCCCTTACAAAGGAACGGCTTCGGTGATGCCCGATCTGATGTCCGGCCAGGTTCACATGCTGTTCGACGGCGTGCCGCCACAGTCGGGCCATATCAAAGCCGGAAGGGTCAGGCCGCTGGTAGTCACATCGCAGCAGCGCAGTACCGTGCTGCCTCACGTGCCGGCCATGGCTGAAGTGCTGCCGGGTTACGACCTGCCCTTCTGGACCGGCGTGTTTGCGCCTCCCGGCACTGCGGGGCCAATTGTGGACCGACTGGCTGCGGAAATCCGCAAGGCGGCGGGCTCGGCGCAACTGATGGCCAAGCTGCAGGAGTTCGGTGCTGAGGGGGCTCCCATGGCGCCGAACGAGTTCGCCCACTACTGGAAGGAGCAGATCGCGCTGTACCGCAGAATCATCAGCGACGCGAACATCAGGTTGGAGGCGGGCTGATGCTGACGCAGACGCATGAGCGTTTTCGCGTCAGTCGGTGCTGCGCCGGGCGAGAATAGTCTGGCACAAAGGTATTTCCGATCAACCTGCACTGTAAGCTTTTAAGCGTCAGAACAGGCCATTCCGAGGGATCGACATTGTGGATCGGAGCGATGCTATGCCCATTGGCTTAGCGCACGATGGACCTGCCCGAACCCAGCATCACCAGTTCCGAAAAGTTGCTGCCCGTACGGTCACCTGCGCCATAGCGCACCAACAGTCCACCCAGCTCCAGTGGTCGGAACGACTCCAGCGCGCGCACCAGTTGTTCGCGTGTGGCGCGTGGTCCGGCTCGCCGCAGGCCTTCCACCAGTACACGAGCTTCCAAATAGCCCTCCAGACCGTGGAAGGACGGCTGTGCCGCAGGATCGAGGCGGGCCAGATGCGCGCGGTATTCGCCGGCAAGCGCCGACGTGGGGCTGGTGGGCGCCGGAACCGGTTGCGAAAGCCCAATGCCCACGGCCAGCGGACCGAGCTCGGCCCGCAGGTCCTCGGCGCGAATGACCGAGAGGCCGAAGATGCGGGCCGCGCCGCCGCCCCCGCGGTAGGCGCGCAGCACACCGGCGAACGGCTTGGGCAGCACCGAGATGAAGATGACTTCGGGTCGCGCCTGCAGCAACTGCGCCGCCACCCGCTTCGCATCGTCGCTCGCTTCAAACGCCAGTTCGCCGAACTTCCGGCCCGCTCGGTGCAGCGCGCTCGTGTACGCCGCTGCGCCGGAAGGGCCGTAGGCCTCGCGACTCGTCAGTACCATGAAGCGCTGCGCGCCCAGCGTCATCTGATGCCGCACGGTGGCGGCCGCTTCCTCGATGGCCGAGACGCGCACCGGGAATATCCAGCGGCGCGGCGGCTGGCGTGCATCGTTGGCGATGCTGGAGGCGCCCACCAGTGGCGCGCCCATGCGTTCGGCCACCTCGATCACTGCCGGCACGGTCGGCGTGCCGAAGGCGCCGAGCAGGGCGAAAACTCCATCCTGCGACAGCAGCGATTGCGTCTCGCGTGCGGCCCGTGCAGTGTCGTAACCGTCGTCGCGGTCGAGGACAACGATGCGCTGGCCGGCGATGCCTCCGCTCGCGTTGGTGTGCGCCATGCAGGCGTCGGCGCCTTGCGCGCGCTGCCGGGCCATGCTGGCGAAAGCCGGAACTCCGTACGGCAGCACGCGCCCGATCCGGATCGCGTTGCCCACATCGTCCGCAGCCCGCAATGCTGGAGCCACGGTGCAGGACCCAACTGCCGCCAAGCCTTGCAGCCAATGGCGGCGTGTGAAAGACGCGGCCATGTTCAGTGCTTGGGGGTACGGGCCTCGAACGAAACCAGCTTGCCCAACGGCTGGTAGGTCTCGCCGTCGAAGCGCATCAGCTGCAGGCTCTCGATGGGATAGGGATCGGTGCCCGCGCGCGTGCTCAGCGTGATGCCGGGCAGCAGCATGCCCAGTTCAACCCTGTCCAGGTTGCGCGCGGCGTCCAGCATGGCCTGTCGCGTCGGCTGGCGCATCAGCTCCAGCACGCGCACCAGCGCTTCGCCCGTCAGGTAGCCGACTTGTCCTTGCGAATCGGTCCTGTCGAAGCGTGGCTTGGCCGCCGCATGGTCGGCCAGGTAGCGCTTGACTCCAGCGTCGTCTGCAAAATCGGCTGCTTCCACCGGCTTCACGAACTGGCTGGTGACCAGCCCCTTGGCATTGGCAAGGCCCGCAGGCCTGAGGGCAGCGACCGAGGAGGCAATGTATGAGAGCAGTGTCTCCGGCTTCCAGCCACTCTCGCTGGCGAACTTCACCGCCTGCGCGCCCTGGCGCGGTGGCGCGATGATGACCAGCGTGTCTGCACTAGATGCCTTGAGGTTGATCATTTGGGTGTCGATGGTGGGATCGACCGGCGTCACCGCCTGTTCGGCCGTAATCTGCACGCGCGAGCCCTTCAGTGCATTGGCGAAGGCGGCCTTGAAGGTCTGGCCAGTCTCGGTGTTGAGGAACAGCAGCGCCACCTTGGCGTCCGGCTTGCTTGTTTTCAGGTACTCGGCGAACACCGCAGCCTCGGTGGTGAACGACGGCACCAGCCCGATCATCCAGTTGGGTCCCTCGGCCAGCTCCTGCACGCCCGAATACATGAAGAGGTTGGGCACCTTGCGCTGCTCTACGTAACGGCCAATCGCCTGGTTGTTCGGTGTGCCGGACACACCTACCAGCGCGAACACCTCCGTCTGCTCCACCATCTTGCGCACGTTGGCAAGCGTGCGCTGCGGATCGATCGCGTCGTCCTGGATCACCAGTTCGATCGTGCGAGCCATGCCGTCGCCCATCTTGACGCCACCGGCTGCGTTGACTGCGGCGACCTTGGTGCGTATGCCTTCCGACACGGCACCGACGCCAGCGACCGGCCCGGTGAGCGGCGCTGATATGCCGATGCGAATGGTCTTGTCGGTGATGCCGGGTTCGGCCGCCTGCGCCACGGCAGCGGCCAAGCTGAACACGACGGCTGCGATGCGCTGAGCGCCGCGGCGGCGATTCACATGGGAAAGAGAGGTCATGGGGATGTCTCCTGGTTGTTGTCGTGGGGAGCGGTGGCCGTAGCAGCCGGCCGAGGGGGAAGGCCCTTACGGGCGAGTGAGAACACGGTGGGCGCAATGCGCCGTGCCAGGCCAACCAAGCCATCGCGGGCAACGAGCATCATCGCGATCAAGCAGGCGCCGTAGATCAGCCCCCCTAGCGCCGGGCTGAGTTCGGCGGTCCACTCCGGCACGAACACCACGAACAGTGCACCGAGGAAAGCGCCGCTGACGCTGCCGATGCCCCCCACGATGGCGCCGATCAGAATCTCGATCGAGCGCGCGGCCAGGAAGGACTGCGGGCTCACGTAGCCGTTGAGAATGGCGAACAGCCCGCCGCCCAGCCCGGCGAAGGCGGAACTGACGGCGAAAGCGGCCAGCCGCGCCCGAACCAGGTCCACCCCGAGTGAGGTAGCGACCAGCGGGTTGTCGCGCAGGGCCTGCAGTGCGCGGCCGCTGTCGCCGCGCGCCATGCGCAGCGCAAGCACGGTACAAACGGCGGTCGCAGCCACGCACAGCGCATACAGCCACAGGTCGGGCCCTACCGGCAGCCACGCTGGCGGCGCCGGTGGATCGAAGGTGATGCCGGTCACCCCGCGGGTCAGGCGGTCGAACTTCAGAATCAGCTGCGGCGTGAGCACCGCGACACCGAAGGTGACTATGGCCAGCTGCAGCCCGCCCAGGCGCAATGCAGGCAGGCCGATCACGACACCGGCCATCGCGGTGACGACGGCTGCAGCAGGCAGCGTCGCGAGCGCCGGCCAGCCCCCCTGCGCAACCAGGATGGCCGTGGTGTAAGCACCGCAGGCAAACAGCGCGCCCTGCGCCAGGCACACTTGGCCGGCGAAGCCGAGCAACAGATTGAGACCGAGGATGGCGAGCGCGAAAGTCAGGGCCGTGCTCACCTGCATGAGCAAGAAGTTCGGAAGCAGGGGGAGCAGCACAATCACGAGCAGGACCAGCGCGAGCGGAGCAGATTTGGCCCAGTGCGCCATGGCAAAGCGAGTAGATCGTGTCGGATCGAAACGTGCGGCAGAAGCAGGTCGCAAGGTATTCATACTCGCACCGCCATCACTTGACCGAACAGTCCCTGCGGGCGCAGCAGCAGCACTGCCAGCGTGAGCACCAACGGGATCAGCAGGCGAAGCTCTGAGCCGATGAAGGGCAAAAAGGTCGCACCCACGCTCTCGGCGACCCCGATCAAGAGACCACCCACCACGGCTCCGATAGCGCTGGTCCAGCCGCCGAGCGTGGCGGCCGCCAGCGCATACACCAGCACCGGAGCCATCATGATGGGGCTCAGGAACAGGCGCGGCGCGACGAGCACGGCAGCGAGGAAGCCGACCACACAGGCCAGGCCCCAGCCGAGCATCAGCATCGCCTCCACCCGGATACCGACAATCGTGCTCTTGTCTGCATCGGCTGCCGCGGCGCGCAGCCCGAGACCCAGGCGGGTGAAGCGGAACAGCGCGGCGAGCGACAGCGCCAGGGCGCACAGCACGCCCAGCACACCCAGGTTGTAGGCGGTAAAGCGCACGCCCGCCACTGTCCAGCCACCGGCCGGGAACAATGCGGGAAAGGTCCGCTGGTCGGCCCCCCACAGCCACAGACACAGCGCCTGGAACGCGAGAAACAGGCCGAGCGTCACCACCACCACGGTTTCCACCGAGGCGCGCGATACCGGACGCACCACCAGTTGGAACACTGCAGCGCCGAGCACGAACGCCAGCACCGCCGAAACCGCCAGGGCCAGCGCGACGGGCATGCCCCACTCGCACAGCTGCCAAGCCAGGAAGGCGCAGAAGGTCGCCATCTCACTCTGTCCGAAGTTGACGATGCGCGTGGCACCGAAAATCAACACCAGCGCTAGCGCTAGTGCCGCATAGATGGCGCCGACAGCCAGGCCGTCGACGATCTGTTGCATGAGTAACTGCATATCAGGCTCCAAGATAGGACTGCTGGATGGCGGGCGACACCAGCAACTCGTCACTGCTGCCCTGCAGCGTGATCTCGCCGGTTTCCATCACATAGGCACGCTGTGCCAGGCGCAGCGTGAGGTCGGCGTTCTGTTCCACGATGAGAAGCGTGGTTCCATGCTCACGGTTGATGCGATCGAACACACGGAACATTTCCTGCGTGACGGCGGGCGCCAGGCCGAGTGACGGTTCGTCGCACATCAGCACGCGCGGCCTCGACATCAGGGCGCGGGCAATCGCCAGCATCTGCTGCTCGCCGCCGCTCAGCCAGGCGGCGCGTTGCCGCCGCCGCTCGCGCAGCCGAGGGAATACCTCGAACCAACGCTCCATGTCGGTGGCAATCTGGCGGCGTGATGGCACGGTGTAGGCACCCAGCGCCAGGTTGTCCTCGACCGTGAAGTCGCCAAAGGTGCCACGCCCCTGGGGCACATGCGCCAGGCCGAGCGCAACTCGGCGCGCCGGGGGGATAGTGCCAATGTCGAGACCGTCGAAAAGCACCTGCCCGCGCGTCGGAAGCAGCCCGGACAGTGCGCGCAAGGTGGTTGTCTTGCCGGCGCCGTTGGCACCGAGCAGCGCGACGATCTCACCGGCATGCACGTCGATGCTGATGCCACGCAGCACCTGCGTGGCACCGTAGCCCGCATGCAGGCCACGGACTTGCAGAAGGCTCATGCCGATCTCCCGAGATACGCGGCCACCACTTGCGGATTGGCGCGGACGCTCGCCGGGTCACCCTGGGCCAGGTTGCGCCCCAGGTTCATGACGACGATCCGGTGGCACAAGTTCATCACCAATCCCATGTGGTGTTCCACCAGCAGCACGGTGAGACGGTGGCTCGCACAGATGCGCCGCACCAAGTCGCCAAACTGCGCTACCTCGCCGTGCGTCAAACCGCCTGCCGGTTCGTCCAGCAGCAGCAGGCGCGGTTCAGAGGCCAGCGCCCGCGCGATCTCCACGCGCTTCTGGGTGGGATACGGAAGCGCGTCAGCTGGCTCCGCCGCAAGCGCCTGCAGGTCCAGTTCAGTAAGGATGCCATGGCAGCGCTCGGCCAGTTCTCGCTCGGCGCGCGCCGTGCGACGCGGCTGGAACAGGCTGGTGATCAGGCCCTGGCGGGCGTGGTGGTGCGCACCCAGCATCACGTTCTCAAGAACAGTCATACCGGGGTACAGGCCGACGTTCTGGAAAGTACGCGCTATGCCGGCTGCAATCACCTGGCGCGGGTGCAGCGCTACGATGTCGCGCCCCTCGAAGAGGATGCTGCCGCCAGCGATCCCGCACAGGCGCGTAATGCAATTGAATAGCGTGGTCTTGCCGGCTCCGTTTGGGCCAATGAGTCCGCAGATCTCGCCCGGCTGCAGTGCCAAGCTCACGTCCGCAAGCGCCTGCACGCCGCCGAAACGCACGCCGACCTGTCTCACCTCCAGCAGTGGTGATGGCAGGGCCACCGCTGCTGCATTTATCGGTGATGTCATTTTTTGTCTCCTTCTTTTTGTCAAGCCGAGATGGGTCAGCTACTTCTGAGGGCCTGAGCAAATTCGCGGCGTGCGCGTTCGCCATGAATGTGCTCATAGTCAGGTGCAGGTGAGGTATCACCCGCTTCGAGATGAAGCTCGACGAACGTCGGACCGGGTGCGCTCAACAGCGACTCGGCCCTGGCTGCAAAGGCCGGTAGCGCAGAGAACGATTCGGCATGGCGGTATCCCGCGCTGCGCGCAATCCCGACAAAATCGAGAACGCCTTGTGCCGGGATGGGGTGCCCACCATTCGCTTCGTAGCTTCCGTTGCGCGAGACGAAGTGGATGAGGTTCTTCGGCGCGGCCGCCGCGATGGTGACCAGCGTTCCAAGGTTCATCAGCAAGCTGCCATCTCCGTCGAGCACCACGATGCGCCGCTGCGGCATGGCCAGCGCCAGGCCCAGCGCGTGGGAGGACGCCAAGCCCATCGCGCCCACGGCCACGTAGTTCAGAGGGTGGGGCCGAATCGCGAGCCACTCGAAGGCAGACGAGTAGGTGGACACCACTATGTCGTGGGGCAGAAGATCGGCAAGCAGCCGGAAGCAAGCGTCACGTTTCATGGCTTAGGCACTGGGATAGCGGGTAATGAGGACGGTGAGGGGTTCACTGCGTTCGAAAGCTTGCGTGAGAGCCGGTGCAATGGCGGCGGCTTCGTCGTCGTTCCTCGCCAGTTGATACGGCATACCCAGCGCTTCGATCAACGGGATCATTCGGTTGACCCCGTAGTTCACGGACTGCCTGGGATCCTCGGGAGCGTCCGCGAACAGCAGGCCCACCAACATGCAGATTGGTTGGCGGTACTCCATTGCGATGGCGCGTATCGCGTTCATCGACGCCATGAATCCCGTGTACTGGATCAAAATGGCCGCGCGCTTGCCGCCCGCCAGGAGCCCCGCGCAAATGCCAATGGCTTCTTCCTCGCGGCATACCCGGACCAGCTTGAGATGTGCATCTTTGGCGAGCGGGCGCAGGACACCCTCGGAGGTGGTCAGGTCGGGGACAGAAATGACGTACTCGATTCCTGCGCCCTTCAGGGCGTTCAGGATGGATGCGCCCCGAAGCTGGGTTGTGTCGTTCATTGGTACTCCATCCATACGCTCTTGGTTTGCAGGAACTCGCGCACAGCCTCCTGCCCGTTCTCGCGGCCGAAGCCGGATCTCTTGAAGCCGCCCAGCGGGGTCATGCTGCTCACCCCGCGGTAACTGTTGATCCAGACCGTCCCCGCCTCGAGTTCCTTGTGCAGCCGCAACGCGCGGTCCAGATCGCGGGTCCACAATCCGGCCGCCAAACCGAAGGGGGAATCGTTGGCTATTGCGACCGCTTCCGCTTCTGTTTCGAAGCGCATTACGGCAAGCACGGGCCCGAAGACCTCCTCACGCCACACTCGCATCAGCGGGGTAACGCCGGTAAAAATATGAGGGGGCAGAAACAAGCCACCAGTAGGGAAACTCGAAGAGCGGTCCCCTTTGAACGCGCAGATTGCTCCCTGCTCGTGCGCATCGAAAAGGTGCGATTGGATTGTTTCGAACTGGGCGCGGGTCGTGATCGGTCCCATCGCCGTCTCGGCCGAAAGAGGATCGCCGACGACGATGGCACGAGCCCGGTCGATGAGACGTCTAAGGAACTCGTCGTAGATGCCCGCCTGCAGCAGGAGCCGCGAACCTGCGACACAGGACTGACCGCTGGAAGAAAAGATGCCGGCGGCAACCGTCGAAACCGCCCGGTCAAGGTCCGCATCGTCGAAGACGATGACCGGCGACTTCCCGCCCAGCTCCATCACCGTGGGTTTGAGGTGCTTCGCCGCGAGGGTTGAGACGGCGCGCCCGCCAGCTTCCCCCCCTGTGAAGGAGACTTTCGCGACCTTCGCGTGAGCGACCAGTGCCTCGCCGACCTCGTGCCCGTAGCCAGTCACCACATTCACTACACCGGCCGGGAACCCGGCCTCAGCCACCAGCTTGGCAAAGTGCAGCGTGGAAATCGACGCATGCTCAGATGGCTTGACGATGGTCGTGCAGCCTGCAGCAAGGGCAGGAGCAATCTTCCACGAGGCGATGACAAGCGGGGAGTTCCAGGGGGTGATGGCGAGGACCACACCCACGGGCTCATGGCGCGTGAAGTTGAAAACCCCATTGCGGTCGACCGGGATGACTTGGGCCTCAAGCTTGTCAACCAGGCCCCCAAAGTAACGCCAATGCTGAGGCAGGTAGGCGTATTGCTTGCGCAGCTCGGATATGGGCTTGCCATTGTCGCGTGCATCCAGTTGCGCGAGCAGCTCCGCGTCCCGTTCCAGGAGGTCCGCAAGGCGGAACATCAGGGCACCGCGTTGGGTGGGCGTCAGCTTCGCCCATGCGCCGCGCAGCGCCTCATGCGCGGCCGCTGCAGCCATTTCGGCATCCTCCGCTCCTGCGCGGGGAATCATTGCCCAGACTTCTTCGGTTGCCGGATTCAGCGAACCGATCCACTCTCCACCGCACGGGTTGTGCGCCTTTCCACCGATCTGCATCGGGAATCGCACTACTTCGATTTGTTCAGACATGATTCCATCATTCGGACTTTTGGTGACGGGTAATGTGCTTTACCCGGCAACCTCTTCCAAGCTGAATGAAATTTGTTCCGAATATTGGACCTACGTGGAAGGCTTTTCCGAGCGTGGAAAGCTCTGCATGGACGAAATCACGCAATGTTTGCACCTTGTGCTCGACAGGAACGTCGACAGCATCAAGCGAAGAACTGCTACGAAACCACTCTGGAAAACCCATGAGGCGCCGGTTTTTATCGGTCGATGGAACGAGCGGTCGGGTGGGAACGCACGTGACGCTGGCTTCACCATTCAGGCCGGAAGCTCCCTGCTTGCGATCAAGACAATGCTGCACGTCCAGGTCAAGTACGTATGGATCGAAGCCTCTTGCAATCCCTTTTCGGTGTTGATTCAAGGTCTGCGCACATGTATTTGGATTGCTTGATGGGCAATCGTGTAGGGCCCGCAGTCAGTCGGCTAGGATTTCCTATGCAGATCGAAGCCTCATGGAACTACGTCTCTCGAACTCCACGGTCGAGCGGCAGGTGTTGAGGCAGATGCAGTCGGTCGAGCCAATCGACGTTCAATGACCGCAGTTTCAAGGTCGCCGTCGTCCAGGCCTACGTCCGCGAATGACTCAGCTCAGCCTGAAAGCGACGGCTGAGATCAATGGGAGCCCAATTCAAATGCGATTTCCAACCCAGAGATCAGACCGAACATTCACGGGGAAGCGCTTGAAATCGGCTACCGTGTGGGGTCAAAATTCCTGCATAGCATTCCGGATGAGTAACAGCCCCACCACAGAGACCCGCGTTGCAGTGCTGGTCGACTGCGACAACGTCTCGCCTGAAATCCTTGAACACGCGCTGCGCATGGTGGCCCAGTTTGGTCGTGTCGTGCTGCGTCGCGGCTATGGAAACCAGGCCACACTGGCGAACAAATGGCAGGATGCCTTGGTGCGCCTGGCGTTCACGCCGTGCCTGCAGTACCAGTACGCGGCCGGAAAGAACACCGCTGACATCGCCCTGGCACTGGACGCGCTGGAAGCGCTCTTCGATGAAAGAGCGGACACCTTCTGCCTGGTCACCAGCGATTCCGATTTTGCCTACCTGTGCCGCAAGCTGCGAGAGCGTGGAGCGACGGTGTGCATCGTCGGTGAGCCCAAGACGCCCGATGCGCTGCGCAATGCCAGCGACCAGTTCTTCGAATGGATACGTCCCGCGCCGCCCGCCGAGCAGGTCCTCGACTCTGCTCAAAAGCCCGCGGCGAAGCCAGAGCCGCCCCACGCCGATCAGTCCAAGCAGGAGCCTCCCAAGTCCGTGGTCAAGCGGAGGCCACGCTTCCTTGTGGAGGCCGTGGCGCTTCTTGCCAGCGACACCTCGGAAGGCAAGGTGGGCCTTGGCGCCCTCGGCCAATACCTCAAGCGCACCGATCCGGCCTTCTCTCCACAGACGTACGGGCACTCCGGGTTGCTGAACATGGTCAAGACGTACGACCTGCTGGCGCCGCAGCAGGAGCCGGGAGGGCATTGGTCGGTGAGCCTGCAGCCCAAGACGGAGAGTGCCCCAGAGATGGAGGCACCGCGCGTGTAGGGCTCTGGCTTGGGTCAGCGCTGGTGCGTTCTTTCGTGTCGTAACCGAGGAGGTATCGGTGAAGCGTTCAGAACTTTATGGGCTGGTCTGGAAAACACCGCTCCGGCATCTGGGGCCTCAATTGGGCCTGTCGGACGTCGGCCTGTCCAAGCTCTGCCGCAGGTACAACATTCCTGTGCCGCCTGTCGGCTTCTGGACCCGCCATGCGGCTGGAAAGCCCAGTCTCCCCACACCGTTGCCGCCGGCTGATGTGGATTCCGTGATCCGTTTGCCGGAAGAGGGCGCGACGGTGGCACGGTCGGAGGACGCGACGAGACTCCAGCAGGTCCGGCAAACCTTCTCACGCGCGAAACACGGCATTGCCGTGTCGCCCATCGAAATACCGACCTCACTCGACAACTGCCATCCGCTGGTGGCCAAGACGGCACGCTTTTTCCAGTCCATCGAGCGCGAGGAGCAGAAGCGGGCACGGGACAGGGAACGTGCTGCGGCTCAGGGGCGGCCTTTCTTCGGCGGCATCACAGGACACCATATGTCGATGGGACGGTACATCACCGACGAAGGTTGCCTGCGCATCACCGCCACGACGGCCAACATTGACTGGATTCTTCGTTTCCACGAGGCGCTGCTTCGCAGACTTATCGCGGGAGGTTGCCAGATCGTTGCCAGCGGCAAGGGTTCTCGTAACACGGTTGAGATCCGCAGGGCGGGAGGTTCGATTTGCCTGAACTTCGCCGAGCAGGCGGAAAAAATCATCAAGCCCCCGCGCAAGGGCGTCCTCTATGAGCCTGCGGAGTACAGGGCCCTTGATGCCTACAAGCTGAAGCTGGAGCGAGACTGGAGCGCCATTGCCCGCCAGTGGTCGGGGACCCGGGAGCAGATGGAGAAACGCCTCCCCGAGATCACCCAGGCTCTGATCGCATTTCCTGAGGCAGAGGCGCTTCGCTCGAAGCTTGTGGCCGAGGAAGCCGCGATGCGGGCGAAGGCGCAGCAGGAAGCCGATCTTGCGCGCCGTATCACGGCCGCTGCCGAAGAGGCCCGCGCCGAGCGTCGGGAAGCCCGGGCATCCCAGCTACCGCGCGCCCTTGCCGTTGTGGAGGCGCTTGGAGACTATCACCGTGTCCTGGACATGTTGTCCCGCCTGGAGGTGATCGCAGGCGACAGGTCAGAGGACGAGGCCCTGCATACATGGATCGCCCTGATGCGCGGCAGTCTCAAGGATCCCGTGCATGGGCTTGCCGACGCGTTGCGGGCCGAAGGCGCGGCGCCGGATCGGCCGCTGTGGTGGCCCGAGTGAGGTTTTCTGGGGTTTTCCTTGTGCACCTCTGCGGAACGGATTGGAGTCCAGTGCTCTCCCGTACGAGATGTCCTGAGGTCCGGGCATCCGCCTGCTCCGGCGCCTGGTTGCAAGCCCTGGATGGGTTGCTCTCAGGTGACGGGGCGGGTCTCTGCGAAGTCTGTTCCCGTCGAGCCTGATGATTGCCGAGGCATCGACTGGCTGGTGATCGGCTGTTCCTGGCTGCGCTGGTCTTTTGCTGATGTGGGGGATGCAGTGGTTCAAGGCACTCGGCGCTGCTCAGTCCTTACGGTAGCTCTCCCAGCACGCGCACCTCTTTGAGTGAGTGCTGCGTCTCGGCTTGGGGATTGCCGAACCGCCTGCGCACTTCGCGCTCCAGCTCGTGCGCCATGCCGCGTGCTTCCTTCTCCCCGCGCAGTGCCCGCAGCCGCCATTCTTGGGCTTGGGCAATCAGTTCATCGTCCTGCAATTCTTGTATTTCCATGGCAGGTGTCATTGTGCCTAGGCGGAGAGCAAGTGACTCTCATAAGGCCATGGTCCCATATCGTAGGGAGCTGGATGCATGGTCTGTGCGTCTCTGGCCGATCGCGCTGTCGTGCTTGCGCATCGAGCCACCTGCGGCGTCTCGCCCCCTACGGGCTTCCATCGTTCCCTCACTTCGCTCGGCTGACGCCTTCGGCCCGGCTCGTTGAACCGGGCCTGCGCGCTTCGCTTGCCTCCAGGGGATCGGCTGTGCAGCCCATCCCCGCCGCGCTGGGCTTGGCGCCCCTGGGACACCGCCGAACCGGCTGTGCCGGATCGGCCTTCGCGCCTGCGGCGCTGCGCGCTTCGCTTGCGTGGGGTCGGCGTGGAAAGCGGGCCGTTGCCTGTCCAGCCATCTTTCCTGAATCCATCACCTTGCTCGCGACTGTAGCCCGCGGCCGGGTGCCGTCAAGGCGCGCAGGGCCGTGTCCTCGGCTGCGCCTGCGGGCCGCACCAACCCTGCGCTTGTCTCCTTGACGGCACCCGGCCGCGCGCTCCTGACCGTCGCGGGCGATGAACTCAGGAAAGACGGTGGCAACGAGGCCAACCGGGTTCTTCGTGCCGACCCCACCGGAAGCCCGAAGAGGGCTCTGAATCTAGGAATCCGGTGAGGCTTTTTCAACAGCCAACTTCGTCAGGAGAAATCACCATGCAACTCGCATCCCGTTTCACACCGCAATCGCCGGTACTTCGCTCCGAATATCCCTTGTCGGATGACCAGATCAGGGCCGTGGCCCCGTCCATCTTTGCGCAGGCCCCGCACGGCAGTCGCTCCGAGCGCTACAGCTACATCCCCACGGCCACCGTACTGCAAGAATTGAGAGGGGAGGGCTTCCAACCCTTCATGGTCTGCCAGACCCGTGTGCGCCAGGAAGGGCGGCGCGACTTCACCAAACACATGATCCGGCTGCGCCATGCCAGCCAGATCAATGGCCGCGAAGCCAACGAAATCATCCTGCTCAACTCCCATGACGGGACCAGCAGCTACCAGATGCTTGCGGGCATGTTCCGCTTCGTCTGCCAGAACGGGCTGGTGTGCGGCGACACAGTTGCCGATGTGCGCGTGCCCCACAAGGGCGATGTGGCGGGGCAGGTCATCGAGGGCGCGTATGAAGTCCTGAATGGCTTCGGTCAGGCGCAGCAATCCCGCGAATCCATGCAGGCGATCACCCTGGACGCCAGGGAGTCGGAGGTGTTCGCCCGCGCAGCGCTGACCCTCAAGTACGACGACCCGGCCAAGCCCGCACCCATCACGGAAACGCAAATCCTGATGCCGCGCCGCACGGACGACGACCGCCGCGACCTGTGGAGCGTGTTCAACCGCACCCAAGAAAACCTCATCAAGGGCGGCCTGCGCGCCCGCGCCGCCAACGGACGCCGCCAGAGCACCCGGCCCGTGCAGGGCATTGACCAGAACCTGCGCCTGAACCGCGCCCTGTGGCTGCTGGCCGATGGCATGCGCCAGCTCAAGGCCTGAGCTTCGTTCGGAGGGGCGCCGCCCCTCCTGCCATTCCTTGTTTTTCTCGCTTCCCTTTTTCTCATTCCCTTTCTTTGACCGATAGGAGCTTCATCATGAACACCGCTACCTTTCAAGAAACTCAAGCTATCGCCACGGGCAGCACCGCCGCCGCCATGGCGGCTTCGCAGGAACTGCTGCTGATTCCACTGTCCAAGCTGCGGCCCTCCAGCCGCAATGTCCGCAAGAGTGGCGGCACGTCGATTCCCGAACTCGCATCCAGCATTGCCCGTGTGGGCCTGCTGCAAAACCTCACCATGGTGGCCGCGCCCGATGGCGAGCATTGCGAAGTGGTGGCCGGACGGCGGCGCCTTGCAGCGCTCAAGCTGCTGGTCAAGCGCCGCAAGCTGGCGAAGGACCATGAAGTCCATTGCCTGCTGGTGCAGGATGATGCAGCGCGCACCGTGAGCCTGACCGAGAACGTCCAGCGTGAGGCCATGTCCCCCATCGAAGAACTGTTTGCCTGGAAAGACCTTGTGGCTGAAGGCAGGCCCCTGGAGGACATCGCTGCTGATTTCGGTGTGACACCCTTGGTGGTGCAGCGCCGCCTGAAGCTTGCCAATGTGTCGCCCCGGCTGCTGGCCGACTTCGGGACGCAGGCCGTGACGCTGGAGCAGTTGATGGCGCTGGCCATCACCGACGACCATGCGGCGCAGGAAGCTGCGTTCTACGACTCGCCGCAATGGCAGCGCAGCCCGGACGCGCTGCGCGACCACCTGACCAGCGAAGAGATCGACGCCAGCCGCGATGCGGTGGCGCGCTTTGTCGGGCTGGAGGCTTACGAGCAGGCGGGCGGTGCCATCCGGCGTGACCTGTTCGCGGATGAGCAGAATGACATTTTCCTGACCGATGGCGCGCTGCTGGAGGCGCTGGCGCGGGACAAACTCGCTCCGCTGGCCGAGCAGTTGCGTGCCGAAGGCTGGGCCTGGGTGGATCTGGCGCCGCGTGCCACCGCATCCGACCTCTACCAGTTCCAGCGGGCGCGCTGTACACGCCGGGAACCCACCAAGACCGAGGCCAAGCGCATTGCCAAGCTGGAAGACCAGCGGGCGAAGTTGCAGGAGCAACTGGACGACGACAACGAGGACATGACCGACGAGCAGGCGCAGGCGCTGCAGGACGCCATGGACGCACTCGGCAATGAGCTGGAGGCCGTGGAACGCCAACTGGTCGAATACCCGGCTGCCGTGGTAACGCTGGCCGGAGCCGTGGTGTCGGTCGATCACATGGGAGGGGTCGTGGTGCACCGTGGCCTGCTGCGGGATGAACAGGCCAAGGCCCTGCGGGAACAGGCTCGGCAGGAAGAGGGCGGGGCGGGTGGCAACCCGGATGCCGACACCGACGAGCCCGCCAAGTCAGGAATCTCGGAAAAGCTGGCCAAGCGCCTCAGCGCGCACCGCACGGCAGCGCTGCAGGCCGAGGTGGCTCGGCATCCCCACGTTGCGCTGGTGGCCCTGGTGCACCGCCTTGCGCTGCGGGTGATCGTGGAGAGCTACGGGGTGGGGGACTCGGCAGTCAATGTTTCCGCGACGCCGCAGGATGGGCTTGGACTGTATGCGCCCGACATGGCCGACGCCCCCGCAGCTGTGGGCATGCGCAAGGTGCGGGAGGCCTGGGCCCATCGCCTGTCCAACGATTCGGACGCGCTGTTCGCCGAACTGCTGGCTTTCCCGCAGCAGGAACTGCTGTCATTGTTGGCGGTGTGCGTGGCTTCAACAGTCAGTGCCCTGGCTTCGCAGGAGGGAGAAATTCCCGCCACTGCGCTCGCGCAGGCGGTGAACCTCGACATGCACGACTGGTGGACCCCGACTGCCGCAGGCTACTTCGAGCATGTCTCGAAAGCCAAGGCGCTGGAAGCGGTGCAGGTGTTTGCGCCCGATCAGGTGAATCGGCTGGGCAAGCTCAGGAAGGCCGAGATTGCGAGCGAGGCCGAGCGGCTGGCTGCGGGGGCGGGGTGGCTGCCGGTGATGTTCCGGGGGCAGGAAGCGGCTGTCGAAGTCGAGGCAGGGGCGGGGCGCGAGGTCGGGGGTGATGCCGATGTCAGCGCCGATGCCAGCGGCAGTGCCGATTCGGAGGTCCACGAGGACGCACACGCTGTGGCGTGAGCATGAAGCCCCGGCCGGTGGACCGGGGCTTTTCGCATAGGCGCGACGCGCGCGGCAGGTCTGCCGCGCGCGTTGGGACTTCCGGCACACCAGGCCCGCTGCGCCCAGAGCGACGGGGTACGCCAGAACTTGCTGCGGTGGGTGGGAGGAGTCTGCGGGTCAAGGGAGCATCGACCAGCACCGATCACTCGCAATCCTGCGCTGATCTGGCTTGTGACAACACCCCGGACAACCCATGAACCACCAAGGCGTCAGCGAGATATTCTTTGAAGAGTCCTATACCGTACCGGCGGACCAGACGGCGAAGTCGCTCTTTGCCCGGCTGCCACACGGCAGCGGCTATGCCGAGCGGCTGATTGAATGCCTTGCCACGGGGTACCTGGTGGCGGTGATCGAATCCATCTGCATCCGGGAAATGCAGCAGCATGTCGATGCGGCTGAGGTGGTGGTGGGCCGAACGATCCGCATCGACCACCGAGGACCGATCCCGCCAGGATCCTCTGTGCGGCTGCGCGGATGGCTGGAACGGATGGGGGAGCGGAGCGCGACGTTCCGTGTGCAGGCCTGCGACACGGGCGAAGTCGTGTGCGAGGCCACTGTCACGCTGGTGGCGGTGCAGCGGGCGGCTATCGAGACGCACATTGCGGCCAAGGTCGAGGCGCTTCAGCGTGTGCACCTGCACATGGGAATGGCGCGATAGCCCGTGGATGCGAGCATGCGTCCGTACTGCCAGGACGACTTCCTGACCTTCTCCCGCGGCCGTGCGCAGGACGAGCTGCTGGGTTTTTCGGAACGTGAATCGCCCGGCGCTTGAGCGTCGGTGACGGCTGGCGTGAATCGCTTCGGGCGCTGTGCCGCAAGCGCTGCGCGACTGTGAACTGATCAGGTGCCGGGGCCATGAACCCTTTCGGTACAGGATCACACCCACAGCAGCCTTGTATTTGCGTTGAATCCTGGCTCGGGCACGGCGGTGCTGCACTTCGTTTGCACCGCCTCGGGCTTCTTCGCCGCAACCGTCCGGCCCGACAAATTTCCCCTCCGCTGCGCGGATTCCTCGCGCGGCAAATTTCTCGGGCCTCCCGGTCCTTCGCTGCGCTGCGGCCCCTTTGCTTCGCTGCGGGATGCGGCGCGCCCGACCCTCGCCCATCGGATCACGCCAAGGCCGCGATGGGCGCGACCTAGACAACCTCGAAAGGACTTCATCATGGCCAACATCGGCACCTTCACCACACAGAACGGCAGCTACACCGGCACGGTTCGCACCCTGACGCTCAACGTCAAGGTCCGGCTCGTGCCCAGCGACAAGGCCAGCGAGAACGCTCCGGACTACCGTGTCGTCGCCAGCAACGGACTGAAGATCGGCGCAGCGTGGAAGAAACTCAGCAAGGCGGAGCGCCCCTACGTGTCCGTGACCCTGGATGATCCGTCGTTCCCTGCCACCCTCTATGCCCGCCTGGTCGAAGGCGAGGATGGTGCGCACAACCTGATATGGTCGCGCAGCAAGGGCGACTGACGTCGTCCTTGGCGCCCCGCGCAGCGGGGCGCTTTTGTCCCGTCTCTTTGGAGGGGAGGGCGGTGCGTGCGTTGTTTCGCCCGGTAGTACGGAAGTACGGAAGTACGACAAAGCGTTCATCCGTGTTTGCGGATGGGCGCATTGTTGGATCTGTGTATTTGCTGCTTTGCGGGTTTCCGTATATCCGTCGTTATGGGTTCTCGGGACTGGGGTTTTGCGTCAATGTGTCTTTGTGGCTTTACTGAGTTGTGCGTCTCCGGCCTGGCCGGACCGCGCTGGCGTGCTGTGCACCGAGCCGCTGGTGGCGTCTCGTCCCTACGGGCTTTCATCGCTGACGCCTTCGCCCCTGCGGTGCTGCGCGCTGTGCTTGCCTCCTGGGGATCGACCTGCGGCCCATCCCCGCCGCGCCGGGCTTGGCGCCCCCTTCGATACCGCCGAACCGGCTCGCCGGATCGGCAGGGAGGACGGTGTCTCCGATGACCGACTTGTTTGGCGGGCGGGGCTGGCTTGCTGTTCCCTTCACCGTATCACGCCGTTCTCGTCGTCAAGGTCTGCGCGTGCGGTGCACGCTGGCGTCCTGGCGGCCGTCTTCGAACCCTGACGGCTGCGCTGCGCCGTGCTGCTTCCGGTCTGGGGCAATCCCGCCCTGATTCCTTCCAAGGAGAAGACCATGACGAAGCTCATCACGGACGAACAGCGCGCGCAACTGCTGGTCAATGGCCGGCAGTCCCTCGAACAGGAAAACTTCGACCCCGCTCCGGTGGTCAAGCTGTTCACCCCGGACGCCGGTGCGACCTGGCTGCTGATCGAGATGGACCCCGACGATCACGACCATGTGTTTGGGCTGTGCGACCTGGGTCTGGGCTATCCCGAGTTGGGCTGGGTCAGCCTGGCAGAACTTGCGACCGTGCGCGGCCGGTTGGGGCTTCCAGTGGAGCGGGACCTGCACTTCACTCCGCAGAAGCGGCTGAGTGTCTACGCGCGTGAGGCGGGTCTTGCGGGGCGGATTGTGGCGTAGCCGGAACGCGTTGGCCGCCAGCGGGTGCGAACGGCCAATATCGCTTCATGCCTTGCTTATGGGCAAACGGGCTTCGGTTTCTTGCATCAGTTCGCTGGCGCTACGGCCTAGCGCCCGCGCGATTTTTAGGATCAACGCCAGCGTTGGCATGTGCTCCCCACGCTCGATCTTGCCCATGTGCGATCGCTCAATACCGGCAAGGTGTGCCAGCGTTTCTTGAGCGGTGCCGTCCAGAGTGCGCAGGTGGCGCACGGCGTCGCCGAAGGCCCGTGCGGGACCTGCGTCAAACGTCGTCGCGCCGGTGGGGCGCCCGCGCTGTACTCCTGGCTTTTGCATGCCAGGGAGCTTTGTGTTTCACAGCAATTAAAACCACGTTATCTTTAACTCATTAAAATGAGTTTTGCAGGGCGCGCACTCAATTGCGTTCTCACCGACTCGGGCCGACGAACAGTCGAAGTAGTATTCCGCCATACGGATACCTCTAATGACATTTCTTACCAACGAACAGCAAAGCCAGATGTTGACCAACGGCGCAGCGCGTGCGCGTGGTGAGGCATTGGATCCCCTGCCGGTCGTCAAGCTCTACACGCTGGATGCTGGGGCCGTGTGGTTGCTGACCGAGCTGGATGTCGATGGAGACCGAGCGTTCGGACTGTGCGATGCAGGCACTGGGAGTCCAGAACTGGGGCATGTCAGCCTCTTCTCCCTGGAGGGTGTCCGGGGTCCACGAGGCATGCGCATCGTGGTGGATCCACATTTCAAGCCCCGCCAGACGCTCTCTGGCTACCTGTCTGATGCGCAGCGCGACGGTTCGATCAACGACTGATTGACACAGTCCTTTCTCGATCGCCCGGTGCGCGACGTGACGTCGCCGAGATAGCGACCCTGTAACTTTCCCTCTGTGGCAGGTTTCCCCTTTTTGCTGGAGGATTCCGTGACCACACCCACCCCCGAAGATCTTCCCCATGCCCCGTGGGGTGTGTCAGCCGCATATCTCTACGTGCTGGACCTCGACGCTCCAGCCCTCGCGTGGGAGTACCTGCGTCGCCACCCCGGCTACAGCGCGGATTGGGCCCGACGCAAGCGCGTGGTGTCCTTTGCCCGCTGGGGGTTGCGATGTCGCCGAAGATCCTGCGTTGGACGGGCGGGTTGCGCACCCGTTGTGGCTGTCGTCCCCTGACGGGCTGCTGCATGTGCGTGCCGTGCATGCGCACGGTGCCGCAACCCGTCGGTTCGATCTGTGGCGCATCCCGGGGCGCAAGCGCCTGGCGATGGACGGCCACGACCTGGCACTCACCGCAGATATCAGCGCGCTGCGCATGCGCTTGTCGCTCTCAGGCATGCTGGAGGATGGTGATGCCTATGCGGGCGCTGTGCCACTGACTCCGGGTCTTCGCGGTCAGCTCGACGGGTACCGCGAACAGGCACAGGCCCTGGAAGGCCATGCGCCTCAGATCTCGCACGTGCGGGCGGCCACCCGTGCCGCTTTGCTGCACCTGCGCGCCCTCCAGGCGCTCGATGCTTCACAGTCAGGAGCGTCGCATCGCGACATCGCCCAGGCCCTGTTCGGCCTCGAAGCCGTCGTACTGCGCTGGCACGAGGATGGCGAACTGCGTGCGCAGGTGCGCCACCTGCTGCGGCGGGCCGAATCTTTCATGAACGGCGGGTACCTGTCTCTGGCGGGTGTGCTGGATCCCGCTGCAAGGGCGCCCGGAGACGAACCGGTGCGCTGAATCTCTCCCTGCCTGGATCGGGTCCGATTTCCGAGACTGCTTCCATCGGGCCGCGAATGGTTTGCGGCCTATCGACAGCGATGGAGTCCGTCATGGCCGTTGGCAGTTCTTTTCAGTCCCGTGCAGCTGCATTGGCTGCGCCGCAGTCCACTACCGCGGCTGTCCCTGCAGCTTCTGCAAATCCTGAGTTCCTGACCACCGAAGAAGCGGGCGCCTTTCTGCGGCTCTCTCCGCGTACCTTGGAGAAGCAGCGCGTTCTGGGGGGAGGTCCGCGCTTCCGCAAGTTCGGCGCACGGGTGGTCTATGCGGCCACTGACCTGCGTGCCTGGGCCGATGGCCGTGCCTACGGCATGACCTCGGACCCCGGCTACGTGCAGCGTGACTCCGTCCGTTGATCTGACCGGACGAGAGAGGCACCACGGATGTCAAAGCGCCCGAACGAACGCGAGCAGCTTTCGCTGTTCCGCGCGCTGCCGGGCGGCGACATGGCGCTGCGCGACGCGCAGGACCTGATGGCCTATCCGTTCTTCTCGCTTGCCAAGTCGCCGCGCATTGTGCCGATCCGATTTGAAGCGGGGGGAAATTCTCTCACGGTCGAGGGCGTGCCCGAGCACGGCATCGCCACCATCTGGGATGCCGATGTGCTGATCTGGGCTGCGAGCCAGATCATCCAGGCCAAGAAGGAAGGCATTGCGCCTTCGCGCCTGATGGTGGCCACGCCCTACGAGATCCTGCGCTTCGCGCAACGGGGAACCGGCCGCAGCGACTACCTGGCGCTGCGCGCAGCGTTGGACCGGCTGCAGTCCACCACCGTCGCCACGACGCTGCGCCAGCGCGAGCGCCCGAACGGTGCCATGCGCGTGCACCGCTTCTCCTGGATCAACGAGTGGAAGGAGTATGTCCAGCCCGGGGGGCGTTCCGACGGCATCGAACTCATTCTGGCTGACTGGTTCTTTACCGGCGTGATGGACGAGGGGCTGGTGCTCACGCTCGATCCGACGTATTTCCGGCTTTCCGGGGGGATTGAGCGCTGGCTGTACCGACTGGTGCGCAAGCACGGTGGGCGACAGCAGACGGGATGGCGCTTCGACATGCGCCACCTGCACTTGAAGTCCGGGAGCCTGCAGCGCCCCTCCGACTTTGCAATTCAGGTACGCCACCTGGCGCGGCGCCAAGCGCTGCCGGGCTACTGGCTGTCCATCGAGCGCAGTGGTGGCATCGAGTGGCTGGCCTTTCTGCCCGATCCGGACCACCGACCCCGAAGCGAGTTGTCCACAGATTCTGTTGAAGAACCTGTGGATGGCTTGGGGACGGGGTCGGTGGATCACCCGCACGGCACTCGGGGGATCACTCGCAAAAGTATCGGTGGATCGCCCGCACCGATCGACCGGAAAGCCACGCCTAGCAACGGTTTGGGCGCTCCCTAAACATCTAAAGGGATACATAAATGGAAGTCACGCGCGCGCGAACAGCAGGTGCTCAAGATTTGAGCAATGGTTCTGCGATGGCAAATCAGGCAGATCCAGAACCCCAAAACTTTCCACCAGGAAAGCAAGGCAATCGCCCTGGCAAAGTGATAGCCCTGCTCAACCAGAAGGGTGGGGCGGGGAAGACCACGCTCGCCACCCACCTGGCGGGCGAGCTGGCCCTGGACGGCAACCGCGTGACGCTGCTCGATGCCGATCCGCAGGGCTCCGCCCTCGACTGGGCGCAACGGCGGCTCCAGAGCGGTCAGGAGCGGCTCTATGGCGTCTTCGGGCTGGCCCGGGACTCCTTGCACCAGGAAGCCCCGCAGATCGCCCTGCAGGCGGATTTTGTGGTCATTGACGGGCCGCCAAGGGTCGCGGCGCTTGCGCGCTCCGCGCTGCTGGCTGCCGACCTGGTGCTGATCCCGGTGCAGCCCAGCGCCTACGACGTGTGGGCCAGCGATGAGATGGTGCAGCTCATCACGGAGGCCCGGGTGTTCCGGCCGCAACTGCGCGCGGCTTTCGTGATCAACCGGCGCGTGGTCGGCACGGTGATCGGGCGTGAAGCGCGTGCAGCGCTCGCGGACCAGCCTTTCGCCGCACTGGAGACTCAAGTCTCGCAGCGCATCGTGTTCGCCGACAGCGTGGCCGCAGGGCGGCTGGCATGCGAAGTCGCGCCGCAGTGCGCGGCTGCGCGCGAGATCGTGGCGCTCGCTCAGGCCGTGCGGGAGGTACTGCGATGACCATCCCCCAGCCAGCGGCAAAGCCGCACCGGGCACCGATCGGACGCAGGCCCGGTGCGGATCCTGCATCAACCTGGGTGCGGCAGGCGGATGCTCCCGAGATCCCCGCCAAGGCCTCCATCTACACCGCGCGGCTCACCATCGATGTGACGCCAGCGCTGCGCGGGCGCATCAAGATGGTTGCGTTCCGGCGCGGCATCACAGCAGCGGACATGCTGCGCGAGCTGCTGGAGCGCGAGTATCCGGAGGACGGGGCATGACGGCGCCGGGATTCCATCCGGTGTCAGCTATCCGGCAGATTTCGCTGCAGGCGAGGGTGCCGCAGCGCCCCACCCGCATGCGCGTTTCTCTCGCATTCGTCGAGGACCGGGTGAACGTCTGGCTGCGGTTTGGTCAGCCGACGGTGGAGATCGTGCTGGATCGCTGGCGACGCGTGGCCATGTTCATGCCGGGTACCGTGTGCTGTCGTGTGAAGTGGATCGGCAACATCTATGGAACGGTGCTCTGGCAGCTCCTGGTGATGCAGGCGCCGACGCCTTTCGAAGACGTGCAGCGCGTAGCGGGTGTGCTGCCGGGCGCGCGCATACTGCTGCGTGCTGATGGCGAGAGGCAGGTCAAGGCGGTGCTTGCGGCCATTGATGCCATCGAGGTACTGGGCATAAACCCCTGCACCGTTGCCGCCACCTACTGGCGCACAGTGGGCAACCGATTGGCTGCACGCCAACCGCTGCCGGTGTATACGACCGAGCGGCATGCGGCGCACCTTGCGCGCGAGGCGCTGCGATGAATCGCCGCATGGCCTTGGCCTGCATGAGCATCGGCGTCGCTGCGCTGTGTGCTCCAGCGGTGGTGCAATTCCCGCTGCGAATGGTCTACAACTCCAGCGACAGCGTGCCCCGTGGCTGGTACCGCATTGGATCGCCTGACTCGCTGCATGTCGGTGGCGTCGTGCTGGCCCGCCTTCCTGCGGGTGTGGCGGCCCTCGCGGCGCAGCGCGGATACCTGTCTGCGGACGTTCCTTTGCTCAAGCGGATAGGCGCTGTGGCTCCGCAGTCGGTGTGCGTGAGGGCAGGGGGTGTGCGCATCGATGGCATGGCCGTGGCGGCGGTGCTTGCGGAGGATGGTACGGGCCGGCTGCTGTCGCCTTGGGCACAGTGCCGAACGCTTGCCGTTGGGGAGTTTTTCCTGCTCAGCAATGTCCATCCGGCGTCGTTCGATAGCCGCTACTTCGGTCCTGTCGATGCGTCAGCAGTGATTGGCAGCGCGCATCCGTTGTGGACCTGGGGTACGCCATGAACGGTACTATTTTTCGCGTCTGCGCAAACTGTGTGGTGCGTCCACGTCTGGTGCGGGACTGTACTCAGCCTGCATTGCGAGCGTGCTCTTTACTACGCCGCAGATGCTGCCGAATTGCACCGACACACGTGCTTGGGTTGCACACCACCGTGCAAAATTTTTGCCGCCAGCGTGCAGCGCCTGCTGCACCTTCGCTGCCTTTGGGGCAGCGTTTCGAACTCGGCGCGTGGCTGGCGGCGGGGCGGAGCCGGGAGCGGATGCGGGAGGCGGAGACGGAGGGCAAGATAAAAGGGACGGCACGTATGCGCCCCCCAAGCCAGTCTGCACGTGGGTTGGGCACGGCACCAGGCTGGTCGCATGCAGTGCCGTGCCGGGGCAGGACTCGGCCAGCAGCGGGTGCTTGGCGCGTGCCGTACCCGATCCCTTGCGCCCATGCGCGCTGGAGTGGGCTCCATGGCCACGCGTAAGGTCGGACCGGAGGAGGGGCGGTTCAGGGTCCGGCCGGGCGCGCCGAAGTCGCGTCCTGGACCACGGTCGCCGCGCCTGATCAGCCGGGTGCTGAAGGAGGTTTCCAGGGCCGGGGCCAAGGCGTCAGGGACACAGGGCATGCGTCCTGCGTCCACGTTCGGTCGGGGGCGCGTGGCGGCCGGCATCGCGGGCCAGGGACTGGACAGGAACGCACGGCGTGTGGTCATCAAGTCACGCTTTGTTGTGCTCAAGAAAGCGGGGACTCGATCGGTTTCCACCCACCTGCGCTACATCGAACGCGACGGCACGACCCGAGATGGACAGAAGGGGCAGGCCTACGGGGCGGACACGGATGCCGCAGACCTGCAGGCGTTCGAGGAGCGGGGCCAAGGGGACCGCCACCAGTTCCGCTTCATCGTGTCAGTGGAGGATGCCGGGGAGCTTGAAGACCTGCGCGATTACACGCGCACGCTGATGGCGCGCATGGCCGTCGATCTGGAAACCCGCCTGGACTGGGTGGCCGTAGACCACTGGGATACGGACAACCCGCACACCCACGTCGTGCTGCGCGGGCGTTCGGGCGAGGGCAGGGGAGCGGACCTAGTCATCGCGCCCGACTACATGGCCCATGGGATGCGCCAGCGTGCCTGCGAGCTGGCCACGGAATGGCTGGGGCCGCGCACCGAACTGGAGATGCGGCAGAGCCAGCAGCGCGAAGTGGACCAGCAGCGATGGACAGGGCTGGATCGGCAACTGCAGCGCCAGGCTGTGGCGGATGTTGTGGACCTGACGGAGACTCTCGGCCGTATCCCTGTACCCCTGGGAACGCAGCGCCTCAACCTGCTGCGCGTCCGGCTGCAGCGCCTTGAAGCCATGGCACTGGCCGAGCGCCTTGATGCCCACCGGTGGCGCCTGGTGCCGCGGATGGAGCAGGCGCTCGTGGCCATGGGGGATCGCGGCGACATCCTGCGCACCATGCACCGGGCGATGAAGGGAGAGCAGAGGGAACTGGTGACCGATTTGCCGGTGGATGTAACCGTGGTGGGGCGCATTGCGGCCAAGGGGCTGGATGGCGAACTGCACGATCGGCCCTACTTGGTAGTGGATGGTATCGACGGTCGGGCGCATTACCTCCGGCTGCAGGCAAACACCGATCTGGCGGAGCTGCCGGTTGGCGGTATTGTTGAAAGCAAACCGCAGGCGCTGGAGCGTGCGGTGGACCGCACGATGATGGCGGTAGCAAAGGACGGGGTCTACACCACGGTCCATCATCTCGCACAGCTATTGCAGGCCGGGAATGAGGATCCGCAGGCAATGGTCGAGGTCCACGTGCGCAGGCTGGAAGCGCTGCGTCGCAAAGGGATTGTGGAGCGCGTAGCCGATGGTGTCTGGACCGTGCCGGCGGACTTGCTGCAGAGGGTTCAGCAAAAGGGGGTGCAAAAGGACGCTGAGTACACCGCCGATTTGCGATCGCACCTGCCCCTGGAGCAGCAGATCAAGGCCGTGGGGTCCACCTGGCTGGACCGAGGACTGGTGGCGAGCGGTCGGCCCCTTCCATCCACCCAAGGGTTCGGGGCGCAGGTGAGGGACGCGACGTCTCGGCGAATTGATTTCCTTGTGGAGGAGGGGCTCGCCGAGCGCATTGGGCAGCGAATGACGTTGGCGCGCGATTTGTTGGCAACGCTGCGGGATCGCGAACTTGCTCTGGTGGGCCAAAAAATTCAAGAGGAAACTGGAAAGATGTGGCGGCCTGTACGGCATGGCGAAACCGTCAGCGGTATTTATCGCCGGTCCACCCAGTTAGCCAGTGGCCGGTTTGCCATGCTGGATGAGGGAACGGCGTTTTGTCTTGTTCCGTGGAGGTCCGTCATCGATCAGCGGTTAGGCCAGCGACTTAGCGCCGAAATTAGAGGAGCGAATGTCAATTGGAACTTGACACGTCCGCGGGGAATGGGGCTATAAGTTCGCGCCTACCCGTGCTTCCGACTGCACGGATAGGGGTCAGGGGCGCACCAAGAGAAAGGAGTCTGTGAAGATTTCCGTGCCGAGTGGCTAAAAGTCCTCATTTCTACCCTTTGCTTTAGTTTGTCGGCAAGTATCTATGCACATGAGCAAACCGGCATTGCCGTGCTGCACTGAAAAGCCAGTCGTTAAGGTCAAATCGCGCCGGGCGATTCAGTTGGTCTAGTTTGAGCTATGAATGCTCAATCCGGATCTCCAAACCGGGAATTGGCTAGTCGCGTACCGGACAGGCTGAACCGTTTCGAAGACTGTGGGGATAAGCTACGGGGATCTCCTCAGGCACACCAAAAGCCAGCTTGCGAGTTCGCACGTTATTCAATCTATTGGGGCTTGAACCCTTCTGATGGGCCTTTTGGCGATAGCGTCAGTTGTGCTTGTCGAGCTTCTGGGCTCTTCATTTGTGCTCCCGAATAGGCTCGCGCTCAGTTGCCCGCGTAACGCCTGAAACTATCGCCTTGATCGATGCCGTGACAATATTTGAATCCGTACCTACACCGAAGAGTGATTTTTCGCCGACGCGCAACTCCATGTAGCAGACGGCCTGCGCGTCTGACCCCGAGCCGATCGAATGCTCGTGATAGTTCAGCACTCGGATGTCCTTCTCCAGGGCTTGCGCCAGCCCGTTCACGAAGGCATCTATGGGACCGTTGCCCGAGCCAGTCACCGTTGCAGGTATCGAACCAAGCACCACATCAGCTTTCACTTCCCTCGCAGCCAATCCTTTCGACTTATCTTGGTCTACGGTATACACCGGAGCAGCTGCGGCAAATTGATACTCGCTCTGAAATACATCAAATATGTCATGCGCGGAGAATTCCTTGCCACTGGCATCCATCGCCATCTGCACAACTTGGCTGAACTCGATTTGCAGTCGTCTTGGAAGTTCCAGTCCGTATTCGCTCTCCAGCAAGTATGTGATGCCTCCCTTACCGGATTGACTGTTCACTCGAATCACAGCTTCGTAGGACCGACCCAAATCTTTCGGATCAAGAGGGAGGTAGGGCATCTCCCAGATATCCCCCTCGCGCCGAGCCGAAAGAGCTTTCTTTATGGCATCCTGATGAGAACCCGAAAAGGAGGTGTAGACCAAATCCCCCACATACGGATGACGAGGGTGGACAGGCAACTGATTGCAGTATTCGACAGTTCTGCGGATTTCGTCGATATCGGAAAAATTCAGCCCCGGATCGACGCCCTGCGAATACATGTTCAGCGCCACATTGACGAGGTCCAAATTACCAGTGCGCTCGCCGTTGCCGAAGAGGCACCCTTCCAACCGGTCCGCGCCTGCCATGAGCGAAAACTCGGCGGCAGCCACTCCGGTACCCCGGTCATTGTGCGGATGGATGGACAGCACGATACTTTCACGGCGCTCCAGATTCCGATGCATCCACTCGACCATGTCAGCGAAGATATTCGGCGTGGAATGCTCGACAGTTGAAGGCAAGTTAATGATGCACTTATGTGAAGGTGTTGGTGCCCATACCGCCGTAACGGCATCCACTACACGCTTGCTGAAGGAGAGCTCAGTACCAGAGAACATTTCTGGCGAATACTGAAACGTCCATCGTGTCCTGGGTTGTTGCGATGCAAGCTCCAAAAACAGACGAGCATTCGATGTTGCCAGTTCGACAATGCCATCTTCATCAAGGCCAAGAACCACCTTGCGCATGATCGGTGCTGTTGCGTTGTACAGGTGGACAATGGCATTTCCGCACCCTTGAACAGCCTCAAACGTACGCCGGATGAGCGGCTCACGGGCTTGTGTGAGTACCTGGATCGTGACATCTTGAGGAATCAGGTCTTCTTCAATCAACTTTCTCACGAAGTCGAACTCAATTTGAGAAGAAGAAGGAAATCCTACCTCGATCTCCTTGAACCCGATGGCCACCAGCTGTTGAAACATCCGGAGCTTGCGTTCGATGTTCATCGGCTCAATGAGGGCCTGGTTGCCATCGCGCAGATCGACGCTGCACCAAATCGGCGGAGAAGTAATAACGGCATCGGGCCAAGTCCGGCTGGTGAGTCCGACCGGAGGGAATTGACGGTACTTGGTTTCAGGATTCTTAAGCATTGGGAATTCCATTGAGAAAAGATTGTCAACGCGGGGGGAAATGGCTGTAGAGGCAGACATCCGTGCCACATTGACTCAAAGAATGTCTAACGATGGCTGAATGCGCGCAATGTGCTTCTTTATGGAGGCAGCGGCAATCTGTTGGTCTTCCCTGGACATTCGGTTATCGATTGAAGCTGTTGTGATCGCGCCCATAACTACTCCGGTCGCATTGCGCATTGCCACTCCTATCCCAATGACGCCAGGCACGCTGTAGTGGCCGATGATGGCGTGTCCGCGGCCCTGGGTTGAGCGAATGAGAGCGCGCAGTGTCGATTCGGTCAGCGACCCATAACTACCGATGCGCTTCGCGTTTGCCCGGATGCACTCATTTCGTTCGGTATCCGACAGTGTCGACAGAATGGCCAGTCCTCCTGCTCCCGTCCCCAGGGGTTGTCTGCTACCGACGTTGACGGTGAGGACTTGAACTGGGTAGGAGCCAATTACACGTGCCAGACAGATTGACTCAAAACCCATGCGGCCAATTAGAAAGGCACTGTTTCCGGTGTCCTCCGAAACGCCCCTCAGGACCGGTTCACACACCGTCCTCAAGTCTGCACGGTCAGCAAAAGCAGCCGCCATCTGGCGGCAGTAGTCGCCCAACACATAGCGCTTCGAACCCTCGGGTCTTTTCAACAGCCCTTGCCTCTCCAGGGCCTGGACTATCCGATGCATGGTGGGGCGTTCAAGGCCGCTGAGCGCCACGAGATCGGCCACTGTCAATCCGTGAGAGCCGTTGGCAACCACATGCTTCAAAACCCCAACCGTGCGGTCAATGCTCTGCGTCCCGCGTCCATCCGTTTGAATCATATTTTGATCATAGTGTGGACGTGAATGGTTCGATAGCCGTAGAAACCCCATGTTTTAGGCGTTGAAATTTCAAAAATATCCATATTGTGGACGTCTATCTATTGCTTCGCAAATCACGGAATTACGATTTGTCCTCGCAAGTTCGGGACCTATCTCGATTGCCCATACCCCTCTGCACGGAGCAATGAATGACCAAAACGGCTGACCGCAAATACTGGCGTACCGCTATCGCTGACCCCTCACCGCACGAAGGTACTCTGGTCAGGGGCTACGACGTCCTCACGGATCTCGTCGGCAAGATCGACTTCGGAGCGATGGTCTATCTGCTCTACAAGGGCGAGCTGCCCAAGGGCAACGAGGCGAAGATCATCAATGCGATGTTCATCTCGGTGGCGGACCATGGCATCTCGCCGTCGTCAACGGTCACACGTTTTGTGCAGGCAGCCGGCGTGCCGATCCAGTGCTCGGTGGCAGCTGGCGCCATGATGTTCGGCGACGTGCATGGCGGCGCGGGCGAAGAGTTCTCGCGCTACATCCAGGAGCTGGTGTCCGATGCCGCCGCCAGTGGACGCAGCTATGAAGATGTGGCAATCGAGTACGTCAGCAAGCACAAGAGGTTAGATGGCTTCGGGCATCCACAGCATCCCGAGGGCGATCCACGCGGCAAGAGGCTGTTCGCACTGGCTGAAGAGTACGGGCTTGCGGGTGACCACATCCGAATGACCCGCGAGCTGGAGAAGGCGCTGATCAAGAAGAAGAACCGGCCGCTGCTGGCCAACATCGACGCGGCGGTCGGAGCAATCATCTCGGATCTTGGCATCGACTGGCGGCTAGCACGCGCCTTCATCGTCGTGCCACGCACGGCGGGTTTGTTCGCCCACGCCTTCGAAGAGTCGGTGCGCGAGCCCGGTTGGCGCCAGATCACGCTGGACCAGGTTGAGTACGACGGCCCCGCCCGCCGGACCAACGACGGCCCCGCCATTTGACGGATCGTTCTATCCCAAGCCGCCGCAACCTGGCTGCGGCTTCCTTTTTCAAACTTGCATGAATTGGAGAGACATATGACCGCTCGCGTCGCAATCGCTGGCATCGGCATGACTTCTTTCGGAAAGTTTCTCGATCGCTCGGTCAGAAGTCTTTCTGAGGAGGCGGTAAAGAACGCACTGGAAGATGCCGGCATTACCGCCGACCGGGTTGACCGCGTCTACTTCGGTAACGCTGCGGCGGGTCTCGTCACCGGCCAGGAAATGGTCCGCGCCCAGGCGGCATTGAGATTCACCGGGCTCATGGGCAAGCCGATGATCAACACCGAGAACGCATGTGCCACGGGCAGTACCGCATTCCATCTGGCGTGGCAGTGCGTGCAAGCCGGGCAAGCGGACATCGTCCTGGTCGTCGGTGCTGAAAAGCTGTCCCACGCCGACAAGGCGGTGTCTTTCGCCGCATTTGGAGCCGCGGTGGACATGGAAGAGAAGCTGCCCGACCACATTGGATCGGGTAGCGGTTCGATCTTCATGGACATCTACGCAGAAAGAACGCGCCGCTACATGGAAGCGACGGGTGTGACGTCGGCTGACATTGCCCAGATCGTGGTCAAGAGCCGGCATGCAGCGTCCCTCAATCCATTTGCCCAGTTCCGCAAGCCTACAACCGTTGAAGAGGTGCTGGCGGCTCGCATGATCAGCACCCCGTTGACGCTTCCGATGTGCTCGTCGATTGGCGACGGTGCAGCTGCAATCATCCTGTGTTCGAGCCGCGTTGCTGCGCAACTGACGGGCATCCGACCGGTATGGGTGGCGGCTTCTACATTGGTTTCAGGCTCGGCAAATACGGAAGGACCAAACGCTTCGGCCCGTGCCTCCAAGGCTGCTTATGAAGCGGCGTCAATCGATCCGCGCGACGTCCATGTTGTCGAGGTGCACGATGGGGCTGCGCCTAGCGAGCTGATCAATTGCGAAACCTTGCAGCTTTGCGCACCCGGTGAAGCAGTCCACTTGCTTCGAAGCGGTGCAACAGGCCTTGGAGGAAAGGTCTCAATCAATCCAAGCGGTGGATTGATCAGCCGGGGTCATCCCATTGGGGCTACCGGCACGGCTCAGATTTTCGAGTTGGCGCAACAACTGCGCGGCGAGGCTGGCGAACGTCAGCGCCCGGCAGCCAAGGTCGGATTGGCTCAGAACTCGGGCGGTCAGGTCGGCGGTGACTCGGCCGCAGCGGTGGTGACCATCCTCACTGCCTAAGTCGGTGGGTGATCCTCACGCGCATATCCACACGATTGATACAAACATCTGGAGACTGACATGACACAGCGACTGCTGGGCAAGGTAATTGTGGTGACCGGCGCAGGTGCCGGAGTAGGGAAGGAAATCGCGCTGGAAGCGGCGCGCCAGGGCGCGAGGGTGGTCGTGAACGACTTAGGCGTGAGCATGGACGGCGTCGGCGGCAGCGCTGGGCCGGCTCAGGAAACGGTTGATCAAATCCGTGCTGCAGGCGGCGAGGCCACCGCAAACACTGACAGCGTGGCCGAGTGGAATTCGGCGCAACAGATCGTGACGCAAGCACTCGATTTGTACGGACGGGTCGACGGTCTGGTGAATAACGCCGGTAATCTACGTGACGGCATTTTTCACAAGATGTCGGAGGAAAACTTCGACGCAGTGGTGAAGGTGCACCTGAAGGGCTGTTTCAATGTGGCCCGCGCCGTGGCGCCGCACTTCAAGAGTCAGGAGTCGGGTTCCATAGTGCACATGACCTCAACTTCGGGGCTGATCGGGAATTTTGCGCAAGCCAACTATTCCGCCGCAAAGATGGGCGTTGTCGGTTTGTCGAAGTCCATTGCGCTGGACATGGCTCGCTTTCACGTGCGGTCCAACTGTATTGCGCCCTTCGCGTTCACCCGCATGGTGAGCTCGATCCCGACCGACACGCCCGAGGGAATGGCACGCACGCTGGTTAACCAGCGCATGGAGGTGGCCAAGATCGCGCCGTTCACCTGCGCGCTGTTGACCGACGAAGCCGCTAGCGTGACCGGGCAGATCTTTGGCGTTCGCAGCAACGAGATCTACTTGTTTTCGCAGCCGCGCCCGATCCGCACCGCCCACCGCAGCGAGGGCTGGACCGTCGACACCTGCCTTGAAGTCGCACTGCCCATGATGAAGCCATCGTTCTTCCCGCTGGACAACTCGCGGGATGTCTTTACCTGGGACCCCGTTTGACGGGACATATTCCACCATCAGGAGACTAGCGATGAGTGATGACACGCGTGACATGCTGCATGAAGCGGCGTTGCGGATATTCTCGGACAAGCCCCAGAATCTGTGGGCAGTTCTGCAGGAGTCCGGATTTGACAAAGCCTTGTTGGCCGAAAGCAAGGGCGGCGCTGGCGTTAGCTGGGCAGACGCCTGTGGGCTGCTGTCGCTCGCCGGCGAACATGCTGCGGCTGTTCCGCTGGCCGAGGCGATGGTCGGACACTGGCTGTTGGACCATGCCGGTGTTGAGGGGGCGGGCACGCCGACCATAGCGTCATCAGTGCGGCCCGATGAGATCCGAGTGGGCATGGGATACGACGGCAAACGGGTGAGTGGCAAGCTTTGCCGTGTGCCATGGGGTGAGTTCTGCACGCATGTCGCTTTCATCGTCGGCGCAGGCACGGCCGCGCAGCTGATCGTGGTAGCCCGCGAAACGGCTGGCGTATCCATCACACCCGGCCGCAATCTCGCCGGCGAGCCGCGCGACACGTTGGTACTTGACGGCGTGGTGCCGCAGGCTGTGGTCAATGCGCCCTTCGATGCGCGCGAGTTGCTTTCCCTTGCGGCCATCCTGCGCAGTGCACTCATGGCGGGAGCTATCGGTCGCGCTCTCGCTCTTTCAGTCGAGTACGCCAACCTGCGCGTTCAGTTCGGACGACCGATCGGCAAGTTTCAGGCGGTGCAGCAGAACATTGCCCTTCTTGCGACGCAGGCAGCAGCCGCGCGTGCAGCTGCCGAGGCTGGCAGCGATGCGATCGACGAATGGCTGGGCGGGGCGGGAGTGCCCCTTACGCAAAGCATTGCGGCTCCCAGCGCCAAGATCCGAACCGGTGAAGCAGCAAGCCAGGCTTGTGCAATCGCGCACCAGGTGTTCGGCGCCATTGGCTTCACCGAAGAGCACGAACTGCACCAGTTCACCAAGCGGCTGTGGTCCTGGCGAGACGAGTGCGGTAACGAGGCTTTCTGGTCGCGTGAGCTGGGTGAGCGCATCCTGGTCGGTGACGCCGGGCAGTCCCTCTGGCGCGCCATGGTGCCGATGGCGGCGCCCACCACTGCTGCGGCAGTCGAAGAAAAGGCAGGAGCAGCACGATGAACTATCTTTCTTTTGCGCGTCCGCAGCCGTCCGAGATCGGTGAGCGGTTGCGGGCCGAAGTGCGCGAGTTCATCGACGGCTGGCACGGCAACCGGCACGGCGCTGCTGCCTTCAGCGGCTTCGATCCCGCCTTCAGCGAAGCCCTTGGAAAGCGCGGCTGGATCGGCATGGGCTTTCCCAAGCGCTATGGCGGCGGTGGGTACGGACTGGTGGAGCGTCTCGTCGTTCTGGAAGAACTGCTTGCCGTTCGCGCGCCGATCTTTGCGCATGCGGTGGCCGAGCGCCAGAGCGGGCCGCTGCTGCTACGTTTCGGCAATGAGCGTCAGCGCGAAGAGATCATCCCCAGGATCGCCGCCGGTACGTGCTACTTCTGCATCGGTTTGAGCGAACCGGACTCAGGTTCGGATCTTGCATCAGTACGCACCCGGGCCATCAAAGTCGACGGAGGCTGGCGCGTGAACGGTGCCAAGATTTGGACGTCGAGCGCGCACCGCACACACTACATGGTCTTGCTGTGCCGTACGGCGCCTACCAGTGAAGTGCGCCAGGCCGGCTTGAGCCAGTTCCTGGTCGACATGAAGACACCCGGCGTCACATGCCGGTCCATCGTCAACATCGCCGGAGACGACGACTTCAACGAAGTCCATTTTCAGGACGTATTCCTCTCTGACGATGCCCTCATTGGCGTTGAAGGCCAAGGCTGGCAGCAGGTCACGAGCGAGTTGACATTCGAGCGAAGCGGGCCTGACCGGTTCATGTCCCACATGGGCGCTGTCGAGGAATTTGTCACCGCCCTCAAACAGCAGCCATCTGTGGAAGGAGCCCGTACGGTGGGGCGGTTGGTCGCTCATCTGTCGACGCTGCGTCGTATGTCGCGCTCGATCGCCACCATGATCACCGAAGAGCAGGACGCTGCTTTGCACGCTGCCCTGCTCAAGGACCTCGGTACTTGCTTCGAGCAAGAAATTCCCGAAACCCTTCGGTTGGTTCTGCCGACCGAGCCTGAACCTGGGTCGAACGACGGGTACAGCGCGGCGTTGGCCAACGTCATCCTCCATGCACCCTCCTGCACGATCCGCGGCGGCACGAAGGAAGTGCTGCGCGGCATAGTCGCCAAGTCCCTTGGACTTCGGTAAGCAGCCCCCTGATCCAACTCACAGACAGATATTCCGAAAGGCCGCAAGTGGAAACTGCAATCAATACAGAAGAACTTATTCGACAACAGGGCGATGCCGTACTGTGGTTGAAGCTAAATCGACCGCAGGCGTTGAACTCACTGACACTTTCGCTCGTCAGCGCATTGACGCAAGCGATCGAAGATGCTCAGAGCGACCCAGAAGTCCGCGTCATTGTTCTGACAGGCGAAGGCCGCGCCTTCTGCGCTGGCGCTGACCTGAAGGATCCCGCCAGGAGCCGTCCCGAAAGTGGCGCCGAGTTCGTGAAGGCCATCGGCGCGCTAACCGAACTGATCGAGGCTTCGACGAAGCCAGTCATCGCCGCGCTCAACGGCATTACGGTCGCCGGTGGATTGGAGCTCGTGCTCGCCTGTGACATCGTTGTCGCCACCGAGTCAGCCCGGATTGGCGATGCTCATTCGAATTACGCCCTGTTTCCTGGCGCAGGCGCCACCGTGCGCTTGCCCAGAAAGGTGGGACTGAACAACGCAAAGCTCCTGATGTTCACGGGCGACATGCATCCGGCCAGCGAATGGAAGGCGCTTGGCCTTGTCAACATGGTTGTCGCTGATGCTGACTTCATCAACTCTGTGACCGCGCTGGCCAAGAAGCTCGGGACCAAGAGCCCGCTCGTGTTGGGCCGCATGAAGCAGGCTCTCAACGACGCGCTGGACCAGCCGGTGTCCGTCGGGTTGCGCTACGAGCGCGCCCTGAGCAACTTGCACCACTTCTCGGCGGATCGCATTGAAGGGCTGGCGGCCTTCAAGGAAAAGCGCCCTCCGCAGTTCACGGGCAAATAGTCCTACTTCACTTGAGACACCAATAAGAAGGAGACAACTGTGAAGACTAACTGGGAATGCGTCCGGCGGGATGCAATGAACCTTATTTTGCGGACTCTGAGCGGCACGTCATTTCTTCCGGCGTTGATTAGCGCGCAGGGAAAAGATGCCTACCTGCGCGACCCGAAGCATGCCTCCACCATGCGTGCCAAAGGACTTGAGCCGCTCCCCGGGGCCCCTGCCGACGCTGTCCGCTTTCAGAACCAGGAGCAGGCGAAGTGGGGACGTGTTGTCAACCTTGTCCGGGCGAAGGGACGACTGAGCTAGCGCAGTCTTCTCCCGCCGCCCTGGCTTGAGGCAGTTCGACTGATACCGACGACTAAAGGATTTAATAGTATGGAACCGAAAGACAAAGGGCCGCTGACCGGCGTGCGTGTGATCGATATCGGCACAATGGTGGCGGGACCGGTAGCCGCGACTCTGCTTGCAGACTTGGGCGCTGACGTCATCAAGATCGAGCAGCCGGGCCGAGGCGACTCACTGCGCCACATCGGACCGGCGGTGGAAGGCGAGAGTCTTTGGTGGAACGTCGAGGGGCGCAATAAAAAGTCCGTGACACTCGATCTGCACCATCCAGAAGGTCAGCGGATCCTGAAGGAAATGTTGAAGCACGCGGATGTGCTCGTGGAGAACTTCCGCCCCGGGATCCTGGGCAAATGGAACCTGTCGTGGGAACACCTGAAGCAGGTGAATCCAAGGCTCGTGATGCTGAGTGTGTCCGGCTACGGTCAGACCGGCCCTTACGCAAGTCGCGCAGGATACGACCGAATTGCCCTTGCCATGGGCGGCACGCTGAATGCTACAGGCTATCCGGACCGCGCGCCGGTCAAGCTGGGTACGGCGATGGCGGACTACTCGACCGCGTTGTTTGGCGCTTACGGAATCATGGTGGCGCTTTACCACCGCGATACCCGCGGTGGCGAAGGTCAGCAGATCGATCTCTCGTTGTACGAGACGGTGTTCCGCTTCACCGACGTGATGGTGACGGCGTACGAGAAGATGGGGCTACCGCGCGAGCGCACTGGCAACCTGCACTTCGCTGCAGCCCCGGGAGACCATTTCGAAACCTGCGACGGACGTTACATCGTTATGACCGTGTCCAACGACCGCATGTTCGGCCGCTTGTGCGAAGTGATTCCGGCCCTGGGCCGGGAAGAGCGCTATTCGACCCACGCGAAACGAACGACTTGCGTTGAAGAGCTCAACGTCATCGTCGCCGCATGGATCAAGTCGCTGCCGGTGCTGGAGGTGTGCAGCATCCTCGAAGAGAAGGGTCTCGCTTACTCCTTGATCTACTCGATCAAGGACATTGTTGCCGATCCGCACTACGAAGCCAGGGGCAGCATCGCCAGCGTCGAGCACCCGAAGATCGGTGAACTGAAAATGCCCGCTGTACAGCCCCGCTTCAGTGGGACACCGTCGCCGCAGATCAAGCCGGCGCCCGCTCTGGGTGCGCACACCGACGAGATACTGCGTGAATTGGTGGGGCTCTCGGCTGAGCAGATTGCCGAGCTGCGCCAAGCGGGCACAGTCTGAGGGAGTGAACTCCATGGAGGCACCAATGACCATGTCCCAGGTAAAGACAGTCATTCAGGATTCAGCGAGCGTGCTCTCGGCAATCGAGAGTCGCTTCTCCTGCCGAGCGTTCTTGCGCGACAAACCCGTCGCGCGCCATCAAATCGATGAGATTCTGCGGGTCGCGAGTTGCTCGGCGTCCAGCACGAACACCCAGCCGTGGAGGGTGTATGTGCTGCAGGGGGAGCGCCGTGATGAACTTGTCGAGAAGGTGTGTGCTGCGCACGATGCGACGCAGGCCGATCCCGCACTTGCCGCCGAATACGGAGAGGTGGCCGGCTACTACCCAGCCACTTGGATCTCGCCCTACATCGACAGGCGGCGTGACAACGGTTGGGGCCTGTACGGTGCTCTCGGAATTGGTAAGGGCGACAAGGACAAGATGCACGCGCAGACACAGCGGAACTATCGGTTGTTCGACGCGCCCGTGGGCCTCATGTTCTCAATCGACCGTGTGATGGGCCGAGGCTCTCTCATCGATTACGGCATGTTCTTGCAGACATTAATGCTGGCGGCACGCGCCTTTGGCCTGCACACATGCCCCCAAGCGGCGTGGAACAACTACGCAAAAATTGTGATGCCGCTAGTCGGCGCGAGTCCTAGTGAAATGTTGGTTTGTGGCATGGCGCTTGGCTATGCAGACGAGTCAGCGCCAGTGAACGCATACAGGACGCCGCGAGAGACGGTGGAGAGCTTCACGCACTGGGTCTGATTGACGCGCCTCTGACCACATTATGGATATGTGGCTAGTGCAGGTCTCTTGGAATTTCTAGAGTGTCGGTTCAATTTTTATAACTGGAGACAACATGATTTCTCGTCGTCAATTTGCCCAATTTGGCCTGGCCGCGTTCGCATTGCCGCCCTTCGCCATGGCGGCGCCATTCACGTCACAGACCATCAAGGTGATTGTTCCGAATTCGCCTGGCCCAGGCACTGACGTGTTGGGACGCTTCTTCGCGTCTTACATGGCGAAGCAGTGGAACTCCCCAGTCGTGGTTGAAAACAAGGCCGGCTCCGGTGGCCAGATTGCGACGGACTTTGCCGCCAAGGCGCCGCCGGACGGTACGGTGATCCTGATAACCACGAGTGCTCATTTCACCTACCCTTACCTTTACACGAAATTGCCGTTTGATCCCGTAAACGACTTGGTTCCAGTCGCCCAATTCGTTCAGGGCGGATTTGCAGTCGTAGTGGCGACAAATTCACCGTTCAAGACGATTCAGGACCTCATCAGCGAAGCCAAGCGCAAGCCTGGAACGATTAGCTTTGCTTCGGCGGGTGTCGGCTCGCCCACCCACATGGCGGGCGCTCAATTCGGGCACATGGCAGGAGCTGACATCGTTCACATACCCTATAAAGATGCCTCGCAAGTGATGACTGATGTGATAGGTGGGCAACTTCAAATGGGACTCACCGGCACCTCGACAGCAATGTCGATGATCCAAGCTGGAAAGTTGCGTGCCCTGGCCGTCACGACCCCAAAACGCGTCCCGGCACTCGGCAATGTTCCTACTTTGGATGAGTCTGGTCTGCGCGGCTACGATGTGACCTCGCCCATATTCGCGGTCACGCGTGCCGGAACGCCAGCAGCCACAGTCTCGGAAATCTCGCGAATCATGCTTGAGGCCGCTAGTACGCCAGAGTTCAAGGAAGTAGCCGATAGGCTGGGCTACGTGATGGATCTGCAAGACTCGGCCAAGATGCGCGGCAATATGCAGAGCGAATTTGCAAAATGGAAGCGGATGGTCGACATCTCCGGCGCCAAGCCCGGCTAAGTCCGCCCGTTACCGCCTGACAAGCTATGTGCTGTGGTCATTTTCATACCTTTGGCACCTCTTGCCGTCATTCGATCTGGAGCACGCAGATGGCGTCGGTGCATGCCGTGGTGAGTGGCGGTGTTGGACCCCACGGCTCAACCGATGCTGCCAGGGTCGCCGAGGATGGTGCAAAAGCGCTTGAGGTTCTGCGCAGATCCATCTCGGTGGATGTCCACACGCATGGCGGTCCGCAGGGTATCTACTCTCCGGCGCCGCCCAACGGCAGCCTTGCCGCCGGGATGCGAGCCGGCTCCCTTGCTGCCGTGTGCCTGTCGGAAATCCCGGACGAGCCTCTTCTTGGCAGGAATGCAGCCGGGGTCGCCTGCCTCACGCGCTTGCCGAGGCCGGGTGAGCTCTATCGACACCATCTTGAACGCCTCGCCTGGGCTGACGAGTTGGTGGCGCACCATGGCTTGCAGCGCGCACTGACGGCAGCCGATCTTGAATCGGCCCACGCTGCAGGTCAGCCGTCGGTGATCGGGGGCGTTGAGGGCCTGGACTTCATGGAAGGCCAACTGGAGCGGCTGCAAGAAGCCCACCAGCGCGGCATCCGCTCTGCTCAGCTTGTTCATTTCACCCCCAACGATATTGGTGACTTTCAGATGGGCGTGGTGACGCACGACGGGTTGACCGAATTCGGCGCCGAGGTGATCCGCGAGTGCCATCGGTTGGGAATGATCGTTGATGTTGCGCATGCCTCCGAAAAAATGGCCAAGACGGCGGCGAAAGTCTCCTCCAAGCCGCTGCTGCTATCCCATACAGCGCTCGCCGGTTCAAGGGCCATGGCATCGACCCGATTGGCGGCCCGGTGCGTGAGCCCGGATCATGCGAGGGCGATCGCAGATACCGGCGGCGTCATCGGGATCTGGGCCATCTTTCCTGACCTCGACAAATACGTCGAGGGACTGAAGGAGATGGCCGATGTCATAGGAGTGGACCATGTCTGCGTAGGGACCGATCAACAGGTCGCCCCTGGCGTGTTGCAAGACTATTCGCAGTGGGTCAACCTCATCGCTGCAATGTTGCGCGGGGGTTTTACGGCGGAAGAGGCCGGAAAGATTGCCGGGGGCAATTACACGCGCATCTTTCGCGCTGCGGTGGGATGACCCATTCTGTTGGCTCCAAAGAACTGTGCTGAGTCCCGCAACGGCACGTGCATCACCAATTGTTCCGCATATTTGATCCAGAACCAGTCCGGATCTTTCATCAAGACCGGTCAACAGTACTGCCGATGCGGCTGCGTCGAAATTGAACGCGGGGGTTAATACGAAATTATCACAATGTGGATAAATGGATTTCCTCCAAGAATTTTGGGGATGCTCTGCATCTCTACCTCACCTGTGATGGAGACATCGATGATTGCCAGACGAAATTTTTGCTTCGCGGTTACTGGCGCAACTGCGTGGCAGGTTCTGCCTGCATCTGCGCAAGACAGTTATCCAGATCGATCCGTGCGTCTTGTTGTGGGATTTCCTGCCGGTGGAACCACTGACATGATGGGTCGACTCATGGCGAAAGAATTAGCTGCTCGTCTCGGCCAATCTTTTGTTGTTGACAACCGACCAGGAGCCAGCAGCAATATCGGCACGGCATCAGTTGCGCGAGCGGCTTCCGATGGCTACACATTGTTGCTAGCAACTGTGGCGAATGCGACGAATGTCACCGCTTACAAAAATCTTTCGTTTGATATCCAGAAAGATCTTGTTCCGATTGCCGGAATTGCAATTGTTCCGAATGTGCTCGTTGTCTCAGCGTCTTCGCCGTTTAAAACGTTTGATGACTACCTGAATTTCGCTAGAAAAAACCCAGGCAAGCTGACGTTTGCTTCTGGAAGCAGTGGCTCTTCTCAGCACTTGGCGGGCGAGCTCTTTAAAACAATGGCAAAAGTCGAAATGCTGCATATCCCTTATCCTGGTAGTGCGCCTGCATTAACAGACGTCATGGGAGGACAGGTAGATTCTATTTTCGACAATTTGCCGTCAGCTTTGCCGCATATTGCCAGCGGAAAGCTGAGGGCTTTGGCGGTGACGAGTCCATCACGAGCGCCCGCGCTTCCTGATATTCGAACAGTAGCCGAGCTTGGATTTCCCGGGTTCGAGGCCTATTCGTGGCAGGGCTTGATGGCACCAAAAGGGACGCCTGAGACGGTAGTTCAAAAGCTGTCTTCCACAGTCTCCGAAAGCTTGACTGATCCGAGCGTGTTAGCGCAAATCGTAAGGCTTGGAGGAGCTTCCAATAAATTGAATGCCGAGGATTTCCGCAAGTTTGTGAAGGCGGAAATTGATAAATGGGGGCCGATCATAATAAAGTCCGGGACTGTCATCGAGTGACCCCGTGATGAGAAATTCACCTTCGTCAATGTCTTCGCATGGCGCGGGGCTGCAAGATTCGAGCGAGCAGCGACCGCTTGAGGGATTTCGAGTGGTCGAGCTTGCCCAGATGATCGCTGGGCCATCGGCAGCCCTGTTGCTCGCGGACTATGGGGCCGATGTCCTCAAACTGGAGCCACCTTCTGGCGACACGTGCCGAAAACTACGTTCTGCGGCTGCGGCCTCAATGGCTGAGTCACCGGTCTTTGTGGGCTACAACCGCGGCAAGCGCATCGCGCAGCTTGATATTCGCACCGAAGCTGGTCGTGAGCAGGTTTTTCGGCTCATTGAGGAGGCCGACGTATTTATCGAATCCGCGCGCCCAGGCGTCATGGAGCGTCTGGGTTTGGGGGCTGACACGTTGCTGGCCCGAAATCCCAGGCTCGTTTATGCATCCGTCTCCGGTTTTGGGCGCGGTGAAATTGGAGCAAAACTTGGTGGCGTAGACATGGTCGTACAAGCCGAGAGCGGCATGATGTCCACCACAGGATTTCCCGGGCAGCCTGCTACGAAGGTTGGCTTTACGGTGGTGGATGCGGCATGCGGACACGCTCTATGCCACGGGATCCTGGCCTCGCTGTTGCGGCGCGAGCGCACGGGCCGAGGCGAGGTGGTCCGTGTCAGCCTGTACGACGTGGCGCTTCACCTGCAGACTGGTCCAATTGTCGAATACTTGATGACAGGTGTGCAACCTGAACGAAGCGGTAACAGTGCGCCGCTGTCCGCACCGGCGGATTCATTTCGATGCGCTGATGGAGAAGTGGTTATCTCCGCCTATATCGATGCGCATTGGCAAAAATTCGTGGCCTTGATTGAAGCGCCGGAACTGCTTGAGGACCCGCGCTTCTTAACGGGGCCGCTGAAGGTTCTCAATCGTGCCGCGTTGACAGCCATGATCGAGAAGAGGTTGGCTGCGCGAGGGGCTGCCGAGTGGGTCTCGCTTCTGCAGGCTCACGGTCTACTTGCTGGGCTCGTAAAAGACTATGCAGCGGTGACAAATGAGAAGTTGACACAGGAGGTCGGCGCCATCCAGTCGACGACGGACGGATTCGGAATTCGCAATCCCATCGTGCTCGAGAAAACGGTATTGCGGACGATGCAAGGCCGGACAGAATTGTCTGGGTTGGATGCCCTTACCGGTTTTACGAAAACGGGGCAAAGCCACCCGCCATGGACCAGTGGTGCTGCGCCATAGAGCTTCCTCTTTTTTCCTCGAGCCGTTCACATTGTGGACGCATGGGGCGCGCCGCTGTACTCGCCTCATTAAACTTTGACCGGTGGACCGGATGTCTATCGTCAATCAAAGGCCGGAGACCTTCATGAGTACAGATGCAGTGACCCGCGAGGAATTGCACAACCGTGGCGTAGACATGCGTTTTTACCGTCGCAGTGACGGCCTGTTCGAAGTCGAAGGCCGTTTGGTCGACACCAAAACGCACCCGTTTCGTCGCTTGCTGGCTGAAGAAGACGCTCCGCCAGGGCACCCCCTGCACGACATCACAGTTCGCCTCGTCGTTGACTCTGAACTCCAGCTTCACGCTGCGGATGCAAAGATGTCGGCGACGCCTTTCGACATCTGCCCTGAGGCAGCAAACGCGCTGCGGGAGCTTGTGGGTCTCAGCATCGGGGCCGGCTGGAACAAGCGCGTACGCGAACTACTTGGAGGAGTGGCGTCCTGCACGCACATCGTGGAGCTGTTGGGTCCGATGGCCACGACCGTGCTGCAAGGCATCGCGCCGCTACGAATTGTCTCAAGTGACGATCCTGAAAAGGACGCGCAACGCCGATTTCATGTGGACAGCTGTTATGCGTTTGCGGCCAAACGCGAGGTGGTTATTCGCCTGTTGCCACGCCTGCAGCGCGAGAAGCCTGAGACGTCGATCTGACTGCCTTCCCATCAAACGCTGAGGCAATTTCATGACTTATGAAGCAATCGAATTCAACATAGATGACGGTATCGCGTTTTTGTATTTGAACCGGCCTGAGGCCAAGAACGCGCTCGATGACGTGATGCGGGTGGAGATCGCTGACGTCATCAGACGCTTGCGCAAGGGGATCGACCACAAGGAACTCGATGTCAGGGCCTTGGTGATCAGTGGGCGCGGCGGCGCCTTCTGCGGCGGCGGTGACGTGAAGGGTATGGCCACGAAGAAGACGAGCCAGATGATTCACAGCCGCATGACGGACATCCAGGACTGGTTTCGTGACCTACTCAAGCTTGAGATGCCCGTCATCGCGGCGGTTGACGGGCCTGCTTTTGGGGCTGGGTTCAGCATCGCGCTGGCCGCCGACTTCATCATTGCGACGCCGAAGACGAGCTTCTGTGCAGCGTTCGGCCGCATGGGACTGGTGCCGGACACGTCCATCCTCTTCATGCTGCCTCGCATCGTGGGATTGCAGCGCGCGAAGGAACTGATGTTCTCGGCGCGGGCCCTGGGTGCCGAAGAGGCCAAGGCGATGGGAATCGTCTACGACCTGGTGCCCGAAGGCGAAGCCATCGAAGCCGCCACCGAGCTTGCACGCAAGATGAAGCTGGCGTCCATGGCCGCTGTGGGGCTTACGAAGCAGCTGCTCAATCAGACCTTCGAGTCGAGCCAGACGGCGATGGCGCAGGCCGAAGCGCTCGCTCAGGCCGTCGCTATCGGCACCGATTACCACGCTGATGCTGTTCAGCGTTTCGTCGGCAAATCGCCGCTCTTGTTCACGGGCTTCAGTGAGCGGAACTGGCGCAAGCCGACGCAGCCGAAATAACGAACTGCCCATCCAATTCCCTCACCAGCACAAAAAACATATCAGCCATGTTCGACCGCTCCAGCCTTTCGATTCCCGCCATCTGCGCACCCATGTTCCTCGTCACCGGGCCCAACCTGGTGCGGGAAGCTTGCCTTGCAGGACTGGTGGGTGTTTTGCCGCGCCACAACGCAAGGACTCTTGAGCAATTCGAGGAATGGCTGGATGCGATCCAAGCCGCGCGTAAGGAGGCGCTGATTCGTTTCACCAAGGTGGGACCGCTCGTGGTCAATGTCTCCGCAAAGCTGCCCAAGGCTGAACTCGAGGAGACGTTGACGCTTGCAGGTCGCTACGGCGTGGAGACTGTCATCAGTGTGGGCGGCGGGCCGCGCGAGGTCGTGCGCGTCGCGCATGGGAAGAGCATGGGCGTGTTCCACGATGTCATCAGTGTGGAGTTCGCGAAGAAAGCGATCGGCCAGGGAGTCGACGGTCTAATCGCCATTGGTCTGGGCGGCGGAGGCCATTCTGGGCTTCTGTCGCATCTGACCTTGATTGAAAAAATCCGCACGACGTTCAAGGGACCCTTGGTGATGGCAGGAGGCATCTCGACGGGTGCCGGTGTACGGGCCGCGGAGGTTCTGGGCGCCGACTACGCATACATGGGGACGCGCTTCGTGGCCACGAAGGAAGCCGATGCGCCCGCCGATTACAAACAGATGCTGGTCGACTCGACCTCGGAAGACCTGGTCTACACGCCCAACGTTACCGGCGTGTCGGCCAACTGGTTGAAGCCCTCACTGCTGCGGTGCGGGATCGACATCGAGACGCTCGCGAAGCCCGGCGCAGAACGCTTTGATCATTTGCCGAACGACATTCGGCCGTGGCGGGACATCTGGAGCGGCGGGCAGGGCATCGATCTCATCGACGACATCCCCGACGTCGCCACGCTGGTCGCGCGGCTCGTTCGTGAATATCAGGCTGCGTGCGGGCGCCACGGGACGTGATGCTCAGCCAAGGACCGAAGGGCACCATGGAGTTCGACGACGTCATCCTCGGCCGCCGCAGTATCCGGGGCTACAAGCCTGATCCAGTTCCTAAGGCATTGATCATGGAGATCATTGCACTAGCCATGCAGGCGCCATCGTCCAATAACACCCAGCCGTGGAACTTCTATGTCGTCACCGGCGAGCCGCTGGCCCGCATCCGCACTGGCAACACGGAGAGGATGCTGGCCGGTGTGCCGCAATCTCGGGAGTTTCGAACCGGCCCAGCTTTTGAAGGTGCCCACCGTGAGCGAAAGATCGAAGTCGCCAAGCAGCTCTTCTCGGCCATGGGCATCGATCGAGACGACAAGGAGAAGCGCCACGATTGGGTCATGCGCGGCTTTCGCCAGTTTGACGCGCCGGTCTGCATCATCGTCACCTACGACCGCGTGCTTGACGGGAGCGATGATACATTTTTCGACTGCGGGGCCGTGGCCACAGCGCTTGTGAACGTCGCTTGGTCGCGGGGTTTAGGTTGCGTGATCAACAGCCAGGGCATCATGCAATCGCCAGTGGTGCGAAAGCATGCCGGCATCGCTGACGACCAGGTGATCGTGAAGAGCATTGCGCTCGGCTGGCCAGACGAGACCTTCCCCGCGAACGCGGTGATCTCCGAGCGCAAGAGCGTCGCCGAGGCGAGCATTTTTGTTGGGTTTGAGGAGCAGAACGTATGAGCGCTGGCAATCTGATCCGCCTCGGTAACACCGGCTTGCACGTCTCGCGCTTGTGCTTAGGAACAATGACGTTCGGCTCCAGTGCCGACGAAAGCGAGTCTGTCGCAATCCTTGATGCTGCCACGGAGGCAGGCGTCAACTTCATCGACACCGCGAACCGCTACCCAAGCGACGCGCCGGACGAGCGCAAGGGCTTGACCGAGGAGATCATCGGCAGATGGCTCAAAGGTCGCCGGGAACGCTTCATTCTTACGACGAAGGCCGGAGGCCCGATGGGCCCGTTACCGTGGAATGCGGGCACGTCGCGCAAGCACCTGCTCGGAGCTATCGACGCGTCTTTGGCCAGGCTTGGTACCGATTACGTCGACCTGTTTCAACTGCATCGAGACGATCACGCCACACCCTTGGACGAGACGCTGGAGGCGATCGACACGATCGTGCGCAGCGGCCGGGCACGCTACGTCGGCGTCTCCAATTGGGAAGCGTGGCGCATAGCGCGTGCGCTTGGGCGGTGCGAGGCGCTTCGACTGGTGAAGCCCGTTACCGTGCAGCCCCGCTATAACCTGCTGTTCCGCCAGTGCGAGCGCGACCTGTTCCCCATGTGCGAGGCGGAGAACCTCGCGACGCTCTGCTACAACCCCCTGGCTGGTGGCTTGCTGACGGGAAAGTATCTTAATGGGGAGCTGCCTGATGCGGCGACGCGCTTCGGCGCGGGCAGCACTGCGGCTGCTTACAGGCAGCGGTACTGGCATGAAAAAGAGTTCGAAGCGGTTGGTCGGATCATGAAAGTCGCTCAGAGTGTGGGCATGCCTCCTGAACGGCTGGCGGTGGCTTGGTTGCTCGCTCAACGAGGCGTTACCTGCGCGGTCTTAGGGGTGAGTCGGGCTTCCCAGCTATCGCAGGTGCTACTTGCGGGGGATGCGAAGTTAGATGACCAAGTTCTGGGCCAGCTGGAGATGATCACCCACGAGTTCCGTTACGGTGATGCGGCGCCCATTTGACGCTCGCCTTCAAATCTACAGTCGGCCGTTCACTCAGTGTAGAAACTACCAATTTCAGAGATCCAATGCCTGCTCGGTCCAGGAGTAGGCATACACGTCGCAAGCAGGTATTCGCCGCAGCCTTGGCCTCAATCACCATAGACAAGGGCATGATCTGGGCACTTGAGTCCAACGGGCGGACCAGGGAGTCCGAGTCACCTGTTGGCACGACGGTCAGATGCGACAAGGTAGCTTGCTCATCGCGTGGCACTTTTTCCGACCAGAAAGCCCATCATGACCACTGATATTCCCCTCTTGCTCGAGCGCGACGGCGCGGTAGCCTCCATCTGCTTCAACCGGCCGTCGGCCCTCAACGCCATCGATCCGGCTATGGCGCGAGCGCTCCTCAGCGCCGCGCGCGAACTGGCCGCCGACGCGAGCGTGCGCGCCATCATCCTGCGCGGCGCTGGGAAAGGATTCATGGCCGGCGGCGACCTAGCTGTGCTCGGCGCCGATCCGCAGCTTGGTGCGGCAGAGCTGATCGGACCTCTGCATGAGGCAGTGCGTGTACTGGACACCATGAACGCTCCGCTCATAGCGCAGGTCCATGGCGTAGCGGCCGGGGCGGGGCTGAGCCTGATGCTTCAGGCCGACTTCGTGCTGGCCGCCGCTGGTACACGCTTCAACCTCGCGTACGCGAATATCGGCGCCAGCTGCGACGTCGGCGCATCCTGGGCTCTGCCACGCCGGGTGGGGCTCAGACGCGCTCTAGAGCTGGCGTTACTTTGCGACACGTACGATGCTGACGCCGCTGAGCGCATGGGCTTGATCAACCGTGTGGTGCCGGCCGCAGAGCTTGAGGTCGAGGCGTTAGCGCTGGCCCACCGGTTGGCCAGCGGCCCAACCCTGGCATTGGGTCACCTGCGCCGGTTGATGCGCGGCTCCCAGAACCGCGACTTTGCGGACCAACTCGACGCCGAGGCGGCCGCGTTTCAGGCCTGTGCTGTCAGCGACGACTTCCGCATCGGTGTTGAAGCTTTCCGAAATCGGAAGACGCCGTCTTTCACCGGTCGCTAAGTCCGCCTGGAGTTGCACTTACTTTCGATTCCTGATCCCGGTACGTCGGCTAACGACCTCACGCGACATCTTTGTGGTCTGAACTGCCCGCACCGCCATTGGCACCTTCGGTGAGGCGCTCAAGTACGTACCCAACACCAACTAGCCGCCACGGCCCGTGAAAGCCGCCCTAGAGCGCCGCCGACGCCATTGGCCATGGCGTTATGCCCGCGGCGTGAAGAGGACGCTGCCTCAGCAGTGTGGCCACCATTGACGCCGGTTGCGAAGTCGAGACGCCGACCTTCACTGTCAACAGTCTGTGCAGCTCGATCTGGCGTGCTATTAATAGCGCCCGTGTCATTCATGTCCATTCACGGATCGGAACTGCTGAGGCGTGCATCCGGCAATGCGCCGGAAGAATTTGCTGAAATGCGTGGCCTCCTGGAAGCCGAGATGATCGGCAATAACCCCTACGGGCCAATCCGCATGTATCAGGAGACGCTTCGCCTCTAGACCAAGCCGTCGTAAGACGTATTCCTTTGCACTGATGCCTTCCGCATCGAGGGCGGCACGCGTGAGGCTTCTCTCGGTGCACCCCATTTCCCTCGCGTAGGTACAGACGCTTTTCCATTCGACGAAATGCTGCTCTACCAAGTCCTTGAACTGATGGAAACGCATTAGAGTCGGTCGCCTCCGCTGATCATCAAAGTGCGTGTTCCTGTAGGTAATGGCAAGCCATGAAACCAGCGCATAAAAGCCATATCGCAGATGAGACTGCATGTCCTCGACAAATTGCGTAGATCGGCCCAGGTCATGCGGCGGATGCTCTGAACTGCTTTCGTCATTGCACGCCGCGTCCTTCCTCATCCATTGGATGACGGATTCTGCACGCTCCAGGCCCATGGCATCGATATGGATGCAGGCTGGAAAGCGCTCTATATCGAATCCCGAGCGAAGGTCCTCACGCGATGACGCGGGCCAAAGAAAATCCGGACGCACCAAGAGTATCCAGCCATCCCAATCTTCGCTCTCTCCAAAGTTATGCGCCTGCCCAGGGCGAACCATGAGCAGACTTCCAGCCGCGCCTAAGCAGGGCTCGAAGTCCAGCATTTGATTGCTCTGACCCTCGGTCACGAGTATCAACATGTAGAAGGTATAGCCGTACGTCCGGCGCATGCCTTCTTGGCTCGTCCTTCGACGCAAGTCTGAGACTCGGAACACCTCCAGACCATAGGGGTACGAACCTTCGGGCCGATAACGAATTTCATGGATCTGATTCCTTGATATTTCCGTCATTTCATTTACTCCCCATACAACCAGCTCGAGCGTCGTCACGACTGATGTTGTCCGAAAAGTATCAGATAAATGCCACTTTCTGCCTTTATGTTTTGCCTGGGGTGCGAAAAAATGTCATTTTATGAGCAACAAGGATACGGCGATGAGCACCAATCTTCAACAGATCACGCAGGAAGTGTTTGAGCTGGAGCGCTCGCTGAATGAGCGGTGGAGCGCAGGGGACAACCGCGGCTATCTAGACAACTACCATCAGGACATCAGCTACTTTGATCCTGCTCTCGAGTGCCTGCTCGTGGGGCGCGATGCCGTCGTCGATCACATCCAAAAGCTGTACAAGAACCCGCATATTGTGCGCAGTGAGTATCTCAATCCACACGTGATCACCAGCGAGGCAGGTGACTTGGCCGTACTGAGCTACAACCTGCGCACCTATATCGCGGATGCCAACGGCGCAGAGCAATTGCTACGCGCCTGGAACGCGACAGAGGTCTACCGCAAGATCGCGGGCGCGTGGCGCATCGTGCATTCGAACTGGGGGCTGACGAAGTCGATGACCGTCGCCACCGCATCCTAGTTTAGTGGGCAATTCTGTTCTGCACTTTTCCGGCGGTAGCGGCGAGAGCGGCCTTCACCCGACACATGACGACGTTTCTAACTAACGGAGATCGATCATGATCAAACGTTCTGAAATCTTCGACTACGCCGAAAAGAAGTACAACGCCAAGCCAGATTACCCTTTCGAGAAGTACCGCCGTTATGCAGTGCTACGTCATTCAGATGATGACAAATGGTTCGGGCTGTTGATGAACGTCTCCAGAGGCAAGCTGGGACTGAAAGGCGAAGGCGAGGTCGATGTCCTCGACATTAAATGCCATCCGGCGAAGGTCGAGGACCTCAAGACCAGACCCGGCTTCCGGCCGGCTTATCACATGAACAAGGAACACTGGCTCACTGCCGTTCTTGACGGCTCGGTATCGAAGGAAGAGGTCCTTGCCCTTCTCGATGAGAGCTACGAACTCACCAAATAGCCCCGGCGCTGACGCATACCCACCCAAAGCTGCAGCGTCCGACTTTGGAGGGGTCAGGCAGGCCGGCTCAAGACCTGTCTATTGAGGAGCTCATCATGAAAACGATGCGAGCAATCGTCCTTTCCAAACCCGGGCCAGTCGGAAACCTCGTTCTGGAGGAGCATCGCGTCCAGGAAATCAAACCCGGCTGGGTGCGGATCCGGATCAGGGCCTTCGGGGTTAATGAATCCGAAGTCACCACCCGCAAAGGGCTGTCCTCCCCCGATGTCACCTTGCCGCGCATTCCCGGAATCGAGTGCGTCGGCGAGGTTGATGAAGCGCCCGCTGACAGTGATCTGAAGCCGGGACAGAAGGTCGCCACCATGATGGGCGGCATGGGGCGGTCGTTTGATGGCTCCTATGCCGAGTATGTCGTCGTGCCGGTCGGCCAGGTCATTCCGTTCGATACGGACCTGCCATGGGACGTCGTCGGCGCCTTGCCGGAAATGTTCCAGGCGGCCTATGGGTCTCTGACCAAGGGGCTTGATCTGAAAGCGGGCCAAACGCTGCTGATCCGGGGCGGAACCTCCACGGTAGGACTGTCGGCCGCGACCATTGCAGCGGCCATGGGCGCCACGGTGATTTCCACGACACGCAATTCCGAACGGGCCGAGATGCTACGCAACGTCGGCGTTCGTCATGTGGTCGTCGATGGCGGGAACATCGCTGACGCCGTGCGTAAGATCATTCCCGAGGGCGTCGATGCCGCCCTTGAGCTTGTCGGCTGTGGCGTTTTGCCCGACACACTGAAGGCGGTCCGCGTTCATGGAATCACCTGCTTCACCGGGGCTCTGGGCGACCAATGGACGATCCCTGATTTTGACCCGTTCTCCGTCATTCCATTCGGCGTCCGGCTGACCTGCTACGGGGGTAGGGCGACTGATCTTCCTGCCAATGTGTTCAACAGCCAGCTCGAAGCCATCGCTGCGGGACGGATGAAGGTCAGCGTCGCCAAAGTCTATCAAGGGTTGGAAGGCGTGCGCGATGCGCAATCCGATCTGGAGGCCGGCAACACACCAGGCAAGCATGTCGTCGTGCTCGACTAAACGACAAGGACGATACTCAGGCCGCTGGGTCTCCGGTGGTGAAGCAGTCCTGACGCGCGTCTTGTCACGAAACCTGCATTGCCGTCGGAATGAAGGATTTGGGTGCTGAAATTGGGAAGGACAACCTCCTGGCAAAAGACGCATGGAGCAGCGCCAAGGCGCTCCTCGGACGAAAACACTCGGGTCACACGGGATCATGGAGAAAGGCGTTTATATGAACGTGCGCGATTCCGGCGACCAGAGGGCAGGCACAAGAAGCCTTTCGCAGCGCCGGCTTCAGACGCTGGCTCGAGAAGTTGCGGCATCGCTGCCAGGCGTAAGCCGTGGCCGCCCGTTCGTGCAAAAGCTGGACGTGTACAAGGTCGGCGACAGAGTTTTCATGATCGTGACCGATGATCCCGACGAGAGAATCATCACACTAAAAGCCGATCCAGACCATGCGAGTGCGCTGCGCGATCACTTCCAAACGGTGACTTTTGGACGCTACCTAGACAAGGGACACTGGATCTCCATCGGCGCGGGTCGGGGCATTACCTCGCAGTTGATCACTGAACTGGTCAAGACCTCTTATAGGTTGGTCATCGAAACGATGCCGGTGCGGGACAGGCCAAAGAAGGACACGGCGTGAGCGAGGCCCAGAGAATGATTCCAACTATCGAGGTGCTTGGCGCCTAGGCGCATCACCTGAGCAGCATCGACGTATCGATCCTGTTGAGCTTTGGACCCCAATCTTGGGCTCGGCTGCGCCGGAAAAGCCATCTCTGCAAAAGGAACCCAGCAATGACCCAGCAATCCCAGAAGACCCAAGCATTTGCAGATCACTACGTAGATCAGCTTTCGTCCTGGGCAAAGATCACGACACGGCCTCTATTCGGTGCCGTTGCACTCTATCGGCAAGATCATGTCTTTGCCATGGCTTGGCATGGAGGCATCTACTTCAAGGTTGATGACGACTCGCGCAAGAAATACGACGCCGCAGGCTCCCATGCCCTGGGTTACGAGAGCGAAGGAGAAGAGCGTGCGCTGAAGTCCTATTGGGAAGTGCCCGCCGACGTGGTAGAGGATCATGAACAACTGCAGCGGTGGGCTGAGCGGGCCTACCGCGCGGCGGTCAAAAGTGCTAAGGGGTGATCGGCGAGGGTGGCGCTATCGAAAGTCACTGCAAGCTGTTCGCTCCAACAATTTGTGCCAGCCACGCCCTTGGCTCAACGAGGCACTCCCATCTGCCACGGCCTTGCAGGCAGCGGCCGATGCGGCCGTCGGCACCAGCAAAGACGTACTAATGATCGCGTCGGCACACTCTGGAAAGACGCTGGCTGCATTCTTGCAGCCATCGATCAGCTCTTTCGGAAAGCGTGGCGAGTTTCTCCCCAGGGTAACTCGGCGCATCACAAGCCTCGTGACGATCCGATCGTCAACTTCACGCGCGCACTGGAAGGACTGAACACATGACTAACGCTAACACCGCTGCCCACTCGATCCGATCCTGGCTGGGTATCCCCTACGCTACCGCAGAACGCTTTCGCCGCCCCAGCCTGCTGCCCTTCAACCCGGACCTGCCCTACGACCAGAAGGGGCCGGCCCCGATGCAAGCCGGCGACACGAGCTGGCTCGAGGCCGACAACTGCCTGAGCGAGGACTGCCTGAACCTGAACGTCTGGGTACCTGAAGACGTTGGCGACGAACTGCTCCCCGTGGTCGTCTATATCTTCGGCGGCGGCTTCGAACTCGGCGCGAATACCCAGACAACCTCGAATGCCTCCGGTCTCGCCGCAACCGGGCGCGCCATTGGGGTGTCCCTGAACTACCGGCTTGGCCCGTTCGGGTGGCTCTCGCTCTCCCAGTACGGGGGGGCGTTCGCGGACGCCACCAACCTCGGCCTGCAGGACATCATCACCGCGCTCAGATGGGTGCGGCAGAATATTGCCCGCTTCGGCGGCGACCCGCAGAACGTCACCGTCACCGGTCACAGCGCCGGCGCTTACTCCACGATTGCGCTCCTTGCCGCGCCGGCCGCCGACGGCCTCTACCAGCGCCTCGCCGCGTTCTCCGGTGGAGCATCCCGGATCGTTCCGGCCTGGTGGGCTGAAGAACTCGCGATCACGCTCCTCACCGAACTCGGCATTGCGGACGATCCTGAACAACTGCTCACTCTGGATGCGAAGCTCCTCGCCGAGACACTCATCAAGGTGAGTCCGCGCGACATCGGCGACCGACACGGCATCGACAACACGACGATCGGCATCGTGAACGACCACTTTCAGACCGGGGCCGTTCTCGCCGAGACGCCGCTGTGTGTCCTCGCATCCGGGCGTCACCGCGACGTCGACGTCCTCTTCAGCACGGCGACGAACGAGGCGGACTGGTGGGTCCTTAACGCGTCCCAAAAATTCGACCCGGGCAGCATCGACAACTTGGTCGACGAGCTCGTCAAGAAGTCGCGCATCCCCCGCAGCCGCGCCCGGCGCATCGTTGCCGCCTACGACGTCAACGGTCGCACTCCGGTCGAGGTCCGCGGGGCACTCTTCACGGATTATTTTTTCACCCTTCCCGCCGCCCGTGCGGCGCTCGCCCACGCCGCCGCTGGCGGAAACGCCCGCCTACTCACCGTGGGCCCTGTCGAGGGTGCGCACGCGGTACACGGCACCGAGATGTACGGCATCGTTGGCCAGCAACGCCCCGGACAAAGCGACGAGCAAGCCAGCCGGGACACCTTTGTCCGCAACGCCCTTCTCGACTTCGCCGCAGGCAATCACGACCGGCTCTGGAACTCCGTCACCACGGAACCTACCTCACACGGCATCGGAAACCCGCCGTACGACCCTACCGCCCATGCGGCCGAGGTCCTGCGCACCTTCGCGGGCATCGAACGGACCTGAGCTGCTCCAAAAGGACGTGAGCGGGGGGGGCGGGCGGATCGGCAGGCGATGCCAGCGCCGTGCCAGGGGTCGGCTGCAACGCGACTCCACCAAGGGAACGAGTCCCAGCAGACCTGCCTGCTGTCCTCTTACGCGATCGCGAGCACTGGTTCTCGTTAGGTCGTGTCCGAGCGGACCAAAAAGCCCTCATCCTTCGGATACCGCCGTATCTACACTCCTTTGGGCAGCGGGCAGGCCGATGGTTCGGCCACGCACCGTTCAAGTAGCGCGCTGCAGGTGGGGGCTACGCTGCGTCAGTTCTGCCGTCCAGTCCACAAACGCGCGTACCTTGGCGCTCAGGTGGCGGTTCGGCGGATACACCACGTAGATCGGCAGCAGAGGTTGAGTCCACTCGGGAAGAATGCGCACCAGTGTCTTGTTCTCGAGGTGGTGCATGGCTTGATCGCTTGTGATCTGGGCGATGCCCAGGCCCGAGACGGCCGCCGTCACATAGGCATTGCTTTCATTGACGCTAACTTTATAGGGCCCACTGATGCTGATCGACTCCTCGCCCTTTCGGAATTCCAGGGGATAGTGGCGCCCGGTCTTTGGCGAGAAATAGACCACGATGTTGTGGTTTTCTTCGATCGCCAGTGGATGCGTCGGTGTGCCGTAGCGCGCCAGGTACTCGGGCGATGCTACGGTGATGAACTCGAAATTTCCGATGCGTCGCGCCACCAAAGACTGGTCGGTCAGCTCGCCGCCGCGGATCACGCAATCCACGTTGTCGCTGATCAGGTCCACCATGCGATCGCTCACGCCCAGGTCCACCTGGATGTCGGGAAAGCGTGTATGAAACTCTCCGATGTTCGGCAGTATGAGCAGCTGCGCTGTGGATGCGCCCACGTCTACGCGCAGCCGCCCGCGTGGGTTCGAGCGGGCGGTGGTCATGCTCGCTTCAATGTCGTCGAGGTCAATCAAGAGGCGTATCGTGCGCTCATAGTAGGAGGCGCCGTCGGGGGTCACGGTGACACGGCGCGTGGTGCGGTTGAGTAGTTTTACACGCAGCCGCTCCTCCAGCCCCTGCACATGCTTGGTGACCGTCGCCTTCGGCAGGCTCAGTGAGCCTGCTGCCTTCGTGAATGTGCCAGCCTCCACCACTCGCACAAATATTCGCATCGCCTGTATCTGGTCCATAGGCTCTCCTTAGCTAACCATTGAATACTTGCTTGTGGTGATTGACAGCGCAGCATTGCCTGACGCGATCGCCACGCACGCAGATAGTGTTGATTGGAAAGTGTGAGACCTTTGGAACTACCAAAGCATGAGGGGAAGCAGCCGTACCGACCGTGCTGAATTCACATCTCGCTCGGCGGCACTGGTCTCGTTCTAATAGCAAAAATCAAGCGAGGTTGATGGGCTGGTCTCGTATGGATTTGGTCGCTACGCTCCTCCACGCCATTAAAGTGAATACCGGGTTGAGTGAGCTGCAAGCCACGTGTGGCCAAGGCTGCTGCTGGCGCAGGGAATGAGGGAGATCTGACTTATCACGGTGTTTTGCAATGGATGTGGGCGTCTAAAAGAGAAGCCGGTGCTCGGCTGGTGTCACAGACGATATGTCAGTACGCAATCTCGGATGCACCCAATCGGATCATTGCCTTGCCTAATCGTCTCGAATTCGACGACTCGCAGCGGGCGGTTCCGTGCCGGCTCTTCCGCCTCCTTTTCGCTGGCCTCTCTACTGTGCTCTGCGCCATGAATCGCAGAATTCGACTGCGAACTCAATCCCGCGTGTCCAATCGTGCCCGCAGCAACCTTCCTGAGGCACGGCGCCCTGCCTTTGGCGCTCCATGGCCAGACTCATGCTCCAAGGCGTTTGTACTTGTGCAAAACCGGCTGGCTTATGGTCAATGTGGGGTTGGCGACAGCACGCTCCGACTTGAAAGCCATTCCATCAACGACTTGCTTTTGCCAGTCCACGTTGAGTGACCTCGCCGAGAAGCGCAAGAAGCCTATCTGGACCTTATTGAGGCGCTGCAGGAAGAATCGATTCTGGCGGAGGAGGCCTTCTTTGCTGAACGCCGTCTTCGAGGCGTAGGTGTCGGCGTGGATGACGAGGCGAACATCGCCTCTCAATCTGCTGCGCCGAGTCGGTCAAGTCTCGCAGTTGCTTCCGAGGAGGCTCTTCTTGGGGTGCCTCTGCCGCATTTGAGTTGGAGGTTGTTGATTTCCACGCAGAAGTGACCCACTAACCCCCAGGATTTCCATCCAAACCTGACCCACGTACTAACCCTAACCTGCTGCTTTGTTGAGCAGCAGGAGACCAGGAGTGATAGACGTGGCAACACTGAGTGTCATCAGGCGCTGGGCCCTGCGAGAGCAGCTGTCCATCAGGGAGATCGCCCGCCGCACGGGCCTCTCGCGCAACACCATCCGCAAGTACCTACGAGCAGGCGAGGCCGAGCCGCACTACGCCAAGCGGGTCAGTCCTTCCAAGCTCGACCCCTTCGCATCGAAGCTCTCGGGCTGGCTCAAGACGGAGGCCGGCCGATCCCGCAAGCAGCGGCGCACCGTCAAGCAGATGTACGCCGATCTGCAGGCGCTGGGCTATACCGGCTCCTACAACCGCGTAGCGGCCTTTGCCCGTCTCTGGCAAGAACAACGCCTGGTGGCCCAGCAGACCACCGGCCGCGGCACCTTTGTGCCGTTGGCCTTCGGCCCCGGCGAGGCGTTCCAATTCGACTGGAGCGAGGACTGGGCAGTGCTCGCAGGTGTGCGCACCAAGCTGCAGGTGGCTCACTTCAAACTCAGCCACAGCCGGGCGTTCTACCTGCGTGCCTATCTTCTGCAGACGCACGAGATGCTGTTCGATGCCCACAACCATGCGTTCGTCGTGCTGGGCGGTGTGCCCCGCCGAGGCATCTACGACAACATGCGCACCGCCGTAGACCGCGTGCGCCGTGGCAAGAAGCGCGACGTCAATGCGCGCTTTGCGGCCATGGTGAGTCACTTCCTGTTCGAGGCCGAGTTCTGCAACCCGGCCTCGGGCTGGGAGAAGGGCCAGGTGGAGAAGAACGTGCGCGACGCCCGCCATCGCCTGTGGCAGGTGGTGCCGCCATTCCCGAGCCTGCCCGATCTGAATGCCTGGCTTGAGGAGCGCTGTGTGGCCCTGTGGCACGAGATCGAGCATGGCAAGCTGGCTGGCTCCGTCGCGGATGTCTGGGCTCAAGAGAAGGCAACCTTGATGCCGATGCCTCGGCCCTTCGATGGCTTTGTGGAACACACCAAGCGCGTCTCGCCCACCTGCCTGATCCACTTCGAGCGCAATCGCTACAGCGTGCCAGCGCCGTATGCCAACCGGCCTGTGAGCCTGCGGGTCTACGCGGACCGCCTGGTGGTCGCTGCCGAAGGCCAGATCATCTGTGAACACCAGCGCCTGATCGAGCGCAACCACCATGGCGCTGGGCAGACCGTCTATGACTGGCGCCACTACCTGGCGGTGCTGCAGCGCAAGCCCGGGGCATTGCGCAATGGCGCTCCCTTCCTGGAACTGCCAGTGGCCTTCAAGCGCCTGCAGGCCGCTCTCTTGAAGCAGCCAGGCGGCGACCGAGAGATGGTGGAGGTTCTGGCTCTGGTGCTGCACCACGACGAACAAGCTGTGCTCGCCGCAGTGGAACTGGCTCTGGAGTCAGGGGCTGCCAGCAAGACCCACATCCTGAACGTGCTCCACCGCCTGCTGGACGGCAAGCCCGCCCCAGCACCGGTCACATCGCCCCAGGCCCTCAAGCTGGCGGTAGAACCCCAGGCCAACGTGCTTCGCTATGACCAATTGAGGGAGGTGCGCTATGCGTCATGACCCTGCCATCGCTTCCATCGTGATCATGCTGCGCGAGCTCAAGATGCACGGCATGGCCCAGGCGGTTGCGGAACTGGCTGAGCAAGGTGCGCCGGCCTTCGACGCAGCGCAGCCCATCCTGTCCCAACTGCTCAAGGCCGAGACCGCCGAGCGGGAGGTGCGCTCGGTGGCCTACCAATTGAAGGTGGCCAGGTTCCCGGCGTACCGGGACCTGGCTGGGTTTGACTTCGGCCACAGTGAGGTGAACGAGGCACTGGTACGCCAGCTGCACCGCTGCGAATTCTTGGAGAACGCCAACAACGTGGTGCTGGTGGGTGGCCCGGGTACGGGCAAGACCCACATCGCCACAGCCCTCGGGGTGCAAGCCATTGAGCACCATCACCGCAGGGTGCGGTTCTTCTCCACGGTGGAGCTGGTCAATGCACTGGAAGAGGAGAAGGCCAACGGCAAGCCCGGACAGTTGGCCCACCGGTTGGCCTATGCCGATCTGGTGATCCTGGATGAACTGGGCTACCTGCCATTCAGCACGTCAGGAGGAGCCTTGCTGTTCCACCTGCTGTCCAAGCTGTACGAGCGCACCAGCGTTGTGATCACCACCAACCTGAGCTTCAGCGAATGGGCCAGTGTGTTCGGGGATGCCAAGATGACCACGGCACTGCTGGACCGACTCACGCATCACTGCCATATTCTGGAAACCGGCAACGACAGCTACAGGTTCAAGAACAGCTCCGCACAGCAACCACCACAGACCACCAAGAAGGAGAAGGCGACCAAGAACTTATCCACAACGTGAGCGTGAAGCTCACGAACCAGGGTGGGTCAGATCGAGATGGAAATGGTGGGTTAGGTTTGCGTGGAAATCAACAGATGAGTTGGAATTCGCCTGTGCTATGGCCGAATTGCTTGCGATCGTGAGCGTACGGCAGTATGACATCCATGCAGGCGGCCATGATCCCCAGCGGCCCGCCGGTCAGAACGCTCGCTCGTAGTCCAGCCCCCTCATCAGCACCTTGACTCCATTGGTGACACCGCTGAGGACGCTTTCCTCAGGCACCTCGCAATCCTCGGAAGGCCCTTGAAACCCCTCTCCAGGATGAACGCGGTAATGCTCTTCGGCCCCGCATCCGGGTCGGTCTTTGCATAGACCACTCGCGTCTCGGCGCCCCCCCGTTGGTGAGTCACATCTTCGAGCCGTTGAGCAGATAGTGATCCCCAGCTTATCGGCACGAAGCTTCATGCACACGACATCCGAGCCTGCGTTGAGATCACTCATCGCCAATGCACCCACGTGCTCACCACTGACCAGGTGGGGCAAGTAACGTTCTTTCTGTGCGGCTGTGCCGTTGCGACGTAGTTGATTGATGCAAAGGTTGGAGTGGGCCGCGTAGTAGAGGCCCACGGATGCCGAGGCGCGCGAAATCTCCTCCAGGGCGACGATATGCGCCAAGTACCCCAAGGCCGTGCCTCCGTATTCCTCGCTGACCGTGATGCCATGCAGCCCCAGGTCACCGAGCTTCTTCCACAGATCCGAGGGGAAGAGGTTGTCGTGGTCGATGGCGGCGGCGTGGGTTGCAATTTCTTTGGCGGCGAAGTGGCGGACCGTTTCGCGCAGCACTCGCGATGGTTTCACCAAGTTCGAACATGAGTCCTGGCACTTGAATCATTGTGCGTCTCCTTTGCCGCATGGTTTTTCTCCTTCGGAGTAAACGCCATGATCACAACAATGAGTGCCAAAGTACTTCCAATTTGTGTCAGGCCCTCAACGGGCCTCGCTCGCTCTATCCGCCACTCATGGATTGCCGGTACTCGCCAGGGCTATGGCCAGTCCACTGCCGAAATGCTCGGTTGAAACTTGCCTCATTGCTGAATCCTGCTGCGGCGGCCACCTGCTTGAGCGATTTGTGTGATCGGGTCAAGAGATGGGTGGCTACCTCCCGTCGCACTTCGTCCTTAATGCGCTGCAGCGAGGCACCCTCCTCCGCCAAATGCCGATACAGGCTGCGTGTCGACAGATTGAGTTCGAACGCCAATGCGTCGGCATTCGACAGCTCAAGGCTGCGGGTGCGCAGCAGGTCACGAAGGCGCTGCGACAGCAACCGGTCGCGCCGGTACTGCAGCACGATCAGTGGCAGGGGGCGTAGCAACATTTGGCGCAAGTCGCGATCGTCCCGGCGAATGGGAAGTTTCAGGTACTCAGCATCAAAGCTGAAGCCTGTGTGGTGCTCTGCAAAAGCCACGGGCGCGCGAAACATCAGGTCGTAGGCCTTGGAGTGCACAGGCTCAGGAAACGGAAACGTTGCACTTGCCAGCGGAATGCGCGAATCGATCAGCCAGCAGGCAAAGCCATGAATATTGCGCAAGGTGCTTACCAAGCAAAATTCTCGCTGAAGTCCCAGGTCCACTTGTTCATAGACGTTCAGTTGGGCCACGCCTGCCTCGACACGAAATTCGAGACGGACGTCGTTGATCAGCATCGCGTAGTGGCGGCACCAGCGCGACAACGCCACTCGCAAGTTGGCCGACGGCAGTGCTGCGCGACACAACATGCCGTTGGTGCCCCAGGGCAGGCGCCGAGAAAACCAACCGAGCGCCTCGTCATCTAGCTCTCGCATTGCGATATCGGTAAGGGCCTCCAGCTGATCGGCGGTTATACGCCCCTCGGGTCGCGCCAGGATTGATGGCTGTATTTGTGCGGCGCGCAAAGCGTGTTGTGGATCTACTCCGTAGCGCTTGTAAGCACGAATGATCGAATCAGCGAACGCGATCGGCGTAACTGCGGCAGCGGGCTTCATGGTCAAATTATCCAACCCATTGGCAGGATTTGCAAAGAACTTGGCGAGGCTGCCTGTGCGGGCTGTCTAAGCTACCCCCCAGGCATCCAGGCAAATACTGAGGAGCACTTTGCAAATCGTCCCTTGTAAACCCAACCCGCGCTCGGCTGATTTCCAGGGCATCCCCCAGGCATCGGTAGTGATGCTCATGCACGACAACGGCGCGCCGCTGCTGGTGGTGGAGGCAATGAAGATGGAACACGTTAGTGGCGCCTGCCCGGGGTCTCGTCAACGCCTTCCATTGCGCTGCGGGCGATCAGGTGGCCGATGGTGTCGAGTTGGTCGAATGCTCCACGGTCTGGGCGCCCAGACGGGCATCGACCTCCAACGATTGGTGGATCACTCGGCCTGGATCAGCGCCACGGTGGGGCACACAACACATTCGCGCGTTACCCGCGCCCTTCTTGCAAAGCGAGCTTCACGATGATCATCCTGTACCACTGCATGAGCGCAAGGTCATTCCGTCCGCTGTGGATGCTGGAGGAACTCCAACTGGAATACCAGCTGGTGATGCTGCCCTTCCCGCCACGTATGCATGCCCGCGAGTACCTCGGCATCAACCCTCTGGGCACGATTCCGCTGCTCATGGACGACTCAACGCACATGACGGAATCGGCTGCGATCTGTCAGTACCTGTGCGCGCGAGCCGCGCCGACTCCGCTGCAAGTCTTGCCATCCGAACGCGATTTCGGCGCCTACCTCAACTACCTGCATTTCGGTGAGGCCACGCTCACATTCCCGCAAACACTCGTGCTCCGCTATTCGCGCTTCGAGCCTCCGTCACGCAGGCAACCAGGGGTCGCCGAGGACTACGCGAAGTGGTTCCTGGCCAGGTTGCGGACGCTCGAACCACGGCTGGCCGATCACGAATACCTGTGTGCAGAGCGCTTTACCGCCGCCGATGTCTCCGTGGGCTATGCACTGATGTTGGCGCAGTACCTCGGGTTGGCCGAGCGATTCACACCTGCAGTGTCAGCGTACTGGGAGCGTCTGCAGCAGCGGGACGCCTATCTGCGCGCTATGCGCTCGCAGGAAGCGGCGGCGGTGGTACAGGGAATATCGACAATGCCTGCCCCCCAAACGGTTCCCGATGGACATTGAAAGAGAAACAGGCGAATCAGAGCTGCGGTCCTTTGAGAGCCCGGTCCAGTACACCGCGTGCCGTGCGCCTGGCAGTGGCTTGGCGCTGGTCGGACAGATGTGCCGACGCGAATGCCCGGTGCTTGGCCTGACCGCGGCCGCCAATAAGGACAGCCACCGCTACGAGCACCCGGACCAAATCGACCTTTCACGGTAACCCAGAGCCCCGTGGCTTTCGCTTCTGGGCCTTATTGGTGCATCGACGTCGGAATGGCGCCACTGGGATGTGAACTTGCCTTTCACCGCCTGCTGCACGAATGGCCCGCCTTTGGTTACTGCAGCCCAGGCCTGCGTGACGCCGCAGCCCACTTTATCGCGACGTGTGGACGTTGCCTGCGATCACCGCGCCATCCGCCTTTCCGCCAAGACCACAAGACCACAAGACACTTTGAGACCTGAAGATGAATATTTCCTCCCGTTCGCCAGTTACCCTCCAAGACAAGTACACACTGCAATCTGGCCGCGTGTATATGACGGGAACACAGGCGCTCGTACGGCTGTTGCTGGCACAAAAGCAGCGCGACACTGCCGCAGGCCTGAACACCGGAGGCTTCGTGTCCGGCTATCGAGGCTCGCCGCTTGGGGCCGTCGACCAGGAGTTGTGGTCGGCCGCCAAGCATCTCGACGCGCATGGCATCAAGTTCGTCCCCGGGCTCAATGAGGAGCTGGCAGCCACATCGGTGTGGGGAACGCAGATGGTGAATTTCGACGAGAACGCTACCGTCGATGGTGTTTTCTCCCTCTGGTATGGCAAGGGGCCGGGCGTGGATCGCAGCGGCGATGCGTTCAAGCATGGCAACATCGCTGGCTGCTCGAAGCACGGTGGCGTACTCGTTGTAGCTGGTGATGACCATCTGTGCAAATCGTCGAGTTTGCCGCACCAGAGTGAACACGCGCTTATCGCAGCGATGATTCCGGTTCTCTACCCGAGTGGCGTGCGGGAATTCATCGAGTTCGGCCTGCATGGCTTCGCGATGTCCCGCCATTCGGGGTGCTGGGTCGGGTTCAAGGCCGTCAGTGACACCATCGAGACCTCGACTTCATTCGACATCGATCCAATGTCGTTGGAGATCCGGCTGCCGGACGCCGACGCGGTATCGTCCGAAGGACTTCACATTCGCTGGCCCGACCCGCCGCTGGAGCAGGAGCGCCGGTTGGTGCGCGAGCGGATGCCCGCAGTGCTGGAGTACGCCAGATTGAACCGGCTGAACCGTCAGCCTTGGGAAGCGTCAGGCGCGAAGCTGGGCATCGTGACTGCAGGCAAGAGCTACCTTGACGTTCGTGAGGCACTGGCCATGCTCGGCATCGACGAGGTACGCGCACAGGTGCTAGGGCTGCGATTGCTCAAGATTGGCATGCCGTGGCCGCTGGAGCCACAGTGTGTCAGCGAGTTTGCGCAAGGGCTGGACGAGATACTGGTGGTTGAAGAAAAACGACCCGTCATCGAGGACCAGATCAAGGACCAGCTGTACCACGCGCCACAGGGGCGGCGTCCGCGAGTCGTCGGCAAGTTTGACGCGGCAGGCGGACCGCTGCTGCCGCAGGATGGGGACCTGACCCCCACCGCGATCGCTGCCATCATCCGCGCGCGAATCGTGCAGGTCTTCGATGTCGCCCAGCTTGCGCAGTGCGGACTGCAGCGACTGACCGATAAGCAGACTCTGGGAGCGTCCCTCTTGGCCGTACCGGAGGCCCAGCAGCGAATTCCGTACTTCTGCTCTGGCTGCCCACACAACACAAGCACCAAGGTGCCTGAGGGCTCGCGGGCGCTAGCTGGCATCGGCTGCCACTTCATGGCCCAGTGGATGGACCGCCGCACAGCCACTTTCTCCCAGATGGGGGGTGAAGGTGCCACCTGGATCGGCCAGTCACCCTTTACGACCACGGAACATGTTTTCGTCAATCTCGGTGATGGCACCTACACCCACTCCGGGTCGCTGGCAATTCGAGCGGCCAAGGCAGCAGGCATCAATGTCACCTACAAGGTCCTGGTCAACGATGCGGTCGCAATGACGGGCGGGCAGCCTGTCGAAGGAGCGCTGTCGGTATCGCAGATCCTTCAGCAGCTCATGGCGGAGGGAATCGAACGCGTCCATTTGGTCACCGATGAACCGGAGGAATACAAAGACCTCGCAGACCTGCCGCCAGGTGTCGTGGTCAACCACCGTGACGAACTCGACGCCGTGCAAAAGAGCTTGCGCGACCAGCGTGGCGTGACGGCAATCGTCTATGCACAGACTTGCGCGGCCGAGAAGCGGCGTCGGCGCAAGCGCGGAAAGCTTGTAGACCCGGCCCGTCGTGTTGTCATTAACGAGGAGGTCTGTGAAGGATGTGGCGACTGTGGCGTGCAGTCCAACTGCGTTTCGATCATGCCGCTGGAGACGCCGCTGGGCCGCAAGCGAGCGATCGACCAGAGCTCGTGCAACAAGGACTATTCCTGTGTCAAAGGCTTCTGCCCAAGCTTTGTCACTGTAGAAGGTGGGACGCTGCGGAAGGCCGCCAAGATGGCGATTTTGCCTCCGACAGATATGCCATCGCCGACATTGTTGCCGTTGGTCGGGGCGTGCAACATCGTCGTCACCGGCGTGGGCGGTACCGGCGTTGTGACCATCGGTGCGCTGATCGGCATGGCAGCTCACCTCGAAGGCAAGGGTGTACTTGTACTGGACATGGCCGGTCTCGCGCAAAAGGGCGGTGCGGTGATGTCGCATGTTCGGCTGTGCGCCAGTCCGGACGAGGTAACCGCTGCGCGTGTACCGGCCCAGCAGGCCGATGTGGTGCTCGGCTGCGATCTCATGGTCGCTGCCGGCAAAGATGCCTTGCTCACGATGGCACCCGGCCGTACCCGGGCCGTCATGAATACGGACGTCGCACCGACAGGTGCCTTTGCTCTGGACCCGGAGTGGTCCACGTCTGCGGACGCGATGCTGCAACGGGTGCGGGACACCACGCAAGAAACTGGAGCACTGGCTGCCACCTCCATTGCGACCGCTCTTATGGGTGACGCTGTGGCGACCAACGTGTTCCTGCTCGGCTACGCATGGCAGAAGGGCTTGATTCCGCTACAGGAGCCGTCTCTACTGCGAGCGATTGAACTCAACGGCGCTGCGGTAGCGATGAACAAGGCTGCGTTTGCCTGGGGGCGGCAAGCGGTTCTGGATGAGCCAGCTGTGCTGCGCGCTGCTGGCCTGGGCCGCCCCATGTCTGTGGTGATGATGCCCGAGCGTTTGCCCTCTTTGCAACGCCTCGTGGAAGATCGTGTCGGCAGGCTCACGAAGTACCAGGATCCCGCATACGCCGCGCGCTATGAAGCCTTCGTGCGTGAGATTGCCTCCGTCGAACGTGAGCGTGTTGGCGGTGATCGCCTGTCGCGCGAAGTGGCGGTGAGCTTATATAAGTTGATGGCCTACAAGGATGAATATGAGGTCGCGCGGCTGTACGTGGAGACGGGCTTCTTTGATCGGGTGGCCGCTCAATTTGAGGGTGATTTCCAACTGCGCTTCCACCTGGCGCCACCGGTGCTGTCCCGCAGGGACCAAAACGGTCATCTCGTGAAGCGCGCCTACGGCCCCTGGATTGGTAGCGCCTTCAAGTGGTTGGCGTGTGCCAAGCGGCTGCGCGGCACGCCTTTCGACATCTTCGGCTATACGAGTGAACGCCGGGCAGAACGTGCGGCTGTTCACGAATTCGAGGCTCTGGTCCGATCCGTGGTGCGTGAGCTGACCGCAGACCGACTAAAAACGGCGGTCGCGTTGGCGAAGCTTCCTCAGAGCATCAAAGGCTATGGACATGTTAAAGAGCGCAATGCAATTGCGGCTCAAACTCGCCAATTGGAGCTGTTTGCAGAATTCAACGTAATAGGCCAATGACGAGTTTTAAGGACCAGAGTTAACATGCGTAGCGCGTCGCAGGTCCTGGCTGGGGCTGACTTCGAAGTGCCTCAGGTAGTCACGGCTGAACTGCGATGAACTCTCGTATCCAACAGAGAAAGCCGCGCCGGACACGTTGTGCTCGCCGCCGATCAGCAGGCGGCGAGCCTCGAGTAGCCGAAGCTGCTTCTGATACTGCAACGGGCTGAGGCCTGTGATTTCCCGAAAGCTTCGATTCAGACTCGCACGGCTCATCCCGCATGCTGCACCGACGTCATCGATCTTGATGGGCCGGTTGAAGTTCTGGCCAATCCAGCCGATGGCCTTTCGGACCTTCGGCAGCGGTCCTTTCGCACTGGCAATCTGGCGCAACAGCGTTCCGTGGGGGCCCGACAACAATCGGTACAGCAACTCTCGCTCCACCAGCGGAGCCAGGACGGGGATGTCCTGAGGCCGATCCATTAGCGCCAAGGCACGGGCCAAGACATCTTCAAGCTCCCGAGTCATGGGTGCGGTCGATAGCCCAAACTCGCTGCTTTTGCCGTCGCGCGGGGCAGGCATGGACAGGATCAACTCATTGAGCAGCACAGGGTCCAGTACCAGCGTCAGAGCTACGTAGGGCCGTCGGCGCGCATCGCTGTAAACCTGCCCCATGAGCGGCAAATCCAGCGCACTTACCAGATAGTGGCCCGCCTCGTAACGCAGCACCTTGTCACTGAAGGAGACGCGCTTGCTTCCTTGCAGGACGAAGCAGGCCATGGCGCGGTACTGGCAAGCGTTCTCGCCTTCTTGCCCTTGATCAACATGCAGCTCCATGCGGGGAATGCTTGATCTCAAGGTACCGGGTCGGATGCTGTGCAACACAGTTTCCAGTGGGCTCGAAAGGTGGGTTTCCATGGGTGGCTCGGCGGGTATGTCAGTGGTTGAGTCGATCGTGCAAAAGAACAAGTGCATCGGGCAAGCCCTGAAAGGCGCTTCGCCATAAATTGTGCGCTCTTGGCGATGTCCGCCATTTCAAGCACGCAAATGAAGTGAGGTCATTGATGACTACAAAAATTGCTCTGATTACCGGCGCAAGCCGTGGGCTTGGCCGCAACATGGCCCTCCATCTGGCCGAACGAGGTGTCGGCATTATCGGAACCTATCGCACCGGCCAGAATGAAGCTGAGGCGCTTCAACGAGAGATCGAGGCAAAGGGCGGCAAGGCGGTGATGCTCCGGCTGGATGTCGCAGACACCACCTCCTTTGCCCAGTTCGGCGAAGCCGTGAGCGTTGCATTGCAAGAGCACTTTCAACATGCGCGCTTCGACTACCTCGTCAATAACGCTGGCATTGGTTTGCACGCCCCCTTTACCGATACGACGGAAGCACAGTTCGATGCCCTGGTTGACGCTCATCTGCGCGCACCGCTGTTCCTGACGCAACGGTTGCTGCCCCTTCTCGAAGACGGCGGCAGCATCCTGAATATGTCCACGGGCTTCACGCGTTTCACACTACCCGGCTACAGCGTTTACGCAGCGGTGAAGGCTGCCGTCGAAGTATTGACTCGCTACATGGCGGTCGAACTGGGCGAGCGTCGCATCCGGGTGAACGCGATTGCACCGGGTGCTATCGCGACCGACTTCATGGGGGGGGCGGTGCGTGACAACGAGGGGATCAATGCCTATGTGGCCCAGGGCATCGCACTAGGCCGTGTGGGCCAACCGGATGACATCGGGCGAGCCGTTGCGGCCATTCTTTCCAGCGACTTGGCCTGGGCCAATGGCACATCGTTTGATGTGTCGGGCGGGCAGCTGCTGTAACCCCACCTATCCCATTGCACTCCAAAACCACTTAGAGATCTTTCAAATGAAGTATGCGCTAGCAATCGCCGCCGTATTGCTCTCCACGTGTGCCTGGTCTCAGACGTGCGACACATTTAGCAAGGCAAAGGGCAAAAAAAATCCAACACCCCTCGAAACTGTCACCGCCTTCAGCGCCGCCTTCTCTGTTGACAACGGCAAAGCCGCAATTCGGCGATGGTTCACTCACCGAACCGTCTGGGTCAATGAAGGCGTATCGATTACTACGGGCATTGAAGAGGCCATTGCCTTTCTAGAGCGGCCCGGCAGATCGCCGGACATAGCTGCCGTCCATTTCGACATGCTTGCCATCGCTGCGGATGGGAACCTGGTTCTAACCGAGCGACTGGATCGCTTCGTACGCTCAGACGGGAGCGCGATCGTCGCAGTGAAGGTGATGGGTATCTTTGAGGTGGAAGGTGATTGCATCGTCGCCTGGCGAGACTACTTCGATGTCAACTTCGCCAAAAAAATATCGAAAGATCACCGATAGGTTTCTCTTAAGCGATATAAGCCGCAGATTGGATATGCGCTGTTAGCGCGTACTGACGGAGTAAGACGATGGATATCCGACATTTGCTCTATTTCATCGCGGTTGCTGAAGAGCTGAATTTTCGTAGAGCGGCAGAACGTGTTCATATCGACCAAACGCCTCTATCGCGCGCCATCCGTGATTTGGAAGAGCGCTTGGGTGTAGTTCTTTTTGTCCGTAGGCCTCGTCGGCTCGAACTCACCCCCGCAGGAGACAAACTGCTCGATCATGCACGTAGGCTTGTCATACGCTTGGAGCGCGCGAAACGCGTTGTGCGCGAGACGGATGCGCGCTACCGAGAGCCATTGCGCATAGGTGTGGATGAAAGCTACTCGCAACCGAAACTGGCAGAGTGTCTGGCCCGCTGGCGGACAATTTCTCCAGACGTTCCTTTGGAACTCACAGAAATGGGTGCAGTGGAATTGCTCACCGCTCTGCGAAGTGAGGAGCTTGACGTGGGGTTTTCTTTCGGCCTACCGCATGACGACACCATTTCTCAACAGCCTGCTTGGGTTAGTCCGGGTGTGGCGATCCTGTCGCCGACGCATGAGCTTGCTGGGCATCAAGTGCTTTCTCTCGCGGAACTCCTTCGGTTTCCCGCAATTGCTTGCCAAGCGGCCTCTCATCCGGGGCTGTGCCAGCAGGTGAGAAATGTACTTCAGCAGTATTCTGTTTCTCATACGCCAGTTGCCGAGGCACGTACGTTGACCGGCTATCTCACCCGAGTGGCAGCCGGCCTGGGTGTGGGAATTGCCGGAGCAGATCACATGCGAACGCTGAATCGCGAAGACATAGTGGTGGTTCGACTTGCTGAGCCAATCCACTTCACCACTTACGTGGTTCACAAGTCCTTGAAGTCGGCCTCTCGGTCAGTTCTGCATCGGTTCGTTACTCACGCTACATCTTTGCAATGAGAGTTACGGTGATGGGCTCTCCCACACCGGCAACTCGCAATATTGGCTTTGGACTTAGCTCGCATCTGCTGCGAAGCTCTGTCCGCTTGGCGGCTTGCGCCGAGAGTCGCCAATAGTCGCGAACCAACTATCCCGCCAGCGTACGCCGCTTCACGCTCCAGCGGGTGTGATCCACAGCGTTTCGATTCCAGACTCTATGCCTGCGTGCCGTATTGGAGCGTGCTTGCTGGAATCCATACGCCAAGGAGGTGGCCCCTTATGCCGACTGTATCGACCGGCATCCTGTTCGGACAAATTTTCCTTGTGCTGGGTGTCGCACTGGGTGGCGTGTGGGCAGCCACACAGTGGACTGCAAATGCGCTGGGCTACCAGTCCAGGCTCGGCCCTGAATTGTTCGATGTTTTCGGCATCCCCCTCTACGAGCCGTGGAAGGTGTTCGAGTGGTGGTACTTCTACGACGCCTATGCACCGGAGATCTTCGAGCGAGGCGGAATCATCGCGGCATCGAGCGGGATGTTTGCCACGGGAGCTGCCATTGCGTTGGCCGTGTGGCGTGCGCGGATGGTCGGGCAGGTCACAACCTATGGCTCTGCACGCTGGGCTGAGCAGGACGAGATCGCAAAGGCTGGCCTGACGGACCCTGCCGGGGTTTTCCTAGGTAAGGCTCCCGGCAAGGGGGAGTCCTACCTTCGCCACGAAGGCCCGGAGCACGTGATAGCTTTCGCGCCCACCCGTTCGGGCAAGGGCGTCGGGCTGGTGGTGCCCACGCTGCTCTCCTGGCCTGGCTCCACCGTGATCCACGACATCAAGGGTGAGAACTGGAACCTCACCGCAGGCTGGCGGTCACGTTTCTCGCACTGTCTGCTCTTCAACCCCACCGACGCGAAGTCGGCCGCCTACAACCCTCTGCTCGAAGTCCGCCGCGGCGACCATGAAGTCCGCGACGTGCAGAACATCGCTGACATCCTGGTGGATCCCGAAGGGGCGCTGGAGCGGCGCAACCACTGGGAGAAGACCAGCCACGCACTGTTGGTCGGTGCGATCCTGCATGTGCTCTATGCGAGTGAAGACAAGTCCCTGCGCGGCGTCGCCAATTTCCTGTCCGACCCGGCCTGTCCCTTCGAGGTCACGCTGCACCGCATGATGACCACGCGCCATCTGGCGGAGAGTGTTCACCCCGTGGTGGCGTCTGCCGCCCGCGAAGTTCTCAACAAAAGCGAGAACGAACGCTCGGGCGTGCTGTCCACCGCCATGAGTTTCCTGGGCCTGTACCGCGACCCCACAGTGGCCGAGGTGACTTCTCGCTGCGACTGGCGCATTGCCGACCTGATCTCGGCTGAGCACCCGGTCTCGCTGTACCTCGTGGTGCCGCCTTCCGACATCAGCCGCACCAAGCCACTGATTCGCCTGATCCTCAACCAGGTCGGCCGCCGCCTCACCGAGTCGCTGGATGGCTCGGACGGAATCGAGCGCCGGCACAAGCTGCTGTTGATGCTCGACGAGTTTCCAGCCCTCGGGCGCCTCGACTTCTTCGAATCGGCCCTGGCCTTCATGGCCGGTTACGGCCTGCGAGCCTTCCTGATCGCCCAATCCCTGAACCAGATCGACAAGGCCTACGGACCCAACCACTCGATCCTCGACAACTGCCATGTGCGCATCGCGTTCGCGACCAACGATGAGCGCACGGCCAAGCGGATATCTGAGGCGCTGGGTACCGCGACCGAGCTGCGCGCCCAGCGCAACTATGCCGGTCACAGGCTCGCTCCTTGGCTGGGCCACCTGATGGTGTCGCGCCAGGAGACGGCACGCCCTTTGCTCACGCCCGGAGAGGTTATGCAGCTACCGCCTGAGGATGAGGTGGTGATGGTCTCCGGCCACCCTCCCATCAAGGCCAAGAAGCTGCGCTATTACCTGGATCGCAATTTCACGGGCAGGGTGTTGAAGGCGCCGGTGCTGGTCGCAGGGGCGTATGCAGATCGGCCTGCAGTGCGGGAAGATGACTGGAGTGGGTTGGCTCCGCCCGTGGCGACCAAAGCGGAGATCGTCGACGGAGAGGGGAGGGGGTCCGACGAAGGCGGACATCAGCTCAAGCCCGAGCTGGAGATGGCACCTGTCGATAAGGAGGAGCCCTCCACCGGTGACCTGATGCTGCTGGACGATGATGACGATGTGCCACTGCGGCCCCAGGACGTGGACCGGCAGCTCATGCGCACCGCACGGCTGGCGGCGCTGGATCCGGACGACGGGATTGCGCTATGAGCCGCGCCCGCCTGAACATCTTCATCGAGCCTGCGCACGCCAAGCGGCTGGACCAACTGGCCGTGCACAAAGGCGTATCCAAGTCCGCGATAGTCGCGGCAGCACTCTCTTCGTTCCTCTCGCCCGATGGCGGCGACCAGCGCGAAGCGGCGATGGCCAAGCGGCTGGACCGACTCTCCCGGCAGTTTGATCGCCTGGAGCGCGACCAGAACATCCTGATCGAGACCGTGGCGCTCTACGTCCGCTACTTCCTCACGGTTTCGATCCCGGTGCCCGAGGGGCACCAGGAGGCGGCCCGGGCCCAGGGGCGAGCGCGTTTCGCACAGTTTATCGAGCAGCTGGCCCGCCACCTGCAGCGCGGTCGCAGCCTGGTGCGGGAGGTCCACGAGGAGATCGAGCCGGCAGGCAGTAGCGCGGACCCGGATCCAGAACCTGAAACCGGGAGTGCCGATGGCGCGCAGGCCTGACCAGGAATCGGGCCGCGAGGGCGTCAGCAATGCGGCGGTTTCTCTGGACCGGCGCGTCCGCATGCTGCGCACGGCCTTAGGACCGGAGATCGCTGCAGCCCTCGAAGACCCGGAGGTGGTCGAAGTCATGCTCAACCCGGACGGCTCTTTGTGGGTGGATCGGCTGGGCTCGGGGCGAGAGCCCGCTGGCGCTGCGCTGCCCGCACCCTTGGCCGAACGCATCATCCGGCTGGTGGCTGCGCATGTGCGTGCCGAGGTACATGCAGGCTTGCCCATCCTCTCGGCCGAGCTGCCAGAGACGGGGGAACGTTTTTTGGGGGTGCTGCCGCCCGTGGTGCGAGCGCCTTCGTTCGCTATCCGCAAGCGGGCGCTGCGCATCCTGACCCTGGCCGACTATGTGGCGGATGGCGTGATGTCCGAGACCCAGGCTGCCTTCCTGCGTGCCGCCGTGCACGAGCGCCTGAACATCGTGGTGGCGGGCGGCACCAGCACCGGCAAGACCACGCTGGCCAATGCGCTGCTGGACGAGATCGCCCAGACCCGGGACCGGGTGCTGATCCTCGAAGACACGATGGAGCTGCAGTGCCGATCGGACGATCACGTGGGCATGCGCTCCGAGCCCGGCGTGACCACTATGGCCGACCTGGTGCGCGCCACCCTGCGCCTGCGGCCGGATCGCATCGTGGTTGGAGAGGTGCGCGGCGCCGAGGCGCTGGACCTGCTCAAGGCCTGGGGCACGGGCCATCCTGGCGGCATCGCCACCGTGCATGCGGGCTCCGCCCTGGGCGCGCTCACGCGTCTGGAGCAACTGGTGCAGGAAGTCTCCGTCACCGTGCCGCGCGCGCTGATTGCCGAGGCGGTGAATGTGATCGTTTTCATTGCGGGGCGGGGGAGGGCTAGGCGCGTGCGCGAGATCGCTCGCGTCACCGGGCACGACAGCCAGGGCTACCAGCTGGACACCACGCTGGGGCCACTGCCTTGGGTTTCCTCTTCCCCTGCTTCCTCTTCCTCAACCTCTGGAGAACCGCCATGACGCATTTCCGTGTTTCCGTAAAACCTCTCTGGCAGGCTGCCGCCGTGGCGGCCGTACTGCTGGCCATTGCCGTGCCGGCCCATGCCGCTGGCTCCAACATGCCGTGGGAAGCCCCGCTGCAGTCCATCCTCGAATCCATCCAGGGGCCGGTGGCCCGGATCGTGGCGGTGATCATCATCATTGCGACGGGACTGACGCTGGCGTTTGGCGACACGTCGGGCGGCTTCCGCAAGCTGGTGCAGATCGTCTTCGGGCTGTCTATTGCATTCGCGGCATCCAGCTTCTTTCTGTCGTTCTTCTCGTTCGCTGGTGGGGCGGTGCTGGCATGAATAGCAGCACCATCGCTGACTCTATGCCGGGCTTTGAAGTGCCGCTGCACCGGTCCCTGACCGAGCCCATCCTGATGGGCGGCGCACCGCGCACGGTGGCGATCACCAACGGCACCCTGGCCGCCGCGGTGGGCCTCGGCCTGCAACTGTGGATTCCTGGCCTGGTGCTCTGGATCGCCGGGCATTCACTGGCGGTCTGGGGTGTTCGCATGGATGCGCAGTTCATGCAGGTGTTTGCGCGGCACATCAAGCACCGTGTGCTGCTGGATGTCTGAGGCCAGTTATGGAGAACACCCCATGCTGAACCTCGCTGAATACCGGCGGCGCCCCGCGTTGCTGTCCGACTGGCTGCCTTGGGCCGGACTTGTTGCGCCCGGTGTTGTGCTGAACAAGGACGGTGCGTTCCAGCGCACGGCGCGGTTCCGGGGGCCGGACCTGGACAGTGCGACGCAGGGCGAACTGATTGCCACCTCGGCGCGGCTGAACAATGCGCTGCGGCGCCTGGGCTCGGGCTGGGCGTTGTTTGTGGAGGCCGAGCGCCGGGAGGCGGGTGACTACCCGCGGTCTGTGTTTCCTGAACCGTTGTCCTGGCTGGTCGACGAAGAGCGGCGTTCTGCCTTTGAAGAGGACGCGAGCCACTTTGAGAGCCGCTACCACGTCACGCTGGTCTACCTGCCACCCGAAGAGGGCCGTGCGCGCGCCGCCAAGCTGCTCTATGAGAACAGCAAGACCGACGGCGTGGACTGGCGCGATCGCCTTGAGGCATTTGTGTCCGAGTCGTTGCGCTTTCTGGACCTGCTGGACGGCGTGATGCCGGAGATCGGGTGGTTGGACGACGCGCAGACCCTGACCTATCTGCACGACTGCGTGTCTACGCGTCGGCATCGGGTGTCGGTGCCGGAGGTGCCGATGCACTTGGATGCGCTGTTGGCGGATGAGCCGCTGGTGGGTGGACTGGCGCCGATGCTGGGAGGAATGCATCTGCGCACGCTGTCGGTGCGGGGGTTTCCGACGTCGACGTGGCCGGGTGTGCTGGACGACCTGAACCGGCTGGGTTTCGCCTACCGCTGGTGCACACGCTTTCTTTGCCTGGACAAGGCGGAAGCAGAGACGGGACTGACCCGACTTCGCCGCCAGTGGTTCGCCAAGCGCAAGAACATTGTGGCGCTGTTGCGCGAGACCATCTTTCAGCAGGAGAGCCCGCTGGTGGACTCGGATGCGTCCAACAAGGCAGCAGACGCCGATGCTGCGTTGCAGGCTCTGGGCAGCGACCAGGTGGCGTTTGGCTATGTCACCGCGACGGTGACGGTGCTTGATGCGGACGCGACCGCCGCCGACGAGAAGCTGCGCGCGGTGGAGCGGACCATCCAGGGCCGGGGCTTCGTGACCATCCCCGAGACCCTGAACGCGGTCGAAGCCTGGCTGTCCTCGATCCCTGGGAACGCGTACGCCAATGTGCGCCAGCCCATCGTCTCGACCTTGAACCTGGCGCACATGATGCCGGTGTCGGCAGTTTGGGCTGGTCAAGAGCGCAACAGGCACCTCGACGGGCCGCCGCTGATCGTCACGCGCACGGACGGCGCCACGCCGTTTCGGCTGGTCACGCACATTGGCGACGTGGGCCACACCCTAGTCGTCGGACCCACTGGCATGGGCAAGTCGGTGCTGCTCGCCACCCTGGCGCTGCAATTCCGGCGCTACCCGAACTCGCGCATCCTGGCCTTTGACATGGGGCGCTCGATGCGGGCCACCGTCCTGGGACTCGGCGGTGAGCACTATGACCTAGGACTTGACGGCGAGATCGCTTTTCAGCCGCTGGCGCGCATCGACCAGGAGGGCTACCGCGCATGGGCCTCTGAGTGGGTCGAAGGTCGGTTGATCCACGAGGGTGTGGCTGTGGGCCCGGCCGAGAAGGATGCGGTCTGGTCCGCCCTCAACAGCCTAGCCAGCGCTCCGGTGGAACAGCGCACCCTTACTGGACTGTCTGTGCTGCTGCAGTCGAATGCCCTGCGTCAGGCGCTGCAGCCCTATGTGCTCGGCGGTGCCCACGGCAAGCTGCTCGATGCGGACGTAGACCGGCTGGGGTCCTCGTCGGTTCAGTGCTTCGAGATGGAAGAACTGATGCACAGCAAGGCGGCGACCTTGGCCGTGCTTTCCTATCTGTTCGCGCGTTTCGAGCGGCGTTTTGATGGGGCACCAACCTTGTTGATCCTCGACGAGGCCTGGCTGTTCCTGGACGACCCGGTGTTCGCCACGCGCATTCGCCAGTGGCTCAAGACGCTGCGCAAGAAGAACGTGTCGGTCATCTTCGCCACCCAGTCGCTGGCGGACATCCAGGGCTCCAGCATTGCGCCCGCCATCGTGGAGAGCTGCGCGAGCCGGATTTTTCTGCCGAACCCGCAGGCGACCGAGCCGCAGATCCGGGTGATCTACGAGGGCTTCGGGCTCAACGGCCGGCAGATCGACATCGTCGCGCAGGCCACGCCCAAGCGCGACTACTACTACCAGTCCCGTTTGGGCAACCGGGTGTTCGACCTTGGGCTGGGGCCCGTGGCTCTGGCGTTTGCAGGGGCTTCGTCTCAGGAGCACCAGCGGGACATCGACGAGGTGGCCTCGGCGACCCGCCAGGACTTCGCGGCCGCCTGGCTGCGCCATCGTGGCCTGGAATGGGCTGCGGATCTCATCCCTTCGTTTCCACCGCTTCCTGCGATTTCAAACCACTGAAGGAGGTTTTCATGAACTGCAAGATGAAGTCTCAACTGCGGCGCGTGGCACTGGCGGCCATTGCGGCGCTGACCCTCGGCGCGACCGTGCCCGCGCAGGCCCAGATGTTTGGGGGCCGCATCGTGTTCGATCCATCGAACTTCTCCCAGAACATTCTGACGGCGGCGCGCACGCTGGAGCAGATCAACAACCAGATCCGGCAACTGCAGAACGATGCGCTGAACCTGGCCAAGCTGGATTCCAGCGCGCTGGGCGAGTTGCGGGCGGCGCTTGAGGCGACCAGCCAGCTGATACGCCAGGCGCAGGGGCTGGCGTTCAACGTGCAGCAGATGGAAGGCGAGTTCCGGCGGCTGTACCCGCAGGCCTACACCGCCTCGATCTCGGGCAACCAGATGGCTCTGGATGCGCGCCAGCGTTGGCAGAACTCGCTGGAGGCGCTGCGTACTGCGACTCAGGTGCAGTCGCAGGCGGTGCAGAACTTCGCGAGCGACGAGCGCACGCTCACGGACCTGGTCAACCGCAGCCAGTCGGCCGTGGGTGCGCTGCAGGCCATGCAGGCGACGAACCAGTTGCTGGCCCTGCAGTCGCGGCAGTCCATGCAGGCGCAACAGCTGCAGATCACCCAGGACCGGGCTGTGGCACTGGAGCAGGCACGCCAGGTGGCGGTGCAGGAGCGGGCGCGCGAGGTGCGTCGGCGCTTCCAGGGCGAGGGGACGCCGTACACGGTGGCGCCGGTCGGCTTCTATGGTCAATGAGGAGGGGACAACCATGAAGTCCAAGTACGTTCTGATCATGTCTGCCGCGCTGCTGGTGTCCGCGTGCGACAAGGGGCCTGCCATCGAGTCCGTCGAGTCGCTGGTGGTCAACCCCGATCGGCTCCGGGAGCTGCGCGCTCAGTGCAAGGCTGACCACGCCAAGGTGGGTGATGCGCAGTGCAACGCAGTGGCCGAGGCCACGCGCCAGCGCTTCATGAGTGGCGGGAAAGCGCATATACCGGCTGTGTCCCAGCCCGCATCGTCGCCCGCAAGCGCGGCCTCCAGCGACATCCCCAAGGACTGAGCGCCATGAACGACGTGGCGGTCATCGACCGCTTCCTCGACGTGTTCTCGCGCTACATCGATTCGGGGTTTGGCCTGCTCGGTGGCGAGGTGCGATTCCTGAGCGCCACGCTGATCGTGATCGACGTGACGTTGGCCGGGTTGTTCTGGGCCATGGGCCATGCCTCGGGGCAGGGCGACGATGTGATTGCGCGGCTGATCAAGAAGGTGCTCTATGTGGGGGCGTTCGCTTTCATCATCGGCAACTTCAACCGGCTCGCCGGGATCGTCTTCCAGTCGTTTGCAGGGTTGGGGTTGACCGCATCAGGGTCCGGCATGACCCAGGCTCAGTTCCTGCGGCCGGGGCAACTGGCCAAGGTAGGCATCGATGCGGGCAGACCGATCATGGCGCAGATCAGCGAGTTGACAGGGTTTCCGGAGGTGTTCGCGAACCTCGATGTGATCACCGTGCTGTTCCTAGCTTGGCTGGTCCTGATCGTGAGCTTCTTCGTGCTGGCGGTGCAGCTCTTCGTGACGCTGATCGAGTTCAAGCTGACCACGCTGGCGGGCTTCGTACTCGTGCCGTTCGCGCTGTGGAACAAGACGGCCTTCCTGGCGGAGAAGGTGCTGGGCAACGTGATCTCCTCGGGCATCAAGGTGTTGGTGCTGGCCGTTATCGTTGGGATTGGCTCGGGGCTGTTTGCGGAGTTCAGGACATCGGCAGGGGCGGAGCCCTCCATCGACCGTGCGCTGGTGATCATGCTGGCGGCGCTGGCGATGCTGGGCTTGGGGATCTTTGGGCCGGGGATTGCGACGGGGCTGGTCTCAGGGGCCCCGCAGCTGGGTGCCGGGGCTGCAGTGGGTACGGCCATTGGAGCCACCGGGCTGGCTGTCGCCGGCGGCGCCGCAGTGGCAGGCGCAGGCTCGGCCATGGCTGCAGGGGCACGCATGGCACCCGGCGCCACCAAGGCGGCCATTGGTGGCGGTGCTTCGGCTGCGCGCTCTGCCAGTGCTCTGGCCAGCGGTGCGAAGTCGGGCTACCAGGCGGGCGTCGCGGCTTCGGGCGGCACTGGCGTCCGGGCTGCTGGCGCTGGCGTGAGGAGCGTCGCAAAGGCTGGAGCCTCTGCCATGGGTCAGCGCGTTGCCTCCAGTGCGAAGGCCGTCAAGGACAGCGTCGCAGGCTTTGTCCGCGAGGCTGCAGCACCCACTTCCACTGCGGCTGCTGACACCGCATTCGAGGCCAGTACGTCCCCACCCGCCACTGAACCCGCCTGGGCACAGCGCATGCGGCGCCGGCAGCAGGCCACGCACGCGGCTACCACAGCGGCGCATGCGCTGCGCTCGGGCGACCACGGGGGCAGTGGCTCGGGGCCGAGCCTTCGCGATGACTCGAACTCTTGAGGAGAACCTCCATGCGATTCAAACGACCCCGGGTGCGGTACTCGGAAACGCCCGAGCCCATCACCCCCTACCAGGCCGCAGGGCAGGTCTGGGACGAGCGTATCGGCAGTGCGCGTGTTCAAGCCAAGAACTGGCGGCTGATGGCCTTTGGTTCTCTGTCGCTGGCCTTGCTGATGGCGGGCGGTCTGGTCTGGCGCTCAGCGCAGTCCATCGTGACGCCTTACGTGATTGAGGTGGACCAGGCAGGACAGGTGCGGGCTGTGGGCGAGGCGGCCACGCCCTACAAGCCGGCGGACGCGCAGATTGCGTTTCACCTGGCGAGGTTCATCGGCGGTGTGCGTTCGCTGTCCATCGATCCGATCGTGGTGCGGCAGAGCTGGCTCGAAGCCTATGACTACGCCACGGACAAGGGAGCGGCGGTCCTCAACGAGTACGCGCGCAGCAACGATCCGTTCTCTCGGATCGGGCAGCAGTCGGTGGCTGTGCAGGTCAACAGCGTGGTGCGGGCCAGCGATTCCTCGTTCCAGGTGCGCTGGACCGAGCGGCGCTACGTCAATGGCGAGGCTGCAGGTCTGGACCGCTGGACGGCGGTGTTGTCCATCGTGCTGCAGACCCCTCGCACCGAAGAGCGGCTGCGCAAGAACCCCCTGGGCATCTACGTCAACGGCCTGTCCTGGAGCCGCGAACTCGATGCCAGCGAAGGAGTAAAGAAACCATGAATGCACGAAATCCCTTCCGCGCGCTGCCGCTGGTTCTGCTGGCCGTCCTGGCCACGGGCTGCGGAACCCAGCGCAAGCCTCCCCCATCGATTGCGCTCGATGAGCCCATCCAGGCCCAGGCCTTGCCCGCGCCGCCCAAGCCCATCGAGGTCGTGGCCGTGCCCGAGGTGCTGCCTATGCCAGCGCAGATGAAACCCCTGCCCAAGGGCGGTGAGGCTCGACCCACCCCCGAGCCCAACGACGAAAAGGCCCGCGTGGCGCGCGCCAACGCCGAGGCCCGTGTGGCGCCCACCCGCGAGGGCTATGTCAACGCCATCCAGGTCTGGCCGTACACCGACGGGGCGCTGTACCAGGTCTATGCGGCACCGGGCCGGGTGACGGCCATCGCACTGCAGCCCGGTGAGGAGCTGGTGACGGTCGCCGCCGGAGACACCGTGCGCTGGATCGTGGGCGACACGGCCAGCGGGACCGGTGAGACGCTGCGCGTGAAGGTACTGGTCAAGCCCATCCGCTCGGACCTCAAGACCAACCTGGTCATCACCACGAACCGGCGCACCTACCTGGTCGAATTGACCTCCACCGAGAAGGCCTGGATGGCTTCGGTGTCCTGGGAGTACCCGAAGGACAGGATGCTGGCCCTGCAGCGCCAGGCGCAGGCGGCCCAGGCCGCGGCCCCCATCGAGAGCGGCTTGGCGCTGGAGAAGCTGCGTTTTCGCTACGCCATCGGTGGTGGCAACCCGGCCTGGAAGCCGCTGCGTGCCTTTGATGACGGTGAGAAGGTCTACATCCAGTTCCCGACCAGCATCGCCCAGGGCGAGCTGCCGCCCTTGTTCGTGATCGGGGCGCAGGGGGATGGGCAACTGGTGAACTACCGCTTTCGGCCGCCGTACTACATCGTGGACCGGTTGTTCGGCGCGGCTGAGCTGCGTTTGGGTGGGGCAGGGGGCCGGGACGGCGACGTGGTGCGCATCGAGCGCACCGACGGTGTTGGTGGACGGCTGTGACCATGGACAGCCGCGAATCTTCCAACGCCGCCACCCCATCGCAACCCGCCAAGGTCACACCCGAATCGGTGGCGCTGCGTGCTGCGCCGCGACCCGTGACGCGGTTGAACCGGCGCATGCTGGCAGTTCTCGTGGGTTCTCTGGCTGCCGCCGTGCTGGGCGCCACCATCTGGTCGCTGCAGGGCAGCCACCGGCGTAGCGCGAATCCCTCGGACCTTTACAACGTCGATCGGGTGTCGAAGTCCGAAGGGCTGGACCGTTTGCCGGCCGACTACGGCGGATTTCGGCCGTCAGAAGTGCCCCGGCTCGGGCCTCCGTTGCCGGGGGACCTTGGACCGGCCATCGTGAAAGCGCAGGGGCCGGTGGAGCCGGGCTACGCGCCACCAGGCCATGATCCGGCGGATGCGCTGCGCAAGGAGGCCGAGGCGGCAGCGGGCTCGCCGGTGTTTTTCCGCACGGGGGGAGCGCAGGCGGGTCAGGGTGCGGTGCAATCCGTGGCGATGGCAGCACCTGCGGCGGCATCAGGGCTGGCGGGGTTCGATCCATTGGCGGCGGGGCCTGCCTCGACGGCGGCGCAGCCTGCGGACCCCACGGCCGTTCAGAACCGGCAGGAGCAGAAGGACGCCTTCCTGAAAGGCGGATCCACGGAAACCCGGAATTCAGGAAACCTGCAGATGCCTGCCTCACCCTACCAGGTAATGGCCGGGACGGTGATTCCGGCGGCCCTGGTGACTGGGATCCAGTCGGACCTGCCGGGCGACGTGATTGCCACGGTGACCGAGCCGGTCTACGACACGGCCACTGGGAGGCACCTGCTGATCCCGCAGGGCTCGCGCATCCTGGGGCGCTACAACAGCCAGGTGAGCTATGGGCAGAGCCGGTTGCAGATGGTGTGGAACCGCATCGTCCTGCCAGACACGTCGTCGCTCACGCTCGACAACCTCGTGGGCACCGATCCAGCGGGGCGCGCTGGACTGGAGGACGGGGTGGACTGGCACTGGAGACGGGTGATCGCGGGGGCGGCGCTGACGACCTTGCTGGGGGTGGGCGCCGAACTGGCTGCTCCCGAGAACCGGCAGAACGGCAACCGCGTGGTGATTGCGGGGCGCGATGGACTGCAGGACAGCGTGAACCAGGTAGGGCAGGAGATGACGCGTCGCAACCTGAACCTGCAACCGACTCTCACAGCGCGACCGGGGCTGGCGGTGCGGGTGATCGTGAACCGGGATCTGGTGCTGCGGGTTTATCAGCCGTTGTTCGTCAGTGGCGGCAAAGGAGGAGCGCGATGAGCACTCCGAGGAAATTGCGGCTGGGGCCGCTGCCCAGGACGGAGAGCGTCAAACTGACTTTCACGTGCACGGCAAGTCTGAAGGCGGAGCTGGACCGGTATGCGGCGCTGCATGCGCAAACCTATGGTGAGGCGGTGGATGCCATGGCGCTGGTCCCGCATATGCTGGAGGCGTTCATGGCGCGGGACCGGGGGTTCCGCAGAGTTGGTCCGTCCAGCGGGATGACTTCCGCGAAGTAGCAGTCCTCGGCGATAAAGATGCCAGGCTAACGAGTCTAGGAGGCGTGCAGCCGCTTAGGCGTTATCTCTCAAATCTCAACATGCTGGCTGCATCGTGCTTGCCGCGTGAGGTAACTGATTTTGCTTCGTGGATTACGGCCGCGCCACTTACATCAGTAACTCCGGACCGTTGGCCATTGCCTTTGGTCTGGCTGGTGACGCATCACGCAATTTGCGTGTGGCACCGGTTCCAACCACGGTCGAGCGAGGCCATGTGTTTCTCCAAGAGTCTTGGCCCGAAAGTCCAGTGCAAAAGGTTAAGCAGACCTCAAAAGTGTGGCTCTAAATTGTGTCATCTGGTGAGTCATTCTGAGGGTGCCACTGTTGCATTCTGTTTAGGTATGGTCTGCACAAATCCCGCCGATTCGCGCAGATCTTCCGTGGAGCTACTGTTCGAAGGTCGCGACTCGCCCTTGCGGGCTTTGGCTGCTGCAAAGCGTCTGCGGTCTCGCGCAGTGTCTGGGGCCTGAGGTTTGTTTGCTTCCGACCTATGCCGTGCGAGTGAGGCTTTTAGGGCGTAGTCCAGGGTTTGAGCGCAATAATGCGGCTGGCGTCTTCCTGGGCCCGCATCCAAGCGGCGGTCGCCGGGCAGCGCAGTCCGATGAGCTGCTCGACCTTGCTCAGGTCGTCGAGTAGGTTGCGTTTGAAGATGGGCTCATGGTGCGCGATGCGGTTACGCAACTGGCGCACGACTTCGAGGTCCTTGTAGACCTCATCCCGAACGTCGGCAATGCTTTTGGACTGGCCGTGGTGGGGTAGTACTGCCGTCAGGTGTGGTGTCCACAGCCGTTTGTCAAACCGTTGCGTGAACATGGTCTGCCAGAAGATGAATTTCAGCTCCGGTATGACCTTGCCCGTCGTGTTAAAACGGGCGCCGGTTGCCTGCAGGTCGCTGCGCGCGCGGTAGCCGGTCTGCGGCATGGGAAGGCTGCGCAGGAGGCCAGTAGACCAGGGCCAGTTGGCACCATAGACGAGCTCCAGTGCATCCGAGACGGCATTGCGGATGGCCACCTCGCACATATGCAGCGGCAGTAGGAGTGCAGAGGACACCTGGGCGTTCCAGCCGTAGAGCGCCAAGGCGTCGGCCGGATTGGACTGCTGCGGAATGCGCGTGGTCGCGATTTCGTAGGTGGCCATGCGCGCGCGCGACAGTGTTGTCAGGATGGCCAGTTCGGGGGGCGTTGTAGACATTTTTTCTTCGAGTTATACTTACAGCACTAGCCATGGGACTTGTCGGCGCGAGCCTCCCCCCGTGGACAGACGATAGTTTGGAAAGCCCGCCTATGGTGGGCTTTTCCTTTTGTAGCTCCAGATCGAGGAACGCCCGGCAGGATCGGCGGTCATGCCAGGGCCTTGTGCCAGGGCTGTTGGGCGGGGTTTATCCATAGGCGGTGTCCTGTCTGAGCACCGCCAGGTGCATTTCGAGTTCGCTGAGTTGGGCTTGTAGCTTCAGGCGTTCGGCGCGCAAGGCCTCCAGGTCCACCTGCTCCTCCTGCGTCTGGACCTGAATGTAGTGACCCACATTGAGGTTGAATTCGTTGTCCGCGATGTCCCCCAGCGACACCAGCCGTGAATAGGCCGTGTCCTGTTGTCGCTGGCGGTAGGTCTGCACGATGCGCTGCAGGTTGGTCGGTCCCAGCGTATTCTGGGTCTTGCCATATTCGAAGAAGTTGCTGCCATCGATGAACAGCACTTTTTCATCCTGCTTGCAGCGGCGCAGCACCAGAATTGCAACCGGGATAGCCGTGCTGGGCATCAGCTTGGCTGGCAAAGCGATCACCGCATCGAACAGATTTTCCTCCAGCAGCTTGCGCCGGATCTGCGCTTCGGCGCCACCGCGGAAAAGAGCGCCCATCGGCATTACCACTGCCATGCGCCCGTGTGTCATAGACATGGACTCGACCATGTGACTGATGAAGGCGTAGTTGGCCGAGGTCGCCGGCGGGATGCCCCGCCAGAACCGTCCGAGCGGGTCCACATTCCCGGCTTCGCGCTGCCAGCCAGCCACGTTGTACGGGGGACTCGACAGAACTACGTCGAATGTGCGCAGCTTGTTGTTCGGCGCGATGAACTTGGGATCCTGCAGGACATCACCCCATGCCAGATAGGTGCGATTCTCGTTGTGCAGAACCATGTTCAGCCGCGCAAGTGCGAGCGTCTCGCCGTTGATCTCCTGGCCATACAGTTCGCAGCCTGCGTCGTCACCGTTTTGGCGTGCGCGTTGACTGCCTGCTATGAGCGCTCCGCCGGTGCCGCAGCAGGGGTCCATGATGGACTCGCCATCCCGAGGCTCCAGCAGTTCCGCCATTAGCCGACTGATCGCTGGAGGCGTGAAGAACTCGACACCACGTTTGCCCAGAGTCCCAGCCATGGTGGTCAGCAAGGTGTCGCAAGCATATGCCGCTGCCGCGAAGGAGCTTGCGTCCGCCTGCCTGAAATCCAACGCCGAGTCATGACCTATGACAGCCATGAGGCGGCCCAGGGTGCGGTCACGCTCCTTCGTTTCGCCCAGGCGGGTCGAGCTGAAACGCAGTCCTTGGATACCGTCCAGATGCATGCGGTTGGCTGCCGCCAGCGCATGGAAGGCTGCATCCAGCCGATCGCCGATGCCAGGCATCTCGCTGTTCTCCAGCAGTGCGTGGAAGTCGACCGTTGTCGGCAGCTCCAGGTGGCGCAAGGGGCTGGGCACGGCAGCATCCGCACCGTGGCCGAGCTGCACCCAGCCGGGGGCCTGGATGTCGCTGAGGAACTTCAACGCTAGGATGCCGATGACGACGTCGCGATAGCCCTCCAGATCCAACGATCCCTGGCGTAGGATGCTGTACGCGTGCTGGGTCACCGCGTCGACAGCTGCGGTGCGTGCTGCATCAAGCATGGTCGCCCTCCGCATGCAGCCACAGCTCGGACAGGCGTGCCGCTTCTTTTTCGTCCAGCGTGTTGAGGCGCAGGCGCGCGGCCACAGCTTGCTGCGTGGTGACGTACAGTTCGGCGATACGCCGTTGCGTCATGACCGGAGGAATTTCCAGTTCCAGACTAAGCAATTCATTCTTGTTGATGGCCTGGATGGCGGTGCCCGTGGCGCGCGCTTTGATTTTCGCCTGGGTGGCCGGCCGGTTGAGGTACCAAGTTAGGTAGCGAGGGTCGACATTTTCGACGCTATGGATGATATGGAACTGGCCAACCGGGCACACGGGTTCTGGCGCACCTTCGAATAGCCATACCGGGTTCTGGTCACCACGCGACACGATGATGATGTCGCCCGGCGCCAGGCAGTGGTCAAGGAAACGCGGTTCGACCTCGACTTTGCGCAACTCCGCCCAGTCGATGGACTTACCCCGCACCATGTGGCGAATGGTCAGCGCACGGACATTGCCCTGCAGGGATTCCTGCGGAGCCTTGTCCCGAAAGACCGGGGCGCTGCGGATGGTGGCAAGTCTCGAGAGTTTCATAATGTTCTACTTCTGGCGTAATTCTACAATTTTGGTTGAATGATTGCAAATCGTAATGTTGTACTTCAATAGATGGCAACATGCATGTGCACGGCTTGCGCACTTGCCGAGGCAGCACTTGCGGTATCCGATGTCATGGCCTCTGACGGCTAACCTCGCTGGATCGGAGGCCGAAAGCTGCAACACGAGGTGCAGGACTGTGCAGGCAGGGGATTTTCTGGGCGCGACGCTGAAGTCGCATCGTCCTGCGGGGAACTACGAACGCAGGGGGCTATCTCAGCATCGCATCTCGATGGCATGCGCTGGAATGGGTGAATCTGCAAGCTCTACTCGATGAAACAGGAGGCGCGTGCAGAACGGCGATTGGATCGCTGTGTGCGTTACCTTTGGACTTGAGACGTTGAGCACGTCCGCAAAGTGCAAGCAAGCAGTTGAACTGAGATTGATTATTCACCGTCCGCTTGCGCTGCAGAGCAGCCCGCTGAAGATGCCATCGCGTACGGCAGCGTCGACCAATGCCGAAAACCGCGCAGCGCGTGAATCGACCGGGTGGAAGCGATGTCAAAAACCGACACGAACTTGCCATGTTCAGCGCTGGCCCCATCAAGCCCCCTACACACCGCATCAATCAGCTACGCCCGGGCGTCTTGTCAGGCTGCGATATCAAGGTAAATGACTACGGCTTGCTCCTCTGGATCCCCGTGCATGTCGCCGAGAACGTTCGCGGCGCAAGCCATGATGTTGTTCAGACCAACCCAGAATCTGGACGCCATGCGCGCAATCGTGGTACTTGGTGCTTGAAGATAGCAGTCCACAGCAGACATGAGAGCGGTATGAAGAAGGCAATCTTGGCACCCGTAAGCGTCCATGTTGCTGTCTTCAAATTGCCTTGAAGATGTAAACCTGCCTTCCTCAAATCGCAGACACTTGTTAATGGCAATTTGGATAACAATTTTCTGATTCGACCCGTGCTGTCTCATCAGCGCTAGGTCTAAGGAGGGATGTGACGTGAAGTGGACTATCGAGCAGTTCCTGCAGGAGCTCAAGCGGCTGCTCAAGCCGGATGTCATCGGTTTTTACGAGAGCTTTGAGATCACAGAAATCGTTGGTTTCCAGAAGGATGGGACAGCAACCAACTTCCTCACCCTGTTCGTTGCCGAGTCCGGCAAAGCTCCTGAAGGACCTGTCAAGCCCGAGTTCCTCACTCCCAATCGCATCGAGCTCAAGGGAAGCAACTACAAGTTTGGTGTCTTCAGGTCTCGTGTTCCCACGCAGTTCCTGATTGACACAATCGAGAGCTTTGCCAGAACTGGTGAATGGCAGATTGGTTCTAAACCGCTGAAGGTAGGCAAGCTCGCGCCTGTGGTGCCGCAGTTTGTCCATCCTGACTTTAATGACCCGCACCCGTGGAACGCGGTCCTGAAGAACAACTTCTTCGAAGGCTCGCACGTCTTGGAGCTCTTCGACACGACCAAGGATGCCGCGCGATTCCTGCTGAATGACTCGAGGCTACTGATCGAGCTTGCCGAGCAGGTACGCACAACCGTCCTGATGGACATTGACGGCTTGTCTGATCGTCTTGGGAACATCGTCATCCAGCTGCCCGTAACTGTCATCACGACCGGGATGCGAGGCTCAGAGGTTGGTGACCAAGGTGTGCGTCTTGCATGGCACGAGAAGGCAACCCCGAGGCCATTGCGTATTTCTGGCGAAATCTATAAAGACTCGACAGTCGATGCCTTTGACTCCAAGCAGGTGGGTACTCATCCCATCGCTCCGGAGGCCAGCGCCTTGAAGATGCGCTCGCCAGGGGGGGGCGCGCGCACTTACATCTGGGACGATTTGAACCAAGTCCTGTTGAGTGCCAGTCCCGTACAGACATTCCTCCTGAGGGCCGGTATCTCAATACATGCAACCAGCATTGACGACCCAGGTGAGCCATGGCGGGAGTTCTCGATTCCGGTGAAGGGTACGGCGCCCAAATCCGAAAAAGTTGAACTCAAGCGGGTAATGAAGCCCAATTTCGTCGGCAGCCTTCCAGAGCAGCCGCGCGAGCCTTGGCGTACGGAACGTATTTTCAAACTCTCTGCCAGGCAACTATTGGAGCGAAAAGAGTTCGTCCAGTACGGACAGTTCACTGGCCGTGGTCGCAAGGACGCATTGGATGACATCCGCTTTCTGATCGAGATGCACGGCGCGTTGGGTGCGTGGCTTTGGGACCCCTTCCTCAAGTCCGATGATGTTTTACAGACGCTCTTCTTCAGCCCTCACAAGGGCGCTGATTTGAGGGCGCTCTCCAACGGGAACCGCATCGAGTCTTCTGAGGACGATGAGGAGGATGACGCTATTGCACAAACGCCTGCTTCGGCTCTTGTGACGGGCGCTTCTAGCAGGGAGCGGTGGGGGAGCTGCTTGACGGGGTGGTTCCGGCGAACGGCTGCGGCCACCGCACCTGTTGACAAGTCTGCTATCTGGCTGAAGGAGCAGCGCGAGGTGCTTGAGGCCAACTGCGGCAATCGGGTGGGGTTGACGCTCCAGTTTCGCCTGCGACGTCGGGGCGCGGGCTGGAAGTTCCATGACCGCTTCCTAATTTTCCCGCAGCAGGAAGGCCGCGCTCTCGCGTGGTCGCTCGGAACATCGGTCAACAGCCTTGGCGCGAGCCACCACATTTTGCAGAAGGTCAGCAACCCAGAGCTGGTCCAGAACGCGTTTCTCACTCTATGGGATCGCCTCGACGATGAACAATTTAAGGTTTGGGCGTCCAAATGAATCCGGATGCGTCTCCGCTGGTCAAAGACATCTTCGAAAAGGCCGCGCAGCCTGGGCCAGTTCGCGAGCCTGCTGCCGTGGCTGCGGCGTTGGCGAAGCTCGCTTCTGAAAGCGAAACCCCCGGCATAGATATGACTACGCTGGAGGAGGCTCTGGACGCAGAGTTTCCGTGGCGTAATCAGTTGGTATTCCAGTCTCGCCAGCCTGGCCCAGATGAGCGGGAGGTGTGGGCTCAGGCCGTCCGCTGGTTGATTAATGCGATAGTTGCGACGCGTACCGACTCTGACCTAGACGCTATCCGGTTCCAGGTAATGCTGGCCGCGCTAGGCATTTTGGACGTCGGCGGAGAAGGCGTGGGTGCCGTCATTGACCGTTTCGCTGGCACGCACGTCGTGGCAAGCGTTGCATCGCTAGTGACCCGCCTAGCGTTCTTGCCAGGCGAGTTGGACGAAAACTCAAAGGCAACCCTTAAGGATCTTACCGAACGAATTAGCGCGGGCGACTTCAAGAGCCTTCAGCAGTCACTGCCTGGAATGCAGCTTAACTTCGGCCCAGATATCTGGTCGGCAGTTTTTCTTCTTTGGAAGCTTGATGCGGCGCTACTTGCTCGCCTTCTTGATCAGCGCGGAGACTTCACGTTTGCCATGATGGTTTGCTCGATCCTTGGCTCACAGTCGCCCTTGTTTGCGTTGCAGGTTCAGTCCGTGACGTTCAAGTTCCTGAGCATCCCTTGGCTTGAGCGCTTGACCAACGCCAATTCTGGGGTGACTGCTGGCGGTGTTCTCAAGGATCTGCTGCTGCAGGTCGCCAAGACGTCACACTGGAAGGGTTGGCTCAACGCCTCCTATGCGTATCCCGAGGCACGTAGCGCGCAAGCTAGGGCCACGCTAGCCGAGGCGCTGGTCCAACTCGACGAGCCGCAGTGGTGTGACTTCATCGAAGCAGTCGCGTTATCGACGTGGCGGGGCTCCCCTGAGGGATTGGCCGACATTCTCATTCAGGTTGCCGACCAGTTGGGGTATAGCAAGATGCAACCCTTCTGGGATGCTGCGTTCGCCCGCTGGGATGCTTGGGGCTACGGCAACTCGCATGCCCAATTCCTGGGCTCTCCGACCGCATGCTCATTTGACTTCCCGGTGGCTATGTACTACGCGCGCTTGCCAGCGCAGCAGCGCCTGGCAGAAGAGGTGCGGCTGCAGCAGGAAATCGCCAACATCGAGCAGCGGTGGTTCGCAAACGAGTCGCAACTGTGCTCAGAGCGCAATCGCCTTGCCTCGCGTTTGCGCCTAGTCCGTCATGGGGCAGTTCTTGCTGCCGGTGGAAATCATACTTTGCCTGGTCCGGTTCGCGCTGATAGCGAGTACGCCGAGGTGCGCTACCGGTACCACAATATCGACGAAGCTATCGCTAGGACCGTTGCGCGCTGAGATGCTGGCACGGTGGGACGCACGTGTACTCCACCCCGCGCTGTCTCACTGCCGCGCGCCCAGCACAGCCGAAGGTTGCCACACAACAGATCTGAACCGTTTTTTTGGACCTTAGCTGAGGCGTTTTTCTATTGCCGCTGTGATGCTATGAGAAGCTGATAGGTCTGTTCTAGGCTGACTGCTGCCAGTCAGTTTGGGCCGGTGGCCGGCACCTCGTTCCGAAACCAGCCACTCGGAGCTGACAAGAGGCGCGACCGCTTGTCACTCGGCAGCTGCCCTTCGCTTCGTAATTACTAGGTGGTTATCGGTGACCCGCACGCTGCTCGCCATCTGTGACTGATGCGTGCCGAGGCGGGTTGACGGTGAGATCGGGACAGAACCGGCACCGGTAGGACTGCAGGCGTCATTATTGCAAGCAGGAATATGAAGATTGTGTCGGCAGCATGTTTCATCCCTCGTATTGCCCACGCCACGTGCCTGTGGCGGTGTCGCCACAGATTCCCGGCTGTTCGACAGCTGCGCCAGGATAAGCAGATAAGCTGCGACGATTGCTCTGCGGTACGCGCGACATGACGAATACCAGCCTGACATTCGATGTCAAAACTGCTGACCGCCTGATATGGCAAGGTCAGGTTGTGATGTCTCGTTCGGAAGCCCCTTACTTTGATGAGTTGTTCGAGCGTGTCGCGCAGGTTGTGCGACCGGAGCGCGTGCTGGAGATCGGGTTTGGACTAGGTATATCTGCGGACCTCATCCAACGGCGCCTACAGCCTACAGAGCACCACATAGTCGAGATCGACACAGGCATCTACGCTGACCTTGTGCGGTTCGCGGGCGACCATCGAGGAGTGGTTGCCTGCCTCGGAGACTGGCGCAGCGCGCCGTTGGCTGCGCCTTTCGATCTGGTCTTCTATGACCCCTTCAACTACACCGAAGAGCCGGATGATCCGGTGCGAGAGGCTGGTCTATTGCGACACCTTGTGAGAAACGGGGGCGCGCTCTGCCATCCACACTTCGGCGACGGTCCCCCGCGCGTTTTGCCTGGCTTCCGTACTGTCGTCCTCGAGCGATTCAAGGTTCCTAAGATTGACATGGCCGATGGGACGCATTGCGGGCACGCCGCGGCGGTGCTCTGCTATCCAGACGACTGACGTCTTCCGTTGCGCAGCAGTGCCGCAAGCGGCCCCTGCTCATCGTCGGCCAACCTGAGCATCAGTCCAAGCAAGAAGCCCGGTGACGTGGCGGCATAACTTGTTCGGACTGTGTCGGCAAGCGTAGCCAGCCCCTGGTGTATTTTGGGGTGCTTTTCGTAGACCGCAGGCAGTAGGGCGAAGAGCGCCACCTGGTGTCTTTGCCTCGAATGCACAAGACGGCTCAGGGCAGACCAGCTTTTCGGTGATCGCAGGAAGGGCTGTGCTTCGCCAGGCGCACCCCAGGCTTCAATCCATTGGCGCTGACGGGGAAAGCCCGAGCAGGCGAAATGCCCGGGTGCCTGCGTCCTGAGTCGTCGGCGAGACGGCAGCGCCTCAGCGCTATCTACCCTGTCTCGCCAGACCGTACTGCCGCTCTTAGCGCGCAGGAAGAGTCTTGTTGTCTCCGCCAAGACCGGATTGCCGCAGTCATCGATCTCGTCCTGATGTTCACCCCATGCGAGGTAGTCGGCCAGCAGGAACGCACACACTTTGTCATCCACCACGACTTGGTTTGCCTCGGGGGCGAACCAATGCTCCATTTCGCTGTCGACCTCCCGACACAGCCTCGCGAACGCAGGGAACTCAAGGTTGAAATCGCGGCTCGTCACGGCGCTCGCTTCCAGCAGCTGGCCTCGTCCGCCACGGTGGGCGTTGCCCATGGTTTGGACATAGCCTGGCAGGTAGATCGTGTCGGCATCCGCCTGGAGGATCAGCACGAGGTCTTCGTGGAGTTGTTCGCGTTGTGCCACTGCCAGCACTGTCGCCATTCCTGCCCGCCGCGCGGGGACATAGCCGCGTCTGTGCTCCTGAGTGATCAGAACCCGCCCCGGCGGTGACGTGCGCTGGATCGCAGACAGGGCCCCCAGCGTTCCATCGCTCGAGCCGTTGTCCACGAGGACCAGCCGCCCGAATGGCTCCAGCCCATCGCCAAACCCGAGTGACGCGCACGTCGCCGCAATGCAGTCTTCTTCGTTCAGGCATGGGATGACGATGAATGTCTCCATGGCCAGATTGCTCACGCGAGTGGGGTCGTCATCGGCCGTGTCCAACGGAGGATGAGCTGGGTAAATCCTGGGGGGGTGGCGTCCACGAATCCCGCCGCCTCGGCAGCTTTCCGGGAAGCGATGTTGGACCGGCGCATGTGGGCGTAGATCGTTTCGTGGGCGCTCAACTGGCAGGCTTTTGCGTACCCGACGCGGCCAATGCCAAGACCCTGACTCTTGATGTTGAGATAGATCTGCAACGACGCATGGCACCCGAGCGGCGGCTCGTCAATCACGTTGATGTAGACTTCGCCAGCACGGGTGCCTCCAACCTCAATGCGCCATTTTTCGCCGCCGGGCCCCTTGCCTTTGTTAGGCGTGCCTGCGACAGAGATCAGATGTACATCGCTGGCCGAAACCTTCGACGCGTCCGTGCGCGGCTTCACGGACCGCGGTTTGGGCGTCTCCCTGGCCGGTCGCCTGCGCTTAGACGGGGTCGCGGTACGAACTGTCACAGGATTCGCGCCAAACCGGCCCGCAGGCGCCGATCAACAGGTTGCCAGAACTCGGCGGGAAAGAAGCCGGGGGAGTAAGCAATGGATACGTCCTCGATGTTCGCCTTGGAGGCCGCCAATGCCTCCACGAGGTCATCGACTCTCAAGAGCATCGTTGGAAGGTCCGGATCGAGCCGAGGGTTGCGCTCGAACCAAGTCGAATCGCCGTCGTAGCGGTTGTTGAAATAGTCCATGTCAATATGGACCAGCGCTGAACGTCCTTCAATGCCATCCGACCACCTGTGCACGTCATTGGTTCCGAGATAGTCCCCTGTGCCGCTCGCGCCGTCGACCAGGTCAATGGCAAGCCGCTGGGCGTTCGGGTTGAGCAGGGTGTCAGCCACCAAGTTGTGCTTGAACTTTCGACGCACGTCAGCCTGTATCTTGGGCGGCTGACAGAGATGCCGGACTTCCGCCTCTGGGCAGTGCCACAAAAACGGTGTCATGAAGCTGCCCATGCCGATGGCGCCGCTCTCGATCGCACGCAGTACCGTCGGCGGATCGTTCAGCTTCACTTCATCGTTGGTGATGGCGTCAACGAGGGTGCCGTTGGCCAGGTACAGCCGTGGCGATCCCAGGTCGCGGTGGTCGTCCACGTGCAGGACGACGGTTGGCTCGACAGTGCCGGACGGCCTCCGTGCCAGCCACTCGCACCAGCTCAGCACTGTCCACTGGTCGTACAGCGAGGTCATGATGCGGCCCTCGCGCCAGCGTGCCGACCACATGGATCCCAAGGAGACGCTTCGGCCCCACCAACGCAGGCCAGTGTTGAGGGCGGGGTCGACATGCCGATCGGCTCCGCTAGGCCAATTCAGTTCGAGGTCGACGTCGCCGCCGGATTCCGTTGCCACCGCGTCCTTGTCGCAGAAGTAGTCCCGCAGGTACCCGTGCCAGAGGGCAGGATCTTGGGGAAGCCGCCCTCTCGGTATTCGCACGCGCTACTCCCGCGCCGCAGCTTCCAACACGGCCGCCAGGGAACGGCCGACCCCTGTCAGCGGGCACTTGGCCAGAGTCTGGAACGCTTCCCTCAGACGCGTATCGGTATCCATCAGTTGATTCTGGGCCCGCATGTTAAGCCGGTCAAGGTTCAACGAATTGACGTACTTCCAGAAACGGCGCAGCTCGACGAACACAAAGATCGCATGGAAGAGACCTGACGGCGGTCGCAGGTCTTGGCGCCACGGTGACACCACCTTGCGGGTGGTCGGCTCGACCACCGGCGCGATCCGCTCCAGCAGGTATAGCTTCTGGTGGCGATACTCGTGGAGGAGAGAGTCCGCCAAGTCGTAGGCATCGATAAGTCCACCTCGTTGCATCACCGAGACGTAAAGCGTTCCGGGCACAGCGTTGTCGCTGAAAGACACAATCTTGTCCGGATCGGCAGCGGGGTCCCGGATGAACTGGACTGCGCGGCAGATCATGCGCAGCTCTCGCACAAGTGCCGGGCGCCACGCGTCCAGGATGCCAAGCGCTTCTTGCAGCAGCGGCAGCGCGGCCGGGAGCACATCTTGGTCTTCAAAGTGGATGGCGCCGCCGAATGGGCGACGCAGCCAAACATCTGTCGCATGGACCACGGGCGACGCCTCGGGCGAGCCTTGTAGGCCGGCTAGCATCCACTGAGCATAGGACACGTCAGGGTCGAGTGCGCTACCGTCAACGGCGCTGACGGGACGGCCCGCATCCCTCGCCAGTATTGCGTTGCTCCATGCGACCGCGCCGGGCTTCTGTGCGAGGAGATCGATGGCGGACGGCGACTCGAGCAACGTCCTGGCCACCGCAGTTCCCTCGGGCTCGTTGCAACTGCTTTCGAGCCAAAGCAAGGCGCTTCGCAGTCCTGTCGACTGCGCCGACGTGGCGCTGGCCCAAAGCGCCGAAACAGCTTCGCGCGACGTTTCCGCACTCTCAAACTCACGCAGGTCGCCGGTGTAGCCGGCCGCAGCACTGACGGGTCTCGCCAACTCGAGTGACTCAGCGACCCGCGCCTGCACATGGCGGATCAGGGCGCGCATCTCTTTGCAGTAGACCGTCGGGTTCTTGAACCCGTTCAGGCCAAATCGGTGCGGCACCGACCCGCCGCCGCACACGTCGACCACGTCGCAACTTCGGCAGCTGGTGCACAGGCCTTCCTTCGTCAGTAGTGCACGATGTGCTGCCAGGGCGGGTGAGGCGGCCACCTCTGAGATGGGTGTGTCAGTGACAGCGCCGTTGAGCCGAGTCGCATCCTGCGACACCACCTTGAGCACATCGAGGTCGTGATACGAACCGTCCGTTTCGACGGTAATGAGGCTCACATCGCCGAAGCCAAATGCATCGGTCTGCGAAGGCATGCCGGCCACGGCGTCGAGTAGAGCCTCGAAGGTCCGCACCTGTAGGGTGGGGTATTCATCGAACCAAAGGTCAAAGGCCTCGATCAGCCACTTCTCGTACAGGTTAGGTTGTTCAACCCGCCCCGGCGGCGGGCGCTGGTGATGCGCATCCGGCAAAAGGAAGTCCAGTCGCGGCACCTGCTGCTCGCTAAAGAATTCGAGCAGCTGCCGCGGCTGCGTTCGCGGGTCGATAACCGCGATCACGCCAGCAAACAAATCAGGCGCGCTTCGCAGCAGCTGTAGGGCCTGGTAAGTCTGCTCAAAACTAGAACGACCACGCCGGGAGGTGCGATGCAGATCATTCGCCTCTTTTGGACCGTCGAGGCTTAGGGAGATGCCGATGGCAGCACTAGCGAACGCGTCTAGCGCCTCTTGCGTTAGCAAGAGGCCGTTGGTCTGCATGCCGATGTCGAGTTGCACATGAGTACCCACCGCACCGCGAAGCTGGGCCGCAAAGGCCACGAGTTCGGTGCTTCCCATGAGCAACGGCTCGCCACCATGGAACACGACCACACAACGCCGTATCCCGGCATGCTGCAGATAAGACGCCAGTTGCGACGCAAACGCCTCACGGTTTTCTGGCGAGAGCAGCCGCGGCATCGACCGCCAGCTCTGATCTGCGTGGTGGTAGACGTAGCAGTAGTCACAATCCAGATTGCACCTGGAGGCGACCTTGACTAGGAACGAGGTGAGTTGAACCCCGTCAGCCCGAACAGCCACTATGAGCGGTTGTGTCGATGGTGCATCCGGTCGTAGCTCGTGATGACCTCGCTGGCGTCGGTGACCTTCAGGATTCGTGTCTGGAGGCGCTGCAGCGCCGGGTTGGCATGCTGGCCGCGCGCAATCGCGTCACGCACCTCGCTCTTTTGATCGAGATCCTCTTGCTGCGGTTGCTGCATCGTGTTCGAAATCATTAGTCAGTCCTCCATGTGTCGCAGATATTAAAGCTTGTAACGATCGCGCGCAATGCGACGCCAGCGGGAGTACGGCGCGGCAATGGTGCCCACCACCAACATCCATTGAATCGACGCGCCCTGAACCATGCGCAGGGGGATGCCATTTGGCTATGTAGCCTGCACGTCAAACGCTCTCAAGCACATGTGATCCCACCGACACGGACCCCACTGCGCTGATTTTTATCCTGCGAGGGCACTCCGGTCTAGACGTGGTTCCAAGACAGGTTTCGGCATCTCGCCACCCATGATGCATAGTCGCACGAGCGCAAGAAGCAAGGCGACAAAGCTCCCGCTGCTGGCTCGATTGAAAGAACTGTGTCCAACGTGCCTGGGTTGGCGTGAACGGCTGCTCCGGCCGCCAGACCGGTCGACCAAATCTTGCCCCAGCGGGCGCGAATGACCGCAGTGTGCCCGCCATCGCGCGAATGACCAACGACGCCGTCCGACCGAAATCGCTGCAGAACCGACCTCTGGCGCGGCAGTTTTAGGCTGGACTGAGTCACTCGGTGATGGCGGTGCCGCATCGTTGCGAAGCCCGCCAGCAGTCATACAGGCAGTGACCACAGAAGCGACAGCTTCACCCTCGACACCGGACACTCGCCGCTGGATGGAGCAAAGCCCTGGTTGAAGGACCGGTTTCCGCATGGACGAAGTGACACTCCCAACCGAAAGCAGCCGCCGCTTTGCGCAGATCAGCCGCTCGCCCATGGGGGTTGTCGAGTCGCGGGGAGGCGGCAAGGCGTGCCATGGAAAACGCATTTTCGGCAGAATGTTGCGATGGACATCTCAAACCTCGCCGAGCCGCCAGAGCGCCCAAGGAAAACAGCCCTGCAGAAGCTTCAGGAGGACTTGGACCGGCAAATGAGCCCGTTCCGGGACATCCAGAATGTGCTCAACCAGCTAGGTGGATACAGCCACTTCAAGGACATAGAGGCGGAGATTCGGCGTTACTCGCCCGACCAGCAACTGCGCGACATGCTGAAGTCTATCGGCGGCTCAAGCCTTATCCACCAGATGATGGAGCAAGAGTCTGCGACCAAACAGGTACAGCGGCTGATGGACGCATACTTTCCTAAGATGTCAGCCATCGGCCAGTTCGGCTCAGACACGGAAGCGTTCAAGCGGGCCATCGGTCTCAGCGGCAGCTTGACCGCAAAGATGCTCGATGACGCCATGCCCAAGACGTCGTCGTACGAGCGCCTGCTGGAGCAAATGCGGCGCCAGGCATTAGGCGGAATGGCCACCGCCGACTACGCGCGCCAGCTAGAGCAGGCGAATCCTGCGCTGAGCACTATAGAAGCTGCTCGCAAGTCCTTCGACAACATCTTCGCCACATTCCGAGACATCGACTTCAGCCAAATGGGCGAGTCGGAAGAGGATCTACGTGAGGCCGAGGCGCAGGTTGAGGACATCGCCCAGACGGCATCCGAACAGGCGGACCTCCAGGCGGCGACGGAACAAATTGCCAAGGCGGTGGCAGCCCACCCGAACCCGTTCGTGCGGCTGTTCCTGTGGGTGCACTTCCGCACCCTGTTAAATCACATCTACGCTGGGGTCGTGAGCACCGCGATAAGTGTTGCCGTCACGACCTACATGACGGCTGTGCCCGCTCAGAGCCCGCAGGAGGCGACAAAGAGCGTCAAGGAAGCCGCCAAGGCTGCGGTGAGCGTCCCGGAGTTTCTGGCCGACCAGCGGTTCATCTCGGGCAAGGCGGTCAGCGTCCGCATGAACCCGCGTGCCAAATCGCCTGAACTCGCACGCCTGAAGTTCGGCAACGTCGTGCGCGTGGTGAAGACCGAGCGGGACTTCACTCTTGTGGTGTGGGCGGACAAGCACGCAGGTGTTGAGATTCAGGGCTGGGTTTTCTCGCGCTACCTGGAAAAGTTCAAGTAGACCGCGAAGCGGGTTAGGCTTGGATTGCTGCCAGTTTGATGCGACACAACCTCGGACCCACTGCACCTGTGGCCATTGAGCCAGCGCAGGCGCCACTCTGTCATGTGGACAGGTCGGACGTAGCCGCATTCCTGCAGCCACTCAACCACCAGCGCCCGAATGTCGGCCTCGTCTTCGAGCAAAAAAAGCCGTCTCAGAGCCAACAATACTTTCCGACGTTGACGCACCTCGATAAATGCCTGCCAGACTCGCCGCATGGCCACGTGCCGCCAGTTCATGCGCCGATGGTCCAACGGCGTCTTCGCGTTGCGCAGTCCCCAGCTATCACTATCAACGCCCGTTCCGACCGAACCCTCTAGTGTGGACACACATTCTCTACATATTCTCTGCTCGCGGGTTTGGGCAACCGGCCATTAGAAAGTGCTCTGTCGATACTGCAACACTACGATAGCTTACAAATAGCCGCTGACGCCCCAGCGACCACGAAGGCCAAAGACATGCACATCTCCAAACTCACGCTGGTCAACTACCGAAATTTCAAGAACACCAGTCTGACGTTTCAGCCTGGCGTCAATACCATCATTGGAGAGAACGGAGCGGGCAAGTCCAACATCCTCCGTGCCATCCGGCTGCTCCTGGACGATAACATGGTCCGCGCAGCTTATCGGCTGGAAGAGTCCGATTTCAGCCGCGCGCTGGATCAGTGGAAGGGCCACTGGATCATCATCAGCATGGAGTTCGAGGACCTCAGCCCCGATGAGGCGGTCCAGGCGCTGTTCTTGCACGGCACGGCCGGGATCCACGCTGGACCGATTGCCAAGGCCACCTACAACCTGATCTTCCGCCCCAAGAAGGAGATCCGGCTGAAGCTGGCGGCTCTCGATGACTTTGACTTCGCGGAGTTGAAGGCGATCCGGGATGGCATCACTATCGACGACTACGAGAGCATCTTCACCGGCCGAAGCAGCGCTGATTTCAGCGACCCGGCGACGTATCAACGGATTGTCGGAGACTTCGACTTATGCTCCTTCGACGACGAAACCGAATTCCCTGAACTTGGGGCGAAGGTGCCCGGCTTCCTGTCGGTCACCAAGGAGGTGTCACTCACCTTCATCCAGGCGCTTCGCGACGTCGTGGCCGAGTTTCACAACAACCGCACCAATCCGCTGCTTACCCTGCTCAAGAGCAAGAGCGACGAGATCGACGCGGCGGCCCTTGTCCCCATAGTTGGCAAGGTGAGCGATCTCAATCGCGCCATCGAAGGGCTTGAGGATGTGCAGGCGGTGCGCAAGCACATCCGAGAGACCATCAAGGATACTGCCGGCGAAACCTACTCCCCGACCTCGCTGTCGATCCGGTCGGACCTACCCGAGGATGCGGAGCAGCTGTTCCAATCACTGCGCCTGTTCGTAGGGGAGTCGGAGGACGGATATGAAGGGACGATCAACGAGCTCAGTCTGGGCGGTGCTAATTTGATCTACCTGACGCTCAAACTGCTGGAGTTCAAATACCAGCGAGAAAAGATGGCAATCGCGAACTTCCTGCTTATCGAAGAGCCCGAAGCGCATATCCACACCCATATCCAGAAAACACTATTTGATCGCATCGCCTACGAGGATGCTCAGGTCATCTACACGACGCACTCCACACACATCTCCGAAGTGAGCAACGTGAGCAACGTCAACATCCTAGGTCGACGCGGCGCATTCTGTGAGGCATACCAGCCGGCGACCGGACTGGATCCTGCCCAAGTGACAAGCATCCAGCGATACCTGGATGCAGTCCGTAGCAACCTGCTGTTCGCCAAAAGCGTGATTTTGGTGGAGGGGGACGCGGAAGAGATCCTGATCCCAGTGCTTGTAAAGCGGGTCCTGGGTCTGAGCGTGGACGAGTTGGGGATCAGTGTCATCAACATCCGCAGCACGGGCTTCAAGAACGTCGCGGTCCTGTTCCATGACCTCAGGATTCGCAAGCGGTGTGCAATCGTCACTGACTTGGATGCGATCTTCTTCGACACCACGCCAAATCCGGCGGATGACGGCGTCTTTGCCGCCAGGAAGCGAAAGGCGATTGGCTCGCAGACGGCTGGGGCGCAGCGAAAGATCGATTTGGACGCGTTTGCCGCGGGCAATGCCTGGGTACAGAGCTTCTACGCCACGCATACCTTCGAGGTGGATCTTGTCGGCTCGGGCAATCATGAAGCCTTTGTGCGCACCGTCGACAAGGTCTACAAGGCGCCGGCGACGATCACGCAGGCAATGGCCGACCTTCGCTCGGGCCTAATTCATCAAAGTGGTTACCGGACCTTGACGATGGCCGAGCAAGAAGGCAAAGGGTGGTTCGCTATCTTGCTCGCTCAAACGCTGGATCACCAAGCAGTGGTGCCCGGCTACATCCGAGAGGCCGTCCTGTTTGCGCATGGCCTGTTCTCTCGACCGCTGATCATGCGAATCCTCCGACACCGGATGAACTGCCTGTCGGATATCGATCGCGCTGCGCGTCCGCGCCTGGCGGTCTTCAATGCTGAGGTGGAGCGTTTTGGCCGCTCAGAGATCGATCTACCGACCCTTCGCACCGCGTCTGCAGCAGCATTGCCAGGTGACGTGGTCCATGCATTCCTGGCGGGGATGGTCTGATGTTTGTCTGGGGTGCCACTGAGCTCAATCCCGAGCAAGCGGCTGCAGTAGAAGAACCGTCGAGCGTCTTCCTGGTCGCTTGTCCGGGCAGCGGGAAAACGCGCACGCTGACCTACAAGATCGCCTACGAACTGTCCCGACGCACGGACAAGCGCATCGTCGTGGCCATTACATACACCCATCGGGCTGCTGACGAGATTCAGGAGCGAATTGAAGCTCTTGGAGTCGACACCACCGCCCTGTGGATCGGAACTATCCATTCGTTCTGTCTCGAATGGATCCTCAAGCCATACGGGATCTATGTTCCGGAGCTGGCGCGTGGGTACGCGGTTTTGGATCGACACGACCGGGAGAAGATGCTCGAGCGACTCTGCGCACCGTACCGCGGCGTGACCTTGTATGACTGCGACTATTACTTCGAAGAGGACGATTACCGGCTGGGGTGCGCCGACACATGGAAGCATGAAACAATCCACAGGGTGCTGGCGGCCTACTTTCGAGAACTGGCGGACACGAGACGAATCGATTTCGAACTGATCCTACGGTACTCCCAGGTGCTGATCCGAAATCAGCCGGATATCGCGGCGCTGCTCTCCCAAGTCTTCTCATATGTCCTCGTCGATGAGTACCAGGATACGAAGCGGATCCAATACAACTTGGTGGGGGCCATCCTGCGGGCGGGTGCCGGTAGCACCAAGACGTTCATCGTAGGAGATCCCAATCAAGCGATTTACGGATCACTTGGCGGGTATGCCATTTCAGCGGCGGACTTTCGCGCGCTCACGGACATTCCAATTCGGGAGATGGCGCTGCGTTTGAACTACCGCTCAAGTGCGAGGATCATCGGGCACTTCTCCAACTTTAATGTGCACGCTACCGACATTGAGGGAGCTGGCAAGATGGTTGGCTTTCCGAGCCAAGTCTCCTACAACCGCGTCGTTGCGCACGAAGATCTTCACGATGAGCTCGTCAGGCTCATCCAAAAGAGCTTGGCCGACGGACATGCACCCGAAGAGATATGCGTGCTGGCGCCGTGGTGGATCTTGCTGGCGTCTACCACCCGAAAACTTGTGGCACAGCTCCCCGACCAGCAGTTCGACGGTCCGGGATTGGTGCCGTTCAGCAATGATCCCGACAACTTTTGGTTCAAGCTCTCTAAGATCTTGCTGACGGAGTCGTCGCCCCAAATGCTCGTGCGACGCATGCGATGGGCCAGGGACGTCATTGCCGACCTCCGCGATTTCGGCATCGACACGTCCAGGATCACGCAGCGTTCGCTGCTGCGGGAGTCCAACTCTCTCGCCATTGCCGAGACAGACGGCTTGGCGTATCTGGACCAGGCGTTCGCAGCGTTACTGGATCGCCTGCTGATCGAGCTGAATGCTTTCCCCGCGCTGGTGGAGCATCGCGAGGCATTCTTTGCGAGTTCCCAGGCGCGGCTGGAGAGGCTGCAGAACTCTGGTGCCAGCTACATCACCGATCTGTCGTTCTTCAAAAAGGTGTTCCGCGAACGCACTGGGATCACCGTGTCGACCATTCATGGGGTCAAGGGCGCCGAGTTTGACGTGGTCATCGCGTTCGGTCTTCTTCAGGGCATGGTGCCCCACTTCAGTGATTCCGACGGCGATATCGCCGCCAGCAAGTTGCTGTATGTCCTGGCCTCGCGCGCTCGAAAGCACTTGCACCTCATCTCGGAGGCCGGTCGCTCACGCGGAAGATATGGGAGCTACCAGCCCACCGAGGTTTTGGCCCGCTGTGAATTCGATTACAACGGATAGTGAGGGCGGCGCATCTACCGCAAGAGCGGTTTAGTCCTGTGTCCATTCCCTGCAGCACCTGAGTTCGCGCCAGCGAGGTGATTGGCTCAAAAGTCAGCTAACGGCTGCTATCGGGGGATGCGCCTTGGCGGTACGAACGGCAGCATCGGGTCGGCAGCACCTATTCGCGCCTGCTGTCAGCAGACTTCCACGAAGTAGAGTGATCCTGGGCACCTGCGTCAGCTGTCCACTTGATACCCGCCGTTCGGTCTGCGGAGGCGCTGATATCGCGAAGACCGGTATGGGGCAGACAACGTGACCTGACGGCGCGGCCGCGGACGGCAGCAGGTGCTACAAAGCCGTCTTGGACTTGCGATCCAGAAAAGGCTGCGACGGATCGTTTGCAGCTTTAGCTGATGGACTGGTGCTGTTCCATCACGACGGCCATGCAAGCGATGGCCACCTGTGCTGCTGCATATTCAATCTACCCGCAGGCTCAAGAAGTTAATTCCCGTGCGCTGCATCAGTTCCGCGTAGCTGATTGGTTGCGACACGCGCTCCCCCGCGCTGTTGGCTTGCCAGTGCGCCCAGGCGCGGCCTGTGGTGGCGTCGTAGACCAGCTTGTAAGGGTAGGTGGGCACCTTCACGCCATGGGGCCCGATGCGCTCGCTCTCACGTGTGTACACCGGCCCCGTGATCACGAATACCTCGCCCTGAGCGCGCAATACATAGCGCCGCGTATCCTGCTCTATCTTGGCCCAGGCCCCACTGTTGTGCTGGATGTTCTGCGGCACCATGTTTGCCAGCGAGAAGCTTTGTGTCATGGCCGAAGGCGTGGGCATGTCGCCGGCTGGCGCCATATGCCCGCGCGAATAGCCCGATCCCTTGTAGTCCTCCAGTTCCGCGCGCTCATTGCGTGGTAGCCTCCCATCGGAGAAGAAACGGTCGGCACGCTTCTCGTCGGCGTCCTCGATCAGGCGCCGGTTGAGCCGCTGGGCTACGTAGACCGGGGTACGAGTGGAGCCGCTGTGCAGCACTGCAAAGGCCTCATAGCAAAGCTCGCGCAGCGCGGGCTGACTCGGTACCTGGGGCGGCAAGCCATTCGCAAAGAACTGCGGGCACTGTGAGAAACGTGTGGGTAGCTCGACGCGCGGTGCCTCGCCCCGGTTGGAGCGTGCATCAGCAGAGGGAGCAGCGAAGAAAAGAAAGACGGCAGCAACGGTAGCGACCAGTGCTGCGAAGACAGGGCGCAACGTGCGCCCCCGAAAAGAAATGCAGCCCACGGCAAACAGGCAAAGCCGTGGATTGAATCACAGTGTGCAGGTGTCCTTGTGTAAGCACGGCAAAAATTCCCCGAGCCTGCTCTCGTCCTGGGGAGTCCTGGTTTTCAGAACGGAATATCGTCGTCCATGTCATCAAAGCCCGAGGCCGTGGGCGGCGAGGTTGGCGTCGCCGGGGCAGGGGCCGGGCGCGTACTGGCTCGCGTCTTGGCTTCTGGAGGTGCCGGTGCGGGGTCCGGTGCCTCATTCACGCCCGCTCCGTCCAGAGCCGTCTTCAACGCTGCTTCCACCGCATCGATGCGCTGCTTGCAGACCTTGTACGCATTCACCGACTCGGTGACGATGGTCAGCAGATCATCGATGTTGGGCTCGTCCTGGTTGCGCAGCGTTTGGGCATGCCGCTGCAGCACGCCATAGGCTTCACGAAAACTTTCCATCACTCATTCCTTCCGGTTTCTGTCGTCCGGACGGGCGGGCACCACCCCGTCGCGGAACTGGATCTCAAGGGCGGGGAGGGCGCGTGCCTGGGCTTGGTCCGTCACGGGCTTCCCCTCGAGCGTGCGCACGATCGCAAAGCCGCGGGCCAGGGTCTTCTCCGGCCCCTGGCCGGTGACCTCGCGCATGAGCGCCTCGGCTTGATTTCTTGCCGTTTGCAGGCTCCCTTGGGCGCGCTCAGCCACCCGCTGCAGCCGGTCCTCCACGGCCTGGCTGGCCGCACGGGTCGCGGCGCGGCCGCGGTCCACCACGGCATGGAGCGCAAGCTCCGACCCGCCACGCGCCTCGGCCACACTGGCCTGGGCCCGGGCGCGCACATCGTGCAGCAGGGCCGGCACCTGCTGCCGGGCCGCCGCCAGATGCCGCCGGGCCTCGCCCTGGGCCTCGTTCCACCGCGCCAGGCTGCGCGCCGCAGCTTCGTGCACTTGCAGCATGGATGCCACTTCCACTTGGCCCATGGCCTGGGTGCTGCCATGCCTGGCTCGGGCGAGATGGGCCTGGGCATCGGCGCGCACCTGGGCCTCGCTGCGGTCGACGTCGGCTCGCACGCGCTGGGTGAGACGGCCCGCCGCCGTGAACACCGCCTCGGCCGCCATGCGGGCCTCGCGCGTGCGCTGCAGGATCTGGTGTTCGATGCCCGCGATCACCTTGCTGGGCGTATCGAAGCGCTGGTGGGCTACCTCGTCCGGCAGCGTGTTGTCGCGCTCATGGCCGATGCCGGTGAGCACGGGAATGTCTTGGTCGCAGATGAAGCGCGCCAGGTCGTAGTCATTGAGCCAGGCCAGATCGTTGACCGCGCCGCCGCCGCGGATCAGTGCGATCGCATCGGGAGGCGCCCCCTTCGGAAACGCTTCCAGGGCCTGCACCATCGCGGAGACGATCTCCCGCGCTGCGCCTTCCCCCTGGAACCGGCTGTGGGCATAGACGAAGCGGCAGACCCCAAAGCGTTCCAGCCGCTCCGACTCCTTCCGGAAATCCCCCAGCCCTGCCGCATCCTCGGGCGCCACCACGAGCACGCAGCGGTAGTCCCAGGGCGGCTCCTGGCGCCGGTTGTGCTCGAACACCCCCTCGCGCTGCAGCCGCTCCCTGATCTCGCGCTTGCGCGCCTCCAGGTCCCCGAGCGTGTACTCGGGATCGATGGCATCGATCTCCAGGCTGAAACCGTACTGCGCATGGAACACCGGCCGCGCCAGCACCAGCAGCTTGATGCCCGCGCCGATGACCGCGCCTGTGGCCTTCTCGAATTCCGGCAAGATGCGCGCGGCCGTCGCGCTCCAGATCATGGCCCGGGCTTTGGCAACGGGCTGGCCGTTGCCATCGCGCTCGGACAGCTCTAGATAGACATGGCCGCGCACCCGCGCCTCGACCACCTCCACCAAGGTCCAAACCCCTTTGGAAAACGCCTGGGCCACCGCACTGGCCACGCCATTGAGCAGACGCGAGAGCGGAATTCCTTTGGCGCGGGGGAGGGCGAGTGCCTCTTCAGACAAGGGCAGGGCCAGATCTGTGGACGAAGGTGAGAGCGAGGAGGGCGCCTCTACGGGCGTCGGCAGCCATTGGGCGAACACCGCCAGATCCCGCCCATCATCGACATACCAGCGTTTGACCGCGCCATCGAAGCGCGCGCCCAGCGACTTGGCGGCGTCTTTCTGCGCGAAGGGAACGTTCAGGTACTGCCGGGACATGGGAAGTGAAGGGGCTGCGAGGCAGCGCCATTGTGGACCAAGGGGCTTGGGCCACGGAGCGTATCGGCTATAAACCGGAATTCACCACCTCTCACAAACATCCACACCATGAACCGCGCAGACCTCGTGGCAACCCTCGCCGCAAAGAACGACCTCTCCAAGACGGCCGCCAACGCCGTGCTTGACACACTGATCGAGACCATCCAGACCGCCGTGAAGAAGGGCGATGCGGTGCAACTGGTCGGCTTCGGCACGTTCAAGTCAGTTAAGCGCGCTGCGCGCACCGGCAAGAATCCCTCCACGGGTGCTGCCATCAAGATCCCCGCATCCACAGTGCCCAAGTTCGTATCCGGTGCGAAGTTCAAGGCCGTGGTGGACCCCAAGGTTGCCAAGCGCAAGGCCGAAAAGGCCGGCAGGTAAGCCGCCAGACCGATCCGCAAGCCGCCCGCGCGCCCTGGCCCCGGGCGGTTTTTTGTTGGGGCCGCTAAGCTCCACGCCTTCCACACACGGGGTTCAACGATGACAGCTTTCTCCGACGCATTCCGGGCCGAAGTTCTGCGCATGGCGCGCAAGGAGATCAAGGGCGAACTGGGCTGCCTGCGCAAGACCGTCACGGCGCAGCGCTCCGAGATCGCAGCGCTCAAGCGGGATGTGAAGGACCTGGTGTCACAGGTGAAAGGGATACACAAGGCGGCAGCGCGTCAGGCGGCTCCGGGCAAGGCACAGGCCCAGGACGCCGAAGTCCCGGCACGCCAGGGACGTCGCTTTCAGTTCAAGGCCGAGGCGCTGGCGACTAAGCGGGAACAGTTGGGCCTCTCGCAGCAGGCCATGGCTTCGTTGTTGGAGGCCTCAACGCTTTCCGTGGCGCGCTGGGAGGGCGGGAAGGCGATGCCACGGGCGAAACAGCTTGAGCGCATTCAGGTGGTGTTCAAGATGGGGAAGCGGGAGGCGTTGGCCAAGTTGCAGGAGTGAGGCTTTTTTGAGGGGGACGAACCTAGCTGCGGTTCGCCCTAGGATTGCTTGAAGCCTTGTGCAGAGAATCGGGGACGAATGTCAGATTGCCCGTTGCCCCCAACGGCTCAAAAGTGTCTAGGAATGTTGGGGCGATTCAGTTGGACCGCTTGCGTATGCCCGAAATCTTTCGCTCTGCAGATGACAATCTGTTACCGTAATGCACTCTTTTGGGTCAGCGCAGATGCGCCTTTCAAGTGCGAGGGAACGGGATGGCGGAAAAGACAAAGACAAGCAGCGGCGTTATTGCGGCCATAGCCGCATTGGTTCTTTGTATCGTTTTCCCCCGAAGCACATGGGGCTACATCGTTTTCATCGTCGGCGGTATTTGGGCCTATCGAGTGTTTTTTTCCAACGCGTCGAAACAGCCGATTGCTGATACACCTTCTCGAGCCAAGACGGCCACCACAACGAAGACATTGGAAGCCTCGGCTCGAGCAACGTCGCGCGCTGAGACGGTTGAAGTGTCAGAGTCCAGTTCACCGCCCGCCTCAGTTGTTGCAACCTCTAGGTTCGTCCCAGATGACCACCCTGTGTCATTGGCCCAGAAGGCACCTTTGTCGACAGCTGCCGTGCCACCGCACCCAGCACCTCCTGCTGCCCCCCGGCGATTCGTGGATGACGATGCTCCGGTTTCTGTCGTCGCAAAGGAACCTTCAAAGCCAGCGCACTACGCGATACCTCCTGCGCCAACTCAGCCTCAGGCCTACACAGGGCCCGGGCGCTGGATACCTCCGGGAGAAGACGTCGTCATTGGCGGTAGCCAAATCAGCGGGGGGATGATCTATGTGGGTAGAGAACTGAAATCCCTCTCGGGCTCAACTGACCCGTGTCTTGTCAATCCCGCGCTGTCCATCGCTGCGCACGCCAACATCAGCGAACGTGAGTTTGGCTATTGGCCGTCCTACTCTGAAATCACGCCTCGCGCTCGCAGGGCCTACCTGAGCTGGCTGGCAGATGGGAGGCGCGACCCCGAAGCCGATATTGGATACGTCTTTCTCTTCTTCTATGGCCTGGAGCGCAGGGCCATTGCAGAGGGATTGAAGGACGCGCAGGCGCAGAGAGATTGGCCCCTGATTGCGCAGGAGGTCCGCAGACTCCTTGAGATCTACGGCGAAAAATCCTTTTCTTTCAAGCGCTATGCCAGCGAGCTTTTGAGTTGGCTGGAGGTATCCCATTACTCCAAGACGCTCTACAACGAGCCCGTTCCGTCTTTCCCGACGACCTTCGAGGTGCCGCTCTACATTCGCCTTGCACTTGGCCTCGCCGCAGTGGATGGAGTGCCAGTGCCGCCCCATCTCGCATTGGCTTGGGCACGCCTGGACCCGGCCAGCTATTTGCGAACTTCCGCCACCAGGTGCGCAGAGCAGTTCGACAAGCTCTTTCAGCAGCGCTATGCGGAAACCTTCAAGCCGGGCATTGTTCTTCCCCGCAACAAGACCAAATTGAAGCTGGTGTACCAACCAGCATCTGCTGGTTTCAGGGGCGTCAACGAAATCAAGTTGACCTTCGGAGACACGCCGGACGTGACGGTTCTGACGGCTCCACAAAAGCAGCTGAAAAAGATCGTAGACGCTGTCACTGACCAGTTGGATCCCTACAGCCGATATCTCGGCCGTAACCCAGACAGTCCCAATGCGCTGGAAGGCCTGCTGTTGCTGCCGCCAACAGTTTGGCCTGATGCGGCGGGGGATGCCTTAGAGGCTCTGCGGGACAGGGTCTCGGAAGGCTTCGTTGTTATGAAGCTTCAGGAGCTGCTTGATCTTTTCCAGGCGAAGACTGCTTTGAACAAGGAACGCGCCGTAACGCTGGCCAAGACTCTGGAGTCCGTTGGCATTGGCATGGAACCCGATGTACTGGGCGGAGCACGAACACCAAAGGGCGAAGATCACGTGGTGCTTTACTCGGCAGCAGAGTCGAATAGCGCACCGGTTCGAACGGCCGCCTATCAGGCCGCGACACTCACACTCCAGTTGGCGTCATCCGTAGCCGGGGCCGACGGGGAGTTCAGTGAGCATGAGATGACTCATCTGAGTCAGCAGGTTCAATCTTGGTCGCATCTGACTGCTGGAGAGTCAGCTAGGCTGTTGGCACATCTACGCCTGTTGGCAGTGGACCCCGTGTCTCTCACTTCCTTGAAGAAGAAGCTGGATCCGCTTGACGCGAAGTCCAAGGAAACGATCGCTGCCTTCATGGCAACCGTTGCCCAAGCGGATGGCACCGTGACGCCGGCGGAAGTGAAGATGCTGGAGAAGGTCTACAAAACGCTGGGACTTGATACCAAAAGGGTCTTCACAGACGTGCATGCGGTTGCGGCCGGAACAAGCCCTCAGCCAAGCATCGCTGCGCAGCCTGCGGCCAAGGGGTTTCAGCTGGACACGGCAAAGATTGCGGCACTGCAGAAGGATTCCGAGCGCGTATCCGCGTTGCTGGCCGATATCTTCAAGGAAGAATCTCCGCAGCCGACCGTCATAGCAACCGTTCCCGAGGCGGCACCCCCTCTGGACTCCGAGGCAGCAGCGGCTACGGGTTTGTTCGGCCTGGACGAGGCGCATTCGGCTTTTGCACGCATGCTGCTGTCGCGGCCACAATGGACTCGCGAGGAGCTCTTGGATGTCTCCTCAGACTTGGACCTGATGTTGGATGGCGCCCTAGAGCACATCAATGAAGTGTCGTTTGACACCCATGACATACCGTTCACTGAGGGCGACGATCCTATCGATGTGAACCCTGAAATTTTGGAGAAGCTGGAAGCATGAACGCACCCATTCGCCCCAAAGAGCGTGACGCAGTTGTTCAATCCCTGCGTGCAGGCGTCGTCCCGCGGACGGGACAGCACCTCATCCAGGTAGGGCGCATCCGTGAGATTGAGACCTTGGTGAGCGATATGGTTCGCGTGGCCGACGGTGGTTCATCGTTCCGATTAGTCATCGGCGAATATGGAGCAGGGAAGACGTTTTTCCTGAATTTGGTCCGCTCCATTGCGATGGAAAAGAAGCTGGTCGTGGCCAGCGCCGATCTGAACCCTGACCGTCGGCTGCATGCCAGTGGCGGGCAGGCCCGATCTCTCTATGCTGAGTTGATGCGCAATCTGGCAACTCGCACCAAGCCCGAAGGCGGGGCTCTCGGAGGCATTGTCGAGAAGTTCATTGCCACGGCCAAGTCAGAGGCCAAGGAGGCAGGCAGGTCGACCGAAGATGTCATTCGCCACAAACTGGAGCATCTGACGGAGCTGGTCAATGGGTATGACTTTGCGGATGTCATTGCTGCCTATTACCGCGGCTTCGAAGAAGGCAATGAGCAACTGAAGTCCGACGCTGTGCGCTGGTTGCGCGGTGAGTTCACAACCAAGACCGATGCGAAGGCAGCCCTTGGCGTGCGCACCTATGTAGACGACGCCGCAGTCTATGACCAGCTCAAATTGATGGCCAGGTTCGTGCGGCTTGCGGGCTTCAGTGGCCTGCTTGTCAGCCTTGATGAGCTGGTCAACCTTTACAAACTTGCCAATGCGCAGGCGCGCAACTCCAACTACGAACAGATCCTGCGTATCCTGAATGACTCGCTGCAAGGTACGGCAGTTGGACTGGGTTTCACCCTCGGAGGAACACCCGAGTTTCTCCTGGACACTCGGCGCGGTCTCTACAGCTACCCCGCACTTCAAAGTCGCTTGGCCCAGAACACGTTTGCCAGCAGTGAGCTCGTCGACTTCAGCGGCCCGACGGTTCGGCTTTCGAGCCTGAGCCCCGAGGACTTCTACGTACTCCTCCAGAAACTGCGCCACGTCTATGCGGCAGGAGATACGGCGAAGTACCTGTTGCCAGACCAAGGCATTGCTAGCTTCATGGAACACTGTTCCAAGCGCATCGGCGAAACCTACTTCCGCACGCCTCGCACCACCATTACTTCCTTCATCAACCTTCTTGCGGTCTTGGAGCAAAACCCAGGCACTGAATGGCAAACGCTGCTTGGCGGCCTGGAGGTGGCGGCTGATACAGGCGCAACAGGAGACCTGGCTGTGGAGGTTGAGGAGGGTGACGAGTTTGCCTCCTTCAAGCTCTGAACGCTGAGCGCTGCATGTCCGGGGCGAGTTCGTCTTTTCACCTTCTTGATGAGCGCATTCAGCGATTCATTTGGGCGGAGGGCTGGGAGTCTCTGCGGGATGCCCAAGAGCAGTCCATCCCCTTGCTCATCCATGCCGACCGCGACGTCATCGTGGCAGCGGCGACCGCAGCAGGCAAAACAGAGGCGGCGTTTTTGCCAGCGCTCACCCACCTGTTGCATAGCGAGGAACCTCGGCTCATCGTCTACATCAGCCCGCTGAAGGCCCTCATCAACGACCAGTTTGGTCGACTCGACAAGCTTTGCGAACAACTGGATATCCCTGTTTGGCCTTGGCATGGCGATATTGGTGCAACGTCCAAGACCAAGTTCTTGAAGCAGCGGCACGGAGTCCTGCTCATCACTCCAGAGTCCCTCGAGGCATTGCTGTGCAATCGAGGGACATCTATCGCGGCTGTGTTTCAGATGACCGCTTTTTTTGTGGTCGATGAGCTGCATGCGTTTATTGGATCTGAGCGAGGAAAGCAGCTTCAATCCTTAATGCACCGCATCGAGAATGTCCTGCGCCGCAACGTACCTAGAGTGGGCCTCTCGGCCACCTTGGGTGACATGGGCCTTGCCGCTGATTTTCTTCGGCCAGGACTTGGAACTGGCGTCAGCATGGTCGTTTCCGCCTCTGGGGGAAACGAGCTCAAGATCCTCGTAAAGGGATATGAGGAGCCTTTGGTTGTGCGGAAGGGTGATGAGGAAGAGGCGCCCGAGCCTGCCACGCCCGGACTCATCGCGGCGCACATGTACAAGGCGCTGAGAAGTTCCAACAACCTGGTGTTCCCGAACTCCCGGCGCGAGGTCGAGCGCTACACCAATCTGCTAAACGGCCTTTGCGAGCGCAACAAAGTGCCTCAGGAGTTTTGGCCGCACCACGGTAGCCTATCCAAGGAGATCCGGGCAGAGACCGAGGCCGCCCTCAAGCAGAAGGAAGTGCCTGCCACCGCCATCTGTACCAATACCCTGGAGCTGGGGATCGACATCGGAGCTGTCAAGAGCGTTGTGCAGATTGGACCACCGCCCTCAGTCGCCAGTTTGCGTCAACGACTGGGAAGGTCTGGGCGGCGAAAGGGCGAACCCGCCATTCTGCGAGGCTACTGCATCGAGGACGCGATTGATGTGCACTCGGGCTTTGGCACGAGATTGCGCCTGGGGCTGGTGCAGACCGTTGCAATGATTTCTCTCTTGCTTGAAGGCTGGTTTGAGCCGCCTGTCACGCAGGGCGCCCATCTCTCCACGCTGGTGCAGCAGATGTTATCCGCCATAGCCCAGAACGGTGGCGCCACGATTGGTCAGTTGTACGCACTGCTGTGCGCTACGGGAACACCGTTCGAGGGAACGACCAAAGAAGACTTCATGTCGCTGGTACGTCACCTGGGAACAAAAGAGCTTTTGGTTCAGGACTCATCTGGGTTGCTGCTGCACGGCCCTCTCGGTGAGAAATTCGTCAACCATTACACCTTCTATGCAGCCTTTGCGTCGGACGAGGAGTTTCGATTGGTCGCCGGGACCCGGACACTTGGGACGCTGCCGGTTTCTCAGATGCTGTCCATAGGGCAGCGGATTCTCTTTGCAGGCAAGACCTGGATTGTGGAAATGGTGGATGAACCGCAGAAGGTCATCACCGTCAAACGCGCCAGCGGCGGCGCACCGCCTTTGTTTTCAGGAGGATCTGGGCGGGTTCACACGAAGGTGAGGCAGCGGATGCGGGAGCTGCTGGAGTCGGCCGAAAAAATCGTGTTTATCGATGAGGTGGCTCAGCGCTTCTTGGAGGAGGCTCGGTCCAGTTTCCGAGCACTGAATTTGACATCAGAGTGCCTGGTCGACCAGGGGCACGAACTCCTCGTAGTCACATGGCTCGGGGATGCCGCTAACGAGGCGTTGGCTTGCTTCATGAGCCAGCGAGGCTTCTCTGCAGCACCTTCTGGCCCTGGCATAGAGGTGGTGAAAGGCGGTCACACCATTGACAACATCCTTGACGCACTCCTCGACGCTGCACTCGTAGAGCAGCCATCCGTGAGCGAACTGCTTGAGGGCGCGAGAAATCTTGAACGAGAGAAATGGGACTGGGCACTGCCTCCTGAATTGCTCAAGAAGGCGTATGCGAGTCTCAACCTGGACGTTGAGGAAGCCAAGAAGTGGGTGGCTTTGAATTTCTCTGGTACTTGAACGGACTACCCTTACTTTGGCCCAAAGTTGAAAGAGACCCTTCACGTCGCGCCATCTTTTACTCCCGTTCGAGAGCCTCCTGTTCTGCAACGAACCCGGCCTCACGCATTGCCTGCCCTAATTCGTGCCATCCTGCCGCACACGCGAAGTGGTGAATGCGCTCCAAGGTCCGTGCTGAGGCTTTGACCCGCATTTCCAATGGCACATCCTCCGGCGACATTCCATACGGCTGCAGGGAAAAACCCATACCTCTGGCTGTAGCTGCGATCGTCGAAGCGATTCGAAAACCTCCCTCATCAACGTCACCCCAGTGATAGATCGGAGTGGTCAGCGGCAGGCTCTCCAGAAGACGCCCGTACATAGCTCGCCAAGCTGGAGAAGGCATGCCCGCCGTATAGATCAGAAGTACCTTGTCGTCTTGCCGGCGTTTGGCCTCACTGTGAAACGTGGTCTTGTTCTCGATGGTGATGACCTCAGTGACCAAACTGCGTGCTCCCAGAATGGTTGCTGCCGGTAGTCCCATGTAGGGCGCGTCAATCAAGCCGGTTGAGCGATCCCGTGCGATGTGCACGTGCCCAGCCAGTAGTACGGGATGCTCTTCCCGGAACAGGCCCAGTTCCTGCCAAACCTGGGCCGCCGCCCTTGGGCTGTCCTCAACGCTGCCACTCAGCAGGATGTCAAGTTGCGGTGTGAGTGCCTCAATCCGCTTGCTGTCTAGAAACAGGCGAGCACTGAATTCACGCACCGGGGCGGCAATAGCATCCTGGCTACGTGCAGCGCAGGCCCGAACTGTCTTGGCCGCATCGATCCAAGCGCCCGCGTCCTGCGGGCCCAAGCCGCGTATCTTTGCCATGCCAGCCCAGAGTCCAATTACGTCCAAAATCACTGGGAACTCTGCTTTCAGCGGCTCCAGCTGCCCAATGGTCTTTGACAATTGGTCCGCATAGGTGCTGCGCCCCAGGAACCGAGCCAGTGCCTGGACGTCCACTAGGTCAATGCGCTCAATCAATCCATCCTTCGGATTCAGCTTGTCACGCTGCAACGTCACGGCGCCGGCGTCGCGCGCTGCCAGGAAGGTCTCATCACATTCCTGCTTTTGATGCCAGCTCCGCAGTTCCCTGTAAGGCTTCAGGTGCATGGCTGTCAGCGCGGGTGCGCGCGCACGGGCTCCGGCAGCGTGCTTGTCGCCGGCATCCAACAGTTTGGCCAACAGGTCATCGGCGATGGTGCCCGCACTCATGGGGTGGCATCAGCAGGTTGTGCAATGGACTCCTGGCGGACGGCCAACAGCTCAGTTGCCAGAAGCTCAGGGTGGTACTCCCACATATCCTCTCGGAACTGCTCCCGCATGGCTTCGCTAACCCGGCGCTCCTCCACGTGGATCACATGGCGGGTTTCGTCTTTCATGATTTCGAAGTAGCGGTGCAGGAATGCAGTCAGCGTGGGCAGGTTCTCCCCTGGACTTGCCAGCAGCACCTGCAGACCGAGCTTTTCGAGATAGCGCATGGTGGCCACGATGTTGGGCGTATCCATCTTGTCAAAGGCTTCGTCCAGCAGGATGAGCCGCAAACCATCCTGGTTGTTCTCATCCATGCGGTAGGCGGAGGACAGCGCCGCGCCGGCGATCACGTACAGCGGCGCGCGGTGCTCGCCACCGGAGCCGGGGCCAATGCGCTTGCTCAGGTGCCCGATGGTCTTGGTGACACCCGTGACCGGGTCGTCGGTCTCAATCTCGATATCGAACTCGAAGAACTCCCGGTAGTCATCGAGCGGGCTCTTGACCGCGGCATTGCCGGTGGTGGTTTTCTCGCGCAGCAGTTCCGCGAACTGGGTGGGGATTTCTCCGGCATCTCCAAACAGACTGCCGTCGGCGCCGAAGTCGGCGATGTTCTCGATGAACTTCTTCAGTGGCATTAGGTCTGGGCGCACCTTGGCCTGGAACTGGTACCGCTCCCCATTGGTGAAGGCGGGGGAGGCTTTTAGCGCAGCATTCAAGCGCTTGAAGGTTGTGGTCTGGTACTTGAGGTTGGCGTGGAGGGCCAATGCCACGTCCTGGCGGAAGGTGTTCTGCGAGGCAAGGTAAGCTTCCTGCGCCTGGGCCTTGTACTGGGGTAGCTCCGTGTTCTGCAGCCTGCTGACTTGCTGCTCCATCCATTCCTTGGCTTTGCGCCAGTCGGACGTCACCTCATCGCTGATAGCTTCGCGGTGCTCCGTGAGGAAGGTCCCAAGCAGCGTTTGGGCCGGGCCCAGATGCCGCGTCATGGCGGTGTTACAGCGTCTGGACTGGGTTTCGCACTGGTTGGCCATGGCTTGGTAGTCGTCGCCATATTGCTCCAGCAGCGCGTCCCAGCGATCGGAAGCATATTCCGGGTCATAGTCGGCATGGCTGCGGCAGGTTTCGTGCACCGTGCGCTTGCCCTGGAGCTCCTGCAGCTTGGCTCCGCATTCCCTGGTCAATCTCTCCAGTTCTGTCTCGGCCCGCACAACGGCATCACGGGCTTTGCGGGAATCTGTGTCCAGCTGAGGCTTGCGCGCCTGCAGTTCCCGTAGTTTGGCGGACAGGGCCTGGTACTCGGCACTGGTGCTTCCAGCGATACGTTTCTCTGCGAGTTCTCTCTCGGTGAGCGCTTCGCCCAGCTGGCGGGCAGATCCAAGTAGGAGGCGCAGGGTCTCAGGGGACGACAAGCTTTGCACCGCCAGGCGGATCCGATCAATGTCGCCCTGGCGCCCTTGAAGGTCAGCAACCTGTTGGTTCAGTTTGCGGGATTCGGCCCTGAGTCCGTCGACCTGGCCTTTGGCGCCGGCGCCGATCTGCAGGTCCGCCTCTGGCACCAGGCGTAGCCGCTCAAAGTCTCCGGGCCCCACCAGCATGCCGTCCAGGGTCAGGGTCCGCTCGCCCCGCAGCGCCTCTTGGGCGGAATTCGCGCGTTTGAGGTTGCCCAGCTTGCCACGTAGGTAGGCCACGGCCACCTGGTTGCTGCCCTGTATCAGGCTGGCCGCCGTGTCGGCGGCCGGCTGGCCCTGCCCAGGCCGGGCTCGGTCGGAGCGCACGATCTTGACGCCGTAGATACTGCGTTTGCCCTGCAAGGACTGGTAGATGCCAAAGGCTCTTTCCTCCTCCTGCGAGTCCCGCAGCAGAATGGCCTCCACGTTCTTGGCCAGATAAGCTTCGATCGCTGGCTGCCATTTGGGATCGGTCACCTTCACCAGGTCACAGACGGGGGTGGGGTGCAATCCGTGGTCCGCGAACTCATGCATCAGTAAAGCCGTCGGGGTACTGACCTGCGCGCGGTTGGTATTGGCGCGCTCCATGCCCAGGCCGATGGTATTGAGACGCTCTTTGGCGATCCGTAGCTGCTCCTTGATGACGTCGTGCTCCTCAGTCAGGTGTGCACCAGCGGCCTTTAGCGTTTCTCCAAGGTCCCGGATGATCTGGCCCAGCGCATCCTGGTCGACTTGGTTCTGCTCCCATGAGAACGCACCAAGCTGCTGTGCGGCCTGCGCAAGCGCGGGTTGCCACTGGGCCAGCAAGTCGTTGGAACTGGCGTTTTGGAGCAGCTGTCGGAAGCTACGCAGTTCCGCCTTCAGCTCTTGTTCCTGGCGGGCGGTTTTTATCTGCGCCTGCGCCAGATCCTGCTGAGCGCCCGCGTTCTCGGCATGGTCCGCATGGGCTTGCTGCAGGCCTGACAGTTGAGCCACTTCGCGGGTCCAGGCCTCCAGCACCTGATCGGCTTTAGTGCTGGCCTTGGTGCATTCTTCGAACACGCCCTCTTGGTCAAACTTTTGCCCCGTCAGCATTTCGTGGGCCGCGTTGCTGAGCTCGTACGCCGCGGAGGCCTGTAGTCCCGTCCACGTGGCGGATTTGCGCGCCTCGGCCAGTGCAGCTTCAAAGTTCTTACTGACCTCCTGGCCTTGCTTGATTTTGAGCTCGACGCCCTCGACCAATAGGTTGATCCGCTTGAAGGTCTCCACCAGCTGCTTGAATCTGGCGATGTTGGTGGGGCGGTCCTCCAGCACATCATTGCGAACAATCTGATCCACCGACTTGGAGAAGCTCATGCGCAGTGCGAAGCGGAAGGCGCGCGCAAACGCGTCGTAGGACGCAGGGCCAGCCTTGCCACGCAGCATAAACAGCACTTGCTTGACGTAGCTGGCGCCATCGTCAAACAGCGGTTCTTCACCAGTGACCTTGGATTGCTCCAGCAACCGATGGCGGAAACTGCTCCAGGGCAGGGGCATGGTGGCACCGTCCACCGTCTGCAGGTGCTCTGACATGCTGAGCTCTACGCCGCGAATGACATAGCGGCCCAACACCTTCTCCGCCTCGTTGCTCAGCGAAGCCTCAATGCACACACCCAAGGAGACCGGCTCATTGGTCTCGGTGTCCCGCCAGACCAGTGTGATGTAAGTGGTGGCCTGCGGCCGCGCGCACTGTTCAATGGTGTCTCCGTACTGGCCAAGGCAATAAGAACGCAGGGTGCGGCTTTGCTGGTGCGATTTGTTGTCGGCTTGTGCATTGAAGTGCATCTGATTCTTGTTGGCGCCCATCATGGCGATCTGCACCGCATCGAGCGCCGAGCTCTTGCCGCTGCCGTTGCGGCCGAATAGACCAGTGATTTCTTCTAGACGGAATTCCTGCTGCTCGTACAACAGGAACTGCACCAGTTTGACGCTCTCAAGCCGTTTCATTGTTCATTCCCTGGTTGTCTTCGATCACCACTGGCTCGCCAGCAGCCCCCTCCATATGCGCCTCATCCTTGGCTACTCCCCACTGCGCCAGCCGAATCAAGGCCGTCTCACCCAGCACGTCGACGATGGCCGGGCGGATGGCCACACCGCCGGCTGACTGCTCCTGCAGGGGCGTCAGGTGGCCGCTATCATCGTCTTCCAGACGCCGAGCGATGCCCCAACGCTTGGCAGAGCGCAGCAGTGTGTCGAGCTCGCCGCGGGTGGGCAGGTCACGCCCGGTCATAAGGTGGAACTTCTCTTGCAGCTCGATGTAGTCGCACAGGACCTCGCCGTCTTCGGTAAGTCCGCCGGCGCGCACGCCTTCGTCGTACAAGCCGCGCAGCACCAAGGCAAACAGTGTCTGAGCCACGGTCGCGGTAGCTGCCTTGGCGTGCCGCGGGAGGGCGGTGACATAGCGCAGCTGCCGGTTGATCGACAGTGACACACCCAGCGGCGCCAGCACTTTGGAGAACTCGCGCTCGTAGAGGTCCAGGATTCCATACGTCACCCGGCTGCTGCGGTCGGAGTGGTAAATCACCTGCTCAGCCACCAGTCGGTAGGCGGCGGTCTCGAAGTCTTCGACGGTATAGACACCATCTAGCCTGCTGGCCAGATCTTCCCAGTCCCGTGGGTTGCTCATTTGGTCTCCCTGTTCTTGGTCTGGCGCTTACGCCAACTCAGTGTGAATGGCTTGCCGCTCAAGTACGGGTGCTCGGCGGCTTCGTCGCTGGTGTAGCGCAGCTCCATGCCTGGGGCCGATGCCCGGCCTTCCATCTCCAGCCTAGGGATCCGCGAGTTGGTGGCCATGGCCACGCTGGTCAGGACCTGAAAGGCTCGCAAGTCCTCAATGGACCCGCAAGGCAGGGCGTCGCTGCCGGCAGCGGCCGTTTCCTGCAGCACTTTTTCGGCATAGGCGCGCAGTTTCATGGGCGTGATGGATCGGCGCTCCTGGGCGCGGCGCACCAGGTTGCCGATCGCGCGCGTGCGGTCGGAGATGATCACTTGGCGCAAAGGTGTGGGCGCCAGCCGCGGCACCTCCTTGCGTGGCTGGGCCAGACGGGCACCGCCCATCAGGGTATCCGGCGGGAACACGGGGGCGACATCGATGTCGGGATTGGCAATCAACCGGTCCATGGTCTGCCGCAGCAGGTTGTCGATGGGGCGGATCGCGCGCAGCTTGTATTCCAGGAAGGCCAGCGCGCGCCGGTTGGCGACCCGGATCTCTTCGTCCAGTCGCTCCAGGTACTCCTCGATCCGGTCCAGCTCGTACAGGCGCTGTAGGTCCCGCTGGAATGCGGCCTGGCCCTTCTTGTCATCCCCACTGGAGAGTCGGTTCACATACCAGTCCAGCAAGCGGCTGCGCTGCTCGGGCTGCGTGTCGATTTCGGTGATGGCGTCCAGGATCTGCTGGCGCTTGGACAAGGGGTGCTCCCGGGTACGCAGTTCCTGGTAGTCCCCAATGAAGACCTCCTGGACGTAGGAGGTGAAGAAGGACCGCACGTACTGGGCGGTGGTGGGCTCGGCGCCGATGGCGGCCATCAGGTCGCGCACATTGGTGCTGGTGTTGCGGATGTAGACCAATAGGTTGCGGCATTGCTCGGCCGCCTCGCGCAGCAGGTCGCCACTGGCTTCGCCCTTGTGCACCTGGGCCACGGCAGCATCTATCGCGCGGATCTTGCCGGAAACGAACACCGGGCCCGTCTCCGCAAAGTTGATCAGCTGGGTCAGCAACTGGCCCACGGCCGGCGCCATGTTGACGGTCTTCTCAATGCCATACCTCTCCAAGCGGAACCATCCTGCATCGACCAGGCGATTGAAGATGCCAATGGCACGGATGTTCAGTGGCGTGTCGGGCTGATCGCCAGACTCGGGTTGCCATTCGTCGGCGTATTTGAGGTGGTCCTCGATTTCCTGGATGACATCGCGCTGCAGGAAACCGTAGCTGGGCGGCAGTGGCGCGTCGGGGCCGAAACGCCGGCGGTGCAGGTGGCACAGAAGTGCCCAGTAGCCGTGGCGGTTTTGCGAGGCTAGGGGCCCGAAGAGGCGCTCCGGAATGCGCTGGAACAGCGCCATGGAGGCGGGGGTTACGCTGGGAACAGCCATTTGCGCACCTCCGCGACGTTCTCCACCGCCAGTTGGTACTCAGGCGGCAATTCCTTGGCCACGTCCAGGGCCAGCCGCAGTTCTTGGACCAGGTAGGGCAACAGGGCGCCGCGGCAGCTGTGCACGCGCGCCGCAGTCCCCTCGAAATACTCGCTGCGGACCAGGTCCTGCTGGCCAGGTGTCAGCTTGGGGTGCGCCTGGATGCGCACCTTCACCACAGCGTTCCACTTTGTGTCTTCTGCGACTGTGGATTCGGCCTTTTGGTCCAGCATGGAAAGCTTCGCGATACGCCCCAGCACGAAGTCCCGGAAGTCACCGGTCTCCAGGCAGTAGCCACGCATGTGCCAGCGCCGACCGGCCAGCACCAGGCTGTGCGGCTCTACGGTGCGCGAGTGTGGCTCAGGTGTGCGCATGGACCGGTAGTCCAGGCTCAGGCGCGTGCCTTGCTCGATTGCCAGGCGGATGCGGGAGAAGGTATTGGGGTTGACCTGGGAGAAGCCCCACGGAGCAACGGTGACGGGTCCAGCACCTGGGGCGAGGTCAGCATGGATGTCAGCTTCTGCAAGGTAGGCAGCCAGGGTGAGGTCTGATGTGCCAGCCTTGAGGTCGGCCTGTGCCTTCTTGTAGGCACCAGGGGTGACAAAGTAGGATTTGCTTTTACTATCCCACTCAAACCAGTCAGGGGTTTCTTCTCGAACTTCTCGAAGAAGCTGACTCACTCGAATGCCGCTCAGTCCGAGGACATCCATGAGTCGACCTCGGCTCAGCCGCCCTTCCCATAGAGCCATGCGACGCATGACCTTGTAGCGGTTTTTCTCGAAAAGATTGGCTAGGCTCATCAGGTCGGTTTCATGATGTATAAAAATATATCATGTAGAAATATATACCATCTAAAGATGGTGTGCTACCGGAATGGCTTCCGCCACTCGCTCTGGGTAGAAGGGATACTTTTCGACGCGTGGCCAGGCTGGTCTATGTTGAGTGGATACCGAGGATGTGCTGCAGCCGTCAACCCTGTCATCCTCGAAAGACAGGTGAACGAGGCGGTTGATGCTCAGGGCCGTAAGGTCACCGGGGGCACGCGGCCCGGACTCAACTTCGCAGTGATTGCAGTCCTTCATCCGCCACTGAATCGCCGGTCGATTCACCACCGAACTCACGCTGTCAATTGAACACCAGTCGTCAGCTTGTTTTTCCCTGCACGGATGGCCGACGCACATGGCCCAAGAGCAACACCCAGAGGCCTTGTCCTAACCATTGCTGAACACGTTCAGTTGATGGTTTGCGCGGCCGTGCTCGCGTTGGGACGGTGCGTGCATTGAACAATCTACGATCGCAACATGCGCTCGAAGGCGTAGCTGCACGTTGCCTGGATTTGTTCAGGGGGTAGGTCGCGATCAGCAGGAATACGTGCGGCGTCGCGGATCATGTCGTTGACTTCAGCGAATGTCTGCGTGCTGATCTTTCGCACGCCATCGGCCAGACCACCAAGCGCCGGGGCAACTCGCGCCTTCCAGTGCACATTGAATTCGTCCAACAGTGCACCGAAGAGTTCGATCGTGTCGTAGATGTACAGCACGTCCTGGGCTCGTTTGTTCGCCGGTCGATATTGCTGAATCAGGAACTTCTGGACCATGAAGCACAAGGGGTGGGCTACCTGGACATCAATTCGTTCCGGCAGCGGAACGCCCTCTTGTTGTCCCAGACTAATGATCCAGGGATCGACCAGAAGGACGTCCAGGTGGCGGATCTTCTGAGCCGAGATCCCAGCCTTTGTCATGGTTGCATCCGCGTCTCCGCTTCGTTTACGGCCGCTTCCCGTCAAAGGTGTCAGGAACTCGGCATAGAAGCCGCCGGCCTCGTCGCCAAGCGTGTAATGGGCCGCAGGTGGTCGATGGTCGCCACTCAACTCTTCCTGGAAGCCATGCTGCAGGAGCGATTGCTTGATGTCTCCCTCAATCGGCTCCCTATTTGCAAAGGCGAGGTCCGTGTGACGAGTGAACACAGGCTGATAGTCAGGCCGGTTGGCCCTTGGATCCAGTCGGTGGAGACGATGGCCCCAACCGCCGATGAAGATCAGCTGCTGGCGCCAGGCTGCCAGGGCCTGAACCAGTTTCGCGAAAGCTTCTAGATCGTTCATCAGAGTCAGTTGCCGACGAGTGGCAGGAGATATTTCTTGTAGATCAGACCAGCTTGTTCAGATCCTCTTGTTGGGTGGTTCATCACGTCCAACCATACTTGGAGGATGTCCGTGACCAGGATTCCGTCGTGATTGACGGCTCCCCTGAAGGTGGATTGCGGAAAAGATGCCTGCCGCAAGATCAAGTCTGATCGATCAGATGGATACGCCATCAACCCTGGCCAGTCCGATGCCCCCACTTTGGGCAGCTTGGGAACATAGATATACGGAGGCACACCGCTGACGTGCCCGATGCCCAGCTCATCGGCAGCGGAAAAAAGTCCCAGACAAGCGCTTTGGGAATGGTGGCTTAGCAAGCCTCGAATTTGCTGAGCAGCAGGGGCTCGTAGAAGAAAGCGGCATGGCATCTCCGGACGCGCGCGCATCGCGGCGGCGCCCCAACGGCGGAAGAGCTCTTCGCGACGAACGAGCTTCAGATTAGGCGATGAGTCGCTCAGATATCCTTCGCTGCGCAGTTGCTGCAGGAATCGGGAAGCGCTCATGGCGGACACCTGCGCAGCTTCGGCCAGGTCGGAGCCGTTCTTGAACTGCCTTTTGGGGGCGTTCAGCAAGCCGTTTGGCAATTCCCACGCCAGGAGAAGTTTCAGCATCCACTGGTTGAGGTCCGAGAACAGGTTGATGGCCTGTGATGGACGGCCGGTTGAGGAGCGGCTGGGCTCCTCTGGCAATCGGTTCAGCTGTTGGAATGCTTCACCACTGAAATACTGTTCGCCGCGTCCCGAGATCACGCCGACAGGCACATCTTTGGCGAACTTCTGCGCAAACACCTCCACATGCTTAGCCAAAGACAGAGATGCTTCCGGCACGAAGATGATTGCGAGGGGTAGGGCATTGCCGGACTGCTCGGCTGCAGCTTTGGCTTGGAGAATCGCCATAGAGAGAACCGGCAGCACGCGGTCTGGGCGACCTTCGGATAGTGCCTTGATTTCGACGATGAATCGGTGCTTTCCGTGCCGAATGAGCAAGTCGGCGCTGAGCGAGTCTTCTTGCTGCATCTCCACAGACCAACCGTTGGACCGGAAGAAGTTGGCCACGTACTGCTCTGCATGCACGTGCTTGTTGGGTGAAAGGGGTGCGCGCATATGGTGGTTCTTAACATGGCCATTTTATTTAACATGTCCATGTTGTCAACCGTGGCCATGTTATTCATCAGCTAATTGTGCTGATCAGCTCATCGGGGCTGGTTTTCTCGTCAGTGCAAAAAATGCACCGGGCAGTTCGCTGATCATTTTTGATCAAGCATGGCTTGGGCACCATCGAGTGATGAGCATCCATCAGGTTGCATCAGCGCACCTTGAAGCGCATTGTGCTTACCAGAATTAGTTGACTTTCAGGTATTTGACTAATATCTGTTTTTGAGATATTTTGCGTTTATCTGAATTCCAGGTATCAACCATGGCGTCGACATCACATTCGCTGGTCACTGCCGGCCAACTGGGGTCGATGCTGCAGGCCGCGCGTAAGGCGCAGGGGTTGACCCAGTCGGCGTTGGCCAGCCGTATCGGCCTGAGTCAGTCACGGGTCTCTCATTTGGAACTCAACGCCCATGAGCTGAGCGTGGAGCAACTCCTTGCATGGTGTGCCGCGCTGGGCCTGGAACTGGCCGTTGGGAACCGGGGTAGCGCGGCGGTATCGGCGGCGCCGACCACGGATTGGTGACATGGGACGTCGATCGCACAGCCGCAGCCTGTCTATCTGGACCAACGGTGTCCGCGTGGGCCGGTGGACGATTCCCGCTCGCGGGGAGATGGTGTTGCAGTACGACGCGGATTGGCTTGCTGCCGATATCGGCCGGCCGCTGTCGTTGTCCCTGCCGTTCAACCTGCAGAACCTGCCGGCCAAGGGGGAAAAGGTCGCCAACTACTTCGACAACCTGCTTCCGGACAGTGACGTGATCCGTCGCCGTGTGGCCGAGCGATTCAGGACGGGTTCGACCGAGCCGTTTGAGTTGCTGAAGGCCATCGGGCGCGATTGCGTGGGCGCCGTCCAGATCCTGGATGAAGATGAGGTGCCCACCGGTTTCGATCGGATCGAGGGCGAGCCCCTGTCGGAGGAAGCTATCGAGCGGCACCTGATCGAAACCGTTTCTCCGCAGGCCTTTGCTGCGGGACGAGACCCGGATGCGGACTTCCGCATCTCGCTGGCCGGTGCGCAGGAGAAGACGGCCTTCCTGTGGTGGGGTGGGCAATGGCTCGTGCCGCGTGGCGCCACGCCGACAAGCCACATCTTCAAGCTCCCGCTCGGCCTGATGGGCGGGCGGCAGGCGGATTTCAGCACGTCCGTCGATAACGAATGGCTGTGCTTGCGGCTGCTGCAGGCCTATGGCTTGCCGGTGGCCGATGCTCGCATAGCGACCTTTGGCGGACAGCGCGTGCTGGTGGTGGAGCGATTCGATAGGCGCATCGCACCCAATGGGCAGTGGTTCATGCGTCTGCCGCAGGAAGACTTTTGCCAGGTCGAGGGCTGCTCGCCATTGCGCAAATATGAGAACGACGGCGGCCCAGGGCTCAAGGCGTTGTTTGGCACGCTGCGGCAATCGGTGAATGCCGAAGCCGACATGAAAACGCTGATGGCGGCTCAGGTGTTGTTCTGGTTGCTGCGAGCACCCGATGGCCATGCCAAGAATTTCAGCATCCAGCTTCTGCCACGTGGGCGTTTCCAGTTGGCCCCGCTGTACGACGTCATGTCGGTCTATCCGGTGTTGGGCAACGCTCCGAACCAGTGGTCGCCACATGAAATCAAGTTGGCGATGGCCTTGCTCGGCAAGAACCGGCACTACGAGATGCAAGGTATCCAGCGAAGGCACTTCAATAGCACCGTGCAGAAGGTCGGCTATGCCTCGACCGCCGAGCCGATCATCGAAGAAATCCTTGCCCGGACTCCTGCGGCCATCGCCGAGGTGCAAGCCGAATTGCCACAGGACTTCTCACCGCGTGTTCTTGACGCCATCCTGGGCGGGCTTGAGAAGGCGGCCCGAACACTCGATGGGATGCCGCCGTAAGCGGTAGAAGAGGGGGGGCAAGCGCGCGTGGATGTGGTGTCTCAATAGATTTTGCATCCGAATGGGTGTGGGAGCTGGAGTTGCCACGCTTCGGGATCACGGAGAAATCCCACCGGATGAACAGCCATAGAAGTATTTGCCCTGGTGCGCTGGGCTGCGCTTGCATGGATGGAATGGGTCGGATGTCCCTGGCACTCTACGGAATCGGCGACAGGTGTCGCAGGATCGGAAAGGGAGCCATATGAGACCAGCCGCACAGAATCGCAAGGACCGCGGGAACCAACGGGAGGCTGTCGATAGAGAAATCACCGACCGTGCTGCCCAGTTGATGAGGCAGGCGTTGTCGCTGCTGGAGAGTGGTGAGTCGATGCGAAGGCCGCCTTTGGAAGATGGAGGCGTTGAAGACCGCCTGCTGCGGTTGCCAGAGGTGCTGCGCTTGACGGGGATGTGCCGCTCGGCCCTTTACGACCAAATGGCGCGAGGGCAGTTTCCGGGTTCCATCAAGATCGGGGAGCGTGCGACCTCATGGTCAGCCAAGGCGGTACGAAACTGGATAGCGCAGCGTGTGGATGGTCTGTAGCCGATGGGGCAATGTAGAGCTCGCTGACGATGTGGCGATGGCATCTTAGGTTGCCCAAATTGATCGGTCACGGGGCCGTCTCCATCCAGAGTTTTTCACGCGGCAACTTATGGTGAACAAGGTGGGGGAACAAACGGGGGAACAACTCAAAAAAATAAAAAGTGAAATCCAGCTTCTATGCGGGTTTACAGCTTTCATTCAATTGACGCCAGCCCACCACCATAACGTCCAAGGGCGTTCGCTGATTTCCAGCGAACGCCCTTTTTCATTGGTAAAACAGGTACTTACGGTGCATGGACATGCGCTGTAGTTCGCTGGTAGCCGCAGCTAAACCGGGGAACGGATGGGGGAACAAACCTGAAAAATCACCGACTGCGCCTAGTTGTTCCCGCGTTTCCTTCGGGGGCTATTGCATCCTTGCATTCCAAGACTCTTTCCAGAAACTGCTGCACCGAAAGATCCTTGTTTGCCTCCCAGGGGTTGGTGTGCTGACCATCGATGTCCTGGGAAATATTGGCAATTGGGTGCGATAGATTGGTCGGCAGGGGCTGTTTGCCTGCGGCAAGAGCCGCGAGGTTCGAAAAAAATAGCCCGCACGAGGCGGGCTAAATCATTGCATCACTCGCACAGGGGAGGGGCGAACCGCCAGATTTGACGGTAGGTGCATCCTAAGTCCGGTTCCGATTGGTGTGCGATGGGCCGGTCAGTGAATCGTGAAATATGTACGGTTTACACGGGCCTCCGACGTGTCAGCAGGGTTTGAAGGTTCTAGCGCGACGAACAAAACTCCCCTGGCGGCCGCCCGTCTTGTTGTTCGGCTTGTTCTGGCTGTGAAGGAACGCCTAGCCCGGGCCGCTGCGCTAGGTTTTGTTCGCCGCTCTTGGCTGCAGTGCCGCTTGTTTCATACATCGCAATCGCAGCGTTGTGTAGATGGGTTTTGGGTCTACGGACCGTATCGTCAAGCGGCGCAGGTTGTCACTGGACGACGCAGCCTGATTAGATCGCGAGGTTGTAGCTTCGTGTATCAGTTCTTGAGCCTCAGGGGCTCACGCCGCACAATGCACGCTCGTTCACGCCGGAGGCCGCCATGCCAATGGAGTACTTGAGGGCGCTGGAGCGCGACGCGCTTCCACTGATTGAATCGGATGTCGTCAATATCGACAAGCTGCGTATCCTGCGCGCGGCTGGAATGGTGGAGGTGCAGCTTCCGCCCGTCGATTCACCCCATCAGAAAGCGCAGGTGCTGTATGTCACTGGCCTAGGTTGTGCGACCCTGCGAGCCTGTGGAGCCCGCGTCAAGACACACCACCGGGAATCGCATTGCGATCTGGAGTCTTCCTACGACTGAGGGCCCTGGTGGGGGGATTCCTGGAAAAACTCTAGGCACCGGGAGAAATCGTCCTACAGAGTGTTGCGCTGCACCAGAAGGGCCATAGTCGCAGGCCAAAAATACGATGAAGCATCTGTATTGCTGGCACGGCCAGACGAAAGGTGCATATGAGCAGTTGGTACAAATTGGCGCTTGGCAACGACGATGAGGCCTTTGAGCCTGCCTTGCGAATCCAGCAGATGTTCATGTCGAAGTTCTTGATGTGTCCTCCAGGTTCTGGCAGGGCACTTTTTTCTTGCTACGACAAGGCGAACGACAACCTCTGGCTGTACTTTTCCCCGGCAGCGCAGGACATCGCATTGCGTGTGTATGCACAGCCGTGTGATTCCCCGACAGCACTGGACTGCATTGGTCTGCTGGCCGGTGAAGGCGATGCACTCGGAATGGGGGAGTCTCCTTTGTTGAAAAAGGCGGCGTAGTCCTCTTCCGGACAAGGGCACTTGCAAACCCGGCCTCTTGGTATTCCGCACTTGACGTGTATGCGCTGTCCCACATCCGTGTTCTCTGGGCTCTGACATGCGCTCGTGCATGGGTATGTGCCAATCTTTTTACCGGCCGTTATCGGCCCGGCCTCAGGAGTAAAAATGTTGTCCTACGATCCCACGCTTTCTCACCACCTGGAAGCTTGCCCAGAGGCTCCCTCTCTGCAGATGGGCCAGCCCGCAGACAGGCTCTTGCAACGCCAGCAAACCGACAACCTGCCTCTGGGCCGCAGCGACAGCCACGGCCCGGAGCGGGAGTTGCAGTTTGCCGATCTGGACTGTCAAGAGCCGCAGGCGATGGGCTGATGACTTTTCGCCTGCAAATGGGTGGTTGCGGAGCAAAGCGATGTCGGTGCTGACACTGCACATCCGCCCGGAAGGTGCCCAGCAGTATCTGGCAAGGGTGTTCGACAGAAAAATTCTGCTCGGTGTTCCGACCTTGCACCCCGGCATCAAGGAGGCGATAGAGGCGTATGGCTTGGGCCAAGGCTTCGCGGGGGTGATTGCCTTCCATATCTGGTATGGCGGCTGGAGCGTCGGCTCCATACCACTCGACCGGATGCGGACTGAGGCTGCCGAGTTGGCAAATCGGCTTGCTGTGCTTTCCGCCGTGGTCCGTTAAGTGCACTCGCAGCTATGTTGCAGGCTGGTGGGTGGTATAGCACGGGGGTGAAACAAAATGAAATAAACCGAAACTGCGTCGAGACCCCATCGGCGGGGTCTGTCGGCACCATAAGGGTCATGTTCAACACTGTCCATGAAAGGACTGCACCATGAAACCCTGGATCAAGAAAACCCTGATGGGCATCTTCGGCGCCTCCATTGCCGTGGGCGGCTTGACGGCCTGCTCCAGCAGCCACCATCACCGCGGCCCGATGAGCCCCGAGAAGATGACCGAGGTGCGTGGCAAAGTGGTGGAGCGCGTCAGCAGCAAGCTGGACCTGAACGAGGCGCAAAAGCTGAAGCTCAATGTGCTGGCCGACAAGATGGAAGCCCAGCGGGCAGCTTTCATCGGCAAGACTGCGGACCCGCGCACCGAAATGCAGGCCATTGTGGCGGGCGCCAAGTTTGACCGCGCGCGGGCGCAGACCTTGCTGGATGAGAAAACCCGCGCGGTCCAGGCCAACAGCCCCGAAGTCATCAGCGCACTGGCCGATTTCTACGACAGCCTGAACCCCGACCAGCAGCAGAAAGTGCGCGAGATGATGCAGAGGCGCAAGGGCTGGATGGCGCGCGGCTGATGGCGGGGGGCGTTCACATGTCTCCTACGCTGGAACCCATCCACCGCCTGGCACAGGGCGTGCGCAAACATGGGCCTGCGCTGCTGGCGGGCATGCCCGACCCCCACGACGAGTTGATGTCGCTGGTCTGGGGGCCGCGTTTTGACCGCGAACATGCGCTGGGCTTGGTCGCTCGCCAGCCTGCAGCCGCAGCGCAGACCCTGCCGGCGCTGCTGGCCGCCGCCGACCACTTTGACACGCTGCATTCCGGCGCCCAGGGCCGCCTGCGCAAACTTATCGTGCGACACCGCGCATTGCGTGTGGTGGACAGCGCTCGGGGGCCCGCCCACGGAGCGGATGCCTGACGGTGTGAGAATTGCGCATGCACCGCATCCTGCTTATTGACGACGACGCGCAGCTGGGCCCGCCACTGGCCACCTACTTCCAACGGTTCGAGCTGGAGTTGATCCATGCCCTCAAACCGAGCGACGGGCTCGCCCAGCTGGCGACAGGCGGATTTGATGCCGCCATCCTGGATGTCATGCTGCCCGAAATGGACGGGTTTGAGCTGTGCCGCACCATTCGCAAGCAGGGCGATCTGCCCATCGTGATGCTGACCGCCCGGGGCGAGGTGATGGACCGGGTGGTGGGGCTGGAGCTGGGAGCCGATGACTACCTGCCCAAGCCCTTTGAGCCGCGTGAATTGGTGGCTCGACTGCAGACCGTGCTGCGCCGCCGCCGGGCCAGCGCGCCCGGGAACGGCTCGGGTGCCGCGTTGGAGTTTGAAGGCCTGAGCATTGATGCAGCCCGCCGCAGCGTGTTGCGCCAGGGGGTGGCGTTGGAGCTGACGGGCACCGAATTCGACCTGCTGCACCTGTTGGCCCGGGAGCCTGGCAAGGTGTTCAGCCGCGACGACATCCTCAACCAGCTGCGCGGGCATGAGGCCGAGCTGTATACGCGCGCGGTCGATATTGTGGTCAGCCGCCTGCGCAAGAAGCTGGAGCCGCTGGACTGCATCAAGACGCTGCGCAACGCGGGCTATTCGCTGGCACTGCGCAGGGCGGCCAGTGCTCCGCCTGGCGCCCCTTCTTCGGCATCGACCTGGCCATGAAGCCCTCCGATTCACAGCTCGGGCACGATCCCGCCTGCCCATGGCACCGACGTGCGCGCGATGCCGTCGGGTATTCGCTGCGCATCCGCCTGGTGCTGGTGTTCATGGCACTGGCCGTGACCGTGGCCGTGGTCTTCATGGGTGGCATGCAGAAGGTGGTTGCCCTGGGCTGGAAGGAGGCCGCACGTCCGCTGCTGATGGACTATGTGGACCGCCTCACGGCTGAGATTGGCAGTCCGCCCAGCATCGAGCGGGCACAGGCCATTGCCGACCGGCTTCCGGTGACGCTGCGCATCGACGGGCCGCAGATCCACTGGGATTCGCACCCCGATCGGCCGCGCCCGGACTGGATGAGTGACAAGGTCCAGCGCCAGGACCACTGGAGCCGCGATGACACCGGCTACCGCCTTCTGCAGCGCACCACGGCCGATGGCCACCACATCGAATTCGGGCTGAACGCGCTGTCGTGGGACAAGCGCCCGCGCATCGCCTGGGGCACGCTCACGGTGTTGCTGTTGCTCACAGCGCTGGCCTTTGTGTATGTGCGCCACCTGTTGCGGCCCCTGGACGACATCCGGCATGGTGCGCGGCGCTTTGGCAATGGTGACTTTGGCGAACCTATTCCGGTGCGCCACGCGCACCGGCCCGATGAGCTGGGACAGCTGGCGGGCACCATCAACACCATGGGCGAAGACATCCACCAGATGCTGGAGGCCAAGCGGGCGCTGCTGCTGGCCATGAGCCACGAGCTGCGCAGCCCGCTCACGAGGGCGCGCCTGAACACCGAGCTGTTGCCCGAATCGCCCGATGTGCTGGCCCAGCGCGCAGCCCTGATGCGCGACCTGGGTGAAATGGCACGGCTCATTACCGACTTGCTCGAAAGCGAGCGCCTGGCCGGGCGTCATGCGGCCCTGCACCGCGAGCCCACTGACCTGGCCGAGCTGGCGCGTGAGGTGGTGGCGGAACTGGAAGTGCGCCACCCTGGGGCAACAGCGATCACGCTGCTGGTGCCCGGCACTTTGCCCACCTGCATGCTCGACCGGTCCCGTGTGCGCCTGCTGATGCGCAATCTGCTGGACAACAGCCTGCGCCACAACGACCCCGCAGCCCAGCCGCCGCAGATCGAACTGCGAATGAACGAAGGCGTGGTGGAGATCGAAGTGCGGGACCACGGCCCCGGCGTGCCGCCTGCGCATCTGCCGCATCTGGCCCAGGCGTTCTACCGCCCCGACACGGCGCGCCAGCGCACCACAGGGGGGGTAGGGCTGGGGCTGTATCTGTGCCGCCTGGTCACGCAGGCCCACGGCGGCACCCTGCTGGTGCGCAATGCGGAACCGGGCCTGAGAGTCACGGCGCGCTTGCCGTGTCCTGACGGTGCGGCACAGACAACTGCTGGCGCGCCAGGCTGAGCGCGGCGCAGTCCACGCCGATATCTGGCGCACACGGTTGGTGCGCTTGTGGCCTGCATCGAGATGGCGCAACGGGTGCTGCTCCAACCCGCCCTGGCAGCCCTGTGCTTTGCGGTAGGTGTCAAAATAATGCCTGAAATGGCTGCTAGCGCTTTATGGGTAAGCGCTAATAGCTATCATTTTAATATTGAAATTGCCAGGCCCATGGAGACCCAAGCCGCCAAGCCAGATCAGCTGGCCCCGATCTTGCTAAACCCTGGCACTACCTCCGCACATGGTGAGGGCCTAGCGTTTACCCTGTATATACAGGTATGCTCCGGCTGTCATCATGGCAACCGGCACGCAGGCGTCCCGGCTGGGTGGGCCAACGAACTTTCTTCACACAGGAGCAGATGATGACTCGATCGGTTGCGAAATGGACGTCGCTGGCAGCGGCAACGGCATGCGTGATGGCACTGGCCGCACCGGCCCAGGCGCAGGACACCAAGATTGTGCTGGGCATGTCCGGCTGGACGGGCTTTGCGCCGCTCACCCTCGCCGACAAGGCCGGCATCTTCAAGAAGAACGGCCTTGATGTGGAGATCAAGATGATCCCGCAGAAGGACCGCCACCTGGCCCTGGCCTCCAAGTCCATCCTGTGCGCTGCCACTACGGTCGAGACGCATGTGGCCTGGAACGCCAACGGCGTGCCCATCGTGCAGATCTTCCAGATGGACAAGTCCTACGGCGCCGACGGCATTGCGGTGCGTGGCGATATCAAGAGCTTTGCAGATCTCAAAGGCAAGACCATCGGCGTGGATGCGCCCGGCACCGCGCCTTACTTCGGCCTGGCCTGGATGCTGAGCAAGAACGGCATGAGCCTCAAGGACGTGAAGACCACCACGCTGTCGCCCCAGGCGGCCGCGCAGGCCTTCGTGGCGGGCCAGAACGACGCCGCCATGACGTATGAGCCCTACCTGTCCACCGTGCGCGACAACCCCGCCTCGGGCAAGATTTTGGCCACCACGCTCGACTACCCCATGGTGATGGACACCGTGGGCTGCGACCCCACCTGGCTCAAGGCCAACGGCAAGGCCGCGCAGGCGCTCGCCAACTCGTACTTCCAGGCGCTCGACATGATCAAGGCCGACCCGACCAAGTCCAACGAAATCATGGGCGCTGCGGTCAAGCAGACGGGCGAGCAGTTCGCCAAGTCGTCGTCCTTCCTGCGCTGGCAGGACAAGGCTGCCAACCAGAAGTTCTTTGCGGGCGAACTGCAGGCTTTTATGAAGGACGCCACGGCCATCCTGCTGGAGGCCGGCATCATTCGCAAGGCGAATGAAGACCTGGCGGTCACCTTCGACGCGAGCTTCATCAAGTAAGAAACGGGAAGAAGAACGCGCCATGTCTGCCGTACAACCCCTGTCCGTTACCGCGCCAAAAGCCCCTGTGCGGCGGCGTTCACTGGCTCCACTGGAGCCTGTGAGTGCCCGCGCCCGTTGGTTGCTGGGCTTTGGTTTTTTTGTGTTGTTTGTGCTGGTGTGGGCGTTTTTCACGCTGGGCGGCTATGTGTCGCCCACGTTTTTGGCGAGCCCTGTCACGATGGCCAAGGAGGGCTGGCTGCTGTTTGCAGAGTATGGCTTTCACAAGGACATCGGCATGACGGTGTGGCGTGTGTTCGGCGGCTTCATCCTGGCCGCAGTCATCGCCGTGCCGCTGGGCATTGCCATGGGTGCTTACAAGGGCATCGAGGCGTTCTTTGAGCCCTTCATTTCGTTCTGCCGCTATCTGCCAGCCTCGGCTTTCATCCCGCTACTGATCCTGTGGGCGGGCATTGGCGAGGCGCAGAAGATTCTCGTCATCTTCATCGGCTCGGTCTTCCAGATCACGCTGATGGTGGCCGTGACCGTAGGCGGCGCGCGGCGCGACCTGGTGGAGGCTGCCTACACCCTGGGTGCGGGCCACAAGGGCATCGTCACGCGGGTGCTCATCCCCGGTGCTGCCCCCGACATTGCGGAAACCCTGCGCCTGGTACTGGGCTGGGCCTGGACGTATGTGATCGTGGCCGAGTTGATCGGATCGTCGAGCGGCATCGGCCACATGATCACCGACAGCCAGTCGCTGCTCAACACCGGCCAGATCATCTTCGGCATCATCGTCATCGGCCTGATCGGGCTGGTGTCCGACTTCGCCTTCAAGGCCCTCAACCACCGGCTGTTTGCCTGGAGTTTCGTGCGATGAGCTCTGTTTCCATTCAAGCCGTCTCGCGCGTTTTCGAGACTGCCAAGGGCCAGCGCACGCAGGCGCTGCAACCGGTGGACTTTGAAGTGCGGGACAACGACTTTGTGACCATCCTCGGTCCCTCGGGCTGCGGCAAGTCCACGTTGCTGCGGATCGTCGCGGGGCTGGACCATGCCACCAGCGGCCGCGTTCTGCTGGATGGCGCGCCGGTCGAAGGCCCCGGCGCCGAGCGCGGCATGGTCTTCCAGAGCTACACGCTGTTCCCCTGGCTCACCATTGAGCAGAACATCCGCTTTGGCCTGCGCGAGCGCGGCATGCCCGAGGCGCAGCAGAAAGAGCGCGCCGACTATTTTCTAGCCAAGGTCGGCCTGCGCGGCTTCGAGCAGCATTTTCCAAAGCAGCTGTCGGGCGGCATGCAGCAGCGCACCGCCATTGCGCGCGCGCTGGCCAACGACCCCAAGATCTTGCTGATGGACGAGCCCTTCGGCGCGCTCGACAACCAGACCCGCGTGCTCATGCAAGAGCTGCTGCTGGGCATCTGGGAGGCCGAGCGCAAGACGGTGCTTTTCGTCACCCACGACATCGACGAAGCCATCTTCATGGCCAACCGCGTGGCCGTGTTCAGCGCCCGGCCCGGTCGCATCAAGACCGAGCTGGCGGTGGACCTGCCTCACCCGCGCCATTACACGATCAAGACCAGCCCCGAGTTCATGGACCTCAAGGCGCGCCTCACCGAAGAGATCCGCGCCGAATCCATGGCGGCGGATCTGCATTGAGCCTGACTGACTGCCTCCTACCATGAGCGCCCGTCCTTCCCGCCGCACCGCCGCCACTGCACCCCGCAGTGCCACGCCCGCCAAGGCCGTGGCCGCAGTGGCTGCGCCCGCGCAGGCCATGGCGCTGTACGAGCAGGTCAAGGACCACATCTCGCGCAAGATCCAGGAAGGCATCTGGCGAGCGGGCGACCGCCTGCCCTCCGAGAACGAGCTGGTCACCCAGTTCGGCATCTCGCGCATGACTGTGAACCGCGCGCTGCGCGAGCTGGTAGAGCAGGGCCGCATCGTGCGCGTGGCGGGCGTGGGCAGCTTTGTGGCCGAAGACAAGCCGCAGTCCACGCTGCTGCAGATCGCCAACCTCGCGAGCGAGATCCGCCAGCGCGGGCACGACTACCGCTGCGACGTGCTGGCGGTAGAGCGCATCTCGGCAACGCTCGAAGTGGCCGCCGCGCTGGACCTGCGCACCGGCGAGTCGGTGTTCCACTCGCTGTGCATCCACCGCGAAGATGGCCTGCCCGTGCAGCTCGAAGACCGCCATGTGAACCCGCGCCAGGTGCCTCAGTTCGCCGCGCAGGACTTCACGCTGCTGCAACCCTCCGAGTACCTGGTGCGCAACGTGCCCTTCGACCAGATCGAGCATGTGGTCGATGCCGTCATGCCCACCGCGGAGCAGGCCACGCTGCTGGAGATGTCGCCGCAGGAGCCCTGCCTGCTGCTCACCCGCCGCACCTGGTCGCGCGGCGTACCCATCACCGTGGTGCGCTGCCTGCACCCCGCTACCCGCTACCGTTTGGGCAGCCGTTTCCGAGCCGACGGCAACCCCGTCGCCGGTTGAAAGTTTTTCGCCAAAAGCTCAGAATTTTTTCGCTTGTACCTACTTGTATATACAGGATCAACGCCATGACAAAAGCCACCACTTCCTCCCTGACCCTGCTCCCCTGCCATGTGTCGTTGGCCTCGCTGCGCAGCATCTATGCCGCGCCCGTGCAATTGTCGCTGGACCCGTCCGCGCGGGCCCTCATGCAGGCGTCGCTGGCCACGGTGCAGCGTATCGTTGATGAAGACCAGGTCGTCTATGGCATCAACACCGGCTTTGGCAAGCTCGCCAGCACCAAGATTGCGCACGAGCGCCTGGCCGAGCTGCAGCGCAACCTGGTGCTGTCGCACAGCGTGGGCACGGGCGATGCGCTTGCGGACGATGTGGTGCGCCTCATCCTTGCGACCAAGGCCATCAGCCTGGCGCGTGGCCATTCGGGCATCCGGCCCGAGATCGTGGATGCGCTGCTGGCCATGGCCAACGCCAATGTGCTTCCTGTTATTCCGGCCAAGGGTTCCGTCGGAGCATCGGGTGACCTGGCGCCGCTCGCCCACCTGGCCTGTGTGCTAATTGGGGAAGGGCAGGCCAAGGTGGATGGCAAGGTGGTGTCGGGGGCGGAGGCCATGCGCTCCATCGGTTTGCAGCCGTTTGTGCTGGGTCCCAAGGAAGGGCTGGCGCTGCTCAACGGCACGCAGGTGTCCACCTCACTCGCGCTGGCCGGGCTGTTCGGCGCGGAGAGCGTGTTCGCTGCAGCGCTGGTCGCGGGCTGCCTGTCACTCGAAGCCATCAAGGGCTCGGTCAAGCCCTTTGATGCGCGCATCCACGAAGCGCGCGGCCAGGCCGGGCAGATTGCCGTGGCGGCCGCTGTGCGCGCCTTGCTCGACGGCAGCGCCATCGACCCATCGCACCCCAACTGCGGCCGCGTGCAAGACCCGTACTCCATTCGCTGCGTGCCGCAGGTGATGGGCGCGTGCCTGGACAACCTGCACCACGCCGCGCGCGTGCTCACCATCGAGGCGAACGCCGCGTCGGACAACCCCCTGGTGTTCGACAACGGCGACGTGATCTCCGGCGGCAACTTCCACGCCGAGCCGGTCGCCTTTGTGGCCGACATCATTGCGCTCGCCGTGGCCGAGATCGGCGCCATCTCCGAGCGCCGCCTGTCGCTGCTGCTGGACCCGGGCCTCTCGGGCCTGCCCGCGTTCCTGATCCGCGACAGCGGCGTGAATTCGGGCTTCATGATCGCCCAGGTCACCGCTGCCGCGCTGGCAGCCGAGAACCAGTGCCTGGCCAACCCCAGCAGCGTGACCAGTCTGCCCACATCGGCCAACCAGGAGGACCATGTCTCCATGGCCACCTACGGCGCACGCCGACTGGGCGACATGGTGCGCAACGCGGCCGTGATGGTGGGCATCGAGGCCATGGCCGCTGCGCAGGGCATGGAGTTCGACCGCAGCTTGAAATCCTCTCCGCTCGTCGAAGCACAGTTCGCCGCCATCCGCGAGCGTGTGGCCTACCTGGAGCAAGACCGCTACCTTGCCACCGACATCGAAGCCATGCGCGCATGGGCCCAGCAGTCCACCTGGCCTGCCGCGCTCACGCAGTGCCTGCCCAGCTTCGCCTGATTTTTTCCACGCACACCCACTGATTCACAGGAGCCCACCATGAATGCCAACGACGCCATCATCGCCGCCGCCTCCAACACCGACCCCCGCCACGACGCCAGCCGCGTGATCCGCGCGCCGCGTGGCAGCCAGCTCACCTGCAAGAGCTGGCTCACCGAAGCGGCCTATCGCATGATCCAGAACAACCTGGACGCCGAAGTGGCCGAGCGCCCGCAGGACCTGGTGGTGTACGGCGGCATCGGCCGCGCCGCACGCAACTGGGAGTGTTATGACCAGATCCTTGCCTCGCTCAAGGACCTGAACGACGACGAGACCCTGCTCATCCAGTCCGGCAAGCCCGTGGGCGTGTTCAAGACCCACGCCAACGCACCGCGCGTGCTGCTGGCCAATTCCAACCTCGTGCCCAAGTGGGCCAACTGGGAGCACTTCAGCGAGCTGGACCAGAAGGGCCTGTTCATGTACGGCCAGATGACGGCGGGCAGCTGGATCTACATCGGCACACAGGGCATCGTCCAGGGCACGTACGAAACCTTTGCCGAGGCGGGCCGCAAGCACTATGGCGGGTCACTCGAAGGCAAGTGGATCCTGACCGCAGGCCTGGGCGGCATGGGCGGTGCACAGCCGCTCGCGGCCACGTTTGCGGGAGCGGTGTCGCTCAACATTGAATGCCAGCAAAGCAGCATCGACTTCCGTTTGCGCACGCGCTACGTGGACAAGCAGGCGCGCGACATCGACCATGCGTTTGAGCTGATCCAGCAGCACACCGCAGCCAAAGAGGCGGTGTCGATTGCGCTGCTGGGCAATGCCGCAGAAATTTTGCCCGAGCTGGTGCGCCGCGCCAAGGCCGGTGGCTTGAAGCCCGACCTGGTGACCGATCAAACGTCGGCCCACGACCTCGTCAACGGCTACCTGCCCGAAGGTTGGACGGTGGCCCAGTGGCGTGCCGCGCAGCAGGACGTGACGCAGCACGAGGTGCTGAAGAAGGCCGCTGCCAAGTCCTGCGCCGTGCACGTGCAGGCCATGCTCGACTTCCAGCACATGGGCACCCCGGTGGTGGACTACGGCAACAACATCCGCCAGGTGGCGTTTGACGAAGGCGTGAAGGACGCATTCGACTTCCCCGGCTTTGTGCCCGCGTACATCCGCCCGCTGTTCTGCGAAGGCAAGGGCCCGTTCCGCTGGGTGGCGCTCTCCGGCGACCCGGAAGACATCCGCAAGACCGACGCCAAGATCAAGGAGCTGTTCCCCGAGAACAAGCACGTGCACCGCTGGCTCGACATGGCGGGTGAGCGCATCGCCTTCCAGGGCCTGCCCGCGCGCATCTGCTGGCTGGGCCTGGGCGAGCGCCACATTGCGGGCCTGGCCTTCAACGAGATGGTGAAGAACGGCGAACTCAAGGCACCCATCGTGATCGGCCGCGACCACCTGGACACCGGCAGCGTGGCCAGCCCCAACCGCGAGACCGAAGGCATGAAGGACGGCACCGACGCCGTGAGCGACTGGCCGCTGCTCAACGCGCTGCTCAACACCGCAGGCGGCGCCACCTGGGTCAGCCTGCACCACGGCGGCGGCGTGGGTATGGGCTACTCGCAGCACTCGGGCATGGTCATCGTGGCCGACGGAACCGATGACGCGGCCGAGCGCCTGGCGCGCGTGCTGGTCAACGACTGCGGCAGCGGCGTGATGCGCCATGCCGATGCTGGCTACGAACTGGCGGTGGAGACGGCCAAGAAGCAGGGCCTGAAGCTGCCCATGGTGAAGTGAAGGGGCGAGGGAGGGAATGACAGGAATGTGAAAAAAGGGAACTGCATTCCCAGTCGTTGGGAATGTTGGGTTTGAATGCCGCTGCAATCCTTTGATACTGAGTCCATGCCCACCCGTGGACCAACCTCCGTTGCCGCCGCCGACCGTGTTCTGCACGTGCTGGCGGTGCTGGCGCAACATGGGCAGCCCATGTCGGCGGCCGAGTTGATGGAGGCCACGGGCCTGGCGCGCAGCACGCTGTACCGCCAGTTGGCGCGGCTCAAGCAGTGGGGCTTTGTGCTGGAGAGCAGCGGGCACTACGCGCCCGGGCCGCTGAGCCTGCAACTGGCCCTGGGCTTTGATATGGCGTCGCATCTGGTGCACCACGCGCGGCCGGACATGCAGGCCCTGGCCCGGCAGTCCCACGAAAGCGTGGGACTGGTGGTGGCCGTGAATGACAGCGTGGTGTGCCTGGACATGGTGGACAGCACGCAGGCCCTGCGCTGCTCGTTTGAAAAAGGGCGCAGCGTGCCGCTGCGCGCGGGTGCCTCCGCCAAGTGCCTGCTTGCCCATGTGGCACCGGCCACGCGCAATGCCATTCTGGACCTGCACTACGGCGCAGACACTGCTGAGCGCCAGGCGGCGCTGACCGAGCTGGAGGGCATTGCCAAGGCGGGTTACGCCGTCAGCTCCGGCGAAGTGGATGCCGGTGTCTGGGGTGTCAGCGTGCCCGTGTTCGGATCTCCCCGGCAGGCTGCAGGGGCCATCACCCTGATGGCCCCGATCTTGCGAGCCCAGGGGCAGGAGGCCGCGCTCACCGGCATGGCCGTCGTCGCCGCAGCGCGCATCTCCCGCCAGCTCACTTCTCCCTGATTTCCCTCACCCCTTCCCAAGGAGCTTTCCCCATGAACCTTCGCCGCAACCTTCTTCTGGCCAGCCTGGCCGCCGCAGCCTTCTGCACCACCGGTGTACAGGCCCAGGACAACGTCCTGCGTGTGGGCACCGATGCCACTTTCCCCCCCATGGAGTTTGTCGAGAACGGCAAACGCACGGGCTTCGACATCGAGCTGGTGGAGGCCATTGCCAAGACCATGGGCAAGCAGGTCGAGTGGGTGGACATCGACTTCAAGGGCCTGATTCCTGGCCTGATTTCCAAGCGTTTTGACATGGCGGTCTCGGCCATCTACATCACCGATGAGCGCAAGAAGGTGGTGGACTTCACCGACTCCTACTACGCCGGTGGCCTGGTGGTGATGGTGAAGGCCGACAACAAGGTCATCAACAAGCTGGCCGACCTGGACGGCAAGAAGGTCAGTGTGCAGGTGGGCACCAAGTCGGTGGCGTACCTGACCGAAAAATTCCCCAAGGTGCAGCGCGTTGAGGTCGAGAAGAACCAGGAGATGTTCAACCTGGTGGACATCGGCCGCGCCGACGCCGCCGTGACCGGCAAGCCCGCCGCGTTCCAGTATGTGCGCACCCGCCCGGGTCTGCGCGTGCTCGACGAGCAGCTCACCACCGAGGAATACGGCATGGCCCTGCGCAAGGACACGCCCGAGCTGACGAAGGCCGTCAACGGTGCCATCACCAAGCTCAAGGCTGACGGCACCTATGCGGCCATCGTCAAGAAGTGGTTCAGCAACAGCGCTGCCAAGTAAACCGCAGCCTAACGTTGCCGAACTGAGCCATGGAACTCGATTTTTCTTCTGTCTGGGCCGGGTTGCCCCAGTTGCTGGCGGGCGCGCTGGTCACTGTGGAAATCACGGCTGCCTCGCTGCTGCTTGGCTGCGTCATGGGCCTGCTGGTGGGCATTGGCCGCCTGAACCCCAAGCGCCGCGTGGTCTACGCCCTGTGCACCGCCTACGTGGCCGCGATACGTGGCACGCCGCTGCTGGTGCAACTGTTCATCCTGTTCTTTGGCCTGCCTCAGTTTGGCATCCTCCTGCCTGCCTTCGTGTGTGGCGTGATCGGCCTGGGCATCTACTCGGGCGCCTATGTGTCCGAGGTGGTGCGCGGCGCCATCCAGTCCATTGACAAGGGACAGATGGAGGCCGCGCGTTCCATCGGCATGGCGTCGGGCCTGGCCATGCGCACGGTGGTGCTGCCACAGGCCGTGGTGCGCATGATTCCGCCACTGGGCAATGAGTTCATCGCGCTCATCAAGAACTCGGCGCTGGTGTCGCTGCTCACCATCCACGACCTGATGCACGAAGGGCAGAAGATCATCAGTGTGTCGTACCGCTCGCTGGAGGTGTACCTGGCGATTGCGGTGGTGTATTTCATCCTCACGGGTGTCACTTCGTTGGTGCTGCGCCGCATGGAGCTGCGCCTGCGTGCAGGGGGGATGGTGCAATGAAGAAAAATTCTGTGATGACCGGAGCAAGCCCGTCCGCCGAGCCCATCGTGCGCATTCGCGGACTGCGCAAGTCGTTTGGCAGCCACGTGGTGCTGAATGGCATCGACTTTGATGTGCTGCCGTCGCAGGTGGTGGTGGTCATCGGGCCCAGCGGCTCGGGCAAGAGCACTTTTTTGCGCTGCTGCAATGGCCTGGAGCAGCCCGAGGGCGGGACGGTCGAGATTTGTGGCCGCACACTGGTGCAAGATGGCCGGATGTTGCCCGACCATGACCTCAACGCGCTGCGCGAGGAGGTGGGCATGGTGTTCCAGTCGTTCAACCTGTTCGCGCATCTGTCGGTGCTTGACAACGTGACGCTGGGCCCACGCAAGCTGCACGGCCTGTCGCGCAAGGAGGCCGAGGAGCGTGCCCAGGCCCTGCTGGCCAAGGTGGGCCTGGCGCACAAAGCCACGGCCATGCCCGCCAGCCTGTCGGGCGGACAGAAGCAGCGTGTGGCCATTGCCCGCGCGCTGGCCATGGAGCCGCGCGTGATGCTGTTCGACGAGCCCACCTCGGCGCTGGACCCCGAGCTGGTGGGCGAGGTGCTGCAGGTCATGAAGCTGCTGGCCAGCGAAGGCATGACCATGATGGTGGTCACGCACGAAATGGACTTTGCACGCGAGGTGGGCGACGTGGTGGTGGTGATGGACGGCGGCGGCATCATCGAGGCCGGTGAGCCTGCCACCATCTTCACCAACCCGACGCAGGAGCGCACGCGCTCTTTCCTGCAAGCCGTGCTCACGCGCGCCTGAGGCCTGAGGCTGGGAGCGGCGTGGTGCACCATGGTCAATAACAATCAAGGAGACAACCCCGATGCCCCAGCCTTCATCTGCTTTGGACACACCCTTGCAAGCACGCTTTCAGCAGCGCTTGCAGGAGCGCCTGACCGCAGACGACATTGCCCGCTTTGACCGCGATGGCGCCATCTGCATCAAGCAGTTGCTCACGCGCGATGAGGTGGCACTGCTGCGCGATGGCATCGATGCCAACCTGGCCGCACCCAGCCCTCGGGCCAAGGTGGCCAGTCGTCCCGATGACCCAGGCCGTTTCTTCGAGGACTTCTGCAACTGGCAGGACATTCCGCAGTTCGGCCGCTTTGTCCGCGAAACTCCGCTGGCGCTCGCCGCGCAGCGTCTGATGCAGTCGCGCACGGTGCGCCTGTACCACGATCACCTGCTGGTGAAGGAACCTGGCACGCGCCAGCGTACGCCGTGGCACCAGGACCAGCCGTACTACAACATCGACGGCAATCAGAACATCAGCATGTGGATTCCGGTCGATCCGGTTTCCCGCGCCGCCACGCTCGAATTCGTGGCTGGCTCGCACAAAGGGCCGTGGCTCATGCCGCGCACCTTCATGGACAACCAGGCGAAGTGGTTCCCCGAAGGCAGCCTGCAGGACCTTCCCAATGTGGAGGCCAACCGCGATGCTTTTCCCATCGTCGGCTGGGAAATCGAGCCCGGCGATGTGGTGTGTTTTCACATGCTCACGCTGCATGCCGCCGGTGGGGTGGAGGGCAGCAATCGCCGCCGCGTGTTCTCGGTGCGCTTTCTGGGCGACGACACGCGCCATGCGCCCCGGCCTTGGAAGACCTCGCCCGAGTTCCCGGGCCTGGCCGATGAGCTGCCCGCCGGCGCTGAGATGGACCATCCGCTGTTCCCGCTGCTGGTCACGGGCGCAGAGCCGACCACCGCAACATCCTGATTGATGAACACGACGACAACAACGAAAACGACACCGATGGCAATGCAATTTTTTGATCTGGCAACCACGCCCAGCATGCCCTGGAAAAACGGCGGCGGCAGCACGCAGGAGCTGGCCTGCTGGCCCCCCGGCGCGGACATGAACAGCTTTGAGTGGCGCGTGAGCCTGGCCACGGTGGACCGGCCCGGGCCGTTCTCGGTCTTCCCGGCCATTGATCGCCAGATCATGCTGCTGGGCGGTGACGGCCTGCACCTGCGCAGCCCTGGCTGGGAGCACCGGCTGGAGCAGCGCTGGCAACCGTTTGCGTTCTCGGGCGATGACGCGGTGGATGGCGCCATGCTGGGCGGCACCTCTAAGGACTTCAACCTCATGCAACGGCGGGGTCTGTGGCAGAGCCCGCTGCAGGTGGTGAGCGATGCGCAGTCGCCCGGCGACACGCCCGCAGGCCTGTGCCTGGTGCTGCAGGGCGATTGGCAATGGGTGGTGCAGGGCGCCGTGCCGCGTGGGCTGGCGGCAGGGCAGGGCTTTTGGTGGGCGGGTGAGGGCGGTGCAACGCCGGGCCAACTGGAGCCGCTGCATGCGGGGGCCGACGCCGATGCGCCCGCACTGGTCTGGATCGCCTTGCAGCGCGGTGCAGCCCCCAAAATTTGAATAAAAATGGCCGCCACCGCATGATAGATAGGCGCTGGTAGCTATTATTTATATAGCATTCAACACGGAGCCCACGGGTGGGCAGGCAGATGCAACACAAGGACAACCCCAGTCACCCCAACGGATGGGCCGCCAGCCAGAACGCCGATGGCGTGTGGCAGAACCTGAAACCCGCGCCCGGCCTGTGGGTGGCCGATGTGCCCGTGCCCGAGGGCCAGCCCGCCTGCGTGGTGGTGCAGCAAGGCCAGATGGCCTGGGTGGGGCCCGAGGCGCAGTTGCCCGCCGCTTACCAGGCATTGCCGCGCTACGATGCGCGGGGCGCGCTTGCCACGCCCGGGCTGGTGGATTGCCACACGCACCTGGTCTACGGTGGCCAGCGTGCCAACGAATTCGCCATGCGCCTGGCCGGTGCCACCTATGAAGAAGTGGCCAAGGCGGGTGGGGGCATTGTGTCGTCGGTCAAGGCCACGCGTGCGGCGTCGGAAGATGAACTTTTTGCCGAGGCTGCGCCACGCCTGCGTGCTTTGCTCGATGAAGGCGTGTGCGCCGTCGAGATCAAGTCCGGCTACGGCCTGGCGCTGGAACATGAGCGCAAACAGCTGCGCGTGGCCCGCCGCCTGGGGGAGGTGTTTGGCGTGACTGTCTGCACCACCTTCCTGGGCGCGCACGCGCTGCCCCCCGAGTACGCAGGCCGCAGCCAAGCCTATGTCGATCTGGTCTGCAACGAGATGCTGCCCGCACTGGCCGCAGAAGGCCTGGTGGATGCAGTGGATGTGTTCTGCGAACGCATCGCCTTCACGCTGGCCGAGACAAGCCAAGTCTTCCAGGCTGCGCAAAAGCTGGGCATTCCCGTCAAGCTGCATGCCGAGCAGTTGTCGGACATGGGCGGCTCGGCACTGGCAGCACGCTACGGCGCGCTGTCGTGCGACCACATCGAGCACCTGTCGGCCGACGGCATCGCCGCCATGAAAGCCGCAGGCACCGTGGCCGTGCTGCTGCCCGGTGCGTACTACACGCTGCGTGACACGCACCTGCCGCCCATTGCGCAGCTGCGCGAGGCCGGTGTGCCCATGGCGGTGTCCACCGACCACAACCCGGGCACCTCGCCCGCGCTCAGCCTGCTGCTCATGGCCAACATGGCCTGCACGCTGTTCCGCCTGACGGTGCCCGAGGCGCTGGCCGGTATCACCACCCATGCCGCGCGCGCGCTGGGCTTGCAAGATTCCCACGGCCTCATCGCTGCGGGCCGGCCCGCCAATTTTGTGCTGTGGCCCGTGGGGGATGCGGCCGAGCTGGCCTACTGGCTGGGCCAAAAGCCCGACTGCACCATCGTGCGGCAAGGGCGTATTGCAAGGGCAAGGAGTGAGGCATGAGCATGGCTGTATCGGAACTGCGCTTGGGCCCCATGCCCGGGCGCCAGCAAGGGCAGGGGGCGCCCGTGCTGCTGGTGCACGGTGCGCTGGCCGATGCGCGGATGTGGTCGGCCCACCAGAGCCATCTGGCTGCGCGCTGGAACACACTGGCCGTCACGCTGCGCTACTTTGGTACGGAGGCTTGGCCCGACGATGGCCCGCCCTTTGGATTGGCCGCGCATCTGGATGACCTGGTGCGTGCCATCGACGCATGGGGCCAGGGCCCGGTGCATCTGGTGGCCTGGTCGTATTCAGCACATGCCGCTTTGTACATGGCGCGGCACCACGCCACGCGGCTGCGCAGCGTGTTCGTGTACGAGCCAGGCTTTCCGACCTATCTGCAGGAGCCGGAAGCGCTGGCACGCTTTCAGGCCGATGCACAGCTCATGTACGGCCCGCTGGCCGAGGCCGTTTTGCAGGGCGATCTGGCCGCTGCTACCCGTATCCTCATGGATGCCTCAGGCCAGTCGCCGGGGTACTTTGACCGCCAGCCTGCAGAGCGGCGTGCCCTGCAACTGGACAACGCGCACACGCTGCCGCGCATCATGTCGCAGACGCCGCCGCTGCCGCTGTCTGCCACCGACCTGGCGGCCATCACGCTGCCTGTGTGCATTGCCCAGGGCGGTGACACACGCCCCGTCTTTGGCGAAGTCGCCAGCGCTGCGGCGCGTGCCGTGCCGCAGGCGCGCCATCTGGTGGTGCATCAGGCCACCCATATGTGGCCTGACGAGGCGCCGCAGGCTTTTTGCGACGCACTGGAAGCCTTCTGGCGCAGCGCCTACCCTTCTGGAGCGTGATCAATGAATGAGCTGTTTGTCCCGAACGCCCTGCTGCCCACCGGCTGGGCGCGCAATGTACTGCTGCAATGGGATGAGGCTGGGCGCCTTTGCACCGTCACACCGGAAGCCGCTGTGCCACAGGGCACTCCCGTGGCCCCAGGGCCTGTGCTGCCTGGTATGCCCAATCTGCATTCGCACGCCTTCCAGCGCGCGTTTGCGGGCCTCACCGAGTACAGGGGGGAAAGCCAGGACAGCTTCTGGAGCTGGCGCAAGCTGATGTACCGCTTTGCCGCACGCATCACGCCCGAGTCTCTGGAGGCCATCGCCACCTGGCTGTATGTGGAGATGCTGGAGGCTGGCTACACGTCGGTGTGCGAGTTCCATTACGTGCACCACGACCAGGATGGCACACCGTATGCCGACGATGCCACGCTGTCGCAGGCATTGCTGCGCGCAGCGCGCAACGCGGGCATGGGCATCACGCTGCTGCCGGTGCTGTACCAGACCAGCGGGTTTGGCGCCAAGCCGCCGCGTGCAGACCAGGCCCGGTTCATCCGCAGCACGGACAACATGCTCTCATTATTGGAGCGGCTCACGCCCGCTGCACAGGCGCAAGGGGCTGTTTTGGGTCTTGCACCGCACTCGCTGCGTGCAGTGCCGCCCGACAGCCTGGCCGCTGCGGTGCAGGGCCTCACGGCGCTCAACCCCGAGGCCCCTATCCACATCCACATTGCTGAGCAGACGCAGGAGGTGGATGACTGCATTGCCTGGAGCGGCCAGCGCCCTGTGCAGTGGCTGCTGGAGCACGCGCCAGTGAATGAGCGCTGGTGCCTAGTGCATGCCACGCACATGACGCCGCAGGAATACGCCGATGCTGCCCGCACGGGTGCCGTGGCTGGCATCTGCCCCACCACGGAAGCCAACCTGGGCGACGGCATCTTCGACATGCCGCTGTGGCTGCAGCACGGCGGCCGCTGGGGCGTGGGCTCTGACAGCCATGCCTGCGTGAACGCGGCCGAGGAACTGCTGATGCTCGAATACGGCCAGCGCCTGTCGCTGCGCCAGCGCAATGTGCTGGCCAATGCAGCGCAGCCCGAGGTTGCGACGGCCATGACCTTGCAGGCCGTTGCAGGCGGGTCGCAGGCCGCAGGGCGCGCCATTGGCGGCATCGCGGTGGGGCAGCAGGCCGACCTGGTGGCGCTCGATGCGCAGCATGTGGCGCTGCGCGATCTGCCCGCGCACAGCATGCTGTCGGCCCATGTGTTTGGCAGCCACCGCACCTCTGCCATTGACAGCGTGTGGGTGGCGGGCCAGCGGCGCATCGCTGCTGGCCGGCACGCACTGCACGATGGTGCTGCCCATGCGTTTGTGACCGCGCGTTCCGCCACCATCGCGCCAGATTGAACCCATACCTTTGGATTTGTGATGACTGATACCTCTCCACCACCTTATGTTCTCTACCCCGGTACCGCACCGCTGCTGGTGTCCATGCCCCACGCGGGCACCTATGTGCCCCCGGCGCTGGCGGCCCGCTTTACCGACGAGGCCCGCCAGGTGCCCGATACCGACTGGCACATGGAGCGGCTGTATGGCTTTGCCAAAGACTTGGGTGCCTCTGTTCTTGTGGCCACGCATTCGCGGTATGTGGTCGATCTGAACCGCCCGCCCGACGGCACCAGCCTGTACCCCGGCCAGAGCGTCACCGGCCTGTGCCCGGTCGATACCTTTGATGACACGCCCATCTACGCCCAAGGGGATGTGCCGGATGATGCAGAGGTGGCGGCGCGGCGGGAGGCGGTGTGGGTGCCATACCACGCACAACTGCGTGCCGAGCTGGACCGGATCAGGGCCCAGCATGGCGTGGCGGTGCTGTGGGACGCGCACTCGATCCGCTCGGTACTGCCACGCTTTTTTGAGGGCAAGCTGCCCGACCTGAACCTGGGCACGGCCGATGGCGAAAGCTGCAACCCCGCCCTGGCGCAAGAACTGCTGTCGATTGCACAACAAGCCACTGGCTACACCGCCGTACTCAACGGCCGTTTCAAGGGCGGGCACATCACACGCCACTACGGCCAGCCAGAGCAAGGCGTGCATGCCATCCAGCTGGAAATGACACAGTGCAGCTACATGCAGGAGGCCTTGCCATTTGACTTTCTGCCGGAGGTTGCGGCGCGCGTCCAGCCCCATCTGCAGCGCATGTTGACTGCGGCGCTGGCCTTCGCCACGTCAGCATCAAAGGCTTGAGCTTGCTCAAGCTTGTGAGCTAACCCTCTCACTGTTGATGGGGGTTCGGTGCTACCATGGCTCAGCGGTCGGCACCAGGCCGCTGAGGGGGCTCCCTGTTGGTCCACTCAAGCGGAAGGAGCCGCACCCCATGGATCCAACCGCCTATTACTACATGCCCCATTTCAAGCCTGGCGCTTCCGTCCAGTGGAAGCAGCAGCGCGAAACGGTCAGCCATGTGGTCATCCGCCGCAATGCGCTGATGATCTACTTGGTGGGCAATGACACTGCGGTGCACCCCGACACCCTGCAACTGGCCCCCACCGCGTTTCAGCTGACGCGTGTCCCGGACCGGATCTGACGGGCTGGTGCACAGGGCAGGGTGCTTACCACCCTTTGCCTGTCGCAAGGCTGCGGTCGCTCAGACCGCCCCGCGCTGTGCCATGGCCTCGCCCAGCTGAATCGCCCGCATCGGAGCCCACTGCGGGTTGAATTGCAGTGGCCCCTGGGGAAACAACATCACCACCGTGGAGCCGAGCAGGAAGCGGCCCATTTCTTCACCCTGCTGCAGGCTGACCTGACCTTTGGCGTAGTCCCACTGCCGCAGCGTGCCCGTGCGTGGCGGGTTGACCTGCCCGTGCCACACGGTGGCCATGCTGCCCACGATGGTGGCGCCCACCAGCACCAGCACAAAAGGCCCCTGGGCCGACTCAAAAAAGCACACCACGCGTTCATTGCGCGCGAACAGGCCGGGCACACCTCGTGCCGTGGTCGGGTTCACCGAAAACAGATCGCCCGGCACATGCACCATGCGCGTCAGCTCGCCCGCGCAGGGCATGTGGATGCGGTGGTAGTCGCGCGGGCTCAGGTACAGCGTGGCGAAGTGGCCGTTGTCAAAACGGGCTGCTGCTTCCGCATCGCCGCCCACCAAGGCGGTTGTGGAGTAGGTGTGCCCCTTGGCCTGGAAAATCTGGTCCTTCGCGATGGGGCCAAACTGGCTGATGGCGCCATCCACGGGGCAGATCAGGTCTGCCGCCGCCAGCGGGCGGGCCCCGGGTTTCAACGCACGCGTGAAGAAGTCGTTGAACGATGCGTAGCTGGTGATGTCGGGGTTGGCGGCCTCGGCCATGTTGACGTTGTAGCGGGCCACAAAGCGGCGGATCACCGAGGTGGTCAGTCCGCCCAACTGGGCCGACGCAATTTTGCCAGCCAGGGTGGTCAGTGCCTGCTTGGGCAGGAGGTATTGCGGCAGAACTGCCAGGCGATCGGACACGGGCGAACCCCTCGAAGACGAAAGCGAACGATTCTATCGGCGGGGCGCCATCGACCGCATGCTCATACCCCGAGGTACTGGTCCAGCAACTGCGGCTGCGCGTGCAGTGCGTCCGAACTGCCCTCGAACACCACCTGGCCCTTGACCAGGATGATGTTGCGGTCGGTGATCTGCGTGACGTGTTTCCAGTTCTTGTCCACGATGACGCTGCTGATGCCGCTGTCCTTGATCAGGCTGCAGATGCGCCAGATCTCGCGGGCGATCAGCGGGGCCAGGCCTTCGGTGGCCTCGTCGAGGATGAGTACGTCGGGGTTGGTCATCAGCGCGCGGCCAATGGTCAGCATCTGTTGCTCGCCCCCGCTGAGCTGCTGGCCGCCGTGGCTTAGGCGCTCCTGCAGGCGCGGGAAGGTCTCCAGCACACGCTCGTAGGTCCAATCGCGCTGGCCGCGTGTGCCGGCGCGCGCGGCCATTTGCAGGTTCTCGACCACGCTCAGGTTGCCAAAAATGCCACGGCCTTCCGGCACGTACGCGATGCCCAGGCGCGCCACCTCATAGGGTGGCTTGCCCGTCATATCGCGGCCCGCCACGGCCACGCTGCCAGAGCGGGGCTTGACCAGGCCCATCAGGGACTTGAGCAGGGTGCTCTTGCCCATGCCGTTGCGGCCCATAAGGCCGATGGTCTCGCCCTGGCCCACGGTGAAATCAATGCCGTGCAGGATGTGACTGCTGCCGTAGAAGGTGTGGATGCCCTTGGCATCGATCCATGGAGTGGTCATCTCAGTGGTCCTCTCCGAGGTAGGCCGCCTGCACGGTGGCATCGGCGCGCACCTCGGGCGGTGTGCCATGCGCAATAACCTCGCCGTTGACCATCACCGTGAGACGGTCAGCCAGCGCAAACACGGCATCCATATCGTGCTCCACCAGCATGATGGCGTGGGCGGGTTTGAGGCGCTGCAGCAGCTCGACCATGCGTTCCGCTTCGGCCACGCCCATGCCCGCCAGGGGCTCGTCCAGCAGCAACACCTGGGGCTCCGTGGCCAGGGTCATGGCGATCTCCAACTGGCGCTGCTCGCCGTGGCTCATGGCACCGGCAATCGCCATGCGCCGGTCTTTCAAGCCAGAAAGCTCGATAGCGCTTTCCAGGCGGGCGTTGGTAGCTCTGTTTTTGATAGAGTTTGCACGTGTGTCCTGCCACCAGCGCAGCGGGTTCCAGGGCTGCTGCGCATCGCGCGACTGCGCGGCCAGGCGCACGTTTTCATGCACGGTGAGCGGCAGAAAGATGTTGGTCTTTTGGTAACTGCGCCCCAGGCCCTGGCGCGAGATGCGTTCGGGCGCCCAGCCGGTCACATCGGTGCTGCCAAGTTGCACTTGGCCCGCGCTCGGTGGAAGGTCGCCCGAGAGCAGGTTGGTCAGTGTGGACTTGCCCGCGCCGTTGGGGCCGATCACGGCATGGATCTGACCACGCCACAGGTCCAACGATACGCCGTTGACAGCGGCCAGGCCTCCGAAGCGTTTGGTGAGCTTGCGGGCCGAGAGCAGAGCATCAGCCATGGTGAGAATCCTCCTGCGCCTTGGTGGCCCGGCGCTGCCCCAGCATGCCCAGCAACCCGCGCGGTGCTGCCACCACCACCAGCACGATGAAGCTGCCCATCAGCAGTTGCCAGTGTTTGGTGATGTCCTTGAACACATGCAGGAGATACTCAAAGGCAAAGGCGCCCACGATGGCCCCGGCAAAATTGCCCATGCCACCCAGGATGATCATCATGATGGCGTGGGCGCTCATGTGAAAGCCCATCAGCTCAGGGTTCACATAGCCTGTCTGCGCGCCCCACAGGTAGCCTGCCAGCCCGGCAAGCGAACCTGCCATGGTGAACGCGGTGAGTTTGTAGCTGCGCGTGCCAAAACCCATGGCGCGCATGCGGTGCTCGTTGATGCGAATGCCCGACAGGGCACGGCCCAGCGGGCTCCAGAGCAGGCGGCGCAGCAGCACGTAAACCAAGATCACCAGCGCCAGCGTGAAGTAGTAGAAGGTCTTTCGGCCTTCGAGGTCGAAGGGCAGCCAGCCAAAGATGGAGGCGTCGGGCCGGAAATTGATGTACAGACCGTCCGATCCGCCCAGCACCTTGCTGTCGAAGAACAGGTAGAACACCATCTGTGCGAACGCCATGGTGACCATGATGAAGTAGATGCCGTGCGTGCGCACCACAAAGAAGCCGATGACCAGCGCCACCAGCCCAGCACCGGCAACGGCCAGCGGCAGCGACCACCAGAGGCTCACTGGCGTATCGGCGGGCGTGAGAAAGGCCAGCGCGTAGCCCGCCACGCCAAAGTAGGCGGCATGGCCCAGCGACACCAGGCCGGTCACGCCCTGCAGCAGATCCAGGCTCATCGCAAAGATGGCCATGATCATCATGCGTGTGACCATCTGCACGTAGAAGTCGCTGCCCACCACGGGGAACAGCAGCAGCGCAGCCAGCCCGAGTGCCAGGGCAAACTGCACACTGCGGGGCAGCACTTCGATATGGGCGCGGGGGGTGCTCATAGGGGGGCGCCGGGCTGTGAAGCGTGTATGGAGTGGGAAGAGCGCGAGGTGACAGTGGCAAGCATCGGGGTCATCATTGTTTGAACAGGCCTTCGGGTTTCCACAGCAGCACGGCCGCCATCAGCATGTAGACCAGCATTCCGGCCATCGACGGCAGCAACACCTTGCCAAAGGTGTCCACCAGCCCCACAAGCAGGGCCGAGATCAGGGCGCCACGCACGGAACCTATGCCGCCGATCACCACCACCACAAAACACATGATGAGAACGGACGAGCCCATGTTGGGATAAACGCTGGATACCGGCGCGGCCACCATGCCCGCAACGGCCGCCAGGCCCACGCCCAGCGCAAAGACGATGGCGTGGATCAGCTTGATGTTCACCCCCAGCGATTCGGCCATGTCACGGTTGAAGGCGCCCGCGCGGATCTTCATGCCCAGCCGCGTTTTGGAGATCAGCAGGTACAGGCCCAGCGCCAGCGCCATGCACACGCCGGAGATGAACAGCCGGTAGACCGGGTAGGAAAGGGTGTCGGTGAGCGGAATGGACCAGTCCAGCATCGCCGGAATCGGGACGCCGTGCACGTCGTCCCCCCAGAGGATGGAGCGCAGTTCCTCAAAGATGTAGATGAGGCCGAAGGTCAGCAGCACCTGGTCCAGGTGGTCGCGGTGGTAGAAGTGGCGAAACAGCAGCCACTCCAGCGCCAGACCGAACAACACGGCCAGCACGGCACCCCCCAGGATGGCCAGCGTGAGGCTGCCAAAGTGGCCCGACAGCGAATAGCCGAGATAAGCCCCCAGCATGTAAAAGCTGCCGTGCGCCAGATTCACCACCCCCATGATTCCGAAAATCAGCGTGAGGCCGGCGGCCAGCATGAACAGCAGCAGCCCGTACTGCACGCTGTTGAGCAACTGGATCAGGAAAGTGGCGAAGTCCATGGTGGGCAAACAGACAGGGGATCAGGTAGCGCGGCGTGTCGCTAGCAAAAGGGTGCCCATCAACGTGAACAGGCCGCCCGAAATGCGGTTGAACCAGCGCATGCGTGCGCCAGAGCGCAAAACGGGTGCCAGCCGTGCTACACCCAGTGCACACAGCGTGAGAACCGTGAATTCAAAAGCCACAAAGGTGCTTGCCAGCACGGAAAACTGCGGCGCCCATGCGGCGGTCGGGTCCAGAAACTGGGGGAAGAACGCCGTGAAGAACAGCAGGGCCTTGGGGTTGCTGCCGCCCACGATCAGACCCTGGATGTAGAGCTTGCGCGCGGGCACCACGGCCTTGGTCTGCGTGCCGTTGGCGGGCATCTCGTCAAACACCGTGGTCTGGCTGCGAAACGTCTTGATGCCAAGCCAGATCAGATACGCCGCGCCGGCAGCCTTGAGCACCCAGAAGGCGGTTTCCGATGCCGCCAGCAATGCGCCAAGGCCCAGGGCCGAAAGCAACATGGTGCCCAGCACTGCCGTCACGCTGCCTGCAGCAGCGGCGAGGGCCTTGCGCGGGCCGTGCTGCAGAGAATTGGTCATGCACATGAGCATCGTCGGGCCGGGCGAAAGAACCAGCAGGGCCACTGCGGCAAGGTAGAGCAGGTAGATACTGAGCGACATAGGATTGGGTGGAAGGCAAGGTGGCCGCAAAGTCCGGGCGCACAGCAGACAGGCCTGCCATGGCGGCAGTCCATCAATGCATTGTGTCAAAGCTGCGGGGCGGACCGGACCCGAAGTCCAGCACGCGCCGTGCCCCGGGCAGTGGGGTGAGCGCGTCAGCCCATGCGGCAGCCGGCACCGCTGTCGGCCAGGGCCTTGGCGGCAATGCCAATCACCTTGTTTTCCTTGTTCTCGACGCGGCGCAGGTAGATGTCCTGCACGGGGTTGTGTGCCTTGCTCATGGTCCACTTGCCGCGTGGGCTGTCGATGGTGGCGCTCTCCATGGCCTTGATGACGGCAGCCTTGGCGGACAGGTCGCCCTTGACGGCGTTGGCGCCCTGCACCAGCAGCAGGCCGGTGTCGTAGCCCTGTACCGCGTACACATCGGGCTGGCTGCGGAAGGCCTTGGCGTATTCCAGGCGGAATTGCTTGTTGCGCGGTGTGTCCAGCGAGTCGCTGTAGTGCATGGTCGTGATGATGCCTTCGGCAGCGGGGCCGGCAGCGTCCAGCACGCCTTCGGTGAGGAAGCCCGAGCCGTACAGCGGAATCTTGTCCTTGAGGCCTGCGGCCGCATAGTCCTTGATGAACTTGGCAGCACCGCCGCCCGCGAAGAAGCAGGCCACGGCGTCGGGCTTGAGAGCGGCGATTTCGGTCAGCAGCGCCTGGAATTCCACGTTGGGGAAGGGCAGACCCAGTTCCTTCACGATGGTGCCGCCGGCTGCAGTGTAGCTTTGCTTGAAGCCTTCGAAGGCTTCGTCCCCTGCCGCGTATTTCCAGGTGATCCACACAGCCTTCTTGTGGCCCTTTTCGACCATGGCTTTGCCCAGGGCCAGCGTGGGCTGGGAATTGCTGAACGAAGTACGGAAAACGTTGGGGGCACACAGTGCGCGCGTGGCGGCATGCACGCCGGCGTTGGGAATCAGGTTGAGAACCCCCGTATCGCGCGCCACCTTCTGAATGCCCATCTGCACACCTGAATGCACGGTGCCAATCAGCACATCCACCTTGTCGCGCTGCACCAGCTTGCTCGCGTTCTCGACACCCTTGCTGGGCTCGGACTCGTCGTCCACCTTGAACCATTCGATCTCGCGACCGCCGAGCTTGCCACCCTGCTGGTCTATGGCCAGGCGCACGCCATTCTCGATGGCGACCCCCAGTTGTGCAAAGGTACCGGTGTAGGGCAGCATGAAGCCCACGCGCACCTTGCCGCTTTGCGCACGCACGATGGAGGGCAGCAACAGCCCTGTAGATGCGGCACCCACGAGGGCGGCGCTACGGCTGATGACGAGGCGGCGGGTGGTCATTGGACTTGTCTCCTTTGTTTAGGCTTAAAGTAATTTACTGCAAGCATTCGGTGGTGAATACCTATGGGTTACCCGTACCGTTGGGCAAGGGGCTCCCGCATTGCGAGGTGCCCGAGGACTGCAACCGGGCCCGGCGGCAGAGGCTCGCCGATGATGGGTTTACCAGGGGCTGCTTGACGGACATAGAAACAGATTTATGAATTAAAGTGCAGTTTTGTATTTTTTGTGCAGTATAGATCGTGTGATTTTTGCTGTGGGCAGCTATTTGAGCCTCCGGTATCAGTAGTTTCGAGCATAGGCACGGTTCTGAAAGCCCTGACGGGTTGTTTGGCCGCGAGTGTGGGGGCTCTCTGGATGGGAGTGCTTCAATGCCCTGCAAAATGGAGGCATGGGTAACTCTGGAGGCCGGTGTTGCCTGCTCTTGAAGGGGCTGCGCCCCGTCTCGCCGGAAGGCGGGCAAACCGCATGTTTCCGATTGCTTCATGCCCCTTTCATCAGCCCCATCTTCATCGTCCACTTCCCAATCCATGCGGGTGCGTCTAGCCCGGTGGTTGCGCCATTTCTGGCCCGCACCGTTAGGTATCGACGGACGCGAAAGGCTTCGCTTCATTGTGGGCGCCGTGATCGGTGTACTGCTGACGGGATTGCTCAGCCGCTGGTGGGCAGGGGGAAGCAGCGCAGGTCCCTGGATGGTGGCATCGCTGGGGGCGAGTGCGGTCCTGGTGTTTGGCATGCCGTCCAGTCCACTGGCCCAGCCCTGGCCGGTCCTGGGAGGAAGTACTTTGTCTGCGCTGGTGGGCGCCGTTTGCTCCGCGTTCATCCCGGACCCGGCACTTGCAGGGGCGGTTGCGGTGGGGTTGGCTATTGCGCTGATGGTGCCCTTGCGTTGCCTGCATCCACCGGGAGGAGCAATGGCGCTGTATGTCGTCCTGACCGCGGGGGACGGGTGGCACCTGGCCGCATTTCCCATCCTGTTCAATGTGATCGTTCTCTTGGTCTCGGCCGTGGTCTACAACGTCCTGACAGGGCGCCGGTACCCCCATCCTCAGCGGATGGCGGCCCGAACCGATATGGCTCAGGGCGCTTTTACCGCCTCGGATGTGGATACAGCGTTGGCGCACTACAACCAGGTGCTGGACGTGAGCCGTGCCGATCTGGAAGGGCTGTTGCACTTGGCGGGCCGTGCAGCCTTCCAGCGGACGCTGGGGGAGGTTCGCTGTTCGGACATCATGTCAAGGCCACCGTTTGCGGTGGAGGCGGGGATTTCCCTTAAAGACGCCTGGGCGTTGATGCGTGCCCAGCAGATCAAGGCGCTGCCCGTGGTGGATGCTCAACGCCTGGTGGTAGGTATCGTGACGGTGGCGGACTTCATGCGGCTGGCCAACCTGGATATGCATGAAGGTTTGGGGCAGCGTTTGCGGACACTGGTTATGGGGCGTACGGGGCAGCCCCAGAATGTGGGCGAAATCATGTCGCACCCGGTCCAGGTGGCCCACGTGGGGCAGCACGCCATGGATCTCGTCCCTCTGTTTTCCCAGGGCGGGCACCACCATATTCCCATTGTGGAGAGCGAGGGCCGTCTGGTAGGAGTGATCACACAGACGGACCTTGTGCGGACGTTGGCAGCAGCTGTGCAAGGGCGCGACGAGGGAGGCTCTGCGGGTGCCACCTCGGTGCGCGGGCGTGCGCCGACCGAAGAGCAAGCTGTCCCATAGGCAAGACACGGTACATCGCGGTACAATTGACAGGCTTTGCACAGTGCTTATGCCTGTCCATTGAAGCCGTCTCCCCCGGCCCTCTGCCTGATCTGCGCCCCGGGTGCAGCGACTCCCACCGCCCGCAATGCACCGTGTGTCGAGCACCGACCACGCCGTAGCTGCCGTGGTGGATGCACAAGCGTCAGGTGCCGATCACAGAATATTTGTTTTGAAAAGATAGAACATGGCCAAAGAAGAACTCATTGAAATGCAAGGCTCCGTGACGGAAGTCCTTCCCGACTCGCGCTTTCGCGTGACGCTGGACAACGGTCACCAACTGATCGCCTACACGGGCGGCAAGATGCGCAAGCACCACATCCGCATTCTGGCGGGTGACAAGGTGTCGCTGGAAATGTCGCCTTACGATTTGTCCAAAGGACGCATCACGTTCCGCCATCTGGCCGGTCGCGGTCCCGGCCCTTCGGGCAATCGTTGATATTCGGCCCCCGGGGAGACACGGACTGGCGCTTGCTTGTTCCGGCTCTTGGGGCAAACGGTTTCTTGTGTTCCTTCATCAGCGCACTGTTTCTCCCAGAGGCGGTGCTTTCCCGGTTCAGGTCTTCGCACCGTGCTTTTAAAAAAATCACAAAAAGCACGCGTTGAACCAAAAACAAGGAAATTGCCGGGTTAGAATACGAGCTGTCGGAGCGTAGCGCAGCCTGGTAGCGCATCTGCTTTGGGAGCAGAGGGTCGCGAGTTCGAATCCCGCCGCTCCGACCAATGTTTGAAGGCCTTGCAGCACATGCTGCAAGGCCTTTTTTCTTGCCCGCATTCTTTTTGCTTGTTGGAATGTATGGTTCGACCCGCGTGGCAAGACGGAGTTGGATTTGCGTACCATCGGGCCCATAGGGCGGGCAAGTGCCCGCACCGACACCTTCCGCTGGTATTGCCATGAACCGTGCGCTTCCCTTGCCGCTTGCCCCGTTCTCCTCGCTCCAGCCGTCACCACGTTACGACAGCGTAGATGCATTGCGCGGCCTGGCAATGGTGTGGATGACGGTCTTCCACTTTTGCTTTGACCTGAGCCATCTGGGCTTCTGGCCGCAGAATTTCCGCGCCGACCCATTCTGGACCTCGCAGCGGACGGTGATCGTGAGCTTGTTCCTGTTCTGCGCCGGGCTGGGGCAGGCCATTGCGCTGCACCAGGGACAGGGGTGGGCTCGGTTTGGTCGGCGGTGGTTGCAGATCGCTGGTTGCGCGCTGCTGGTGTCTGCGGGGTCGTTCGTGATGTTTCCCCACAGCTTCATCCATTTTGGCGTGCTGCATGGCATGGCCGTAATGCTGCTCATTGCCCGGTGTACCGCAGGGTGGGGTCGGTGGTTGTGGCTTGCCGGGTTGGTGGCTGTGGCGTTGCCATCGGTAGCGCACCAGCTTTTGGTGGGTGCATGGGCCGACGCTGCGCCCTGGTTCAATGGGCGCGCGCTCAACTGGCTGGGTCTGGTGTCGCGCAAGCCTTTTACCGAAGACTACGTACCCGTGCTGCCTTGGTTGGGGGTGTTGTGGTGGGGGCTGGCTGCCGGCCAATGGGCCATGGCTGCGGGTCGGGGCCACTGGCTGGGGTGGCGGCTCCCTCAAGGCTTACACCTACTGGCACTGCTGGGGCGGTGGAGCCTGAGCTACTACATGGTGCACCAGCCGGTCATGATTGGGCTGCTGATGGCGGTAGCCTGGATATCGAGGGGTTAGTGGGCCGGGGACCGCTTTGGGATCTGCAACCATAGGCCCCGCTGCCGCTCCGGTCGCCGTGGGGCGCTTTCCACCCGCCCATAAAAAAACGCGGCCTGGGCCGCGTTTTTTGAGTGCATTGCCAAAGCAGATGCGCAGTTGCCTTGCCAGTTACTCGACCTTGGCCTTGGCGCGCAGGTCTTCCTGGAACTTGGCCAGCTTTTGCTGTTGCAGTTGCTGGGCCACCTGGGGCTTCACTTCTTCCAGCTTGGGCAGTTCTGCCTGGCGCACGTCGTCCAGGCGGATAACGTGCCAGCCGAACTGGCTCTTCACGGGAGCGTCGGTCATCTTGCCCTTTTGGAGCTTGACCAGGGCTTCCGTGAATTCGCTCACGTAGCTCGAAGGATTGGCCCAATCCAGGTCGCCACCCTTGGCGCCAGAACCTGGGTCCTTGGACTGCTTCTTGGCGATGTCTTCAAACTTGGCGCCCTTCTTGATGGAGGCGATGATGGCCTTGGCATCCGCTTCCTTTTCCACCAGGATGTGGCTGGCCTTGTATTCCTTGCCGCTGTTGGCTGCCACGAACTTGTCGTACTCGGCCTGGATCTCGGCGTCGGTCACGGGGTTCTTTTTCTGGTAGTCGGCGAACAGTTCGCGGATCAGGATGGTCTGGCGGGCCAGATCCATTTGTGCCTTGTAGTCTGCCGAGCCTTCCAGGCCGCGCTTTTGCGCTTCCTGCATGAAGATTTCGCGGGTGATGACTTCTTCCTTGATCTGGCCTTCGATGTCAGGCGTTACAGGACGGCCCGAGCGTTCCACCTGCTGCTTGAGGGCTTCAACGCGCTCTTTTGGCACGGCCTTGCCATTGACGATGGCGACATTCTGGGCGGAAACGGGCAGGGCCAACGTGCCCAGCACGGCAGCGGCCACGAGGCCGGACAGGAGCTGTTTCTTCATGCGGAATCCAAAAAATGAGAGGTTGTTTGCCAGCTGAGTTCCGGCAACAGAGGATATGGGGGCCGGTTCAGAGAACTTCAATGGCGAGGGCGTGAACGCCTTGGTCAATAAATTCTTGCAGCGCATCATACACAAGGCGATGCTGCGCGACGCGGGGCTTGCCTGTAAACAAAGGTGACGAAATGCGCACCCGAAAATGGGTGCCAAAGCCGGTGCCGTTGGCGCCCGCGTGCCCTGCATGGGCGGCACTTTCATCAAGCACTTCCAGGGCGGTGGGTGTAAGACGGTCCGCCAGGGTCTGGTGCATTTGCTGAGCGAGGGAGGTCATGGCAGGTTGTCCTTCAGGCAGCAGGCTCGTCGCCTTCGTCGCCCTTGATGTGGGGCGCCACATAGATGCCCTGGCCCACCAGGAAGACCAGCGGGAAGGCGTAGCCCCAGAGCTTGAAATCCACCCAGGCCTCGGTGCTGAAGTTGACGACGACATACGCGTTGATGGCCGACATGAAGGCGCAGTACACGATCCAGGCGACGTTCAGCCGGTGCCACACGCTCTCCGGCAGCGTCAGCTGGCTGCCCAGCAGCATCTTGAGGAAGTTCTTCTTCATGGCCCACACCGCCACCGCGAGGGCGATTGACATGGCGCCGTACAGCACCGTGGGCTTCCACTTGATGAAGCGGTCGTCCTGCAGCACCAGCGTGAGCGTGCCGAACAGCAGGATCAGCACCAGGGTGACCTTGTGCATGGTCTGCAGGCGCCGGTCGATGGCGTAGATCAGCGCCATTTGAGCGACCGTGGCACCCATCAGCACCGCAGTGCCCACATAGATGCCATAGAACTTGTAGGCCCCGAAGAACAGCAGGATGGGGAAGAAGTCGATCAGAATTTTCATGGGGTCAGGGGGCGGGTCTCGGGGCTCAGTCCTTGCCGGATTCGAAGTCCAGCGAGGCCGAGTTCATGCAGTAGCGCAGGCCGGTGGGGGTGGGGCCGTCTTCAAAGACATGGCCCAGGTGGGCCCCGCATTGTGCACACACGGTCTCCGTGCGGACCATGCCATGGCTGCGGTCCACGATCTCGGTGATGGCGCCGGGGATGGCTTGCGAGAAGCTGGGCCAGCCGCAGCCGGCGTCGAACTTGGTGACGGAATCGAACAGTTTCGCACCGCAGCAGATGCAGTGGTAGCTGCCATCGGCCCAATGGGCTTCGTATTTGCCGGTGAATGGCCGCTCGGTGGCGGCGTGGCGCGTCACCTGCAACGCGACGGGCTCGGCGCCCTTGTCCTTGAGGATGGCTTGCCATTCGGCATCGGACTTCTGAACGGGGTAGGTCATGATGAACAGCTGATCTCGATGGAAGAGGCCCAGTCGGGCGGGAAGGCTGCGTAGGCGTCGTGCCCGGGGTGCTCGTCAAAGGGGTGCTCCAGCAGCCGCTGCAGGGTTTGGAGTTCGCTGAAGTCGCCAAGTTTCGCGGCGCGGATGGCCTGCTCGCCCAGGTGGTTGCGCAAAACGAACTTGGGATTGCTTTTTAGCATCAAATTGGCCGCTAGCGCTTGATTATCAAGCGCTAATAGCTCTGAATATGATAGCAACCAGCGGTCAAAGGTGGTTCGGTCGGCGAACAGGTCGCGCACCGGCTCAAAATCGTTCTGCTGCACCGCGTGCGACAGGCGGCGCCAGAAGATGGTGTAGTCCACGGCGTTCTGGGCCAGCAGCACCAAGATGCCGTCGATCAGTTCTGGATCTTGCTCGCGTGCCTGCGCCAGCCCCAGTTTGCTGCGCATGCGGGCCATGAACGCTTCCGGGAAGACGGTTTTGTAGGACTCCAGGGCACCTTTTGCCAGCTCCGGGTCGCCGATCAGCGGCAACAAGGCCTGCGCCAGGCAGAACAGGTTCCAGTACGCCACATTGGGCTGGCGGTTGTAGGCATAGCGGCCCTGGTTGTCGCTGTGGTTGCACACATGGCCGGGCACAAAGGCGTCCAGAAACTGGAAAGGACCGTAGTCAATGGTCAGCCCCAGGATGCTCATGTTGTCGGTGTTCATCACCCCATGGCAAAAGCCCACTGCCTGCCACTGTGCCATCAGGTGTGCGGTGCGTTCGCTCACGTCCTGTAGTAGGGCGGCATACGCGTTGCCGCCGAAGTCGTGGGTGTCCCGGCATTCGGGGTAGTAGCGGTCGATAACGTAGTCGGCCAGGGTCTTGAGCTGTGCTTGCAGGTCGTTGGCTGCAAAGTGCTCGAAATGGCCAAAACGCACAAAGCTGGGGGCCACCCGCGTCACTACGGAGGCCGTCTCAACCTCTTCACGGCGCACGGGTGCGGGCGAACCGGTGATGCACAGTGCGCGCGATGTCGGAATGCCCAGGCCATGCATGGCCTCGCTGCACAGGAATTCACGGATGCTGGAGCGCAGCACAGCGCGCCCGTCGCCCATGCGGGAGTAGGGGGTGCGGCCAGCGCCCTTGAGCTGGATTTCGAGGCCCGCCGCAGTTTCTCCCAGCAAGATGGCGCGGCCATCACCCAGTTGGCCGGCCCACACGCCGAACTGGTGGCCGCTGTAGACGCTGGCCAGGGGCCGAGAGCCTGCAAGCAGCGTATTGCCGGTGAAGGCTTGCAGGGCTTCGTCGCGCTGCAGCCAGTCAGCGTCCAGGCCGATCAGCTGTGCAACGGCAGTGCTGGTGCCCACCCAGTGCGGGGTGGGCAGCGGGGTGGGGCGCAGTTCGGTGAAAAAGTCCGGTCCCAGGGCGGCAAATCCGTGCTTCCAGGCCAGGCCGATATCGGCGGTGGGGGTCACGCTTTCGGCGGGCAGGTTCATGGGTGGATTGTCTCCCACCCCGGATGCCCCGGCGCTTGCAGGGCCTTGACCACGGCCCGGCCTATGCGGCCTGGGTAGAGCCTTGGCCTTCGGCCTCGGGGTACAGCACCTGCGCGCGGTACTGGCCCGGCGGAAGGCCAAACCAGCGCTTGCAGGCCCGAAACAGGTTGCTCTGGTCGGCAAAGCCCAGCAGGTCGGCCACCTCGGCCAGGCTTCGGCGCTCGTCGCTGAGGTACTGGCGTGCCAGTTCACAGCGGGTGTCGTCCAGCAACTGCTGGTAACTGACGGATTCGGCCTGCAGGCGCCGCTGCAGCGTGCGGTCCGTCAGGTGCAGGCGCGCGGCCACGTCTTCGCGGCGGGGCTCGCCCCGGTGCAGGATGCGGGCTACCTCGGTGCGCACGCGTGTGCTGGTGAGAGACTGGCCCAGGTGGTCCAGTTCGGTCTCTACCAGCCGCTCGTGCAGGGCCCACAGGCTGGGGTTGTGTGTGGGGATGTCGGCCCGCAGATCGGCCTCGGCCAGCAAAAACCGGTTGGCTGCCTGCCCGAAGCGGGGCAGCATGCCAAACGCCACATGGTAGGGCGCCTCACCGGTAGCGGCGGGTTGTGGTGTGGTCAGCTCCACAGCCAGAGGGCGAAGCTCCCGGCGTGTGAGCCAGCAGCACAGCGTGAACAGTGTGAGCAGGGCGTATTCGACACGCTGGCGCGGAATGGGGCGGGTGGCGCCGATGTGCGCGATGGAGATCCAGTAGCCGCGTGCATCGTGATCCAGCGCGAAGGTGGTGCAGTCCGAGATCACCGCCATATGGCGCGTGAGGTGCTGAAAACCCACCAGCAGGTTGGGGCCGGACGCCAGCGCGTAGCCCACCACATCCACATTGCCGTAGCGCGCCGTGAGCTGCGGGCACAGCCCCAGCGCCACCTTGCCCGAACGTGCCACCGCCAGCTCCCACAGGCGGCTGATCTTGTCCACGTCCACACGTGTTTGTGGCAGTTGCAGCGCCGCCAGATCGATGCCCGCTTCGGCGCATAACTCGGCAGCAGGCAAGCCTTCGGCGGCCATCATGTCGGTGATGCCGCGCACCCAGGCGGCAGAGCTTGTGCGGGGAGTCATGGGGTGGCGAATAGAAGAAATGGCGGATCAGGGTTTACGCGCGGTGGTGGCCTGAAGTCAGTGTTTTGGCAAGGTTGCGATAGTAGCCAAACGCCACCCGGTTCCCACAATCGCCTCCGAGGTGGTGCCCTGCCCGTAGTGTGACTGCAGACAGAGGCCCGGCCCATTCCTGAAAACCCCCAAGGAGACAAGACATGGTCGATTCGCGCTGGCGTTTGCAATGGTTGGGAGCGGTGTTTTCGGCCGCAGCAATGGTGGGCTGCGGCGGTGGTTCCGGCTCTGCGCCCGAGGTGCGCGAGACGGTGTACGGCACCTTGCGCGGTGTGGACGACAGTGCGGTGACCGGCACCTACGCGTGGAAAGGTGTTCCTTTTGCCAAGCCACCCGTGGGCGAGCTGCGCTGGCAACCGCCCGCAGCCCCAGCCGCCTGGTCCGGAGAGCGTGACGCCACACGTTTTGGCAGTGCCTGCCTGCAAATGGGCCGCATCTACGGCCCCGGTGCCAACAACCGGTTTGACAACACGATTGGCGAGACCCTGGGCACGCCGGTAGGCAGCGAGGACTGCCTGACCCTCAATATCTGGCGCCCAGCCACCTCGCAAGACAAGCTGCCTGTGCTGCTGTTCCTCCATGGCGGCAGTGCCATCTCGGGCTATACGGCAGATCCCGTCTACGGCGGCGCTGCGCTGGCACGGTCTGCCAACGCCGTGGTGGTCACGGCCAACTACCGGCTCGACGTTCTGGGCTACTTCCAGATGCCGCCACTGCACACCGGCACGCAGCCCTACACCGGCAACTACGCGCTGCTCGACAACGTGCAGGCACTTCGCTTCATCCAGAACAATATTGCCAGCTTTGGCGGCAATGCTGGCAATGTCACGCTGATGGGGCAGTCCGCGGGCGCCATCAACGCGCTGGCGCTGCTGGTCGCGCCCCAGGCCGCGGGGTTGTTCCACAAGCTCGTACCGGTCAGTGGCGGAATTTCGCTGGCGACGAACCTGCCGCCCGGTTCGATTCCCACGCTCAACCCGGCCTCCCGGTACACCGCGCAGGCGGGCATGCTGCTGGCGCATCTGGCGCTGGCTGATGGCCTGGCGCCTGCGCTTGCCGATGCACAGGCGCTCGTTGCGGGATGGCCCCCTGCGCAGGTAGCCAGCTACCTGCGTGGCAAGGACGCGCGGGTAGTGCTGCAGACGGTGCTCAAGAACGGTCTCACGGGCTCGGGCCCCATCCCTGATGGCGTGGTGGTGCCCGCAGATCCGATCGCCGAAATGGGCGCTGGCCGCTATCACAAGGTGCCCGTGCTGTCTGGCTACACGGGCGAGGAGGGCAAGCTGTTTGCGCCTTTCCTGGCGCTGCTGGGCGGCAAGCCGGGCATGAAGATCTCCGACGCCGAGCGCTTTGTGATGATGCAGAACTTCAACCCCGATGCTCCCACCACGCTCACGGCTGGCGACATCCTGGATGCCTCTTACCTGCCGGTCACGGCGCCCGGCACGGGCTACAACGCGCGCACCCGCCTGCTGGGCAGCGTGTTCATCGATCCGAGCCGCGACAACCTGCTCAATACCCTGCGCAGTCAGCAATCCACGGTATGGAGCTACCAGTTCAACTGGGCCCAGCAGCCCGCGCCCTGGAACGATGTGTACGGCGCGGCGCATGCGTTTGACCTGCCGTTCCTGTTCGGCAACTTTGGACCTTCGGTCTTTGCCAAGGCCACCAACAGCACGGCCAATCAGCCAGGCAGACTTGCGCTGTCGCGCGCGATGATGGACACCATGCGTGCCTTTGTGCACACGGGCAACCCGAACAACGCAACGGTCAACCAAAACTGGACGCCATGGCCCAGTCGGCTCGTGTTCGACGCCGACCAGAAGGCCATGCGCCTGAGCGTGCAGTGAGAGGGATGAGGGTGAACGTGTTTGTGCACTCTGCAGTGCGTCAGCGTGCCGCAGTGGCGGCGAGGTACGCGTTCAGCGCCTCGTCGTCCACGATAGCCACACGGCCGAAGTCCAGCGACACGATGCCCCGGCCTTCCAGCACACGCAGTACCTTGTTCACCGTCTGGCGTGACAGGCCCACCAGTTGGCCGAGCTCTTCCTGCGTGAGGTTCAGCCGCCGTGTGCTGCGCCAGAACAGGCGGCTCAGGTACAGCGCCACGCGGTGTTCGGGGGATTGCGTGCGCCCGGCCTCGATGATCGTCATGGCCTGGCCCAGCCGCATGTTCAGGTGCTGCACCAGAAACTGGTTGAAGCCCAGGCTGGTCTCGCGCAGCGTGACAAACAGTGGCAGAGGCAGGCACAGCAGCGTGGTGGGCCGCAGCGCCACCACGTGGTACCGGCGGGGCTCGGGTTTCATGGCTGAGCCTTCGCCAAACCACTCGCCATCGGGTACTCCAATGAACGCCGAGGCGCGGCCCTGGCTGGCGGGGCTTTGCAGCATCACCAAGCCTGACAACACTGCATGCCAGCCTTGCACTGCGCTGCCGGCCGGCATCATGACTGTGCCCTTGTCGGCGTGCTGCACGGACACCTCGTCGCGCAGCCTCTCCTGCAGGGCCACGGGGACACCTGCAAACCAGGGCTGGGCTTCGATGAATCGCTGTGCGGACGGCGCGGAGCTGAGCATGGGCGTGATTGTCGTTGTTCGGGAGCCGTACGTTCAGGGTATTCCCTTGCCCTTTGTCAACGGGACGACAGGTGTTGGCAGGCACGCTGGACACGCGCACACTGAACCCCTGTTGGGGGTGTCGGTCTGGCGGGGCCGCTTGCCTGGGCGACACCGCCATGAGAACCCCCGCGCTACGATGATCGTTCCCTTCACTACAACATCCAAGGAGCACACATGCTGGGCCTGATGCAGAGCCAACCGTTGCTGATTTCGTCGCTGATCGAGTTCGCCGAGCGCCACCATGGCGACGCCGAAATCGTGTCCCGCCGGGTCGAGGGCGACATCCATCGCTACACCTACCGCGACCTGGCTGTCCGCGCACGCCGCCTGGCCAATGCGCTGGATGAAATGAAGCTGCAGTTCAGCGACCGCGTAGCCACGCTGGCCTGGAACGGCTACCGCCACATGGAGATGTACTTTGGTGTGAGCGGCTCGGGCCGTGTGCTGCACACCGTGAACCCGCGCCTGCACCCCGACCAGATTGCGTGGATCATGAACCATGCCGAAGATCAGGTGCTGTGTTTTGATGTGACCTTTCTGCCCCTCGTGCAGGCCGTGCATGCCAGGTGCCCCACGGTGAAGAAGTGGGTGGCGCTGTGTGATGCCGACAAGCTGCCTGTGGATTCAGGCATCCCTGGCCTCACCAGTTACGAAGCCTGGATCGGTGCGCAGTCGCCCGACTACGCCTGGCCCGAGTTTGACGAGAACTCCGCGTCGAGCATGTGCTACACGAGCGGCACCACAGGTAACCCCAAGGCAGCGCTGTACAGCCATCGTTCGACCACGCTGCATGCCTATGCGGCAGCGCTGCCTGATGTGATGTGCCTTTCCGCACGCGACTCCGTGCTGCCGGTGGTGCCCATGTTCCACGTCAATGCCTGGGGCATTCCTTACTCGGCGGCACTCACGGGTTGCAAGCTGGTGTTCCCTGGTCCCGCCATGGATGGCAAGTCGATTTACGAACTGATCGAAGGCGAGAAGGTCACCTACGCAGCTGGCGTGCCCACCGTGTGGCAGATGATGCTGGGCCACATGAAGCCCGCGGGTCTGAAGTTCTCCACGCTGCGACGCACTGTCATCGGTGGCTCGGCCTGCCCGCCCGCCATGATCCATGCCTTCAAGGAAGACTATGGCGTGGAGGTGCTGCACGCCTGGGGCATGACCGAGATGAGCCCGCTGGGCACGCTGTGCACCTTGAAGAACAAGCACCTGGCCATGTCCAAGGATGACCAGATGAAGATCCTGCAAAAGCAGGGCCGCGCGATCTACGGTGTGGACATGAAGATCGTGGGGGGCGACGGCAGCGAGTTGCCTTGGGATGGCAAGACCTATGGGGATTTGCTGGTCAAGGGGCCGTGGATCGTCGGCAGCTATTTCAAGGGCGAGGGCGGCAATCCACTCGTCAAAGACGCGCAGGGCCGGGGCTGGTTCCCCACGGGCGATGTGGCCACCATCGACGCCGACGGCTTCATGCAGATCACCGACCGCAGCAAGGATGTGATCAAGTCCGGTGGCGAGTGGATCAGCTCCATCGACATCGAGAACATTGCGATGGCCCACCCCGCAATTGCCATGGCAGCCTGTGTGGGTATGCCCCACCCCAAGTGGGACGAGCGCCCCATCGTCGCCGTGGTCAAGCGGCCGGGCACCGAGGTGACGCGCGAAGAGCTGCTGGCCTTCTACGAAGGCAAGACGGCCAAGTGGCAGATCCCCGATGACGTGGTGTTCGTTGATGCCATTCCATTGGGCGCCACCGGCAAGATGCTCAAGACCAAGCTGCGTGAGCAGCTCAAGGATTACAAGCTTCCAGGCCTGTGATCAGGGTGGGGCAGTGCACATGCGCGCATCGCTTGCGAACGCCATTTTTTGCATTGCCCCACGCTGGTGCGCGCTCGGGGGAGTGCTGCGCCAGTCACGTGTGCGACGCTGGTAGGGGCAATCCCTGAGCATCGCTTTGTTGCAACGCGGTACGCTGCGTTGTGTCGATTTACAAGGAGACAAAAGCATGAAGTTCGCTATTAAGGCTGTAGCAGCCTCGGTAATCTTGGCAAGCGCTGGCGGGGCCTTCGCTCAAAAGGGCGAGACGGTGAAAATCGCCTGGCTCGACCCCCTGTCTGGCCTGATGGCGGCAGTGGGAACGAACCAGCTCAAGAGCTTCCAGTTCATCGCAGAAGAGTTCAACAAGAAGAACCCTGCAGGCGTCAAATTCGAAATCATCGGCATCGACAACAAACTCAGTCCCCAGGAAACCACCAGCGCCCTGCGCTCGGCCATGGACCAGGGTGCGCGCTACGTGGTGCAGGGCAACGGCTCCGGCCCCGCACTGGCGATCATGGATGCGCTGGAAAAGCACAACGCGCGCAACCCTGGCAAGGAAGTCCTGTTCCTGAACTACGCTGCCGTGGACCCAGACCTCACCAACAGCAAGTGCAGCTACTGGCACTTCCGCTTGGACGCTGACACCTCCATGAAGATGGAAGCCCTGACCACGTACATGAAGGACATGCCCGAGGTCAAGAAGGTCTACCTGATCAACCAGAACTACTCGCACGGCCACCAGGTCTCCAAGTTCGCCAAGGAAATGATGCAGCGCAAGCGCCCTGACGTGCAGTTCGTCGGCGACGATCTGCACCCGCTGGCTCAGGTGCGTGATTTCTCTCCCTACATTGCCAAGATCAAGCAGTCGGGCGCCGACAGCGTGATCACCGGCAACTGGGGTTCTGATCTGGCGCTGCTGATCAAAGCCGCTAACGACGCGGGCCTGAACAACGTCAACTTCTACACCTACTACGGCTCCGTCACTGGCAGCCCCACCGCTATGGGCTCGGCCGCAGCAGGGCGCGTCTACATGGTGGCCTATGCCCACATGAACCTGCCCGGGCCGCTGAACCAGATCGTGGTGGACTACAAGAAGAAGTTCAACGACGACATGTACACGGGCGCGGTTTACCACGCGTTCACGATGCTGTCCGAAGGTTTTACCAAGGCCAAGTCGACCGATCCGGTCAAGGTGGCTGCTGCGTTCGAGGGCATGAAGTTCAAGAGCTTCAATGGCGAAGTCGAGATGCGCAAGACCGATCACCAACTGCAGCAGGGCCTGTTCATCTCCAAGTGGGAGAAGGCTGGCGGCAAGTTCCCGATCGACTCTGAAAACACGGGTTACACCTTTGTGCCTGTGAAGTACTACGAGCCCTATGTGGCGAGCACGCCCACGTCGTGCCAGATGAAGCGCCCGTAAGCCTTGCGCAATCGCTTCGAGGCCCGACCACTCGGGCCTTTTTTTTACCCCTGCAGTGAAAAATTCCAATGAATCCTGAGTTTTTCGTGATCTCTTTGCTGAACGGCGTGAGCTACGGGCTCCTGCTGTTCATGCTGAGTTCCGGCCTCACGCTGATCTTCAGCATGATGGGCGTGCTCAACTTTGCACACACCAGCTTCTACATGCTGGGTGCCTACTTCGCGTTCACCATCTCCGGGGTGGTGGGCTTCTGGCCAGCGCTGGTGCTGGCACCCCTCGTCGTGTTTGCGCTGGGGGCCGCGTTCGAGCGCTATTGCCTGCGCCGGGTGCACAAGTTCGGCCACGTGCCTGAACTGCTGGTCACGTTCGGCCTGTCTTACCTCATTCTGGAAGTGGTGCAACTGGTCTGGGGCCGTTCCACCGTGCCTTATGGCCTGCCCGAGCAATTGCAGGGTCCGCTGTTTTCGCTCTATGGCACGCAATTTCCCAAGTCGCGCTCGTTTGTGATGCTCGTGGCCCTGCTGATGCTGGTGTCGGTGTGGCTGCTGCTCACACGCACGCGCATCGGTCTCGTCATCCAGGCCGCCCTCAAGTACCCCGAGATGGTCGAGGCGTTGGGCCACAACGTGCCGCGCGTCTTCATGCTGGTGTTTGGCGGTGGTGCCGCGCTGGCCGGCCTGGCGGGGGTAATCGGTGGCAACACCTATGTCACCGAGCCTGCGATGGCGGCCTCAGTGGGTTCCATCATCTTTGTCGTGGTGGTGGTGGGTGGCATGGGCTCGCTGGCAGGTGCCTTCCTGGCATCGCTGCTCATCGGTCTGGTGCAGACCTTTGCCGTGGCGCTGGACTATTCGCTGATCCATGTCTTCAAGGCCGTGGGCGTGGCGGTGACGGACCAAACCTTCGGCTACCCCTTGCTCAAGCTCACGATTTCCCAGGTCGCGCCCATCCTGCCCTACCTGTTCCTCGTGCTGATCCTGATCTTCCGCCCCAAGGGCTTGCTGGGCACGCGGGAGGACTGATGCCATGAATTCCACTACAACCACTACTGTCGCTTCCAGCGCCACGTCGCACTACCGGTTCAAGCCCTGGAACGTCGGGCGCCTCATCATCTGGACGTTGTTCGCGGTCATGCTCATCGTGGCGCCCATGCTGTTTCGCAGCAGCCTGGCGCTGACCATGCTCTCGCAGATCGGCTACCTGATCATCATCTGCCTGTCCTACAACATCCTGCTGGGGCAGGGCGGCATGCTGAGCTTTGGCCATGCGGTCTACACCGGCCTGGGTTCGTTCATCGCCATTCATGCAATGAACATGGCCACCAAGGGCTCTGTGCACATTCCGCTGGTTTTCATCCCACTGGTGGGCGGCCTAGCAGGGGCATTTTTTGCCATCCTGCTCGGTTTTGTCACTACCAAGAAGTCCGGCACCACCTTCGCCATGATCACGCTGGGTATTGGCGAACTGGTGGCCTCCATGGCGCTGATGTTCCCCGAGTTCTTCGGCGGAGAAGGCGGCATCACCACGGACCGGGTGTATGGCAAAGCCTTCTTTGGCATCAGTTTCGGGCCTGCGATTCAGGTGTACTACCTGATTGCAGCGTACTGTTTTGTCTGCACTGCCGCCATGTTTGCATTCACCGGCACGCCGCTGGGCCGCATCCTGAACGCTGTGCGCGACAACCCCGAGCGCGTCGAGTTCATCGGCTACAACACGCAGCGTGTGCGCTACTTCGCGTTCATCATCGCGGGCTTTTTTGCTGGCATCGGAGGTGGGCTGGCCACCATCAACTTCGAGATCATCACGGGAGCTGACAGCCTGAGCGTGATTCGCTCCGGCGGCTATCTGCTGTTTACCTTCCTCGGCGGGGCAACGTTCTTCTTCGGCCCCATCATCGGCGCGGTGCTGTTGGTGCTGGCGTCGGTGTTGCTGTCCGAACTGTCCAAGGCATGGTTGTTGTACCTGGGCCTGGTGTTCCTGTTCATGGTGATGTATGCGCCCGGAGGGATTGCCAGCCTGATCATGATGAACCTGCGGCTGGCCAAGTACGGCAAGCTGCGTCAGCTCTGGAGTTCTTACCTGGCGCTGGGCGGCACGGCGCTGGTGGGGGTGATGGGCGCAGCCTGCATGATCGAGATGACCTACCACCTGCAGCTCAACGCGGCCCTGGGGCCAGAACTGACGTTCCTGGGGGCCACGCTCAATGCCGCGGGCTTTACGAGCTGGTTTGGCGCCATTTTCGTGATGGTCACGGGCTTTGGACTTTTTGAACTCTGCCGCCGCCAGTTCCTGCGGCAGTGGAGCACGATCCAGGAAGAGATCGAACATGAAATCAAGCGTGGGGAGGCGCTGTAAACATGGCAGCTGACAACCCAACCAACACCACCTATGCCCTGGAACTGCGCGACCTGCGCAAGAGCTTTGGCAAGACGGAAATTATCCGTGGCGTGAACCTGTCCGTGGCCTCGGGTGAACGCGTGGCCATCATCGGCCCCAATGGCGCGGGCAAGTCCACGCTGTTCAACCTCATCAGTGGGCGTTTTGCGCCCACAAGCGGGGATGTGATCCTCAACGGCCAGCGCATCAACGGGCTGGCGCCGTATGAGATCAACCGCAAGGGGCTGTCGCGCAGCTTCCAGATCACGAACATCTTTCCCAAGCTCTCGGTGTTCGAGAACCTGCGCTGCGGTGTGCTCTGGAGCATGGGCTACAAGTACACCTTCCTGCGCTTCCTGTCGAACCTGCACGATGCCAATGAGCGCGCCAAGCAGCTCATGGAAATGATCAAGCTCGACAAGAAGCGCGACACGCTGGCGATGAACCTCACCTATGCCGAGCAGCGCGCCCTGGAGATCGGCATCACCATCGCGGGTGGTGCCAACGTGATCCTGCTCGACGAGCCCACGGCCGGCATGAGCAAGACCGAGACCACGCGCTTCATCCACCTCATCAAGGAAGTGACCGAAGGTCGCACGCTGCTGACGGTGGAGCATGACATGGGCGTGGTCTTTGGCCTGGCGGACAAGATTGCTGTGGTGGTCTATGGCGAGGTCATTGCCTATGACACGCCCGACAAGGTGCGCGCCAACCAGCGCGTGCAGGAGGCCTATCTGGGCTCTGTCGTTGCGGACGAGCAAGGGGCGGGACATTGACATGCTGAAAATCGAAAATCTCCACGCCTATTACGGCAAGAGCCATGTGCTGCATGGCGTGACCTTCGACGTACAACCCGGTGAAATCGTGGCCCTGCTGGGGCGCAACGGCTCGGGCCGCTCCACCACCGCCAAGGCCATCATGGGCCTGGTGGACTGGGAGGGCACGCTGAACTGGAAGGGGCAGGACCTCAACGGCAAGAAGGCTTACGAGATCGCCCACCTGGGGGTGGGCTACGTGCCCGAAAGCCGCGATGTGTTCCCCAACCTCACCGTGCACCAGAACTTGCTGCTGGGCCAGAAAGGCAAAGGCAAGGGCAGCCGCTGGTCGTTTGACGACATGTACGAGATGTTCCCGCGCCTCAAGGAGCGCCAGCACACAGAGGCGGGCGTGATGTCGGGCGGGGAGCAGCAGATGCTTACGCTATGCCGCACGCTGATGGGCGACCCCGACCTGATCATCATCGACGAGCCCACCGAAGGCCTGGCCCCAAAGATTGTCGAGCTGGTGGGGCAGTACCTGCAGACCATCAAGGCGCGGGGTATCTCGGTGCTGCTGATCGAGCAGAAGCTGACCATCGCCATGAAGATCTCGGACCGCGCGTTGGTCATGGGGCATGGCTCGATCGTGTTCCAGGGCACACCGGACAGCCTGCGAGCCGACAACTACATCCGCAAGGAATGGCTTGAAGTCTGACGATTTCTGAAAAACCATGGCTAAAGAGGCGCCCGATAGCTGAAGGCGCCTCTTTTTTTGCTCTACCAAATGTTGCACTGCAAACCCCCTTGTCCCGCCCGGGACAAATTGACACGCCAAATGGGTTTGAAGTCTCTACAATAAAAACGCACGATCGTTCTTTTTCACTTTCCAAGGAACAACAGCACCATGACCGCTGAATACAAAGTCCACGGCTCCGTTGCCGTGATCACCATGGCCAACCCTCCCGTCAACGGACTTGGGTTATCGACCCGCCAGGGCATCGTCGAAGGCCTTGGCCGTGCCAATGCCGATGCAGCGGTCACGTCCATCGTGATCACCGGTGCCGGTGGTGCGTTCTCTGGCGGCGCCGACATCAAGGAGTTCGGCACCGACAAGTCGCTGCAAGAACCCAACCTGCTGTCGGTGATTGCCGCCATTGAAAACTCGGCTAAGCCCGTCGTGGCTGCCATGCACAGCGTTGCCATGGGCGGCGGGCTGGAGCTGGCCCTGGGTTGCCACTACCGCATCGCAGCGCCTGGCTGCTCGATTGCACTGCCCGAAGTCAAGCTGGGCCTGATCCCTGGCGCAGGCGGTACCCAGCGCCTGCCCCGCGTGATTGGTGTGGAAGCCGCGCTCAACCTCATCGTGAGCGGCGAGCCCGTCAAGAGTGAAATGATTGGCGCCGTGCCCGGCCAGAAGCTGTTTGACAAGATGGCAGCGTCGGCCGAATCGCTGGCCCCAGAAGCCCTGGCGTTTGCCCATAGCGTGGCGGATGCCCGCCCGCTGCCCTTGGTGCGCAACTTCCCCTGCAAGCACCCCGAAGGCGACGCGTACTTCCAGTTCGCGCGCAACATGGTCAAGGGCATGGCCAAGAACTTCCCCGCACCCGCCAAGTGCGTGGACGCTGTTGAAGCCGCCACCAAGAAGAAGTTCGCAGAAGGCATGCTGGTCGAGCGCGAGATCTTCATCAACCTGATGTGGACGCCGGAGTCGCGCGCACTGCGCCACCTGTTCATGGCCGAGCGTGCGGCGAGCAAGATCCCTGATGTCGCATCCGACACCCCCAAGCGCGACATCAAGCTGGTGGGCGTGATTGGCGCGGGCACCATGGGCGGCGGCATTTCCATGAACTTCCTGAACGCAGGCATCCCCGTCAAGATCCTGGAAATGAAGCAGGAAGCCCTGGACCGTGGCGTGGCCACGATCAAGAAGAACTACGAAGCCCAGGTCAAGAAGGGCAAGCTCAAGCAGGACAAGTACGAGCAGCGCATGGCCCTGCTGAGCACCACGCTGAGCTACGACGATCTCAAGGACTGCGACCTCATCATCGAAGCCGTGTTCGAAGAGATGGGCGTCAAGGAAGCCGTGTTCAAGCAACTCGACGCTGTGGCCAAGCCCGGCGCCATCCTGGCCTCCAACACCTCCACGCTTGACGTGGACAAGATCGCAGCGTTTACCAAGCGTCCGCAGGACGTGGTGGGCATGCACTTCTTCAGCCCTGCCAACGTGATGAAGCTGCTGGAAGTGGTGCGTGGCAAGGAGACCGCCAAGGACGTGCTGGCCACGGTGATGGCCATCGGCAAGAAGATCAAGAAGACTTCAGTGGTCTCGGGCGTGTGCGATGGTTTCATCGGCAACCGCATGATCGAGCAGTACAGCCGCCAGGCTGGCTTCCTGCTGGACGAAGGCTGCACGCCCCAGCAAGTGGACAAGGCCATTGAAAAGTTTGGCTTTGCCATGGGCCCGTTCCGCATGGGCGACCTTGCGGGCAACGACATTGGCTGGGCCATCCGCAAGCGCCGCTCCGTCGAACGTGCCGACATGAAGTACAGCCGCACGGCCGACAAGCTGTGTGAACTGGGCCGCTTCGGCCAGAAGACCGGCGCAGGCTGGTACGACTACCAGGCCGGCAAGCGCGACGCGATCCCGAGCGACCTGGTCAACAAGATGATCGAAGACCACCGCAAGGAGCTGGGCATCACGCCGCGCAAGATTTCGGACGAAGAAATCGTGCAGCGCCTGGTGTTCGCCCTGGTCAACGAAGGCGCGCACATCCTGGAAGACGGCATCGCCAGCAAGTCCGGCGACATCGACATGGTGTACTTGACCGGCTACGGTTTCCCCATCCACCGTGGCGGCCCCATGCACTACGCCAGCGAAGTGGGTCTGTTCAACGTGGTGCAGGCCATGGACCGTTTTGCCAAGAACCCGCTGGATGACGCAGCGTTCTGGAAGCCCGCTCCGCTGCTGGCCAAGCTGGCCGCCGAAGGCAAGGCCTTCCAGTAAATAGCCGCGTGCACCCATCCACAGAATCAAAGGAATTCACATGACCTCCGCAGTGATTGTTTCCACCGCCCGCACGCCGCTCGCCAAGAGCTGGAAGGGTTCTTTCAACATGACGCATGGCGCCACCCTTGGCGGCCATGCCGTGCAGCACGCCGTGTTGCGCGCCGGCATTGATGGCGCTGACGTGGACGACGTCATCATGGGTTGCGCGACACCCGAAGGTGCCACAGGCAGCAACATCGCGCGCCAGATTGCCCTGAAGGCCGGCCTGCCCATCACCGCCTCCGGTGTCACGGTCAACCGCTTCTGCTCGTCGGGCCTGCAGACCATTGCCATGGCCGCCCAGCGCATCATCGCTGGCGAAGCCGATGTGTTCGTGGCCGGTGGTGTCGAAAGCATCTCCTGCGTGCAGCAGGAGATGAACCTGCACATGATCCAGGACCTGGCCTTGGCCAAGCAAAAGCCCGAGATCTACTGGAGCATGCTGCAGACCGCCGAGCAAGTGGCCAAGCGCTACAACATCGGCCGCGAAGCCATGGACGAATACGGTGCCGCCAGCCAGCAGAAGGCTTGCGCAGCGCAGGCCGCTGGCTTGTTCGACGCAGAAATCGCCCCCATCACGGTGACGGCCGGTGTGGCCGACAAAACGCTGGGCCTGATCACCAAGCAGGTCACCGTGAGCAAGGATGAAGGCACACGCGAAGGCACGACGGTAGAAGCCATCAGCGGCCTGCGCTCGGCGCTGCCTGGCGGTTTGATCTCTGCCGGCAACGCCAGCCAGTTCTCCGACGGCGCCGGCGCCTGTGTGGTGACCAGCGAAGAGTACGCCAGCAAGAAGGGCCTCAAGCCCCTGGGCCGCTTCCTCGGCTTTGCGGTGGCAGGTTGCGAGCCCGACGAAATGGGCATCGGCCCCGTGTTTGCCGTGCCCAAGGTGCTGAAAAAGCTGGGCCTCACGGTGCAGGACATCGACCTGTGGGAGCTGAACGAAGCCTTTGCCGTGCAGGTGCTGTACTGCCGCGACAAGCTGGGCATTCCGGCCGACCGCCTGAACGTGAACGGCGGCGCGATTGCCGTGGGCCACCCCTACGGTGTGTCGGGCCAGCGCCTCACGGGCCACGCGCTTATCGAAGGCAAGCGCCGTGGTGCGAAGAAGGTGTGCGTGACGATGTGCATTGGTGGCGGCATGGGCGCTGCGGGCATTTTCGAAGTGCTGTAAAACTTGGCTTGGGGCGGCGCAACAGGCGGCACCTTCACGTGTTTCCTGTGCGCTTGCCCCTTTGTGGGTGGCGCAAGCAGCGGTGGTGTGGCCCATGGGCGGACCACATGCGTTGGCTCTCCGCACAGCAAATTTCAGATGGATGCCTGAACTGCCGGTAGAAGGGGATGAGAGGACGACACCAGGGCCGAGCAGGGCCGGGGGGGGGGTGAAGAGGCGCTGGCTACAAATTGTTGCTTTGCCGGGGCGTGATGCGCCCGTCAGCGCGGTTGGCGCGGGCAGAATCCGCGCGACCACTGGCTTGCCTGTGGCACTGAACCTGTCTCCTTTCTCCATCCCGAACCCGGTACCTCCCATGCGTTGTCTGCTTCCTTCCTTTCGCCACTGTGTCGCCCTCTCGGCCCTTGCCGTTGCATGCGGTGCCCATGCCCAGAGCCAGACCTACAAGCTCCAGCTGCCGCTGGAGTCGGACTCTGACGTGGTTTTGCAGGACATCGTGGTGGACGCCAAACAGACGCGGGTGACGCTTGCCGTCAAGAACACCACCGATGAATCGTTCGAGGCCTGTGCGCAACCCACTGGCTCGCCCGATGCGTTCACGCTCAAGGACCTGGGCACCGGCACTGTGCTGCCGCAGCTGTCGATTGGAGGCCTGTCTTTCTGCAACGTGAAGATGGATGTGGTCAAGCCCGGCCGCAACAAGCTCGTCAAGATCACGTTCCCGCCACTGCCTGCAGGTGCCACACGCCTGCAGCTCGGAGAAGCCAATTGCCAGCCCAAGCCCGATTCGGACATGGACTACTGGTGTTTCAAGAACATCGTGCTGCCTGCACGCTGAGCCCTATCAGGCCATTGGAGATCGGGCATGCACGCAGCCACAAGGAGACCTTCTGATGACCCTGCGTTCCACGCTCGACTTTCTGCTGTATGACTGGCTCGATGCCCAGTCCCTCACGGTCCGCACGCGTTTTGCAGACCACTCGCGCGAAACCTTCGATGCGGTGCTCGACACCTGCGAGCGCATCGCTCGCGAGAAGTACGCGCCCTTCAACCGCACCGTAGACATCGAGGAGCCACACTTCGACGGTGAAAAGGTCATCCTGCCCCAGGCGACCTACGAGGCGCGCAAGGCCTACGCAGAATCCGGCCTGTTGTCGGCCGCGCAGGACTACGAGGTCGGCGGCATGCAGCTGCCCTATGCCGTCGAGGCGGCCGCCAACAGCTTCTTTGCGGTGGCGTCCATCAGCATCGGCTCGAACCTGCTGACTTCGGGCAACGCCAACCTGCTCATGGTGCATGGCACCGAGGCGCAAAAGCAGGTGTTTGCACTCAATGAATTCAACGGGCGTTGGTCGGGCACCATGTGTCTGTCCGAGCCGCAGGCGGGCTCCTCGCTGTCGGATGTGGCCACGCGCGCAGTGCCTGATGGCGATGGCTTCGAGGCCGACCCATTGGGCGCAAGGTATCGCCTCACGGGCAACAAGATGTGGATCAGCTCGGGCGACCATGAGCTGACCGAAAACATCGTGCACCTGGTGCTGGCCAAGATCCCGGGGCCGGACGGCAAGCTGGTGCCGGGCACCAAGGGCATCTCGTTGTTCATCGTGCCCAAGAAACTGGTGGACACCGAAGGCAAGCTCACCGGCGTGCGCAACGACGTGGCGCTGGCGGGCCTCAACCACAAGCTGGGCTGGCGCGGTACCACCAACACGCTGCTTAATTTCGGTGAAGGCAAGTTCCCGGTTGAGGGCAAGGCCGGGGCCGTGGGCTACCTGGTGGGCCAGCCCGGCAAGGGCCTGCACTGCATGTTCCACATGATGAACGAGGCGCGCATCGGTATCGGCATGGCCGCCACCATGCTGGGGCTGGCGGGCTATTACGCCAGCCTGGACTACGCCAAGAACCGGCCCCAAGGACGCCCGGTGCAGGGACCCAAGGATGGCGCCGCTGCCGTGGTCAAGGACGCCGCCCAGCCCCAGGTGCGCATCATCGAACACGCCGACGTCAAGCGCATGCTGCTGGCCCAGAAGTCGTATGGCGAAGGGGCGCTCGCGCTCAACCTGTTTTGCGCCAAGCTGGTGGACGAGCAGCACACGGGCGACGCGGCGACGGCCGACGAAGCCCGCCTGCTGCTGGAGGTGCTCACCCCCATTGCCAAGAGCTGGCCCAGCGAGTTCTGCCTGGAGGCCAACTCATTGGCCATCCAGATCCATGGCGGCTACGGTTATACGCGCGATTTCCCGGTGGAGCAGTACTGGCGCGACAACCGCCTGAACATGATCCACGAGGGCACGCACGGCATCCAGGCCATGGACCTGCTGGGCCGCAAGGTGCTGATGGAAGGCGGCCGCGGCCTGCAACTGCTGGCCGGGCGCATCAATGCCACCATCGAGCGTGCGATCCAGGTGCCCGCGCTGGCGGCACATGCCAACGCGCTGGGCAAGGCGCTGCAGGACGTGGGCGCCGCCACCAAGGCCGCCTGGGCCACGGGCCAGCCTGCCGATGCGCTGGCCAATGCCGTGCCCTACATGCAGGCCTTTGGCCACACGGTGCTCGCCTGGGTTTGGCTGGACGTGGCCCTGGCCACGCTGGCCCGGGATGCCGATCTGGCCCAGCCCGCGAGCGTGGGACGCATGGGCGGCATGCGCTTTTTCTTCCACTACGAGTTGCCCAAGATCGGTGCCTGGCTGCAGGTGGTGAGCACGCGCGATGCCACCTGCGCGGCCTTCCCTGAAGAGGCGTTTTGATGGCGGCGCAACTAACCCTGCAACGCCTGCACAAGCTCATCTGGGTGCTGATTTACGGCGGGTTGCTCACGCTGATACTGGGCATCGCCACCGCCCGCACCGATGAGGCTCTGGGCTGGAGCCTCATCGTGGGCGGCGGGGTGCTGGCCGTGGTGGGTGTGGTGCTGATCCCGGTGCGGGCCCGGTTGCACACCGACCCCGGCCCTTAGAGCCTGCTCAAAGTCTTTTTGGAGACCGCATTGGAGTGCAATCGGGATGAGTGGATGCTTCGGATGCGCCGCATGGGCTCATGCCCATGCAAGCAGCCGGGGCGTCCAATCGCCCGATTTCACTCCAACCCTTCGGGCAAGTGCCTTGCCGGGCGGTCTACGGCGTTGCGGCGCTTGCCGATAGCACGGGCTATCGGCGGCGCACCGCGCCTTGCATCCCATCCCGGCAAGGCACTTGTGCGGCTCCAGAAAAATTTTGAACAGGCTCTTAGCTGAACACCCGACACCCCCGCGACACAAAGCGCCCGCATTGCATCGCACAATCCTCGGGCGCGTGGGGCAAACACCCAACGACAGATCCATCCAAAACCGAAGGAGACTTTCAGCATGACCCGTACCATCCAACAACTGTTTGACCTCACCGGCAAGACCGCACTGGTCACCGGCGGCTCGCGCGGCCTGGGACTGCAACTGGCCCACGCGCTAGGCGAAGCGGGTGCCAAGATCATGCTCAGCTCGCGCAAGGCGTCTGACCTGGAAGAGGCTGCCGCCGACCTGCAGGCTGCGGGTATCGACGCACGGTGGATCGCCGCTGATTGCGCCAAGGAAGACGACATCCGGCGCCTGGCCGACGAGACCCTGGAGCGCCTGGGCCATGTGGACATCCTCGTCAACAACGCAGGCGCAGCCTGGGGGGCCCCTGCCGAAGACCATCCCGTGGACGCGTGGGACAAGGTGATGAACCTCAACGTGCGCGGTTACTTCATCTTGAGTCAGCACATCGCCAAGCACAGCATGATCGCGCGCCGCAGCGGCAGCATCATCAACGTAGCGTCCATCGCAGGCTTGGGCGGCAACCCCAAGGGCATGAACACCATTGCTTACAACACCTCCAAGGGCGCGGTGATCAACTTCACACGGGCACTGGCCGCTGAATGGGGCGCGTACAACATCCGCGTCAACGCCATCTGCCCGGGTTTCTTCCCGAGCAAAATGACGGTGGGTACGCTCAAGGCCATGGGCGAGGAAGCGCTGGCCGCCCACGCCCCGCTGGGCCGTCTCGGCGATGATGAAGATCTGAAGGGCCTGTGCGCGTTGTACGCGTCGGATGCGGGCAAGCACATCACCGGCCAATGGCTGGCGGTGGACGGGGGCGTGAGTATTGTCACGGGAGGGTGAATTCGGTACATCCCCCTGAGGCGCTGTGCGCCTCGGTGCGGCCGCCAGAGGCGGCAGCTCTTCGGGCACGTCCAAGCCTGAGCAGGCAGGCTTGGAGCCGCGGCCCTCAGCCCCTTCTCTCGGCTTCGCCGGGAAGGAGGACGCAGCCCTCGCCGCGGGGCGGCCCTTGCTCGGCTGCCCTGGTCTGGGCCGCGCCAGTTTTTGAGTTCGTGTACTGAGGAAATCCCTTGAAAAGTTTCGGTGTCGAAATTCCCTTTGTCCACCACCTGGGCTTTACGCTGCAGCGTATGGAAGGCGGCGAGTCTGAGCTGCATTACGAAGCCCAGCCCGAGCACTTGAACTCGTTTGCCGTGACCCACGGCGGTGCGTCGATGACGCTGCTGGACGTGACCATGGCCACGGCGGCGCGCAGCGAGACGCCTGACATGGGCGTGGTCACCATTGAAATGAAGACCAGCTTCATGCAGCCCGCACGCGGGCCGCTGGTGGCCAAGGGGCGGCTCATTCACCGCACGGCCACCATGGCTTTTACCGAAGGCACGGTGTATGACGCACAGGGCAAGGTGTGTTGCCATGCCACCGGCACGTTCAAGTACGTGCGGCGCCTGCCAGTCGATGGGCGCAATGTGAATGACCTCAAGGTCATTTCCACCGATTGAGTCAGATTTTTAAGCCAAATTGGCCCCTAGCGCTTTATCCATAAGCGCTGGCAGCTATTGAATTCATAGTTATAGACATTCTGAAGGAGCCTCTCATGCCACGCAACCAACAAATCGTTCTCGACAACCGCCCCCAAGGCGAAGCCGTGGCCAGCAACTTCAAGCTGGTGGCAGCGGACACCCCCGCGCTCAAGGACGGCGAGGTGCTGGTGCGCCACCACTTTCTGAGCCTGGACCCCTATATGCGCGGCCGCATGAACGAGAGCAAGAGCTACGCCGCATCGCAGGCGCTGGGTGAAGTCATGATCGGTGGCACCGTGGGTGAAGTGGCCGAGAGCAAGCATCCCAAGTACGCGGTGGGCGACAAGGTGGTGGGCATGGGCGGCTGGCAGGAATACAGCGTGGTCAATGCCGACCAGCCCGGCGCGCTGCGCAAGGTCGATACGACCCATGTGCCGCTGTCGCACTACCTGGGCGCCGTGGGCATGCCGGGTGTCACGGCCTGGTACGGCCTGGTCAAGATCATTGCGCCCAAGGAAGGCGACACCGTGGTGGTCAGCGCCGCTACTGGCGCCGTGGGCAGCGCCTTTGCCGCTTTGGCCAAGGCCCGGGGCTGCCGTGCGGTGGGCATTGCCGGTGGCGCCGACAAGTGCAAGTACGCTGTGGAAGAACTGGGCTTTGACGCCTGCATCGACTACAAGGAACACAGCGACGTGAAGGCCATGTCCAAAGCCCTGAAGGAAGCGTGCCCCAACGGCATCGATGGCTACTTCGAAAACGTGGGCGGCTGGATCATGGACGCCGTCATGCTGCGCATGAACGCCTTCAGCCGCATTGCCCTGTGCGGGATGATCGCTGGCTACGACGGCGCGCCGCTGCCCATGGCCAACCCCGCGCTCATGCTCATCAACCGCATGAAAGTCGAAGGTTTCATTGTGAGCGAGCACATGGAAGTCTGGCCTGATGCGCTCAAGGAACTGGGCACGCTGGTCGGCACCGGCAAGCTGCGCCCACGCGAGACCATTGCGCAGGGCATCGCCGCCGCGCCCGAGGCCTTCCTGGGCTTGCTCAAGGGCAAGAACTTCGGCAAACAGCTGGTGAAGCTGATCTGATGATGCTGAGGTGGACCTGGGCCCGCTTCGATGACCTGGGCGTGCACGCCCTGCACGATGCGCTGGCGCTGCGCTGCAAGGTGTTCATCCTGGAGCAGGGCCCTTACCAGGACCCGGACGGGGCGGACAAGCAGTCCTACCACCTGCTGGGCTACGACGAGGCGGGTGCGCTGCAAGCCTGTCTGCGCGTGGTGGACCCGGGCGTGAACTACCCCGAGCCCTCCATCGGCCGCGTGGTCACCGCCAAGGAAGCGCGGGGCAACGGCACGGGCAGGGCGCTGATGGCCGAGGGCATCGCTCGCTGCAGCCAGGCATGGCCGGGGCGGGGCATCCGCATCAGCGCGCAGGCCCATCTGCAGGGCTTCTACGGCAGCCTGGGTTTTGAGGCCGTGTCCGATGAGTATCTGGAAGACGATATCCCCCACATCGAAATGCTGAGACGGGGTGACAGCCCCGTCGCCTGAGGAGCCGCCATGACCGCTGCCAGCCCTGCCGCCACCCATGAGGTGTTCAACCAGAGCACGCCCTGGGCCGATGTGAACCTCTTCACCGCCAACCAGCCCCTGCAGGACGCGCTGCGCCTGCATGCCCCCAGCCTGCCGCTGGCGGGCCTCGCGGCGCTGGGCGCGGAGATGGGATCGGCCGAAATGCAGACCCATGCTCGGCTCGCCAACACCTACAAACCCCAACTGCGCACCCACGACCGCTTCGGCCACCGCACGGATGTGGTGGAGTTCCACCCCAGCTACCACGCGCTCATCGGCGCTGCGCTGCGCCACGGCCTGCACGGCACGCCGTGGTCGCGCCAGGACACGGGCCACGCGCATACCGAGCGGGCCGCAGGCTTCATGCTGTTCACCGAAGCCGAGCCCTCGGTGCTGTGCCCCGTGTCGATGAGCTACGCCGTGACCCCGGCATTGCGAGGCAATTCAGCGGTATGGGCGGACTGGAGCAAGGGTTTGGCGAGCACGCAGTACGACCCGCGCCTCGCGCTGTTCTCGCAGAAATCCGCGCTCACCATGGGCATGGGCATGACCGAGAAGCAGGGCGGATCGGACGTGCGTGCCAACACCACACAGGCTGTCCACGACGGCGACGATGCCTGGGGCGCGCGCTATCGCATCACGGGGCACAAGTGGTTCTTCTCCGCCCCCATGTGCGATGCGTTCCTGATCCTGGCGCAGGCGCCCGGCGGGCTCACCTGCTTCTTCCTGCCGCGCGTGCTGCCCGATGGTGGCGAAGGTGCGGTCAACACCATTCGCATCCAGCGCCTGAAAGACAAGCTGGGCAACCACGCCAATGCCAGCTCCGAGGTCGAGTTCATCGGCGCGATGGCCTGGCGCGTGGGCGAAGAGGGCCGGGGTGTGGCGCAGATCCTGGAGATGGGCACCATGACGCGGCTGGACTGCGCGCTGGGCACCAGCGGCCTCATGCGCCAGGCGCTCAGCATCGCTCTTCACCACACGCGCCAGCGCTCGGCCTTTGGCAAGAAGCTCATCGACCAGCCGCTCATGCGCAATGTGCTGGCCGATCTTGCTCTTGAAAGTGAAGCGGCTACCGCTCTCTCCATAAGGCTTGCGAACGCCTTTGACCACAAAGACAAGAGCGAGCACGAGGCCATCATGGCCCGCCTGCTCACACCCGTGGCCAAGTTCTGGGTGTGCAAGCGCGGCAGCGTGTTTGCGCAGGAGGCCATGGAATGCCTGGGCGGCAACGGCTATGTGGAAGAGGGCGGCGAAGGCGTGATGGCCCGCATCTACCGCGAGATGCCGCTCAACTCCATCTGGGAAGGCGCGGGCAACATCATGGCGCTGGATTTGATGCGCGCCGTGCGCCGCGCCGACACCGCTGCCGCGCTGGACGCCGAACTGGCACCCGCACGCGGCGCCCATCCGGCGCTGGACCGTCTGGCCGGCGCGTTGCCCCTGCGCGTGGACGCCATGACCACCGAGGCCGAGGCCCGGCGCCTCGCGCAGGATGTGGCGCTGGCCGTGCAGGCGGCCCTGCTGCTGCGCAGTGCGCCCGGTGCCGTGTTCCGCGCGTTTTGCGACTCTCGCCTCTCCGGCGACTGGGGCTACAGCTTTGGCACGCTGGGCGCGGGTGTAAACCTTGACGCCATCCTGGCCCGCGCGCTCCCGGCCTGATTCACCCTACAGAATTTTGCGGAGAACCCCATGTCCCACCTCATCCTGCACCACTACCCCTCGTCGCCGTTCTCCGAAAAGATCCGCGCGGTGCTCGGCTTCAAGCAGCTGGCCTGGAAGTCCGTGATCATCCCCAGCGTCATGCCCAAGCCCGATGTGGTGGCGCTCACGGGGGGTTACCGCAAGACGCCGTTCTTGCAGATCGGTGCCGACATCTATTGCGATTCGGCCCTCATCTGCGATGTGCTGGAGCATGAACAGCCCGAGCCGGTGCTGTACCCGCCGCACCTCAAGGGCGTGGCGCGTGTGTTTGCACAGTGGGCGGATAGCACGCTGTTCTGGGCCGCCATGGCCTACAACCTGCAGCCCAAAGGCGCTGCGGTGCTGTTTGCCAACTTGCCGCCTGCCGCCGCGCAAGTGTTTGGCGAAGACCGCCGTGAGATGAGCGCGGGCATGCAGCGCCTGCGACCGGCCGACGCGACGGCTGCCTACCGCTCGTACCTGCGCCGCATCGCCCACATGGCCGAGGAGCACGACTTTTTGTTTGGTGCTGAGCCCTGCCTGGCCGACTTTGCGGCCTACCACCCGCTGTGGTTCACGCGCCAGTGTGTGCCGGTGATGGCCGACATCTTTGCCGCCACCCCCGCCGTGCTGGAGTGGATGGACCGCATCGCAGCGCTGGGCCATGGTCGTATGGAAAAGTTCAGCGCTCAGGACGCCATTACGGTGGCTGCGGGCATGGACCCTTTGCCCCTGATGGACGACGTGTTCCAGGACGAACACGGCATCCCGCTGGGCAGCCAGGTCACGATTTCCGCCGAGAGCTTTGGCACGGAGCCCACCGAGGGCGAGCTGATTGCTGCCACCCGCACCCGCTACACGCTGCGCCGTACCGACCCGCGCGCGGGCACGGTGCATGTGCACTTCCCGCGCATTGGGTATGTTCTAAGACCATCCCCCTGAGCGGCTGCGCCGCTTCCCCCTTCTCTCGGCTTCGCCGGGAAGGGGGACGACGCCCTCGCACGCAAGCGAGGCGCCGCATACGCGGCTCGGCGGCCCTTGCTCGGCGTCCCCGGCGTGGGCCCCGCCAGTTTCAACCCAACGCTCTAAATTGTTACGGACTCAAGGAGACAAAAACCATGATCGACAACTTTTCCGGCAAAACCGCCGTCCTCACTGGCGCAGGCTCGGGCTTTGGCCTGGAATGCGCGCGCATCGGTGCCCGCCTCGGCATGAACCTGGTGCTGGTGGATGTGCAGCAGGACGCGCTGGACGCCGCCGCTGCCGAGATGCAGGCCGCAGGCAGCCAGGTGCTGGCCCGCAAGGTGGATGTATCGAACGCTGCGCAGATGGAGCAGCTGGCCGCCGATGTGCAGCAGCGCTTTGGCGCGCCGAACCTGGTGTTCAACAACGCGGGTGTGGGCGCGGGCGGGCTGGTGTGGGAGAACTCCGTCAAGGACTGGGAATGGGTGCTGGGCGTGAACCTGTGGGGCGTGGTGCACGGTGTGCGCCTGTTCACGCCCATGATGCTGGCAGCGGCCAAGGCCGACCCGGTCTGGCGCGGCCACATCATCAACACCGCCAGCATGGCGGGCCTGCTGGCGGCGCCCAACATGGGCATCTATAACGTGAGCAAGCACGCAGTGGTCAGCCTGTCTGAAACGCTGTACCAGGATTTGTCGCTGGTCACTGACCAGATCGGCGCCAGCGTGCTGTGCCCCTTCTTTGTGCCCACCGGCATCAACCAAAGCCACCGCAACCGCCCCGGCGACCTGCCTGCCGAAAAGCCCACCAAGAGCCAGCTCATCGGCCAGGCCATGAGCGACAAGGCCGTGGGCAGCGGCAAGGTGACCGCCGCCGAGGTAGCGCAAAAAGTGTTCGACGCAGCGGCTCAAGGCCAGTTCTACATCTACAGCCACCCCAAGGCCCTGGCTTCGGTGCAGACGCGCATGGAAGACGTGATGATGGGCCGCAACCCCACCGACCCGTTTGCCGCCAAGCCCGAGCTGGGCGCGCAACTGCGCGCGGCGCTGCGGGCCGATTGATGGCGCACGCGCATGCTTTGGTGCCGAAAATATGAGAAAAATTAGCCTCTAGCGCTTATCCAGTAAGCGCTGGTAGCTATAAAAAGAGTAGTGAGCACCAAACCTGCAAGGAGGGGCCCGCACTGTGCCTGATGCCACCCCTGGCCACGGCCATGCGCTGTTCGACACCGCCATCGGCACCTGCGGCATTGCCTGGGGCCCGGGCGGCATCGTGGCCGTGCAGTTGCCCGAGGCGGATGCCGAGGCGACCCGGGCGCGTTTGCTGCGCAGCCATTCACACTGCGCGCAGTCTGGGGAGCCCCCCGCACCCGTGCGCAGCGCCATCGAAGGCATCCAGGCGCTGCTGGCGGGGCAACCCCGCGACCTGTGCGAGGTGCCGCTCGACATGTCCGGCATTTCGCCGTTTCACCAGCAGGTGTATGCCATTGCCCGGGCCATACCGCCGGGCCGCACGCGCACCTATGGCGAGGTGGCCGAACAGATCGGCAGCAAGGGCCTGTCGCGCGCCGTGGGGCAGGCGCTGGGCCTGAACCCGTTTGCGCCCGTGGTGCCGTGCCACCGGGTGCTGGCTGCGGGTGACCGGCCGGGCGGCTTTTCGGCCGGAGGCGGCGCGCTGACCAAGCTGCGCATGCTGCAGATTGAAGGCGCGTGCCCGGGTGGAACACCATCGCTCTTTGATTGGTAACTGATCGTTTCAGTTCTTGGTGGGTTGCCTTTGGGCTGATAAAGGCCTCTCTGGTGGTCTGTTCGACAGCGTACAGACTCGCGGCCCCAGCCCCTTGTACAAGAGGATCAGAGCGCTGCCGCAACGCAGTGGCGCCATTCACTTGTGTACCAGGAGCCGCCTATGTCCCATCCATCCACCCTTGCCTCTGCGTGGGACACGTCTTGCGTCGGGCAGCCGGCAGACGTATCGCTGCTGGAGCTTTCCCACCTGGGTGAACACTTGGCGCACTGCGGCGCCTTGCGCGGGCCGGTGGACCAGTTGCTCGCTGGTGCTGCATGGCTGCAGACCCTGGTGGCCGAACATGTGGTGACCGTTGCACTCTTGATCACGTTGCTGGTGGGGGCCGTATCGCTGGTGCGATAGGGGGCGCACGCATGGGCTTACGCACACCATGGCCCTGGGTTCCTTCCGCGCTGGACCGCATGCTCGATGCCCGGGCAGGCCTGGTGCTGGACCCCTTGCGGGCCGAAGTGTTTGGCGTGGCCCGCTTCGAAGAGCATGGCCGGCACCTGGGCGCGTCCCACGACGCAGGCAAGGCACCGTTTGGCCGCACCACCTTTTACCCACGCCTGCAGAGCAACATCCGCGCGCTGCGGGCCGCATACCGCTACCTGTTCGATGCACCACATGACGAGCATGCCATCAGCCCCGCCGCTGAATGGCTGTTTGACAACTTCCACCTGATCGAAAGCCAGCTCAAGGAGATCCGGGCCGGGCTGCCACCGCGTTACTACCGCTCGCTGCCGGTGCTCAAAGACGCCCCGCTGGTGGGCCTGCCGCGTGTGTACGGTGTGGCGTGGTCGTTTGTGGCCCACACCGACAGCGCGTTTGACGAATCGCTGCTGGTGCATTACCTCAATGCCTACCAGGAGGCTCGCGAGCTGAGCCAGGGCGAGCTGTGGGCGTTGCCCACCACGCTGCGTGTGGTGCTCATCGAAAACCTGCGCCGCTTGGCCGAGCGCCTGGCCAGCCACAAGGCCGCGCAGGAGCTGGCCAGCCTGTGCGCCGCCCGCAGCAAGGACCTGAACGTGTTGACGCTGGATGCCGCCTGCGCAGCCATGGAGCAGCGTGGCGTGGCACCGGTGTTCCTGGCCCACCTGGCGCAGTCGATGATGGGGCGCGGCGTGGTGGGCGGGCATGCCGCTGCAGGCACGCCAACGCCCGTACAGCAGTGGTTGCTGACCGCTGTGCCTGACCTGGTTACGTTGCAGGCCCAGCAGCAGATCAACCAGGCCGCCGACCAGCTGAGCATGGGCAATGCCGTCACGGCGCTGCGGCGGGTGGGCGCGGCCGACTGGTCCGACATCATCAGCCAGACCAGCCTGGTGCTGCGCGCCATGCTGCAGTCGCCCGTGTTTGCAGCCGAAGACGAGGCCACGCGCAACACCACCTTGCACGGCATTGAAAACCTGTCGGCCCGCAGCGGGCAGGGCGAGGCCGCCGTGGCGCAGGCGCTGCTGGTGCTGATGTCGGGTGCCGACGGCGAGCCTCCAGATCATCCGGGAGCTGCGCAGGCCTTGGCAGGCTATTGGCTGCAAGGCGCCGGGCGCGGCCAGCTGGAGCATGCCCTGGGCGTGCGCCGACATGCCACCGATGTGTTGTCCCTGTGGCGTTCTGCGGTGGGTCTGTCGCGTGTGCCGTTGTACCTGGGCGCATTGCTGCTGGGCTCGCTCGGTCTGCTGGCCTGGCTGATGGCGCCCCTGTGGGGTGTGCAGGCGGGGCCCGATACCAGCGCAGCCCATCTTGCGGGCTTGGCGCTGGTCGCCGTCTTGTTGCTGCTGCCCGTGTCCGAGATCGTGGTGGCCGTGGTCAACCGGCTCATTGGCGAATCCGTCCGGCCGACCTACATGCCCCGCTACCTGCTGCCAGCGGGCATTCCGGTATCGGCACGTGTGCTGGTGGCGATCCCGGCCCTGCTCAGCAGCACCGGCACCATCGAGCGGCTGGTGCACCGCCTGCACCTGCATTACCTGGCCAACCCCGAGCCTTTTGCGCAATTTGCGCTGCTGACCGACGGTGTGGATGCCGATGTGCAAGACCTGCCCGAAGACGGCGTGCTGCTGGCCCATGCCGAGGGCTTGATGTTGGCCCTGAATGCCCAGCACCCGTCTATCACGGGCGGTGCCCCGCGGTTTTTGCTGCTGCACCGCACCCGCACCTACAGCCCCACGCAGCAGCAGTGGATCGGCTGGGAGCGCAAGCGCGGCAAGCTCGAACAGCTGGTGGCGGCCCTCGCCACTGGCGGGCAAGGCGCCTTCCTGGACCTGGGCGAACTCTCGCACCTGGCACCGCAGACCCGCTATGTGCTCACGCTGGACAGCGATACGCAGCTGCCCCCGGGCCGCCTGCGCAGCCTGGTGGGGGTGGCCGAGCACCCCGAGAACCAGCCCCGGCTGGATGCCACAGGCCAGCGCGTGGTACAGGGCTACGGCATCCTGCAGCCCCGGGTGCTGGCGCCACTGCCCACCGCTGCCACCACCTCGTTGTGGCAATGGCTGTTTGCGGGCCAGCAGGGGCTGGACCCGTACAGCGCCATGACGTCCGACGTGTATCAGGATTTTTTTGCCGAAGGCAGCTTCACCGGCAAGGGCCTGCTGCATGTGGCCACGGTGCACGCCGTGCTGGGCGGGCGCTTGCCGGCCGACCAGGTGCTGAGCCACGACCTGCTCGAAGGTGCGCTGGCACGCTGCGCCGTGGTCAGCGATGTGACGCTGGTGGAGGCGGAGCCCGAACACAGTGACACCGCAGCCGCCCGCCTGCACCGCTGGACGCGGGGCGACTGGCAGCTGTGGCCCTTTCTGGCCCAGGCCCAGCGCTGGGGCCTTTCGCCCATCAACCGCTGGAAGCTGCTGGACAACCTGCGCCGCTCGCTCGTGGCGCCCGCATCGCTGGTGCTGGTGGTGCTGGCCCTGGCGGGCCCGGGCCTGCCCTTGGCCAGCACGCTGGCGCTGGTGGTTGCGGCCTATGCGGCTGCGCCCTTGATGGGGGCACTGGCGGGCTGGGTGCCCAGCCGTTTTGGGCTGGTCGGCATGCGTTTTGTGCACGAAGCATCGGGCGACCTGTTGAGGGCCCTGGCCAGTGGTGTGTGGCACTTGGCCCTGCTGCCACAGCAAGCGCTGCTGCTGGGCGATGCCGTGGTGCGCACCGTGCACCGGCAGGCCGTGAGCCGTTGGCACCTGCTGGAGTGGACCACGGCCGAGGCTGCGCAGAACACCTTGATCACAGGCCTGGCGGCAACGCTGCGCAGACACAAGGCTGCACCTTTGCTGGCGCTGGGCTGTGGCGTGGCGCTGTGGGCCGGTGGAACCCAGGCACCCTGGGCCTTGGTGGGGCCGCTGCTGGCGCTGTGGGCGCTGTCGCCGCTGCTGGTGTGGCTGGCCAACCGCGTTCCGTCTGGCCTGGGCAACCCAACACTGTCGGCACAAGACCAGGACCTGCTGCACGGCGTGGCGCGCGACACCTGGCGTTTGTTCGAGCGCTGTGTGGATGCCCCCAACCACCATCTGCCGCCCGACAACCTCCAGACCGCCCCGTATGAAATGGTGGCGCACCGTACCTCGCCCACCAACATCGGGCTGTACCTGCTGAGCGCCAGCTGTGCGCGCCAGTTCGGCTGGATCGGCACGCTGGAGCTGCTCGACCGGCTCGAAGCCACCCTCGTGACCCTGCAGGCCATGGAGCGGCACCGGGGCCACTTCCTGAACTGGTACGACACCGAAACCCTGCAGCCCCTGCACCCGCGTTATGTGTCCACGGTGGACAGCGGCAATCTCTGCGCGCACCTGGTTGCCGTGGCGCAGGCCTGCAGCGCGCTGGCGGCGCAGCCACTGTCACCGCTGGCGGGTGCGCAGGCCATCCGCACCTCGCTGGCTCGACTGCAGCCCCGGCTGGGCGTCCACCACCCGGGCTTGCGTGGGATGCAGCCCTCGTCCGCCTTGAGCCGTCTGCTGGGAATGCGTCTGCCGGACCCGGCGCACCAGCCGGAGGCCACGGCGTTTCGCGCGCTGCTGGCGCAGGCGCAGGACGAGCTGCGCAGCATGGCCCAGCCACGCCACCCGGCCATCGTGCACAGCCCGCCCACGGCGCAGGACGAACTGCTGTGGCTGCTGGCCGACCACCTGGCCACACTGCAGTCGGTGGACCGCGACCAGCAGGCCGCACACAACGGCGGCGCACCCGAGGCCACGCGGCGCCTCATGGGGCTGGCAGAGGCGTTGGATGCCCTGGCCTGGCAGGCCGACTTCCGGTTTCTATACCACCCCCGTCGGCACCTGTTGCACATTGGCTACCGGGTGGACGAGCAGCAGCTGGACACCTCGTTCTACGACCTACTCGCGTCCGAGTCGCGCACCACCAGCCTCCTGGCCGTCGCCAAGGGCGACTTGCCCGTCAAGCACTGGGCGGCCCTGGGGCGGCCGTTCTTTGCCAGCGGCCACCATGCGGTGCTGCGCTCGTGGTCGGGCTCAATGTTCGAGTACCTGATGCCTACGCTGGTCATGGACGAGCCGTATCACAGCGCCCTGGGCGAGGCAGGGCGGTCCGCCCTGCGTGAGCATGTGGCGCTGGTGCAGGCCTTGGGCAAAGACATGCCCTGGGGCATTTCCGAATGCGCCTATGCCGGGCGCGACCACACGCTGGCCTACCAGTACGCGCCGCAGGGCGTGCCCCGCTTGGCCTTGCGCCGCACGCCCGTGGGCGAGCTGGTGATTGCCCCCTATGCCACGGCGCTGGCCACCCAGGTGGATGCCCGCGCAGCCTGCACCAACTTCCGCACGCTGGCCGCACTGTCGGCGCGGGGGCGCTACGGCTTTTACGAGGCGCTGGACTTCACGCCCGAACGCCAGACCCATGGCGAGCGGCTCACGCTGGTCAGCACCTACATGGCCCACCACCAGGGCATGACCATCGTGGCGCTGGCCAACGTGCTGCTGGGTGGTGTTGCGCAGCGCTGGGGTACGGCGCATGCCCGCATCGAAGCCGTGCTGCCGCTGCTGCAGGAGCGCGCACCGCGCGAGCTGCCCACCTTGCAGGCCACACCGCCGCGCCTGCCGCTGCATGCGCGCCAACAAAAAACGCCCGACCATGTGCGCCCCGTCACCCCGGGCGCCCAGGTCTTGGAGCCCACGCACCTGCTGGGCAACGGGCGCTACAGCGTTACCCTGCGCGCCAACGGGGCAGGGTGGAGTCGCTGGCACCAGACGGGCATCACCCGCTGGCGCGACGATGCGCTGCGGGATGCACATGGCAGCTTTCTGTATGTGCGGCAGATGGGCTCCAGCGTGCCCGCGTCCGTCACCAGCCACCCCGCGCCCGATGCGCGTGCGGTGTATGGCAGCATCTTCCACACCGACCGCGTGTGTTTTGACGCACTGTGGCCGGGGCTGCGCGTGCACACCACCGTGTGGGTGAGCCCGGAAGACGACATTGAACTGCGCAAGGTGGTGGTGAGCAACCTGGGTGATGAGGTGATCGAGCTGGAGCTGATTTCGGCCCTGGACATCACCCTGGCCACCCACGCGGCCGACGAGGCGCACCCCGCGTTCTCCAACCTTTTCGTCGCCGCCGACTGGCTGCCCGCACAGCAGGCGCTGAGGTTCATCCGAACGCCCCGCCTGCAGACCGAGACCACCCTGCAAGCCGCCCACTTTGTCGCAGATACCCAAGGGCACGTGCTGGGCCTGCGTTGCCAGACAGACCGGCAGCTCTGGCTGGGGCGCAACCATACGCCCGGCCAGCCGTTGGCTTTGCTCAGCCGCGTGCCTGAAGTGCCTGCATCGCTGGACACGGGCCTGGACCCTGTGGCGGCGCTGGGCGTGATGCTGCGCATTGCGCCCGGTGCGCAGGCCTGCGTCACTTTTGCCACGGCGGCATCGCAAGACCCGGCCACGCTGCTGGCCATCATCGACAAGTACCGCCAGCCCACCTATCTGGAGCGCGCTTCGGCCATGTCGGCCACGCTGGCCAGCATCCAGTGGGCGTCGCACCGCCCGCACCGCGACTACCTGCCCGCGCTGCAGGCACTGACCACGGCGCTGGTGTACACGCTGCCCAAGGTCCACACCACCTACCTGGGCGTGCTGACCGAGGCCCAGGCCGCCCACCCCGTGTGTGACCGGCGCACGTTGTGGCAACTGGGCCTCTCAGGCGACCGGCCCATTGTGCTGGTGATGGCCGGATCGCCCCAGGGCATGGGCTTGCTGCGCACGCTGGCCCAGGCGCTGCGCGAATGGGCGCATGGCGGTGTGGCCTGCGACCTGGTGGTGCTCAGCAGTGAATCGCACTCGTACCACATGCCCCTGCAGCGCGAGCTGACGCTGCTGCGCGAGCACCACGATGCCGACCTGGCCACACACACCGGCCCGGCGGTGACCAGCCTGCGGGTGCTACGGCTGGATGAGCTGTCGGCTGCGCAGCTGGGCACCTTGGTGAGCCTGGCCCGCATCACCCTGCAGGCCGATGGCCATGCGCTCATGCACCAGGTAAAGGCCTGGGTGGCGGCCCATGGCGTCTCGATGGCCGGCCCCTGGCGCGGCGGCGCCACGGACGAAGTGCCCACGCACCAGGGCAGCACCCAGGTGCCCGCGCCGGTGGGCGGTTTTGCACCGGTGACAGGCACCTTTGGGTTTGATGTGTCGGCCGCGCTGCGGCCCGCCAAACCCTGGGTCAATGTGCTGGCCAATGCCCAGCTGGGGGCCATGGTGTCGGAAACTGGCGCGGGCAACACCTGGGCGCTCAACAGCCGCCTGAACCAGCTCACCGCGTGGTCGAACGACCCGGTGGCCGACCCGCCCGCCGAATGGCTGCTGCTGCAGGACCGCCGCACGCGTGAGGTGTGGGGCCTGACGCCCTCGGCCTGGGGTGCGGCCGATGTGGCGTACCGCGTGGAGCACGCCCAGGGCACCACCACCATCCGCCACCGCAGAGGCGCGCTGGAGGTGGAGGTGCGCTGGTGTGTGGACCCCGTCACCGCCATCAAGCAGGTGTTTGTGCAGGTGCGCAACCTGGGCAACCGGCGCGAGCACTTGCGCCTGGTGGGCATGGTGGAGTGGATGATGGGCGAAAAACGAGGCGACCGTGCCACGCTGGCCACCGCCCCGTGTTTTGCACCACTACCCGATGCCCGCTTGCTGGGCCTGCTGTGCACGCAGACCGAGGCGGCCGCAGGCTTGGGCGGGGGCACGGCCTTTTTCTGCGAAGCCTCGGCTGGGCCGGGCACGGACGACCGTGCCAACGACAGCCTGGACTGGACTTGCGACCGCCGCGAGTTCTTCGATGCGCAGGGCAATCTGGTGGTACCCCTGCAACTGGGGCAGCGCAGCGGGTTTGGGCTGGACCCCTGTGCAGCCCTGTCGCGTTTGGTGACCTTGCGGGCCGGGGCGGTTTTCGAGCGCGTGTACCTGATGGGCTACGCACCCACCGAGGCTGCAGCACGCTCGCTGGCGCAAGAGGCCATGGCCTTGGCGGCCCGGACACGCGAGCAGGCCACGCTGGACCGGTGGAGCGAACTGCTGGGTGCCACGCAGGTGACCACGCCCGACCCGCTGTTCGACGTGTTGGTCAACCGCTGGCTGCTGTACCAGACGGTGTCTTCACGCCTGTTTGCCAAAGCGGGCTTTTACCAGGCGGGTGGTGCCACGGGCTACCGCGACCAATTGCAGGATGCCATGGCGCTGGCCTGGGCGCAGCCGGGCACCTTGCGCGCCCAGATTGTGCTGTGCGCGTCGCGCCAGTTTGAAGCGGGCGATGTGCAGCATTGGTGGCACACGCCGGGCGGAGCCGGGGTGCGCACGCATTTCTCGGACGACCTGCTGTGGCTGCCCTTTGCCTGCGCGCATTACCTGGAACGCACTGCAGACCACAGCTTGCTGGAGGAGCAGGTGGCGTTCCTGGAAGGTTCTGCGATCCCCGAAGGGGCGGAAGACATCTACGAAGCGCCCAGCGCCAGCACCACCACGGCCAGCGTGTACGAGCATGCCGCCCGCACCATAGACCGCAGCCTGCGCACCGGCACGCACGGCCTGCCGCTGATGGGCGGCGGCGACTGGAACGACGGCATGAACCGCGTGGGTGATGGTGGGCGCGGCGAATCGGTGTGGCTGGCGTGGTTCCTGTGCGCCATCGTCAGCGACTGGATTCCGATCGCCAGCGATCAGGGCGATCTGGATCGGGTGCAGCGCTGGGACGCTGCCCTGACCGGCTGGCGCGCCGCACTGGAAAACCAGGCGTGGGACGGTGATTGGTACCAGCGCGCCTTTTTTGACGATGGCACGGCCCTGGGCAGCCACACGCGGGACGAGGGCCGCATTGACCTGATCGCGCAGGCCTGGGCGGTGCTCTCGGGCGCAGCAAAGCCTGTGCGGCAGCGCCATGCGATGGACGCGGTCGAGGCGCATCTGGTCAACCCCGCAGCAGGCTTGATCCAGCTGCTGGCGCCCCCGCTGCACCATGCCGAGCCCAGTGCGGGCTACATCCAGGCCTACCCGCCCGGCGTGCGCGAGAACGGCGGGCAATATGCCCATGGCGGCGTGTGGGCGCTGATGGCCGCTGCAGAACTGGCCCTGCAGGAGCCTGAGCACCCCGGTGCGTTCGATGTGCCTTACCGCTACTTCACCTACCTGAGCCCGCCGCACCGGGCCCAGCACCCGGTGTGGGGGCCGGTGTACGCCGTGGAGCCCTATGTGATGGCGGCTGACATCTACAGCCAGCCACCCTATGTGGGGCGCGGCGGCTGGAGCTGGTACACCGGCGCGGCGGGCTGGCTGCACCGGGCGGCGGTGGAGTCCATCGTGGGGTTGCAGATGGGCGCGCAGGAGCTGTTCTTCACCCCTTGCCTGCCATCGCACTGGCCGGGCGCAGAGTTGACGCTCGTGCGCGGTGGGCGCACGCTGCGGTTCATCCTGGTGCGGATGGCCCCAGGGGCGGAGCCTGCCGCGTTGCCGGACGGTGCCCCATCTGGCGCACGCTGGCTCCAGGTGGGAGAGCGGCTGCGCTGGGTCGATCTCCCTTCAGACCTCTGCTGTGTGATCCCTGTCCGGGGGCAGCCAGACACTGTTGCGGGCGCCGTGTAGCGCGAATGGGCAGAAGTCATTTGGTAAATGTGTGTATGTGCGATACCGTACAGACCCGAAGGGCGTGGCCCCACAAACTGGTCACTTGCCCAGCGTGGCAGGCACAACCGCGATGGTGGTGCGCCCCGCGTTCCACAAGGTGCCACCATCAAACGATCCGACTCTCCCCTTCAGAATCAATTGCTGGCCGCTTTGCCGGAGGTGGAGTTGCAGCGCTGGCTGCCGCAGCTGGAGACGGTGGAACTGGCGTTGGGGCAGGTGCTGTACGAATCCGGCGCAACCATGCCGTATGTGTATTTCCCCACCGACGCCATCGTGTCTCTGCTGTACGTGCTGGAGGACGGAGCTTCGGCAGAGATTGCAGTGGTGGGCTTTGAGGGCCTGGTGGGCATCTCCATCTTCATGGGCGGCGGCTCTACCCCGAGCCGGGCTGTAGTGCAAAGCGCGGGTTCGGGTTACCGCATGCGCGCCGACGCCATGAAGCTGGAGTTTGCCCGCTCCGGGCCGGTCATGCACCTGCTGCTGCGCTACACGCAGGCACTCATTACCCAGATGGCGCAGACCGCCGTGTGCAACCGCCACCATTCGCTGGACCAGCAGCTGTGCCGCTGGCTGCTGCTGAGCCTGGACCGCCTGCAATGCAACCAGCTGGTGATGACGCAGGAGCTGATCGCCAACATGCTGGGCGTGCGGCGCGAAGGCGTGACGGAGGCGGCCCTCAAGCTGCAGCGTGCGGGGCTCATCAGCTATGCCCGGGGGTGCATCAATGTGCTGGATCGCCCGGGGCTGGAAGGGCGCACCTGCGAGTGCTACGAGGTTGTCAAGAAAGAGTACGACCGCTTGCTGCCCAAGGGCGTTGCCAAATAGGAGCGGCTCACAAAACTCCCCTGGCGTTGTTGTTCCGTCTTGTCGTATCGCTTGTACTGCCTGCGACGGAACGCCTAGCCAGGGCCGCTGCGCTGAGTTTTGTGAGTAGCTCTAAGCCGGTTCGAAAAGCAAGGGCAGTCCGGCAAGGCGCTGTGTACGCTGGCAGACAGTCACGGTACATGGGGCCGCCCACACTGGGCAAAGATCTGCGCTGGGCACGCCCCGCGCGGTTGCCATGATGTTGCTTCTTTGAGTGGCGCTGGCCGACCCGTGAGACACCCCGATGCACCACCCCGAAAACGCCCTTCTTCACAAATTGCCCCCTGCAGTGCGCCAGCGGTTGCTAGACCATTGCGAGCCGTTCGAGCTGGTGCTTTCCGCAGAGCTGAGCGTGCGGGGCAAGCCGCTGCAGCATGCCCACTTTCCCATCGAAGGTTTCCTGTCTTTGGTGATCGATGTGGACAGCCACCCGCCACTCGAAGTCGGCATGGTGGGGGCAGAGGCCATGTTGGGGTCGGAGCTGATTCTGGGGCTGGCGGCCACACCTTGGCGGGCGCTGGTGCAGGGGGCCGGGTCCAGCTGGCGCATCGGCGCCCAGCAGCTGCGCACGCAGATCGACGCGATTCCCGAACTGGAGGCCTTGCTCCAGGCCTGCCTGCTGGCACGCCTGCACCAGCAGACGCTGGCGGCGGCATGCCAGCGCTACCACCAGATAGCGCCGCGCCTGGCGCGCTGGCTGTTGATGATGCAGGACCGCTCGCACTCGGATTGTTTTCACATGACCCAAGAGTTCATGGCCCTGATGCTGGGCGTGCGCAGGGTGGGCGTGACCGAGGCGGCCGGCCATTTTCAGGACGCCGGGCTGATTGCCTACCACCGGGGCGAACTCACGGTGCTTGACCGCAAGGCGCTGGAGGCCGAGGCCTGCAGCTGCTACGCCGCGGACAAACAGATTTACCAGCGATTGATGAAGGCCAAAATCTGACCATCCAAAAGACCCTCAGAAGACCCTCAGAAGACCCTCAGGAGGCTCTGAGGGCGCCGGGCCCGCACGGCTGTGCCCCTTTCTGGGGAAGGGCAGCGCCTACTGCTTGATCAACAGTTCTTCTTGAATGCTGCGAATGCCCAGTACGCGGTGGGCCATGCTCACCCAGCGGCTTTGCGCAGGTGCAGTGCCAGCGGTGGGGCCGCCTTCTGAAGCCAGGGGATGACTCAACGACGCCAGGGCAAGAGGGGCGGGGGTGGAGACGGCGGATGAACGGCCGTTCTCCATGCCCGTAGGTTCAGGGTGCGGGAAGCTGCCCAGCGGGCTCTTGCCTTGCAAGGCAGCGGGGTCGGTTGAATAGCCCTTGTCCTCGGTGGCGTGGACGGCAGGCATTCCCATGGAAAACATGAAGCTGTCCACCGAACTCACACCGGGCACGGTTTGCGCCACAAACACGGCCAGATCGATCTGCGTGGGGTCTGCCGCCATGCCGCTGAGCAGCACGACCCCCTGGTGCGATTCGACGCCAATGTTGAAGCTGTTCACCACCGGCGACAGGATGAGTGCGGCGCGGACCCGCGACGCCAGCACGCTGTCTTCCAAGTAGGCGGTGGGGGAGGGGCTGGCGGGAGTCCAGTCGGTGACCATGTCGATGCGCTTGCAGCCCTGCAGCGACATCACAGCAAGCGCCCCCAGAAGGGCGCCGGAAAGCTGGCGGGGTGAGGGGTGGCGCATGGAGCAGTCCTTTGGAGAGACAGCCACCAATGGTGGTGGCCGTTGTTTGCACTGTCCCATGGTGCGCTGTGGCGGTCTGTTCGTAACCGTACCCATGGGCGTGTTTTACTTTGTAAGGAGGGCGCTTGCAGGATCACGCGACTTCGCCGTAGAACGCGAATCCGCGCCGTTCGCGCTTGGCCGCATACATCGCCGCATCGGCGCATGCCATCAGGTCTTTGGCCGTCGTGCCATGCTGGGGGCACATGGCTACGCCAATGCTGGGGCAAACCAGCAGTTGCAGGTCGGCGACCTTCATGGGGCGGGACACGGCCTCCAGCAACTTGGCGCACAGCTGGCGCAACGGCGCAGCGTCGGCCATGCCTTGCAGCAGGCAGGCGAACTCGTCGCCCCCCAGGCGCACCACCAGGTCGCCGTGGCGCACCGCTGCAGTCAGCCGTGCGGCGGTAATGCGCAGCACCTCGTCACCCACACCGTGTCCATGGGTGTCGTTCACGGCCTTGAAGTGGTCGAGGTCGATGTAGATCACCGTGGGCCCCACGTGTTCGGGGCGGCGCGTGGCCAGGGCATGGCCCAGTTGCTCCAGCAGGTGACGGCGGTTGGGCAGGGCCGTCAGCTCGTCATGAAGCGCCTCGTGGCGTGCCTTGCACTCGCCGCTGCGCACGAAGGCGAGGTCGGCCTCCGCCTGAGCGAGCGCCTTGTGGGTGCCGCGGTAGGCGCGCTCCAACTCCTGTCGCTGGGCGGTCTCGCGCTGCAGCGCCTGGTGCATTTCCTCCAGAGCCGCGACACATTCGAGCAGATTCAAATCCGGCCCCGGCTTGGGGACTATGGCGGGTGCCTGGAAGGGGAGCTGCGATTCTCCCGGCAGTTCCCGCTTGAGAAGCCGCGCTCGCAGTGTCCCCAAGACCTGGGTCCAGTGCTGGATTTGCGCGGCACTGGGCCACGAGGTGGTGAGTGTCTTGCTGAACAGGATTTGTCGTTCGGGGATGCCCATGCGCTGGTCCTTTCTGTGCCGTTGTCTTGGCCGGAGGGGATATCTGGGCAGCGGCGGCGTGGGAACTGGCGCACTGCTACAGGAGCTTGGGGCGCAGTGTGGCCGGTGAAGGGGCGTTGTTTCTGTCTGCCAGCGTACATAAATGGGACGCCGCCTTGGCGGTATGCGCGCTGAATGGCTCCGTGAGCCCCCGCAGGCGCCCCCTGCAGGGGTACCCCGATAATCGGGCATGAACCAACCTTCAAGCCACGGGATCGCGGCGCGCACTTCGAGCGCAGTTCGTGCCGTGGGGTTGGGAGCATCGGCCGGGGGGCTGATCGCGTTGGAGCAGTTCCTGGCGCACGTCCCACCGTCGAGTGGCCTTGCCTACGTGGTTGTCCAGCATCTGGATCCTACGCAGAAGGCAATGCTTGCAGAGCTGCTGCAGCGCTGCACGGCGATGGAGGTGCTCGAAGCGACTGACACGATGCGCATGGAGCCCGATGTGGTCTACGTCATACCCCCCAACAAGGAGCTGACAGTCGCGGGAGGGTTGCTGCACCTTGCAGAGCCTGCTCGGCCTCGCGGCATGAGACTGCCCATTGATCTGCTTTTTGCGTCGCTGGCGCGCGATCAGGGTGAACAGGCCATTGGCGTGGTTCTCTCGGGGATGGGGTCCGACGGCACCTTGGGGTTGCAGGCGATCAAGTCGCAGGGCGGACTGACCCTTGCCCAGTTGCCTGCGTCCGCGCAGTTCGACTCCATGCCACAAAGTGCCATCGCGGCAGGGTGCATCGACATCATCGGTCTTGCGGCTGAATTGCCCGATCGCATCGGGCGCTACATCGACGAAAAGCATGGCACTGCCCCGCCGCCCGAAGACGACGCGGGCAACCACAGCGGGCACGCGCTGGGCGCCATCCTGGGCCTGCTGAGAGATCGCTGCAAACACGATCTCTCCGACTACAAGCCCAGCACGTTGCGCCGACGCATCCAGCGGCGCCTGGGCGTACACGGCCTGACCACGACCGATGCGTATGAAAAATTCGTGCAGGAGAACCCGCAGGAGCTGGACCTGCTCTTCAAGGAAATGCTCATTGGCGTGACCAGTTTCTTCCGTGACCCCTCGGTCTGGCGAGAGCTCAAGGACGTGGTGATGCCCGCCCTGCTGGCGCGCTGCGCGCCGGGCGCCCGTCTGCGGGCCTGGGTGGTGGGATGCTCCACGGGCGAAGAGGCTTACTCCCTGGCCATGGTCTTCAGGGAGGCGGTGAAGGAGCACCCCGTCGCTGAGCGCTGTTCACTGCAAATTTTCGCCAGCGACCTGAGCGCGGACGCCATCGCTGCGGCCCGCAAGGGGCTTTACCCGTTGAAGATCGTGGACGACGTGGAGCCGGCCAGGTTGGCCAGATTCTTCACACGCCAGGACGGCGGATTCCTGATCAGCAAGGAGGTTCGGGAAATGGTGCTGTTTGCGCAGCACGACGTGATTCTCGACCCACCTTTCACCAAGCTCGACTTGCTCTCGTGCCGCAACTTGATGATCTATTTCAATGCCGCACTGCAAAGTCGGCTGATGCCGCTCTTTAGCTACAGCTTGCGCCCTGGCGGCGCGTTGTTGCTCGGAGGTTCAGAGACCATTGGCACCTGGCAAGCGCTTTTTACGCCGATAAGCCAGAAATCCCGGCTCTATTGGCGCACTGAAAATTCAATCAACGCTGGCTCGGCGTACTTTCCGATCAGCCTTCGCCGGGCGACCAACCGGCTTCCCCAGGAGTTCAAGGTGTCCCCTTCGGCTGTTGTGCTTCCCTCCAGTTTGCAGACCCACGCCGAGCAAGCGCTGCTTCAAGAATTCTCTCCCGCCGCCGTGTTGGTCACCGACCAAGGCGATGTCGTGTATATCAACGGCAGCGTGGGCAAATACCTGGAGCCAGCGTCCGGCAAGGCCAACTGGAACATCCATGTGATGGCCCGTCCTGCCATCAGGGCGCAAATTGCAGCGGCGCTGCGGCAAGCCGTTCAGGACAAAGGCCGCGTGGAGGTGCGCGGGCTGCGCCTGAGCGAAGAGCCCACGCAGCCTTCTGTGGATGTGATCGTCAAACTGATGCAGGAACCCCATTCCTTGGCTGGCCTGGCAATGATCGTTTTTCGCGATGTGGCTGCGCCGGTCCTGGCCAAGCGCAGGCGCCGGGCCTCTGCAGGTGCCGCTGATCCGCAGATGGTCGAGGAGCTGCAGCGCTGCAAAGACGAAATCCAAGCCCTGCGCCAAGAGATGAGGGCCTCGGCAGAGGAGTTGCAGGCGGCCAACGAAGAGTTGCAGTCCACCAACGAGGAACTGCAGTCTGCCAACGAAGAACTGACCACTTCCAAAGAAGAGTCGCAGTCGATGAACGAAGAGCTTCAGACGCTGAACCAGGAGCTGCAAACCAAACTGGACGATCTGGCGCTGGCCCAGAGCGACATGCAAAACCTGCTCAACAGCACGGACATCGCCACCCTGTTTCTGGACAGCGCCTTGAACGTGCGCCGTTATACCGAGCAGATCACACGCATCATCCACCTGCGAGAAGGGGATATCGGCCGACCGTTGACCGATCTGGCCAGCACGCTGAACTACCCTGCGCTCAATGACGACGCCAGGCAAACCCTGAAGACGCTGACATTGACGGAAAAAGAAATCACGACGACCGATGGATTCTGGTTTTTGGTGCGTATCAAGCCCTACAGAACGCTCGCCGACGTAATCCAGGGCGTGGTCATCACCCTCATCGACATCACCACGGCGAAAGAGCTCGAATCTCGCCTTCGCAAGGGGTAGAGTCGGAGCGACTGCGGATAGCACACTCTTTTCAGGAGCATTCATGTCACACCTCGCAGAATCTTCGTCCTATCTGTCGAGCTTGCGCGAGCGAGCGACGGGGCAGTTAACGGGTGGCGTCCGAAGCGACCTTGCACGCACCAGCACATCAGAGGCCATGGCAGTTCTGTACAAGCTCGCGTCTTCGCCGTCCACTGCCGGTGACGCCCTGGCGCTGCTGCACGAGCTTCAGGTCCACCAGGTCGAGGTCGATATGCAGCACGAGGAACTTCGGCTTTCGCGGGCCGACCTGGAGAACCACTTGGCGCGCCAAACGAACCTTGTCCAGCGCGCGCCCGCAGCGTTCCTGGTCATCGATGAGACCACTGTGGTGTGCGAAATCAACCGCGCTGGCGTCCGGCTGCTGGGTGCTGCCAGCCATGGTGTGCTGGGCCAGTCTTTCGCCAGTTTCCTGACTACGGCCAGCAACGCACAGTTGCAGAGCATGCTCGCACAAGCGCGCGCGGGTGCCGCACCTCAGACGTGCGAGTTGCATTTTTTGCCACAGGGCGGCGTCTCTCGGACGCTCCTGTGCAGCGCCGACAAGGAAGTGTCTTCGGGTCGTTTCATCCTGGTGCTCCTGGCGCCTGCGCCGTCTAGTTAGGGCGGTGCCTTCGGTGCAGCGCACCGCAGGGCGTTGAGGTTCAGTGCCACCCACCAGCCCTGCTTGTTCGCGCAGGTTTTGACTCGGCCACCGTGCGTGAAAGCCGCTCGACAGGCTCAGGGCAAACGGCATGCACAGTGAATGGTGTGAGCGGCGGACGGGATGTGACGAATTCTGGAAACCTCAAGAGCGAACAAGACGGAGGTCAGGGACCAGGGCGCTATCCCTTGGAGAGAAGCTGTCTGAAGCCGCCCTCAAATCTGGCAATAGCCGAGCGTATTCGCCCTTCACGACGGCGTGGCACTCGCAGCTGCGGTGCTCCAGGCCACGGCGGTCAAGCACCGTGATGTGGCCCGAGTGGTAACGGATCAATCCCGCTGCCTGCAACTTCAGCGCTGCCTCGGTGACCCCGCTGCGCCGCACGCCGAGCATTTGCGCAATGAGTTCATGTGTCATCACCAGCTCATTGCCTCCCAGCCTATCCAGACTTTCCAAAAGGCAACGGCAGATATGCTGATCAACGGAGTGATGTCGGTTGCAGACTGCGTTTTGGAGCATTTGGCACATCAGCGCCTGCGTGTACTTCAGCATCAGCTGCTTGACGGTTGCATGCCGCTCGAACTCTTCCTGGATCAGGCCGGCCGGGAGCCGAAAACCCTGACCGGCACTTCGAACGACGCTGCGGCTCGGAGTGGTCACGCCCCCCAGGAAGGACGAAATGCCCACGACTCCTTCACAGCCCACCATCGCAACCTCGGTAGAGCTGCCATCCTGGAGGACGTGAAGTATGGACACGATGGTTGTGGTCGGGAAGTAGACGTGGCTGGGCGTCCGCCCAGACTCACTGAGCACCTGGCCCAGTTGCAAATCAACAGGTTCGAGCAGATGGTGCCAGCGGCGCTGGTCTGAATCCGGTAGCGAGCTCACCAAGAGGTTTTCTGCGGGGTAGGCATCAAAGATCACGATTTTCCTTTCGGGTGATGCCTGGCGGCAAAGATCGAAAACCGACCAGGAGAACGGTAATCCGACCCCACAAGAAAACGTCATGTTCCGAAACGTAAGAGTTGTCCGCAATCACACGAATAGCTGCTGTTTGTTTGATCTCTGTCAGTTTCCGATCAAGCTCGACTTTGACGGATCGACGACTTTGCCTACACCCGCGCAGGCTGCACATCTGCGGCGCTCGGCAGAGTGCGCGACCGTACAGACGCAAAGGCGGCAGCGTTCTAAAAACAAGCTGTTGGGGTGTCCATCTGGCGCAAGTGGCAAGTGCACCCCCAACGGGCACGCATGGTGAGTGCGAAGAATTTTGATAGGAGCAATCCAATGACAATGACTGAACCCGACATGTCGAAGGCGATGACCTTGCGAAGCAGGTTTCAATCAGCCTTTCCATTGTTTTCCACGAAGTCTCTGACCGAACGGCAAGAAACGCAGGGAGGGCTATCGAGGCCGTGGCCCCTTGTGGATGCCTCCCCCAGCCTGACGGAGACCAGTTTGCCGGTGCGAACGCCCCCCAATGCGCCCGATCCTCAGCCCGCAGCCGCAGGCCTTGAAACGGAGGATTGGGATCTGTTGTTCAGGGCTGCGCTCGAAACTTTGTCGCGGGTGGCATGCGGGAGGGCACCGCCCGATGGCGCGGCCTCTCGGTTACAAGCCCCTGGCGATGTACTTGACGGGTGCCTGGATGCACTGGAGCAATTGCGTCGGTCCGCACCCTTCGTTCAGCATCCGCTGATGCCCAAGGGGGACGCATCTGGAACTTCTGGCGCGACTTGATGCGCCCTCGGTACACCTCGCCTCAAGTGCTCAACCATGTGAGTGGATGGTGCGGCGCGATGGCGCTGGCATGGGCGTTCTTTCCAGGTCTGCCGCATATTGATTGACCACGGGCGTGGACACCCTGCGCCCAAAGATTGGAGCAGTTTATGCAAACCTCTCACCGTCAAACACTTCAGTGGAGCACGTCGGCATTCGGTGAAATGCCCAGCCCGACGCCCGCAGAACTGGCCGAATTGTCTACGCACGTGAAGGAGTGTCGGCGCGCGCGCGGGCGGCTTTTTTTACTCCGAAGCGAGGTCAAGGCCATGAACGAAATCATCGCGAATCGGTTTTGGACGACCATGGCTGCTATCGCGGTTTTGCTGTTACTCGCTTCGTTCGCGTGGGCGGCCTGAACCCGCCCCGCAGTGTGCTCGCCATGGTTCCGAGATCGTGTGATCGTTCGGGGCCACTGCAACCTTCTGGGTGGCCGCGTCGGTAGGCTGCGGCGCCCAGCCCATCGGCATTGCGGGTGTTGCGGGATTCACCCTTTGAAAGCAGATGAATGACAGCGTACCTATCGAAGCTATTGGTCTTGCGTGGGGTTGTTGTTGGCACTGTGTTCTGCATCGCAGTGGTTGCAAACCCTGCTATGGCCCAGGGTCGCGGCGAATTGCTCTACGCGACACATTGCAGCGCCTGTCACACCGTGCAGCTGCATTGGCGCGCCAGCAAGGCCGTCACAGACTGGACGAGCCTGCGGTCAGAGGTGCGCAAGTGGCAGGGCGAGGCCAAGCTGGCGTGGGGCGAGGACGACGTGCTTGAGGTTGCGCGTTATCTGAACGACAACATTTATCACTTTGTCCTCCCCAGCGCGACGGCGATGACCACATCGCCGACCGTGGGCCCTATGTGGGCGCGCTGAACCGAACTGCATCCCTGATCGCGCAACCGAGGCCGCATTCCGAGCCTGGCGCCTCTCGGGCCTTGAGCGTCTAGTGCGAGCGCAGTCCCGAGGATTTCGACTCCAACGGGCCCTTCACGTGTACCCAACGCTTGCAACCGCGTCGTCAGAGTGTTGGGTGTTCCGGGCCGTCCAGGGGGCACAGCACGCGCACGCAGTGCTACATTCATCAGAGCGCCCAGCCCCGCCTGCACAGCAGGCCGCACGCACCACCCCAACGCTGCTCCAGAGGAACCCGCCCATGTCACCGGAACGCCAGCGACTGATCCGCCTGTTGTTTGATGAATACATCGAAATGTATGCCGCACGGGATGCAAGGCTGGTCACCCGTTTCAGCGACAACTTCAGCGGCTTTGCGGGCAGCAGCGACCAGCTGGTCAAGAGCCGTAGCGATTGGGTTGACGTCACCTTGCAGGACTTTGCCCAGGTGCCCGGCCGCATCGGCATTGACGTGGTAGACCTCTTCCCCCAGGAACTGTGCGATGACGTGGTGGCCGTCACGGCGTTTTTCCACATCCGGCTGCCCATTCCTGACGCACTGTTTGCCCGCGAGACCGCGCGGCTGGTGCTGGTGTTTCGCCATGAAGAGGGCGACTGGAAGATTGCCCACAGCAGCATTTCCATCCCCTACGGCCTGGCGCGTGACGGCGAGGTGTACCCGGTAGGCCGCCTGCAGCAGCGCAACCTGGAGCTGGAGGCGCTGGTGGAAGAGCGCACCCAGGCCCTGGCGCAGGCCAACCAGCGGCTGCAACTGATCAGCAACACCGATGGGCTCACCGGCATTGCCAACCGCCGCCATTTTGACCAGACCCTGGCGCACGAATGGGCCCGCGCTCAGCGGGCGCAGACGCCGCTCTCGCTGATCATGCTGGACGTGGACGTGTTCAAGCACTTCAACGACCACTATGGTCACCTGGCGGGCGATGCCTGCCTGCAGGCTCTGGCCCTCACCCTGGCGCAAACCGGCGGGCGCCGCGACGGTGATCTGGCGGCGCGCTTTGGTGGCGAGGAGTTTGTGGTGCTGCTGCCGGCGTCGGACGCGCCGGCTGCCATGGAAGTGGCCCGCCAGATCCAGCAGGCCATCCAGGCGCTGGCCTTGCCGCATGAGGGCGCGCCTTTCGGCATCGTGACCGTCAGCTTTGGCGTGGCCAGCCTTGTGCCCCAGCGTGACCAGGCCCCCGAAGAACTGGTGCGCCGCGCCGACCGCGCCATGTACCGCGCCAAGCAGGCCGGGCGCAACCGCATCGAACTGGCTCCGGACTGAAGGGTGGGCGCAGTACCTGCCGTGCCCGGGTAGCGCTTTTGGCCATTCATTCAGGGTTTACCCGAGTCCATGCACCGAAATGGTGACAATGGGCGGCTATGCATTTTTCCCGCTTCCTCAAAATGGCCCTCATCCTGGGCCTGCTCTCGGCCATCGGCCCCTTTGCCATCGACATGTACCTGCCCGCGCTGCCCGACATTGGCGCCAGCCTGGGGGCGTCGGTGGGCGCTGTGCAGTGGAGCCTGACGGCGTTTTTCCTGGCGCTGGGGGCTGGCCAGCTGTTCTATGGCCCCATCTCTGACATGGTGGGACGCAAGCCGCCGCTGTACTTTGGCCTGGGCCTGTTCACGGTGGCCAGCGTGGGGTGTGCGCTGGCCAGTGACATCGAAACCCTGGTGGCCCTGCGCTTTTTGCAGGGCCTGGGCGCGGCGGCGGGCATGGCCATACCGCGTGCCGTGGTGCGCGACCTGCACACGGGCACCGATGCAGCGCGGCTGATGTCGCTGCTGATCCTGGTGTTCAGCGTGTCGCCTATCCTGGCGCCGCTGGCGGGCAGCGGGGTGATTGCCCTGACCGGCTGGCGCGGCGTCTTCTGGGTGGTGGCCGTGGCCGCCGTGGCGGGGCTGGCGCTGGTGTACGGCAGCTTGCAGGAGACGCGCCCCGCGTCCGACCGCGTGGAAAGCAGCCTGGGCGGCGCCCTGCGCGCCTATGCGTTGCTGCTGCGCGACTGGCACTACCTGGGCCTGGTGTTCATTGGCGGCTGTGCCATGGCCGGGTTTTTTGTGTACCTGGCGGGCTCGCCGTTTGTGCTCATCAACCACTACGGGCTGACGCCCACGCAGTACAGCCTGGCCTTTGGGGTTAACGCGGCAGCGTTCATCGGCGCCTCCCAATTCACCGCCACGCTGGGTGAGCGCTTTGGCATGGTGCGGGTGGTGAAGGCGGCGGCCACGGCCTCGGGCGCGGTCATGGCGTCGTTGCTGCTTTACTACCTGCTGGGCGGCGATGACCTGGCCGTGCTGATCGGTTTGTACTTTGTAGCCAGCGCGCTCATGGGGCTGGTGATCCCCACCACCTCGGTGCTGGCGCTGGAGAAACACGGCGCCATCGCCGGCACGGCATCGGCCCTGCTGGGCACACTGCAGATGCTGACGGGCGCCTTGGCCATGGGCGTGGTCGGCCTGTTTGCCACCGGCAAGCCCTTGCCCATGGTAGTCGGCATGGCCACCGGGGCGCTGGTGGGCGTGGCGCTGGCGTGGATCACGCTGGGCGGCAGGCGCGGGGCGATGGTGCATGCCTAGTCCGTGCCGCAAGCGCTTGCAGAAAATTTGAATAAAAAGTGCCTCTAGCGCTTGATGGATAAGCGCTAGAAGCTATGAATATGTGAGTATTTCGCCTTCCAGAGCGGTACATCGCATCCGGCTCACACCGCGCTCAGACTCACCCGCAGGGACGTCGCTGGTGCGCGAGCACATCAGCGTGGCGCTGCCGTCAGCACCGCAGCCACTTCGTCGGCCACACCGCGCACCGTCAGCGGCGCGCAGCCCTCAGCATGGTTGCTGATGGTCACAAAAGCGTTCTGCCCCCGGCGCGTGATGCCCGCAATCACGCTGGCCAGCTCCGCCCGGGTGGGCAGGTCGGGGTGGTGCAGGCGGTCGTAGGGGGCGTACAGGCGCTCCGCCTCTTCATAGCCATAGGGGCCATGCACCGGGTTCAGGTTCCAGCGGCACACCAGGGGGCCGGGCCACAGCGCGCGCAGCATGGGCAGCTGTTGCTGCAGTGGCGGCATCTTGGCGTGCAGGCCCAGGCAGTAGGTGGCACCGGCTTCGCGCAGCACGGCGGCAAAGTCGGGGGTCAGCCATTCGGGGTCGCGCACTTCCACGGCGATGACGCCATCGGGTGCCAGTGGCGCCAGTGCGGGCTGCGCGAGCAGCATGGCGCGCAGGCGCTCCAGCAGGAGGGGCATGCGGTCCAGCTGCGCCAGCGGGAGCGGGCTGAGCTGGAACACCAGCGCGCCCAGCTTGTGCCTCAGGCCTTGCAGGGCAGGTTCCACACACTCGCTGCGGGCCAGTTCGGGGCTCAAGAATGCCGGGTTGGCCTGGCGGCCCCGGCCGTCTTCGCTGCGCACCAGGGCGTCGGTCACCACACTTGGTGCCTTCACCACAAACCGGAAGTCGTCGGGCACCTGCGAGGCGTAGCGTTCGTACTGGCTCACGGTGAGCGGCCGGTAAAAGCTGCGGTCAATGCTCACGGTGCGCATCAGCGGGTGCTGGGCATACACCGCCAGGCCTTGCTTGGACAGTTGCGTGTCGGAATGTTCGCCCTCCCACACCAGGCCTTTCCAGCCGGGGTAGGTCCAGCTGGAGGTGCCCAGGCGCAACTGCCGGGGCAGGGCGGCGGCCAGGGAGGTTAGCGCATCGTCGCGCGCCATGGCGGCTACCTGGCTGGAGCGTTTGCGCGGGGCAGGCGGCGCGGCGTGTTCTGCGGCTTCGGGCGCATCGGCTTTGGTCGGCCGGGTGGAATGCCGCGAAGGCACAGGAGGTGTTGGGGCTTCGGGGCTGCCGAACAGGTCGTCTTGCATGCGGCGGGCAGGGCGGGTGGGCGAAGAGACGGATGCGCGGGGTCACAACCCCGAGAACAACCCGCCTTCGTTCAGCAGCTCGTACGTGATCTCCGGCCGCTGGTCCATGCCCTTCTTGATGGCGGCCGGGATGGCCTGGCGCGTCTTGCGGCACAGCCCGCGCTGCTCGTGGACCAGGATGGTGATGCCGCGCAGGGTGCGCACTTCGTTGGGGCTGGGGGCAATGGTCAGGCGCAGGCCCAGCTGCTGCTCCATGCGCTCCTGCAAACGCCGCAGGTCGCTCAGGCTGGTGATGTTCTCCAGCCGCTGCAGCAACTTCTTTTCTTCAGCCTGGGTGAGCTGCAGGATGCGTGCCTCCAGCACGGCATCGGGGGATTGCAGCAGGGCATCCCGGTCGCAGACACAAGCGCCCGGCGGGCATTCTGTGCGGATGGGGAAGGGCAGGGGCTGCATGAAGGGGCGGTCTTGGAGGCTGGAGCATTCTAGACAGCCCACCCCGCCCTCATGGCAAGGCCGGTTGTTCCCTCGGGTTGTTACCAATAGTGCCTGTGGCAAACTCCCGCGCTTCGCGTTTTTGTTCGTTTGTTTGACCGAGTCTCAGAGAGTTTGCCCACACATGCAGCAGATCATCCGGCAGTTGGCCGCAGAAATCAGGGTTAGTGAACAACAGGTGCGCGCAGCGGTGGAGCTGCTGGACGGGGGCGCCACGGTGCCCTTTATCGCGCGCTACCGCAAGGAAGTCACCGGTGGGCTGGACGATATCCAGCTGCGCGAGCTGGAAGCCCGCCTGTCTTACCTGCGCGAGCTGGACGACCGCCGCGCTGCGGTGCTCAAGAGCATTGACGAGCAGGGCAAGCTGACCGATGCGCTGCGTGCTGCCATTGCCGCAGCTCCAACGAAGCAGGAGCTGGAAGACATCTACCTGCCGTTCAAGCAAAAGCGTCGCACCAAGGGCCAGATGGCCCGCGAGTTCGGCATCGAGCCGCTGGCTGACAAGCTCTTTGCCGACCCCACGCTGGACCCTGCCGTGGAGGCTGCCGCCTTCACGAAACCGCCCGAGGTGCTGGACGATGGCAAGACGGGCGCGGACTTTTCGACCGTGCCCGCAGTGCTGGACGGCGTGCGCGACATCCTTTCCGAACGCTGGGCCGAAGACCCGGCACTGGTGCAAAACCTGCGCGAATGGCTGTGGGCCGAGGGGCTGCTGCGCAGCAAGAGGGTCGAGTCCAAGAACGAGAACGACCCCGAGGTCTCCAAGTTCCGCGACTACTTTGAATACGACGAACCCATCGGCCGCGTGCCTTCGCACCGCGCGCTGGCGGTGTTCCGGGGTCGGGGCCTGGAGATTCTGGAAGCCAAGCTGGTGCTGCCCGTGGAGCCCGAACCCGGCAAGCCCAGCATGGCCGAAGGCAAGATTGCCCTGCACCTGGGCTGGAGCCACCAGGGCCGCAAGACCGATGACCTGATCCGCAAGTGTGTGGCCTGGACCTGGCGCGTGAAGCTCAGCCTCTCGACCGAGCGCGACCTGTTCGCCCGCCTGCGCGACGACGCTGAAAAAGTCGCCATCAAGGTGTTTGCCGACAACCTGCGCGACCTGCTGCTGGCTGCGCCGGCTGGACCGCGTGTGGTGATGGGCCTGGACCCGGGCATCCGCACCGGTGTGAAGGTGGCCGTGGTGGATGCCACGGGCAAGCTGGTGGAAACCGCGACTGTCTACCCGCACGAGCCGCGCCGCGATTGGGAGGGCTCGCTGCACACCCTGGCCAAGCTGGCCGAGAAGCACGGCGTGAACCTGATTGCGATTGGCAACGGCACGGCCAGCCGCGAGACCGACAAGCTGGCCGCCGACCTGATCAAGCTGGCGGCCAAGGTGGACCGCGTGATTGAAAAGGTGGTGGTGAGCGAGGCCGGTGCTTCGGTCTATAGCGCCAGCGAATACGCCTCGCAAGAGATGCCCGATGTGGACGTGAGCCTGCGTGGCGCGGCATCCATCGCACGCCGCCTGCAGGACCCGCTGGCCGAGCTGGTCAAGATCGACCCCAAGAGCATTGGCGTGGGCCAGTACCAGCACGACGTGAACCAGAGCGAGCTGGCGCGCACGTTGGGCACGGTGGTGGAAGACTGCGTGAACTCGGTGGGCGTGGACCTGAACACGGCCAGCGTGCCCTTGCTCAGCCGTGTCTCGGGCCTGTCGGGCAGCGTGGCCAAGGCGGTGGTGCGCTGGCGTGAGGCCAATGGCGCGTTCAAGAGCCGCAAGCAGCTCATGGACGTGGCAGGCCTGGGCGCCAAGACGTTTGAGCAGAGCGCGGGCTTCTTGCGCATCCGGGGGGGCGACAACCCCCTCGATATGACCGGCGTGCACCCCGAGACCTACCCCGTGGTAGAGCAGATCATGGAGAAGACGGGCAAGCCCGTGGCCGAGATCATGGGCCGCGCCGACATGCTCAAGACCTTGAAGCCCGAGCTGTTTGCCAACGAAAAATTCGGTGTCATTACCGTCAAGGACATCCTGGCCGAGCTGGAAAAGCCCGGCCGCGACCCGCGTCCGGACTTCAAGGTGGCGCGCTTCAACGATGGCGTGGAAGACATCAAGGACCTGAAGGAAGGCATGATCCTGGAAGGCACGGTGAGCAACGTGGCCCAGTTTGGCGCCTTCATCGACCTGGGCGTGCACCAGGATGGCCTGGTGCACGTGAGCCAGCTTGCCCACAAGTTTGTGAATGACGCCCGTGAGGTGGTAAAGACCGGCGACATCGTCAAGGTCAAGGTGATGGAAGTGGATGTGGAGCGTAAGCGCATCGGCCTGTCGATGAAGCTGGGCGACGCGCCTCCGCGCCAGGGCGGCGACCGGGGTGCACCCCGCGACAACCGCTTTGAGGGGGCTGGCCGCGGCTATGCACAACCCCAGCGCCGCGCGCCTGAGCCCGTGCAACAGTCGGCCATGGCGTCGGCATTTGCCAAGTTGCAACAGGCCAAGGGCCGTTGACGGATTGCGGCGGGATGGCCTGGGTTTGCGGCAGGTTGGGGGCCATAATCGCCAGCAACCCCAACTCTGGTGCCTGACCCCATGGAGCTGAACGCACTGCTGGCCCAACCCGTAGCTCTGCCCAGCCTTCCGCGCACGGTGGCATTGCTGATGAGCGAGCTGGCGCATGAAGAGCCCAGCCTGCGGCGTCTGAACCAGCTTTTTGGCACCGACCCGGCCCTGGCCGGGCGGCTGCTGGAGCTGGCCAATTCCCACACCTTCCAGGTACCGCGCCAGATTGCCGGCATCCCCGAAGCACTGGCACTGCTGGGTATTGCCCAGGTTCGCACACTGGTCACGTCGGCACCGCTGGGCACCGCGTCGCGCTCGGTGCCCGGCGTGCACATGCAGCAGTTCTGGCGCTACAGCCTCAACACGGCCAAGCTGGCACGGTCGCTGGCGGGCATCGTGCACCAGAACCAGACTGCTGCGTACACCACCGGCCTGCTGCACGCGCTGGGCGAGCTTGTGATTCACCTGGCCGACCCGGACAAAGCCCAGTCGGTCAACACACTGGTGGCCCCGTTTGACCTGCGGCGCGGCAAGATCGAGCAGCGCATCTTTGGCTACTGCTATGGTCATGTGACGGCCGGGCTGGCGCGCCGCTGGCGTTTGCCCGAGGTGGTGGTGGATGCCCTGCACCACCAGAGCGCGCCGTTTGACAACAATGCCTACGAGCCCCTCGCGGGCGTGATCCACCTGGCGTCCTGGCGCGCCCGAGCGCGTGAGGCAGAACTGGGCGAAAAGGAACTGGCCGTGTCGTTCCCTGGCGAAGTGGGCTTGGCCCTGGGGCTGGACATCGACATGGTGCTGCAGCAAGACCCTATTGACTGGACTGCGAAGCCTGAGGCTGCTGATTACGTGGTGTGAGAGCTGGTTTTGAGCCGCCTTGCGGCTTTGCGAAAATGCCGCCCATGAAAGCCCTGCGCATCCATGCCGGCCCCCGTGCCCGCCAACACCTTCAAAACCACGGGCTGCAGCCCGGCGATGTGGGCGTGATCCCTGCGGCGGCAGGGGGCCCCAAGGGCCTGATCCTGGGTCCGCTGGACCGTTTCATCTTTGGGGAGTGGCTGCCCCAGTCCAGCCAGCCGGTGCACCTGGTGGGCGCCTCGATCGGCGCCTGGCGCATGGCCACGGCCTGCCTGCAGCAATCGGTGGCGGCTTTCGAGCGGCTGGAGCACGACTACATCCACCAGCACTACGACCTGCCGGCGGGCAAGAAGCGCCCCACGGCCGCGCATGTGAGCGAGCGGTTTGGGCAGAACCTGCAGGCGTTTTATGGTGGGCGCATCGACGAGGTGCTGAACCACCCGCGCTACCGCCTGCACATCGTCACCTCGCGCGGGCGGCACCTGCTGGGGCGCGAGCACCGCGTGGCCACGCCGCTGGGCTATCTGGGCGCGTTTCTGACGAACACGGTGCACCGCAAGGCGATGGGGGCGTGGCTGGAGCGGGTGGTGTTTTCCTCGTCCGATGCAGCCACGGCCGATGGTGTTGGTGTGAGCGTTGGTGCTGCGTGCGCTGCATTGCCGTTTGGCACCTCGGACTACCGCACGCGCCAGGTGCTGCTGCACGGCGGCAACTTCATGCCAGCGCTGCAAGCCAGCTGCTCGATCCCGTTTGTGCTGCAGGCCGTGCACAACATTCCGGGTGCGCCCCGTGGAGCGTATTGGGACGGGGGCATCACCGACTACCACCTGCACCTGTCCTACGGTCAGCAATCACAGAATGCTATTGAATTAATAGCTGGTAGCGCTTATCCAACAAGCGCTGGCGGCCAAAAAAACTCAAATTCTGGCCCGACTGCCTCGCCCGGCCTGGTGCTGTACCCGCATTTCCAGCACCAGGTGGTGCCCGGCTGGCTGGACAAGGGGCTCAAGTGGCGCCACCGTTCCACCCCGTCGCTGGACAACATGGTGGTGCTGTCGCCCAGCCCCGACTGGGTGCGCTCCTTGCCCAACGCCAAGCTGCCCGACCGCAACGATTTCACCCACTACGGCACCGACAGCGCCGCGCGTGCCAAGGCCTGGCTTGCGGCTACGCGGGCCAGCCAGCAGCTGGTGGACGAGTGGCAGGCGTGGCTGGCGCGGCCCGACATGAACGCAGTGCAACCGCTGTAGTACTCAGGTTGAGGCAGGCCGCCGCGCCGCCTCCTGCACCGCTCGGGCCGCATGGCGAGCAGCGTGCTCCCGGGCCCAGGTCAGCACCTCGTGCGCAGGCATGGGCCGAGCAATGCCAAAGCCCTGGGCGCGCTCGCAGCCTAGCTCCAGCAGCTTGGCGCATTGCTCGGCGGTTTCTACGCCCTCGGCCACCACATGCCGGTGAAAGGCGGCGGCCAACGCGACGATGGCGCTCACGAGCGTGAGGTCGTCGCCGTCTTCCAGAATGCCTCGCACGAACGACTGGTCGATCTTGATGGTTTCAGCCGGCAGGCGCTTCAGGTAAGACAGCGAGGAGAAGCCGGTGCCGAAGTCGTCCAGCGCAAAACGCACGCCCAGCGCCTGGCAGCTTTGCATCATGTGGCGCATGTACTGCATGTCTTGCAAGGCTGCAGATTCGAGGATTTCCAGCTCCAGGCGGGTGGGCGACACCTCGGGGCAAGTGTGCAGGATGTCCTTGAGCCGCTCCACAAAATTGGCCCGATGAAAGTGGGGTGCGGAGATGTTCACGCTCACCTCCCACAGCATGCCGGCGTCTGTCCACTGCCGCATCTGGGCCAGGGCCTGGCGCAGCACCCATTCGCCCACTTCCACCTCCAGCTCGGCATCCTCGATCAGGGGCAGCACATGCTGCGGGCCCAGCAGGCCTTGCTCGGGGTGTTGCCAGCGCAGCAGGGCCTCCAGCCCCAGGATTTCGCCGGTGCGCAGGTTCACCTTGGGCTGGTAGTGCAGCACCAGCTCGCCCGCGTGCAGCGCCTGGGCCACGCGGGTCTGGCGGGTGTGCTGGGTCTGCACGGCGTGGTCCAGCTGCACGTCGAACACATGCATCTGGTTGCGGCCGAAGCCCTTGGCCTGGCACATGGCCTGGTCGGCGTGGCGCAGCAGGGTGTCGGGGTTGGCGTCGTCTTGCGGAAACACGGCCACGCCCACACTCACGGTGGTGTGCAGCACGCGGTCGTCGATGGCGTAGGGGGCGGCCAGCTGCTGCATGAGCACGTCCACACGCGCCTCGATGGCGGGTATGTCGGGCAGTTCGCCCAGCAGCAGCACAAACTCATCGCCCCCCATGCGCGCCACGGCGTCCTGCGGCGTGATGAAGGCGCCCAGGCGCCGCGCGGTTTCCTTGAGCAGGCGGTCGCCCACGCGGTTTCCGTGGGCGTCGTTCACGGTCTGGAAATGGTCCAGGTCGAGCATGCACACCGCCAGCAGCAGCCCTTTTTGCCGCGCCACGAAGATGGCATGGGTCAGCCGCTCGGCCAGGGCGGCGCGGTTGTACAACCCGGTGAGCGGATCGTGCCGTGCGTGCCATGAAATCTGGTGGCGCAGGTTGCGGGTCTCGGTCACGTCGCGGAACACCAGCACGCAGCCTGCGGCCGTGCCATCGCCCTGGCGGATCGCTGACGCGGTGTACTCGATGGCGTAGCGTTCGCCCGAGCGGTGGATCAGCACCTCGTGCGTGACCGGCTGCAGCGCGCCGGGCACGGTGTCCCGCTCGGCCGCAGAACTGGCGTTGCGGCTGGCAAGCTCTTCATACAGGCGAAACACGTCGTCCAGCTGCCGCCCCAGCGCCTGGTCGGCGGTGAAGCCGGTCATGAGCTGTGCAGCCTCGTTGATGGTTTCGATGCAGCCCGAGGGGTCGGTGGTGATCACCCCGTCGCCGATGGAGGCGAGCGTGACCTCGGCGCGTTCCTTCTCGGCGCGCAGGGCCTCCTGGGCGCGTTTGCGTTCGGTCACATCCACCAGGGTGCCAATGGTGCCGGCCAGCGTGCCCCGGGTGGTGGTGAATGGGGCCTCGTAGTAGGCCATGTCCCTTGGGGGCTGGTGGTTGGCCGGGTGCACGCGGATCTCGTTGTCCTGCGCCTGGGCGATCTGGGTGGAGCGCTCGGGCGACAGCTCCTGGGGATACGCGGGTGGCGAGGCCTGAGCGCTGCCAGCACCGGCAGGGGCATGAAAAAGCCGCTGCCAGGCGCAGTTGACTTCGAGGGTGACACCCTTCGCATCCCGCACGAACACCGGCAGGGGCAGGGCGTCGATCAGCTGGCGTGTGAAGTGCAGTTGTTCGCTTTGCTGCTGCTGGGTTTCGCGCAGCGACAGCACCAGCGACTGGACCTTGCCCGCCATGTCATTGAAGGTGGCCGCCATGGCGCGCGATTCGAGCGTGCCCGTCACCTCCATGCGCGTGTCCAGGCGGCCCTGGCGGAACGCATCGGTGGCTTCTGCCAGGCGGCGCAGCATGCGGGCATTGGCCCGCAGCAGCAGGGTGAGCAGCAGCAGGATGGTGAAAATGTTGAGGGCCGAGATGCGCAACTGCACCACCACCGTGCTCCAGACCTGGCCGACGAGGGGGGCCGCCTGCAGCGTCACCGTCAGGCGCCCGGAGGCCCCGCCGCTGGACAACGCCTGGCTGAACTGCTGCGAGGGCGGTGCAATGTTGACCCATTGGGCAAACCAGTCTGGCGCGGTGGCGGGCAGGCGGGGCGCGCGGGCTTCGGTGGCGGGCTCGCTGTCCACCTGCCATTTCAGCGAATGGATGCCCGGCCCGAAGCTAGCAATCCCTTCGCTGAGCAGCGTGGCTTGGGCCTGGCGGTCCGAGGCGGGCAGGGCCGCCAGCGACGGCAGCAGCGCATCGCCAGCACGGCGCAGTTCGGTGGCGGCATGGCGGCGCACCTCGTCGGTTTCTGTGGCCACCAGGTAGTGGTAGCGCACCGTGCTGACCAGCACGATGATCAGCACGATAGGCACATACAGCCGGGGATAGGTGCCCCGCAGGAGCCAGGTGCTGAGATTTCCGGTGCGCATCGACAGTGGCCCTCCCCCCAGGGCCTGATCAAAGTCTCCGGGCAGCGCCAGAACGACATTGAACTGGCTCTCCACCAGGGTAATGAATTGTTAATTAATTGTTGACGAGTCGGAGTCTAGCGCGTAGTGAATCGCGTGAGATGGGTTTGGACAGCGCAATCCCGCAGGAGCGGCCACGGCAGGAAGGCTTCTATGTGCGTTGGAGGCGGCGGCACGCCAGGTGCTGTGGCGCCGCCGCAGGGAGATCACCAATACGCTTTGGGCAGGCCCTTACAGCGACTGCGCCAGCATGTCGCGGTATTCCTCGGGCGTGGCAATGCGCGGGTTGGTCTTGTGGCAGTGGTCGGCCATGGCGCCCTTGATGATGTCGTCGAACAGGGCTTCGGTCACTCCCATGGCCGCCAAGCCCGTGGGCAGGCCAAGGCGGGCGTTCATGTCGCGGATGGCCTCGGGGATGTCGCCCGCGCTGGCCAGGCCCATGGCGTGTGCCATGCGTTCCAGGCGCTTTTCCTTTTGCACCGATTCGGCCGTAGCGTTAAAGCGGATCACGGCGGGCAGGAACATGGCATTGAGCGTGCCGTGGTGCAGGCGCGGGTTCACGCCGCCCAGGCTGTGGCTGAGCGAGTGCACCGCGCCCAGGCCCTTCTGGAAGGCCATGGCGCCCTGCATGCTGGCGCTCATCATGTGCAGGCGCGCGTCGCGGTCGCTGCCGTTTTTGGTGGCCTGTTCGATGTTCGCCCAGCCGCGTGTGAGGCCATCCAGCGCGATGCCGTCAGCGGGCGGGTTGAACGCGGCGGACATGAAGGTTTCCATGCAGTGCGCAATCGCGTCCATGCCCGTGGCGGCCGTGAGCGTGGGGGGCAGGCCCAGCGTGAGTTCGGGGTCGCAGATGGCCGTCTTGGGCACCAGGTGCCACGAGTGAAAGCCCAGCTTGCGGTGGTCATCCACGATGATGATGGCGCCTCGCGCCACCTCGCTGCCCGTGCCGCTGGTGGTGGGCACGGCGATCAGCGGTGCGGCGCGCTCGGTGATGCGGGGTGAGCCGCCTTCGATGGTGGCGTAGTGGGTGAGGGGACCTTCGTGCGTGGCGGCAATCGCAATGCCCTTGGCGCAGTCGATGGCCGAGCCACCGCCCACGGCGATCAGGCCATCGCAGCCCTGGGCCTTGTACATTGCCACGGCGGCGCGCACGGCGGCTTCGGTGGGGTTCGACGGCGTCTGGTCAAACACCGCCACGGTCATGCCAGGCAGCGCGTCCAGCGCCTTTTGCAGCACGCCTGCGGCCTTCACGCCAGGGTCTGTCACGATCAGCGGACGTGTAATGCCCACACGCTCGCACTCTTGTTTCAGCAGCTTGACGGCGCCGAATTCAAACTGGATCTGGGTGACGTAGTAGATGAAAGCCATGGTGCAACAGGATGTGTGAATGGGAGTGCCAGCGATTACGATAGCTCGCCAGCCCTTGAAACGAGTTCTGAGCTCACTTTATAAGGAGGAGACACGCGTGAAAACGAAGCAAACCCTGATGGCGGCCCTGGTAGCCGTCGCATCTGTGACAAGCGCCCAGGCCCAGTGCCTGACCGATGCGCAGGCCGCCGACCTGGTGGCCAACTATGTCGCCAAAACCCCCGCCGCCAACCCCGAGAACCTCACTGACGCCGACGGCGCCTGCACACGCGGCAAGGTCAACGCCTTGCTGGCACAGCGCATGGGCAAGGTGATTGGCTACAAGGCGGGCCTGACCAACCCCGCTGTGCAAAAGCGCTTCAACACCGACAAACCCGTGTGGGGCAAGCTCTACGAAGGCATGGTGCTGCCCAGCGGCGCCACGGTGGATGCGGCCTTCGGTGCCCGCCCACTGTACGAGGCCGACATGCTGGTGCGCGTGAAAAGCGCCGCCATCAACCAGGCCAAGACCCCCATGGACGTGCTGGATGCCGTGGACCAGATCATCCCGTTCATGGAATTGCCCGACCTGATGGTGCAGGCGCCGCACAAGCTCAATGGCGCAGGCGTGACGGCCATCAACGTGGGCGCGCGCCTGGGCGTGGCGGGTACGCCCATTGCTGTGCCAGCCTATCGCGGCGAGCGTTTTGCCATGCTGAAGGCGCTGGCCGACATGAACGTGTCGCTGACCGATGGTGCGGGCGCGCGCCTGGGCGGTGGCAAGGGCAGCGACATCCTGGAGCATCCGCTCAATGCCGTGGTGTGGCTGGCGGGCGCGTTGGCGCAAGAAGGCCTGGCCATGCAGCCGGGCGATCTGATCAGCCTGGGCTCGTTCTCGCCCCTGCTGCCACCCAAGGCCGGTTTGTCGGTGACGGCCACCTACGATGGCCTGCCCGGCGCCGCACCGGTGCGCGTGACCTTCAAGTAAACCACCGATGAGCGGCCCGCCGCCTTGCGGGCCGTTTTCTTTTCTTGCCGAGACCCCACCCGTTGACCGACCTGCACATCCACCACACCCGTCTCACCCCCCAGATGCGCAGCGTTCTCGAACGCATGGCCCGCGCGGGGCACCCACCGCTGCACACGCGCACGCCGCAGGAGGCACGCATCGCTTACCAGGGGGGCGCGGATGTGCTGGAGGTGCCCAAGGCCGCGCTGGCGCGGGTGGAGGACCTGCAGATCCCGGCCCGCGACGGCGCCATGCTGCCCGCACGGCTGTATGCGCCGAGCACCGACGCGGGCCTGCCCATGCTGCTGTACACGCATGGCGGGGGCTTCACCATCGGCAGCGTTGCCACGCACGACATCCTGTGCCGCGAACTGGCACGCTTGGGCCGCTGCATGGTGGTGTCGCTGGACTACCGGTTGGCCCCGGAGCACCGCTTTCCCACGGCCAGCAACGATGCGTGGGATGCGCTGCAGTGGCTGGCTGCCAACGCTGAGCGCCTGGGGGCCGACACCCAGCGGCTGGCCGTGGGCGGCGACAGTGCAGGCGGTACGCTGGCCGCCGTCAACGCAATCCTGGCGCGGGATGCGGGCCTGCCGCTGGCGCTGCAACTGCTGATCTACCCCGGCTGTGCAGCGCACCAGGACACGCCTTCGCACACCACCTTCGCGCGCGGCCTGGTGCTGGAAGAGCCTGCTATCAGCTGGTTCTTCGGCAACTACGTGCAAAGCCGCGCCGAGCGCGAAGACTGGCGCTTTGCCCCGCTGCATGCCCCGGATGTCGATGGTGTGGCCCCCGCCTGGATCGGTCTGGCCGAGTGTGACCCGCTGGTGGACGAAGGCATAGCCTACGCCGACAAGCTGCGCCTGGCAGGCGTGCAAGTGGACCTGGACATCTACCGGGGCGTGACCCACGAATTCATCAAAATGGGCCGCGCCATCCCCGAGGCGCGCAAGGCCCATGCTGACGCAGCCCGTGCGCTGCGATTGGCCTTTGGAATGGAGTGAAGACAACATGCAACGCAACGAATTCCGCTGTTTCCACCGCCTGCGCGTGCGCTGGGCCGAGGTGGACATGCAAAAGATCGTGTTCAACGCGCACTACCTCATGTACATCGACACGGCCATGAGCGACTACTGGCGCGCGCTGGGCCTGCCCTACGAGGCGAGCATGCATGTGCTGGGCGGTGAGATGTATGTGAAGAAGGCCACTGTGGAATACCACGCCTCTGCGCGGCTCGATGACACGCTGGATGTGGGCCTGCGCTGCACGCGCATCGGCAACTCGTCGTGCCTGTTCACGGCGGGCATTTTCTGTGGCGACCGGTTGCTGATCTCGGCCGAACTGGTCTATGTGTTTGCCGACCCGGCCACGCAGACCTCGCGCCCGGTGCCACCCGCGCTGCGTGCCATCTTCGAGGGCTTTGAGGCCGGTGCCGACATGGCCGAGGTGCGCACGGGCGACTGGAACACCCTGGGCCGCGATGCAGGCCGTGTGCGCACGGAGGTGTTTGTGCACGAGCAGGGCATTCCCGCCGAAATCGAAGCCGATGTGCACGACATCTCGGCCCGCCATGCCGTGCTCTACAACCGACTGGGAATGCCCATTGCTGCAGGCCGCTTGCTGCAGCAGTCACCGGGTGTGGGCCGCATCGGCCGCATGGCCGTGGACCGCTCGGTGCGTGGTGCGCAGTGGGGGCGGCAGTTGCTGGATGCGCTGGTCGCCGCCGCCAGCGCCCGGGGCGACACGGAGGTGCAATTGCACGCCCAGCGCAGCGCTGAGGGGTTTTACCGCCGCGCCGGTTTCTCCGTGGTAGGTGAGCCTTACGAAGAGGCTGGCATCGCGCACATTGCGATGGCGCAGCGGTTGTAGTTGATTTTGCTATTAATAAATGAGCTGCTTGCGCATGATGGATAGGCGCTGGAGCCCATTTTTATTCAAATATCTTCGAGCAGCGCGTAGGGCAGCGGCAGCAGGGCCAACGCTACGCCGTCCGTGGCACCCACCTGCAGGCTGCCTTCCTGCGCGGCGCTGATTTGCAGCGACACGATGGTGTCGAATCCGCCGTTCGGCGCAGAAGCCACCTGCACCACGGTGCCGCAGGGCTGTTCCAGGTCTGCCGTGTTGAACACTTCGGCTCCCACTGCCACTTCGGCTGCCGCATGGGCGATGTAGGCCCGGCGCTTGAGCGTGCCCCGGAACTGGCTGCGCGCCACCACTTCCTGGCCGGGGTAGCAGCCCTTCTTGAAGTTCACGCCACCCACGGATTCATAGTTCAGCATCTGGGGCACAAAGGCCTCGACCACGGGCGTGGTCAGGGTTGCCACGCCGCTCTTCACCTCGCTCCAGAGCCACAGTGCGGCATCCAGCGCGGGGCCTGCGGGGGCTGGGTCAACGGCCGGGGCCACCCACAGGGCCCGGGGCTGGCCATCGGCGGGGTACAGGTGGACCACCGAAGCGGTGCCGATATCGGCCTTGGTCCAGGCGGGCTGGCTGCCGTCGGGCACGGTGTCTCCCGCCAGACCGTACAGGGCAAAGTCGTTGGTGGCGTCGGTCAGCTTGGCCTTTGCGCGCAATACAAACATCGACAGGCGCTTGAGCATGGGGGGCAGCAGGTCGCGGCTGCACACCAGCAGCACCTCGGTAGCGCTGCGCTTGAAGCCGATGAAGCTGGTCTGCATGCGGCCCTTGGCCGACAAAAAGGCTGCGAGGCGGGCCTGGTCCATGCCGAGCAGGGCGAAATCCTGGGTGAGCTGGCCGTGCAGAAACTTGGCGGCGTCTTCGCCTTCCACGCGAATCACGCCCAGGTGGGACAGGGGGGCAATGCCGTTCAGGGGGTAAGTCATCGCTGAATTATGATGCCCTGTTTCATACACACAGACGGCAGGGTTGTGCGACGTTTACTGGCTTTGATCGCGTTGGTTTTGATCGCATCCGGTGGTGCGGCTTTTTGGTGGCTGCACCAGCCGCTGGTGACCGGCAGCGAGCCTCTGGAGCTGGCCATCGAGCCCGGCACCACACCCCGGGGCGTCGCCCGCGATGTGGTGGCTGCTGGCGCGCGCGTGGATGCCCGCATGCTCTACGCCTGGTTCCGCTTCTCGGGGCAGGACCGTGCCATCAAGGCCGGCAACTATGAAATCCCCCCTGGCACCACGCCCCGCAGCCTGCTGCAAAAGCTGGTGCGCGGCGAAGAGAGCCTGCGCGCCATCACCCTGGTCGAAGGCTGGAACTGGCGCCAGGTGCGCCAGGCGCTGGCCAAGGAAGATCAGCTCAAGCGCGACGTTGCCACGCTGACCGACGAAGCGCTGATGGCCCAACTGGGCCGCCCCGGTGTGCCACCCGAGGGGCGCTTCTTTCCGGACACCTACACCTACGCCAAAGGCTCCAGCGACATCGCTGTGTTGCGCCGGGCGATGCATGCCATGGACCGCCGCCTCGAAGCCGCCTGGGCGCAGCGCTCGGCGGACACGCCCCTCAAGTCCGCCGAAGAGGCCCTGATTCTGGCCAGCATTGTGGAGAAGGAAACGGGCAAGGCCAGCGACCGGGGCCAGATTGCGGGCGTGTTTGCCAACCGGCTGCGCGTGGGCATGCTGCTGCAGACCGACCCCACGGTGATCTACGGCCTGGGCGAGAAGTTTGATGGCAACCTGCGCCGCCGCGACTTGCAGACGGACACGCCCTGGAACACCTACACCCGCGCAGGCCTGCCGCCCACTCCCATTGCCATGCCCGGCAAGGCGTCGCTGCTGGCCGCCGTGCAGCCGGACGCCACGCGCGCCCTGTACTTTGTGGCCAAGGGCGATGGCGCCAGCCACTTCAGCACGTCGCTGGAGGAGCACAACCGTGCCGTCAACCGCTACCAACGCGGCCAGCAGTAGATTCTTCCACCAAGGTTTTCATGTCACGACCCGGTCTGTTCATCACCTTTGAAGGCATCGACGGTGCGGGCAAGTCCTCGCACATCGAGGGGTTGGCCACTGCCTTTCGGGCACAGGGCCGTGCTGTCACCGTCAGCCGCGAGCCAGGCGGCACGCCGCTGGCCGAAAAACTGCGCGAGATGGTCCTCAACGACCCGATGGATGCGCTCACCGAGTCCCTACTGATCTTTGCGGCCCGCCGGGATCACCTGCGCAATGTGATCGAGCCCGCCCTGGCGCGGGGCGACGTGGTGCTGTGCGACCGCTTCACCGATGCCACCTTTGCCTACCAGGGCGCGGGGCGCGGTTTTGATCTTGGTGTGCTATCAGTATTGGAGCGTCTTGCGCAGACTGGACTTGCGCCAGAGGCAGATTTGATGCGTGAACCCGATTTGACGGTGTGGTTTGACCTGGCGCCCGAGGTGGCGGCCGAACGCCTGGCCGGTGCGCGTGTGCCCGACCGCTTCGAGGCCCAGCCCGTCGAGTTCTTCCGCCGCGTGGCGCAGGGCTATGCCGACCGCGCCGCTGCAGCGCCGCAGCGCTTTGCACGCCTGGACGCGGCCCAAGACCGCCACCGCGTGTGGCAGCAGCTCACCAGCGTGTTTGTGCGCAAGGGGTGGCTGGCGATCATGGTGGCGTCCCAGGGGGGGCCGCAATGAGCGAGGCCACAGTGGCATTGGCGCCGTGGATTGCCGCGCAGCGCACCAGCCTGCTGGCCCAGCGCGGCCACGCGTGGTTGTTGCAGGGGCCATCGGGCCTGGGCCAGTACGCCTTGGGGTTGGAGCTGGTGCGGGCCTGGCTGTGCGATGCGCCCACAGAGCAGGGCGCGTGCGGCCAATGCAGCAGTTGCCACGCCATCGACGTGCGCACCCACGCCGATCTGTGTGTGCTGATGCCCGAGGTGCAGATGATGGCGCTGGGCTGGCCCTTGTCGGAAAAGGCCCAGGCGGACATCGACGACAAGAAGCGCAAGCCCAGCCGCGAGATCCGCGTGGAAGCCATGCGCGATGCGGTGGAGTTCTCGCAGCGCACCTCGGCGCGCGGCAAAGGCAAGGCGGTGCTGGTGTACCCGGCCGAGCAGATGAACCACATCACGGCCAATGCCTTGCTCAAGACCCTGGAGGAGCCGCCGGGTGACGTGCGCTTTGTACTCGCTAGCGAGGCGGCGCACCAATTGCTGCCCACCATTCGCAGCCGCTGCCTGGGTCACACCATGGTCTGGCCCGCACAGGACCAGATGCTGCAGTGGCTGCAAGGGCAGGGCATCGCTGCGGATGCCGCTGTGTCGTTTTTGCGGGCCGCAGGCGGGCGGCCCGACGATGCGTTGGCACTGGCGCGCTCGGGCCGAAGTCCACAAGCCTGGTCGGCCTTGCCGCAGGCGGTGGCCAAGGGCGATGCGACTGCCTTGGGAGACTGGTCGCCCGCGCAGGTGATCGACGCACTGCAAAAACTCTGCCATGACCTGCTGGCGGCCAGCGTAGGCGGCGCGCCGCGCTACTTTGCACCCGCAGACCTGCCCAAGACGGTGCCGCCGTTAGGTGCTCTGACCCGCTGGTCGCGCGCACTGGCCAAGGCTGCACGCACGGCGGACCATCCTTTCAATGCTGGCCTCATGCTGGAGGCGCTTGTCGCCCAGGCGCGAAACACCCTACACTCCAAGCACTGAGCCGCACCCATCCATCCATGAGCAGTCCATCCACCGCCCCCCGCCCCAGCGTCATGCAGCTGGCCATCAAGGAAAAGGGGGCCCTGTACGCGGCCTACATTCCCTTTTTTGCCGAAGGGGGCATTTTTGTCCCCACCCAGCGGGACTACAAGCTGGGCGATGATGTCTATGTGCTGCTCACGCTGCCGGACGACACGCAGCGCTATCCGGTGGCGGGGCGCGTGGCATGGGTCACGCCAGCACGGGCTGCGGGCAACCGCACCCAGGGCGTGGGCATCCAGTTTCCCAAGGACGAAAAGTCGCGCCAGCTGAAGGCCAAGATCGAGGAGCTGCTGGGCACATCCCTGGGGTCAGACCGGCCCACCCAGACCATCTGAGTTTGGCGCCGCCACCGTGCCGACCTGCGCAGGCTGGTCGGCATTTTTTATGGGCGCCCACGACGAGGGAGCGGATGGCGTATCTTTGCTCCAGAGCGCTGCGCCGCCTTTGACGGCCCGCGTTGCGCCCCAGAAACGACTAATTTGAAACCGCATGTTCACTGATTCGCACTGCCATCTCAATTTTCCGGAACTGGTGAGCCAGCTGCCCGCCATCCGCCAGGCCATGGCCGAGGCACAGGTCACCCGGGCTCTTTGCATCTGCACCACGCTGGAAGAATTCAACGGGGTACATGCCCTGGCCATGGCGCACGACAACTTCTGGAGCACGGTGGGGGTGCACCCCGACAACGAAGGCATTGCCGAGCCATCGGTGCAGGACCTGCTGGACCGTGCTGCCCTGCCGCGCGTAGTGGCCATTGGCGAAACGGGGCTCGACTACTACGGCATGGAAGACCGCAAGGGCGGGCGCAGCATCGCTGATCTGGAGTGGCAGCGCGACCGTTTTCGCAACCATATCCGTGCGGCCCGGGTTTGTGAGAAACCTCTGGTCATCCACACGCGCAGCGCATCGGACGACACCCTCGCCATCCTGCGCGAAGAGGGCGAGGACGGCCCCGGAAACCGTGCAGGCGGTGTCTTCCACTGCTTTACCGAGTCGATGCAGGTGGCGCGTGCGGCGCTGGATCTGGGCTACTACATTTCTTTCTCGGGCATCGTGACCTTCAAGAGCGCCCAGGAGCTGCGCGACGTGGCGGCCTTTGTGCCGCTGGACCGCACGCTGATCGAAACCGACAGCCCCTATCTGGCGCCCGTGCCGTATCGCGGCAAGACCAACAATCCCTCGTATGTGCCCTATGTGGCCCGGCAGGTGGCCGAGACCAAGGGGCTGACGTTGGAGGATGTGGCCGACGCCACCAGCCGCAACTTCGACATTCTGTTCAAGGGAGTGACCGCATGATTTGCCATCGCCGCAATGCGCTGGCCACCCTGGCGCTGGGGCTTGCCGCCCCCGGCATCTGGGCCGGAGCCTATGAGGATTTTTTTGTCGCCATCCTGCGTGATGACGATGCTGCCATTGCCGCGCTGTTGCGCAGGGGTTTTGATCCCAATACGCGCGACCCGAAAGGGCAGGTGGGCCTGACCATCGCTTTACAGAATGGGTCGTCCAAAGCGTTTGCAGCCTTGCTGGCATCCAGCCAGGTGAACGTGGAGGCCCGCAATGCGCAGGACGAAAGTCCCTTGATGATGGCGGCCCTCAAGGGCAATCTGGAAGCCGTAAAGGCGCTGCTGGCACGCGATGCGGATGTGAACAAGACAGGCTGGGCGCCCTTGCACTATGCGGCCTCTGCAGGTTCGCGCCAGCATGTAGCCATCATCGCATTGCTGCTGGAAAACCACGCTTACATCGATGCCACATCACCCAACGGCACCACGCCCCTCATGATGGCGGCGCAATACGGTTCCAACGAGGCCGTTCAGCTGCTGCTGGATGAGGGCGCGGACCCCACGCTCAAGAACCAGCTGGGGCTCACGGCCGCCGACTTTGCCTTGCGGGTGAGTCGTACCGAATCCGCCGACAAAATCGCCGCAGCCATCCGCAAGCGCCAGCCCAACCGGGGCCGGTGGTAGATGTAGCGCTGGGATCGGCCGTTGTCGCGCGCCGATTGGCGCGCAATAGCACGCAATAGCGTGTTCAGTGCAATGCGGCGGTTTCGCCCGAGGCAGGCCGGGCCTGCAGGCGTGCGTACAGTCCGCCCATCGCCATCAGCTCAGCGTGTGTGCCTTGTTCGGCAATGCGCCCACGCTCCATGACGATGACCCGGTTGGCATGCTCGATGGTGGACAGGCGGTGCGCAATGACCAAGGTGGTACGTCCCTGCATCAGGCGCTGCAGGGCGTCCTGTACCAGCCGTTCGGATTCGGTGTCCAGCGCCGAGGTGGCTTCGTCCAGGATCAGGATGGGGGCGTCCTTGTACAGCGCCCGCGCAATCGCCAGCCGCTGGCGCTGCCCCCCCGACAACTGCGTGGCGTTGTGACCCACCACCGTGTGCATGCCCTGGGGGAGTGCTGCCACGTGTTCGGCCAGGTTGGCGGCCGCCAGGCACGCCTGCACGCGTGCTTCATCCACCGCGTGTCCCAGTGCCACGTTGGCCGCAATGGTGTCGTTGAACATCACCACGTCCTGGCTCACCATGGCGAATTGGGAGCGCAGCGATCCGAGGTCCCACTCTGGCAACGGGTTCCCGTCGACCAGGATTTCACCCGAAGCGGGCGTCACAAACCGTGGCAACAGGTTGACCAGCGTGGTCTTGCCTGCCCCGGAGGGGCCGACCAGGGCGACGATTTCGCCAGGCTCCACGCGCAAGCTGATGTGGTCCAGTGCAGGGGCGTGATCAGGGCCAAATGACACCGTGACCTGCTTGAGTTCCAGCGCCCCCTGGGCGCGGTCCTTGCGGAACTGGCCGCCCGCTTCGGCTCCGGTGTCTCCCAGCAGTGCCAGCCCCCGCTCCAGGGCGGCAACACCCCGCGTGATCGGGCTGGCGACATCGGCAAGGCGGCGTATGGGCGCAATAAGCATCAGCATGGCCGTGATGAATGACACAAAGCCGCCGACGGTGACATCCTTGGCGTCCACGGTGCCACGGCTCTGCCACAGGGCAATGCAGATCACTACGGAGAGCGCAGCAGCGGCGAGTAGCTGCGTCAGCGGCGTCATGGCGGCGGAGGCGATGGTGGACTTGATCGCCAGGCGTCGCAGGCTCTGGCTCAAGGCGGCGAAGCGCCCGGCCTGGCCAGGCTGCGCGCCATGCAGCCGGACCATGCGGTGGGCCAGCACGTTTTCTTCCACCACATAGGCGAGTTCGTCGGTGGCCTGCTGGCTGCTTTTGGTAAGGTGGTAAAGGCGCCGGGACAAGGTCTTCATGATCCACGCCACGCCCGGCACGACCACGGCGACGATCAGCGTGAGCTGCCAGTTGAGGTACAGCAGGTACACCAGCAGCGCCACCAGTGTGAATCCGTCGCGCGACACCCCTAGCAGTGCCTGTACGAGCAGGGTTGCGCCGGTTTGCACCTCGTACACCACGGTGTTGGACAGCGTGCTGGCCGACTGACGCGAGAACAGGCCCATCTCGGCAGCCAGCACCCTGTCAAACAGCGACTGGCGCAGCGTCAGCATGCCTTCGTTGGCAATGCGTGCCAGCGCGTACTGGCCGACGAACTGGGCAACGCCCCGCACAAAAAACACGCCCAGGATGGCCAGTGGCACCATCCACAGTTGGAGGGTGCCTTGCGTGAAGCCCCGGTCCAGCAGGGGCTGCAGCAATGCGGGAATCAGCGGCTCGGTGATCGCGCCGACGAGGGTGGCAACAACGGCAAGGCTCCAGGCCATTCGCTGGTTGCCAAAGTAGACAGACAGTCGGCGCAGGCGTGTGGCCAGGCTTGCAGCGGGCGGGGAGGGAGTGTTGGGAGGCGCGGCGCCCGTATCTGTGGCTTGCATGTGGCCCGGATTCTACGGTTGTGGGCGGTCAAGGTGCCGGTGAGATATTTCTGCGCAGCAGGTTGTGGACTGCAAGAAATCGGTGCGAATAGGTTTGGAGGTCGCACGTTTTGTCACAGGGGTTTCCCCGCTGTGTGTAACATTCGGGTTTGCCTTTCGGCATTTGTTCGGCCACCGCTGGATGCCAATGACCACAGATCGAATCCCAACACACCCATCCCCTGCGGCCTTGCCGCATCCCTTGCGCCGCCACATGCTGGCTGCGCTGATCTCGACCCCCGCACTCCCCGCCCTCGCGCAATTTCGCGTTGAGGTCACGGGTGTTGGTTTGACCCAGTTGCCCATCGCAATTGCGCCGTTCCGGGGCGAGGCGCAGTCTCCCCAGAAAATATCGGCCATCGTCCAGGCCGACCTGGAGCGCAGCGGACAGTTCCGCGCGGTAGACGCCTCCGGCGCGGTGCTGGACGAAACCGCGCGCCCGGATGTCGCACTGTGGCGCCAGAAGAGTGCGGACTCCCTGGCTACTGGCAGTGTGACGCGCCTGGCAGATGGGCGTTTCGATGTGCGCTTTCGCCTTTGGGATGTGGTGAAGGGGCAGGACCTTGGTGGCCAAAGCTTTGTGGTCACCCAAGGCGATCTGCGCCTGGTGTCGCACCGCATTGCGGATTTCATCTATGAAAAGCTGACGGGCGAGCGCGGCATTTTCTCCACGCGTATCGCCTATGTCACCAAGACAGGCTCCCGGTACAGCCTGTGGGTGGCAGACGCTGACGGAGAGAATGCCCAATCGGCACTGTCGAGCCCGGAGCCCATCATTTCCCCTGCATGGTCGCCCAACGGGGGGCAACTGGCCTATGTGTCGTTTGAATCGCGCAAGCCGGTGGTCTATGTGCATGATGTGGCCTCCGGCCGCAGGCGTCTGATTGCCAATTTCCGGGGGTCCAACAGTGCCCCTGCCTGGGCTCCGGATGGTCGATCCCTCGCCGTGACGCTCAGCCGTGACGGGGGATCTCAGCTCTACACCATCGACGCCAACGGTGGCGAGCCGCGCCGCCTCATGCAAAGCGCTGGCATCGACACGGAGCCCATGTTCTCCGGTGACGGCCGCAGCATTTACTTTGTCAGCGACCGTGGCGGCGCGCCGCAGATCTACAAGGTCTCCACAACTGGCGGCAACGCGGAACGTGTGACGTTTACCGGCAGCTACAACATCTCCCCCAGCGTCAGCCCCGATGGCCGCTGGCTGGCCTACATCTCCCGTGTCGGTGGGGCCTTCAAACTGCACGTGATGGACCTGTCCTCGGGCACTGTGAATGCGGTCACCGACACAACGGCAGATGAGAACCCCAGCTTTGCCCCCAATAGCCGCCTTATCGTTTATGCCACCCAGCAGCAAGGGCGTGAAGCGCTCATGACCACCACGCTGGACGGCAAGATCAAGGCCCGGCTCGCGGGGCAGGCGGGCGATATCCGTGAGCCCGATTGGGGCCCGTTTCAAAAGCAATGAACTTATCAGCACTTTCAAGTATCAAGTTTTCAGGAGAATTTTGGATGATCAAACGTTTTACCCTTGCCCTTACCGTTGTCGCCCTCGTTGCCGGATGCAGCTCTGGCGTGAAGCTGGACGATGTGCCGGTCGAAGACAAGAACGCCACGTCTACCATGGGTGGTAATACTGGCGCCAACTCTGGCAATACCGCGCAGAGCGGTGTTGCTGGTGTGGACCTCGGCCAGTCGGGCCGCGATGCTGCAGGCCCAGTGGGCGTGAGCCGTATCGTTTATTTTGATTACGACAGCTACGTGATCAAGCCCGAATTTCAGTCGCTGATCGAGGCGCACTCTCGTTTCATCAAGGCCGGCACCAATCGCAAGCTGATGATTGAAGGCCACACGGACGACCGAGGTGGTCGTGAGTACAACCTGGCGCTCGGCCAGAAGCGCGCCGAGGCAGTGCGCCGTTCGCTGGCTCTGCTCGGCGTGCAGGACAGCCAGATGGAAGCTGTGAGCTTTGGCAAGGAAAAACCAGCAGCCCAAGGCAATTCTGAAGACGCGCACGCCCAAAATCGCCGGGCTGAACTGTCCTATCGTTGATGCGCACGATTTCTTTGTCCTACCCGCTCAAGGCGCTGGCGGCAGTGATGCTGTCCGTGGCCTTGCTGCCCACGGGCTATGCCGCAATTTTTGAGGATGGCGAAGCCCGCCGCGCCATTCTCGAAATGCGGCAGCGCGTGGATGGCATGCAACTGTCTCAGCAACGGTCCGCAGAGGAAGTGCGCAGGCTCAGTGAAGAGAACGCCCAGCTGCGGCGCAGTCTGCTGGATCTGCAAGGTCAGATTGACACGCTGCGCACGGAGCAGTCCACACTTCGCGGCCAGAACGAACAGCTGTTGCGCGATGCTGCCGACCTGCAACGGCGCCAGAAAGACATCGCCCAGGGGGTAGACGAGCGCCTGCGTCAGTTTGAACCTGTGAAGGTGACCTTGGACGGCCAGGAGTTCCAGGCAGATCCTGCTGAGAAAAAGGACTTTGAAGCCGCACTGGCTGTGTTTCGTTCAGGCAAGTTCCCAGAAGCTGGGGCAGCATTTGCAGCCTTTGTGCGGCAGTATCCGCGCAGCGGCTTTGTACCGTCTGCGCGTTTCTGGCTTGGGAATGCCCAATACGCTACCCGGGACTATAAGGAAGCCATTGGTAATTTCAAGCTGATGCTGTCTGATGCCCCGGCTCATGCGCGGGCGCCAGAGGCGGCTTTGTCCATTGCCAACTGCCAGATTGAACTCAAAGACACGCGAACTGCCCGCAAGACCCTGGAAGACCTTGTGCGCGCCTACCCGCAGTCCGAGGCGGCTGTGGCGGCCAAAGAGCGCCTTTCCCGATTGAAGTAATGGTCGGCGAAGCGCCTTTGCAAGCCCCGGCAGGGAATGTTGAAGATGCAGCGCTGGAGCGTCGCTTTGGCGGACTGGAACGGCTGTACGGCGTACAAGGCGCTCGGCGTATCCGCCGGGCGCATGTGGTGGTGGTGGGTGTCGGGGGGGTGGGCTCTTGGGCTGCTGAAGCCTTGGCACGCAGTGGGGTAGGGCAGATCACATTGATTGACCTCGACCACGTGTCTGAGTCGAACATCAATCGCCAAATCCATGCGCTTACCGATACCGTCGGCCAGGCCAAGGTTCTTGCAATGCGCGATCGGATTGCGCAAATACACCCTCAATGCAGCGTCCACTGCGTGGAGGAATTCGTGGATGCAGACAATTGGCTTGGTTTGCTTCCTCAGTCCGTTGATGCGGTGATTGATGCGTGTGATCAGGTGCAGGCCAAAACGACCATCGCGGCCTGGGCTCAAGCCCAGAAGGCTCTGCATATCACGGTCGGGGCGGCTGGCGGTAAGCGCCATGCGCACAAAGTGGATGTGGATGATCTTGCTTTGACGACCCACGATCCTCTGCTGGCGCAACTGCGCTATCGCTTGCGCAAGCACCATCGGGCGGCCCGTGATGGCAAAAAAATCGGAGTGACCTGCGTCTTCAGCAGAGAAGCCGTGGTGCCTCCCGATGCGTCCTGCAATGTGGATGGCGATGGTTCTCTGAACTGCCATGGATACGGTTCGGTCGTTGCAGTGACGGCGACCTTTGGTCAGTGCGCTGCAGGGTGGGTATTGGACAAACTTGCCGCAACTTCCAAAATCACTGAAAAAACGACGCTATAATCCAAGGCTTTGCAGCAGTCAGTCATGATTGATTGCAACCGGTTGGGACGTTAGCTCAGTTGGTAGAGCAGCGGACTTTTAATCCGTTGGTCACAAGTTCGAATCTTGTACGTCCTACCACCAACACCTTGTGAACAGTGAAAGCCTTGCTGCAGAAAATGTAGCAAGGCTTTTTTGTTGTTACGTCGTTGCCAGATCGTTGCCAGAATTTGACGCATTGCCAGGTGATCTTTCCGTGCATGCTTAGGGTCAAAAAACTGTATGGCCGGGCCATCCGTGAAAGCTCCACCGATTTTTGAGCAGCACCACTTGTCCCTGGGCCAAGAGGAGAGCGTTCTTGGATGGTCTGGTGAGGCTGTTTGGGCTGACTGCTGCCATTCAGTTTTAGCGAAGCTATGGGTGCGGCTAATACTCTCTGTATTTCGCGATCCAAGTGACCGCTCCGCTGCCAGGACCGTCGTGGCACACATCTCGCAGCGGACGAGTGAGGGACGTGGCACGACGGAGGTCAAGGCAGGGTCTGCTGGGGAAGCGTTCGCAATCTGGTAGTCCGATCTGCTTGTGCGAATGCCCACAGTGGCTTCGCTGCATACCTTGTTAGCTGTTGCTGCAAGCCTGTAAGGCGCAATTCACGAGTCCTTAGGCATCGGCGCCGAAAATGTTGCCGACTTGCTTGCTCGTGCAGGTGCCCATTTTTCGACTATAGGCTTCGTGGTGACTTCTTCGCCGGCAGCCAGATCTTGCTTCGCGTCGAAGACCGAGGCCACTCAATGCTGCAGTGCGATTCTTGGCAAAAATTCCACTCCTGTTCTCTTCACCAACTCTTGGTAGCTGATCGGCCGCCCCACCGTCTCCCCATCACGGTTCTCCTGCCAGTGCGCCCAGGCCCTCTGGGTGGTTGCGTCGTACACCAGCTTGTACAGATAGGTCGGCACCTTCACCCCATTGGCCCCGATGCGTGGTCCTGCATCCGTGAACACCGGCCCCGTGATCACAAACACATCCCCCTTGGCCCGCTTCACGTAGTGCCGCGTGTCCTGCTCGATCTTGTTCCAGGCGCCACCGTTGTGCTGAGCGTTTTGGGGAACCATGTTCGCCAAGCTGAAGCTCTGCGCCATGGCCGTTGGCGTCGGCATGTCTCCCGCAGGCGCCATATGCCCCCGGCTGTAGCCTGAGTTCTTGTAGTCCTCCAGCTCCGCCCGTTCGCCACTTGGGAGTCGCGCATCCGCAAAGAACCGTTTGGCCCGCTTCTCATCGGCATCCTCGATGAGCCTGCGGTTCAGGCGCTGGGCTACGAACACCGGTGTCTTGGTGGTTCCGGAGTGCAGCACCGCAAAAGCTTCATAGCAAAGCTCCCGCAACTGCGGCCGGGGCGTGATGGCGGGTGGTGTGCCATTCGCAAAGAACTGCGGACACTGCGCAAACGAAGTGGGCTCGGGAGTGAGCAGGGCCGCACTGTCGAACTGCGGAGACCGCGCCCAGGAAAGATTCGGGAGAGCAACGCTGACGAGAGACAGGGCCAGCACCGCTGCCAGGCGTACGCGACCTGGCCAAGAGAACAAGCGATTCACAGAAGTAGCATTCGAGTCGAATTTGACGGAGCCCGATTGGAGCACCGTTCATCTCTCACTCCTGGCCCGAATGCTCGGATCCCGCAGGGTTTTACAGCTGCTTGCAGAGATAGGGCCCACAAACAGAAAGGGCTCCCGAAGGGAGCCCTTTCTGCCTGCCCGCCCCTGCGGTTCAGTTAACACTCCCCATGGCAACAGCACCCGCAAATGCAAAGTGCCACCACCATGGGAAGTCCCGCAACTGCTTCAATCCAACTCAAGCAGTTGGTCTACGAATTACATGGCGCTGAATTCGCCGTGGGGGATCTGGCCGGTACGCACGGCTTCGGCAGCCTGGGCACGCACTGCAGCGCGGTCGGCGTTGGACTTGTAGGTCACCACGCGCGAACCAGCAGGCTCTTGGCTGCGGGTCTGGGCCACGTTAGAGGCTTCACTCAGCGCTTTCCGTCAGCATGGATCGCAAACGTTGGCGTTGGCCGTCGAGCAAAACGTTAGCAAGCCAACGGAGTGCGCAATGTGCGAGGGTAAAAGGCTCGTCGTGCTGCCGCCTTCAACCTGACGCACTTCAGGCTCAGACTTGGTTGGCGCTGGTGTTGGAGCGAGTCCTGCTGCGCTCGCGGCCAGTAGCAGCCTCATCCTTTGACTTCTGCCACTCTTGCTTCAGCAGTTCCTGAGTCGCCTTTTCCAGCTCAGCCAACGTCGGGTTCGCCAGCGAGATCGGCGCCTGAGCCACCTGATTGAACAGCGCATTCACGGCTTGCATGATTTGCAGATCGAACTTGTGCTTCTCCGCCATGCTGGAGTCTCTGGCTCGTGGGTTAAGTCTCAAAATGATGTCGGTTTTCAGTCGAATCAGCTCAGGCATGTCAGGAGTGGGGCTGACGCACTGCTTCAAGTACTCGGCAACGTTCTTTCGGAGATCCTCGCGCCACTTTGCGCGCTCGTTGGTGACCGAGGCGACGAAAATGTCCTTGTCACTGTCCCGTGTGGTTTCACTATGAACACGCGTGCTTGCCTTGTATGCGATCACCGCCGTAACCACACTGAATGCCCACCCACCAATCGCAATAACCAGCTCTATGCTCATCAGAATCCTGCCTTTTTTGGGACATTCAGTTGTTATTGTGTTAGTGCCAGTGCAAACGTGATCAGCAGTGCCAGTCGAACATTGACCAGGGGCTAGAGCTGGTTCCATTTGAAGCCAACTGTGGATAACTATAGGGTGGATGCTTCGGTAGGTCCTCCTTTTTTT
>NZ_CAKASI010000006.1:0-443499 GCF_916855635.1 Acidovorax sp. Leaf73
GCTGGCAGGCGGCGATGGAGCGCTGCAGGCGGTCCAGCAGCAGGCGGCGGTTGGGCAGGCCTGTGAGGGCGTCGAAGAAGGCCAGGCGCTCGATTTCTTGTTCTGCGCGCTTGCGGTCTGTGATGTCGCGGCACACCCCCAGCACCCCCGTCACCCGGCCGGTCAGGTCACGGATGGGGGTCTTGATGGTCTCGAACTGGCCTCGGTAGCCATCTTCGGCAAAGGTCAGTGTTTCTTCGTAAACCAGCGGCTGCCAGGCCTGCATGGCGCGTTGGTCATATTTGCGAAAGCGCTCAGCCTCGGCGGGGGCCACCAGGTCAAAATCGTTGCAGCCCACGATCTGCCGCTCCGACCTGCCCGCAAATCGCTCGAACACCGGATTGACGGACAGGTACACGCCGCTGGCATCCTTCAAGAACACCATGTCGGGCATGGCGTTGACCACGCGGGCCAGATGGGCCTTCTGGTCGGCCAGCTCGGCCTCCACGCGCTTGAGCCCGGTCAGATCGTAGGCAAACAGCACAACGGCAGGCACGCCTTGCTCGGTAACGCTCTCGGGCGCGATGGTGGTGTGGCGAACCTGCAGGCCGTCAGGCCCGTCCATGCGGTTCTCGAACACGGCCGTCTCGCCCGCAAAGGCCTTGGCGAAATGGGGTTGCATACGGGCGAAAACATCGGCCGGGATCACCTCCTGCAGCAGGCGGTCTTGCAGCTCCTCGGGCTTGCGGTAGAGCCAGCTTGCCTGCTGCGCATTGACATACAAGACGCGCAGATCCCGGTCCAAGCGCGCCACACCGCCGGGCACCTGGCGCAGCATGTTGGCCATCAGCGCTTCGTGGGCATGCGCAGCCTCCTCGGCCAGGCGGTGGGCCGTGATGTCGGTCTGTACACCATCCCACAGCACACGCCCGTCGTCGAGCAGACGGGGCGATGAACTCAGGTGCATCCAGCGTATCTGGCCATCGGTGCGGCGCACGCGAAAAACGGCCTCCATGCTGGTCATGGTCAGAAAAGACTGCCGCTCGGCCTGTCGCAGGCGGTCGATGTCTTCGGGCAACACCTGGCGATACAACACCCGGAAATCGGCCATGACCTCTTGCACCGTCACCCCATTGAGCCGCTCGATCGCATCGCCCATGTGCACAAAGTGTGAGCTGCCATCCAGCTCGCGCACCACCTGGAACAACACGCTGTGGGGCAGGTTGCGCCCAAGCAGCGACAGACGCCCTTCACTCTCGCGCAGGCGCCGCTCGGCCTCCTGCACACGGGCGAACGGCGCCCGTATGCCCGCATCAAAAACAGCCTGGTACAACAACGCATACGCCAAAACCCGCAGACCGTGCGCCAACGGCCCCCCGATGGACGAATGCCCACCCATCAGGCCCACCACCAGCTCCCCCCCCAGAAAGGACACGGCGGCCCAGGCAAACACCCGTTCGCGCCGACCCGGATTGCGGTGGAGCCATACTGCGGCTACGCCCAGCGCCACCACGAGCACAAAGGCCAGGTATTGCCGCAATGACCCGCCCGCCGCAGCGGCAAACCAGCCAGGCAGGGGCCCCATGGCCGAGCCCACCAGCAGCAGCGCCACCACGCCCGAGGCGGCCAGCCAGACCTTGGCCGGGCCGGGCATTGCCAGCCGCGCGGCTGTGAGCAGCAGGGTGACGACTTCGACCACCCGCGCCCAGCTGCTCAGCCACAGTGAGATGTGAGCCGTGCCCGATGGCATGTGCACGGGCGTGGAATGTGCCAGCACGCCGTGCAGAAAATTGCACACCGCCGCGATACCAAAGCCTGCCACCAGCACATTGGCCCGGGCCTGCTCGGACGGGTCCAGTGTGTGCAGGGATACCGATACCACCAGCAACCCCAACAGCACTGCAACCAGTTCCATAAACGGCTCCAGGCCGTGCTGGGAACCCGCCCCCGGCCCCAGCATCTGGGCCACTGGCACGATCACCAGCGTCAATGCTGCGACCACCAGCACCACAGTCAGGGCGGGCGCATCCGCCCACGGTGAACGCGCAGGCGGGGTGCGGGTGGGTGAGGACGACAGCGGCATGGTCTGGAGTGTTTCTACCGGGTTCTACATAGCGTCACAAGTGTATCGACGAGTAAGGCGCGGGGGTGCGTGTTTCCCCACACCATTGGGCTCCATGCAAAACGGGGCCGAAGCCCCGTTGCCGACGATGCCGGTGCCCTGCACCGCCGACAGGGCAGTGTCACCCCTGCAACAACTGGCGCAGCACAAACGGCAGGATGCCGCCGGCCTGGTAGTAGTCCACCTCGATGGGTGTGTCGATGCGCAGCGTGACGGTGACTTCCTGGCGCGAGCCGTCCGCGCGGCGGATGACCAGTTGCGCGTCGCTTTGTGGTGTGAGCGCCGGGTCGGGCACCACATCGATCAGCTCATTGCCCATGAGGCCCAGCGTCTCCCACGATTCGCCCGCCTTGAACTGCAGCGGCAGCACCCCCATGCCCACCAGGTTGGAGCGGTGAATGCGCTCAAAACTGCGCGCCACCACGGCCTTGATGCCGAGCAGCTGCGTGCCCTTGGCGGCCCAGTCGCGGCTGGAGCCGGTGCCGTATTCCTCGCCCGCAAAGATCACCGTGGGCGTCTTTTGCGCCATGTACTGCATGGCGGCATCGAAGATGAACATCTTCTCGCCCTGCAGCGCGCCTTCGTTCTGGAACACCGTCACCCCACCCTCTTCGCGCGAGCCGTCGGCAGTGGGCGGGATCATGAGGTTCTTGATGCGCACGTTGGCAAAGGTGCCGCGCACCATCACGTCGTGGTTGCCCCGGCGCGCGCCGTAGCTGTTGAAGTCAGCCTTTTGAACGCCATGCTGCCGCAGCCACTGGCCAGCGGGTGAGCTTTCCTTGATGGAGCCTGCGGGCGAGATGTGGTCAGTGGTGATGGAGTCGCCAAACAGCGCCATGATGCGGGCACCGATCACCGATGGAAGTTTGGCATCATTTTGGCCTCCAGCGCTTGATGGATCTTCGTTAGCAGCTCCTTTTTCAAGAGCAAACTGTGCAAAAAACGGAGGCTCTGCAATGTAGGTGCTGGCGGGCCAGGTGTAGGCGGTGCCGCTCACGCCCTTGATCTTTTCCCACAGCTTGCCAGGGTCGGTGGCCACCTTGGCGTAGTTCTCGCGGAAGGCCTTGCCGTTCATGGCGAACTTGAGCAGGGCGTGCACCTCTTCGCTGCTGGGCCAGATGTCGCCCAGGTAGATGTCCTTGCCACCCTTGCCCTTGCCCACCGGCTCGGTCATCAGGTCCTTGAGCACCGTGCCGGCGATGGCATAGGCCACCACCAGCGGCGGACTGGCCAGGAAGTTGGCCTTGAGGTTGGGATGGATGCGCGCCTCGAAGTTGCGGTTGCCCGACAGCACCGCGGCACACACCAGGTCGTTGCTGGTGATGGCCTCGTTCAGCTCGGGCGTGAGGTCGCCCGCATTGCCGATACAGGTGGTGCAGCCGTAACCGGCCAGCGCAAAGCCCAGCTTTTCCAGGTAAGGGAGCAAGCCGGTCTGCGTGAGGTATTCGGTGACGATGCGTGAGCCAGGGGCGAGCGAGGTCTTGATGTGCGGCTTGACCTTGAGCCCCGCCTCCACTGCCTTCTTGGCCAAGAGGCCTGCGGCCAGCAGCACGCTGGGGTTGCTGGTGTTGGTACAGCTGGTGATGGCGGCAATCAGCACGTCGCCATTGCCCACGGTCACGTCACCCGTGCGGCTGGCTTGCTGGGCGGGGACTTCGGCATGCGCGGCCGCCAGCGTGGGCTTGTTCTGCTCCATCTCCACGATGAATCGCGGTGCACCCGATGGCGCTGGCACCTCTGCCGGAGCGCCCACATCGACAGGAGCATCACTGGCCCGGACATGGTGGCGCGTGTGCAGCAGCTCGGCCGGGCGGTTGAAACCATTTTGTGCATTGGGCTTGCTGAACAGGTCGGCAAACTGGCTGCAGACCTTGCCCAGTTCGATGCGGTCTTGCGGGCGCTTGGGGCCAGCCAGGCTGGGCGTGACGCTGCCAAGGTCGAGCTTCACCACCTGCGAATAGTCCACCTCGCCCGCCAGCGGCACGCCGAACAGGCCCTGGGCCTTGAAGTAGGCCTCAAACGCTTCGATCTCGGCCTTGGTGCGGCCCGTGCCCTTGAAGTAGTCGATGGTCTTTTCGTCCACCGGGAAGAACCCCATGGTCGCGCCGTATTCGGGCGCCATGTTGCCGATGGTGGCCCGGTCGGGCAACGCCAGGGTGCGCGTGCCTTCACCAAAAAACTCCACGAACTTGCCCACCACCTTGTGCTGGCGCAGCAGTTCGGTCACCGTGAGCACCAGGTCGGTGGCGGTCACGCCCTCGCGCAGCTGGCCCGTCATCTCAAAGCCCACGACGTCGGGCGTGAGGAAGTACACCGGCTGGCCCAGCATGGCGGCCTCGGCCTCAATGCCACCCACGCCCCATCCCACCACGCCAATGCCGTTGATCATGGTGGTGTGGCTGTCGGTGCCCACGAGGGTGTCGGGGTAGTACACACCGTCCTTGCGCTTGTGCACGCCGCGCGCCAGGTATTCGAGGTTGACCTGGTGCACGATGCCAAAGCCCGGCGGCACCACGCCAAACGTGTCGAAGGCCTGCATGCCCCACTTCATGAATTCGTAGCGCTCGCGGTTGCGCTGGAATTCGAGCTTCATGTTCAGGTCGAGCGAATTCTTCTTGCCGTAGTGGTCGACCATGATGGAGTGGTCTACCACCAGGTCCACGGGCACCAGCGGCTCGATCTTCTTGGGGTTCTTGCCCAGTTTCACGGCCACGCTGCGCATGGCGGCCAGGTCGGCCAAGAGCGGCACGCCGGTGAAGTCCTGCAGCACCACGCGGGAGACGACAAACGGAATCTCGTCCGTACGCGCGGCATTGGGCGCCCAGTGCGCAAGCTGTTGCACATGCTCGGCGGTCACCTTGCGGCCATCGCAATTGCGCAGCACCGATTCGAGCACGATGCGGATCGACACGGGCAAGCGCTGGATCTGGGGGAACTGCTTGGCCAGCGCGGGCAGCGAGTAGAACTGGCCTTCTTTGCCAGACGCTGTCTTGAAACTCTTGAGGGTGTTGGCAAACGCGTGGCGGGCGGGCTTGGGCGACAACTTGCGTGATACGGCCATGGCAAACTCCTGTGAAAGGCAACAAAGCCTATTCTGGCAGTCCTGCATGGCGGTGCAATCGTGGGGCTATGCAAACGCGGCCCCCAACCCTGTGCGGCGTGGTCGGGTCGCCCGATCCACGCCACCCGTGCCCGATATCGGCAAAAAAAATGCCCCTGGCGCTTGATGGACAAGCGCAAGCAGCTATATTTTCAGGAGCAAACATCCGATCTCCATCACGCCGCAGCCCAGGTTGGCAGGCGGCGCACGCCAAACCACTGCAGCTCGGCCAGCATGGCCACCGAGACCACATGCACCAGCAAATAGGCCTGGCCCAGCAAGGTGGGCGTGAGCGTGGAGCCCAGCAGCAGCAACAGGCTGGCCAACGCCCAGGCCAAGTTGCCCACGATCAGCACCCACAGCCAGCCACGCGGCATGGGCTCAGACCGGGCAATCGCTATGGCCAGGGCGGCATAGCCCAGCAGCATGGCGCCCGTCACCTGCAGCAGCCCGGGCGGCAGGCCCAGCCACTCGGCCAGGGGCGCTGTCAGCAGCAGGTGCAGGGCGCCGAGCAGAACCCCCGTGGAGGCATCGAACCAGACCACGGCGCGCAGGAATCGGGGGGAGGACATCAGCTTGAACATGGAAAGCTCCTTGGTTGAGGAAGAAAGAAGGCTCCATCGTTCCCGCCCTGGCGCACCGCGTCGATGACCTGCCAGGTAATGGCCCGTGTGCGGTTAGCGCCTAGGATGGCGGCCATGACCTCCACCGCACCGTCCTCTCACCGCTCTCCGCGCCATCCTTTGCCGCACCGCGTGGCACCGGCGGGGCCCACCTCGTTTGGCGACCACCTGCGCACCTGGCGCCAGCAGCGGCACCTGAGCCAGCTGGAGCTGGCCGACGAGGCGGACATCTCTACGCGCCATGTGAGCTTCATGGAAACCGGCCGCACCAACCCCAGCCGCGACATGGTGCTGCGCCTGTGCGAGCGCCTGGCCATTCCACTGCGTGAGCGCAACGCCCTGCTGGTGGCCGCCGGCTACGCCCCCATGTACCGCGAACGCGCGCTGGACGACCCTGCGCTGGCCGCGGCGCGCCAGGCGGTGGAACTGGTGCTCAAGGGCCACGAACCCTGCCCCGCCATTGCCCTCGACCGCTGCTGGAACGTGGTGGCCACCAACCGCGCCGCGCTGGCCCTGCTGTCTGCCCACGTCAGTCCCGAACTGCTGGTGCCACCTGTCAACGTGTTCCGGCTGAGCCTGCACCCCCAGGGGCTGGCGCCGCGCATCGCCAATCTGGCGCAGTGGCGGGCGCACCTGTTTGAACGCCTGCGCCAGCAGATACAGGCCACGGCCGACCCGGCACTGATCGCACTGCAGGCAGAACTGCTGCAATATCCCGCCCCGCCGGAATCCGATGCCCTGGTACTGGCAGGTGAAATGCTGGGCGTGGTAATGCCGTTCTGCTTTGAAAGCGTGCATGGAATGCTCTCCCTCATCAGCACCACCACGATATTCGGAACGCCGGTGGATGTGACCTTGCAGGAGCTGGCTGTGGAATCCTTCTTTCCGGCGGACGATTTCACGGCACAGGTATTGCGCAAGATTGCGCAGGAAAACCCCGGGGTTGCAGAAGGCTGAACGTAATGCCTGTGCACTGTGAGGGTGCAATCAATGCGCGCAGTTCAAAATTAAAACGATGACCATCCGATTCACAAAATGGCTCCACAAAGCGCATTGCGCTGCCGATAAATCGCAGACACTGCGCACGAAGTTACCGCACATGCATTTCCTGTTCGTCGCACAGTGCGTACCGTTGTCGAGGCGCCACCCGTCTGAGCACCTTTTGTCCTGGCCAAGAGTAGCCCATTAAAAAAGCCCGCATCAGCGGGCTTTTTTAATGCAGGGCAAAGACCCTTAAATCACAAACTTTTCGCGGTTTTCGTTTTGAATCCACTTGGGAGCCTTGCCACGGCCTGTCCAGGTTTCGCCGGTGGCGGGGTTGCGGTACTTGGGCGCCACCTTGGTGCCGGCCGTAGAACTGCGACCTGTCTTGCCAGACGCCTTGCCGGTGGGGAACACGTCCTGGGCAGTCAGCCCATATTCGGCCACCAGTGAACGGACCTGCGACACAGCGTCCGACAGTTCCCGGCGCCGGGCTTCACTGATTTGTTGCTCAAGGGCTTCGCGCTGCTTCAACAGTTCTTTGTAGCTGGTCATGGTGTCTGAATTTTGGATAAGGGTGAAGACCCGCGAATTATAAGAATAATGTGCCTTTTTTGTGCAACCACTTTCAGAATTTCATTAAAAATTCTTGGCATTAACCCCCAACACCCATTGATGCATGGTTTGCGTCTGGCTGAACAACCGGGGTATTGATGCTTGCTGGAGGCGATCGGGGTTCCGTCTTCTGGCTGGGGCAATACGTTGTCGATACGCTTGCATTCCAGCGCCAGCACCTCAAATACCCAGCCCATGCACCGAATGCGGTCGCCCACTTCCATCAAATGCCCCGTTTCTTCCCTCAAACGGGCCGCCCGCGTGTTATAGCGACCACGGCCCTCACCCGGTAAATTGCGAATATCCAGGCGCGCCTTGAGTTCCGACACCGGTATCCAGGGATGACCTGCATAACTCCCCGCGGTCTGTGATAGCGCGGCCTCGGGCGGTTCGCTGCGTTGCTTTTCTTGCCAATAGCTGGGCTATTGGCAAGAAAAGACGCCTTGCGTCCCATCCCGATCCGCACTACCACCGCCTCGCGAGGGTTATGCAGGACATCCCCAGCCATCCAACAGCCAGCTTCCGTCATCGCGCTGCGGGGCCCAGGCATCGAGGCCCCCCGGGCTGCAATTCAACGGGAATGGCTTTCAGTAAATGGCGCGGGTCATGATGCATTGCGCCACACCATATTCATCGCCCACAACCACCATGCGCCCAGAACGGGCCCGTAACTGCTCCAGCAACTCCACCCCATTGAGGGTTTCGGGCAGAAATTTCGCCGCCCGTCCATGCGGACACCGCGCGTCCTCGGCCTCAACGCCCAGCTCCGGCACATGCTGAGCAAGGTCGGCGACGCGATCAGCAGAAAATCCGTGCTTCACTCATAAAGATCACCATGGCGCTTTACTGTATCGGCGACATCCAGGGCTGCGACGCCGCGCTGGACCGCCTGCTGGACACCATCGGCTTTTCCCCTAGCCGCGACACGGTCTACCTGCTGGGTGACCTCGTCAACCGAGGGCCTGACTCGGCCGCCGTGCTGCGCCGCTGCATGCGCCATGGCGACGCCATCCGATGCCTGCTGGGCAATCACGACCTGCACCTGCTGGCCGCCGCACACGGTGCGCGCAAGCCCTCGCGGCGCGACACGCTGGGCACGGTGCTGGACGCCCCCGACCGCGCTGCCCTGCTCGACTGGGTGCGCCAGCAGCCCCTGGCCCGCACCCACACGCATGCGGGGCAAACGCTGCTGATGGTGCATGCCGGTGTGCTGCCCACCTGGACGGCCGCAGAGACTCTCGCGTACGCGGACGAAGTCCATGCAGTACTGCGCGGCCCGGACCTGCCCGATTTTCTGCACGCCATGTACGGCAACATCCCCGACCACTGGAGTGACGATCTGACCGGCACGGATCGCCTGCGGGTGATCGTGAATGCGCTCACCCGGCTGCGCTTTTGCTCCGCCGACGGCGTGATGGATTTTGAAAGCACCGAAAGCGCCAGCGCCGCCCCGCCCGGCCTCATGCCCTGGTTCGACGTGCCAGGGCGGCGCACAGCGGGCACGCTGATGGCCTTCGGTCACTGGTCCACGCTGGGCTGGCTCAACCGCAGCGATCTGCTCGGACTGGACACGGGCTGCGTGTGGGGCGGCTGCCTGAGCGCCGTGCGTTTTGGCGCGACGCTGGCCGAGCGTGAGCTGCTGCAGGTGCATTGCGAGCAGGCCCAGGCCCCGGGCTGACTAAACCGCAGCAGGTTCAGGACGGCACTGGCTCCAGCAACGCCGACATGGCGGTGGACTGCCAGACACCACCGTCCTGCCCAGCGATCAGCACGGCCAGCCCCGGCATGCGCTGCGCCAGTGCCCTGCCCGCCTGCGGGCCCTGCACCATCAACGCGGCGCCCAGTCCGTTGACGGCCGCCACGTCGCGCGCCACCAGGCTCACGCCATGCACGCCCGATGCCGGGCGCCCTGTTCGCGGATTGAGCACATGGTGCTGGCGCTGGCCTTGGTGGAAGAAGACGCGTTCATAGTCGCCCGACGAGGCCACCACACCGGCGCCCGCCACGGCCACCACACCCAGCAGGCGCTCGGGGGAACGCGGGTCGCGCAGCCCCACACGCCAGGGCCTGCCTTGCCACAGCCCGTGGGTCAGCACGTCGCCACCACCGTTGATCATGGCGTTCTCAACCCCTTCGGAGCGCAGCATGTTCATGCCGGCTTCCAGGATCGGTAGCTTGGCGATGCCCCCCAGGTCCAGCGCCATGCCCTGGCGGGCCAGGAAGGCCGTGCCAGCGGCCACGTCCAGCACCAGGCCGCGCGCATCCACCAGGGGCAGTTGCCGCGCGATCTCGCTGGCCCCTGGCACCACTTTGTCGCCAGGGCCGAAGTTCCAGGACTTGAAAGCCCCCACGGTCACATCAAAGGCCCCACGGCTTGTTGCCGACACACGCTGTGCACTCTGCAGTACCGCCATGACCTCGGCCGGAACCATCACTGGCGTCACGCCTGCAGCCAGATTGATGCGACTGACCACGCTGCGGGGTTGGTAGCGGCTCATGAGCGCTTCCAGCCTCTGCATCTCTGCATAGGCCCGGTCCATGGCGCGGCGCAACTGCGGGCCATCAACACCCTCCACGGCCATATCCACCTGCGTTCCCATCAGGGGACGCGAGCTGCGTTCAGACACCACCCGTGCGCCCGCTGACGCGCCACCACCCCAGACCGCACCACCCAGCAAGGGCAATGCCATCACCATGCGACGGCGCGACAGACCCTGAGGGGGCAGAGAAGCTTGCTGCATGGCGCCTCCGCTCAGAGCGACTTGTCGGCCATGTAATCCACGGCGGCCTTGACCTCGGCGTCGGTCAGATTGGCGGAGCCCCCCTTGGCAGGCATCATGCCTTTCGCCCCGGTAAAGCCCTCGATCGCGTGCTTGTACATCGTGTCCTTGCCCTGGGCAATGCGTGGACCCCAGTCGGCCTTGTCGCCCGGCTTGGGGGCACCGGCCACGCCAGCGGCATGGCACATGGCGCAGGTCTTGCCAAACACGCTCTTGCCCAGTTCGTTCTCTGCGGCAGCCGGTGCAGCAGGGGCCGCTGCGGGCGCTGGGGCCGTCACCGCAGCGGGTGCAGCCACCGGAGCAGGTTCCGACTTCTTGTCGCCACAACCGGCCAGCAGTGTGGCCAAGATCGCTACGGCGACCATCACGGTTTTCTTTTGCATCGCATACATCCTGTTCTTGGGGTTAGAAAAATCTGAGAGGGCCTGTGGCTGCGCGAGAAACGCGACGAAATGCGTCCAGCACTCGGCCTGAAAAACCCCTACGGGCATTGCACAGGCACCGCTTCAGACCGGTGCATTGACTGTAGGTGCAAGAGGCACTTTTGGGCAGAGGCGAGCGCCGCCAAAGCATGATCCAGATCAAATTGATTCATATTACGTGAATCTATTATCCGTGCCATGCAAAGCCATCACAACCTGCGAACACTGCGCCTTTGGGTGCTGGCGTGGTTTGTCATGGCGCTGGCTGCTGCGGTGGCTTCACCGCTGGTAGTGCCGCGAAGCATGGAGCTGGTCTGCTCCGGCTCCGGCACAGGCAGCGCCAAGCTGGTGGTGAAGACCGCTGAGGGCCTGGTAGCGGCAGACGCCACGGGCCTCGATTGCCCTGTGTGCCTCGCGGCCGACACGCCACCCACCACCCATCTCGCAGCGGCAACCACTGCTGCAGCCCCCACCTTCCAGCCCCGTTTTCACACACCACTTTTTCCACGCACAGGGGTGGCGTTCAGCCCCCCTGCACGCGCACCACCCCTTTTCAACTGAGCGATCCCAAAGAGGAAAACCATGACCGAGAGAAAAGACAGTCCCCTTCCCGCTGCTGGCCTGGGCCGACGCAGCTTCATCAACACGGCGGCCCTGGTCGGGCTGACTGCAGGCGTCGCCGCATGCAACGAAAAGCCCAGCGCTGCAACGCCTGCGGCCCCCGCCCCTGCAGCACCTGCGGCCAGCCATGCCGCCGCTGGCGCCAACGTGCACCTCAAGCCCGGCGAGCTGGACACCTACTACGGCCTCTGGAGCGGCGGCCACACGGGCGACATGCGCGTGCTGGGCCTGCCCTCGGGCCGCGAGATCACACGCATCCCTTGCTTTGTGCCCGACGCACTGGTGGGCTGGGGCATCACGAACGAATCCAAGGCTGTGATGGGCACCAAGCCCGACGGCAGCCTGAAGTACACGGTGGCCGATACCCACCACACGCACGCTTCGTACAAAGACGGCAACTACGACGGCCGCTACGCCTGGATTAACGACAAGATCAACAGCCGTATCGCGCGCATTCGCCTCGATTACTTCGTGTGCGACAAGATCACCGAGCTGCCCAACGTGCAGGGCTTTCACGGCATCTTCCCCGACAAGGCCGACCCGGTGGACCCCGCCATCAACTACACCACCCGCGTGTTCTGCGGCGGTGAGTTTGCGATTCCCCTGCCCAACACCGGCACCGAAGACATCAGCAAATACCGCTCGATGTTCACCTGCGTCGATGCAGAAACGATGGAAGTGCGCTGGCAAGTGCTGATCGACGGCAACTGCGATCTGGTCGCCACGTCATACGACGGCAAGCTGGCCGCCACCAACCAGTACAACGTGGAAATGGGCGCGAAGTACGAGGACATGATGTCCGCCGAACGCGATGCCTGCCTGTTCTTCAACGTGGGCCGCATCGAGGCTGCCGTGAAGGCTGGCAAGTTCAAGACCATCGGCACCAGCAAGGTGCCCGTGGTGGACGGCACGCACGAAGCCAACAAGGACCCCAAGACAGCACTCACTGCGTATGTTTCGGTGCCCAAGAACCCCCACGGCGTGAACGCCAGCCCCGATGGCAAATACTTCATCTGCGCCGGCAAGCTGTCGCCCACCGGCACCGTGATCGAGCTGGCCAAGGTGCTGGACTATTTCGAAGGCAAGCTCGAAAAGCTGGACTCCGCCATCGTGGCCGAAGTGGAGCTGGGCCTGGGCCCGCTGCACACCGCCTTCGACGGCCGTGGCAATGCCTACACCACCCTCTTCCTGGACAGCCAGGTCGTGAAGTGGAACGTGGAGGCTGCCATCAAGTTCCACGCGGGCGACAAGACCGCCAAGTACGTGGTGGACCGCCTGGACGTGCAATACCAGCCCGGCCACTTGAATGCATCGCAGTCCGAAACCAAGGCCGCCGACGGCAAGATCCTGGCCGTGGGTTGCAAGTTCTCCAAGGACCGCTTCCTGCCCGTGGGCCCGCTGCACCCCGAAAACGAACAGCTCATCGACATCTCGGGCGAGAAGATGGTGCTGCTGGCCGACCACCCCGTGCGTGGTGAGCCCCATGACTTCATCATCTTCAAGCGCGACCTGGTGCGCCCCAAGCAGGTCTACACGCTCGACGAGTTCCCGCTGGCGGTCAAGGACCCCAAGGAGTCCGGCGTGTTCCGCAATGGCAAGAAGGTCACCGTGAAGATGACCTCGCAAGCCCCCGCGTTCAGCCTGCGCGAGTTCAAGCTCAAGAAGGGTGACGAGGTCACGCTGATCCTGACCAACCTGGACAAGATCGAAGACCTGACGCACGGCTTCGCGATCCCGAACTACAACGTGAACTTCATCGTGAACCCGCTGGAGACCAAGTCGGTGAGCTTTGTGGCCGACAAGCCCGGTGTGTTCTGGTGCTACTGCACGCACTTCTGCCACGCACTCCACCTGGAAATGCGCACTCGGATGATTGTGGAAGCTTGATGGGGCGATCCCCCTGAGGCGCTGCCGCGCCTTCCCCCTTCTCTCGAATCGCTGCGCGATTCGGGACGGGGGACGATGCACTCGCTGCGGGGCGACCCTTGCTCCGCATCCCTGGTCTGGGGCGCGCCAGTTGTGACGACTGCGCCCCAAATTTTAACAATATTGGCCGCTAGCGCTTGATAGATAAGCGCGAACAGCTATCAAAAAGATAGTCTCATGATTTCCCTCCGTCGGCAGTTCGCCACGCTTCTTCTGGTCTTGCTGGCAGCACTTTGGCTGGCGCCGCACGCGCATGCTGCGGCAGGGGCCTACGAGGCCGAACTGCCTGCGGAACTCTCTACCGCGCGCGACATGTGCGCGCTGGTGCCGTGCAAGGACGTGTTTCCCGGCGCCAGCCATTTCTCTGAACGCAAGGGCCAGCCGCCCTACGTAGAGGCTTACGACAACGACAGCGCGCAAAAGAAGCTGCTGGGCTACGTGATGCTCTCCACCGACATCACAGACACCCCCGCCTACTCCGGCAAGCCTGTGGTCACGCTGATCGGCATGGACACGCAAGGCAGCTTTGTGGGCGTGAAGGTGCTCAAGCATTCCGAGCCCATCCTGCTGCTGGGCATTCCCGAATCCGCACTGCTCAAGTTCAACGCCCAGTACCTTGGCAAGTCGGTGGCCGACAAGATCGAGGTGGGCCAGTCGCGCCCTGATGAAAACGTGCTGGGTCTCGACGCCATCTCGGGCGCCACCGTCACCGTCATCGCTCAGAACCAGGTCATGATGGCCTCGGGCTCGGCCGTGGCGCGGCAGGTGGGCATCCTCGCACCCACGGTGCGCGAGCCCGCACGCTATGCCGAAACCGGCAAACGCCTGAGCTGGGCCGAACTGGTGCAACAAGGCACCGTGCAGCGCCTGCGCGTGCAGCCCGAACAGGTGGGCCTGGACAAAGGCCCCGACCCATTCATCGAGCTGTGGTTTGGCGACCTGAACCACCCCGACATTGGCAAGAGCCTGCTGGGCGAGAACGGCTGGAACAACCTGCGCCTGCAACTCAAGGAGGGCGAGCACGCCTTCTACATCGTCCGCACCGGCGGCAAGGAATCGTTCAAGGGCTCGGGCTTTGTGCGCGGCGGCATCTACGACCGCGTGCAGGTGCGCCAGGGGGCGGATTCGTTCACCTTCCGCGACCTGGACGCGCTCAACCTGTATGGCATCGAGGCCGCAGGCGCACCCAGCTACAACGAATCGGTCATCTTCATCATCCGCTCACCCGCCTTCTCGGCCGCCTATCCGTGGAAGCTGAGCTTTCTGGGCAACCGCGTGGACCGTGCCACGGGCACGCGCAGCTTCACCAGCTTTGACACGCCCTACTGGCTGCCCGCCGCCATGCTGCAAGGCGGGCGTCCCACCATCAACGAGCCCGACGCCCCCTGGGTGCGCGTGTGGAAGTCGCGTGCGGTAGAGATTGCACTGTTCGCCGTGCTGCTTATCGCCGTCACCGTGGTGTATGCCCTGCGCGAGAAGCTCACGCGCCTGTCCACCCACAAGAACAAGTGGCCCGTCAACGCCTTCAAGTACAGCTTCTGGGCCCTCAGCATCGGCTGGATCGGCTTTGGCGCCATGGCACAGCCTTCCATCACGCAGGTGCTGACCTGGTTCCACGCGCTGCTGTTCCAGTGGACCTGGTCGCTGTTCCTGTCCGACCCGTTTATCTTCCTGTTCTGGATCTTCATCATCGTCACCGTGTTCCTGTTCGGGCGCGGGTTGTTTTGCGGCTGGATGTGCCCGTTTGGCTCGCTGCAGGAAGGCATCTACAAGATCGCGCGTGCGGTGGGCTTCAAGCGCTTTCAGACGCAGCTGCCGCAGAAGTGGCACGACCGGCTCAAGTGGGTCAAGTACGCGGTGTTCTTCGGGCTGCTGGTGGTTTCGATGTTCTCGATGGGACTGGCTGAGAAGCTGGCCGAGGTGGAGCCGTTCAAGACCACCTTCCTGGTGGGCGTGCTCAACCGTGCCTGGCCCTACGGCCTGTTTGTGGCCGCCATCCTAGGCGTTTCTATCTTCATCGAACGGCCCTACTGCAAATACATCTGCCCGCTGGGCGCCTCGCTGGCCATGCCCAGCACCTTCCGCTGGTTTGGTTTGAAGCGCAAGCAGGACTGCAATAGCTGCAAGGCCTGCGCCGTGGGTTGCGGTGCACAGGCCATCGACGCCGACGGCCGCATCGACCACCGCGAATGCCTGCACTGCCTCGACTGCATGATTCTCTACACCGACACCAAGGGCTGCCCGCCCCTGGCCAAGGAGCGCAAGCGCCGCGAGAAAGATGGCCTGGAAATCACGCCCATCGGCAAGAACGGCTATTTCATCCCGATCCACCCTGCCACGGTGCAGGACCAGATCTCGGCCAAGGCCGCCAAGGGACCCGACCCACGCATGCCAACAACGCCTGCACACCCCGCCCACAAGGCTGGAAGCCAAGGCCTGCGCTGGATCGGGCTGGAGCTGGTGGACCACCTATGGCCCTGGAGCCGCGAAGGCTGGGCCTCGCGGCGCGCGCTGCAGATCGCGGGCTTCTCGCTCGCCCTGGCTGCCAGCGTGGCCTGGGTGATGACCGCCCTGGGCACGTTGTCGACGGGCGCCATCATCGGCTGGTGGTTTGGCTGGAGCGTGTACGAGGTGCTGATCCGCCTGTCGGGCAAGCGCTATGTGAAGGACGGCCCGTGGTGGCGCGACCAGTACCGCCGGGCGGGCGTGATGGACATGCTGAGCTATGTGGGCTTCAAGAACCTGCTGATCGGTGCAGCACTCTTCCTGGCCATCAAGGCCGTGGTGGGACTGGCGTGATGAAGTCCCCCTTTGCACTCGCTGCGGTCGCCACGGCCCTGGCGCTGTGGACAGCACTTCCTGCGGCGGCTGCCACCGTGCAGGTGCGCCCTGGCCAGGACCTGCAGGCCGCCATCACGGCTGCGGCGCCGGGAGACACGGTGGAGGTGCAGCGGGGCTTTTACCGCGTGAACCTGCGCATCGACAAGCAGCTCACCCTGCGCGGTATCGATCGCCCCACGCTCAGCGGCGGGCAGGCGGGCGACACCATCCGCATCACCGCGCCCGATGTGGTGGTCGAGGGTCTGATCGTGCGCGACTCGGGCACCAGCTTGAAGGACCAGAACGCAGGCATCTACGTGTACCCCGGCGCGCACCGCGCCGTGGTGCGCCACAACGACCTCACCTACAACCTCTTTGGTCTGTGGATCGAGAAGGCCAACGATGTACAGGTGCTGCACAACACCATCACCGGCCTGCGCGATGTGAACTCGTCGCAGCGCGGCAATGGCGTGCAGCTGTACAACACCACGGGCGCACGCATCGAGGGCAACCACATCAGCTTTGTGCGCGACGCGCTGTATGTGGACGTGTCGCACCACGCGGTGTTTCGCGGCAACCGGCTGCACCACACCCGCTACGGCACGCACTACATGAACTCCTACTACAACCTGTGGGAAGACAACGATACCTACCTCAACCGTGGCGGCCTGGCGCTGATGGAGGTGCGCGACCAGGTGGTGCGCAACAACCGCGCGTGGGGCAACAGCGACCACGGCATCATGCTGCGCACCCTGCAGGACTCGGTGATCGAGAACAACGTGGTGGCCGAGAACTCCCGAGGCTTCTTCATCTACGACGTGGAGTACATCACCCTGCGCGGCAACCTGGTGACCCGCAACACGGTGGGCGTGCACCTGTCGGCCGGCTCCAAAAACAACAAGGTCGAAGGCAACGACTTCATCGGCAACCGCGAGCAGGTGCGCTATGTGGGCGCCCGCGACGAGCGCTGGGGCACCGAAGGCGGCAACCACTGGAGCAACTACCTGGGCTGGGACCGCGACGGCAACGGCGTGGGCGACGTGCCCTACGAGGCCAACGACATGGTGGACCGCCTGACCTGGCGCCACCCCACCATCAAGCTGCTGCTGGCCAGCCCCGCCGTGCAGGCACTGCGCCTGGTGGGCCAGCAGTTTCCGGTGCTGCGCGTGCCCACCGTGGTGGACGGGAAGCCCCGCATGCAACCGAACCAACCCCAACGGAATTTTCAGCGTGACACGCAACCCTCCCCCCATTGACCTGAGCGAGCCCCCCGCCATCGAGGTGCGGGGCGCGCACAAGCACTACGGCGCACTGCACGCCGTGGACGGCATCGACCTGCGCATTGCGCGCGGCGAGATCTTCGGCCTCATCGGCCACAACGGCGCGGGCAAGAGCACGCTGTTCAAGATGATCCTGGGCCTCACGCCCGCCACCTCGGGCGAGATCCGGGTGGGCGGCGCCACGGTGCAGGGCCGCGACTTTCGCGCCGCCCGCCGCCACCTGGGCTACCTGCCCGAGAACGTGGTGCTCTACGACAACCTGAACGGGCTGGAGACGCTGCGTTTCTTCGCCCGCCTCAAGGGTGCGCCCCTCGCGCAATGCCCCGCGCTGCTGGAACGCGTGGGCCTGGCCCACGCGGGCAACCGCGCCGTGCGCGAATACTCCAAGGGCATGCGCCAGCGCCTGGGGTTTGCACAGGCCCTGCTGGGCGAGCCCCAGGTGCTACTGCTCGACGAGCCCACCAACGGCCTGGACCCGCAGGCCATCCGCGACTTCTACGCCACACTGCGCGAGCTGCAGGCGGGTGGCGTGACCATCGTCATCACTTCGCACATCCTGGCCGAGCTGCAGGAGCGCGTGGACCGCCTTGCCATCCTGGCCTCCGGCAAGCTGCAGGCCCTGGGCAGCGTGCAGGCGCTGCGCGAGCAGGCGCACATGCCGCTGACTATCCACCTCACCCTGGCTTCGGACGACCGGCCTGCCGCGCTGGGGCTGCTCTCTGCAGTGCCCGGCATCACCGCAGCGGAAACGCCGGAAGGCCTGCACGTGGACTGCCCACGCGGCAGCAAGATGGCCGTGCTGGGTGCGATGGCACCGCTGGGCACCGCGCTGCAGGACCTGCAGATCCAGGAACCCTCGCTTGAGGATGTGTACTTCGACCTGCGCAAGGGCTAGCCATGGAATTCCAACAAATTTTCACCATCGCGGGGAAAGAGTTCCGCGACCGCATGCGCAACCGCTGGGTGCTGGCCGTGGCGCTCGTGTTCACCGTGTTCTCGCTGGCCATCGCCTACTTTGGCGGCGCGCAGCAGGGCACCGTGGGCTTTCGGTCCATCGAGTTCACCATCGCCAGCATGGTCAGCCTGGTGATCTACCTCATCCCGCTGATCGCGCTGTTGCTGGGCTTTGACGCCATCGTGGGCGAACGCGAGCGCGGCTCGCTCGACCTGCTGCTGTCGCTGCCCATCACGCGGCTGGAGCTGCTGCTGGGCAAGTACCTGGGGCTGGCGGCGGCGCTCACGCTATCGACGCTTGCGGGGTTCGGGCTGGTGGCCGTGCTGTTGGTGCAGCAGTTCAGCGGGGCTGCCCTGTTCCACTACGGCGGCTTCATGATCAGCTCGGTGCTGCTGGGGCTGGCCTTTTTGAGCATGGCGGTGCTGCTATCGGTGCTCACGCACGAGCGCACACGCGCCTCCGGCCTGGCGATTGCCGCCTGGTTCTTTTTTGTGCTGGTGTTTGACCTGCTGCTGCTGGGCGCCCTGGTGGCCACGGGCGGCAGCGTGGGCGGCGAAGCCATGGCCTACCTGCTGCTGCTCAACCCGGCCGACGTTTTCCGCATCCTCAACGTGTTCTCGCTCGACGACGTGCGCACCCTGTACGGCCTGACCAGCATCGTGCCCCCTGCCCTGGCCAAGCCATGGCTCATGGGCGCGGTGATGGCGGGCTGGATCGTGGTGCCGCTCGGTCTTGCAAGCTGGAGATTCAAACCATGAACCATTCTTACCAACCCCGGTGCGGCTGCACCACGCGCCGGCAATTGCTGGGCTGGGCCGCACTCGCTTCGCTCGGCACACTCACGGGCCTGACTGGCCTCACGGGCTGCAGCCAGGCGGACAACAGCGCGCAATCTCTCCAACCCGTGGAGATCGACCGCACCACCAGCTGCGAACTCGACGGCATGCTGCTGGCCGACTACCCCGGCCCCAAGGCGCAGGTGCGCTTCGCGGGGCAGGACAAGCCCTCGTTCTTTTGCGACACGGTGGAGCTGTTCAGCACCTTGCTGGCCGGTGAGCAGGTTCGTGCCGTGCAGGCCGTGTATGTGCAGGACATGGGCCAGGCCGACTGGAACGCACCGCAGGGCCACTGGATCGACGGCAAAAGTGCGATCTATGTGGTGGGCGGCAAGCGCCACGGCTCCATGGGTCCCACCATCGGCAGCTTTGCGCAAGAGGCCGAAGCGAAGAAGTTTGCTGCTGAATATGGCGGCAAAGTGTTGCGCTTTGCCGAGATCACGCCCGCCATGGTGGACCTGAGCGGCGGGGCACTGCACGACACGCGGATGTGAGCCGCCCATGCCTGCGCTGATGCCCCGCCCACACGCAACCACCCGGCGCACAGCCCTTGCAGCCCTGCTGCTGGGCTCGGCAGGCCTGGTGGCATGGCAATGGCCACAGCGCACTCCGCCCCGTCCATCCGGCAACGCCGCCCTGGAGGGCATCGGCGACGATGTGTGCGTGGTGGCGCCGCCCACGCCCTACGACCCTGCGCTGGGCCAGCCCCTGACCGCCGCCCGCGAGGTGCCCGCCGACGCACGCTGCCCGGTGTGTGGCATGTACCCGGCCCGCGCACGGGCGTGGGCAGCGCAGGTCATTTTTGCGGACGGGGATGCGTATTTTTTTGACTCACCGCTCAGCCTCATGCTGTACCTGGGCAACGTGGCCCACTACACGCGGGGCCGCACGGCCGACGCCATCGTGGCGCGGTATGTCACCGATACCGATACGGGTGGTTGGCTGAACGCGCAGGAGGCGGTGTATGTGACAGGGTCTTCGGCCATGGGGCCGATGCGGGCGGGCAATCTGCCCGCGTTTGCCCATGCGGAGGCTGCACAGGAGTTTGTGCAGCAGCGTGGGGGGCGGGCGGTCCCCTTCGGCGCCATCGATGTGGCCTTGCTGCGCAGGCTGGCCCCGAACCTCCGGGCCGACCACCGTTTGCATTCAGACTGACGGGGCCTCATTTGCTATTGAAAATATAGCTTCTTGCGCTTATCCATCAATCGCTACAGGCCTAAAACGGCCTGTATTTCATCACTGCACCGAAGTCTCTGGCTGGGCAGCCTTGAACAGTGCTGCCACCTTGCGCTTGGGCTTGATGTTGGCCGACACGCTGCTGCGCGGGGCCGACTTGGCAGCTTCCCAGGCGGGGGTTGCGTCGGCAGCTGCGCTGGCCTCATACGGCTTCTCGAAGAAGGGGTCGCGCGATGCCACGGCCGGGCGAAAGCCCCGGTGTTGTTCGCGCCCCTCACGCCCGACGCGCTGGTCACGCTCGCGCCGTGGCGCGGCGGGGGCGGCCGGCAGCGCATCGCGCCCGTCGCCCGTCTCACCAGCTTCGCGCCAGGCACGGCGGCCGTCGTTGATGCGGCCACGGGGCTGGTCTTCTTCGTATTCGATGGCTTCGAGATCGATCTTCTTCTTGATCAGCTTCTCGATGTCGGCCACCAGGCGGGCATCGCTGCCCGACACCAGCGTCACTGCCAGGCCCGAGGCGCCCGCACGGCCCGTGCGGCCGATGCGGTGCACATAGTCTTCGGCGTTGAATGGCACGTCGAAGTTGAACACCGCAGGCACGTCCTTGATGTCCAGGCCGCGCGCGGCCACATCGGTACACACCAGCAGATCGACCTCGCCGCTCTTGAAGGCTTCGAGCGCCTTCAGGCGCTCGTCCTGGCTCTTGTCGCCATGCAGCGCGGTGGTCTTGAGGCCTTCGCGCTCCAGGCTGCGCGCCAGACGGGCACAACCGAGCTTGCTGTTGACGAAGATGAACGCCTGCTTGATACCCCGGGTCTTGAGCACCTGGTGGATGGCGCGGCGCTTGTCGTCGTCATTGGCGCTGTAGAAGCGCTGCTCCACAGTGGAGGCCGTTTCGTTCGGGCGGGCCACCTCGATGGTGACGGGGTTTTGCAGGTAACTGCTGGCCAGGCGCTTGATCTCGGGCGAGAACGTGGCACTGAACAGGAGCGTGGTGCGCTGCTTGGGCAGGTAGCTCAGGATGCGCTGCAGGTCAGGCAGGAAACCGATGTCCAGCATGCGGTCGGCCTCGTCGAGCACGACGTACTCGACCTGGTTGAGCACGGCATTCTTGGCTTCGATGTGGTCCAGCAGGCGGCCTGGTGTGGCCACCAGCACTTCGACGCCTTTTTTCAGCTCGATGGTCTGGGGCTTCATGTCCATGCCGCCAAACACCACGGTGCTGCGCAGCTTGGTGTACTTGGCGTACAGCGCAATCTGCTGGGCCACCTGGTCGGCCAGCTCGCGCGTGGGCAACAGCACCAGGGCACGCACGGGGTGGCGGGCGGGGGATGTGGAGCTGCTTTCGTGCTTGAGCAGGCGTTGCAGCAGGGGCAGCGAGAAAGCCGCCGTCTTGCCGGTGCCGGTCTGGGCTGCGCCCATCACGTCTTGCCCTGTGAGCACCACCGGAATGGCCTGCTCCTGGATGGGCGTCATGGACTCGTAGCCCATTTCGGCTACGGCGCGCGCGAGCGGTTCAGCCAGCGATAGATTGGAAAAGGAACTTGTCATTTAGCCCTCTATTGTCGCACCGGTGGCCCAAAAAGCGATTTTTCACCATGGGGGCGTGGTACAGAGCGCATTTATTCATTGAGCAAGTCACAGCAATAAGCTACATTTTTAATAGCTATCAGCGCTTATCAATCAAGCGCTAGTGGCACTTTTTATTCAAAATTACTCCAACACCGCCCGCAATTGGCGTGTGGTCACCGCCAGACGCCTCGCCCCGATCTGGGCGAGGTTATTCATCACGGTGAGCGCTGCCTCGGGGTATTGCCGCGCCCAGGCATCAAAGTGCGCCCGCGACAGGCGCACCAGGTGCGCAGGCCCCCGCTCAGACCCCGCACAAGCGCTGCGCGCAGCGCCGTTGAGGAACGCCATCTCGCCAAACGCCATGCCCGGCCCGACCGTGGCCAAGCGCAGCCCCTTGTCGGGCGGCCACTGGGTCACCAGCGTGATGTGGCCCGACTTCACCACCAGCAGGTCGTGGTCGGTGTCTCCCGCGCTGAACACCACCCCGTGGGGCGGCACGGCCAGAGGCTCCAGCAAGGCCATCAGGGCATTGGCCGCCACCCGGGGCACGCCCTCGCCAATCTCGCCCAGCAGATCCCTTTCGGGACGCGCGGGGCGTTGCTCAATGGGGCGTTGCGAGAGGATACCGGCCTCGGCCCATTCCAAGGCGCGGTCCAGGTCGGCAAAGGCGCGTACCTGGTCGCCTGCATGTTCAGCGGCCACAGGATCGAGCGCGGCCACGGCAGCGGCAATGCCCTGCTGGCCCAGGTCGCGCACCAGCGCGCGCAGTTGCGCCAGTGCCGTGCTGTCCCAGGCGGGCACGCGGCCCGCATCCAGAATCACCCAGCGGTGGCGCGGCTGCAGCAGCAAACGCACCTGCTCGGCCAAGTGGGCCGCCACGCCGAACGACATCACGCCCTGCAGTTCAAACACAGCCACCTGGTTCATGCGCGGCGAGAGCCAGGTGTCCGACCCCGCGCGCCGCAGCCGGCGTGAGCGCAGTTCGCCATCGAGCCGCACATGGCGCAGCACCTTGGCGGCGGAGTCGTGCAGCAACACAAAGGTGGCCACCACCAGGCCCGCAACCAGCGCGCCCACGCCGCCCATCACGGCAAACACCAGCGCCACCAGCCAGCTTTGTGCCCAGGTCACCCGCGAGCGCTGCGCGTAGCGCAGCGACCACATGAGACCCGGCACCTGCATGAGCCCGGCCAGCACCAGCCCACCCGCCAGGCAGGCCATGGGCACCCAGTGCAGCCACCAGGCGCCCGTCACTGCCACGCCCAGCATGATGCCGGCATGCCAGCGCGGTGCGTCGCGGGAGGGGCCCGCCTGCGCCAGCACAATGCGCGAGCGCGATGCGCTGGTGGATGCAGGAATCATCCCGGCCAGCCCGCACAACACGCCCAACAGGCTCTCGCGGCGCAGGGTCAGATTGGCGTTGCCACGCAGACCGTGGTCCAGCTCCAGCTCCTGGTTGAACACCAGTATCTCCAGGCTGTTGACCAGCGCCATCAACAGCGCCAGCACCACCAGGTCCGACCCGTGCTGTTGCGCCAGCGCCATCCAGGGAACCCCCGTCCAGTCGGGCCACAGCGGGCCGGCAAACTGGCTGGGCTGCACGGCGGGGGCAAACACATCCCCCAGACCACCACCCCACACCCCCGCCACCGCCACGGCCAGCGCCACCAGGACCACAGCCGACAGCAGCCCCGGCATGCGGGGCCAGCGCCAGCGCAACGCCCAGGCCAGCCCCACCACGGCGAGCGCCGCCAGCAGGTGCCAGCCGGTGCGGGCGTTCCACAGGGCGTCGCCCCCAGCGCCAAAGCCGTTGCGCACCTGGCCCACCACCATCGACAGCCCCACCCCGGCCGCGAAACCATGCGTCACCGAAACGGGCAGAAACCGCGCCACCGAGGCCAGCCGCAGCACCCCCAGCAGCCACTGAAAAACAAACGCCAGCGCCACCGTGGCCCCGCTCACGGCCAGCACCTGGCGCGCACTCAGGCCCAGCACAGGGGCCGCACCATGGGCGGTCGCCAGCACGGCCGCAAACAGCAGCGCCACCACCGTGGTGGGTGCGTAGACCACCCCGGCACGTGGCACCACCAGCGTGAGCAGCAGGCCCGGCAGGGCCGCCGACCACAGCGCCAGCGCTGCGAGGGAATGGTCGGCCGCCAGGGGTGCAAAAGCAAGCAGGCCCAGGCCGACGGCATGCGGCACCGTGACAGCCGCCGCCGACCACGCGGCGGCGATGCCCGGCGACCGGAGAGGCTGCAGGGACTCAGCAGGGGACATCTCAGTTCTCCATAGCGCCGTAGGTCACCCACACCCCACAAAACCGGCGCGGCCCATGCCCGGGCAGCCGCACATGGGCCGCCCCGCCGCGCTGGCTGCGTCCCCCTGCCCGCAACGCGCAGTGTTGCGAGAGCGGGGGGAAGCCGCGAAGCGGCTCAGGGGGGTGTTTCAAAGACTCCGCGCCGCGAAGGTATCGCAGGCTTTGACGCTGCCATTCTGCAGCCCGTTGTGAAACCAGCGCTGCCGCTGAGCACTGGTGCCGTGGGTGAAGCTTTCGGGCACCACCGCCCCTCCGCTGGAACGCTGCAGGGCGTCGTCACCAATCTTGGCCGCTGCGTTCATGGCCTCTTCCACATCGCCCTGCTCCAGAATCTGGCGCGCGTTCTGCGCATGGTGTGCCCACACCCCGGCAAAACAGTCGGCCTGCAGCTCCAGCCGCACCGAGAGCGCGTTGTACTCCGCTTTGCTCACGCGGCCACGCATCTGGTCCACCTTGCCGCTGATGCCCAGCTGGTTCTGCACATGGTGGCCCACCTCGTGGGCAATCACATAGGCCTGGGCAAAATCGCCGGGCGCGCCCAGGCGGTTCTTGAGGGTTTCATAAAAGCCCAGGTCGATGTAGACCTTCTGGTCCGCCGGGCAGTAGAACGGGCCCATCGCCGCCTGCCCGGTGCCGCAAGCCGTGGCCGTGGCGCCCCGAAACAGCACCAGGCGCGGCTCCTGGTAGGTGCCGCCACCCTGGCGGAACACGGCCTGCCACACGTCTTCGGTATCGGCCAGAACGGTCGATACAAAACGGGCCATGGTGTCGTCGGCCGGGGGGCGCTGGGCAGGCCCCTGCGACTGCACCTGCGCGGGCGGCCCACCGCCACTGAGCAGCCCCAGGATCGTCAGCGGATTGATGCCCAGCACCCACCCGCCCACCAGTGCGATGACGATGGTGCCAATGCCAATGCTGCGCCCTCCGAAAATCGGCGAGCCGCCGCCCCCACCGCGCCGGTCTTCCACATTGTCCGACTCGCGATTGCCTTCCCATTTCATGCCGTATCTCCAGCGCCCTCAACGTGCGGAGGGCATGGCGCATATTACGCGCGGTGCAGGAACCGGAGGGGCCGATTACGATGGCCTGCCTGTCGGCGCCCGCTGGCACGATTCCCCCCTTCCACGCCCCACCCGAACCGCCCCATGCTCCACGACGCCTCGCACTACGCCCCCATCGGCGACAAGGTGATTCTGATCACAGGCTTTGACCCCTTTGGCGGCGACAGCCTGAACCCCAGCTGGCTGGTGGCACAGGCGCTGGACGGGCAGCGCATCGCGGGCCACCGCGTGGTGGCGGCGCAACTGCCCACCGTCTTTGGCGAATCGCTGCAACAGCTGCGGGCGCTGGCCACGGCCCACCGGCCCGCGCTGACCATCTGCCTGGGCCAGGCAGGAGGACGCAGCGCGCTGTCGCTGGAGCGGGTGGGCATCAATATCAACGACGCCCGCATTCCCGACAACGTGGGCGCCCAGCCCATCGACACGCCGGTGGTGCCCGGCGGGCCTGCCGCCTACTTTGCGAGCCTGCCACTCAAGGCCATGCTGCGCTCCGTACAGCAGGCTGGCGTGCCCTGCGAGGTTTCACAAACAGCGGGCACCTTCGTCTGCAACCATGTGCTGTACGGACTGATGCACATGCTGCAGGCACAAGGCGTTGGCCCTGCGGGCGCCCGGGGCGGATTTGTGCACGTGCCCTGGCTGCCCGGGCAAGGCACACCCTCCCTGGCACTGCGGGACATGGTGCGCGGCATCCACGCAGCCCTGTGGGCCGCTGTGCTTCACCAGAGCGACATAGCGCTCGGGGCGGGTGCCACGCACTGAAATCATGGCCTCGGACTGGGGGCTTGCCCGCTCCCCGGCTCCGCCCTCGCTGTGTAAAGTCGGCGAATGTCCTTCACCTCCCTCTCCCCGGCCCCCGGCACGCTGGACGCAGCTGCCACAGCGGCGTGTCTGCCATGGGACGCGCTGGCCACCGAGATTGCGGCCCTCTTGCGGGACAGCACCGTCTCGGTGCCTGCCCGCACGGTGCTGCCACTGCCCCAGGGCGGCAGCCTGTTTGTCATGCCTGCCACCGACAGCCGCGTGGCGATGGCCAAGCTCATCACGCTGACCCCTGCCAACACGGGCACCGGCCGCCCCGCGATCCAGGGCGACGTCGTGGTGTTTGACGTGACCACGGGCGAACGCCGCCTGGTGCTGGACGGCCCCACCATCACTGCACGGCGCACAGCGGCGGTGTCGCTGCTGGCTGCACAGCATCTGGCGCCGCAGGCCCAGGGGCCGCTGCTCATCGTCGGTGCGGGCGTGCAGGGCCTGGCCCACCTGGAAGCCTTTGTGCAGGGCCTGGGGGTGCGTGATGTGTGGGTGGCCTCGCGCAGTGCCGCCAGCGCCGAGGCCCTGGTCCTGCGCGCCCAGGCGCTGGGCGCCCAGGCACGCACGGTGGCCGATGCACACGCTGCGGTGCCCCATTGCCCGCTGATTGCCGTGTGCACCCCGGCGCACAGCGTGGTGCTGAGCGCGCCACCACGGCCCGACGCCTTTGTGGCAGCGGTGGGAGCCTTCACCCCGGCCATGGCAGAACTGGCCCCCGCCTTCTGCCGCCATGTGGCCGCACACGGGCATATCGTGGTGGACAGTGAAGACGCACGCCACGAGGCGGGCGATCTGCTGCAGGCGGGCCTCGACGTGGGCATGCTGCCCACACTGCGCGAAGCTCTGCAACGCCAGCGCGCTCCGTCCGCAGGGCCGGTGCTGTTCAAGAGCTGCGGCTGGGCGGGCTGGGACCTGGCTGCGGCCCGCCTGGCGATGCGCCTGGGCACAGAGGGCGCACCACCCTCGCAGGCCACGCCATGAGCCTGCTCCGGTTCTCGGACCACAGCCTGCGCTCGCAGATCGCGCTGGTGTTCGGCACGTTGGTGGTGGGCCTGGCGGTGCTGCTGTCACTGGGATTTGGCGAACTGCTCAAGCTGCGCATCGAGCGCGATGCCGGGACTGCCCTGCAGGTCATTGCCGAGAATGCAGGCAAGCTGCTGGCCAACGGCCTGCAGGAGCGCAGCCGCGAGGCCGAGGTCCTGGCGGCCGCCGAGGCCGTCTGGACCAAAGGGCTCGACAGTGCCGAAGCCCACCACATGCTGGCACGCAGTCAGGCCACCCACCCCCACAGCGCCTGGATCGGTGTGGCCGATGCCCAGGGCGTGGTGCGCGCCGCCACGGGCGGGCTGCTGGTGGGCCAGAGCGTGGCAGAGCGCCCGTGGTTCAAGGAAGGCCTGCAAACACTGCACGTGGGAGATGTCCACCCGGCCAAGCTGCTGGAGCAGCTGCTGGCCCCGCCGCCTTCGGGCGAGCCCTACCGGTTTGTGGATTTTGCGGCGCCCATTCGCCTGGGCCCGACCACCATCGGCGTGGTGGGTATCCACGGCAGCTGGGAATGGACCCATGAGGTCATGGAAAGCCTGACCCCGGTACGTACGGACGACAAGGCGGTAGAACTGTTCGTCTTCGACCGCAAAGGCGAGCTTATCTACGCCCCTGGGGGCCAGACCCGGGCCCTGCAAGTAGCCGGGCAGCGCCTGCCCGTCGAGGCCAACAACCCGGTGGCGTCTGACCGCGCCGCAGGCCGGGCCGTCGTGGCGAGGTGGCTGGATGGCCGCAGCTACCTCACGGCCACCGCACCGATGCAGGCACGCAACAGCACCAGCGACCTCGGCTGGCGCATTGTCGCCCGCGAACCCGTGAAACTGGCCTTCGCCGAGGCCCACCGCACCGTGCAACTGGCACTGGCCATCGGGCTCGGCGCCGCGCTTTTGGCCTCGGTGCTGGCGTGGCTGGCGGCACGCCGCCTGAGCGATGACCTGTACGCGCTGGCCGATGCCGCCAGCGCCGTGGAGGCCGACAAGCCCGGCACCCGCATTCCCCAGGCCCACAGCAGCCGGGAAGTGAGCAAGCTTTCAGGCGCACTGGGCCGCATGACGCACCGGCTTCTGACAGCCCACGAAGCCATGGAGGAAAAAGTGCGCCTGCGCACGCTGGAGCTGGAGGCTGCCAACCGCGCCCTGGACCTGCAGGCCCGCACCGATGCTCTGACGGGCCTGCTCAACCGCCGGGGTTTTGAAACGCAGATGGCGTTTGCCCTGGCGCTGGCGCGGCGCAGCGGCCGGCCGTTGAGCCTGATCACAGTCGACGTGGACCATTTCAAGCGTGTGAACGACACCTATGGACACGAAACCGGCGACGAAGTCCTGCGCCGGCTGGCCCGCACGCTGGAAATGCGCCTGCGCAACTCGGATGTGATCGCACGGCTGGGGGGTGAAGAGTTTGTGGTGCTGCTGCCCGACACCGACCTTCTGGGGGCCCAAGCCATCGCCCAGGCCCTGGTCGAAGCCATGGCCGAACAACACGACCCGGTCGTGGGCCGCATCACCGTGAGCGCGGGTGTGGCCAGCATGCGCGGCCTGCAGGACAACGGCCTCGATATCCTGCGCCGGGGCGATGCGGCGCTTTATGAAGCCAAGGGCCAGGGGCGCAACAGGGTCTGCGTGGAGGCATGACCACAGTCCATGAACAGCGGTCAGCGCACAGCAAGGCCGGCGGCGTGCAAGAGACCCGCCAGGAACCTGTTCTAAACCTCGCTGATCTCGGCCACCACGGCGCAGCCCTGGGGCGCGGCCGCATCAAAATAGGCCTGCAGCCGCAAGGCCAGCGCATTCAGGCTGTGGTCCTGAACGGCCCGCGCCACGGCCAGCTGTTCGAGCGCGTAGGGCCGGTGCCCCAGCATCATGGCGGTATTCACACAGTGGCCCGTGGCGGCCATCTTCAGAACGAAAGCGTTGAGAAGCTCGCAGGGCCAATAGTAGGCGTGGGACACGGCTGCCGGGCGCAATGCGCCGTGGTCCGAGGCCAAGTCGCCTGTGGCACCTGCAGGGTCATGTAGAGAAAGCGCAGCATCCCGGGCCTTGGCGGGTGTGGTCATCGCAGCAAAGGTCAGCATGGTGGACTCCGTGGCCACCGGAGGGCCCGGCGGCATGACACCATGCTAAGAACCTTACCTGCGCTTGCATTTCAGCCAATGGGCACTGGCGCTGTAGGACGCAACCCCTGCGAACACTTTGCAGCGGATGCCGAAGGTCCGGCGGGAGGTCAGGCCTTGGGCAGTGTCACGCCGACCTGCCCCTGGTACTTGCCGCCCCGGTCACGGTAGCTGACCTCACACACATCGTCCTTGTCGCTCTCGAAGAACAGCACCTGCGCGCAGCCCTCGCCCGCGTAGATGCGTGCGGGCAGCGGCGTGGTGTTGGAGAACTCCAGCGTCACATAGCCTTCCCACTCGGGCTCGAATGGGGTCACGTTGACGATGATGCCGCAGCGTGCATAAGTGCTTTTGCCCAGGCAGATGGTGAGCACGTTGCGCGGGATGCGGAAGTACTCCATCGTGCGGGCCAGCGCAAAGCTGTTGGGCGGGATGATGCAGCTGTCGCCCTCGAAATCCACAAAGCTCTTCTCGTCGAAATTCTTCGGGTCCACCACCGTGCTGTGGATGTTGGTGAACACCTTGAATTCGGGTGCGCAGCGGATGTCGTAGCCGTAGCTGCTGGTGCCGTAGCTGATGATCTTGCGGCCCTCCACCTCGCGCACCTGGCCCGGCTCGAAGGGTTCGATCATTCCGTGCTCGGCCGCCATGCGGCGGATCCACTTGTCGCTCTTGATGCTCATGGCTGAATTTCCTGCGCTGTGGCCCTGGCCGTCGGCAAACAGCCGGGCGCTATTAAATATGTAGCTATTAGCGCTTGATGATCAAGCGCTGGGGCCGTATTTTGCTTGAGAAATCACCGTTTGCTCCACCACACGGTCATCGCCCAGCACGATCAGCGCAAACAAAAGCTCGTCCAGGCTGCGCGCCTGACAGGTCTTGCGCTCCAGCAGAGGCGTAGCCCGAGGGTTGAGCACCACAAAGTCGGCCTCGCAGCCCGGCTGCAAATTGCCCACCACACCCGCCAGACCCAGCGCCTTGGCGGCCCCGGCCGTGTGTTGCCACCACAGCTGCTGCGGCGAAAGGCTCAGCCCCTGCTTGGTCTGGCCCTCGCGCCCCACGTAATACGCCGCCAGCATGGTGTGGAACGGGCTGAAGCTGGTGCCCCCGCCCACATCGCTGGCCAGGCCGTAGCCAAAGCCCACGCGGTCGGCGCTGGCGTAGTCAAAAAAGCCACTGCCCAGAAAGAGGTTGCTGGTGGGGCTGACCGCCGCCACCGCACCGGTGTCGCGCATCAGCGCGCGGTCGTCATCGTCAAAGTGGATGCAGTGCGCGTACACCGCGCGTTCGCGCATCAGGCCAAAGTCGTCGTACACGCCCAGGTAGCTGCGTGCGGCGGGGAACAGCTCGCGCGCCCAGCGGATCTCGTCGCGGTTCTCGGCCACGTGGGACTGAATCCACACATCGGGGTAGCGCGCAGCCAGCTCGCCCGCGCCGCGCAATTGTTCATGGGTACTGGTGGGCGCAAAACGCGGGGTGATGGCATAGCCCAGGCGGTCCACGCCGTGCCAGCGCTGGATCAGCGCCTCGGTGTCAATGAGGCTTTGTTCGGTATCGTCGCGCACGCCATCGGGCGAGTGGCGGTCCTGCAGCACCTTGCCAGTGATCAGGCGCATGTGCTGGCGTTGCCCCTCGGTGAACAAGGCATCCACTGAGGCGGGGTGCGAGGTGGCAAACGCCAGCGCCGTGGTCACGCCATGGCGCAGCAGCTCGGCCACAAAGAACTCTGCCACCTGCGCGCTGTAGTCGGATGCGACAAAGCGCGATTCATGGGGAAAGGTGTAGTTCTCCAGCCAGGGCAGCAGACCATCCGCGGGCGAGCCAATCACGTCGGTCTGCGGAAAGTGGATGTGCATGTCCACAAACCCAGGGGCCAGGATGCGACCCGGCAGGTGCGTGACGGGCTCGTGGGCGTACTGGTGCGACAGCGCCTGCCAGGCGCCGGCTGCCAGCACCCGCTGGCGGCCCTGGGCATCCGGGCCAATGGCCAGCAGGCCATCTTCGTCATAGAGGGCGCGGCCATCGTCGGCAAATCGCAAAAGGGCGGATCGGTATACAGGCATGGGGCGCTAGCTTAGCGGCACCGCCTGGCGCCAGCATACGGCACGCCCCATAGTGGCTATGGAAGGCAGTTAGCTGGGTACAGGAGCGCTCAACGCGCCACCTTGCCCACCACCCCTTCCACCAGCCAGTTCATCTGCAGGATCTGTGCATCCGACAGCGCCTGGCCAGCGGGGATCCGCTCCTGCCCCTCGTTGTCGCGCACCGGCGCCTTGCCCGCACGAAAGGGCTGGAGCTTGCCCGCCCCAATGGCCTTTTGTGCGGCCAGCACCTCCTGCTGCACGGCCGCAGGCACCCGGGTGCCAAAGTCGCCGACGCGGATCATGCCCTCGCGCACACCGCCCCACAGGTTGACACACTTCCAGGTGCCGTTCTGCACGGCGCGCACGCGCTCGGTGTAGTAGCTGCCCCACTGGTGCGTCACGGCCACGATCTGGGCGTCTGGCCCGGTGCGGCGCATGTCCGAGTGGTAGGCCACGGCCATCTTGCCGCGCTCTTGCGCGGCGGCCATCACGGCGGTGGAGCCCGTGTGGAACGCAATCACGTCCACGTCCTGGTTGAACAGCGCCATGGCCGCATCACGCTCCTTGGGTGGGTCGAACCACACATTGAGCCACACCACCTTGACAGTGGCCTTGGGGTTGACCGAGCGCATGCCGAGCGTGAAGGCGTTGATGCCCTGCAGCACTTCGGGGATGGGAAACCCGGCCACGAACCCTGCAACGCCGGTCTTGCTCATGCGACCTGCGGCAATGCCCGCCAGGTAACGCCCCTCGTAGTAGCGCGCATTGGCGGCGGCCACATTGGGAGTGGTCTTGTAGCCCGTGATGGACTCGAACTTCACCTGCGGATAGTCCTGCGCCACCTTGAGCGTGGGCTCCATGTAGCCAAAACTGGGGGTGAAGATGATCTGGTGGCCCGTGGCCGCCAGATCACGGATCACGCGTTCGGCATCGGCGCCTTCGGCCACGTTCTCGACAAAGGTGGTCTTCACCTGGTTGCCCAGCGCGGCCTCGACGGCCTTGCGGCCTTCGTCATGCTGGCGCGTCCAGCCTGCCTCGGTGATGGGCGAGACATAGACAAAACCAGCTCTGACAGGCTCGGCCGTACTGCCCTTGGCGGGCGTGGTCTGGGAAAAAACGGGGGAGAAAAAGCAGGCGGCCACGAGCGTGGCTGCGAGGTTTTTGTACATGGTGTTCCTCTACATGGCCCTGATGGAATGGAACGGCAGCACCGCAGGACGACGGTGCTGCCGAGGGGAATCAAACTGCGCTGAAACTAGGTTGGAACTGTATGGATTGAAGCCGGAGGGTAGGCCCTGCTGCAGTGCGCAGAGCCCTCCATAGGAACTCAGTTCAGCCGCAGCGCTTGCGGGCCTGCGCCCAGGCGGAAGGCACCCACCACCTCGGCCAGGCGCGACGCCTGGTCCTTCAGGCTTTCGGCCGCAGCGGTGGACTCCTCCACCAGGGCAGCATTTTGCTGGGTCATCTGGTCCAGCTGGGTCACCGCCACATTCACCTGGCCAATGCCCTGGCTCTGCTCCGACGCGGCTGCGCTGATCTCGCCAATGATGTCGGTCACGCGGCGCACGGAGCTCACGATCTCGCCCATGGTGGTGCCGGCGTTCTGCACCAGGGCAGCACCCGACTCAACCTTTTCCACGGACACGCCGATCAGTGTCTTGATTTCCTTGGCCGCCTGGGCCGAACGCTGGGCCAGTGAGCGCACTTCGCTGGCCACCACGGCAAAGCCTCGGCCCTGCTCGCCTGCACGGGCGGCTTCCACGGCGGCGTTGAGGGCCAGGATATTGGTCTGGAACGCAATGCCGTCGATGGTGCCGATGATGTCGGCGATTTTCTTGCTGCTGGTGTTGATCTCGTCCATGGTGGTCACCACCTGCGCCACCACTTCACCGCCGCGCTGGGCCACTTGTGCGGCCGACACCGCCAGCTGGTTGGCCTGCACGGCCGAATCGGCGCTCTGGCGCACGGTGCTGGTCAGCTCTTCCATCGAGCTGGCGGTCTCCTGCAGGCTGCTGGCTGTCTGCTCGGTGCGTGCGCTCAGGTCCTGGTTGCCGATGGCGATCTGGGTGCTGGCGGTGGAGATGCTGTCCACCACACCCCGCACTTGCTGCAGCGAACGGTGCAGCGCGCTGCGCATGGCATCCAGCGCGCGCAGCAGGTGGCCGGTTTCGTCATTGGCGTAGCTCGCCTGGGGGGCACCCGTCAGGTCCATGTTGGCGATGGTCTCTGCAATGGCCTCTGCCTTGCGCAGCGGGCGCGTGATGCTGGTGGTCAGCAGCCAGGCCAGCAAAGCGCCCAGCAGCAGCGACACCCCGGTGCAGATCTGCAGCAGCAGCGTGGTCTGGGCACGCAGCTCTTCGCTGCGCTTGCCGGCAGCGTCTAGTTCAGCGCGCTGGCCATCCACCATCTGCTGCACGCCCGCCAGGTAGCTGCGGGAGGTGGGCTCAAACCGCTCGGTGAAGACCTTGTTGGCGTTCTCGGCATCACCTGCCTGTTTGAACTTGCTCACTTCCTCGCGGGCCGCCAGGTAGTCCTTGCGCAGGTCACCCACCTTGGCAAAATGCTGCTTCTTCTCCGGCGTGTCCATCTTGGACTCGATGAATTTCTGCAGCTCGTTGGTATCGCGGATCGACGCGGCCGTGGCGGGCGCAAAGTAGGGGATCAGGCTGGCATCACTGCTCTTGGCAATGGCTGCCGCGCGCTGCACGCCCGATGTGGTGTGGCGCAGCCAGTCCGAGCCAGCGCGCTCGGTCTTGATGTTGTCGTTGACCATGGCGTCGATCTCTTTGCCCAACTGGCTGAGCTTCACCACGGCCACCACGCTGCTGGCAAAAAACAGCGCCAGGATGAGGCCGAGCACCAGGGTCAGGCGCTTGCCAATGGAGATTTGACTGAGAAACATGGAAGGCTCCAAAAAAGGGGGCAACACGGCACCCGTGCACTCCGCAAGGGAGCGCTGGGTAAGGGCCATGGTGGTGGATCACCCCGTGGGCCTGGGCCGGACGCAATTCGAACGAATACTTACTATTTTAAGGGTTTACCCACGCCGCCGCCCTGCCGCGCGGGTGACAGCGCACCAACCCGCCGATTCGCACTGGCAATCCGCGCTATGCCCGCCGCACAAAGCTCAGTAGTCGTGCTCCACGCACCGCTCAAAGGTTTCCTTGAGCTTGTGCTCCCACACACGCTTGTCGGCATTGCTGGCAAAACTCGCCTCAAAGCTGTTGAACGCCAATTGGTAGGCGTGTTTCGCCGTGAGGCCCGTGGCGGCAAAAACCTGGGTGAAGTTCTCGTTCATGTAGCCGCCAAAGTAAGCGGGATCATCCGAGTTGACCGTGGCGGCCAGCCCGGCGTCGAGCAGCTTGCCCAGGTTGTGGTCCGCCAGGTTGGGAAACACGCACAGCTTCTGGTTGGACAGGGGGCACACCGTGAGCGCAATACGGTCCTGCGCCAGGCGCTGCATCAGTGCCGCGTCGTGCACCGCCTGCACCCCGTGGTCGATGCGCTCGACCTTGAGCACATCGAGCGCGCTCCAGATGTAGGCAGGAGGGCCCTCCTCGCCTGCATGGGCCACCAGGTGCAGGCCCAGTTCGCGGCAGCGGGCGAACACGCGGGCAAACTTTTCGGGCGGGTGGCCCAGTTCGCTGGAATCCAGCCCTACGCCAACGATCTTGTCGAGCAGGGGCATCGCCTGCTCCAGGGTCTCGAACGCGGACTCCTCACTGAGGTGGCGCAGGAAACACAGGATGAGCGTGGCACTGATGCCCAGCTCCCTGCGTGCATCTTCACAGGCCCGGTACAGGCCGTTGATGACCGTCTCCATGGCAACGCCGCGTGCGGTGTGGGTCTGCGGGTCGAAGAAGATTTCAGCGTGCAGCACGTTGTCGCGCGCTGCTCGCCCCAGGTAGGCGCGCGCCATGTCATAAAAGTCCTGCTCGTGCAGCAGCACGCTGGCACCCGCGTAGTAGATGTCCAGAAAACTTTGCAGGTTGGTGAACGCGTAGGCGCTGCGCAGTGCCTCCACACTGGCATAGGGCAAGGTCAATTCGTTGCGCTGCGCCAGTGCAAAGATCAGCTCAGGCTCCAGGGAGCCCTCGATATGGATATGCAGCTCGGCCTTGGGCATGGCGCGCAGCAGCGTGGGCAGGCGCTCGGCGGAAATGGGGGGCACTTTAAACATCAGCAGACTCCAAAGGTGATGCCGCTCTGGCGCAAAAAGCGGCGGTAGGCAGATGATGCCTTGTCGGCGGCGGTATGCAACTCCGCCCGCAGGTCCAGCGGCAGACACTGTGGCGTCTGCGACTCCAGCACGGGCTGGTCTTGCGTGAAGATGGTGTGCTGAAAGGCCTGCAGCTTCTCATCGGGCGAATCGAAATCTGCCACGGCCAGGCGAAACCACACGCGGCTGCGCACCGGGGTGATCGGGCAGATGAACAGCGCTATGGACTCCCGCCAGCCATCCACGGCCGTGGTGCCCGCCTCGGGCACCTTGGTCAGCACGGCCGCGTAGGGTGCCGTGACTTCGTAGGTGTACTCCACCTGGGCCGGGGCGGTGGAGTGCAGGTTGGACTGGGGTTGCCAGGCCTTGCAGCCGGTGGCCAGCAAGCCAGTGGGTGTGGCCTCAACGCGGTAGTCATCAATGGCAGGGACGTCGCGGCTGCCCAGCCAGCCTTCGTGCACAAAACCAAAGTGCGACATATCGAGAAAATTCTCGATGATGCGCGGCGCACTGGCCGCCACGTCGTACGGCCCGCAGTTGAGCTTGCGCAACCGCGCGTCGCCTTCGGCCACAAACGCGGGGAGCGCTGCACTGCCCTGCTCCATGCGCACCCAAACTAGGCCATGGGCCTCCCGCGCCTCAAAGGCCCGTGCGCAGTGCCCGGGCGGCGGAACAAACGCGGGTAGCGCTGGCACGTGGGTGCAGCGGCCGCCGGCCGCAAACTGCCAGCCGTGGTACGGGCACTCCAGTTGTCCTTGCGGAGTCACGCGGCCCAGCGAAAGCCGGGCTCCACGGTGCGGACACTGGTCGGCAAAAGCTTGCACCGCACCCGCCGCGTCGCGCCACACCACCACCGGTTGCTCCAGAAGCCGCACGGCAACAGGGGCCTGCGCCACATCGCCCACCAAGGCCACCGGATGCCACAAGCTTGATTCGACCATCTGCCAGCACCTCTAAGAGCCTGTTTACGATCTCCCAGGAGTCCCCTGCGAGATCGTAAACAGGCTCTAAAACCAAACCAGAAATGGAAAAGGGCCACCCGCAGGCGGCCCTCTCACTGTATGCAGCAAGCCGTCAGGCCCGCTGACCGATCCATTGACTTACTTCTTCTCGCCGCCGGGGATCTTGCCTTCCACGCCCTTGACGTAGAAGTTCACACCGCCCAGAAACTTGTCATCGGCCACCGTGTCTTTGGCCAGCACTTCCTTGCCGTCCTGACCCACGATCGGGCCCTTCCAGATCTGGAACGACCCGTCGGCCAAGCCCTTCTTCACGGCTTCGACCTTGGCCTTGGTGTCGGCAGGCACGTCTTCGGCAATGGAGACGATGTCGATGGCGCCTTCCTTCACGCCCCACCAGCTCTGGCCCGTGGCCCACTGGCCTTCCAGCGCGTCCTTGGTGGCCTTGATGTAGTACGGGCCCCAGTTGATGACGGCCGAAGCCAGGTGGGCCTTGGGACCGTAGGCGGTCATGTCGCTGTCCCAACCGAAGGCGCGCTTGCCCTTCTCTTGTGCGGTCTTGAGCACAGCAGGCGAATCGGTGTTCTGGAACAACACATCCGCGCCACCGTTGATCAGGCTGGTGGCGGCTTCGGTTTCCTTGGGTGGGCTGAACCATTCGTTCACCCAGACCACCTTGGTCTTGATCTTGGGGTTGACCGACTGCGCACCCAGCGTGAAGCTGTTGATGTTGCGGATCACTTCAGGAATCGGCACCGAGCCCACCACGCCCAGCGTGTTGGACTTGGTCATGGCACCGGCAATGATGCCCGCCATGTACGCGCCTTCGTAGGTGCGGCTGTCGTAGGTGCGCATGTTTTCGGCCGTCTTGTAGCCGGTGGCATGCTCGAACTTCACGCCCTTGTTGTCTTCCGCGACCTTGAGCATGGACTCCATGTAGCCGAAGGTCGTGCCGAAAATCAGCTTGTTGCCCTGGCCGGCCAGGTCACGCAGCACGCGCTCGGCGTCGGCGGACTCGGGCACGCTTTCCACAAAGCTCGTCACGACCTTGTCTCCGAATTCCTTCTCGATGGCCTTGCGGCCGTTGTCGTGGGCGAACGACCAGCCACCATCGCCCACCGGGCCGACGTAGGCAAACGCGATCTTCAGAGGCTCGGGCTTGGGCGCCGGTGCTTCTGCCACGGGAGCCGGTGCGGGCGCGGGGGCCGGTGCCGGTTCTTCCTTCTTGCCACAGCCCACGAGGGCGGCAGCGGCCACGGCGGAGAGCGCTGCCACCTTGAGCATGGAGCGTTTCTGCAGATCAGTCATGTCGGTTTCCTTATTGAAGAAGTAAGACTTGCAAAGGTTGAGGGACGAAAACACTAATTATGGGGCGATCTACCACCGGGTAACCAGCAATTCTTGGGACCAGTGCTTGTTCACGAACCCGGATAAAACGGCTTGCCCAGCGATGCCGGCATGTTGATGCGGATCCACGCCGGATTGCGCGAGATCAGCGCCAGCACCACGATGGTCGCCACATAGGGCAGCATGCTCAGCAACTGGCTGGCCACCTGCACGCCCGTGGCCTGCAAATGGAACTGCAGCATGGTCACGCCACCAAACAGGTAAGCACCAAGCAACACCCGTGCCGGGCGCCACGTGGCAAAGGTGGTCAGCGCCAGCGCGATCCAGCCGCGCCCGGCCACCATACCCTCCACCCACAGCGGGGTGTAAACGGTAGAGATGTACGCGCCGGCCAGCCCGCACAGCGAGCCACCGGCCACCACGGCGGCCAAGCGAATACGGCGCACGGGGTAGCCCAGCGCATGGGCCGACTCGGGCGACTCGCCCACCGAGCGCAGCACCAGCCCGGCGCGCGTGCGGTACAGGAACCAGATCATCCCCGCCACCAGCAGCATGGTGATGTACACCAGCGGGTGCTGCCGGAACAGCGCAGGGCCGAGCAGCGGCACATCGCCCAGCACCGGGATCACGTATTTGGGCAGCTCTGGCAGCTTGGCCTGGACGTAGCTGATGCCCGCAAAGGCCGAAAAACCCACGCCAAACAGGCTGAGCGCCAGCCCCGTGGCGTACTGGTTGGTGTTGAGCCAGATCACCAGCACACCAAAGATGGCCGCCAGCAGCGCGCCAGCGGCCATGCCCGCCGCAAACCCCAGCCAAGTGTTGCCCGTGTGCACCACGGTGGCAAACCCTGCAATGGCGGCGCAGAGCATCATGCCCTCGGCGCCCAGGTTGACGATGCCAGCTTTTTCATTGATCAAGAGGCCCAGGGCCGCGATGGCCAGAACGGTGCCCGCGCTCAGCGTGGCGCCGATCAGGAGTGCATAGGATTCCATTACTTGCCTCCCTTCGCGGCCACCCAGCGGATGCGGTAGGCGATCAAGGTGTCACAGGCCAGCAGCGTGAACAGCAGCAGGCCCTGGAACACGCCCGTGAGCGACTTGGGCAGGCCCATGCGCGACTGCGCCAGCTCGCCGCCGATGTAGAACATGCTCATGAGGATGGCCGACAAAATCATGCCCACCGGGTGCAGCCGCCCCACAAAGGCAACGATGATGGCGGCAAAGCCGTAGCCTGCGGGCACATACGGCGTGAGCTGGCCGATGGGCCCGGCCACTTCCAGCGCGCCCGCCAGGCCCGCTGCACCGCCCGAGATCAGCAGCGCCGTCCACAGTGCCTTGCGCGACGAGAAACCCGCATAGCGCGCCGCTGCAGGGGCCAGCCCGCCCACCTGCTGGGCAAAACCGGCCCTGGTGCGGAACAGAAACACCCACAGCGCCGCAGCACCCGCCAACGCCAGCAGCAGCCCGATGGACACCCGCGAGCCCTGCATCAGGCGCGGGATCTGCGTCACTTTCTCGAACGTCTTGGTCTGCGGAAAGTTGTAGCCCATGGGGTCCTTCCACGGGCCATAGACCAGATAGCCCAGCACCAGCGTGGCCACATAGACCAGCATCAAGCTCACCAGGATTTCATTGGCGTTGAACTTGTCGCGCAGCAGGGCCGTGAGCCCCGCCCACACCATGCCACCCAGCACCCCGGCGAGCAGGATGGCGGGCACGATCCAGGGGCCGGTGGTCTTGTCGGCCAGCAGCGCCACGCCGCCCGCCACCACGGCGCCGATGACAAACTGGCCTTCGGCACCGATGTTCCACACGTTGGAGCGAAAACACACGGCCAGCCCCAGCGCAATCAATAACAGCGGCGTGGCCTTGACCATGAGTTCACCCACGGCATAAGGCGTCTTGATCGGCTCCCAGAAGAAGACCTGCAGCCCGCGCACCGGGTCTTTGCCCAGCGCCACGAACAAGGCCACACCAATCAACACCGTGACGGCCAGCGCCAGCAGCGGCGAGCCATAGGTCCACCAGCCAGAAGCCTGGGGGCGCGGTTCCAGCTTAAGCATGCTGCACCTCCGCTGCCTTGGCCTGTTGTGCGAGGTGCGCTTGGACATCGGCATGCCACAGCCCGCTCATCCATTCGCCAATGCGCTCTACCGTGGCCTCGGCGCGCGGCACGGAAGGCGACAAATGCCCCTTGGCCACCACGTGCAGCCGGTCGCAGATTTCAAACAATTCGTCCAGCTCCTCACTCACCACCAGCACGGCGCAGCCCGCATCACGCAGCGCCAGGATGGAGCCGCGAATCTGCGCCGCAGCCCCCACGTCCACACCCCAGGTGGGTTGCGAGACGATGAGCAGCTTCGGGTTGGCATCGATCTCGCGCCCCACGATGAACTTCTGCAGGTTGCCGCCCGACAGCGACTTGGCCGCCGCGTTGGGGCCACCCGCCTTCACATTGAATCGCCGGATGATGTCCTCGGCATGCTTTTGCAGCGCGCCCACCTTGATCCAGCCACTGCCGCTGACGGAGTTGGTGCGCGTGAGCAGCAGGTTGTGCGCCAGCCCCATGGTGGGCACGGCGCCCCGGCCCAAACGCTCTTCGGGCACAAAGTGCAGGCCCAGCGCACGGCGCTGGCCGGGGCCCATGCGGCCTGCGTTCTGGCCCGAGACCTGGATGCTCGCAGGCTCGGCGCGCTGGTCTTCCCCCGACAGCGCATACAGCAGCTCTTTTTGCCCATTGCCGGACACGCCGGCAATGCCCACCACTTCGCCCGCCTTGACCTCGAACTGCAGGTCGATCAAGTCCACGCCGAACTGGTCGGCACGCGGCAGCGACAGGCCCTTGACGCGCAGCACCGTGGCGCCGGTCTGCACCGCGCGGTGCTCCAGCGCGGGCGGCTCGGCGCCAATCATCAGGCGCGACAGGGAGGCATTGGATTCCTCCGCCGGGTTGCACACGCCCGTCACCTTGCCGCCGCGCAGCACGGTGCAGGCGGTGCACAGCGCGCGAATTTCGTGCAGCTTGTGGCTGATGTAGAGGATGCTGCAACCCTCGCTGGCCAGCTTGCGCAGCACCACAAAAAGCTTTTCGACCGCCTGGGGCGTGAGCACCGAGGTGGGCTCGTCCAGGATCAGCACCTTGGGGTTGGTGAGCAGCGCACGGATGATCTCCACCCGCTGCATCTCGCCCACGCTCAGGGTGTGCACGGGGCGCAGGGGGTCGATGTCAAGGCCGTATTCGGTGGCCTTGGCGGTGATGCGGCCGGTCACTTCGGCCAGCGTCAGGCTCTTGTCCAGGCCCAACCACACGTTCTCGGCCACCGTGAGGGTGTCGAACAGACTGAAATGCTGGAACACCATGGCGATGCCCAGGGCCCGCGCTTCTTGCGGGTTGCGCACCTGCACGGCCTGGCCGTTGAAGAACACGCTGCCTTCATCGGGCTTGACCGAGCCGTAGATGATTTTCATCAGCGTGGACTTGCCCGCGCCGTTTTCGCCCAGCACGGCGTGGATTTCACCCGGCAGCACCGTGAGCGACACGCCGCTGTTGGCCACCACGGCCGGGTAGCGCTTGGTGATGCCCACCAGCTGCAGCCGTGGCGGCGCCGCACCAGGCGCTGAAGGATTGGGGGGAGAACTCATGCGGGGATTGTCTCTCAGTTTTACAACTTGTTATAAGAATGAAAATACCTCATGGCGCTTGTTCAGCATACTCAAGCAGCTATTCTTTTCGTAGCGAAGCAGCCACGGTTTTCACACAGTCACGCAGCCAGGCGGCCGCCGCCGAGTGGTGCGTGCGGGCGTGCCACAGCTGGTAGTACATGAGCCGAGGAAACGGCACCGGGCACGGCAATATAGCCAGCGGAAGTTGCTCCACATACCGCTCGCAGTACTGGCGGCCGGTGGTCAGCACAAGCAAGCTCGATGCCACGATGCTGGGGATGAGGCTGAAATGTGCGCAGCGCGCCGTGATGTGGCGCTGCATGCCCAAGCTGTCCAGGTGGGCGTCGATCACGCCGCGCGCGCCGGGGTGGGTGGGCGTGGGCGCGATGTGTTCAGCGGCCAGCCAGCTTTCCACGTCCCAGCCGCGCCGCACGGCGGGGTGGTCTTTGCCGACCAGGCACACCACCTCGTCACCAAACAGGCGGCCCATGTGCAGGTCGTCCGGCGGCTGCGGCCAGTTGCCGATCACCACATCGACCTCACCCTGCGCCAGGTGCGCGTGGTAGTGCGTGTCGGCCGACAGGGGCAGGATCTCGATGGGGCACAAGGGCGCTTCGACCTTGATGCGGGCCACGAGCTGGGGTAGAAAAAGGGGGTCGAGGTAATCGCTGGCGGCCACGCGGAAGGTGCGGGTGGCAGTGCGCGGGTCAAACCCGCGTGCGTCTGAAAACAGCGCCTCGGCCGAGCGCAGGATCGCGCCCGCAGGCTCCACCATGCGCAGCGCAGCATCGGTGGGCATCATGCTGGCGCCCGAGCGCACGAGCAGCGGGTCGCCCGCCAGGTCGCGCAGCCTTTTCAACGCAGCCGACACCGCCGGCTGGTGCATGCCCAGGCGGACGGCGGCCCTCGATACGCTGCGTTCTGTGAGCACGGTGTGCAAGACCCTTATGAGATGGAGGTCTATCTTGTCGAAAAGGGCGTGGTCTCTCATAGCGGTGTGGGCATGGGTGCCATAAGCTTGCGCATATGCCGGTAACGGTACTGCGTTCTACCCTCTGCTGAACCTTTCCATCCAAGATCGAAGTGGCGTTTGTCATGACAACAAGACCCTTGCAATTCCTGCGCCGAGGCCAGCCCGTGGCGCTGGGCAATGTACCACCCGACCGCACCTTGCTGGAGGTGCTGCGCGAAGACCTGGGCTGCACCGGCACCAAGGAAGGCTGCGGCGAAGGCGACTGCGGCGCCTGCACCGTGGTGCTGGGAGAGGCGCGGAACGGCAAGCTGCACTACAGCGCGGTGAACAGCTGCATCCGCCTGGCGCATTCGGTGGATGGCATGGCGCTGTGGACGGTGGAGGACCTGGCGGAAGACCCACTGATCCAGCCAGTGGGCGATGCCGCAACGGCTCCTGGTCAAACCATCACGCTCCATCCAGCACAAGAAGCCATGGTGCAGTGCCACGGCTCGCAATGCGGCTTTTGTACCCCCGGCTTCGTGATGAGCCTCTTTGGCATGTACCAAAACCATGTGTCCCATGGCCAACCCATCACCCGCGAGCTGGCGCAGGAAGAACTCTCGGGCAACCTGTGCCGCTGCACCGGCTACCGCCCCATCCTGGACGCCGCACAGCAGATGGCCGCCCTGCCAGCGATGGCGGTGAACGAGCCGCTTTTGCTACAAAAATTAGAGCTGCTCGCGCTTGACCATCAAGCGCCAGATGCCAATTCTTCTTATATTTCACCCACCACGCTGCCCGACCTGCTGGCCGCACGCGCCGCGCACCCTGCGGCGCAGGTCGTGGCAGGCTGCACCGATGTGGGCCTGTGGGTGACCAAGCAGCACAAACAGTACGCGCAGATTCTGGATGTGACTCGCGCGGCAGAGCTGCGGCAGATCCAGCAGGACGCACACCTCATCACCATCGGCGCCGCCGTCACGCTGACCGACGCCTTTGCGGCACTGACCGCGCAGTGGCCACAGCTGCACAGCTTTGCCACGCGCTTTGCGGGCCTGCCCGTGCGCAACTCGGGCACGCTGGGGGGCAACGTGGCCAACGGCTCGCCCATTGGCGACTCGATGCCGCTCTTGATTGCACTGCGCGCCCAGGTGGTGCTGGCCAGCGTGCGCGGCGAACGCGCCATGGCGCTGGAAGACCTGTACGCCGGCTACCGGCAGAACGTGATGGCGCCCGACGAACTGCTGGCACGCATCGTGGTGCCCAGGCCGGGTGTCACGGAAGTGCTTCGGGCCTATAAGATTTCCAAGCGCTTCGACGACGATATTTCTGCAGTCTGCCTTGTCATCAATCTCGATATCGAAGCCGACGTGGTGCGCCGCGCCAGCATCGGCGCGGGCGGTGTGGCTGCCACACCAGCCCGCGCGCGCCAGACCGAAGCCGCGCTGACCGGCCAGCCCTGGAATGCCGACACCATCGCCCGCGCTGCGCAAGCGCTGCAAGGCGAGTTCAACCCCATCTCTGACATGCGCGCCAGCGGCACCTACCGCCGCACGGTGCTGGCCAGCCTGCTGCAGCGCTTCTGGCTGGAGAGCCAGGGCGAAGAGGCCGTGAGCGTGGAGAACTTCCGACTGGAGGCTGCGATATGAACCAGCGCGAATCTCTCCCCACGGACCTCCCGGTGAGCCGCGACGCCGTGGACGACCCGGTGGCTGCCACCGCCGACGCCCACGCCGCCGAGCCCCAAGCCCCGCAGCAGACCAGCGCACCCGCCAGTCCCCGCGCCATGGGCCAGTCGCACATCCATGAAAGCGCGCGCGCCCAGGTGGCCGGTGCCGCCCACTACATCGACGACCTGCCGGAGGTGAAGGGCACGTTGTACGCTGCGCCCATCCTCTCCACCGTGGCCCACGGCACCTTGAACAACGTGGATGCCAGCGCCGCCCTGGCCCTGCCCGGCGTGCGCGGCGTGGTGCTGTCGTCCGACGTGCCAGGCGACAAGTTGCTGGCCGCCTTTGCGCACGACGAGCCCGTTTTTGCAGTCGACACCGTGCAGCACATCGGCCAGGTCATCGGCCTGGTGGTGGCCGACTCGGTCATGCAGGCGCGTCGCGCTGTTCGTGCCGTAAAGCTCGACATCACCCCCCTGCCCGCCGTGCTGAACGTGCACGACGCGCTCCAGGCCCAGAGCTACGTGCTGCCCCCCGTGTTCGTGCGCCGGGGTGACGCCGCCACGGGCCTTTCCCAATCGGCGCACCGCCTGCAGGGCGCGTTCGAAGTGGGCGGGCAAGAGCACTTCTATCTGGAAGGCCAGATCGCCTACGCGCTGCCGCTGGAGCAAAAGCAGTGGTGGATCTACTCCAGCACCCAGCACCCCGGCGAGGTGCAGCACTGGGTGGCGCACGCGCTGGGCATCGACAACCACGCGGTCAAGGTGGAATGCCGCCGCATGGGCGGCGGCTTTGGCGGCAAGGAGACCCAGGCCGGTCACCTGGCCGTGTGGGCCGCCGTGGCTGCCAATAAGTTCGGCCGCGCCGTCAAGCTGCGGCTGGACCGCGACGAGGACTTCATGGTCACCGGCAAGCGACACCCGTTTGCGTACGAGTACGACGTGGGCTTTGACGACACCGGCCGCATCATGGGCCTGAAGCTTCAGATGGCCGCCAACTGCGGTTTCAGCGCCGACCTGTCCGGCCCCGTGGCCGACCGGGCCGTGTTCCATGCCGACAACGCGTACTACCTGAGCGATGTGGAAATCGCCTCCTACCGCTGCAAGACGAATACGCAGAGCCACACGGCGTTTCGCGGCTTCGGCGGGCCGCAGGGCGTGATCGTGATCGAGGCCATCCTGGGCGACATCGCCCGCGCGCTGGGTCGCGATGCGCAGGACGTGCGGATGGTCAATCTGTACGGCAAGGATGCAGCCGATGGCCGCAACGTCACGCACTACCAGATGACGGTGGAGGACAACATCCTCCACGCGCTGATGCCCCAGCTGGAGCGCGATGCCAACTACCGCCAGCGCCAGGCCGCCATCGCTGCGTGGAACGCCACAAGCCCGGTGCTCAAGCGCGGCCTGGCCATCACGCCCGTCAAGTTCGGCATCAGCTTCACCGCCACGCTGTTCAACCAGGCGGGCGCGCTGGTGCATGTGTACACCGACGGCAGCGTGCAGGTGAACCACGGCGGCACCGAAATGGGCCAGGGCCTGCACACCAAGGTGGCGCAGATCGTGGCCGACGAGCTGGGTGTGCCGCTGCACCGCGTGCTGGTCACGGCCAGCGACACCAGCAAGGTGCCCAACGCCAGCGCCACCGCCGCCAGCAGCGGCACCGACCTGAACGGCCGCGCGGCGCAGTTCGCAGCCCGCAATGTGCGGGACAACCTGGCCTCGTTCGTGTGCGGGCTCGATGGCTGCGGCGCGGGCGCCATCCGCTTCGAGGGCGGCCAGGTGATCTCGCCCAAGAAGGTGCGCCCGTTCGACGATGTGGTGAAGGAGGCGTACGCCAACCGCATTCAGCTGTGGAGCGATGGCTTTTACCGCACGCCAAAGATCCACTACGACAAGGCCACGCTCACCGGCCGGCCGTTCTACTACTTCAGCTACGGCGCTGCCTGTTCCGAGGTGGTCATCGACACGCTGACCGGCGAAAGCCGCCTGGCGCGCGTGGACATCCTGCACGACGTGGGCCACAGCATCAACCCGGCCATCGACATCGGGCAGATAGAAGGTGGTTTTGTGCAGGGCATGGGCTGGCTGACCACCGAGCAACTGGTTTGGAACGACAAGGGCACCCTGACCACCCACGCGCCGAGCACCTACAAGATCCCGGCGACGGGGGACATCCCCCAACACTTCAAGGTGGAACTGTGGCCCGAGGCCAACCGGGAAGACAACGTGGGAGGCAGCAAGGCGGTGGGCGAGCCGCCGTTCATGCTGGCGATCAGTGTGTACGAGGCTCTGCGCAATGCGGTGGCTGCAGGACGTGAGGGGCAGGACGCTACGGAGCCGGTGATGCTGATGGCACCGGCGACCGCGGAGAATGTGTTGCGCGCCTTGGGTAAATTGGGCGCGTGAAGGGCCTGCCTCCCGACCGTTTTACCGCACGATCCGTTCGGGCTGAGCTCGTCGAAGCCGGGGCGCCTCGCTCAACCGTTCGGGCTGAGTTGGTCGAAGCCAGGGCAGGCACGCTCGCTAATCTGGCATGCCTGGTTTCAGGGCGGGAGCCGGGGTGTGCGCCCGGCGGCGCAGTAACTTTCTCTTGCGTCGCCAAAAGAAAGTCACCAAAGAGAAGGCGACCCTACACGCTGCGTCCCTTCGCTTCGCTGCGGGCAACCTGCGGTGCTCGCGTCCAGCGGGGTCTCGCTCGAACTCGCTCCACTGCGTTGCGCTCAGACAATCGCGAGCCCTGATCCGCTGGCCGCTGCGCTCCTCGGCGCATCCTGAAGGGAACCCGGGGAGCGGACATCCATTCGGGCCATTGCTTCGCTCGGCCCAGGCTGCGCAGCGCGTGGCGCTTGCGCCCGCAAGGTGAGGCCGAGCGAAGCAAAGGCCCGTATGGCTGTTTGGCTGTTCGGCTGTCCACCTCCTGCTGGCTGCGCCTGCGGCGGGGCGGTTGCGGGGTGAGCATGGGCGTCGAAGCGCCCATGCTTCGTGAACTGACTCGCCGTGGTTGTCCGAGCGGCGCGCCGCAGGCGCAAAGCGAGTTCCACGGCGCACCCCGCAACCGCCCCGCCGCAGGTTTGCCCCTTCGCAACGCGAAGGGGTCGCAGACTGGGGGTCGCCTTTCTTTTGCTTACTTTTCTTTGGCGAAGCAAAGAAAAGTGAGTCGCCTGCCGGGGCGACAACCCGGCCTCCGCACTCAACACAAGCACACCGCCCAAACCAGCGCGCAAGCCCCGGCTTCGACAAGCTCAGCCCGAACGGACAGGAGGGCACCACAAGACTACAAAAACAATAGCACCCCGCGCTCTCTAGACAAGCGCCAGGGTCCAAAATCACCCCAAAACCCCAGACACCAGCCGCAAGACGCGATCACACCGCGCCGCCAGCGACTCATCGTGAGTCACCATCACAAACGCCGTGCCTTGGTCGCGCGCCAGCTGCAGCATCAGGTCAAACACGCCGTCGGCGGTGCTGCGATCCAGGTTACCCGTGGGCTCATCCGCCAGCACACACGCGGGCCGCGTCACCAAGGCACGCGCAATCGCCACACGCTGGCGCTCGCCGCCCGATAGCTCGGCGGGCCGGTGCATCAGACGCTCTTTCAAACCGACGGAGGTGAGCACCCGCTCAGCCTCGGCATGGCACTGCGCCAGCGGCAGACGACGGATGCGCAGCGGCATGGCCACGTTGTCCAGCGCGCTGAACTCGGGCAGCAGGTGGTGGAACTGGTAGATAAAACCCAGGTGCTGGTTGCGCAGCTGGCCCTGGCGCTCTGCTGACAGCGAAGACATCTCTTCACCCTTGAGGCGCACGGTGCCTGCCGTGGGCGCATCCAGCCCGCCCAGCAGGTGCAGCAGCGTGCTCTTGCCCGAGCCCGATGCGCCGACGATGGCCAGCGTTTCGCCCGCGCGGATCTGAAGATCCACGCCCTTGAGCACCGTCACATCAAGGCGGCCTTCGGTGAATCGCTTGGTGAGGCCCTTGGCCTCCAGCACCACCATTCCAACTTTCTGATCACTCATAGCGCAGCGCCTCGGCGGGGTTCACACGGCTGGCGCGCCAGCTGGGGTACAGGGTGGCCACAAAAGCCAACACCAGCGAGATGATGCCGATGGGCATGATGTCGCTGCTTTGGGGTTCACTCGGCATCTTGCTGATGAGGTAGATGTCCTTGGGCAAGAAGCTCGCGTTGAGCGCCTTCTCGATGGCGGGCACGATCACATCGATGTTGAACGCGATGCCCAGGCCCAGCAGCAGGCCCACGGCCGTGCCGATCACGCCGACCATGGCGCCCTGCACCACGAAGATGCCCATGATGCTCTTGGGGCTGGCGCCCAGGGTGCGCAGGATGGCGATGTCGGCGCGCTTGTCGGTCACCGTCATCACCAGGGTCGATACGAGGTTGAACGCCGCCACCGCCACGATGAGGGTGAGGATGATGAACATCATGCGTTTTTCGAGCTGCACGGCCGCAAACCAGGTGCGGTTCTGCTGCGTCCAGTCTCGAATGAGCAACTGGCCGCTCAGACTGCCCGCCAGTTGCTGGGCCACCTCGCGCGCCTGGTGCAGGTCTTTAAGCTTCAGGCGCACGCCCGTCGGGCCTTCCAGGCGAAAGATGCGCTGCGCATCCTCGTGGTGCAGCAGCACCAGGGCCGAGTCGTATTCGTAGTGGCCCGAATCAAACGTGCCCGCCACCGTCATCTGCTTGAGGCGCGGCACCACGCCCGCCGGCGTGACCTGCCCTGCGGGCGCGATCAGGGTGACCACATCACCAGCGCGCACGCCCAGCATGCGGGCCAGCTCGCCCCCCAGCACAACGCGGAATTCGCCGGGCACCAGCAGATTCAGTGTCTTTTCGTTGGTGGCGGCCAGGTCCGTCACGGCGCCTTCCAGCGCCGGGTCGATGCCGCGCACCAGCGCACCCTTCATGTCCTCGCCGCGCGCCAGCAGCGCCTGCGCGGCCACGAACGGTGCTGCGCCCACCACGTTGGGGTTTTGCTTCGCCTCGGCCAGCGTGCGCGCCGGGTCGGGCAAGGCAGCGCCCTGGGGCGCAAAAATCTCGATGTGCGAGACCACGCTCAGCATGCGGTCGCGCACCTCTTTCTGAAAGCCGTTCATCACCGACAACACAATGATGAGCGCCGCCACCCCGAGCGCAATGCCCAGCATGGAAACGCCCGAGATGAACGAGATAAAGCCATTGCGCCGCGTGGCGCGGCCCGCGCGCGTGTAGCGCCAGCCCAGGGCCAGTTCGTAGGGGATTTGCATGGATAAGGAAAGAAGGCACTGCAGAGTGCGGAATGCACGCCACAGGCCGGCCAGATTGTGGCATCCCGGACAATAGAGCGAGTGAAACACTTTTACATACCCACGTTGGGCCTCCAGGCCAGTGATCGCAAGGCGCGGACCGCTGCCAAGGCTGGATGCCTTGGCAAGGTCCGCAACGCCGCGAGCGCTGGCCTGGAGGCCCAACCCTTCGGGAAAGCCGGGGAAAGGCCCGGCCACTGCGTTGCAGTCCGCTTGCGGTATCCCAACCGCTGCGCGTCCTGCGCCTTGTTGCCGGGCCTTTCCCCGGCTTTCGTGGGCACGTAAAAGTGTTCCACTCGCTCTAGCCATGTCGGACACCAACCATTTGCTCGTTCCCTACGCCGCCAGCGCAGCCACCGGATGCCAGCAAGCCCTGCAGGGCCTGGCCCTGCCCCACCTGGACCGGCTTCTGGCCCGGCTCAGCCCCCATCCCACCCACAGTGACAGCGGCGAGGAGACCAGCTTCTCCGCCCCCCACGAACGCGCCCTGGCGCGCGCGCTGGGACTGCCAGCGCAGGACGGGCGCATCCCCTGGGCCGCGTGGCACCGCCACCAGCAAGGCCAGTCACCCAACAGTGACGCCTGGGCGTTTGTCACGCCCTGCCAGTGGCAGGTCAGCACCGACCACGTCACGCTGCGCAACCCCGAGCACCTCGCGCTGGATGACGCCGCATCGCGCGCGCTGCTGGCCATCGTCTCACCCTGGTTTGCCGAAGACGGCATCACCCTGCACTACGACCAGCCCACACGCTGGCTGGCCAGCAGCCCCCTGTTTGCCGACCTGGCCACCGCCTCGCTGGAGCGCGTGCTGCAGCGCGACGTGCGCGCCTGGATGCCGGACGCAAAGGCGGCCCGGACCCTGCACCGTTTGCACAGCGAGATGCAGATGCTGCTCTACACCCACGCCTTCAACGACGAGCGCTCGGAGCGCGGGCTGCCGGTGATCAACTCGTTCTGGGTGCATGGCACCGGCCCAATTCCCACTCCTGCCCCGTCTGCCCTCCCCACGCCGACGGTGCCTACCACCTTGCGCGATGCGGCACTGAACGAGGACTGGCGCGCCTGGGCCGCCGCGTGGACCGCATTGGACGCAGGCCCGGTGGCCGATCTGCTGCGCAAGTCCGAAGGCGGCGAGCCGGTGCAACTGACCCTGTGCGGCGAGCGCAACACGCTGGCCTTCCACACCGCCCCCCGCACCCTGGCCCAGCGTTTTCAAAGCCTTTTCAGGCCCCAGCGCTTTACAGACATGCGCGATAAGCTATGAAAATAGTAGCAAGAGACATTCCCCCCCGTGCCGCCTGGGCGCTGGAACAGGCCGGTGTGCACCCGCTGCTGGCGCGCCTGTATGCCGCGCGCGGTGTGCGTGCCAAAGACGAGCTGGACGACGGCCTGGGCCGTTTGCTCCCCCCCTCGGGCCTCAAAGGCATTGACACCGCCGCGCGCCTGCTGGCCGACGCCATGGCGCAGAACAAGCGCCTCATCATCGTGGCCGACTACGACTGCGACGGCGCCACGGCCTGCGCCGTGGGCGTGCGCGGGCTGCGGCTGCTGGGCGCTCAACAGGTGGATTACCTCGTGCCCGACCGTGTGACGGACGGCTACGGCCTCACCGCTTCCATCGCCCGCCGCGTGGCCGAACGCGGGGCCGACGTACTGATCACCGTGGACAACGGCATCGCCAGCGTGGAGGGCGTGGCCGAGGCCAAGGCGCTGGGCCTCACGGTCGTCGTCACGGACCACCACCTGCCTGGCCCCGAGTTGCCCGCGGCCGATGCCATCGTCAACCCCAACCAGCCCGGCTGCACGTTCGAGAGCAAGTCCATGGCCGGTGTGGGCGTGATGTTCTACGTGCTGCTGGCCCTGCGCGCCGAGCTGCGGGCGCGCAGCATTTTTGACGCGACCACCCAACCCAAGCTCGACCCGCTACTCACCCTGGTGGCGCTGGGCACGGTAGCCGACGTGGTCAAGCTCGACGCCAACAACCGCCGCCTGGTCGCCCAGGGCCTGAAGCGCATCCGCGCAGGGCAAATGCCTGCCGGGGTTGCCGCCCTATTCCACGCCGCCGGCCGCAAGGCGCCCGTGGCCACCACCTTCGACTTTGGCTTCGCCTTAGGACCGCGCATCAACGCCGCAGGGCGCCTGGCCGACATGACGCTGGGCATCGAATGCCTGCTCACCGACGACGCAGGCCGCGCCGCCGAATTGGCGGGCCTGCTGGACTGCATCAACCGCGAGCGCCGCGAGATCGAAGGCGGCATGCGCGACCAGGCCATGCTGATGGCCGAAAGCCTGTTCCAGGAAGACGAAGAACCGCCCCCGGCCATCAGCGTGTTCGACCCGGACTTTCACGAAGGTGTGGTGGGCATCGTGGCCAGCCGCATCAAGGACAAGCTGCACCGCCCCACCTTTGTCTTTGCGGCCAGCAGCGCACCGGGCAAAGGCCACGAACTCAAGGGCTCGGGCCGCTCCATCCCCGGCTTTCACCTGCGCGATGCGCTCGACCTGGTGGCCAAGCGCCACCCGGGCGTGCTGCTGAAATTTGGCGGCCACGCCATGGCGGCGGGCTGCACGGTGGACGCAGACTCGTTCGATACCTTCGAGCAGGCGCTGGCCCAGGTTGCCCAGGAATGGCTGGACGCCGCCACCCTCACCCGCCGCATCGAGACCGACGGACCTCTATCGCCCGAATACTGCCGCGCCGACATGGTGGACACCCTGCACCACGAGGTGTGGGGCCAGGGCTTTGCGCCCCCCACCTTCAGCGAGGAAGTGCAGATCGTGAGCCAGCGCCTGGTGGGCGAATCCAAAAATCACCTGTCGATCAAGCTCATGCACCAGGGCAACCCGGTGGACGCCATCTGGTTCGGCCACACCGAGCAGCTGCCTGCGCGCGTGCTGCTGGCCTTTCGGCTCGATGTGAACGAGTGGAAAGGCGAGCGGAAGGTGCAGTTCTTGGTCGAAGGGGCTCAGATCTAGGAGTCTGTCGGACTTGGAGCGTCGAAGCGAAAATTGGCCCCAGCGAGGACAGTTTTTGCCGGATTTGCAGCCCCATAGCCGAGCTATGGGGCAAAAAGACGGTGGAAAATGGACCGCTGAGGTCAATTTGCAGCCGACGATTTCCAAGTCCGACAGACTTCTAGGGATGACCTGCATAACCCTCGCGAGGCGGTGGTAGTGCGGATCGGGATGGGGCACAAGGCATCTTTTTGCAGCCAATAGCCGCGCTATTGGCAAGAAAAGCAACGCAGTGGACCACCCGAGACCGCGCTATCACAGACCGCAGGGAGTTGTGCAGGTCATCCCTAGGGCAAGGCCCCACCCCGCTCAGGCCTGCGCAGGGCCCTTGCTGCGCTGGCGGATCACCGTCACCGGCTCGCCGCCCTGGCCCCAGTTTTCAGGGTCCACCTCGTCGATGATGACGGTGACACTGTCAGGGCGCTTGTCCAGCACCTGCTGCATGAGTTGGGTGACACCGGCGATCAGGGCTGCCTTTTGGGCTGCGGTGGTGGGCAGTTCGCGCCGCGCGAGGCGGATGTTGACCAGGGGCATGGGCAGATCCTTTCGTCCATCGCAAAAAAACAAAGACAAAGGCAGCCGGGGCTGCCTCGGGGGTGCGGTGCAAAAACTTAAGGGCCTTTTTGGCCGCCAGCGCTTGATAGAAAAGCGCAGATAGCTATCATTTGAATAGCAAAAACCACTACACCCAGCGGCCTTTAGAAGCTTTCCCAGTCGTCATCTCCGCCTTTGGCTGCAGCCCGGGGCGCAGGTGTAGCGGGCGCGGCCGATGGGCCAGGGGTGGCAGCGGGGCGTGCAGCGGCGGGGGCCGGTGGTGCCAAGCGAGCGGCGGCGGGTGCCTTGGTCGGCTTGGTCGGCTTGGTTGCCTTGGGTGCTGCGGGTTGGTTGCCGAGGGCGGTTCTGGCCGCAGGCGCTGGCCGGGGCGCCGCAGACGGAGCCGGGCGGGGCGCTGCCGGTGCGCGAACCGCCATCGCGCCCACATTGAACACCGCCACCACCTCGGCCAGGCGCTGGGCCTGGTCGCGCATCGAGGCTGCGGCGGCGGTGGACTCCTCCACCAGCGCCGCGTTTTGTTGCGTCATCTGGTCGAGGTGCGTCACGGCCTGGTTGACCTGGGCGATCCCGTCGCGCTGCTCGGAGGAAGATGCCGTGATTTCTCCGATCAGGTCGCTCACGCGCTGCACGCTGGCCACGATCTCGCCCATGGTCTGGCCCGCCTGGGCCACCTGGGCAGAGCCCGACTCGACGTTTTCCACCGAGGCACTGATCAGGTTCTTGATCTCCTTGGCGGCCTCGGCGCTGCGCCCAGCCAGGCTGCGCACTTCGCTGGCCACCACCGCAAAGCCCCGGCCCTGCTCGCCCGCGCGGGCGGCTTCCACAGCAGCGTTGAGCGCCAGGATGTTGGTCTGGAAGGCAATACCGTCGATCACGCCGATGATGTCGCTGATCTTGCGGCTGCTGTCGGTGATCTGCTGCATGCTGGTGACCACCTGGCCCACCACTTCGCCGCCGCGCGCCGCCGCCTGGGCCGCCGTGCCCGCGAGCTGGTTGGCCTGGCGCGCGGTGTCGGCCGACTGGCTCACCGTGGCCGTAAGTTCTTCCATGCTGGCGGCGGTTTCTTCCAGGTTCGAGGCGGTCTGCTCGGTGCGGGCCGACAGGTCGTGGTTGCCGTTGGCGATCTGGATCGAGGCCGACGAGACGGAATCCACCCCCACCCGCACCTCGCTCACCACCCCCCGCAAGCGGGTGGACATGGCCGACAGGGACCTCAGCATGTGGCCGAACTCGTCCTTGCGGGTGGATTGCAGCTCGCGCGTGAGGTCGCCAGCGGCGATGGCGTCAATGGTTTCCACCGCCTCGTCCAATGGCACGGTGATGGAGCGCACCAGCTTCCAGGCCAGCAGCAGCACCACCACAACCAGCACGGCCGACACCACCAGGCCCTGGATGGCGTAGGCAACCCGCCGTTGCGTGGTCTCGGCCCGGATCTCCTCGCGGCGCTTTTGCAGGACAGCAACAAAATCATCCTGCGCCTTGAGGTAGCGCGCCACCATGGGGGTGAGTTCATTGTCGGCAAACTGCTGGGTGGCCACGCCATCGCCCGCGCCCTTGAGCTCCCAGGTCTTGGCGGTGGCGGCCAGCACCAGCTTGCGTTCGGCCAGCACCTTGTCGAGCGCCGCTTTTTCCTCGGGCGCCGTGGCACCGGCAACGATCCCCTCTTGAATCTTGTTGATGCCGCCAATGATTTCCTTGACCTTGGCGTCGTACTGCTGGGCCAGCACCGCGTCGGTGGTGACGGCTCCTCCCATCACCATATTGACGGCGGTTTCTGTGGCACCCCGCCAGCGTATGGCCGCCGAGATGCGCTCTTCGATCTCGACCACCTGGTCCATCGCAGCCGACATGGAGCTGTTGGCCCGGTACTGCTGGAAGCCGGAGATCAACAGCATGGCCAGCATCAGCAGGATGAATGCTCCCCACAGCTTGCGCGAAACGCGGATATTGTCGATTTGCATGGTTCTTTTTCCTCGTGGACCTGGAAATGTAAGTGTGCGGCCAACGCGCGGCACGCAACATCCGATTGCGTCAACAGCAGGCCACAAGCCTACGCCAGCCCAGGCACTGCCCTGCCCTCTTTTTCCCGGGAAAAACCCGCACCCAGGGTGCTGAAGGTGACAGAACGGCCCACCCGGGGGTCAGCGGCACCTGGCAGGACTCCGGAGAACCCGTCCACGACGGCACAGGGGTCGCGCGGTGGCGCGCGATATCGGTACAAGCCCTAAAATGGCACGGTGACATCCATACTGAACGCCGACCTGCATTGCCATTCCGTGGTATCCGACGGAACCCTGACCCCGGAGGATCTGGCCGCCCGCGCGAAAGCCAACGGTGTCGAGCTGTGGGCGCTCACCGACCATGACGAAATCGGTGGCCAGCACCGCGCCGCCGCCGCTGCCCATGCGCAGGGCATGGCCTACCTTACGGGCGTTGAAATCTCGGTCACCTTTGCCGACACCACCGTCCACATCGTCGGCCTGGGTTTCGACCCCCACGACACCCGACTGGCCGAGGGCCTGGCCGCTACGCGCGGTGGGCGCGGCGAACGCGCCAAGGACATGGCCGAACAACTGGCCCAGGCGGGTATTCCGGGCGCTTACGAGGGCGCGCTGCAGTTCGTAGGCAACCCGGCATTGATTTCACGCACCCATTTCGCCCGCTTTCTGGTGGAGACCGGGGTCTGCAAGGACACCTCCGAGGTATTTCGCAAATACCTCATCGAAGGCAAGCCCGGTTATGTACCGCACCGTTGGGCGTCGCTGGGCAACGCCGTGCGCTGGATCACCGAGGCAGGCGGCATGGCCATCATTGCCCACCCGGCGCGCTACAAGTTCAGTGCCAACGAAGAATTTGCGTTGTTTTCCGAGTTCAAGGCCCACGGCGGGCGCGGGGTGGAAGTCGTCACCGGAAGCCACAGCGCAGCCGAGTATGTCACCTACGCCGCGATGGCGAAGGAGTTTGGGCTGGCCGCCTCGCGCGGCAGCGACTTCCACAGCCCGGACGAGTCCCACACCGACCTGGGGACCTTGCCGCTGCTACCCGGCCAGCTCACCCCGGTCTGGGAACTGCTGGCTGAACGCATCCGGCACCCCGCTGCCGTTTGAGACGAGACGCACCATTTCATGGCCCAGTATTTCGAAGTCCACCCCGACAACCCCCAGCCGCGCCTGCTCAAGCAGGGCGCCATGCTGCTGCAAAAGGGCGGCATTCTGGCCGTACCCACCGATTCCAGCTATGCGCTGGTCTGCCACCTGGACGACAAGGATGCCGTCGATCGCATGCGCCGCATCCGCCAGGTGGACGACAAGCACCACCTCACCCTGTTGTGCCGTGACCTGTCGGAACTGGCCAACTATGCCCGCGTGGACAACCGCCAGTACCGCCTGCTCAAGCTGGGCACGCCCGGGCCCTACACCTTTATCCTCGAAGCGACCAAGGAAGTGCCGCGACGCGTGAGCCACCCTTCGCGCAAGACCATCGGTCTGCGCGTACCCGACCGCAAGGGCCTGCAGCTGCTGCTGGAGCTGCACGGCGCCCCGCTGCTGGCCACCACGCTGATCCCGGCCGGCGAGACCGAGCCCCTGAACGACCCGCAGGAAATCCGCGAACGCTACGAAAAGCTGGTGGATGCCATCGTGGACGCAGGCGCCTGCCCGCTGGAGCCCACCACCGTGGTGGACCTGACGCCCATGGGCAATGGTGGCGAGCCCGAAGTGGTGCGCGAAGGCCGGGGCAGCCTGCAGGCGCTGGGGTTGTAGCCGCAGCTCCTCACCTCAACTGCCATAGCGCTTGCCCGGGGCCTCCACAACGGGCGCGGCCCCATCCCAGCGCCACCGTGGAACTGGCTTTGCCAGGCCACCGGTGGCGTCCCCCTGAGGGGGAAGCGGCGCAGCCGCTCAGGGGGCTATAACTTGAACGCACCCACAGCCTGCTCCAGATCGCGCGCCTGGGCTGTGAGCGAGGTGGCGGTGGAAACCGCGTTCTGAACCAGCGCAGCCGTTTCCTGGGTGGTGCCGTCCATGTGCGACACGGCGCCGTTCACATGGCTGATGGCATCGCTCTGCTCGCGCAGGGCGTGGGAGATTTCGCCAAGCAGTGCGCTGACCTGCCCGACGGCCGCCACGATCTCCTGCATGGTCTTGCCCGCCTTGCCCACCTGGCCAGCACCGTTTTCCACCTGCTCGACCGACGCGCTGATCAGCGCCTTGATCTCGCGGGCGGCCACCGCGCTGCGCTGGGCCAGATTGCGCACCTCGCTGGCCACCACGGCAAAGCCCCGGCCCTGCTCGCCCGCGCGGGCGGCTTCCACCGCCGCGTTGAGCGCCAGGATGTTGGTCTGGAAGGCAATGCCTTCGATGACCTGGATGATGTCCACAATCTTGCGTGAGCTGCCACTGATGGCCTGCATGGTCAACACCACATCGCCCACCACCGCGCCCCCTTGCTCTGCAATGCCCGAGGCCTTCACCGCGAGGTCGCTGGCGGAATGGGCGCGCTCGGCGTTCTGGCGCACGGTGGCGGTCAGCTGCTCCATGCTGGCAGCAGTTTCGGTGAGTGAAGAGACCTGGTCTTCTGCATGGCGGGAAAGGTCGGTGTTGCCATGGTCGATGTCTGCGGCAGAGTCGCTGATGGCATCGGCGTCCTGCTTGATGCGCGATACCAGGTCGGTCAGCGTGTCCTCCATGGTGCCCAGGGCGTTCAGGAGCCGGCCAAAGTCGCCCTGCAAATCGGAGCTGAATTCCTGGCTCAGGTCGCCCGAAGCCACGGTTTCTGCAATCAGGATGGCCTGGTTGAGCGGCGCCACGATGCTCATGCGCAGGCTGAACACAGCCAGCAGCGCCAGCACAAACGCCACACAGCTGCAGCCGATGATCCATGCCCGGGCGCTTTGCAGGTGCGCCTGTGCTGCCTGGGCCTGGGGCGCCGTCACAGGCGCGCCCTGCAGTGCCTGCTCGGCCCCGCCGATGCCAGCCAGCGCCATGACCATTAACAGCAGCACCAGCAGTGCCATACCGCCAAACGCCAGGGCCAGGCGCGTTCCAATTTTCAGGTTGTTCCACATGATGTTATGCCTCTCCAGGGCTGTTGTTTTGGTTTTTTGGGTCGCCCCGGGGGCAACTGGCAGATGCTAGCAATGATCACGGCGCTGCGGGCGCCCTCGGCATACGTACATCCCACATAGAACTTGCGCGAATCGGGATGCAACAACCGGCTTGCCTGGGGGTGAGCCACTTGCCCGAGTCCTGTTGTGCGCCGGTCATCCCACCACAGGCATGCCGTGTACTCCGTGCGGGTCGCCCCGGCAACGGCTGGGGTGGCGGGCGTCTGAGACAATCACCGGGTGGACATCTCCAATCTCATCCAAACCGTTCTGATCTACGCCCTGCCGGTGCTGTTTGCCATCACCGTGCACGAGGCAGCCCACGGCTACGCCGCGCGCCACTTTGGCGACAACACCGCGTACATGATGGGCCGGATCACCCTCAACCCGATCAAACACATCGACCCGGTGGGCACCATCCTGATGCCACTGCTGCTGTACTTTGCGACCTCGGGAGCCTTCCTGTTTGGCTATGCCAAGCCGGTGCCGGTCAATTTCGGCAACCTGCGCAATCCCAAGAAACACATGGTCTGGGTGGCGCTGGCGGGCCCGGCGTCCAACTTCATCCAGGCCATTGGCTGGGCCGTGCTGCTGGTGGCACTGGTGGGCTCTGGCGTGGAGGAGCGCTTTTTCATCGAGATGGCCCGCGCTGGCGTGCTGGTCAACCTCGTGATGTGGGCGTTCAACCTGTTTCCGCTGCCGCCGCTGGATGGCGGGCGCATCCTGGTGGGCCTGCTGCCCTGGAAACAGGCGCACATGGTCTCTCGCATCGAACCCTGGGGCTTTTTCATTGTGATGGGCCTGGTGATCGCTGGGGTGGTGGGGACGCTGTGGCTACGCCCGCTGATGTCGCTGGGCTACGGCGTCATCCAGTTTCTGCTCACCCCGCTCACAGCACTGTTGCGTTAATTCTTCTACCCCCGTTTCTTGCTGACATCCTTCCCATGAGCATCACGCGTTTTCTCACCGGCATTACCACCACGGGCACACCCCACCTGGGCAACTTCGTGGGCTCCATCCGCCCCTCGGTGGCCGCCAGCCTCACGCCCGGCGTGCAGAGCTTTTACTTTCTGGCCGACTACCACGCGCTCATCAAGTGCGAAGACCCGGTGCGCATCCAGCGCTCCACGCTGGAGATCGCCGCCAGCTGGCTGGCCGCAGGGCTGAACCCCGAGAAGGTCACGTTCTACCGCCAGTCCGACATCCCCGAGATCCCCGAACTGACCTGGCTGCTGACCTGCGTGACGGGCAAGGGCGTGCTCAACCGAGCCCACGCCTACAAGGCCAGCGTGGACAAGAACACTGCCGCCGACCGCGATGCCGACGACGGTGTGACGGCCGGCCTGTTCATGTACCCGGTGCTGATGGGCGCGGACATCCTGATGTTCAAGGCGCACAAGGTGCCCGTGGGCCGCGACCAGATCCAGCACATCGAAATGGCGCGTGACATGGCTGCGAGCTTCAACCACCTGTATGGCGAACACTTTGTGCTGCCCGAGGCCGCCATTGACGACCATGTGGCCACGCTTCCCGGCCTGGACGGGCGCAAGATGAGCAAGAGCTACGACAACACCATCCCGCTGTTCAGTTCGCGCGAACAGCTCAAGAAGCTGATCGGTGGAATCCTGACCGATTCGCGCGCACCCGGCGAGCCCAAGGACACCGAGGGATCGGCGCTGTTCCAGATCTACCAGGCGTTTGCCACGCCCGACGAAACCGCCGCCCTGCGCCAGGCCTACGCCGATGGCATCGCCTGGGGTGATGCCAAGAACACTCTGTTCGAACGTGTGGACCAGGTGATCGCCCCCATGCGTGCGCAGTACGAAGAACTCATCCACAACCCCGCCCGCATCGAGCAGACCCTGCTGGCCGGTGCCGAACGCGCCCGTGCGCTGGCCACGCCGTTCATCCGCGAGCTGCGCGCCGCTGTGGGCCTGCGCAGTCTGGCCCAGGCCACTGCGGCGCCCAAGCCCGTCAAGGCCGCGAAGACAGCGCTGCCTTCGTTCAAGCAATACCGCGAAGCCGACGGCAAGTTCTACTTCAAGCTGGTGGATGCCGATGGCCGCCTGCTGCTGCAAAGCACCGGTTTTGACGCGCCCAAGGAAGCAGGCCAGGCCATTGCCCAGTTGCAAAAAGACCCGGACGCACTGCAGACACTGGCACCGCGTCTGGCACCGGTGGAGGGCGTGAGCGCCGACGATGTGGTCGCCGCGCTGCAGGCGCTGGCAGAGGCTGCAGCCGCCGCGTAAACCGCTCTGTCCCTCCCTGTCCAACGCGAGATCCGGGGTCGGAATGCGCTGGGGGGAAGCGGTCACTTTTTGATAGCTGCTCGCGCTTTACCAATAAGCGCTAGCGGCCAAAATTATTCAAATATTCATCTCTAGGGTGAATCCGCAGGATACCCGCTTGGCTGCGACAGAAGATGGTGGTGTGTGCGCAATGCGCCTACGCTGTCGGCGTGGGCCTTGTGCGTAAACTGTCCGTTCTGTTCTTGGAGACTCCCATGAAACTGCCAGTTGCCACCCTCTCCGTGCTCGCCGTGTTGGCGGGCTGCAACGCTACCAGCCCCCACCACCCCTCGGGGCCCATGGCATCGGGCCGTGACCGCACCTTCAGCGTGCCCGTGTACGGCACCGACACGTCGCCCGCCTATGCAGCGGCCACGCGCGAATGCCAGCGGCTGGCGCTGTTCCCCAAGCTGCTGCGCAACGATGGCTCGCGCCTGATTTTTGAATGCGTGAGCGAAGCCCCCGACCGCCAACCCTGATCCCCGACATGGCCTGGTTTCTGCGGCGCCCCCTCAGGGCGCATGGCGTGGGCCTGACAGCCGCGCTGGTCTGCGCCTGCGCCCATGCGGGGCCTGCGCAAAACACCGCCCCCGCCACCTGGACCAACAGCCTGGGCATGGTCTTCCAGCAGGTCCCGGCAGGCCGCTTCACGATGGGAGGCGTGGAGCCGCCCGATACCCTGGCACGCGCGTACCCGTCGCTGGAGGCCAGGCGCTTTACCGAGTTGACCGATGAAGGCCCCGCGCACACGGTGCACATCCGGCGGGCGTTCTACCTGGGTCGGCACGAGGTCACCGTGGGGCAGTTCCAGCGCTTTCTGGAGGCCTCGGGCTACCAGCCCGAATCGGAAGCCGATGGCACGGGCGGCTACGGCTACAACGCGCAGTACGACCCCGCCACCACCCAGCGCGGCGATGCCTTTGAGGGCCGGGACCCTCGCTATTCGTGGCGCGACCCGGGTTTTGCGCAGGGGCAAGACCATCCCGTGGTCAACATCACCTGGAACGACGCCCAGGCCTTGGCCCAATGGCTGAGCCGCACCGAAGGCCACCACTACCGCCTGCCCACCGAGGCCGAATGGGAATACGCCTGCCGCGCTGGCACCCGCACCCGCTATCCGCATGGCGACGACCCGCAGGGCCTGCTGCACACAGCCAACACCTTTGACCAGGAGGTCGCCCCGCTGTGGCCCCGCTGGCAGCAGCACGCCTTGGCGGGCAGCGACGGCCATGTTTTCACCGCCCCGGTGGGCAGCTATGCGCCCAATGCCTTTGGCCTGCACGACATGCTGGGCAATGCCTGGGAGTGGGTGTCGGACTGGCACGGGGACACCTACTATGCGCACTCCCCGCGCAATGATCCACAAGGCCCCGCAGACGGCACCGTGCGGGTGCGCCGTGGGGGCTCGTGGCACACTTGGTCGTTTTATGCCCGCTGCGGCTACCGCAACTGGAACAGCCCGCAAACCCGGTACACCCTGGTCGGCATGCGGCTGGTGCGCGAAATCTCTCCCCAGCCCCTTCCCCGGTCGCGGCGAACGAGAGAGCGTTAACAAATGTCAACTGCCGGGCAGTAGGCCGGTGCGCAGCAGCGCAGACAGCGGTTATCGCGAATAATCCGCAATTGCATTTTCGACAGGGGAGAAAACCATGCGCATAGCCGCGTTGGACGACGATGCGCTCCAGCTGGATCTGATCAAACAGGCCACGGAGGCAATGGGCCATGTCTGCCACACCCACCTCAACGGTGCCGACTTCCTGCGCGAGATGCGCCGCGAGACCTTTGACCTGTTGATCGTGGACTGGCACCTGCCAGACACGACGGGGCCTGAAGTGGTGCGCTGGGTGCGCAAAAATGTGGGCACCCAGTTGCCCATCCTGTTCGTCACGCACCGCCAGGAAGAGCGCGACATCGTCGAAGGCCTGGGCAGTGGCGCCGACGACTTCATGGTCAAGCCGGTGCGCATTGGCGAGCTCAATGCCCGCGTGTCGGCCCTGCTGCGGCGGGCCTACCCAGCCAATGTGGGGGGCGTGGTGGAGTTCGGGCGCTACCGCTTCCTGTCCGAAACCCGGTCCATCGAAATTGACGGCGTGCCCGTGGAGCTCAAGAACCGCGAGTACGATCTCGCCCTGTTTCTGTTTCAGAACATGGGCCGACTGTTGTCGCGTGACCACCTCAAGGACATCGTCTGGGGCCAGGTGGCGGATGTCATGTCGCGCTCGCTGGACACCCACATCTCGCGCCTGCGCACCCTGCTGGACCTGCGGCCCGCCAACGGCTTCATCGTCTCGGCGGTCTACGGTGTGGGTTACCGTTTTGAAGCTGTTGAGGCCCAGCGAAGGGCCTGACCCCCAACTATCAACGGCGGCATCCTCACAGGATGCCATCGCCAGCCCGCCTGCACCGAGCGGCACGAAGGAGATTTCACGTGGCAACGAACACCGGCCGCCCCCGCTGGGCCCTGCGCGCCAGCGCGGCATTGACCCTGGGTTTCCTCAGCAGCCTGGTGGGCACCAGTGCCCAGGCGGCTCCCCCTGCCGCCACCACGCCGCAGGGCGATGAAATTGCCCACACCGTGCAGGAGGGTGACACGCTCGAAGGCCTGGCCAAGGCCTATCTGGCCGCGCCCCGGCAGTGGCCGCTGCTGCAGGCCCGCAACAAGGTGGCCAACCCCCGGCGCCTGGTGCCGGGTTCGGTGGTGTGGATTCCGGTGCGCCTGCAACCCGCCGAGTCGGCCACGGTGGAGTTCGTGCACGGCACGGTCACCGCCCAAGCCCGCGCGGGCGACGCCCCGGCGCCCGTCACCCAGGGCGGCAAGCTTGAAGAGGGCACCGCGCTGCAGGTGGGGCCGGATGCTTTTGTCTCCGTCAAGCTGGCCGACGGCACGGTGGTGCGAGTCCAGGCGCAGTCCGAACTGCTGCTGCGGCAGCTGCGCCGCCGGGGGCGTGCGGGCAGCCTGCAGTCGGTGCTGGAGATGCGCAGCGGTGCGGTGGAATCCAGCGTGCCACCCAATGCCGAGGCTTTTCGCCGCTTTGAGCTGCGCACGCCCCTGGCCGTGACCAGTGTGCGCGGCACCCACTTTGGCGTTGCGATGGGCGAATCGGGCCAGACCACCGCTTCGGTGCTTAGCGGCTCGGTGGCCGTACAGTCCCGCCAACAAGAAACCACTGGCCCATCCAATTCGTCTGCGGCAGCGGCCTCGATGCTGGCTCCGGGGCAAGGGCTGGCAGTGGCGGCCGATGGCAGCGTGGGCGCACCCCGCCCGCTGCTGGTGGCGCCCGACACATCGGGCGTCCCTGCCATGCTCAGCGATGCGAGCATTCTGGCCATCAACGTGCCACCACTGCCGGGCGCCGCGCGCTACCAGGCCCAGGTGGCGCAGGACGCCGACTTCACCCAGGTGCTGCGCCACGGCAGTTTTGCCGACGGCCAGCTGCGCTGGAAAGCCGTGGAAGACGGGCGCTACTACCTGTCGGTGCGCGCCCTGGACGACGCGGGCATCCCCGGTGTGCCTGCCGTGCAGCCTTTTGTGGTCAAGACGCGCCCCGTGGCCCCGCTGTACCAGCAACCTGCGCCCGGCGCGGTGCTGGCCAGCGGCACGGGCGAGCTGCGGTGCACGCAGGTGCCCGGTGTGGCCTGGTACCGCCTGCAGGTGGCCCGCGATGCACAGTTCACCCAGCCCGTGCTGGACGAGCAACGCCTCACCGAATGCCGCCTGCCGCTGAACACGCTGCCGGTAGGCAACTATTTCTGGCGTGCGGCCAGCCTGCTGCAGCTGCCAAACAGTCCGAGCAGTCAGGCCGACCAAGGTCCGTTTGCCCCACCCCAGCCCTTCTCGGTGGCAGACCGCCCCGCCACGCTGTCGCCCCAGTCATTGCAAGCGCAGGATGGCGACACCACGGTGCGGGTGCACTGGCCCGCGCAGCCTGGCCAGCGGTTCCGCCTGCAACTGGCCCCAGCCAACGACCTGGCGTTTGACAAGGTCGTGCTCGACACCCAGCTCGACACCCCTGCATGGACCGCCAGCAACCTGCCTGCAGGCGACTACCTCGTGCGCATCCAGGTGCTGGATCCCACGGGGCTGCAGAGCGACTTTTCGCCGCCGCGCCAGATCCGGGTCGGCTCGGGCATCAGCACGGGTTCGGGTCTGCCGGTCTCCACCTCGAACGGCCAGCCCGTGGCACGCCCTTGAGCCGCGCACGCCGTTTGCCCCAGGCCCGAGGGTTCTGAGCCCATGATCACCGCCGGACGCACCCGGGGCCAGCAGCGGCGCCTGGAATGGAGCCTTCTGGCCGCCGCCTTGCTGGGGCTGGTGGCCTGGCTCAGCACCGCCGACAGCCTGAGCCGGATGAACCACCTGGTGCAGGACGCTGGCCTGCGCCTGCTTTCGCGCCCCGCGCACCCCGACATCGTCATCGTTGCCATCGACGACCCTAGCATCGCGGCCATTGGCCGCTGGCCCTGGCGCCGGGCGCTACACGCAGAGTTGATCGCGCGCGTATCGGCACAGCAGCCCCGCGCCATCGGCATGGACGTGCTGTTCAACGAAGAAGACTTGGACTACCCCGAGGACGATGTGCTGCTGGCCGACGCCATGCGGCGCAGTGGGCGGGTGGTGCTTCCGGTGCTGCGGCGCGGTCATGGCCCGGCAGCCAACATAGCCGACCTGCCCTGGCCCGCATTTGCAGACGCCGCAGCCGGCCTGGGCCATGTGCATGTGGCCCCCGACAACGACGGCGTGGTGCGCAGCCTCTACCTGCAGGAAGGACCCGCCGCCGCGTCCTGGCAGCACTTCAGCATGGCGCTGCAATGCGTGGCCGCTTCCACATCCGCATCACACAAATCGCCCCAGTGCAATGCAGCGCGCGCCGCACCGGTGGCCGGCGGCGCTGCAGCCACAGAGCCTCCAGGCAGTGGCCCCTGGCAACGCGCTGACCGCACGCTGATTGCCTATGCCGGCGGCCCGGGCCACTTCACCACGTACTCCTACATCGACGTGCTGCGCGGCCAGGTGCCGGCAGATGCGTTTCGCGGCAAGTACGTGATCGTGGGCGCTGCGGCCTCGGGCCTGGGCGACATGTTTGCCACACCCGTGAGCGAGCAATCGCGGCTGATGCCCGGCGTGGAGGTGGTGGCCCAGGTGCTGGACGGCCGCCTGTCGGGCGTGCGGATCGAGCCTGCCGCCACCGCCCTCAACACCCTGTTCAACCTGGCGCCCGTGGTGTGCGCGCTGCTGGCTCTGCTGTTGCTGGGCCCCTTCGTGGCCTTGCTCACCAGCGCAGCGCTGGGCGTGGTCACCCTGCTGCTCAGCGTGGCCCTGCCTTCGTGGATAGGCCTGCAGTTCGCACCCGCTGCGGCTCTGACCGGGCTGGTGCTGGCCTATCCGCTGTGGAGCTGGCGGCGCCTGAGCGCAGCCGCACACTTCCTGCGACTGGAGATGGAGCGCCTGCAACGCGACGGCCTGTCGATGCGACTGCTGCACCGCCCCGGGGATTCCGGTGACTTTCTGGAAAAACGCATCAATGCTGTGGAACGCGCATCGCGCCAGTTGCGCGACCTGCACCACTTCGTAAGCGAAAGCCTGCAGCAGCTGCCCTCCCCCACCATCGTCTGCGACCCGCAGGGGCGCATCCTGCTCACCAACATGGCGGCACGCCGGCACGTGGGCGGAGACCCCCAGGTGCCGCTGCAGGGCCAGTCCGTGGTCGAACTGCTGCACGACCTGGTGCACACCGGCACCGGCCAGCCCCTGGTCACGCAGGACAAACTGCACAACCACCACATGCCCGAACAGAGCGAAGGCCGCGATGCCCAAGGCCGCAACCTGCTGGTGCTGTGCAAGCCCTTCACCGACTTGGCCAAGGCCGGCTGGCTGCTGACCCTGGTGGACCTGACAGACATGCGCCGCGCCCAGCTGCAGCGCGACCAGGCAATGAACTTCATCTCGCACGACATCCGTGCACCCAATGCATCCATCCTCACGCTGCTGGAGATGCAGCGAGCCTACCCTGGCCGCATGCCGGATGGCGAGCTGATGCTGCGCATCGAGCGCTATGCACGCGCGTCGCTGGGCATGGCCGAAAACTTCGTCAAGCTCGCCAGCGCCGAGTCGCAGGAATACCGCATGGCGCCCCTGGACCTGGTGGCCGTGCTGGCCGAAACCGTGGACGACATCTGGGCCTTGGCCCGCGACCGGGGCGTGGAGGTAACCATCGCCACCGCGCCGGAAACCGCCCCCACCGTGGGCGACCGCGCCCTGCTGTCCCGCGCGCTGGCCAACGTGCTGAACAACGCCGTCAAGTTCAGCCCCGAAGAAGGCACGGTGCAGTGCTCCATCGTGCAACGGGGGGCCCACTGGATCGTGTCAGTGCGCGACGAAGGCCCCGGCATCGCACCGGAACTGCAGGGCCAGCTGTTCGCACCGTTCCAGCGACTGCACGACCGCAGCCACCCCGCCATCGGCGGTGTCGGCCTGGGGCTGGCCCTGGTGCACACCGTGATCCACCGGCACGGCGGAACGCTGGAAGTGGACAGCGATGTGGGACGGGGAGCGGAGTTCAGGCTGGTATTGCCCCTAGGCGCCTGACTCCAGGAGGCAAAACTCGCAAACCCCAGAATTGCTACGATTTTTATAGCAATTAATTCATGACCATAAAGCGCTAGAGCCAATTTTTATCCGAAATCAATCGGTAAATCGACCGCTCCCGTGCATGAATTCGCACAGAAAATCACCCCCCCTACAGGCCGCACCGATCCAGACCAAGACGGCGCTGCGCTCGCAATGACGGGCACGGGCCACTTTCATTGGCAGCGACCGTGCGAAGTCCCCCCTTGCGGTGGGTTCGGCCTTGCCATCTCCCTACCAGGGGCCGAGCGTGATCGCGACGGTCGAGCCCGGCGCCACATTGCCCTGTGTCTTGGAGGGCACATTGGGACCGCTGTACGACCCGTTGGGATTTTCATCGGCGCTGAATCCATACGCCGCCCCGCCGAGGAAGATGGGGGGGCCATTGCCTGCGATGCGTGCATCCTCGCCCTGCGCATTCGCGCAATGAAGGAATTTGGCATAGTAGTTGCAGGTTGAACCTGCCCCGTACCACTGTGCCGAATCATTCCAGGCGGTGGTGGAGAAGCCGCTAGGGGGACTCTGGGTCGCAACTCCCGCCACCGCAACGCCCCTGCACAACGCTTCCCAGATGTTCATCTGCAGCAGCCCGGCATCGCCGCCGGATCCTCCCTCCTGGTACTGGCTGAACGCCTGCTGGAAAACATAGAGCGCACTCTGAAGGCCCTGCGGCGGTTGGTAGAACGTGTAGGTGTTCGTGCCATTCGAGAGCGTATAGGCCGCTGTGCTGACGGTGTTGAGGCTCTGCATCGTGCACTGCCCGGTATAGACATTCGTGCCGTCGCCACTGAGATCAATGCTGAGGTAACTGTTCACCGCAAAGAAAGCGTTCAGCGTTGCGTCCCAGTAACTTGCGAGGGAATCGGAGTCGAGCACCCCTGCCGCCTGTTTCGCGATCAGCACGTCGCTGGGATCAGAGATAGCGAAGAACTCGCCCTTCACCGTGGGCGGCGTGTAGCTGGAGCCAAGCGCACCGACCGTCAGCAGTTCGCCATAGGCTGCTGCGCTCGCGCCCTCTTTGGCAATGAAGTCCGTGTACGCACTTGCCATGGTCGCGCGGCTGATGCGGGGGTCCACACCGAAACTCTCGCCTGCGGAGCTGAACGACAGGTTGAGGCCAAAGCCATTCACGGCGCTGACATCGGCTGCTGCGTTGTAACCGAACTCGAAGAAATCGAACGGTCCGGGAGGTGAAGGCTGTGGCTGATTGCCGTAGGGCGGCGGCGGATACTGCATCACGGCAAATGCCGGGACCGCTTGCGTGGGGGCAACGGGCGGTGGAGTCGCTATCGGTGGTGAGGCTGCGTAAATTGGCAAAGGTGTCGGCTGAGTCGGAGCGACAGCGAAGACCAGCCGTTCGTTGCCATTGGTTGCCGTCGTAAGCGCAATGCTCGGAACCGAGGACATCTCAAGGAAAGCAAGCCCCCGGTTGAAGACCGCAACACTCACGCTGCCGTTGTTGTCTTTCAAGCCAGGACCATATGCACCCGTCAAATCATCGTTGATGCAGAGTTGGAGCTCGCCACTGGGAAAGGTCGATGGCATCAAATACGGCCCCCTGCCAATGAAGAACGGTGAACCTGTACTGCCAATCCTGCCGATGAGTCCGCCCATCGGCACACCGACAATGGGGTACTGCGTCTGATCGGTCGGAACATTGAGATCAGGACAACCGGCCGCATCGTAGAGCTGTCCGCTATTCGTGTCGGGGTCCGCACTCCAACCACCGCCCACATAGGCAATCGTCACCGGAGTAGCGGATGGATTGACGTCGATACCGGTACTCTGCCAGGCCTGTATCGCGAGCACGGCAATCGGCAGCACCGAGGGCGCCGCGACGAATGCTCCACCGCTCCCGAGAAATTGAAACTGAAACGCCCCGCTCGGCGCTGCGTTGATCCAGCCTGCCACATAGGCTGTTCCATCAGTCGCCTGAAGACCCGTGTTATCGGACAACACGATCGTGATTGATTCGGTGTTCATGGCTACTCCTTCTGTTGGAAAAATTGGGCCGTTGCCCTTCTTGGCAAACAAACGACATCAGCCCAGCGTGGCAAGCTGCGCCTCCGAGCCTGCAAACCAGTTCTGGTCCACGGCACCCACCACACCCGCCACCGGGCTGCCGCCATTGGAGGAGCCATCGCTGTACTGCCAGAACGTCCAGGACGACCAGGGCGGTGGCACGTGCGGGTAGGCCGAATACGCGGCCAGCCACAGCGGGCGGGAGGCCAGCACCTGGCAACCGGGCAGCGCCTGAAGCGCCTGCCAGAAGCCCGTGTCGGTGTAGACCATGGTCTGGCGCCCGAACAGCGCATCGGCCTCAGACAGGAATGCCAGGGCCCACTGCAGGACTTCGGCGGGGCTTTGCCCATCCAGGGTTTCCAGATCCAGCACCGGCGGCAAGTCCCCGGGCCCCAGCGTTCCATCGGCGCTGACCGTGTTGTAGAAAAACTGTGCCTGGGCGACGGCATCGCTGCCAGCATGGCCGAAGTGGTAGGCGCCTCTGCGCAATCCTGCGGCGGCGCTGCCGGACCAATTGGCACGGAAAAGCGGGTCCACATAAGCAATGCCTTCGGTGGCCTTGATGAAGGAAAAGGCCACGTTGCTGCCAGCCACGCTGGGCCAGTTGACGTTGCCTTGGTAGTGACTGACGTCGATGCCACGGGTTTGGACTGTCATGGCGTCACACCACGCGGTTGAGCATGTCGACCTGCGTTTGCAACAGGCCATCAATGCGGATCGTCGTGGTCAGCGGCTGGCCTTCATCCCACATCACGCCGCAGTTGTATTGCAGGGTGTTGGGGTTCAGGACGCTGCCGTTGACCTTTTGCTGGTAGGTCGTGTCCCCACCGCCTGCCCCCTGAATGCCAATTCCCCAATGGCACCAGCCGTACCAGCTCGGCGACTTCATGACCATGGTGTAGACCGCTGAGCCGTTGTCGGGCAACACCGTATGCCCATTGAGTTCTGCCGTGAGCTTCATCAGGGCAAAACGGCAGGCGTCCTGCGCTGCCACATTGCCACCCAGTGCGTTGGCAAAATTGGCGGCCAGTGTGGTGTGATACGGCATCGTCTGCGGAAAAATCACATCGGTGACCGCAAAAAGATCCGCATTCAGACCGGTGGGAACACGCTCGGCATTGAACACGAAGGCGCCGTTGTCCGAGGTATAGATGGTGGTGGCTGCGTAGGGGTCGTCGGCATTCACGTATTCACCATTCAACGCCCAACCCCAGCAGGCGGCGTTCACAAAGGGCGCCTGCTGCGAGGTTGGCACCGTGGCACCGTTGCGGGGATGTGGCTGGCCCGCAGTAGCCAGCAAATTGCGTTGAGTGTCAGACAGGTAAGGCATGGTTTTCTCCGTCAATGGATCGGTGCGGATGGCAAGCGCATCTCGCTCGATACATTGTGGAGACCCTTTTCTCGCTTGGCGATTACAGCCCATTACACGCCATCACAGGTACTGACCCACCGCTCTGCACACCAGTCTGCAGCCGGCCTAGGGAGCAGATTCTTTGCACCGTCGTGCCGCTGCAGTCAAACCCAAAACTACCTGGCCCTGCAAACAGCGGGGTCAAAAATCAGTTGAACGGCTGGGCTGCGCGATGCCTTGCAACGGGGCGTCACGCCGTTGATATCCCGCGCAATTGCAAGCAGAACGTTAACTACCAGATTTGGTAGTTGCGTGGGGAGGACAGCGCCAACACACTCATTGGGCTGCATCGGGAATTCTTGGCGAACGCCCGGACAGGAAACCCGCGTCCGCTGCACAGCGGCATGCCACGGGCTGCGAGGCATCACATTCAGCCATGCGCGGGGCCAAAGGAAACCGCGCCGCAAGGTGTGACGAAGAAAAAATGAGGGACTGACTGATGGCAATCCTGAAAAACCGCGCAACACAGCGCAAGATCCATTTGCGAACACTTCACGTGTTTGGGCGAGGCCGTTCCTCGGACACCTTGCTGGAAAACCCGGATGCTTCGCAACTGCATGCATCGATCCGCTGGACAGGCAGCACCTGGGAACTGCACGACCACAGCCGCAACGGAACCCTGCTCGATGGCGAGCTGCTGTCCCATAGCGGAGCCTTTGCACTCCGCGTGGGAAGCACCATCGGCTTCGGGCGTGACGACGGCTCTGGCTGGGTTGTGGAAGACCTTGCAGCCCCCGCCAATCTGCTCTGGCCGCTGGGGCACGACAGCGCTCCCGTGCCACTGGAGCGGTCCAACCTGCTGCCCCAGGGCCAGCATGCCGAAGTGTCCATCCACTGCGCCGAGCAAGGCCGGTGGATATGTACCACGCCCCAGGGCAGCTGGGTGCTGGAAGACGGCGACGAGGTCCGATTTTCCAACCAGGCGTGGTGCTTCCTTGCGGCGCAGGAGGTCACATCGACCATGGAGGCCATGGTTGGCGCAGCGCCGTGTATTCGTCCACGCACGAGCCTGCATTTCAACGTCAGCCTGGATGAGGAACATGTGCGCCTGCAAGTGCAGGAGGGAGACCGGCAGTTCGACCTGGGCGAGCGCACCCACCACTACGCACTGCTGACGCTGGCACGTTTGCGATGGGCCGATGCGCAGCGCCACCGGGACAGCCAGGCCCATGGCTGGGTCGAGTTGGAGCGCTTGGCGAAGATGCTGGGTGTGGAGCCCGGGCACCTCAACATCCAGATCTTCCGCATGCGCAAGCAACTTGCACTGGCCATGCCCGGCGACTCCCATGTCCCCGAGTTGATCGAAAGGCGCCGTGGCTCCTTGCGCTTTGGGTGCCTGCGTTTCAGCATCACACGGGGTACCCAGCGGGAAGCCGATTTCGACCCCTTGGCCCTGATCAGCCCCATCCACGCTGAAGAGTCGCTTGCGGCCTGAGCCTGCCCCCCATCGCAATGACACGAGTGCCCACGCACGGTTTTCCCGTGGGTGTGCCGGGCTATCAATCGTTGGGTTTGCTGGGCCAGGGCGCATCGGGCCAGGTTTTCAAGGCCCGGCAGCGCAGCACCGGCCAGTTCGTGGCCATCAAGATTCCGAGCACCCCAGCCGCGCGCGATCCCGCCAACCGGCGGCGTGTGCAGCAGCGGCTGCACCAGGAAACCCGGGTGCTGTCTTTGTTGCACCACATCCATGTGGTCCGGCTCATCGATAAAGGCCTGGCCCAGGAGGGCGTGCCGTTTGCCGTGCTGGAGTACGTGACTGGCGAAACGCTGCGCGAATTCCTGCAGCGCCAGGGCCGGCTCTCATTGCCGGACACGGTGGGGCTGATGGCGCAGCTGCTCGATGCCCTGGCTTTCCTGCATGCCCACCATATCGTGCACCGCGACCTGAAGCCAGAGAACGTGATGGTGATCTCCAGCGGCACCACCTTGCACGCCAAGGTGCTGGACTTTGGGCTTGCCAGCCACCACGGAGAACCCCAGTTCACCGCGGGAGCCGAGGGCACGCCCGCCTACTGCGCACCCGAACAGCTGCGCGGCGAGGTGTGCGGGCCCGCCACCGACATCTATGCCTGGGCCTTGATGTTCGTGGAGTGCCTGAGCGCACGACCGAGCATCCAGGGCGCCAGCCTGACAGAGGTGCTGCAGCGCCAGCTGAGCACAGATATCGTCGCCTTGCCAGAGGAACTAGAGGGCAGTCCGCTGGCCGCGCTGCTCCAGCGGGCCTTGCAAAAGGACGTGCGCCGGCGTACCGCCGATGCCGCGCAACTGTACGGTGACCTTGCCCAGTGCGCGGCGCAGGTGCGCCAGCTTCGCCCACCCAGCCATGCGGCGGGGCCAAGCCCTGCAGATCCGTCCACATCCGGCCAGGCGCAGCAGGCCACCATGGATTCGCTGGAACGTCCCAGGTCGCAGAACGTCGATGCTCCTTCGCGCGCCATCCTGTGCCTGACCCTGCGCCTGTACCCCGCCCGCGATGCTTCCCTGGCCCTGTCCGACCTGCAGGAGATTCGCGAGCAGCAGCTGCGCTGGTGCGCCAACGCCGTGCAGTCGGGCCAGGGCCATGGCGCGGGGACGCTGGGAGACTGCATGCTGTTCCACTTCGAGCAGGGCCCCAGCAGCGCACAGAACCTGCAGCAGGCAGCAGCCTTGGCACAGGACCTGTGCATCCGGGTGCAACGAAGAAGCCGCATGCTGGAGGTGCAGCATGGCGTGCGCCTGGAAATATCAGGGAGCATGCACACGGCCACCCTGCAAGCCCACGGTGAGCCGTTGGACAGCCACCACGCGGCCAACGTGACGCTGCACCTGAACAGCCTGGCAGGCCCCGGAACCGTTCTGCTGAGCCACCGCGCGCACCATGAGCTGGCTGGCAGCGTGAAAATGGAGGCCTACGCCAGCACCAGCAAGACCCACCCGCCGGAACCCGAGCCGGTGTACCGGCTGGCACCCGTCACCCTCCAGTAGGCCTGAACAGAGTCAGCGAATGAGCCTCTCGACATGCTCCACCGGGTAACTGTGCCAGCGCCGGTTCCATGTGTCTTTGGGGCTGGTGTTGCGGTCGTGGACGCGGGCCACATACAGGTGCTGGTCCGGGTTGGTGGCAATGCGCTTGTCCCGCACCGACCAGACAAAAGCGTTGTCCTCCCCCACATCGATATCGGCGAACGGCGCACTGCGCCAGAACTCGCGCAGGTAACACAGCGTGCCCCCACACACCCAGGGTGTGCGCCCGTCATACACATACTGCCAGGCCCGGCGCGCGTCTGGCGCATAGAAGAACACCTTGTCCAGGCCGCAGATGTCGGCCCCCTGGCCGCGCAAGGCCTTGAACTGCGAACTGAGCCAGGTGGGCGCCATCCAGTCGTCGTCGTCCCAGTGTGCAATCACCTCGCCGCGCGCCAACTCGCAGGCCATGTTGCGCTTGGCACCAAGGGTGGATTTGCGGTCCAGGCGCAGGTATCGGATGCTGCCGTGCGATGGGATCAGATCGGCGACGCTGTCGCGCCCGTCGTCCAGCACGATCAGTTCGCGGGGCTCATAGTCCTGCGCCAGAAAGTTCCGAATGGCCTGGGGCACAAACTCACGCCGGTCTGCGGTGGGCATGATGCACGACACCAGCGGCATCGCGGGCGTCGGCGAGCCCTCTGTGCCAACAGCGCCAACAGTGTCGCCTGTGCCACCGGGGGCGGCAGGAAAGTAGAAATCGCGATCCTCGTCCGACAGGCATTCCGGTACAGGCACCAGGGTCCAGGCGGCCTGCTGCAGGTAATGGCCTTCCTTGAACTTCCAGGTGTTCCCATCGTGGCGCACATAGATGCATAGCGAACGCCCCGAGATGCGGCACAGCCGCGCACCGCCCCGTAGGGTCTTCAGCAGAAAATCCGCATCCTCCCGCAGCGAGGTATCGGGATACCGCCCATGATGCTCCCACAGGCTGCGCCTGAAGACCAAGGTGCCGCCGCTCACGTTTTCTACAAACAACCGGCGAAACAGTGCCCGGCTGCTGGCCCAGAACTCGGCCAGCGGCCGGGCCATAAACAGCATGTCGTTGAGCCCGGTGACATCCGCCAGGTTGTGCAAAATGGGCGCGGCCTGGCGGCTCAGGCGCTGCGCGCCATACCAGTCGTCATCGTCCCAATGCGCGATCAGTTCGCCCCACGCCACGCGGACCGCTTCATTGCGCTTGGCGCCGATGCTGGTGCGGGCCGGCATTCGGATGCAGCGGATGCGCGGGTCATCAATGCCAGCAGGGAGGTCGGACTCATCCTCGTAGACGATGATGAGTTCCAGCGCGGGATAGTCTTGCCGCTGGAAGTAGCGGATCGACTGCGCAACAAAGGCCGCCCGCCCCCGCGTGGGCATGACACAGCTCAGCAAAGGTAATGCGGTGGCCGCAGGCACCAGTGGTGCGGGTTCCACATTGCCAGGCAGTGGCACGAAGATACGCATCTGCTCGGGCACGGCAAAGTAGCGGCATTCGTCTCCCACGCAGTGGCCGTGGTAGGGCGGCGCCTGCGGGTGGCTCTCGCGGCGCCAGGCACAGAACCGGTCCTGGTACAGCCGTTTGTTCGCCTCCAGCAGTCCATCGTGGACAGGCGCCAGCACCGCGCAGCGGGGCGCACGGTGCACAAAGGCGCCCTGCACCCAAACACCCAGGAAGCCGGCGCGGGCAGCGCGCACGTTGTAGTCCATCTCCCAGCAGGGGCCTTGGGTGTATGCCGTGTCCGCCGCGCCAATGGCAGCCACCACCTCGTTCTTCACCACGTAGCAGAAGTCCGCCAGGCTGTGCAGGGGCGCCAAGGGTACACAGGCATTGCCATAGCGGGCCAGCAAGGTGTCCGCTTGGTCCCACAGGGCTTCCTGGGTGCTGCCACAGTTTGGTGCCACGGCCTGTTCGTTCCACCCCCGGTTGGTGGAGGGGCCCGCCAAGCCATGGCTGACGTCGCTGTCCAGCGCCGCCAATATCAGCTCCAGCCAGCCAGGGCAGACCCGGACGCCATTTTCCAGAAACACATAGATGTCGGCAGGCTCGCTCACCAGCTGGTTGAAGCAGACAGCAGCCCCCGGCTGCGCCGGGCTGGGCCGCTGCACCAGAGACCCAGGGACAAGCCGCAACTGCAGCAAACCCGGGTCCTGGGATGCGGCGGCACTGTCCGGCAATATCCGCAGCCCGAAGGTCAGCGGCGTGTTCTCGAAAACACTGGACAGCGTGGCGGCCAGGCCTTCGCCCGCCCCTGTCACATGCACCCCAATCAGGATCTGGCGATCTGGTGCAGCAGTCATTCACCACTCCTCACTGGTCGCCACCAGACCCGCTCCCAGCAGCGCTTCCAGCTTGCGCCAGGGGCTGCCAGGGGCTTCGTCGCCCCAGTCATGCACCGCGTCCGCCAGTTCTTCGAGCGCAACGGCCTTGGTGTCGGCAGCCGCATAAAAGCGCGGGTAACACAGCAGCAGCTCTTCAATGCAGGCCCGCACCAAGGACTCGCGCCGGGCGATTTCCGGAGCATGAAAGGACACACAAAGGGTGGGTGGCCCCCACCGCCACAAACGGCGCCAGAGGCCGGGAATCACAGCGTATTCGCCACCCTCTATGTCCATCTTGATGAAGTTGCAGTCCTTCCCGGCATACATGTCCAGAAAGCGTTCCATGTCCACACCCCGCGCCTCGTGGCAAGGCTGGCCAGGCACATCCGGCGCGGCCAACATGCCCGACATACTGTCCCCGAACTCGCTGCGCCCTGCGTAGTAAAGGCCACCGGCATAGAGTTGCAGCGGACCAGACTCGGGGCCAATGCCGAAGGAGTACAGATGGATTTTTTTGCACAGCCCAGGGTTGGCTCGCACGTTGCGGTCCAGCTCTGCAAAGGCGACCGGGTCAGGCTCCAGGGCATGCACGCTGCGCGACAGCGTCGCGCCATAGAGCACCGTAGGGCCGATCCAGGCACCCAGGTCAATGTAGGAGCGGTCTGGTTGCAGAAAACGCCGGAAGACCTCGAAGGTTTGCGGCTCCCACGCGCCAGCCTGCACCCGGTGCCAGAACGCGCACCGGGCCGTATTGGCACGCACCAGGAAGGCCTGCGGGCCCACCGACACGCTCAGTGCTTGCAGTGCGCTCTCGGCGCCAGGGTCACAGGTTGTCATTGGCCAGGCCACCCGTGTCCGTGGACTGCCAGATGGTGAACGGCGTGGGGCCGTCATACGTGGCACTGAACTCAAAGGCATTGCCTTCAAAGATGAATCCGGGCACGTTGATCTTGCACCACACGGCGCCAGCATAAGGGCTGCTGCCCGCCGCCAAGGTCATCTGGATGCGCACATCCTGTTTCCAGGAGTCCTGCGTCTGCAGCGAAAGCGGCAGGAAATAGTTGTTCCCGTAGAAGTTGGCCTTCTTGCTGCGTATCTCGCACACCAGCGTCACGAAGCTGCCACTGCTGTTGTAGACCAGCTGGAAGATGAAACGGTAGTCCGGGCTGGCGGGCCAGTCGAGGCATACGGTGTTGCCGACCACCACCTGCTGTGCAGGCAAGGCCAGTGCCGGATAGATATTGACCACGCCCGGCCCCCTGGCGTAGAGGGCACTGAGAGCAACATCCTCCAGCGGCGAGGTGCTTTGCAGCGCGACATCGGCATCGCTGACCGGCGCACTGCAAAGCATGGGCACATTGGCCAACGGTGGCACCTGCTGCACCAGGGTGGAGTGGCTTGCCGCGCCCGAGCCATCGCAATTGAAGACATAGCCGCCCGCCTGCGTGATCACGCTCGGCGCCTGGATGCCCATGCCACACGATGGCACCACCTGCAGCTGAATCAGCTTCTGGCCCGGCAATTGCGGCGACCTCTGTAGTCGGCGCACCGTGTCGCTGTGGTCCAGGCAGACCTCCAGCCCCCAGGTGATGCCTGCCAACTCGAACACGCCGGCACCGTCATAGTTGACCTCTTGCTGCTCACGTCCCAGCCCACCGCCGGTCGATGCAGGCCAGTATTCCACGTCGCCCAACAACAGGCCGCCCGGATTCACGGCAGTGGCGATGAAATCAACCCCCGACATCAACTCCTTCATCACCATCCGCGCCCCCGCATCGCCCTGCGCCGCCACGCCCCCTTGCTGCACCAGCGCAAAATTGTAGATCTCGGTGCTCGCGAGTGGGTCGATGTCGTACGGCGGCGTCTGCTGGGTGGCCGACGACGCGCCCAAAATGGTGCCGAACACAAACACCCAGTCCACCCACTGGTCATCGGCCGCCATGCGCTGCAAGGAGGTAATGGCGCGTTGGACATCGTCCATCTGGTAAGCCCCCGAGGCACCTCGAAAAAAGAACTCGGGGGCCATGAAGACCTTCAGGGTTTCCCCCTCGGGTGTCGGTGGAGACGCCTGCGGCAGCGCATCCCGGGCCGTCTGCATGGCGCGCAACATCACATCGCAGCGCGCCTCAATGTCGAGCTTTGGATCGTTCAACCCCAGATAGGTCTTGGATCCATCGGGGTTCACCTGGGGCGCCGTGTCGAGCACGTAGCCGATGAATTGGACGTTGGTGTATGCCATGCAATTTTCTCCTTGGAAAGGGTTCTGGGGACACGTGCGCGGTCATCTCAAAAGCGGGAGCAGTCCGTAGGTGAACTTGATGAGGTAGTTGACGTACACATTGAGGGGGCGCGTCTCGTTCGGGCTCACCTGCACCGCCTGCGCCTGGCCCGCGCCCGCAACCGGACCACCCGTGGTCAGCGTGCTGGCGACGCTGGGCGCGCCTGCTGCTGTTCCACTGGGGGAGGTGGCCGAAGGGGCTGGTGCGCTGCTGTAGGTGTGCTCATGCGTCTGTACGGCAAACGGCTGGATGGAACCCACACCATCGCTCGCACCCTGGCCGCCAGGCGGCTGGCTGCGTTGGTCGATGTCCGGATCGTTGCGGGTGCCCGTGCCAATACCGCGAAGAAAGTAACCACGGTAGTCGGGGATGTTGAAGTTGTCGTCAGCACCGCCATACACGTAGCCCAGCACGGCAAACAGTTCGGGGTAGTCCACACAAGGCAACGTTCGGCCATCGCAAACCATCCATCCCCACGCCTCCAGGGGGTTGGTGGTGTAAGCGGCTGGGCTCACCGCAGCAGCAGGGCTCGCGCTGTCGGGCGGCCCCAACGTGCCAGCAAACGCCGTCACCGAACCCACGGGGAGGTCGCCAAAAGCTGGCCGACAGAAGAAGGGGCTGGCTGCCCCCGGTACCACGATCATGGTGCAGCCCCCCCAAGGGCGGGCAGGTCCGCACCCCCTTCGTCGCCCGGCGCATCCAGCACCTGCATGGAGGTAGGCACCACCACCTGCCAGCACGGCCCCAGGCGGTGCGCAGGACTCTGTTGCCGGGGCCCTGCATGCTTGAGGTCGTTGAGCAGTGCGATGTCGTCCGCATTGACGGGGGCAAGCCGATCCGGGGCGCTCCAGAGCATGCCCGCCGAATAAAAATACAGAAAGGCCAGGACATGCGCTGGCTGCACGGGCAGCAGCACGCGCGCCTGACCAGCCTGCAAGAAACTGGCGAACAAGGCATCGTCGTCGGCCGCAAGGCTCCCCAGCTCCGGCACCCCGCCCGCAGCGCCCAGGCCAGGGCTGGCATAGAAGCTGTAGGCCATTTCATTCCACTCCAGCACTTCGTCGAAGAACTGCAGATAGCGGGGCTCATTGACCATGAATTGCGATGGCGGAGACCCCCACGCGGCACCTGCGGACATGCCAGTCAGGGTCAGCAGGCGTTCCAGCAACAGGCGCAGACAGGCATTCTTCAACTCACGCTGCTCGATCTGCCGACGGGCCAGCGGCGAACAGGCCGGTGCGGGAGACGATGGCGCGCCGCCTTGGGCGCGGCCATGGTATGCCGCCATCCGCTCCTGATAGCCACGCACGATGCTGGCGTAGGTACGGATGCGCCACTGGTCCATGCATCGACTGGAAGGCGCGCAGCCGATCTCCACGTTGACCTGCAACGGTTGGTCGCCGGGTGGCGAGAAGCCGGGTGGATAGTCCATCACGGACACCGGCACGGTTTCGTCCTCTCCGTGAAGCGCCACGGGACTGGCCGCAGCGCCTGGGGTCACGGTTTGCCGCCCCACCAGCACGACAGGCGCCTGTTGGCCAGGGGACGCTCCAACCCAGCTGACAAAGGCCTGGGTAGCGCCGTACCCTGCGGGAACGGCGATCTGCTTTTCTTCACCGTTGCGCAGTGTGGCCGAGGCGAAGCGCACTGCCAGCGGGGGCGGATCCAGATCCAGCACGCCGTAGTAGGCCCCGAGCTGTGCGTAGTTGCGCGGGCCGCCCACCTTGATGTCCTCGAAGGTGGCCACTCCCATTTGCAGCGGTGACAGCGGCTTGGCGAAGTCCTGCCCCGCCAGCGCCTGCTCCTGCGCAATCAAGCCCGCTGCGGGCTGGCACACCATGAACTCCATCATCAACCGCTGGCCGTAGTTCACAACGCACGCCTCGTACACCTTGTTCACCCAGCGGAACACGGCGCGCATGTTCCGGATGCCCGAGGTGTTGTCGATCAGGCTGACCACCGCATCTTCGGTCTGGCTCATCGTGCTGCTGGAGCGCGTGTGGCTGACACTGCGGCTGATGCGGTTGACCGTCTTGTTCAGAATGTCGCGTGCAAAGCGGGTGGTGTCGTCCAGCCCCGGGTTGGCGCCTTGCTGCACGGCCTTGGTCCAGGAACCATCCAGGGTGGCCTGCGTGGGAGGGCCGTAGCTGCTGGTGAACTTGTTGTACTGGTGGGTCTCGGTCGCCTCGGCCACGGTCTTGCGCGACTCTTCCTGCAGATTGCTGCGTTCGTCCGCCGCATCGTTCTGCAGGACATGCATCTCGGCCAGCGTCTGCTTTTGCTCATCCTTTTGCCGGTGGGTGCGTTTGTGCGTGACCTCCCGGCGCTCACCGCGCATCACGTTTTCTATGCGTGCGATCTCTCCGCTTTGGTAGCGCAGAAGGCGCTGGCGCACCATCTGCAAGTCGCCAATGGCATAGGGCTCGATCCAACCGTCGGGGGCCACGGGCGGAGATCTGTCTGCCGAGCGGGCCGGTGGCAAAGGAAAAACCTGGGCCGGCAGCACCACAGTGGCCTCGCGCAGCAATGCAATTTGGGCGGCACTGATGGGGGCCGGCTGCAAGGGCGCTGGCGTCTCTGATGCGGCGCCGACTGCAGCTATGTCCTGGGCTTTGGGCTGCAATGCCACCGCGATCAGATGGGCCATCTGCAAGGTGCGGGTCAACCCGTCCAGCAAGGCAGCGTCATACCCCAGGGTGATGACCAGGGCGAAGTAACTCTGCCAGACCCTGTCCAAGGTCTGCAGGTAGTTTCCAGACTCCAAATAGCTCCAGGTCAGGGCGTACCGCTGCAGCAACTGCGTGACTTCCGCACGGGCGGTCGCCAGCCACTCAAGCGGCTTGTCATGAGGCGCGGGCAGTTGCTCCAGCAAGGACGCAAACTGGCCCATGGGCCCGGGAAGGCGGTCCAGGTCTCCGATGAAGAGTCCCTGGTAAGGGGCATCTCCGTCAATGAACCGCAGCGCCAGTGACTGCACGGCTTCACGGCCTTGGGCGCGTGCCGCTACCAGGTCCTCAAAGAAACTGCAGCAAGGAGGGCTGGCACTGGCGTACTGGACAAAGCCATGCAAAAGATCCGAGGATGAGATCTTGGGCCAGCGGCGCACGTACACGTAAGGAAACAGCTCCTCCGGATGGCTATTGATGACAGGCAGAGGCTCGACGGGATCGACCGGCGGGGCTGGCGGCACCGGCGTGGGAACAGGCGGCAATGGACTGGGAGGCTGGGGGGGCGGAAGGGGCCCACGCATGGGGCACGCTGCCATAAGGCCTTCAAAGTGGTGGTCATCCGCCTGCCCCCGCATTCCATAGTGGATGTCGGCAAAGATGGCCGTATTGGGGACGCCGTCGATGTGCACCGGCGTTTTCTGCTGCAGGTAGCCCGACACATAGCAGCCCGAGGAGAATCTGAATTCAAACGGCTGTGCGGGCCAGTGTCTGGTGACGGTGACCCGCTGGCGCTCCGACTCCCCCGAACTGCAGGACACGCTAACACAGGAGGGGACATCGTCGTGGGGTGCACGGTTGATGGTGATGTCGAAGATCAGGCAGCCATCCATGGCGCTCCATCTTCTTTGGACCATTTCGTTCACAGCATGCATCCTGGGTGGACGGCGAGGGCTGCGGAGCATCGGCGCGGGGGCGCTCAACAGCCCCCCCGCACCGACGCACCGCTTCAGCACATCACAATGTTTTCGAGGTTGAACGCGAACGGCGTCGAGTTGGCGCCAGGGCCGCCACCCGTCATCACAATGTCCGCGCTGGCAATGCCCAGGAGGGACAGCTCGGTGTTGATGTTGGAGATGATGGCCGAGTTCATGACCTGGCCCTGCACGATCTGGGAGGCCACGCCAATCCAGATGGTGGGCTTGAACTCAAACACTGCCTTTTGCTGGGGCGCGATCGAGGTCTTGATGGCCAGGAGCTTCCCATCCTTGTAGCAGCTGGCGTTGATGGCGCCTTTGGGCAGCGCATTGAGCACCTGCACTTCCCTGGAGCTGCTGCCATTGCCTGCGCGCACGAGCCGGTCGCCAGAGGTGGTCAGGGACATCTGGAACAGCTCGCCGTTCTGGGCATCCAGCTGCGGCGTGTAATTGCCGTAGCTGTCGCTGGCCCCCACCTGCATGCCCATGGGGAAGGTGAACGGATGGTTGTCGCCCTGGCCACAGTACTTGATGACCTGCCAGGCCACCGCCAGTTCGTCAAAATTGGTGGCGACATTCTTCTGGAATATCACGACCTCCGAGTTGTTCGTGTCGTTGGAGTTGTTGATGAAATTGAGTTGAACGCCCATGAGTTTCTCCTGTTGGTGAAAGTGGTGGCAACACGCCATGCGTTGCCCGTTTGCCCCTCGGCCTTGAAGCCCGAAAAGCGAACTCTGTGGATGCAGACCTGCCCGGATGGTCAGATCTGCACGATGTTTTCGAGATTGAATTCGTAGGGTGTGGAGCCCTCGCCAGGCCCTCCGCCCGACATCACGATGTCTGCGCTGGCGATGCCCAATAACGACAGCTCGGTATTGGCATTGCTCATGACAGCAGAGCTGATGGCCGAGCCCTGCGCGACCTGGGACGCCACGCCAATCCACAGCACCGGCTGGTATTGAAAAACTGCCTTTTGGCCCGGTGTGACGGCAGTTTTCATGCCCACCATCCGACCATCTCTGAAGACGCAGATATTGACCGCGCCCTGGCCCAGGTCGTTGAGCACATCGATTTCAGAGGATGCGCTGGCCAGCCCTGCACGCCGCAGGCGCCGTCCCCCCGATGCGGTGGACTCCAGCCGGAGCATCTGGCCGTTCTCTGCGGCCATGCGGGGTGAAAAATTGCCGTACTCATCGGCAACACCCACCTCGAAACCTGCCGGAAACGCAAAGGGGTGATAGCAGTCACGCCCGCAGAACCGGATCACCTTCCAGGCCATTGCCAGCGAGGCCATGCCGGTGAGCTGGTTCTTCTGATACATCACCACCTCCGACTTATTGCCGTCGCGGGACTGGTTCACAAATCGCAGCTTGATATCCATGGGGACTCCTACCTGATGTCCTGTCGCTGGGTTGCTTGGCACTGCGTTTTTGAAGCAGTGATGCGACTGTAGGCAGGCCCGCAAAGCAAAGCGATTACAGGCAATTACAGGCAGGAGCTCCACCAGACGGCGCGCGCTGGCCCACGGCAAGCGACCGCATTTGGCGTGGAAGATAGAGAGAGGCGCTGGTGTCCCTGAAAATCTGGCTATAATCGCAGGCTTCGACACACAGGAGAGGTGGCAGAGTGGTCGAATGTACCTGACTCGAAATCAGGCGTAGTGGCAACACTACCGTGGGTTCGAATCCCACCCTCTCCGCCACTGACAAAGCCCTGATGCTATTTAATCGATAGCGCAGGGCTTTTTCTTTGGCGCATCGTGAACGGACAAGGGCGACACCACCGCCGTCCCTTGCAATCCATCCCTCAGCTTCTCTGGCGCGCGATGTGCTGGGGTCCCAGTTCGCTGCAACCCGTGGCGCCGAGCATGGCGAGGTTGCGATCGACCTCGTCGCGCAGCAGGGTGATTGCGTGGAGCACCCCCGCTTCACCGGCAACGGCGGCTGCATAGTTGAATGGTCGGCCCACCAGAACCAGGCGCGCGCCCAGCGCAATGGCCTTGAGCACGTCGGAGCCGCGCCGAAAGCCCCCATCCACCAGCACCGGGTAACTCGGGCCTACGGCCGCTACCACGTCTTCCAGCACGCGCATGGGCGATATGGCCCCGTCGAGCTGGCGCCCCCCGTGGTTGGACAGCACCACGCCATCGGCCCCGGCATGCTGCGCCTGCAACGCGTCCTCCACGCTGAGCAGGCCCTTCACGACCAAGGGCCCCTTCCAGCGGCGGCGAATGGCCTCAATGTGGCGCCAGCTCAAATGGTCGCGCGCCGAGAAGTCGCGCAGGACCGTGGAAGAAACAATGGGCGCACCGCGCGTGGCGAACGAATTTTCAAAGTGCGGCATGCCGTGGCGCAGCAGCGTGCGCAAAAAGGTTCCCGCCACCCAACGCGGCCGAACGAGACCATCCCATGCCAGACGCAGGCTGGGGCGCAAGGGTGTGGAGAAACCCGTGCGGATGTTGTTCTCACGGTTGGCGGAGATGGGGATATCCACCGTGACGACGAGGGTGCGAAAACCTGCACGCTCCACGCGGTCGATGAGCGCATCAATGCGTGCCTGATCGCCAGGTAGGTAGGCCTGGAACCAGGTGCCCGGGCTGTCGCGGGCCACGTCTTCCATCGGAATCAGCGACGTACCGCTCATCACAGACGCAATGCCCATGCGCCGTGCAGCACGCGCCAGCACAAGATCGCCCCGGTAGGTGGACAGCGCATTGATGCCCATGGGCGCTATCCCGAAAGGGCTGCTGTAGCGTTCGCCAAAGAGCTCGACGGATTGCGACCGTTGCGATACATCTCGCAGGACCCGCGTCACGAAGGCAAAGTCTCCAAACGCCGCGCGGTTGTCGCGCAACGAGGCGTTGTCCTCCGCCGCACCGGCGATGTACCCGAAGATGGGCCGGGGCAGACGCCTGCGCGCGGCGTCCTCAAAGTCGTGCAGCGACAGCATGCGGCGCAATACAGCAGGCGAGCGCGGCGCGGTGGTAGACGGCGTAGCAGTGGAGACGGGCATGGCAGATGGTCATTGCGTTGAGGGATCAGCGCCACTGTAGATTTCCGCATCAGTGAATAAAAGCGGAATATTTAGAATGACTTTGTTCGCTTTTTGCCAATATCTCTGCACATGCCCCATCCCTCGGTCAAACAACTTGAAGCCTTCTGGTGGGCGGCCACCTGCGCCAATTTCGCCACGGCAGCGGAGCGGGTGCACCTGTCGGTCTCGTCGCTGTCCAAACGCATCAGCGAACTGGAGTCCACGCTGGGCCAGTCGCTGTTCGACCGCAGCGGGCACCGTGCCGTGCTCACCGAGGCGGGGGAGCGTCTGCTGCCGGCCGCACTGGAAGTACTCAACGCCATGGCGGCGCTGGGCCATACGCTAGGCTCCCGCGAGGAGCTTGCGGGCCGCTGCCGTTTTGGCGTGGGCGACCTCTCTGCGCTCACGTGGCTGCCCACCTTTGTGGCGGCAGTGCGGCGAACGCACCCACGCCTGGCTCTGGAACCTTGCGTGGACGTGGGTGGGGTGCTGGAGCGCCGCCTGGACGGCGGCGAACTGGACTTTGCCGTGATCGCAGGACGCTCGTCGCGCAGCACACTGCTATCGCAGCCCGTGGGCGCCGCGCGCTTCGCCTGGGCCCTGTCACCCAGCCTGGCGGGCGCCAGCCGCCTGGGCATCAAAGCGTTGCTGCAGCAGCATCCCCTCGTCACGCTGCCGCCAAGCGCTGGCACCACGCGGCTGCTGGACGACTGGTTGCTGGCGCAAGGTGTCACCGTCCGCGAGCACATCCTGTGCAACAGCCTGGGGGCCGTGGCGGGCATGCTGCGCGCAGGAGTGGGTGTGGGGTTTCTGCCCTCGGGGTGGGTGGGCCGGCTGGGTTTGCGCACCCCGGGCGCACGCACGCCACTAGCGCCGCTGCAATACAGCTTCCAGTGGCGCCGGGGTGATGCGCGGGCACTGATCCCCGCCATGCAACGCCTGGCGCAGGCAGAGGTGGACTTTTCGGTGTCGCCTGCGCTAGGGATGTCCTGCATAACCCTCGCGAGTCGGTGGTAGTGCGGATCGGGTGGGGCCGCAAGGCGTCTTTTGGCAGCCAATAGCCGGGCTATTGGCAAGAAAAGCAACGCAGCGGACTGCCCGAGACCGCGCTATCACAGACCGCAGGGAGTTATGCAGGACATCCCTAGGGATCCTCTGCACGAATTGAACGGCAAGTGGGCGCTGCGGAGCGGGATGGGCTGCAAGGCGCAAAAACGCAGCAATAGCCGTAGCTAGCGCGAGTATTTGCAACGCCACAGACCGCCCGAGGCCGCAGATGCACACGGCGCGGTGATTCGTGCAGAGGGTCCCTACGACTGGCAGCTTGAGGGCCCGGCGCGTTCCCGCAAATACGCCAGGACTTCACCGTATGCCCCTTGAAACTCAATGCGGTCAGCCCGGCTCTCGCGCTGGTAGGCGTACATGGGGTCGTAGTAACACCGCAGCAGCGCCGTGATCCAGTCGCGGTGCTGCGCAGCATCGCCCTGCGCCTTCTGCTGGGCCAGGGCGCGGAGCATCGTCGCCCGCAGCATCTGGTGACGATCTCCCCCCAGGCGCTTGTGCAGTTTGTCCAGGCTTTCCAGCAGGCGGGCAGAGAAGGCGTCAAACCCCTGCACCTCGCCCTGCGCAGCACAAAACTCGGCGCACTGCGCGACCACGTAGTCCCGCAGGATGCGCTCGACCCTGGCTTCAAAGGGCTCCTCGACATACACCATCGGGGCCTGCTCCAGGCACAGCCTCAGCTCCAGCGGCACAGCGCAGCGCCCCACATGCCGGCCCTCGTCCTCGACGACGAACAGCCGCTGCCCTGCCGCGCGCTTCTTGAGGATGTCGATGGCCAGCTGGTTCTCGAAATCAATCTGCGCGGGCTGGCCGCTCACACGCTGGCCAAAGCTGGATCCCCGGTGGTTCGCGTGCCGCTCCAGGTCAAGTCCGCTGGCCAGCTGTTCAATCAACTCGGTCTTGCCGGTGCCCGTGAGCCCGCCAAGCACCACAAACCGGCATTCCTGGGCAGCAGCCTGCGTGGTCTGCAGCAGGAAGGTGCGCATGGCCTTGTAACCACCAATCACGCGGGGGTAGTCGATGCCCGCTTCGCTCTGCAGCCACTGCTGGACGATCTGGGAGCGCAAGCCGCCGCGAAAACAATAGAGCACGCCCTGCGGATGGGCCCGCGCAAACTCGGCCCAGGCCTGGATGCGCGCCCGCTTGATGTCGCGGGATACCAGCGAGTGCCCCAGCGCAATGGCCGCCTGCTGGCCCCGCTGCTTGTAGCAGGTTCCCACCTGCTGGCGCTCGGCATCGTCCATCAAGGGTAGGTTGACCACTGCAGGGAAAGCCCCCTGGGCAAACTCCACGGGTGCACGCACATCCATCATGGGCACATCGTTCAGAAAGATGTGCCGGTAGTCGGCCAGGTTCTCCATGGTCAGCCCAAAACGACAGCGAAGGCCTGTCGCGCCGTCAAGTGGCCGATGGGCGCAAGCTGCAAGCCACACCCGGCTGCCACTTGCAGAAAATCGCGCTCGCCTTCGGGTGCCACGGCAACCAACAAGCCGCCGCTGGTCTGTGGGTCGCACAACAGTTGCTTCTGCGTGTCGTCCAGCGGCGCAATCCTGGCGCCATAGCTGTCGAAGTTGCGCTGGGTGCCGCCGGGCACGCAGCCTTTGGCCAGGTAGTACTCCACGCCGCTCAGGCGCGGTACGGCGGCATAGTCAAGGACCGCCGTCAGGCCACTGCCATCGGCCATCTCGACCAGGTGGCCCAGCAAGCCAAAGCCCGTGACATCGGTCATGGCCATGACGCCCGGCAACTTGCCAAAACGGCTGCCGGGCTGGTTGAGGGTGCACATCAGGTCGCGCGCGCGGCCTACGTCCTCGGGCAGCAGCTTGGCCTTTTTCTCTGCGGTGGTGAGGATGCCGATCCCCAGCGGCTTGGTCAGGTACAGGCGGCAGCCCGCCGTAGCGGTGTCGTTGCGTTTGAGGTGGCGTTTTTCCACCACGCCCGTCACGGCCAGCCCGAAGATGGGCTCCGGCGCATCTATCGAATGCCCGCCGGCCAGCGGAATGCCTGCAGCATCGCACACCGCGCGTCCGCCGCGTACCACCTCGCGTGCCACCTCGGCCGGCAGCACATTCACCGGCCAACCCAGGATGGCAATGGCCATCAGGGGGTCTGCACCCATGGCATAGATGTCGCTGATGGCATTGGTGGCAGCAATACGCCCGAAGTCGAACGGGTCGTCCACGATGGGCATGAAAAAGTCGGTGGTGGACACCACACCGCGTTCGTCGTCCAGCGCGTACACGGCAGCGTCGTCCCGCGACGCATTGCCCACCCACAGGCGCGGGTCCAGGTTCTGGGCGCCGCTGCCCGCCAGGATCACGTCAAGCACCTTGGGGCTGATCTTGCAGCCACAGCCTGCACCGTGGCTGTATTGGGTGAGACGGATGGGGGGGCTGGGGGAGGCGTTGCCAGGAGGGGTGTCGGGAGAAGTCATGGCCGCATTGTCCCGAATCGGCGCCCCACAACCATTGCGGGGCCGCAAAAACACCAGGGCCTGCCCGCGCATTTGATTTGCGTGGGCAGGCCCTGCGGGGTGCGCCCGGCCAAAGCCGATCCGGGGCGCAACACGTGGCCGGTCAGGCCGCGGGTGTCAGCTCCGACACTCCGCCCATGTAGGGGCGGAGAACGGCCGGAACCTCGACGGTTCCGTCCGCACGCTGATAGTTTTCCAGCACCGCCACCAGCGTGCGGCCCACGGCCAGGCCGGAGCCATTCAGCGTGTGCAGCAGTTCGTTCTTGCCTTGTGCATTCTTGAAACGGGCCTGCAGGCGGCGGGCCTGGAAGGCTTCGCAGTTGCTCACCGAGCTGATTTCGCGGTAGGTGTTCTGCGCGGGCAGCCACACTTCCAGGTCATAAGTCTTGGCGGCGCCAAAGCCCATGTCGCCGGTGCACAGGCTCATCACGCGGTAGGGCAGGCCCAGCTTCTGCAGGACGGTCTCTGCGTGGCGGGTCATTTCTTCCAGCGCTTCGTAGCTCTTGTCGGGATGCACGATCTGCACCATCTCGACCTTGTCGAACTGGTGCTGGCGGATCATGCCGCGCGTGTCGCGGCCGTAGCTGCCAGCCTCAGAACGGAAGCACGGCGTGTGGGCCGTGAGCTTGATGGGCAGGTCGGACTCGGCCACCACCACGTCGCGCACAAAGTTGGTCAGCGGTACTTCGCTGGTGGGGATCAGGTACAGCGCAGCGTTGTCCGGCACAGGCTCGCCGTCCTGGCCGCCCTTCTTGGCGGCAAACAGATCGCCTTCAAACTTGGGCAGCTGGCCGGTGCCCTTGAGGGAATCGGCGTTCACCGCGTAGGGCACATAGCACTCGGTGTAGCCATGCTCCTGGGTCTGAACGTCCAGCATGAACTGGCTGAGGGCACGGTGCAGGCGGGCAATAGGCCCCTTCATCACGGTGAAGCGCGAGCCCGAGAGCTTGACGCCCATGTCGAAATCGAGCCCCAGCGGGGTACCTACGTCAACGTGGTCTTTCACTTCGAAGGCAAAGGTGCCGGGCGTACCCCAGCGACGCACTTCCACGTTGCCCGCTTCGTCGCTGCCCACAGGCACTGACTCATGCGGCAGGTTGGGCACGGCCACCAACATGGCCTGAAGTTCGGACAGGATCTGTTCCAGGCGGGCGGCGGATTGCTCCAGTTCCACCTTGCCTGCAGCCACCTGGGCCTTGATGGCTTCGGCGCCGTCCTTGTCGCCCCGGCTTATGAGCATGCCGACCTGCTTGGACAGCTGGTTGTGCTGAGCCCGCAGCTCTTCGGTGCGGGTCTGCAGCGTCTTGCGCTCGGACTCCAGGGCCTGGAAAGCGGAGACGTCCAGGAAGGCCTGGGGCTTTTTGCGGGTTTCCAGCCGCGCGATGGCGGTGTCGAGGTCTTTGCGGAGGAGAAGAATGTCAAGCATGGCTGGATTTTAAAGGGGTGGTCGGACTGGGCTCAGGCAAGGATTGCCGGGTCGAAGTTGGCGCCGCAGAGAATGAGGGCCACCGTTTCCTGCGGCTGGGGCTTGTAGGCACCGATCTGCAACGCCGCCAAACCCAGCGCGGCAGCGGGCTCCACGGCCAGTTTCAACTCTTTCCACAGCCACAGCTGGGCGGCGCGGATGGCGTCGTCGGGCAGCAGCAGGGCATCGTGCACATGGCGCTGGCTGAGCTCCCAGCCAATGGCGCCGATGCGGCGCGCGCCGAGGGAATCAGCGGCCACGCCACCCACGTCCACATCCACCGGCTGGCCTGCGGCGCGCGCCGCGTGCAGGGTGGGCGCAAGTTCTGGCTCCAACGCGACAACATGGGCGCGGCTCTCCACCCACGCGGCCACGCCGCCGATGAGGCCACCGCCGCCCACACTGACCAGCACAGTGTCGGGCAGGCGGCCACCCTGCTCTTCCATCTCCAGTGCCAAGGTGCCTGCACCGGCCACCACCTCAGGCTGGTCGTAGGCGTGGGCCTGCAGCGCGCCGGTGGCCTTCTGGCGGGCCACGCAGGCCTCGAAGGCTTGTGAATAGGCAGCGCCGGTGACGACCACCTCGGCGCCCAGCGCGCGCAGCCGGGCGCGCTTGGCCTCGGGCGACACCTCGGGCACAAACACCTCGCAGCGCACACCCAGCGCCTTGGCGGCAGCAGCCACTGCAATTCCGGCGTTGCCGCCAGATGCAATGATCACGCCACTCTCGGGCACCGGGTTGGCCAGCAGGCGGTACAACATGCCGCGCGCCTTGAAGCTGCCGCCCACCTGCAGGTGCTCCAGCTTGAGCCAGACCTCGGCGCAATCCACGCCCAGGGACTTGCCAGAAACGCGCATCAGCGGCGTGGTGCGCAAAAAATCAGGCTGGGTGGCCAGTTGGTGGCGGGCGGCGGCGATGGCGGCGCGGTCGATCATGCAGGGGCTCCGGTGAAGCTGGTGGGGTCAAAAGAAGGGGCAGTGTAGGGGTTGCCCGCAACATGCAGACACAACGCTGACTGCACGCGCGCCGCACAACTGCCGATAACATGGGCAGAGCAGTTCCCACCCCAACGCGGTGGTCGGCCTGCGCGCAGGAGAAAAAGCATGTTCTTTGTGTTCGGCCCGTCGGGCCAGATGTACCGGGGTGGCCCTGAAAACCTGGCGCGTATTTCTGCGGTGCGCAGCGTGCAGCGCCCGCAGGCCCTGCGCACGCGAGCCATGGACGCGCAAGATGGCCAGCCGGGGCCCATCTTCACGGCCTCGCCCCGTCCCACTGCAGCCGATGCCAGCGCTGCCGCACCTGCCGCCATCGTCAACCTGCGCATGCACGACGCCGTGAGCGCCTATGCGCAAACCGAACAAGGCCCCCAGGCCACCGCCCGCCAGCCGCTGACCAAGGTGAGCGACGTGATGACCACCGGTGGCGTGAGTGTGGCGCCCGGTGTGCGCGTAAACGATGCCTGGCAGACCCTGGCCGAGAACAAGGTCGCACAGGCGCCGGTGGTGGATGCGCTGGGCCGCGTGATTGGCCTGCTGCTGCGGGCCGACATGGCGCCGCTGGACCTGCTGCCCGAGCCCGGTGCCGTCAAGCAGGCCATTGACCTGGCGCGCCGCCCGGTATCCGAAGTGATGGTGAGCCCCGTGCCCACCGTGTCGCCCGACACCGAGCTGCGCCGCGTGGCCGCCGTGCTGCTGGACACGGGCCTGCCCGGCCTGCCGGTGACCGACGAGGCGGGCGTGCTGTCGGGTTTTATCTCCCGCACCGACATCCTGCGCGCGGTGGCGGCGGACCCACCGCTGGATTTGTGGAGCGGGCCTGCGATGGCGCTGTAGCGCAACCCATCCTGCACGGCGACAAAATAGGATTCAAATCAGGCCCTAGCGCTTATCCATCAAACGCTAGCAGCTATCAATTAAGAAGCAAAAACCAACAAACACCTTCCCATGAGGCGCCCGCTGCCCCCAGATCAATGCCGCGCAGGCCCGGTCTCTGGTGTGCGTTCGGTGATGCTCAAGCCGGTGGTCGCGTCGATTTTGAGCCCCTTGGGCAGCGGGAACTTGATGGTTTCCTCGATGCCCGCCATGGTGCGTACCGACACAGCACCCAGCGCCTTGATGCGGTCGATGACCTGCTGCACCAGGATTTCCGGCGCCGAGGCTCCGGCGGTCAGCCCCACGCGGGCGAGGCCATCAAACCATTCGCCCTTCAGCTCGTCGGCGCTGTCCACCATGTAGGCGGTGGTGCCCAGCTTGGCCGCCAGCTCGCGCAGGCGGTTGCTGTTGGAGCTGGTGGGGCTGCCCACCACGATCACCACGTCCACCTGCGGACTCAGCACCTTGACGGCATCCTGGCGGTTCTGGGTGGCGTAGCAGATGTCCTGCTGCTTGGGCTCGCGCACGCTGGGAAAGCGCGCGCGCACGGCGGCAGAGATTTCGGCCGCATCGTCCACGCTCAGTGTGGTCTGCGTGACCACGGCCAACTTCTCGGTCTGTCGCGGCTGCACCCGGGCCACGTCTTCCACGTCTTCCACCAGGTGGATGCCATGATCGAGCTGGCCCATGGTGCCCTCGACCTCGGGGTGGCCCTTGTGGCCGATCATGATGAACTCGTAGCCCTCTTTGGCGAGCTTGGCCACTTCGACGTGCACCTTGGTCACCAGCGGGCAGGTGGCGTCAAAAATGCTGAAGCCACGCGCCACGGCCTCTTGCTGCACGGCCTTGCTCACGCCGTGGGCACTGAAGACCAGCGTGGCGCCGGGCGGCACGTCCGACAGCTCTTCGATAAAGATCGCGCCCTTGGCCTTCAGGTCGTTCACCACGTAGGTGTTGTGCACGATCTCGTGGCGCACATAGATGGGGGCGCCAAATTTCTGGATGGCGCGCTCCACGATCTCGATGGCGCGGTCCACCCCTGCGCAAAACCCGCGCGGCTCGGCCAGCAGGATCTCTTGCGGCGCCTGCATCACAGGATCCCGATCAGCTGCACTTCAAAGGTCACCGGCTGGCCCGCCAGAGGGTGATTGAAGTCGAACAGCACCGCGCCGTCGTCACGCACCTGCATCACGGCCCCCGCGTAGCTGCCCTGGCCGTCGGGCGTGGGGAACTGCACCACGTCGCCCACGTTGTACTTTTCGTCGGGGTCGCCCAGCTCATTCATCAGCTTGCGCGCCACCCACTGCTGCATGTCGGGGTTGCGCTCGCCAAAGGCCTCGCCCGCAGGCAGCTCGAACGTGGTGCGCGTGCCCTCGGCCAGGCCCAGCAGGCGCTGCTCCATGGCGGGCGACAACTCGCCCGTGCCCAGCGACAGGGTGGCGGGTTTGTCGGCAAAGGTGTTGATCACATCGCCTGCAGGGCCCGCCAGACGGTAATGCAAGGTGAGGAAAGAGCCCGACTGGACGGTGGGAACGGAGGCATCGATAGAGGTCATGAAAGTCCCGATAAACTGGCCTGCATTGTAGAAAACCGGGCAAAGCCCTACGCCCGTCACTCCCTGACAGGCGTCAAAGACCCTCGCGCCATGCCCCTCAAAGACCTGCCCGCCGACGCCCAGCCCCGCGAAAAACTGCTGGCGCGCGGCCCCGCCGCCCTGGCCGATGCCGAGCTGCTGGCCATCCTGCTGCGCACGGGGATCGTGGGCAAGGGCGTGCTGCAGATGGCGCAGGAGCTGCTGGACCCGCCCGGCATCGACCCGGACACGGGCGCCATCACCGGCGGCTTTGGCGGCATTGCCGGCCTGCTGCACACCAGCGCGGCCGACCTGGAGCGCATCAAGGGCCTGGGCCCCGCCAAGCGCGCCGAGCTGGTGGCGGTGCTGGAGCTGGCCCGCCGCGCACTGACCCAGCAGTTGCGCGAACGCGAGGTGTTCGACTCGCCCGATACCGTCAAGCACTACCTGCAGCTGCACCTCGCGGCCAAGGGGCACGAAGTGTTTGCGGTGCTGTTCCTCGATGCGCAAAACCGCCTGCTGGCGCTGGAAGAGCTGTTTCGTGGCACCCTCACCCAGACCAGCGTGTACCCGCGCGAGGTGGTGCTGCGCGCCCTGCACCACCAGGCGGCCGCCGTGGTGCTGGCCCACAACCACCCCAGTGGCAGCGTGGAGCCCAGCCGCGCCGACGAGGCGCTGACCCAGACCCTGAAGACCACGCTGGCACTGGTAGACGTGCGCGTGCTCGACCATGTGATCGTGGCGCCCGGCCAGGCGCTGTCGATGGCCGAAAAGGGCCTGGTGTGACTGCGCCTGCGCCCGCACCGGCCCACCCGACGACGGCATTACACGCCGCACTGGCACGCGCTACGCGCGGCCCCGAAGGCCCTATGGGCGCCGCCCAGCCTGCCCCTGCCCCCACCACCACCGCCGTGCCCCGGTCCGCCCGGCGCGCAGGTTTGGCCGACAAGAAGGCTGCGGCCAAGGCGGCGATGCGGCCTGTCCGTCATGCCCCCGCGCCGCCCGCCATCAGTGACAACCCGGCACCGCCCCGACGCCGCGCACCACCTGCCCCTCGCCGGGCAGGCGAACGCATCACCCAGCTGCAGGACCTGGCCACCGTGGCCCGCCGCCTGCGCGAGGACCAGGAACGCCGCGAGGCCGAGGAGAAAGCCCAGCGCGAAGCCGCCGCCCGGGCCGAGGCCGAGCGCCACCTCTTCAGCCGCAGCGTGGGCCCCGTCACGCCGCTGCGCAACCCCAACGTGGCGCGTTTGCGCAAGCACCAGCCCCCGCCGCTGCCCGTGCAGCACTGGCTGGACGAAGAGCGCGTGCTGCGCGAATCCATCAGCGACGACTTTGACGTGACCACGCTGCTGGACACGGACGACCAGTTGAGCTTCCGCCGCCCCGGCATCGGCGTGGAAGTGACGAGCCGCCTGCGCGCGGGCCATTGGAGCATCCAGCGCCAGCTGGACCTGCACGGCCTGCGCGTGGACGAGGCGCGCGAGGCGCTGGGCGACTTCATCCGCCACGCCCACAAGACCGGCCTGCGCTGCGTGCGCGTGGTGCACGGCAAGGGCCTGGGCTCACCGGGAAAGAGCCCGGTCCTCAAAGGCCGGGTGCACAGTTGGCTGGTGCAGAAGAACGAAGTCCTGGCCTTTGTGCAAGCCCGGGGGGATGAAGGTGGAGCAGGTGCGTTGGTGGTCCTGCTACGCTCGGCGCAGAAGATGCTGCGGAAATAGGGCCTAGCTCTTGACAGAAAAGCACTGGGCGCTATCTATTTCAGAGCAATCACTACAGCATCATCCGCACGATACGCTTCCAGAATTTGGCCGTGAAGCTTCCGGTCAAACCGGACCACCCTGCACCCGGACGTAGCAGAAGGGGATGGCGCTGTGGGCAGGGATCCGCATACCTACCTGGCACTGGGGCAAGGTATTTGGCGTAACGATGGTGTAACCGGGGGTTGCCTGGATGCTCAGGATCAACACATCTTCATCCCCGGAGTTGTAGACCACCTCATCAATATTGGCGGGGAAGTTGTACGAGGACCCGATGTAGTTGGCCGCATCAATGCTGCCGTTCGAGTACGCATTGCGTGCACCAAAGACACCGCCCAGCACCAGGGTCACCCCCACGGCTGCCGCCAGCAGCGAGTAGAACCTGGCGCTCTGCCCCTGGCGCCGAAAGGCATTCCAAGCCAGCAATCCCAGGGCACCCACCAAAGCCAGCATCCCCAAGTCAGACAACGTGGGGATCGAGGAACTCAGTCCAAAGCTGATGACTCCGCCGGAAGCCGGCTGCGCCAGCGCTGCCAAAGAGGAAAACAACCCCAAGCCAGCACAGGCCCAGCGGCGGATAGCGGTTCGGTTCATAGTGGCTCCAAAAAGAGAATGGCGGGCAATGAGCCCCCAATAGAGGAGCCTGCTCCACCCATGGCGGTCACTCTAACACGTAACACTTTGTCTCCAAGAGCGGTATTTGTGTCCGTCCAGACTTACTTCGAGAGGTCGATCGCGTACTTCGACGTGCCCTTGCCCGATCCATCATCGGCCGCCAGCAGCGACACATTGGCCAGCCCGCCCGCCTGTGCCACGCTCAGCGCATTGGCACCCGAGCTGAACACCACCGGGCCCGCCGCCGTGGCCTTGGCAAAGCGCCAGCTCTTGGCCGCGCCGTTGGCCATGCGGGTCACCGCCGGGTTCTTGCGGATGTAGTCGATCACCACATCCCGGTTCGCATCGGGTGAGGCCCAGATCGTGCCCGAGCCATCGAGCTTGTCGATAAAGCTCTTGCCGCTGGTGGCGCGGTAGTTGTTGGTGGCGATCACAAACTCCTGCGCCACGTCGATGGGCTTGCCCAGGTAGGTGAGGTTCTTGATGCGGCTGCCCACGGGCTGGGTCACGTCGATCTCATACTGCATGTCGGCGGTGGTGAACATGTCAAAGTTGTACCCAGGGAACGTGCTGATGAGCTGCTGCTCGGTGGTCTTGGCAGGGTCGATCTGGTTGAAGCGCTTGGCGGCGGCCTCCAGCCAGTTCTTGATGTCGCCACCATTGACCTTCACCGCGTACACCGTGTTGGGGTACAGGTAGAGGTCGGCTGCGTTGTTGATGGCCAGCGGGCCCACGGCCACGTCGGTGTAGTCGGCGCCGCCCTGGAAGCCGCTCTTGAACGGAGCACTCACCGACAGCACGGGCAGCTGCGCATACTGCGGCAGGTTGGCCTTGACATAGGCCGCCACATAGGCCTGCTGCGCCTGGTTCACGATCTGGATTGCGCCCGGGTCACCCACATCGGCAAACAGCGTGCTCATGCGGAAGTCGGTCTGGCCGATGGGCGTCTTCACGTACTGGATCGCGGCCTGGTGCTGCGTCTCGATCAGCGGGGCGATGGCAGGGTCGGCATCCACGGTCACCGTCGTGCCCGCAGCGTTCTTGCTCTGGATGTTGCGCAACTCGCTCTTGCTGGCGGATTTGTTGACCACCCACTTGGTGCCATCCCACTGCAGCGCGAGCTGCACCACACCCAAGGCCTTGCCCCAGGAGCTGGCCATCACCGCTGGCACGCCGTTGATGGTGCCCGCCTTGTGGTCCACCCCCGGCAGCTTGAAGCCGGGGATGGCCGCCGTGTCGGGGAACACGCCGTGCTGGTGGCCCATCACCATCGCATCGATGCCAGCCACCTTCGACAGGTACAGGCCGGGGTTCTCCATGGTGGGCGAATACGCCGCGCCGTCCAGCCCGCCGTGCAGAAGAGCCACCACGAGGTCAGCGCCTTTGGCGCGCAGTTCGGGCACGTACTTGTTGGCCGCCTCCACCGCGCCTTCGGTAGTGACCTTGCCTTCGAGGTAGCGCTTGTCCCAGTTCATGATGCCCGGCGTGGTGAAGCCGATCACGCCGATCTTGATGGGCAGCTTCACGTCCTTGCCATCCGCGCTCTTGGCCACCAGGGTGCGCTCCAGCAACGTGTAGGGCTGCACCAGCGGCTTCTTGGTCTTGTTGCTGACCACATTGGCCAGCACCACCGGGAAGCCCGCGCCAGCGCACTTCTTGGAGCCATCCACGCCGTCCACATCCAGGCCGCCGCCCAGCACCTGGTTCAGAAAGGGCAAGCCGTAGTTGAATTCGTGGTTGCCGAGGGTGCCCGCGTCAAAGCCCAGGGAGCCCATGGCCTTGTACATCGACAGCTGCTGCGTGCAGGGGATGGGGTTGATGGTGGCTTCGTAGTCGGCCAGCGCCGTGCCCTGGATGGTGTCGCCGTTGTCCACCAGCAGCGTATTGGCAAACTCCTTGCGCGCGGCGCGCACCAGCGTGGCCGTGCGCTCAAAGCCATAGCTCTTGTCCTCGGCCAGCTTGAAGTAGTCGTAGCTGCGCACGTTGAAGTGCAGGTCGGTGGTCTCCAGCACGGCCAGCGTGGCCGTGGCGCCCGCATTGTTACTGCTGTCGTCGCTGCCACCGCAAGCAGCCAGCGAAGCCGCCAGTGCCACCATGCCTAGCGCGGCAACGCGGCGCGACATGTGCGAAAAAAGAAGCGAATGGATTGGAGTGCGCGCAGACATGAACAGTCCCTGGGTGAAAGAAGGGACCGAGTGTCTGGCAGGGGTTTGACAGCGGTGTGACGCGGCACCCCGTCGTCAGGATGTCAGTCGATGCGGTGCACGTCGCCGTTGTGCGGGGAAGCACTTTCGTGGAACAGGTCTTCGAGGAACTGCGCCAGTTCATGTTCTTCGACAAAGTCGGGGATCACAAAGCCTGAGGGTGTGCGTTTACCATCAGCGCCCACGCGGTAGGCCTGCCACAGCGCACCTTCGCGCCGCACCTCGACGATGCGGCCAAAAACATGGAAACGCGGGTGGTTCATGGGATTCAAGCGTGTCAGGTGGAGCGTGTGCGCTCCATTGCAATCGCCGACGGGGCAAAACCCATTCTCGCAAAAAATTCGGATGCACCTGGACGGCCAGCGCGCAACACCCAGGTGGCTGCGGGCGCCTTGGCCAATGCTTGTTGCACCAACGCGCGCCCCAGCCCCCGGCCCCGAAACGCAGGGGCCACGACCAGCATGGACAAATAACCATTGCTCAGCCCGTCAGTAATGGCGCGCGCATAGCCCACCACCTCGTCCCCGTGCAGCGCCACCAGGTTGCACTGCGACGCAGCCACCAGCGCCTCGAACTTCGACAGGGTGCCTAGCCGGTGCGACCAGCCGTGCGCAACCAGCAAGGCATACACCTGCGGAAGGTCCTGATCAACAAGGTCTCTGACCGCCATGGCCCCTACCCCTGCGGCTCTTGCGGATAGCCATCCCCGATCACCACCCAGGGGGCTTTGGAGTCCACGTAGATGTGTTTTTGGGGCGGCGTGTCGTAGGGCGTGTCCAGCGTGCCCAGCGGCACGGCCACCCAGTCGGCGTGGGCGCCCTCGCTGTGCCACAGCAGGGGCGAGCCACACACCGAGCAGAACGTGCGTGTGACCTGGGCCGAAGACTGGTAGGTGCGCACCAGCGCCTGGCCCTGGACGAAGCGGTGGCGCTCGCGACGCACGTTGCCATAGCTGGCGAACGCTGCACCATGGGCCTTGCGGCACATGGAGCAGTGGCAGTGCGACGAGGCCTTGACGGGCGCGGTGGTCTCATAGCGGACGCCGCCACACAGACAGCTTCCTTGGTGCACAACGGGGTTGTTCATGGCCGTTCTTCCTTGGGGGATGGGCGCGATGCGATGCAGTGACCGTGTAGGCTCAAGGTGCAGCAGCTGCGGCAGAGGGGCTCACTGAAGCGATCAGGTCCACCTCCACCGTCGCGTTCTTGGGCAGCTGCAGCACGCCCACCGACGTGCGGGTGTGCGCGCCCGCCTCACCCAGCACGGTAAACAGGATTTCCGACGCACCGTCGGCCACCTCGCTTTGCTGCGTGAATGTCGGCGCCGACTGCACGTAGACCGTGATGCGCAGGATGGATTGCACCGCATCAAGCGAGCCCAGCGCGCGTTGCAACAGCGCCAGTGCGCGCATCGCGCACACCTTCGCAGCCTTCTGCGCATCGGCCAGCGACGCCCCGGCACCCGCGTCCCCGGTGACCACCACCGTGTCGCCCACACGCGGGATCTGGCCGCTCAGGTAGATGTGGTGCCCATCGCGGACCAGCGGCACGTAGTTGCCGCCGATCTTGATCTCGCCATCAAAGCTGTAGCCCAGGGCCTGGGCCTGATCCTGAAAACGTTGGTCGCGTGACATATGAAGACAAACAAGTGGAGTGCAGACAATGAAGAAGGGCGACGACGGCAACGTCACATCACCCCGCGAAGGGCCTTATCAGCGCATGATGGCGCTCGGCGTCCATGCCCTTGCGCTGCTCCCGCGCCAGCGCATGGCGCGATGTGGGTAGCAGGTAGGCCAGCGGGCGGCGGTCCGGGTCCATGTCCAGGCGCACGGACAGGCCCTGCGTGGCGCGGTAGCCCTTGAGCTGGTTGGCGACCGTGCCTTGAATGACCGGCGGTGTGCCGCCACTCTCCTCGAAGAAGACGAGGTATTGGTCGTGCTGCTGCTGCGTCACCTCAACCCAGACGCCCCAGCCGAAATAGTCATCCCGATAGGTGAAGGGCACGGGCAGCACGCAGCGGATGAACCATCGCTTGCCGTCGAGCGTGCAGAAATCCTGGTTGTAGCGGGCGCGCCGGTAGCGGTCCAGGTAGCTGAGCTCGAACACGGCGTCGGGCAGGCCGCAGCCGATGTCCGTGGCCAGCTCTTCATGCCACTCGCCGCAACTGCCGCAGCGAAAACCGGAGCGCTCGCCGGACTTGCGCGCTTTGGCGGGCGTTGCTGTCTTGCGTGCAGTGGTCTTGCGGGCGGTGGTCACGGGCATGGCGCAGCGGCGGCGAAACCGGCGGGGTAACGGGAGGAGCCCGAATTTAACAGGCGCATCGCATCAGGCGTGCCGTGCGAACGGGTCCACCCGCGAAGCCGGCGACAGCGGCCCCGCCAGTGCACCCGAGGGTCTGGCTCTGCCAGTCCACCGGGTGCATCCCCGTTCAGGGGTAAACCAGCGCATCCGCTCAGGGGGCGCCCCGATTCCTCATCCAGTCGGCCGTGCCCATGAAGCTCTCCTTCAAGCGCGCGCGCAGGTCTGCGGGCACGCCGGTCTCGCCCATGGCCTGGTCCATGCAGGCCACCCACTGGTCGCGCTCCTTGATACCGATAGAAAACGGCAGGTGGCGCGCGCGCAGCCGGGGGTGGCCGAACTGGTCGGTGTAGTACGAGGGGCCGCCAAGCCAGCCGCAGAGGAACATGAACAGCTTTTGCCGCGCCTGACCCAGGTCGCTGCCGTGGGCGGCCCGCAGCTCTGCGTAGCCTGGCTCCAGGTCCATCAGGTCGTAAAAGCGCTCGACCAGAGCGCGCACCCGGCTTTCGCCACCGATCCATTCGAAGGGGATGGCGGCAGCCACGGCTTCGGTGCCTTCGCTACCAGCTTGGGGGGTATCAGAATTCATATCAAAACAAGCCCTAGCGCTTATCCATAAAGCGCAAAAAGCTATCGAAAATATAGCAAATCAACTACAACACAGGCCAAGGCCATGCACCTGCTCACTCTGCCGAGCGCCGCAGCGTATCGACCACCGGGCGCAGCAACACCTCACGCAGGCCCCACCAGCCCGCAGCCAGCGCCAGCACGGCCCCAGCCACGGCGCCCGCCAGGGGCACCCAGGGGGCAGCCGTCCAGGTGAAGTCGAACACAAATCGCGCCAACGCCCAGCCCACGCCCACCGCCACGGCGCTGGCCAGAAAGCCCGCGAGCAGGCCCACGCCCATCAGCTCGGCGCGCTGCACCTGCCGCAGCAGGCTGGCGCGGGCGCCCACGGCACGCATGATGGCGTATTCGCGAGCACGCTCTTCGCGCGTGGCCGTGACGGCGGCAAACAGCACCACCAGCCCAGCAGCCAGGGTGAAGGCGAACAGGAATTCGACCGCGCGGATCACCTGCTCCAGCACACGCTGCACCTGGGCAATGGTGGCACCCATGTCCACGTTGGTGATGTTGGGAAACTGGCGCACCAGGCCGTTGTCAAAGCCGTTGGTCTCGGGCGCACGGTACGCCGCCAGGTAGGTCACGGGCACGTCCTTGACTGTGGCCACGGGGTACATCACGAAGAAGTTGGCCCGCATCGAGCCCCAGTCCACCTTGCGCAGGCTGGTGATGCGTGCCTCGTTCTGCACGCCGCCCATGTCGAACAGCAGGCGGTCGCCCATCTTCAGGCCCAGGGTTTCGGCAATGCCTTCTTCGACGCTGATCGCGCCCTCTTCGCCCGGCGTCCAGGCACCGGCCACCACCTGGTTGTGGGGCGGTGCCTCCACGGCGTTCGACAGGTTGAACTCACGGTCCACCAGGCGCTTGGCGCGGTCGTCGGTGTAGTCGGCCGGGCCCACGGGTTTGCCGTTCACGGCCAGCAGGCGGCCCCGGATCATGGGGTACCAGTCGTACTTGGCCACGCCACCGTCCTTGAGCGTCTGCTGGAAAGCGTCGGCCTGGTCGGGCATCACGTTGATCACAAAACGGTTGGGCGCATCGGGCGGGGTGGCCTTGCGCCAGCTGTCCACCAGGTCGGTGCGCAGCAGCACCAGCAGCACCAGCGCCAGCAGCCCCACGGCCAGGCTGCTCACCTGCACCACGGCATAGGCCGGGCGCGCAGAAATCTGCCGTGTGGCCAGTACCAGCCAGCGGGGCGCGGTGGCCTCGTTCACACTTTTGCGCAGCAGCTTCACCGCCACCCACGACAGCCCGGCAAAGAGGGCCACCGCCCCGCCAAAGCCACCCACGGCAATCAGGCCCAGCGTGATGTCGCTGCTGACCGTGAGCAGCAAGGCGGCAAAGCCTGCCACCCCAATGCCCAGCACCGCCAGCGAGGCAGGCTTGAGCCCCCCCACGTCGCGCCGGATCACCCGCAGCGGCGGCACCTGGGCCAGTTGCAGCACAGGCGGCAGACCAAAGGCAAACAGCAGCGTGAGCCCCATGCCCAGCCCAAACGCCACGGGCCACAGGCTGGGCGGCGGCAGGGCCGACTCGACCAGGCCCGCCAGCAGCAGCACAAAGGCGTAGTGCACCAGATAGCCCAGCGCCACACCCAATGCGCTGGCAAACAGGCCCACCAACGCAAATTCGGCCGTGTAGGCGCCCGCGATGGTGCGCTGGCTCTGGCCCAGCACCCGCAGCATGGCCGAGGCATCCAGGTGCTCGGCCGCAAAGCCGCGCGCGGCCAGGGCCACAGCCACGGCCGACAGCAGCGCTGCCAGCAGGGCCACCAGGCTCAGGAATTTCTGCGCGCGGTCCAGCGTCTGGCGCATTTCCGGGCGGCCGCTTTCGAGCGACTCCACGCGCACGCCGTGCACGTCGGGCTTTTTCGATTCGGCAACAGCCCATTCGCTGAACGCCTTGACCGCAGGGGCCGACCCGATGACGGCGAAGCGGTAGGTCAGGCGGCTTGCGGGCTGCACCAGGCCGGTGGCGGGCAGGTCGGCCTCGTTCACCATCACCCGTGGGGCGAAGCTCATGAAACCGGCGCCGCGGTCGGGCTCGATCACGATGATGCGTGCAATGCGCAGCTGCGAATCACCCAGCAGCAGCATGTCGCCCATCGCCAGGTTCAACGATTCGAGCAGCGGGGCATCCACCCACACCTCGCCGCGCGCCGGGATGTCGCGGGTGGGCTGGTCGAGCGCGCCGGGGGCGTCTGCCACCTTGAGGCTGCCACGCAGCGGGTAGCCCGGGGGCACGCTTTTGAGCGCCACCAGCTTGCTGGCGCCGCCCTGGGCGTCACTGGCGCGGCCCATGGTCGGAAAGCCCAGCGTGGTCACTGTCTGCAGACCCAGGGCCTTGGCCTGCTCGACAAAGGCGGGGGGCGTGGGGTTGTCGCTGGCCACTACGGCATCGCCGCCGAGCAGCTGCAAGGCATCGCGCTGCAGGCCACCTTGCAGGCGGTCGGCAAAAAAACCGACCGACGTGAGGGCAGCCACCGCCAGCGTAACGGCCACGATCAGCAGCCGCAACTCGCCCGCGCGCAGGTCACGGGCCAGCGTGCGCCAGCCCAAGCGTAAAAAAGACAGGTTCATGGCGCTGAACCTTAGCGCAAATGGAACGCTCTGGCGAAGCTCAGGGCTTTGCACCCGCTGCGGCCACCTGGGCCTCTGCGCTGCCGTCTGCCTCTGCCGTTTGCAGGCGATGCTCCAGCGCACGCAGCACCGGCACAATCTGCGCGCCCACATGGATTTGCGGGTTGGAGAAGCCGTCTTGCTTGCCCGCCTCCACCTCGCGCTGCGCAATCACGGGGACTGCCTTGGCAAAGGCTTCGGTGAACGAATGCGTCTGGCGCAGCTGTTCGTGGAACACCGCCCGGCCAAAGAAGGTCAGCTCGGAGCGCGTGCCGCAGCCATATGACGTGTGCGTGGCATCGGCGGCGGTCATGATGAGGCTGCTGTCGGTGGCCAAGGGCTCGATCCAGCCGCCCGAGAAACAGGCCGACACGGCAATCACGCGGTGGCGGATGCCCGCCTCGTCCAGCATGGCGCGAAGCATTTCGGGCGTGACGGGGGGCACCTCCAGCGGCCAGTGCGAGGCCGCCAACTCATGGTTGCGCGCACCGTGCGAGGTCATGTAGATCACCAGCACATCGCTGTCACGGTCCATGCGCTGGGCCAGCGCAGCGATGGCACGCTGCAGGTTCTGCGGCGTGGCCCAGGCATGGGTGTCTGCGGTTTCTGCGTGGTTGAGCAGGTGAACCACACGGCCCTGGGCGTCAAAGCGCTCTTGCAGCAGCGTGCTGACCATGGTGCTTTCACGCCGGAACACGTTTTCGCTGGCGTAGGGGGCGAACACGAGCCCATAGACATCCACCACGCCATCGCGGCCAGCAGGCAGGGCCTGCACTTGCCGATCCCAGAGCACCTGCTGGTTCTCAAAGACTGCTTGCGAGAGCACAAGGTGCGCGGGCTCCAGTTGTGCCTGTCCCTCCTCGCCCGACTGGGCAGATGCAGCGGCCAAGGCGTCCAGCTCCCAGGGCTGGTCCTGGAACTGCCACATGCCCACCCCGATCACGGCTGCCATCGCCACCGAAAAGATGGCCGTGCGCAGCCGCGAGCGGATGAAGCGTGCACTCACCACCACCAGCGTGGCCAGCACCCACAGCGTGAGCACGCCATAGGCCACCCAGAAAATATTGCCAGCCACCGCCCCGCCCCACGGGTCTGGCTTGTGCGCCACGGCCCCCATCAAGGCATACAGCAGCAACAAAGGCGCCAGCGGAGCCCACGCGGACAACACATACCAGGCCGCCAGCCCGCCCGAAGGCCCCGAAACACCCTCCGAGGGCTCTTGTGCCGCCGCACGCTGTGCCGGGGCCATGGCCCACCAGGCCAGCCACATCAGCACCAGGCTGCTCCACATCGGCGCCAGCCAGCCCCGCAGACTGAACTGCACAGGCCCCGCCACCTGAAACCGCGCAGCCCCCACCAGCAACGCGCCACCCAGCAGCGACAGCACCAGCACCTGCCAGGGTGAAGGCGCTGCAGCAGCAGTGCGCGGCGACAGGAACAACGCGGCCCGCAGGCCTTCACGCATCCAGTCCCACAGGGACAACTTGGCGGAAGCCGGGGCCATGGTGGATGCGGCGCCGGCAGATGGCGCGGGCGGCTGCTCCCCCAAGGGAATTTCGATCTTGGCGGACTCAGGCCCCCACTGGCTGGGCAGGGTATCGGCCCAGGCGCTCTTGGCGTTCAGGTCTTTCATGGGGCGATCATGCCATTGCGGGAGCGGTTTCTTTCAATCACCAGCCGGTAGTTCGGACTGCGATGTTTCCCGAAATCGCGTGACGCCCCCTTCACACAGCCCCGCCTCCTCAGGAGACAGTTCCAGCTCCGCCCCTGGCCACCGGTACGACGGGTACCTGCGCCAGCTCCGGCTGCAGCACCAGCCGATCTGTGCCGCTGTAGCAGACAAACCGGCGATTGGTGGCGCGCCCGATGGCGCACAGGCCCAGTTGCTGCGCTACGGCGTGTCCCATCTGGGTCATGCCGCTGCGGGACACCACGATGGGGACGCCCATCTGCGCAGATTTGATGACCATTTCGCTGGTGAGTCGGCCCGTGGTGTAGAACACCTTGTCTGCACCGGACATGGGCGCGTGCAGACTCTCCGAAGCGGCATTTTCTGCAGGCGTGCCGCCGGATAGCGTGGAGGAAGCGCCCCCTTGCGGCACCTTGCCATCTGTATTCATCCACATCCACCCTGCAATGGTGTCGATGGCGTTGTGGCGCCCCACGTCTTCCACAAAGGTGAGCAGCGCCTCCCCCCGGAACAAGGCGCAACCATGCACGGAGCCTGCGGACTTGTAGGTGGTTTCCTTGAGGCGGATGGCGTTGACGATGCCGTACAGCTCGCCTTGGGTCAGGCACGCCTCAGGCAAGGTGATGCGGTCCACCTCGTCCATGAGCCCGCCAAACACACTGCCTTGGCCGCAGCCGGTGGTGACGACCTTGCTCGCGGTGCGCTCTTCAATGCGGGCGATGCCGTGGCGCGTGCGCACGGCGGCGGCGTGCACCTCCCAATCGACGGTGATGGATTCGATGTCGAACACGGACTCCACCAGCCGCTGGTTGCGCAAATAGCCCAGCACCAGCAGTTCCGGCTGCGCGCCCAGGGTCATGAGGGTGACGAGTTCACGCTTGTCGACATAGATGGTGAGCGGTCGCTCGGCGGGGATCTGTACCTGCTCGCGCTCGCCCAGTTCGTTCACGACCTCCACGCTGTGGGTAAGGGGCGCATGCGCCTGCGTCAGGCGCGGCAGCACGGGCGCAGCCAGGGAGGCGGAAGGTGATGAAAGAGACATGGGGCGAATATACGCAGTACCTCTCCCCAAGGCGGGGCATGGGGCATCTGAATCGGGGAAAAGCACGTACTGCGACCACCACAAAAAAGCCGCGCTCCACCAAGTGGGCGCGGCTCTTTTTGACGGCGGGACAGTGGTTGGTGTCAGGACTTGGGCGCTGACGCAGCTGCGGCAGGTGCCAGCGTGCTGGGTGGGCTGCTGGCAGTGCCCGGTGGCGAATGGGCACCCGCCGCTTCAATGGGCTTGGCAGCGGGCGGTGTGTAGGCGAAGGGGCCGGGGTCGGTGCACGCAGCGCCTGCTGCCGTTGCAGGCTTGGCCGTTGGCGTAGTTTTGCGGTAGTGGGCCACCACACGGTCTTGTGACAGGCACAACTTGTAGTTGTCCACCTTGCCGGCCCAGGCGGCTTTGGCCGCCGCCTCGGCAGCTTTGGCGGCAGCCTCCGGTGAAGGCGCGGGCAGCTTGGCCGATGCCAGGGTACAGACGCTGGCCGCGCACAACGCCAGCAGGGAAGATCGAGAAAATTGCATCATGGTGCGAAACCTCATACCTGCGCGGGCTGGCCCGCAGATGGTGTAGCTGCAGCTTCGGCTGCGGATGGGTTGGCGCTGCGCTGGCGGGGAATCTTGCCCGCTTGCACGTCGTCGTACCAAAGCTCGTGGTGCTCCTTGGCCCACCCCTCGCTCACGTACCCCGTCCTCATGGCCTTGTAGGCGCCGCGCATGCCCACCGTGCCCATATAGATGTGGCCGCAGATCAGCGCCATCATCCAGATCGCCAGGGTGGCGTGGATCATGTGGGCGATCTGCATGTCGCCGCGCACGTCACCAAAGCCAGGAATGAGCTTGTCGAGCACCAAGCCGGTGGCCACCACAAAGATGCCGGGGATGGTGATACCCCACCAGAACAGGCCCTTCTCGCCGGCGTTGAAGCGGTGGGAAGGAACCTGGTGGTCACCCCCCAGCATGCCGCCGCCCTTGGACAGCCACACAAAGTCGGCCCGGTTGGCGATGTTGTCCTTGACGAAGGTAAGGATGATCACCAGCAATGAGACAGCAAACAGCGGGCCCATGAAGTTGTGCACGTTCTTGAGCGCATACGTAAGCCAGCCAAACAGCGTGGCCCCCATGATGGGCAGCAGGAAGAACTTGCCAAACGCCATGACGATGCCAGAGATGGCCAACGCGATGAACGCAAAGGCATTGGACCAGTGCGCAGCACGCTCGAAAGGTGTGAAGCGTTCGATGCGGCGGGCACCGGTGCCATCTGGGTGCTCATGCCCCAGCGGGCCTTTGACAAAGTAGAAGATGCCCAACGCCAGCAACACGATGGCAAACAAGGCCGCACCGTAAGGAATGATCCAGTGGTTGCGCACCTGGCGCCACGCCTCGCCTGCGTTGGTGAAACGCGAGCCTGGGTACTGCACGAACGGCTGGATCAGGTTGCCCGCCTCGGGCGCCTGGGTTTTAGGCAGGCTGCTGTAGCCCGTCACGCCCTGCCCCACCTGGCGCCACATGGGCGCGTTGTTGCCGGGCTGTACCTTGGCGCGTTCGCCATTGGTCTGCTCGGCGTATTTGGGGTCTGCGCTGGCGTCTGGCTTGACCTCGAAAATGTTTTGGCTTTGAATGCCGCCGGTCGCTGCGGGAGCAACCGGTGCCGTGACCGCAGGCGCGGCGGCATCTGGCGCTGCCGGAGCCTGGGCACCCGCTGGCCCCCAGGCACATCCCACCGCCAAAGCCAGGGACCACATGATGTGTTTCATGGCGGGCCTCACTTGGACTGGGTGCGGGTGTATTCGTTCTGGCCGTACAGCTGACGCGCCTTCAACTGCGCTTCCCAACCGGCTTTGTCTCCGGCCTTCCAGCCGGGCTGCATGAAATTGCTGCCCGTACCTGCATAGGGAGCTGCATCGCTACGGATGCCCGCGCCGGTCTGCGGCTTCTCGCCACAGGCGGTCAGCGCCACCAGCGCCACAGCGGCGGCCAGGGCCGAAGGAACAAGACGCTTCATCATCATGACTTGCCTCCTGCAGGCTGGCCTGCCTGTTGTGATCCATAGGCCGTGCCCCAGCCCCACACTTCGGCGCCCTTGCCACGCTGCACCACACGGTTGCGGAAGATATCTGCCACCACATCACCATCACCCGCCAACAGGGCCTTGGTGGAGCACATTTCTGCGCACGCGGGCAGTTTGCCCTCGGCAAGGCGGTTGCGGCCGTATTTTTCAAACTCGGCCTGGCTGCCGTGGGCCTCGGGGCCGCCGGCGCAGAAGGTGCACTTGTCCATCTTGCCACGCACGCCGAAGGTGCCGGACGAAGGGAACTGCGGCGCGCCAAAGGGGCAGGCGTAGCTGCAATAGCCGCAACCAATGCACACATCCTTGTCGTGCAGCACCACACCTTCTTCGGTGCGGTAGAAGCAATTGACGGGGCAAACAGCCATGCAGGGTGCATCGCTGCAGTGCATGCACGCGACCGAGATGGATTTTTCGCCCGGTACACCGTCATTGAGCGTGACCACGCGGCGGCGGTTCACGCCCCAGGGCACCTCGTGTTCGTTTTTGCAGGCGGTCACGCAGCCGTTGCATTCGATGCAGCGCTCTGCGTCACAGATGAATTTCATTCGTGCCATGTGTGTCTCCTTGCGTGGCGCGATCAGGCGCGTTCCACGTTGCAGATCGTGGTCTTGGTTTCTTGCATCATGGTCACGCTGTCGTAGCCATACGTCGTTGCGGTGTTCACGGCTTCACCGCGCACCACAGGCGCCGCGCCCTTGGGGTAATAAGCCAGCATGTCCGCGCCCTGCCAGCGGCCCGAGAAGTGGAACGGCATCCACACCGTATCGGGCGCAACGCGCTCGGTGACCAGGGCCTGCACGTTGATCCGTGCGCCAGTGGGAGAGCTGAGCCACACACGCTCGCCGTTGCGGATGCCCCGGTCTGCGGCAGTCTTGGGGTTGATCTCGACAAACGACTCCTGCTGCAGCTCGGCCAGCCAGGGGTTGGAGCGGGTTTCCTCGCCACCGCCTTCGTACTCGACCAGACGGCCAGAGCTGAGGATGAGCGGGAACTTCTCGTGCACCTTGTCCGCCACGTTTTTCTCCTGCACGCTCTTGTACAGCGTGGGCAGGCGCCAAAAGGCCTTCTTGTCGTCGTGGGTGGGGTACTTGGCCATGAGGTCGGGCCGGGTGCCATACAGCGGTTCGCGGTGCTGCGGAATGGCATCGGGGAAGTTCCACACCACAGCGCGGGCCTTGGCGTTGCCAAACGGATGGCAGCCATGCTTCATGGCCACGCGAATGATCGCGCCAGTAGGGTCGGTCTTCCAGTTCTTGCCTTCGGCCTTGGCCTTCTCGGCGTCACTCAGGTCGTCCCACCAGCCCAGCTTTTTCAGCAGCACATGGTCGAACTCGGGGTAGCCCGTGGTGATCTCGCTGCCCACCGAATGCGAGCCGTCCTCGGCCAGCAGATTGACGCCATCCTTCTCGACGCCGAAGTTGGCGCGGAAGTTGCCGCCGCCTTCCATCACGTGTTTGGAGGTGTCGTACAGGTTGGGCGAGCCAGGGTGCTTGAGCTCCGGCGTGCCGTAGCAGGGCCATGGCAAGCCAAAGTAGTCACCCCCAAAGTCGTAGCCGGTTTCCTTGTCCTTGCCACCCTTCGATTTCAAGGTTTTCACATCGAACAGATGCATGTTCCGCATGTGGGCCTTCAGGCGCTCGGGGCTCTGGCCCGTGTAGCCAATGGTCCAGACCGACTTGTTGATTTCGCGCAGGATGTCTTCGATCACGGGCTCGTCCATGCCCTTGACCTTTTGCATCTTGTAGTTCTTGGACAGCTCGGCGGCAAAGCCCAGCTTCTCAGCGAACTGGTGCATGATCATGTGGTCCGAACGGCTCTCCCACAGCGGCTCGATCACCTTCTCGCGCCACTGGATGGAGCGGTTGGAGGCCGTGCACGAGCCGCTGGTTTCAAACTGCGTGGCGGCTGGCAACAGGTACACCGCACGGTTGGGGTTCAGGTCTTCGGCCTTGCCGGGCATGGCGGCCATGGCGGCGGTGGCCGAGGGGTACGGGTCCACCACCACGAGCAGATCCAGCTTGTCCATGGCCCGCTTCATTTCCAGGCCACGGGTCTGCGAATTGGGCGCGTGGCCCCAGAAGAATACGCCGCGCAGGTTGGAGTCCTGGTCGATCAGCTCATTCTTCTCCAGCACACCATCGATCCAGCGCGACACCGTGATGCCGCTCTTGGTCATCATCGCGGGCGATGCGTACTGCTTTTTGATCCACTCGAAGTCCACACCCCAGACTGCGGCGAAGTGCTTCCACGAGCCTTCGGCCAGGCCGTAGTAGCCGGGCAGCGAATCGGGGTTGGGACCGACATCGGTGGCACCTTGCACGTTGTCGTGGCCCCGGAAGATGTTGGTGCCGCCGCCTGTTTTGCCCACATTGCCCAGTGCCAGTTGCAAAATGCACGAGGCACGCACCATGGCGTTGCCGATGGTGTGCTGGGTCTGGCCCATGCACCACACGATGGTGCCAGGGTTGTTGTCGTGCAGCATCTTGGCGACCTTGAACATCTGGTCTTCCTTGACGCCGCAGGCCTCTTCCACCTTGTCGGGAGTCCACTTGGCCAGCACATCCTCGCGCACCTTCTCCATGCCATAGACACGGTCGTTGATGTACTTCTTGTCTTCCCAGCCGTTCTTGAAGATGTGGTACAGCAGGCCGAAGAGGAACGGGATGTCGGTGCCCGAGCGGATGCGCACGTACTCGTCGGCCTTGGCTGCGGTGCGGGTGAAGCGTGGGTCCACCACGATCATCTTGCAGCCGGTTTCCTTGGCGTGCAGCATGTGCAGCATGCTCACCGGGTGGGCCTCGGCCGCGTTGGAGCCGATGTACAGAGCGACCTTGCTGTTTTGCATGTCGTTGTACGAGTTGGTCATGGCGCCATAGCCCCATGTGTTGGCCACGCCCGCCACGGTGGTCGAGTGGCAGATGCGCGCCTGGTGGTCGCAGTTGTTGGTGCCCCAGAAGCTCACAAACTTGCGCAGCAGATAGGCCTGCTCGTTGTTGTGCTTGGACGAGCCGACGAAGTACACGCTATCCGGGCCGCTGGCGGCACGCAGCTCTTTCATCTTGGCCGTGATTTCGTTCAGGGCCGTGTCCCAGCTGATGCGCTCGTATTTGCCGTTGACGAGCTTCATGGGGTAGCGCAGGCGGTACTCCCCGTGGCCGTGTTCACGCAGTGCCGCACCCTTGGCGCAGTGGGCGCCCAGGTTGATGGGCGAATCGAACACAGGCTCTTGCCGCACCCACACGCCGTTCTCGACGACCGCATCCACCGCACAACCCACCGAGCAGTGGGTGCAGATGGTGCGGCGTACTTCGATCTTGCTGTCGCCGATGCCCACCTTGGCACCCTCGGCAGCATTGGATTTTTTGACCAGCGTGAGCTGCGACGCCGCAATACCCACGCCCACTCCCAGGCCGGAGCGGCGCAGGAACGAGCGGCGGTCCATCGTGGGCAGCGCCTGCGACAGGCCACGGCGCAAGCTGTGCACAAAAGGAGACGATGCGACCTGCGCAGCGTGGGAGGACTTCTTGGTTAGCAACATGGCACGCCCCGCTTCAGAGTTGGGTGGTCTTGTAGTACTGCTTCACGTGCGCAGACAGGTGATAGCCACCGCCTTTTTCTGGCGCCACCCGAGCGGGTTCAGACACGACGGCATCTGAGGGAACTACATGGGGGAGTGCCACGACGGCTGCGGCTGCAGCCCCTACGGTGGCGGTGCCGGAGAAGAAGCTCCGGCGTGAGGAATTGGGCTGGCGGTTCTGCATGCTTGTCTCCAGAATGGCTGGCAGCTATGAAACGGAATTCATACAGTCTATGTCAGTGTGTAAAAGCCTGCAATCGAGCTTTACACCTCCCACTAAGACACTCATCTTTTGTAGCAACCTGAGCAGGCTTTTCGAGCCTCCCAGAGGTTAGTCGAGCATGTCGAAGCCCTGGGCCTCCACCGACACGAAGGCCCGTGTGAACTGGGCCAGTGCTGCATAAAAGCGCGCCTGCGGTTGGGCAGCCAGGGCATCACACAACTGCAAAACCCAGGGCTGCACATGCGTTGCGAAAAAGTCGCGCTGTGCCGTCAGGTTGCAGACAGCTACGTCATCCCCCGCGATCAGGTAGCGCATCACCTCGCAAAGGTACGCGATGTGGTCTTCGGTTTCGGACATGGAATCGTCGCGTGCCAGTCCCAGCCGATCCAGGTCGGTGCGCAAACGGGCCAGTGGCTTTTCGTTCAGAAAACCGCTCAGGTAATGCGAGCCATACAAAAACACCTCGGGCTTGCCCACACCGCCAAAGAGACGGTCGAACTCCTGCGCGATGGCGGCATCGCTCAGTTCGCGGGCCGCGCCCACCAGCACCTGCCAAGGCTCTTGCAAAAAGGCGCCGTCGGCGGGTGCCTCGGTCACGGCTACCCGCAAGGCAGACGACAACTCGGCGCTGGGCGCGGCGTAGTACAGCTGCGACAGCAGACCATAGAGTTCGGCGCGTGCCGTTTCCTCATCCAGCGCAGAGCTGCCGCCAGGGGGGGTCAAAGAAGCAGGTTGGGCGCTCACAGGTCCGTCACTTTCGTTTCGCTTTGAGAGGAATACAGGTCGATCACGCGGCAGTCGCTGCACATCTTCAGGCGCTCCAGCGCGTCGCCCTGGAACATCGCGTGGCCCGACAGTTTGCCCAGCATGGCCTCGATGGCCTTGACGGTGCCAAAGGGCTTGCTGCAGCGCACACAGGCCCAGGGTTTGGCCTCGTTGAGCACGCGCAGTTGCGCACGCTCCGGCGCCAGCAGCAGGCGCGGCTGCAGGGTGATGGCGTCTTCCGGGCAGGTGGTGGCACACAGGCCACACTGCACGCAATTCTTTTCGATAAAGCGCAACTGCGGCAGCTGCGGGTTGTCCTGCAGCGCACTGGCGGGGCAGGCGCTCACGCAGCTCAGGCACAGGGTGCAGCGGTCCTTGTTGACTTCAATCGTGCCCAGGGGCGAACCCACTGCGGGCAAAGCGATGGCTGCGGGCCGCTCGGCCACGGCCATCGGGGCCTGCTCGATGAGATGGTCCAGCGCCATCTCCAGCGTGCTGCGCTTTTCCTGCGCCACGGCAAAGCGAGCGGCCACGGCCGGGGTCTTCTGGCGCGTCTGGCCCAGGGCCTGCAAGGCGGCGTCCAGCTCGGTGGGATGGGTGGCGCGCAGCAGCTGCACATGGGTGCCCGTGTAGCCCAGGCCCCGCAAGATGGCTTGCGCCACATCCATCTGCGCCTGCAGGCCGTCGAGGTACTGCGGTGCTTCCTCCTGTGTCGTCAGCAACACTACCTGCGAGGCGCCGTAAGCGATTGCGCTGAGCCACAGGTCCACCCCGGTGCTGGCGGTGTGCCACAGCGCCACCGGGATCACATTGGCAGGCACGCCCTGCGCCAGTTTCAACTGGGCGGCACGACCCAGCTCTTCCACCAGCGCCTGTCCGCGCTCCTGGCTGTGCAGCAGCAGCACAGCATCCTTGCCACCTGCAGCGGCGTAGGTGGACAAAAGGGTTTTGAGCTTGGTGCCCTGCTCGGTCGCACTGGGGTAGGCATAGGTCAGCGCGCCCGTGGGGCACACGGTGGTGCAAGCGCCGCAGCCGACACACAGGTTGGGGTTCACCTTGATTTGCTGACGGCTTTTGTCGCTGGCAATGGCTTCGGCCGAGCAGATGTCCACGCAGGCATTGCAGCCCACGGTTTCGTTGCGGCTGTGGGCGCAAAGCTTTTGTTTGTAGACAAAAAACTTGGGCTTTTCGAACTCGCCCACCAGCTCGCGCAGCTTCAGCAGCGTGGCCATATTGACCCCATCACTACGCCCGTCCCAGCGCAGGTAACCCTGCGGCAGCGCGTGCTGCAAGAAGGTGGGCGTGGCGGTGGGCGAACGCAGGTCGAGCACCAGGTCAAAGCGCTCGGTCTGCGCCGTGGCGTCACGGGTGAAGTCGATGGCACCCGCCACCTGGCACACCTTCACACAGTCGCGGTGCGAGCTGCAGGCCGCCATGTCGATCTGGTAATCGAGGCCGATGGCGTTCTCGGGGCAGGCCGCCACACAGGCGTTGCAGCGTGTACACAGGTCCAGGTCAATGGGGTTGTCGGCCTTCCACTGCAGCTCAAACGCACCCAGCCAGCCAGTAAGGCCCGTAATGCGCCCACCCAGCACGGGAAAACGCCGCGCCTGCGCGCCACCCGCATTGCCGGGGCCTTGGGTGAACAGGGTCACATCCAGCACATCCGACACCAGAGCGGCAGCCTGTTCGGCCTGGTCGAGCGGGCCAATGATGAGCAAGCGGCCCGTGCTCTTGTAAGTGACCGTGGGCACGGGCGGTGGATCAGGCAGGCGGGCGGCGGCCAGCAGCGCGGCGATCTTGGGGCTGGCCTTGGCGGCATCGCGGCTCCAGCCACCGGTTTCGCGGATGTTCACAAACCGGATGGGCGACACCGCGCCTTCGGTCTGCTGGCCCAGATCGCCAAACAAGCGCTGCTCCTGGGTGCAAGCCACCACCACATCGTCACCCGACTGGATGGCCTTTTGAAAGGCCCCCGCCTCGCGGCGGCACAGGGTGGAGTGGAGTGTCAGGTCTTCATGCAGCGCCGCGCCCAACGCCTTCGCGTTGAGGGGCATCGTCTGGTTGCAGTCGCAGATGAGCGTCGTGGTCATGTTCTGTGTGGCTGGCTGGCAGGGCCACCGCATCCTTATGGGGGCGGGCGGCCATCTCAAGCTCGCTGGAGGGGGCGCTAGGAATAGCGTTGCATACCCCGGACTGTGCCACGTCTGCGGGGGCGTGCCCCTCCGCATCATCCCGAGGCTGAGCAAGGGCAGGGGCTATTGCCTCTGCGTCTGCACTGGCTTCTACGGCGGCGCCATTGACTGGAACATCAGGCGCTGCATCAGCCTTCTTTTCATGATCAAAAAAGCCCATCGCATGGGCGCTGGCCATTTTGCGCAGCATGCCTTCGGGCAGCGGGTCGGGCTGGGTGTAGTCGCCGATGTAGATATCGAGGCCATCCATCACATTGAAGTGCGGGTCGGCAAAGAGCTTCTTCATGGCCAGGTTGCGCACCTCGGGCGATACATCGCGGGCCACAAAGGCCTTGAAATCGGACGCGGGCGTAAGCGCCTGGGCATCGGCCAGCGTGGGTGGCGGGGGGGCTTCTGCAGCAGGGGCAGCGCCTTCTGCGGCGGTGAGGGTGGCGCCGGCTGCCACGGAGGACAGGTTAGGCGGTGACGACGAAGACGCGGCCGGAGGCAACGACGGCGCGGGTGGTGGTGGTTCCTCCACCGGCTTGCCTTCGCGCACCTCCTGCTTGCGGCGCGACCAGCGGCCCAGGAACCCGTCAGCCATGACCGCCACCTCCACCACGCGTTTTTTCAGTGGACACGGATGCTGGGTTTCCAAACCGGTCTTGCAGCGTGCGGAAACTGTCCGGCCGCTTGCGGCGTTTGGGTTCGGGCTGGTAGTGCTCGGCCACAAAGGCGCGCAGCGCTTCCACCACCTCGGGCGCTGCGGGCACCTGTTCCACGGTTTCCTGCGCGTCCAGCCAGCGGCCTGCGTCGTGGTAGCTCAGGCTCACAGCCACGGGGCGGGCCAGCGGGATCTCGCCAGTGCCGGGGTCGTCATCGCGGCGCCACATCACAAACCAGCACGGGGCGGGCGAAGTGAGGTTGAGGTGATAGCCCTCGGCGTCGTCGCGAAACAGCTCTGCCCGAAACCCCGGGAACAGCCAGCGCTGCTCGCGCTCGTCCCGGAGGATCTGGCGCGGCTCGGTGCCAAAGGCGGGCTCGTTGATCACCACCTCGGCCAGCGACCACCGCCAGGGCTGCCAGCGGTTGTCGATGTGCTCGCACCGCATGATCACGGCAACGTCGGTGTAGGGGCGCTCAGTCATGGGCGCAGACTTTACCCCGGCGCAAGACCACCAGCAGCTTTGTCCGTAAAGCCCCTCTGCGCACGGTCAGCTTGCAGCCCCCTCCAGCACCTCCACCGCCACCGCGCAGTACTTGAACTCCGGGATCTTTCCAAACGGGTCCAGCGCCGCGTTGGTGAGCAGGTTGGCTGCCGCCTCCACGTACGCAAAAGGCATGAACACCGTGCCGCGCGGCGTGCCGTCGTCGCGCCGCACGCGCACCTGCACCATGCCGCGCCGCGAGCGGATGCCCACCAGCGCACCGGGCGCCACGCCCAGCCGGTCAAGTTCGTCGCCATGCAGCGATGCGGTGGCCATAGGCTCGATGGCGTCGAGCACAGTGCTGCGCCGCGTCATGCTGCCCGTGTGCCAGTGCTCCAGCTGGCGGCCCGTGATGAGCACCAGGGGGTAGTCGGCATCGGGCTTTTCGGCCGCCGGGATCACGCTGGCGGGCACCAGCTGCAGGCGGCCCGTGGGCGTGGGGAATTTCTCGGTGAAGACGATGGGCTGGCCGGGGTCGCCCTCTGTGAGGCACGGGTAGGTCACGCTGGACTCGCGCTCCAGCCGGTTCCAGGTGATGCCCTCGATGCTCGCGTGCATGGCCTGCCGCATTTCGTCGTACACGGCAGCTACGCCCGACTCTTCGCCTTCGTAGTTCCAGCCAAGGCCCATCCTCTGGGCGATCTGCTGAATGATCCACAGATCAGGCTGCGCATCACCCGGCGGGTTCAGCGCTCGGCGCCCCATCTGCACCATGCGGTCGGTGTTGCTGGCCGTGCCGGTCTTCTCGGGCCAGGCGCTGGCGGGCAGCACCACATCGGCCAACCAGGCAGTCTCGGTCAGGAAAATGTCCTGCACCACCAGCTGCTGAAGGCTGGCCAGCGCGTGGCGCGCATGGTTCAGGTCGGGGTCGCTCATGGCGGGGTTCTCGCCCATGATGTACATGCCGCGCACCTTGTGCGGGTCGCTGTCGTCGGCCAGTGCCTTGTGCATGATTTCGACCACGGTGTAGCCCGGCGCTTCGTCGAGCTTGGTGCCCCAGAAGTCTTCGAACCAGGCATGCGCCCCGGCGTTGTCCACGCGCTGGTAGTTGGGGAACATCATCGGGATCAGCCCCGCGTCACTTGCGCCCTGCACATTGTTCTGGCCGCGCAGCGGGTGCAGGCCCGAGCCGGGCTTGCCGATCTGGCCCGTAACGGCGCACAGCGCGATGAGGCAGCGCGCGTTGTCGGTGCCGTGCACGTGCTGGCTCACGCCCATGCCCCAGAGGATCATGGAGGACTTGGCGGTGGCAAATGCCCGCGCCACCTCGCGCAGCGTCTCGGCCGGGATGCCGCACACCGGAGCCATGGCCTCGGGGCTGCAGCCCATCACGTTGGCCTTGAGGGCCTCGAAGTTGTTGGCGCGGTTGCGGATAAAAGCTTCATCCACCAAGCCCTCATCAATCACCGTGTGGATCAGCGCGTTGAGCATGGCCACGTCGGTGTCGGCCTTGAACTGCAGGGTGCGCCAGGCGTGGCGGCCGATGTCGGTGACGCGCGGGTCGGCCAGCACGATCCTGGCGCCGCGCTGTGCGGCGTTTTTCATCCACGTGGCGGCCACGGGGTGGTTGGCCGTGGGGTTGGAGCCGATCACAAAGATCAGCTCGGCATGCTCCACGTCATTCACCGGGTTGCTCACCGCACCCGAGCCCACACCTTCGAGCAGCGCTGCCACACTGGACGCGTGGCACAGCCGGGTGCAATGGTCCACGTTGTTGCTGCCAAAGCCGGTGCGCACCAGCTTCTGGAACAAATACGCTTCTTCATTGCTGCCCTTGGCGGAGCCAAAGCCCGCCAGCGCCTTGGGGCCGTGGGTGTCGCGCAGGGCTTTGAGCGCGCCGGCAGCCAGGCCCAGCGCCTCGTCCCAGGTCGCTTCGCGGAAGGTGTCGCGCCAGTCAGCGCCGTAGGGCCGCACCTCCTTGGGTACGCCGGGCTTGCGGATCAGCGGCACCGTGAGGCGGTCGGGGTGGTGGGCGTAGTCGAAACCGAAGCGCCCTTTCACGCACAGGCGGCCGTGGTTGGCCGGGCCGTCGCGGCCCTCGACGCTGATGATCTTTTCATCGCGCACGTTGTAGGTGATGAGGCAGCCCACGCCGCAGAAGGGGCAGACCGAATCGACCTTGCGGTCCACCTTTTGCGAGCCGACGTGGGTCTTGGGGCTGAGCGCGCCCGTGGGGCAGGCCTGCACACATTCGCCGCAGGCCACGCAGGTGCTCTCGGCCATGGGGTCGTCGAGGTCGAAGACGATCTTGCTGTCGGCACCGCGCAGCGCGTAGCCGATCACATCGTTGACCTGCTCTTCGCGGCAGGCGCGCACGCAGCGGTTGCACTGGATGCAGGCATCCAGATTCACGGCCATGGCAGGGTGGCTCAGGTCGGGCGCGGGCTGCTCGCGGCGCAGGGCCTGGAGCGCGGGGCGCACGGCCACGCCCAGGCGGTCCGCCCAGGCGCTCAACTCGCCATGCTGGCCTATCGTTTCTGAATTTTCTGAGTCAAATTGGCCACTAGCGCTTGATGGATAAGCGCCACCAGCTATCAATTCAGGAGTATTTGCCTTTTGATCGTTCCACCGGTATCCCACGTCCGGCATGTCGGACAGCAGCATCTCCAGCACCATCTGCTGGCTCTTGCAGGCGCGGGGGCTGGCCGCCTGCACCTTCATGCCTTCAGTCGGTGCGCGGCAGCAGCTGGGGGCCAGCGTGCGTTCGCCCGCGATCTCAACCACGCAGGCGCGGCAGTTGCCGTCGGGACGCAGGCCGTCGCTGTAGCACAGGTGCGGAATTTCCACACCGTGGCGCTGCGCGGCTTTCAAAATGGTTTCGCCAGGGCGGGCGGTGATGGGCTGGCCGTCGAGTTCGAAGGAAGTCATGGTCATAGCTTGTCCTATCGCGGCTCTTGCTTGTTCCATTCGGGAGGGGCACAAAACTCCTGCCACGCCCGTGCCTCGTATTCAACACGCTGACCGGAAGGCCGCGCTCCGAAGGAATGGGCCACTGCCGTCGTGGTCCGCCCGTCGATCACAGTCGCAGAAACGGCCAAACCTCGCGAAAGAAAGAACCGCCGGGCGACCTCTGCCCTGTAAAGTGCGATTCCCTCACGCTCTGCCGCACTCTGATACCCCGTGAACACAATCAGCCTCTGCGCCGGAGGGAAACGCTGTAGTTTCACGGTCAATTGCAGCAATTCCCGCGGGGCGTTGGGACTCAGCGTCGTGCCATCGCTTTCGAAAAAAAGATCACCGACTACAGAAGCGTCCGCAATGACCCTCTGGCAATGCGAACTCCCGGGGTCCTCCGAGGCCAGCGCGAGCCCCCATCCACAGGAACAGCCCGCAATCCACAAAGCGATTGCGCGGCAAAAAAGCCCAGGCAAGCTTGAACGCTCTGTTGACCTCCTGTCAGAGGGAAACAACAACCCGCTACTCCCCATCTTTGCGCTCATAGCCTCTCCGTGACCACACCCGTGCGCGGCTTGGGCAGGTCGCCCGGCCAGGGCCCCTCGCCCACTTCGTGCGCAAAGTATTTGTGGATGCAGCGGATGGGGTTGGGCGCCGCCTGGCCCAGGCCGCAGATGGAGGCGTCGGCCATTACCTGTGCCAGATCGTCGAGCAGTTCTTCATCCCACTTCGGCGCTTGCATCAGCGTGGCCGCCTTGGCCGTGCCCACGCGGCAGGGCGTGCACTGGCCGCAGCTTTCGTGTTCAAAGAAGCGCATCACGTTGAGCGCCGCATCGCGCGCCCGGTCGTGCTGGCTGAGCACGATGACGGCGGCCGAGCCGATGAAGCAGCCGTAGGGCTGCAGCGTGTCGAAGTCGAGCGGTATGTGGCTCAGGCTGGTGGGCAGGATACCGCCCGACGCGCCGCCGGGCAGGTAGGCATAAAGCTGGTGGCCGTCCAGCATGCCGCCGCAGTATTCGTCGATGAGTTCCTGCACCGTGATGCCCGCAGGCGCGAGCTTGACGCCCGGGTGCTTCACGCGCCCGCTCACGCTGAAACTGCGCAGCCCCTTGCGCCCGTGGCGGCCAAAGCTGGCAAACCACTGCGGGCTACGTTCCACAATGTCGCGCACCCAGTACAGCGTCTCGAAGTTGTGCTCCAGCGTGGGCCTGCCGAACAGCCCCACCTGCGCGATGTAGGGCGGGCGCATGCGGGGTTCTCCACGCTTGCCTTCGATGCTCTCGATCATGGCCGACTCTTCGCCGCAGATGTAGGCACCCGCGCCGCGCCGCAGTTCGATGTGGGGCAGCGGGCATGGCGGATCGGCGCGCAGGTCGTCCAGGGCGCGCTGCAGCAGCGCACGGCAGCCGTGGTATTCGTCGCGCAGGTAGATATAGATGGCCTCGGTACCCACCACCTGGGCGGCGATGAGCACGCCTTCCAGAAAGCGGTGCGGGTCGCGTTCCAGATAAGTGCGGTCCTTGAAGGTGCCGGGCTCGCCTTCGTCGATGTTGACGGCCATCAGGCGTGGCGCGGGCTGGTCCCGCACGATGCGCCACTTGCGCCCCGCCGGGAAGCCCGCGCCGCCCAGGCCGCGCAAACCCGAGTCCTCCATGGCAGCGAGCACGGCCTCGGCGTCCATCTCTCCGTTGACCAGCCCGGCGGCGGTCTGGTAGCCGCCGTGGGCACGGTAGGTGACGAGGTCGGTGTGCGCGGGGCTGATCCCGTCCGGCTGCGTTGGCACGCTCTTCTCGGACAGCTCAGAAATATCAAAATTGATAGCTACTAGCGCTTGTGGATGAAGCGCTAGAGCCCGATTTGTCTTGGATTTCACTACCTCCAGCACTGAATCCACTGTGGCGCGCGGCACGGGGCACTGGTGCACCACCGCCACCGGCGCTTGTTCGCAGCGGCCCACGCAGGGCACGGCCTGCACCTGCACATCGCCCTGCCCGGCCGCGCGCAGCCGCTCGGGCAGCGTGGCCAACAGCTCGCGGGCACCGGCCAGGCTGCAGCTCAGGCTGTCGCACACCCGCAGCACCAGGCGCGGGGCATGGGCATCCTCGCCGCGCACGATGTCGAAGTGGTGGTAGAAGCTCGCCACCTCGTACACCTCGGCCATCGGCAGGTTCATCTGCTTGGCGAGAGCCACCAGGTGCCGGTCGTGCAGCACACCAAAGTGGTCGTTCAGGCGGTGCAGGTATTCGATGAGCAGGTCGCGCCGGAAACCGCTGGCCGGGCGGGGGCCCAGCAGTTGCGCCACCTCGGCCATGGCCGCGTCTTCGGGCTGGCGGCCCTTGAGGCGGCTTTTGCGGCGGATGCGCTCGCGCATGTCGTTGACCGACACGGCGGCCACGACGGTTGCGGTGGGGGCTTCGGGGGCGAGGTGCATGGAGCGAAATCGTGGGATGTCTTGTTGTGGTGCTTATGAAGCCGCCTGCATAAGGCGGCTGGGCGGTCGCAGTGTCGGCGAGGCACCCCGGTGCGTCAAATTGCGGATGCACATGGGTCGATCACAAAAACAAATGAGCTGCGCACCTTGGCATTGCGCTGTACAGCGTGGGGCCAACTCATCCGCCACCTGCACTGCCTGCTCTGCCCATTGGCAGGTTCTCCAGCAACCGGCTCGCCAGCAGCGCCGCCAGGTCTTGCGCCGAAGGCATGGGCACGGGCGCGGTGGACAGGGCGCCATCGATCGCCAGGCTTGCCAGCCCGTGGGCCAGGCTCCACCCCGCCAGTGCCAGCTCGTCCGCCCCTTCGGCCACGTGGGCATGGGCGGCTTTGCGCAGCACCTCAAAAGCCCCGTCCGCCGCCGCTTGCAACGCCGGGTGGTCGGCCTTGTGTTGCAGCAGCGGGCTGAACATCAGCCGGAACGCGGCGGGACGCGCGAGCGCAAAGGCCACGTAGGCGGTGCAGTGCCCCACCAGTCTGGCGGCGGTGTCCACACCGGGGTGTGCGGCCTCCATGTCGGCCGCCAGGTCGTGAAAACCGCGCGTGGCCACGGCAGCCAGCAACGCATCCAGATTGGCGAAATGGTGGTATGGGGCCGCATGCGACACCCCCGCCGCTTTGGCCACCGCGCGGAGGCTGAGCGTGGCCCCGGACGCCAGCAACCCCTCGGCGGCAGACACCAGTGCGGTGCGCAAGTCGCCATGGTGGTAAGTGGCGCGCGGAATTTCAGCTGAGTTCATGGCGGCAATCTTGACACAGTCAAGATACACCCCAACAATACCCCATCCTGACACCGTAAAGATAGCCCATGACCCGACGCCTGCTCCAAGCCACTACCGCCGTGATGGCGCTGATCCCAGTTGCCACTGGCGTGCTGACGATGATGGGCATCTACGACCCGATCTACCGCACCAGCGGCCTCCCGAGCGATGCGCTGCTCGATGGCAACCTGCGGTTTTTTGGCGGCGTGTGGCTGGCGCTGGGCCTGGCAATGGGGTCGCTGGTGCCGCGCATCGAGCGCGAGGGCCGGTTGTTTGCGGTGTTGTGGGGCGCGGTGTTTCTGGGCGGCGTGGGCCGGGCGCTGTCGATGGCCTTTCTGGGCCTGCCGCCCGCGCCATTTATCGGGTTCACGGTGCTGGAGCTGGTGGGTGCGCCGGCCTTCATCGCGTGGCAGCGGCGCGTGGCTACCAGCACTGGGGCGGCCCGGCCCATTTCGCGTGGGTAGGGCCGGAAAAACCTGCGCCTACAGCGGCTCCGCCGCCAGCAATCCGCTGTGCGCTGCGGCGTGCTGCAACCACTCACGATCTTGCGACAGCGCCAGTGCCGCATCCAGCGCCCGGGTGGGCTGCACCTGCCGGTGCGACATGAATCCAATGGGGGTGGTGAGCACCGGGCTCGTCAACGGCAGGGCCTCCAGTCCATCATGGCCGCGCACGGCGTCCACCAGCGCACCGGGCAGGACGCTGCACACTTGGCCCGCCACCACGCTGAGCGCCAGGGTCAGTACCGAATCGGTTTCCATGGCGGGCATGACCGTGGCGCCTGTAGCGCGGAAGGCACCATCCACCAAGCTACGGTTGTGCATCTCGGGGGTGAGCAGGCACAGCGGCAGCGCCGCCGCATCGGCCCAGGCCATGGGTGGGCCGATCTGCAGCCCGCGCGCTGCGCCTTTGGGCAGCCGGGGCGCACGGCGCAGCAGAAAGTAGTGCTCCACATACTGCGGCCAAGCCCGTAGCGTGCCGCCGCGTACAGGCATGCGCTCGGTGTAGCCCAGGGCCAAGTCCAGTGCAATATTTTCGAGCCCCGCCTCCAGCGCCTGCGAACTCATCGACAGCGCCACCGGCACGATGCCCGGGTGCCGCGCCTGCAGCTGCGCGGCAAACCGCGCCAGGATGGGCATGGCCGTGGGCACCGCGCCCAGGCGCAGCGTGCCGCGCGGGTGGGCGGCGTCGCTGCTCAGGTCCTGCTGCAGCACCTGGTGTTCGTGCAGCATGCGCTGCGCCGTGGCCAGCACGCGTTCGCCCTCAGGCGTGAAGCCTTCGAAGCTGCGGCCCCGGCGCACCACGACCACGCCAAACTCCTTTTCCAGCGCGCGCAGTGCGTTGGACAGCGCGGGCTGCGTGATGTGGCAGGCCTGCGCCGCCCGGCCAAAGTGCCGGTGCTCGTGCAGCGCCACCAGGTAGCGCAGGGACGCGAGCAGGTTCATGGCACGGTGGGGCGACCCGGGAAGATCAGGTGTTCTTGCTGATCGAAATCGTCGGGAACTTGCTCGAAAAATCCTTGGCCTGCTGCGCGATCTTCACCGCCACGTCGCGCGCCACCTTCTTGTAGATCTTGGCCACGTCCCCATCCGGGTCGGCCACCACGGTGGGCTTGCCGCTGTCGGCCTGCAGGCGGATGCTCATGTCGAGCGGCAGCGCGCCCAGGTAGTCCATGTTGTACTCGGCTGCCATCTTCTTGCCGCCATCGGCGCCAAAGATGTGTTCCACATGGCCGCAGTTGCTGCACACGTGCGCGGCCATGTTCTCGACGATGCCGAGGATGGGCACGCCCACCTTCTCGAACATCTTGATGCCCTTCTTGGCGTCCAGCAGGGCGATGTCCTGCGGCGTGGTCACGATCACCGCGCCGGTCATGGGCACGCGCTGGCTCAGGGTGAGCTGGATGTCGCCGGTGCCGGGGGGCATGTCGATGATGAGGTAGTCGAGGTCTTTCCAGTTGGTCTGGCGCAGCAGTTGCTCTAGCGCCTGGGTGGCCATGGGGCCGCGCCAGATCATGGCCTCGTCCTGGTCCACCAGGAAACCGATGGACATCACCTGCACGCCGTAGTTCTCCAGCGGCTCCATGGTCTTGCCGTCGTCGCTCTCAGGGCGGCGGTTGATGCCCAGCATCATGGGCTGGCTGGGGCCGTAGATGTCGGCGTCGAGCACGCCCACGCTGGCGCCCTCGGCGGCCAGGGCCAGGGCCAGGTTGGCGGCCGTTGTGCTTTTGCCCACGCCGCCCTTGCCCGAGGCCACGGCGATGATGTTCTTGACCTGGGGCAAGAGCTGCACGCCGCGCTGCACGGCATGCGCAATCACCTTGGTGGTGATGTTGACCGACACGTTCTCGACGCCCCCCACGCCCTTGGCAGCGGCCACGAGATTGCGGCGCAGTTCGGGCACCAAGCTCTTGGCGGGGTAGCCCAACTCCACATCGAAGGCCACGTCGTCGCCGCTGATCTGCACATTGCGCAGGGCGCGGGTGCTGACGAAATCCTTGCCCGTATGGGGGTCCAGCACGCTGGAAAGTGCGGCCAAAAGGCCCTGTTCGGTGACTGCCATTCAATTAACTCCTGTGGGGCCGGTAGTCTATCCAAGCGCTGTTCCCCCGGCGCGTGAAGGACAATGCGCACGCTTTGCCCCTGGCTCCACAGCAGCTGGCACCCTGAGAAACCGAACGAAAAGGACCCCCGTGAAATTCAAGATGGCCGAGAAATCCCTGTTTGCCATGCTGCTGCGCTCGCCCTGGTGGATCAGCTTTGTGGTGGTCGGCCTCATCGTTCTGGCGGCAGGTGCGCTGCTGCCCAAGGAATATTTCGTGGTGGGTGCGCTGGCCGGTTTCCCCATCTTCGTGGTGGGCTGCATCGCCGCGTGGAAGCAGCTGCGCGCCCCCAACCCCGCCCGGGTTGCCGAGATGCTGGAGGCCGTGGCCAGTATGCCCTGGCGCAGCTTTGCCGACACCCTGGCATCGGCCTGGGCACGGGCGGGCTACTCCGTAGAGCGGATCAACGGCAACAACGCAGGCGCTGACATGCGACTGACCCAGGGTGGCAATACCACGCTGGTCAGCGCCAAACGCTGGAAAGCCGCCACCCACGGCGTAGAGCCCCTGCGCGAGCTGCACGCGGCCATGCTGGCCAGCGAGACCCCCGCAGGCGTCTATGTGGCTGCCCTGGGGCAGGTCAGCGACAACGCCCACGCGTTTGCCCGGGAGCACGGCATTGTGGTGCTGCAGGGTGACGCGGTGGCACAGCTGCTGCTGCGCCAACCGTAGACAGCGATGTGCCAGGGCCTCCGGCCCGCATAATCACAGCTGTAACGCTGCAGAAAAACGGCGATCCGCCCCGTCCCGGGCCAAAGTTTCAACCTTCTAGTTCTGCGCACAGGGCAGCAAAGGAAGCGGCAGGGTTCAAAGCGCGCGATATCGGCCGCCCCACCACGACGTGCGTTGCACCCGCCTTGATGGCCTCGCTGGCGGTGGTGAAACGGGCGTGGTCGCCTTTTGCAAACTCCAGCGGCTGTATACCAGGCGTGACGATCAGCGCGCCCTGCGGCAGCGCGTTGCGCAGAAGCCTGGCTTCTAGCGGCGACGCGACCACACCGTGGCAGCCTGCTGCGTGTGCAAGACGCGCAAGACGCAGCACCTGTTCTGGCACTGTCGATGCCACGCCCACTTCGCGCAGCGCCTCGTCGTCCATGCTGGTGATCACAGTGAGTGCCAGCACTTTGAGCTCAGGGAAGTGTGCTGCCGACGCCACTGCAGCCTCCAGCACAGAAGATCCTGCCGACGCATGAACCGTCACCATAGAAGCCCCAAGTTGCCCCGCCGCCGCAACTGCGTCAGCCACCGAGCTCGGAATTTCAAACAGTTTGAGGTCCAAAAAGACCTGCTTACCAGCATCCAACAGATCGCGGACGAAGGACGGTCCAGCCGCCGTGAGCAATTGCAAACCCACCTTGTAGACAGACGCAGCAGAGCCCAGCTGCCCGACCAGATCTGCTGCAGGCGCAGCAGCAGGGAAATCAAGCGAAACGATGATGCTCGGATTCAAGCCATCTCCCCAAAAAAGTGCGTTGGAGCATGCCACAGGCCGGGGAGCAGCACGAGCCCACCTCTGGCGCAAACAATTGACTTCCCCTGGCAAGCTTGAACGCCCCAGCAAAAAGCGAAGTGTCGCCTCAACCATGCGGGTTTTCCCACATGAAAGGCTCCCAGCCACCCACCGACACTTGGGACACCACCCACACACATTCATGCCGCCCTTGGTAACTTCTGATATCCCCGCCGAAGCGCGACCCGCCACCGGCCTGCTACTCACCGGCGGCGGTGCCCGCGCCGCCTACCAGGTGGGCGTGCTCGAAGCCATTGCCGACCTGCGCCAGGCCTGTGGCGAGGGGAGTGGACCCAACCCCTTCCCCATCATCACCGGCACCTCGGCCGGGGCCATCAACGCGGCGGCGCTGGCCTGCGGGGCCGACAACTTTGACCGCGCCGTGCGCCGCATTGCGCGCGTGTGGCGGCAGTTCCACGCCAGCCAGGTGTATGGCGCCGACTCGCTCAGCGTGATGCGCAGCGGTGCGCGCTGGCTCACGCTGGTGTCGCTGGGCTGGGCCCTGGCGCGCTGGCGGCGCATGCGACCGCGCTCGCTGCTGGACAACACCCCGCTCGAAAAACTGCTGGTCAAGATGGTGCCGCTGGTGCGCCTGCCCCGGCTGATCCGCAAGGGCCACCTCACGGCGCTTGCCGTCACAGCGTCGAGCTACAGCTCGGGCGAGCATGTCACCTTTTTTGAAGCCGCCGCACCCGTCAAGCCCTGGGTGCGCTCGCAGCGCAAGGCGGCCAGCGACCGCATCACGCACGAGCATCTGCTGGCGTCCTCGGCCATTCCGTTCATCTTTCCGGCCAAGGGCATCGAGGTGGATGACCACATCGAATATTTCGGCGACGGCTCCATGCGCCAGTCGGCGCCCATTGCTCCGGCCATTCACCTGGGGGCCGAGCGCATCCTGGTGATCGGCGCTGGCCGCATGCACGAGCCCAAGGGCGATGCCGCCGCCAACCCCACGGCCACCTACCCCACGCTGGCGCAGATTGCGGGTCATGCGCTGTCCAACATCTTTCTGGATGCGCTGGCCGTGGATGTGGAGCGCGTGCAGCGCATCAACCAGACCCTGTCGCTCATTCCCGAAGAAAAGCGCCTGCACAGCGCACTGCGCCCCATCGAGCTGCTGGTGATTGCCCCCTCGCAGCGCCTGGATGCCGTGGCCGCGCGCCATGTGGGCGACCTGCCCACGCCCGTGCGCACCATGCTGGGCGCCCTGGGCGTCACGTCCAACATGGCCGATGTGCGCGGCGCGGCGCTGGCCAGCTACCTGCTCTTCGAATCCGGCTACACCCAGGAGCTGATGGCCCTGGGCCGGGCCGACACCCTGGCCATGCGGGCCGAGGTGTGCAGGTTCTTTGGCTGGACGGACACCGGCGCCGAGGTGAAGACCCGGCACCATGGGGAAACCGCCTGAAACGCCCCAGGCCTGAACCCTACGGCTTGGGCAGCCACCCCAGGCCGTGCGCGTGCAGGCTCTGCACATACAGCCGGTCCGCCGTCTCGGTGATCGCAGTGGTCTCGGGGTAGGCGCCACTCGGGTCCTGCAGGTCGGCCACCACCTTGCCATCGTCGGTGAACGCAATCACATGGCCGTAGGGCTGGGGAATGGGCCACAGCGCACGCGGCAGGCGCAGGGTCAGGCTGCGCAGCCAGGGCTTGCCCGCCATGTTGTCGATGGCCGCCCCACGCGGCTTGGCAAAGCCCAGCCACACCTTGCCGCCCTGCCCGCGCATCAGGTTGTCGGGGTAGCCGGGCAGGTTGTCGAGCAGCACGCGGGCCTGGGGACTGGGCTGGGCGATGTCGAGGTCATTCGCATCCACCGCAATCTTCCACACCCGGTATTTGCCGGTTTCGTTGACGAACAGGCTTTTCTCGTCCTGGCTCAGCGCCACGCCGTTGGCAAAGCTGATGCCCCGGGCCACCACGCGTGCGGTGCGGGTGGCGGGGTCGTATTCGATCACCCGGCCCGTGCTGGCCTGCTCCAGGATATCGAGCACGCTGGCCTCAAACGTACCGCCCCAGTCCTTGGGGGCAAAACGGGTGGAGGCGTCGCTCAGGTACATCTTTCCGCTTTGGGCCACCACCACGGCGTCGGCATAGCGGATGGGGTCGTTGCCCACCTTGTCGGCCAGCAGGGTGACCTTGCCATCGGGCGCGATGGACAGCAGCCCCTTGACCGCATCGGCCGCAATCAGGTGGCCCGCCGCATCGAAGTCGAACCCCAGCACCCGCCCGCCGGTGTTGGCAAACACCTCCTGACCCGAGCCGTCGGGGTTCATGCGCAAAATTCTGCCGCTGAGCACGGTGGTGTAGAGCTTGCCGTCCTTGCCAAAGGCGATGTGCTCGGGGCCCACCTCGCCCTTGAGGTCGATGATGTTCAGCTGGGCCAGGCGCTGGTTGGGGGCATGGACGCCCTGGTAGCCGGGGGCGGCAGGCGCGGTCCAGGCCACCGGCTGAATGGGCACAGGCCACGCCGCCAGATAGGCAGCCACCGCCAATATCGCGCCACCCACGCCCCACCCCACCCGTTTTGCCCATGTGCTGGCCATGTGTCGTCTCCTGTTGATTGTTGGAATGCGGGGCATTGTGGCGCCATAGGCGGCCTGCACGCACGCCCTGATTGGCACCTGCGCGACCTGGGGAGGCCACCGCAGCGCCCGCAATGGCCAGGGATACTGACGACCGCCTAAAATCGCGGGTTCCGCCTGAGAAAGCCGCTTTTCATGACGACCTCCGCCCGCAAACTCTTCGTTACCACCGCCCTGCCGTATGCCAACGGCAACTTCCACATCGGCCACATCATGGAATACATCCAGGCCGACATCTGGGTGCGGTACCAAAGGATGCAGGGCAACGCGGTCAACTTTGTGGGTGCGGACGACACCCACGGTGCGCCCATCATGATTGCCGCCGAAAAGGCCGGCAAGACGCCCCAGCAGTTCGTGGCCGACATCGCCGCCGGTCGCAAGCAGTACCTGGACGGTTTTCACATCAGCTTTGACAACTGGCACAGCACCGATGCGCCCGAAAACCATGAACTGGCCCGCCAGATCTACCGCGACCTGCGCGACCGCGCCGATGGCAGCCTGATCGAAGTACGCACCATCGAGCAGTTCTTCGACCCCGAGAAGAACATGTTCCTGCCCGACCGGTACATCAAGGGCGAATGCCCCAAGTGCCACGCCAAGGACCAGTATGGCGACAACTGCGAGGTGTGCGGCACGGTGTACGCCCCCACCGACCTGATCAACCCCTTCTCGGCCCTGTCGGGTGCCAAGCCCGAGCTGAAGAATTCAGAGCACTTCTTCTTCAAGCTGTCGGACCCGCGCTGCGTGGAGTTTCTGGAGAACTGGACGCAGGACGGCAAGCTGCAGCCCGAGGTGGCCAACAAGATCAAGGAATGGTTCACCGTCCGCACCAACCCCGACGGCACCACCAGCGAAGGCCTGGGCGACTGGGATATCAGCCGCGACGCACCCTACTTCGGCATCGAGATCCCCGACGCGCCCGGCAAATACTTCTACGTGTGGCTGGATGCCCCCGTGGGCTACCTCGCGTCACTCAAGAACCTGCTGGAAAAGCGCGGCGAAAGCTACGACGCCTACATGGCCGACCCGGCGATGGAGCAGTACCACTTCATCGGCAAGGACATCGTCACCTTCCACACGCTGTTCTGGCCCGCCATGCTGCACTTCAGCGGCCGCAAGACACCCAACAACGTGTTTGTGCACGGCTTCTTGACCGTGAACAACGGCGAGAAGATGAGCAAGAGCCGGGGCACGGGCCTGGACCCGCTCAAGTACCTGAGCCTGAACATGAATGCCGAATGGCTGCGCTACTACCTGGCGGCCAAGCTGAGCGCGCGCAACGAGGACATCGACTTCAATGCCGAAGACTTCATGCTGCGTGTGAACAGCGATTTGATCGGCAAATACGTGAACATTGCCAGCCGGGCGGCGGGCTTCTTGACCAAGCGCTTTGACGGCAAGCTGACCGACCAATTTGGCACCACGGGCGCAGCCCTGCTGGCCGAGGTGCGCGGTGCCAGCGACGCCATCGCGCAGATGTACGAAACGCGGGAATACAGCAAGGCCACGCGCGAGATCATGCTGCTGGCCGACAAGGTCAACGCCTATGTGGACCAGAACAAGCCCTGGGATCTGGCCAAGGACGCGGCCAACAACGAGGCCCTGCACCAGGTGTGCTCGGTGCTCGTGAACGCCTTCGCCGCACTCACCCGCTACCTGGCCCCCGTGCTGCCGGGCCTGGCCCAAGCGGTGCAAGGCTTTGTGGGCGTGAACATGCAGCAGTGGAACGTGGCGGGGGACGTGCAGGCCATCCAGCCCTACCAGCACCTGATGCAGCGCGTCACCCCCGAACAGCTTGAAGCACTGTTTGAAGCCCCAGCGCAAGCAGAACAAGCGCCAGCAGCTACTGAAACCGTAGCAGCCAACTCCCATCCTGGCGGCGAAGAACTCGCCCCCACTATCACCATCGACGACTTCACCAAGATCGACCTGCGCATTGCGCTGATCGTGAACTGCGAGCCGGTCGAGGGCTCCACCAAGCTGCTGCGCCTGACGCTGGACGTGGGCGAAGGCCGTACGCGCAACGTGTTCAGCGGCATTGCCAGCGCTTACAAGCCCGAAGATCTGGTGGGCAAGCACACCGTGATGGTGGCCAACCTGGCGCCGCGCAAGATGAAGTTTGGCGTGAGCGAAGGCATGGTGCTGGCCGCCAGCCATGGCGACGAAAAGGCCAACCCCGGCATCTACGTGCTCAACCCCTGGCCCGGCGCCACGCCCGGCATGCGGGTGCGGTAAGGCGTGCAACGCTCATAGACAAAGCAACCGTCAAGGATGCCGAGGGGTGCTGAGCCCCTCGCCATCCGCCGATAGAGGAAGGGGTGGCATGTTGACTGCCGCCCTGAAGCAAGCTCTCAGTAAAGGTACACCGAGCCCGCGTTGGCGCTGCTTTCGTCCGACTGATTGCCCCCAATGCCAGTCGATCCACTGTCTTCGGTGGATGCCCCCACGGCCAGGGTAGTGCCGTCACCCGATATCGCCACACGGCCACCAAACCGGTCCCCAGCGCCCGTATTGGGTGCCTTCAGGTAGGCTTGTTGCGCCCAGGTGCCCGCGCTGCGGCGGAACACCAGCACAGCGCCCGCATCCGCAGCGGCGGTGTTGGCCGGGTCGCCATTGAATCCGCGCGCATTGCTGTCGTCGCGGTACGACGGCACCACCAGCGTGTTGCCGTCGCTGGACATCGCCAAGTTGTTGCCAAACCGGTGGGGGGTGCGGGTGTTGGAGGCTTTCAAGTACGCCTGTGACTGCCAGACGCCACCTGCGCGAATGAACACAAACACCGCGCCAGAGTTGAGTGCCAGGGTGTTGCTCGGTGGCGGCACTACGAAGGTACCTGTGTAGTTGCTGCTGTCTCCGTCCATGCCAACCGCCAGCGTGTTGCCGTCGCCTGACAGGATGACCGAGACGCCGAAGCGGTCCTGCGCCTTGGGACTGGGTGCCTTCAGATAGGCCTGCTGCGACCATGCCCCCGCATTGCGCTGGAACACGTAAGCCGCACCCGCATTGGCCAGGGTGTCGTCCGCAGGATCACTCGCCAAGGCGCTGCGCTCAAAGAACGCGCCCACCGCCAGGGTGTCGCCTGCGCCAGACAGACTGAGGTAGATGCCGAAGAAATCTCCCGCGCCTGCATTGGAGGCCTTGAGGTAACTTTGCTGCGCCCAGCTGGTGCCCGTGCGGGCAAAGACATAGGCGGCCCCGGACGCAGCATAAGCTCCATTGCCGTGTGTTCCAGTCAGGTCACCATCCTCGTTATAGGCCCCCACCGCCAGGGTGTTGCCGTCGTTCGAGAGGGCTACGAATGAACCGAAAAGATCGTCGGCATCCGCGTTGTTCGCCTTGATGAATGCCTGCTGCGACCAGACGGCGCCCGTGCGGGCATATACATAGACGGCGCCTGAGTTGCTGGCCAGGTTATTGGTGGTCGGCATCGTCGAGAACGTGCCCTTCTGGTCGCCGCTCTCGCCATCCGCGCCAATGGCCAGCGTGTTGCCGTCGGCCGACAAGGCCACGGCATTGCCAAAATAATCGTTGGCCTCGCCGTTGGGGGCCGCAATGCGCGCCTGCTGCGACCACGTGGCGCCGCTCTTCGTGAATACGTATACCGCCCCCGTGTTGCCACCCTCTCCATACGCCCCCACGGCCAGGGTGGAGCCGTTGCTGGACAAGGCCACGCGGTTGCCAAACCGGCCTTCGACGGTGGTAGTCGATCCCTTGAAGTAGCCAATGGCACGCACCATGTCTGCCGCCATGGAGGTCGATGGGGCACTGCACCCGCCCGCGTTGCAGGCTTGCACGGTGTACGTCGCATTCACCCGAAGGTGCAGCAGCACCGGAACTGCGTAGGTCAGCCCGGTGGCCGCGGTCGACCCGATTTGCGCGGGTGCCAGCGGGCCCGCGCCGTCCGGGTCTTCGTACACCGTGTAGCGGGTTGCGCCGGGCGTCGAGGTCCACGAAAAGACCAGTGCCTTCGTCCCATAGGCAATCCCCAGGCCACCCGGCGTGGGGGGAGCCGGTGGAGGGGGGGGAGCAGGAGGCGGAGGCGATGAGACGGTGCTGCAACGCACTCTCACTTGGGTCACGGGCGCCACGACAACCCCGGTGCCAGCCTCTACTGTGCAAACCTGATTCGCAGGCTGTACATGCACCGTCACGGCGTAAGAGCTGCCATGGGTCAGCGGTGAGGCAAACCCGAAAACGCCATTGGTGGCCACCAGCAGATCCGCAGCGCCGTTGAGCCGCAACGTCACCACGCCCAGCAGGCCCGTGATCGATCCACCGACGGTGTAGGTATTGGTGGTGCATGTCACCAAGATGTTGGTAACCGGGCCTGCCACCACACCCGAACCGTTTTCCACAACACAGGTCTGCCCGGCGGGCTGGGTACGCACAACAATGTTGTAGGCCTGGCCCTGCAAAACGTTGGTGGCATAGCTGCCGTTCGCCGTGATGGTCAGCTCCGCCTCCGTGCCGTTGGCCAGGACGAGCGTGCCCACCAGTCCCGTCACAGTGCCGCCCACAGCATGTTGCGCCACGGGCGGGGGCGGCGGGGGCGCAGCAGGGTCTTCGCCACCGCCGCAGGCCATCAAGACTCCGCTCGCAATCAGAAGAAGCAGCCTTGCCGCCCCACCAAGCCTCGCCCACAGTGCTTCAGCGCTGGCGGAATAAGTTCGGTACATCAAGGGTCCTCCGGGCATGTGAACGGGGTGGGCACTTCACCCATTCAGGAGGCGCGGGCGAGCCCGGCGCCCCTCGTGCGGGCGCAGGCGGGGTAGCACGAACTCTATGGTGGGTGGACGCGCAAACACACCCCCACCGAAGCAGGGTTGACGGGTGCAATGGAGTCGCGCAGGGGCGTTCGACGGGAGCTCAGACCCCTGAGGACTCGGTCACGATCGGAGACAGGCGGCCGTCGCGCTGGCGGCCCCGTCCCTCAATGCCCCACGTAGCGCCCTGGCCGGTGGCTGATCCACAAGAACCCGCTCATCACCAGCACGGCCAGCACCGAATACGCCACACGCTCGACCGGCACCACGAACAGCGCCAGCAGCACCACGGAGCCGTCGATCATCATCTGCACCTTGCCCGCCCGCATGCCATAGCGGCTTTGCAGGTACAGCGACACCACCGTGGCACCGCCCAGGCTGGAGCGGTGGCGCGCCAGAAACAAACAGCCTGTGCCCAGCAGGAGCCCGCCCAGCAGCGAGGCGAACAGCGGGTTCAGGTAGTCCACATGCATCACGTGCGGAAACAGCTCGGTCAGCAGCGACAGCAGGCCCACGCAGACAAAGGTCTTGATGGTGAACTCGTGGCCCATGCGCGTCCAGGCAAACCAGTAGAACGGCAGGTTGACCACAAAAAACAGCTTGCCGAACGAAATGCCCGTGACGTAGTGCAGCAAAAACGCCACGCCCGCGGTGCCGCCCACCAGCAGGCCCGCCTGGTTGAAAAGCATGAGCGCCATGGCCACAAACAAGGTGCCCGCGAACAGGGCCTGCGCGTCTTCGAACAGGCCGTGGCGCAGCGATGGCGGGGGGGACATTTCGGGCGTCGGCATGGCAGGAGGGTGAAGGGTGTCGGGCATGGGAGCAGGTGGGGATGCAGTGCACCACAACTAGCAAGCAACGCGCCAGTGCGCAGGGGCTGCTTTCCCTTGCCAGTCTTGGCAGATTTCAGGCATTTTTGTCATCCATCGCTTATACAGCAAGCGTCAATAGCTATTAAGTTAGGAGCAAATTCGGTACGACACCGACATGGAGCTGAAGCTATCGAAGTTGCGCAGGCTCTGTTTGTGGCCCTGTTGTGGCGCTATTGCAGCGCCGGTGTGACGCCATCGGGCGGTTGGGACCGCCATCGGTTGCACTTCAAGAAGCGCTCACTACACTGGTTGCCTCCATGCCGTTTTCGCCCGCCTTTCGCCCCCGCCTGATCGACGCCCTGCGCGGCTACACCAAGAGCCGCTGGCTGGCCGACGTGGGTGCGGGGGTCACGGTGGGCATTGTGGCGCTGCCGCTGGCCATGGCGTTTGCGATTGCCAGCGGCCTGAAGCCCGAGGCGGGGCTGTGGACGGCCATCATTGCGGGCTTCCTCATCTCTGCCTTGGGGGGCGCCAACACGCAGATTGGTGGGCCGGCGGGCGCGTTCATCGTGATCGTCTACGGCATTGTGGAGCGCTATGGCGTGGCCAATCTGCTGATCTCTACCGCATGCGCGGGCGTGATTCTGGTGCTGCTGGGGTTGTTTCGCCTGGGCACGCTGGTGCGGTTTGTGCCGGTCAGCATCGTGATCGGCTTTACCAACGGCATTGCGGTGCTGATTGCGCTGTCACAGGTGAAAGACTGGCTGGGCTTGTCGATTGACCGCATGCCGGGCAACTTCTTCTCGCAGGTGAGCACGCTGGCGCAGCACATCGGCACCTTCAACCCCTATGCGTTCGGGCTGGGGCTGGCGTGTGTGGCGCTGCTGTTCCTCTGGCCACGGCTGTTCCTCAAGGGCTCGCCGGTGATCCGGCTCATGGAGGGGCACACGGTGCGCCGGTTTGCCCGCGTGCCCGCACCCGTGGTGGCGCTGGTGGTGCTGAGCCTGCTGGCCTGGGGGCTCAGGTTTCCGGTGGAGACCATCGGCTCGCGCTTTGGAGGCATTCCGCAGGCGCTGCCGGTGTTTGCGCTCCCCGATTTTTCGTGGGAGACGGTGCGGCTGCTGGTCACCCCCACACTCACCATCGCGTTGCTGGGTGCCATCGAGTCGCTGCTGTGCGCCCGCGTGGCCGACCAGCTGGCCACCGACCCGCACCACAAAAAACACAACCCCAACCAAGAGCTGATGGCCCAGGGCGCGGCCAACATGATCGTGCCGTTTTTTGGCGGCATGCCGGCCACCGGCACCATTGCGCGCACGGTGACCAACATCCGCGCGGGCGCCACGTCGCCGGTAGCGGGCATGGTGCATGCACTCACGCTGCTGGCGATCGTGCTGGTGGCTGCGCCGCTGGCGCTGCACATTCCGCTGGCGGTGCTGGCGGGCATCTTGCTGTTTGTGGCCTGGAACATGGGCGAGTGGCACGAGTTTGTGCGGCTCAAGCATTTCAGCAACCACTATCGGCTGCTGATGCTGGGCACGTTTTTCCTCACGGTGGTGTTCGACCTCACGGTGGCGGTGGAGGTGGGCCTGTTCATGGCCTGCGCGCTGTTTGTGCGGCGCATGAGCGGGTTGTTTCGCGCGGTGCGCGAGCCCGAGCCCACTCCTCCACCGCCGAGCGCTGCGCCGGGCCAGCGCACTGTGGCCCGCTGGCGCCTGCACGGCGCGCTGTTTTTTGGTGCAGCCGCCAAGATCGACCCCATCGTGCAGGCAGTGGAAACCGGCCCGCCCGGCATGGATGTGGTGCTGGACGCCTGCGAGCTGGTGGCGCTGGACACGACCGGGCTGGATGCGCTGGAGCAGATCCTCAAAGCCGTGGCAGCGCGCGGTGGGCGCATGTCGGTGGTGAACCTGCACGAGCAGCCACGCTCGCTGATCGAGCGATCGGGCTTTGCCGACCGGCTGGCCGCCCAGGGCGGCGCCAGCGTGGATGTGTAGCTGTCGGCAGGGCACGGGGCAACGGTTTACTTGCCTCCCTTGAACTCCGGCGCGTCCAGGTCGGCCCCCGTCTGCGTGCGCAGCACCACGAGGTCAGGCCCATGGACCACCGTGAACACCTTGGCCTGGTTGGGCGCCTCCAGATAGCGCCAGTCCACCCAGGTTTCTTTCTTCAGCTCGTAGGGCGTGGCCTTGGCGGGTTTGCCCAGCAGGCGGCGCACCTCGTCCATGCGCATGCCAGGCACGACGCGCGCGAAGGTCTCGGGCGTGAGCACCTGGCGCAGCGCGGTCATGCGGCCGTCGGGGCCGATGGTGATCATGTAGTTGACCTGGCCTGCGGGCTGGCGGTTGTATTCGAAGGTGCGGGCACCGTCGGGCTCGTCCCACACGTTCTCGGGGGCGCCAAAGCGGTCGCGCACATCGGCTTCGGTCGATACACCCTCCTTCAGTTCACTGATGCGTTGCGGGTCGCAGGCAGTGAGCACCAGCAGGGAAAAGGTGGCGGCCGCCAGGGCAGCGGCGCGATATATCAAGCGCATAAATTCGTCCCGGTAAAATCTTGGACCTTTGGTGCGTCACTGTGCCTGATGCGTTCCAAGAAAGAGATTCACAGTCCATGTCTATTTTCCGCCGCCCCGATTACCAATCCGACGCCACCCAGTTCATCAACCAGCTCAAGGCCAGCCGCCCCGAACTGGAAAGCCAGCAGCTGGCAGGCCGTGCCCTGCTGTGGGACAAGAAGGTGGACCGCAGCATCTGGACCGAATACCGCGAAGGCCAGGTGGAGCAAAAGCCGTACGTCTACCAGACCAACGCAGACTAAGCATCAAAATGGCCTCTAGCGCTTATTCAATAAGCTCTAGCAGCTCATTTTTTAATAGCAAACCATGACCACAGCGAACGAAGCCAACGTGGCCGATTCGCCGGATCTGTCCGCGCTGGACGCGGCAGGCATGCCCGTGGTGGTGGATCAGGTGGCGCTGGCACGCCTGTACGGCGAGCCGCTGTTTGCGCTGCCGCAAGACCTGTACATCCCGCCCGATGCGCTCGAAGTCTTCCTCGAAGCCTTCGAAGGCCCGCTCGATTTGCTGCTGTACCTGATCCGCAAGCAGAACTTCAACATCCTCGACATCCCCATGGTGGGGGTCACCAAGCAGTACCTGGCGTATGTGGACGAGATCCGCAGCCGCAACCTGGAGCTGGCGGCCGAGTATTTGCTGATGGCGGCGATGCTCATCGAGATCAAGTCGCGCATGCTGCTGCCGCCCAAGAAGCAGGAAGGCGGCGAGGAGCCCGAAGACCCCCGCGCCGAGCTGGTGCGCCGCCTGCTCGAATACGAGCAAATGAAGATGGCGGCCATGCGCCTGTCGCACATGCCGCAGTACGGCCGCGACTTCCTGAAGGCCCAGGTCTACATCGAACAAAGCCTGCAGCCGCGCTTTCCGGACGTGCACGTGGTGGAGCTGCAGGACGCCTGGCGCGACATCCTCAAACGCGCCAAGCTTGTGCAGCACCACAAGATCACGCGCGAGGAACTCTCGGTGCGCGAATACATGAGCATGGTGCTCAAAACGCTGCAGGGCCGCCGCTTTGTGGAGTTTGAAGAACTCTTCGAGCCCGAAAAAGGCAGCACCGTGCTGGTGGTGACCTTCATCGCCCTGCTGGAGCTGGCCAAAGAGACGCTGATCGAGATCACGCAGGCCGAGGCTTTTGCCCCCATTTACGTGCGCCTCGCTTACACGCCGGTCTAGGCTGGCTCCCCTGTTCACCGCCCTGGCCGGTGGCCGTGGCGTTACCCCTTTCTTCACCCGCAAGCCATGGCATCCCACGACTTCGACGTTCTCATCGTAGGCAGCGGCCTCGCTGGCCTCTCGGCTGCCTTGCACCTGGCGCCCACCCACCGCGTGGCCGTCATCACCAAGCGCACGCTGCAGGATGGATCGAGCGGCTGGGCCCAGGGCGGCATTGCCGCCGTGCTGGCTGACGACGACAGCTTTGCCGCCCACATTGAAGACACGCTGGTCGCCGGCGCAGGCCTGTGCGACCTGGCCACCACGCGCTTTGTGGTGGAGAACGCCCCCGCCTCGATTGCCTGGCTGCGCAAGCTGGGTGTGCCCTTCACGCTCGAAGGCGACCAGCTGCACCTGACGCGCGAAGGCGGCCACAGCGCGCGCCGCATTGCCCACGTGACCGACGCCACCGGCGCGGCCGTGCAGCGCACGCTGATCGACGTGGTGCGCGCCACGCCCGGCATCACGCTGTTTGAGCAGCACACGCTGGTGGACCTGATCACCACGCGCAAGCTGGGCTTGCCGGGTCACCGCTGCCTGGGCCTGTATGCGCTGGACAGCGACACCGACGAGGTCGTGACCTTCCGCGCGCCACAAACCATCCTGGCCACGGGCGGCGCAGGCAAGGTGTACCTGTACACCACCAACCCCGACACCGCCACGGGCGACGGCATTGCCGCCGCCTGGCGCGCGGGCTGCCGCGTGGCGAACATGGAGTTCATCCAGTTCCACCCCACGGGCCTGTACCACCCGCACGAAAAGTCCTTCCTCATCAGCGAGGCCGTGCGCGGCGAGGGCGGGCAACTCAAGCTGCCCCCCTCGGCCGGCGGCACGCGCTTCATGCTCGACCACGACCCGCGCGCCGAGCTGGCCCCGCGCGACGTGGTGGCCCGCGCCATCGACTTCGAGATGAAGAAACACGGCCTGGACTGCGTACACCTGGACATCTCGCACCAGAGCCCCGCGTTTCTGCAAGAGCACTTCCCCAACATCCTCGCGCACTGCGCGTCGCTGGGCATCGACATCACCAAGGAGCCCATCCCCGTGGTGCCCACGGCCCACTTCACCTGCGGCGGCGTGCTGACCGACCTGGCGGGCCGCACCGACCTGCCCGGTCTGTACGCCGTGGGCGAGGTGGCCTGCACCGGCCTGCATGGCGCCAACCGCCTGGCCAGCAACTCGCTGCTCGAATGCATGGTGTTCGCCCGCGCCGCCGCGCAGGCCATCGCAGCAGCCCCGACCACAGAACTGCCCACCGTTCCCGCCTGGGACGACAGCCGCGTGACCGATGCGGATGAATCCGTCGTCATCTCCCACAACTGGGACGAGTTGCGCCGCTTCATGTGGGACTACGTGGGCATCGTGCGCACGAACAAGCGCCTGGAACGTGCCGCCCACCGCATTGCCATGCTGCAGGGCGAGATTCAGGAGTTCTACGCCCATTTCCACGTCACACGCGACCTGCTGGAGCTGCGCAACCTGGTGCAGGTGGCCGACCTGATCGTGAAAAGCGCCCAGCTGCGCCGCGAAAGCCGGGGCCTGCATTTCAGCCGCGATTACCCCGAGATGGCCGCGCCTGCGGCCCCCACCCTTCTCGTACCACCGGTGGCCCGATGACCTACAGCGTCAAAGAAATTTTCTACACCCTGCAAGGCGAAGGCGGCCAGGCGGGCACACCCGCGGTGTTCTGCCGCTTTGCAGGCTGCAACCTCTGGACGGGCCGCGAGCAGGACCGCGCGCAGGCCATCTGCCAGTTCTGCGACACCGACTTTGTGGGCACCGACGGCACGCTGGGCGGCAAGTTCGAAACGGCCACGGCACTGGCGGAATTGATCGCCGCCCAATGGCCTGCAGGCGCGGGCCATCGCCTGGTGGTGCTGACGGGTGGCGAACCCCTTCTGCAGGTCGATACGGCACTCATCGACGCGCTGCACGCGCAGCAATTTCGCATTGCGGTTGAAAGCAACGGCACCGTGATTGCGCCCGAGGGCATCGACTGGCTGTGCATCAGCCCCAAGGCGGGTGCCCCGTGGGTGCAGCGCAGCGGGCAGGAACTGAAGCTCGTGTGGCCCCAGCCGGGCTTTGACCTGCAGGCGCTGGAGCAGGACACGCAGTTCACCCACCGCTTTCTGCAGCCCATGGATGGCCTTCTGCAGCGACAGAACACTGCCGCTTGCATTGACGCCTGCCTGGCCCACCCCGCATGGCGATTGAGCCTGCAAACCCACAAGCTCACCGGCATCCGTTGAGCTGCTCTCTTCTTGGTTCCCGTATGTTGTTCACCATCTCCCAGCGCTTCTTCTTCGACGCTGCCCACACCCTGCGCCGCGAGATCGAGGCCGAAGGCAGCCGCCGCGTGCACGGCCATACCTACCACGCCGAGGTCTTTTTGAGCGGCCCACGCGACCCCGCCACCGGCATGGTGCTGGACCTGGGCCTGCTGCGCAGGGGCCTGGAGGTGGTGCGCGAGCAGCTGGACCACCACATGCTGGACGACGTGCCTGGCCTGGGCACGCCGACGCTGGAGAACCTGTGCGTTTTCATCGCCCAGGCGCTGCCCGCCGACCTGCGCGCCAGCGTGAGTCGTGTGCGCGTGTGGCGCGAAGCGCTGGGCGACAGCTGCATGCTGGACTTTCCGCAGCCCTGACCGACCACGGCCCTGCCGTCGGCAGGCCCTCCCCCATTCACAGACTTCATTGAAGGAAGCCGATGTTCCGCACTCTGCTCAAATCCAAGATCCACCGCGTGGCCGTGACCCAGTGCGAGCTGCACTACGAAGGCTCCTGCGCCATCGACGAAGACCTGCTCGATGCGGCCAACATCGCCGAGAACGAGCAGATCCACATCTGGAACATCAACAACGGCGAGCGTTTCGTCACCTACGCCATCAAGGGCCAGCGCGGCAGCGGCATGATCTCGGTGAACGGATCGGCCGCACGCCGCGCATCCGCAGGCGACCTCATCATCATTGCCGCCTTCGCCCAGGTGCATGAAGACCAGGTGGCCACGCACCAGCCCCAGTTGGTGTTTGTGGACGAGCACAACCGCCAGACCGAACTGCGCCACGCCGTGCCCACCCAGGCCCTGTAAGCATGCAGCCACAACACGACGGGCTGGTGGCCCGCAGCCTGGCCGCCGTCTGGCACCCCTGCACGCAGATGAAGCGGCACGAGGCCCAGCCGCCCGTGGCCATTGCGCGCGCCCAGGGCCCGTGGCTCTATGGCACCGACGGCCAGCGTTACCTGGACGGCATCAGCTCCTGGTGGGTCAACCTGTTCGGCCACAGCCACCCACACATCCAGGCCGCGCTGGTGGACCAGCTGGGCCAGCTCGACCACGTGATGCTGGCGGGCTTCACCCATGCGCCGGTGGTGGAGCTGTCCGAGCGCCTGGCCACCCTCACTGGCCTGGGCCATGCGTTCTACGGCAGCGACGGCGCCGCTGCCACCGAGATTGCACTCAAGATGAGCGCGCACTACTGGCGCAACACCGGGCGCCCCGCCAAGAGCCGCTTCGTAGGCCTGGCCGGTGGCTACCACGGCGAAACCGTGGGCGCGCTGGCCGTGACCGACATCGCGATCTTCCGCGAGGCCTATGCCCCGCTGGTGCGCCTGGCCGACACCGTGCCCAGCCCCGATGCGCGCAGCGCAGCCCCTGGCGAAACCGCACAGGACGTGGCCCGGCGCGCCGCCGCCGCGCTGGAGACCTGGCTGCAGGACCACCACACCACCACCGCCGCCTTCATTGTCGAACCGCTGGTGCAATGTGCTGCTGGCATGGCGATGCACGACCCCGAGTACCTGCGCCTGGCGCGCGCGCTGTGCGACCGCTACGAGGTGCACCTGGTGGTGGACGAGATCGCCGTGGGCTTTGGCCGCACGGGCACGATGTTCGCGCACCAGCAGGCGGGCATCCGGCCGGATTTCATTTGTCTGTCCAAGGGCCTGACGGGCGGCACGCTGCCGCTCTCGGCCGTGCTGACCACGGATGTGGTGTACGCCGCGTTCTACGACGACGATGTGGCGCGCGGCTTTCTGCATTCGCACTCGTACACCGGCAACCCCCTGGCCTGCCGCGCGGCGCTGGCCACGCTGGAGTTGTTTGAACAGCTGGATGCGCTGAATGCCAACAAGGCACTGGTGCAACGCATCGATGCGGCGTGCGCACCCTTGGCACAGCATCCACGTGTGCGCCATGCGCGCCGCCTCGGAATGATCTGGGCCTGGGATGTGGACACCACGCTGCCCGACTTTTCCCGCCGCTACCACCAGCACGCCATGGCGCGGGGGCTGGTGCTGCGTCCCATCGGCAAGACGCTGTATGCCATGCCGCCCTACGTGCTCGACGACGAAGCCGTGCAATGCCTGGCCAGCGGCGCGCTCGCTGCGCTGAACGCCACGCTGCAAGAGGAGAATTGATGATTGGATGTTTTGTCACCGGCACCGACACCGGCGTCGGCAAGACGCTGGTGTCCACCGGCCTGTTGCACGCCCTGGCGCCGCACCACCGCCGTGTGGTCGGCATGAAGCCCGTGGCGGCCGGTGTGGTGCCCTGGGGCGAGGACTGGGCCAGCGAGGACGCGATCGCGCTGCGCTCGGCCTCCACCCTGGCCGTCGCACCCGAGCTGGACAACCCCGTGCTGCTGCTCGACCCGTTGTCGCCCCACATTGCGGCCGAACGTGCCGGGGTGCAGATTGATATCGCGGCCATCGTGCGCAGCTACCAGGCGCTGGCCGCCCAGGCGGATGCCGTGGTGGTGGAGGGCGCGGGCGGTTTTCATGTGCCGCTGACCGACACCCAGACCGGTGCCGACCTGGCCCAGGCCCTGGCCCTGCCCGTGGTGCTGGTGGTGGGTTTACGGCTGGGCTGCCTCAGCCATGCGTTGCTGACTGCCGAGGCCATCCGGGCGCGTGGCCTCGTGCTGGTGGGTTGGGTGGCCAACCGTGTGGACCCCGAGATGGAGGCCACTGACGAGAACATCGCCTACCTGCGTGCGCGCCTGGGCGTGCCGCTGCTGGCCGAGGTGCCGTACCAGGACCTTCCCGATGCGCGCAGCCTGGTGTTTGAACTGCCCGGGGAATGGCTATGACGCAGGAATCCCACCCCACCTCCTGGCTCGACGAGATCCCGGGGCGCCTGGCCGACATCGAGCGCGCCCACCTGCTGCGCCGCCGCCGCGTGGTGCAACCCGCGGGCGGTGCCCACCTGCTGGTGGACGGCCAGCCCATGCTGGCCTTTTGCAGCAACGACTACCTGGGCCTGGCCGGCCACCCTGCGCTGGCCGAGGCCGCTCGCGACGCCACGCACACCTCTGGCGTGGGCTCGGGCGGATCACCCCTGGTCAGCGGCCACAGCGCCGCGAACGATGCGCTGGAGCGCGACCTGGCCGCCTTTGTGCAGCTGCCCCGTGCACTGTACTTCTACGCGGGCTACGCCACCAACACCGGCATCATCCCCGCGCTGGTGGGCGATGGCGATGCGATCTTCTCCGACGCGCTCAACCACGCCTGCCTGATCGATGGCGCGCGCCTGTCGCGCGCCACCATCCATCGTTACCCGCATGCCGACCTCGCAGCCCTGGAGGCTGCGCTCGCCGCCAGCCCTGCACGGCGCAAGCTGGTGGTCAGCGATGCGGTGTTCAGCATGGATGGCGACCTGATCGACATCCCCGCCCTGCTGGCGCTGTGCGAGCGCTACGACGCGCTGCTGCTGCTGGACGACGCCCATGGTTTTGGCGTTCTCGGCCCCCAAGGGCGCGGTAGCCTGGCGCAAGCGGGCCTGACGGGCACCACCGCCTCGCGCCGCGTGCTCTACATGGCCACGCTGGGCAAGGCGGCGGGCGTGGCGGGCGCCTTTGTGGCGGGCGATGCTGCACTCATTGAATGGCTGCTGCAAAAGACCCGCACCTACATCTTTGCCACGGCCGCACCGCCCCTGCTGGCAAGCGCATTGCGCAAAAGCCTGGAGCTGATCGCCACTGCGGACGACCTGCGAGAGGGGCTTTGCAAGCGCATTGCGCAACTGCGCGAAGGCCTGGCCGCGCTGCCCCCGGAACTGGGCTGGCACCTGCTGCCATCCCACACGGCGGTGCAGGCGCTCGTCATCGGCAGCAACGAAGCGGCCCTGGCCGCGATGGAAAGCCTGCGCCAGCGGGGCCTGTGGGTGCCAGCCATCCGCCCGCCCACGGTGCCCGTGGGTACGGCCCGGTTGCGCATTGCGCTGTCTGCCGCGCACACGGCGGCGGATGTGGATGCGTTGCTGGCAGCGCTGACGGCACATGCCGCCGACTGCGTGGTGGCTCTTCACCAAAAAACCGCAGACACCAGCGTGGCGCCTGCGGCAGTTGTCGCCTGAACATCGACCTGCGACTAAGCCGCCCCCTGGAACCAGCGGACCGGCTGGTCACAGTCAGGTGCTTTCTTTCACGATGCGGCCATTGAGCGGCTGCACTGGGCGCGCGTTGGCGTTATAGAGCTGGCGGAACGCCTTGATCTGCTGGGCACCCAGTTTCACGGGTTCCTTGAGCACCATCCACTGCACGCCTTCGGAACAGGGCGGCGTGGTCAACGACCCTGCGAAGCTGTAATAACCCTTCTTGGCGGGCAACAGGGTGCTGGCGTCCAGCGTGAGCCCGTCCACCGTCACCTGCTCACCCACACGCGGCAGGTGCGCAAAGATGGGGGCCCAGGCCGCATTCGTCTTGCCCGGCTGGATCAGCACCGCCACCACGCCCAGTCCTCCGTCCGCAGCCTTGTGCACAAAATGGGCCACCATGGCCGCGTGCTTGCCGCCAATGGCCTCCTCGCTGGGGGTGTGGAAGTGGAACTGCAGCAGCTCCATCGCCTTGCCGTCCACCACCAGCTTGCTGCCCGCAGGCATGTTCACCTGCACCGTGTGCCCGTTGTTGACCAGCGTGGGGGCACTTGCCGTGTACTGGAAATCCAGCGCAGGCAGCGCCTCTTTCACGGTATTGCGAATGTCGATGGGGCTTTGCGCCGCACCACGTGCACAGGCCTCAAAACCAGGCTCCAGCGCGCCCCAGTGGGCGGCGCCGTGTTTGCCCTTGTATTCCCAGTGCGGGTGGGCGCCCTCGGCGCTGGCCCAGGTGGCGGCGCACAGCAGGAGGGCAAACAATGTGGTTTTTTGGATCAAGAAGGGGGGTGTCATGGCTCTTAAGGAACAACAAGTTGATGAAAAACAAGCTGCTGCAAGCAGCCGCGTGATAGTCAGCAGCCTTGCTTAACGGCGGCTTAAACTGCTGGGTGCCACTGACGGCCCAAGGGTTGCTGGCTTAAGAACCTGTTCAGAATCTTTTCGGGGATCGCATTGGAGTGCCATCGTGATGGACGTGGATGCTTCGGAGGCGCCGCATGGGCTCATGCCCATGCAAGCAGCAGAGGCTTCCAATCGCCCGATTTCACTCCAACCCTTCGGGCAAGTGCCTTGCCGGGCGGCCTGCGGCGTTGCGGCACTTGTGCGACCCTGAAAAGATCTTGAACAGGTTCTTAGAACCTGTCTACCATGGCTTTGAAGTGAATTCACTCGACCGAACCGGACCCCCTCCATGCCCCACCTGACCATTGAATACTCGGCCAACCTGCCCCACTACCCAGAGGCCGAAACGCTGACGGCCCTGAATGCCACCCTGTGCGCCCACCCCCAGGTGCAGGACGAGGCGGACCTGAAGACCCGCTTCATCGTGGCCGACAGCTTCGAGATTGGCATCGCGCCCGCCAACCGCGCCTTTGTACATGCCCAACTGCGACTGCTCGCGGGCCGCACGCCCGAGGCCAAGAAGGAGCTGTCCGACCGCATCGCCGCCGTGCTGCGCGAACGCACGCCCAAGCCCCAGGGCGTGATGGTGCAGCTGAGCGTGGAGATCGTCGATATGGACCGGGGCTCATACGCCAAGGAGCGGCTCTGAACCAGCGGCGGCAATTTTTGAATAAATACGGCCCTATCGCTTATCCATAGCCATCAATAGCTATTATTTTAATAGCAAAACTCTTTCCCCCAAAAGGCTGGCGGGTGCCTTGATGCATCAGCCAGGGTCTTCTGCCACCAACTCGGCAGCCAACCAGCCGCGCAGGCTGTTGATGAACGCCCAGCCCTGCACGCGGGGCAGGTCCTGCAGCCGCACCACGGCTTCTGTCACACGCCCCTCGCGCAGCGCCACCGCGCGGCCCACGCCGGGCAGCAGGCCACAGGCCAGCGGCGGCGTGACCCAGCGGCCATCGAGCAGCAGGGCGATATTGCCGAAGGTACTTTCGGTGATCTCACCCGCCTCGTTCCACAACACCGTGTCGAACACCCCGGCGGCCGTGGGCGCAAAGGCCGCGTAGTGCGCGCGGCGCGTGGTCTTGTGGCGCACGAATTCGCCATGGGCCTCCGGTAGTGGGCTGCGCGCCAGCTGCAGGCGCACGGGCTCGGGCGTGGGGGCCAGTGCAAAGGCCTCGGCCCGGGGCTCACCTGCGGCATTGAGCAGCAGGCGCACACGCCAGAGGCCTGCGCCATGTCCCGCTGCCAGCATCCGCACGCACTGCTCGACCAGCTTGTCATCAAAGGGGTAGCCAAAATGCACCGCCGCCGCCTGCAGTCGCGCCAGGTGTTCGGGCAGATGGCGCCACTGGCCGTCCACCAGCGCCAAAGTTTCCAGCAGGTCAAAAGGCTGGCTCGCACGCTCCACGAAGGCGCGCTTGTGGCGCCACTCGTTCCATTCGGCGTCCGCTTGCGCGCCCGAGGTGATGCCACTGCCAATGCCGCAGGTGGCCTGGGTGTGGCCGCCGTCGGTGCGCAGCACCACGGTGCGAATGGGTACGTTGAAGGTGGCCGCCACGCGGTGCCGCCCATCTGCCCCGCCGGCACCCACAGGCCGCACCACGCCCACGGCGCCGCAGTACACGCCGCGCGGTGCGGGCTCCACCGCATGGATCATCTGCATGGCGCGCACCTTGGGCGCACCGGTGATGGAGCCGCAGGGAAACAGCGCAGCAAACACGTCGGTCAGCGTGGTACCGGGCCGCGTGCGGGCCGTCACGTCCGACGTCATCTGCCACACGGTGGGCAGGGCTTCGGTGGCAAACAGCGCGGGCACACGCACGCTGTGCGGCAGCGCGATGCGGGATATGTCGTTGCGCAGCAGGTCCACGATCATCACGTTCTCAGCCCGCTCCTTGGGCGACGAGCGCAGGTGCTCAGCGTTAGCAACATCCTGCGCAGGAGTGGCGCCACGTGGCGCGGTGCCTTTCATGGGGCGCGCCAGGATGGCTCCACCCGCCGGGTCACCATGGGCTCCGCTTTCCCAGTCAAAGAACAATTCGGGCGACACCGAAAGCACCTGTTCGTTGCCGGTGTCGATGAACGCGGCATAGCCGCCGGGCTGCGAGCGCTGCAAGGCCTGGAACAAGGCCTGCGCGCTGCCCTGCAGCAACGGGCCCGACAGCGGCGCGGTGTAGTTGACCTGGTACAGCTCGCCATCGCCGATGGCCTGGTGAATGCGGTTCAGGGCTGCATCGAATTCCGCGCGCGAGGGGCCCGAGGCCCACTCCACATGGGCGACATCGGCCGCGGCATCCCCAGGCCACGGCAGCGCTTCGTCATGGACGGCAAACCAGGCCAGCGGCCCCTGGGCGGCATGCACCTGCAAGGCTGCATCGAAGGCCGGAGCCGCCTCGTAGCGCACGTAGCCCACGCACCACGCGCCTGCCTGTGCGGAAGCAAACACGGCATCGAGAACGGGGCGCACCTCGGCCAGGTCACGGGCCGACAGCACAGCGCGGGGCGCGCGGAAGGCATGGCGAAGGCGGGGCGCTGACGGGGCCAGCGCGGCACTGAAGTCGATGCAGGAATTCATGGAAATGGCGGGCGCGGCGGCAGCACCTTGAAGGAAACGAGCGCCCTGCGGCAAGCAGGGGCAGCCGCCTATCGTAAACGCCGCAGGGCACGGACTCTGCGGAGGGTGGGCAGCGCGGTCCTGTTGCAAGTGCAAGCAAAAAATCCATCAAATGCGAATAATTCTTGTTTATAATTTTTGCCATACGGTGCATTGCCATGCACCCCAAGCAGCCAGCCGTCGCCAGCCAGCCTCCTGCCCCCTCAAGGAACCACTGTGCTGCCACCTACCGTGCCAGGCTCTCTGCCTTCTTCTTCATTGGACGCCGCTAGCGCGGCCCCCCTTCACCCCCTCGCGGCCGCCACACGCCTGGCGCTCGCCAGTCTGGTCACGGCCGGCATCATGGCCCCGGCAGGCGCTCAGACCGCATCTCCGGACGCCGCCGACCGCCCCCGTGCCCTGCCCGAGGTCCAGGTCAAGGCAGACGGCGATGCAGGGCTGCCCGCCACCATCGGCAACGGGCACACAGCGCGCGGCGGCCGACTGGGGCTGCTGGGCAACACCGACACCCTGAACGCACCGCTCAGCGCCACCAGCTACACCTCGCAGATGGTGCAGGACCAACAGGCCGTCACCATTGCCGACATCGTGAAGAACGATTCGTCGGTCCGGCTCTCAGGCCACTCCGGCGACCAACTGGACTCGTTCTTCATCCGAGGCTTCCCGGTGGGCGACCAGAACTCGGGCGAAATCGCCTTTGACGGCGTCTATGGCATCGCCCCCAACTACCGCGTGCTGGCCGACTACGCGGAGCGCATCGAGCTGGTCAAAGGGCCCGCAGCGCTGCTGTTTGGCATGTCCCCGGCCAGCAGCGTGGGCGGCACCATCAACATCGTGCCCAAGCGTGCCACCAGCGCCCCGCTCACACGCATCTCCGCCGACGTTGGCCCCTCCGCACAGGGGGGTGGCCAGATCGACCTGAGCCGCCGGTTTGGCCCCGAACGCCAGTGGGGCGTGCGCATCAACGGCAGCCACCACCAGGGCGACACGCTGCTGGACAACCAGTCGCGCAAGGCGGACGTGGGAGCGATCGCGCTCGACTACCAGGGCGAACGGCTGCGCGCCACCGTGGACGCCATCGCGCAAAAGGAAAGTGTCGATGCGCCACAGCGTCGGCCGTTTCTGGCCGCAGGGGCCACGGCCGTACCGGCCGCACCCGATGGCCGGCGCAACGTGAGCCAGCCCTGGGAATGGTTTGAAACCACCGACCGCTCCCTGCTGCTGCGCCTGGAATACGACCTGAACGACAAGACCACCGCGTTCGCCAACGCAGGCGGCGGACGCACACGGGTAGACAGGCTCTTTGGCAACCCCACCCTGCTCAATGTGCAGGGCGACACCAGCACGTTGCCGCAACGCTTTCAGTTCGAGGTGGACCGGAGCACGGCGGACGCCGGGCTGCGCACCAAGTTCGCCACCGGCGGCGTCCGCCACACGGTCACGCTGCAGGCCAGCACCTACCACGACCGCCTGGGTCGTGGTTCCGTCAACGGCACCACCGTGTTGTCCAACATCTACGCGCCGGTGAACAGCCCGGCGCAGAACGTGGCCGCCCCGGCCCAGGTCGCGCGGGTGGCCGACACAGAGCTGTCCAGCATCGCGCTGGCCGACACCCTGTCGATGCTGGACGACCGGGTGCAGGTGCTGCTGGGCGTGCGCCGCCAGCGTGTGGAATCCGACAACTTCAACACCACCACGGGCGCCGTCGCCTCGTCGTACGACCAGAGCGCAGTGACGCCGCTGGCGGGCCTGGTGGTCAAGCCCTGGCAGAACGTATCGCTCTACGCCAACTACATCGAAGGCCTGAGCAAGGGCGACATCGCTCCGGCCACGGCCTCCAACGCGGGCGAGGTGTTTGCGCCCTACAAGGCCAAACAAAAGGAAATCGGCGCCAAGTTCGAATGGGGCCGGATGATCAGCTCGCTGAGCCTGTTCGAGATCACCAAGCCCAGCGGCCAGCAGACCAACGGCCTGTTTGCAGTGGATGCCAAGCAGCGCAATCGGGGGGTGGAACTGAACGCCTCCGGCCGTGTGGTGCCTGGCGTGTCAGTCACCGGCGGCGTGACGCTGCTGCAAGGTGTGCTGAGCCAGACCAACAGCGCGGCCACGCAGGGCAAGAAAGCCATCGGCGTCCCCTCGGTGCAGGCCAATCTGGGGCTGGAGTGGGATCTGCCCTGGGTGCCGGGCCTGGCACTGAGCGGGGGTATCACCCACACCGGAAAGCAGTATGTGGACCGCGCGAACACGCTGGGCATTCCATCGTGGATCACCGCAGACCTGGGCGCCCGCTACCGCACACAGATCGCCGGCAAGCCCACGACGTTCCGTGCCAACCTGCGCAACGTGGCAGACCGCGCTTACTGGGCCAGCGTATCGCAGTACGGCAGCCTGGTGCAGGGTGCGCCACGTTCCCTGGTGGTGTCGGCCACCGTTGATTTCTGAGGCATCACCATGCGAGCCCAGCACCATGGTGAGTTGGCGGACCTGGCGGGCATGAACAAAGTTACGGCGGCGCACCGGCATGCACCCCCTGCACGCGCGGCGGCGCCAACGCCGCAGCCCCAGCCGGCAGCCACTGCAGCCAAGGTGTACCCAGCCCTGCCACCGCTGCTGGATGAAGCGGTGGCAGCACTGGTGCACGCATCACCCGCAATGCTGCCGGGCCTGGTTGCCCAATACGGCTCGCCGCTGCACCTCGTCTGGCCCCAGCGGCTGGAAGACAACGTGCGCAAGCTAGCGGCCGTGCTGCAGTCCCACCCTATGCCCTTTGAGATTTTTTACGGGGCCAAGGTCAACAAGTCGCCCGCCCTGGTCCGCGCGGCCGTGCAGGCTGGCATCGGCGTGGACGTATCCAGCCTCTACGAGGCGGGTGACGCACTGCGTGCTGGTGCGGATCCCACGCGGCTGTGCGCCACCGGCCCGGCCAAGACCCGGGCGTTCCACAAGCTGCTGATGGACAACGCATCCCTCATTTCCGTCGACTCGCTGCAGGAGCTACAGGACCTGGATCACTGCCTGCAGTCTGCTGGCGCGGGCCAGGGGGCGCGCGTGCTGCTGCGCTACCGGCCCCACTCCTTGCCCACCAGTCGCTTTGGCATGGGCGCTGGCGACCTGCGCGCAGGCCTTACCCGATTGGCCAACCCAGAAGCACGCATGGTTCTGGAAGGCTTTCACTTTCATCTGTCGGGCTATGCGGTCGAGCCGCGTGTGCAAGCCGTGCGCGAGCTGCTGCCCTGGGTGCACGAAGCCCGCCGCATGGGGCTGAGCGCCCGGATGCTGGACATCGGCGGTGGACTGCCCATCCGGTATGTGGACACCGCCGCCTACAGCGCTTTTCTCGCAGCGCAGGATGGCGCGCACTACCGCAACGGCAAGGTGCCCACATCGTTCTACCCCTATGGCGGGCCTGTGGACGCCTGCATGTGGCTGGAGCAACTGCTGTGCTCGGCGTGCACGGAGGGCATGACCGTGGCACAGGCCCTGAACGCTGCAGACCTGACACTGGCCATCGAACCCGGGCGCAGCCTGGTGGACCAGGCCGCCATCTCAGTCTTTCGCGCTACGCGGGTGAAACTGCTGGCCGACGGACGGTATGTGATCTTTGTGGAAGGCAGCAGCTTCAGCGCCTGCGAGACCTGGTTCGGCTCCGAATTCCTGGTGGACCCGGTGCTGGTGCCAGGGGATGGCAACGGATCGCCCCCCGCACCGTCACAGGCTTGCCATGCCTACATCGCCGGGCACAGCTGCCTGGACGAAGATGTCCTGACCCACCGCTGGATCGGCTTTGCGCGTGTGCCGCAGGCCGGTGACCTGCTGGTGTATGCCAACACCGCGGGTTACCAGATGGACCTGCTGGAAAACGAGTTTCACCGCCATCCCATGCCCCGCCGCATTGCAGTCACCCGCACTGCGGCAGGTGCCATGGCCTTTTCGCCAGACGACGACCGAACGGAGTAAAGACATGATTCTCAGCAAAGTGACGGACCTGATCGGAAACACGCCCATCCTGGGCATCCCGATTCCTTCGAAGAAAACGCGGCTGCTGCTCAAGATCGAGAAGAACAACCCGGGCGGGAGCATCAAGGACCGCATGGCGCGCAACATGATCGTCGCGGCGATGCGCTCCGGCCGCCTGCAGCCCGGGGGCGTGGTGGTGGAGTCTTCGTCAGGCAACACCGGCATTGGACTGGCCATTGCCGCCATCGAGTTCGGCCTGCGCTTTATCGCGGTGGTAGACCACCACGCCGCGCCCGACAAGATCGCCGTGATGCGCGCACTGGGCGCGGAGATCCGCTACGTAGAGGGCGACTACCGCGAGGACGAGGTGGCCGTGGTGGAGCGCCAGCGCCTGGCGGCCGAGGTGGCCTCCAAGATTCCCGGTGCGGTGTTCATGAACCAGTCGGACAACGTGGCCAATGCGGGCGGCTACTTCGACTTCGTGCGCGAAGTGATCGACCAGGTCCAAGGCCCGGTGGACGCGTATGTGGGCTGCGTGGGCACGGGCGGCTCGATGACGGGCATTGCACGCGGGCTCAAGCTGCACAACCCCCGCACCCGCACCATCGCGGTCGAGCCAGCAGGTTCCATCATCTTTGGGCAGCCAGGGCGGCCGTACTACCAGTCGGGCACGGGCACGCCCAAGGGAGACACCGTGGGCCTGGTGCTGGACTACAGCTGCATCGACCTGGGCGTGCAGGTGACTGATGCACAGGCCTTTGAAACCGCCCGCTACTTCGCGCAGCACACGGGCCTGCTGGTGGGCGGATCCACCGGCGGCGTGCTCTACAAGGCCCTGGAGTTCATCCACAGCGGCATGATCGCGGGCAACGTGGTGGCGGTGGTGGCGGACGGGGGCGAGAAGTACCTGCACACCGTGTTCAACGAGGCATGGCTCAAGGAGCGCAACATCATCGACCCCACGGTCTGGGCGCAGCTCGACGGCTGGCTGGCCAAGGACGTGGTGGAAGAACTGCCGCGTGCCAACGACCGGCTGAAGGTGGCCTGAACGTGGATGCCATGCAAGACCTGGACGTGGTTGTCTGCGGCGGCGGGCGAACGGGGCACCTGAACGCGGTGCTGTTCAAGCAGGTGCCCGGCGTTCGCGTGTCGCTGCTCACCACGCGGCAGGACGTCATCGCGCGCCACCAGAAGAGTCCCGACGGCCTGACCGCCTTGGTGCCGGACTCGCCCCCGCTGCGGGCGCGGCTGGACACAGTGGGCCACGATGCCACCCTGGTCGCCAACGCAGACCTTGTGATCCTCACCGTGCCGGCCCACGTGCGCGCCGCCTGGCTGCGCGGCATGGTGCAGGCGCTCCCGCGCGACAAACCCGTGTATGTGGGGGCCATCCCGGGCTTTTGCGGCTTTGACTGGCTGGCCGAGCAGATCCTGGCAGAACGGCCCAACGCGGTGATCTGGGGCATGAAGGACGTGCCCCACACCGCGTACGACCTGCATCCCGGTGTTTCGGTGCGCATGGGGGGCGCCAAGCAGGTGCTGCACGTGGGCACCCACGCCCGAGAAGGCGCCAGCGCACGCACTGCCCTGCAACGGATGCTGCAGCGCCTGTACGCAGCACCGGTGGAGTTGCTCGACCACTACCTCGAAATCACGCTGACGCCGGGCAATCCCATCATGCACAGCTCGGTGGTCTATGGATTGGCAGGCCCCTACAGCCAGTGGCACGAGCGCACCTTTCCTGCACCCGTCTACTGGTGGACGGACTGCACCGAGCTGGGCGCGTATTTCCTCGCGCGCAGCGACGAAGAAAACCAGCGGCTGTGCAAGGCCGCCGAGCAACGCCTGGGCATCAACCTGTCGTCGGTCAAACCCCTGCACCAGGAGATCGTCGAAGCCTACGGAGACCAAGTACGCGACCCCCGCACGCTGCTGTCCGTGCTGCGCTCCAACCAGGCCTATGACGCGATCGAAGCCCCGATGGTGCAGGCCGCTGGCCAACCCGGCTACGTGATCGACAAGGACAGCCGCGCGTTCCAGGAGGATGTCGCCTACGGCCTGGCCGTGCTGGTGGAAATGGGACGGCGGCTCAACGTGCCACTACCCCACATCCAGGAGATCTTCGACTGGAACGTGGACTACATGCAGGGCCTGCGCGGCTCGGCGCTCGACTACTTCCCATCCACCTGGCCCGCCTGACGGGCGTGCCCTGCCCTGCTTTCCCATGCACCTCTCTACCCATACCCTGGCCCGGCCAGAACCCAGCTCGGCCTCGATCCCTCCGCCACAAGACGCACAGGCTCTCGCGCAGCACAACGCACTGCGGCGCCTGGTGCGCTGCCTGTTCGCCGAGGGCATTCTCGACAGTGGATCACTGGTCTTTGCCCCGCACGGCGATACGGCCTGGTTCCCGCTGTGGGAGCACCATGCCCTAGTGTATTTCTCGGCGCTGCGGGCCGCACCCGCCCGCACGTTCCTGCTCGACGGCACGATCACCCTCGTGGAGCCGAGCGGCAAGAAGACGGCCATCGACACACCCGACCAGCTCATCGATCTGCTCGCGCCCTGTTTTGACTTCACCGCCACGCCCCAGGGCCTCGCCGGGCTCAAGAACGACATGGCCAACAGCGTCGCTAATGACGCGCTGGCACGCAGCCACCGCCGCCACTGGAACGAAGAACTGCGGCGAGCCATTTTGGACACCGGCTCCAAGGGCCTGGTGGACTATGTGCGCCACCACCGTACCGCGCGGGATGCCGCGGTGCTGCTGGAGCAGTGGGGCTCGCTCGAAGGGCACCCCTTCTACCCCACCTGGAAAACCAAGCCCCAGCTGAGCCCCGCCGAAGTCGCACAGCTGTCACCGGAATTCAATGCGTGCGTGCCCGTGCGCATCGCTGCACTGCGGGCCGACATGGCCTATGTGGAACGCATGCCCCATGTGCGGGACTACCGCACCTGGTTTTCCCAGCAGTTCCCGGACGTGTGGCAGCGCTGGAGCGATAGCCTTCGGGCACGGCAGCAGAACGCTGACGACTGGCTGCCCCTGCCCATCCACACGTGGCACCTGGAGCACTACGTGAAGGAAGCCTACGCGGACGAAATTGCCGAGGGGGTGCTCATCACCGACGGCATCGACATCGACACCCGCCCCACCATGTCGTTTCGCACCATGGTGCCGCAGCTGCCCGGGCCCACGCCGTTCATCAAGCTGCCCCTGGCGCTGTGGCTCACCAGCGAACAACGCAGCCTGCAGGCCAAGTCGATCCACATGGGGCCGCGCATCAGCACAGTGATCGAACGCATCCTGGCCGAGGAAAACGGCTTTGACCGCCGCCTTGAAATTTTTCCCGAAGAAGTGGCGCTGCACTACCGCCACGCAGTCCGCCAGGAGGACCGCCCGGGGAGGCACCTCTCTGTGGCCTACCGCGGGGCCCGCCAAGCGCTGGACCGCAGCGACGGTCTGCTGCCCATCACGGTAGCCACCTTGTTCACGGCTTCGCCGCTGGACGCACGGCCGCTGGTGACGGAACTGATCGAACGCGCAGCGGGCCGTGCCACGCCTGAAACGGTGGGTGCGTATTTCAGGCAGTACGCGCGCGCCGTCACACGGCCTGTGGTCGCGATCTACCTGCTTTACGGCATCGGCCTGGAGGCCCACCAGCAAAACACGTCCGTGCTGTGTTCCGAGGATGGCAGCCCCCGGGGCCTGCTGATCCGGGACTTTGGCGACGGGCGCACGTTTGCCCCGCTGCTGGAAGCGCGCGGCTACACACTGCAGCCCTATGTGCACCCGGGGATCCTGCCCACCGTCTTCCGGGACGACATCGAGCCCGTGCGCACCTTCGTGCTCGACGCCTGTTTTGTGTGCCATCTGCATGAACTGGCCCTGGCGCTCACGCACGAGTACCAGTTGCCAACCACCTGGCTCTGGGAGATTCTTCGCAAGGAAACCGAGGGCGCCTTCGATGCGGTGCAGGCGCGTGTCGAGCCGCAATTGTGGCGCGCGGAGCGCGAGCAGTTCCTGCATGCGGCCTGGCCCACCCGCTCGGTGTTGCGCATGCACTTGCAGCAATACGCAGACTACCGCCTGCAGCACCGGCGACCCAACCCGCTGGGTGCGGCCCAGGCCTGCGGGAAGGTTTGATGGTCTCCGGGCCAGCCGCATCGGGCGCCCTGCCCCGCCTGGTTCACGCCCTGTTCGTGATCCAGCTCATTTCCATGGGCGCCATGGAAATGAGCGGGCCCTTCTGGCCGGTGCACCTGCAATCCCTGGGCGCATCGCCCGGCGTCCTGGCGTTTGCGGGCATTGCTGTGTATGTGGGTCCCATGCTGGGCGTGGCGCTCACCAGCACGTTCTGGGGCAAGGTGGGGGACCGCTTCGGGCACAAGCCCATGATGGTCCGGGCGCTTCTGGGGCTGGCCATCACACAGCTGGCCCTGGCCTTTACGCAGGATGTCTGGACAATCCTGGCACTGCGCTTTCTGCAAGGGGCGTGCGCAGGCTATCTGGCACCGGCGCAGGCCTACGGTGTGAGCGCCGTGGTGCCAGCGGTCCGGGGGCGCCTGTTTGCCTACCTGCAGGTATCCACGAACGTGGGCTCGCTGGCAGGGGCGCTGGCGGGCGGGCTCATCCTGGACCACGCCACGTTCTTCTGGATCAACCTCATCGCAGCGCTGCTGTGCGCAGTGTGCGCTGCAGCCGTGGCCGTGCTGCTGCCGCCCCGTCCTGCCGCAGGCAGCGCCCAGGGCGTGAAGGCAGTGCCATCACTGCCACCCACGTCAGGCAACGCAGCGCCGCTGCAACCACCATCCTGGTTTGCGTCCCCCGTGGCCGGGCTGCTGGCCGTGTTGGGCATCCTGCTGGTGGCCCGCATGCTCACGCAAACCCCGTTTGCGATGTATGTCCGCTCGGTGTTTGCCGTGGACAACTGGGTGGTGGGCCTGTGTTACGGGCTTCTTTCCATGGGGTTCATCGTGTCGGCCACACTCTGGGCGCGCTACTTCGAACGCCTGCAGGGCCCCGACGCCCTGGTCCGCATGGCCTGGGTGGCTGCCGCCTGCGCCTTGCTGACGGCGCTGGCGGGGGCTACTCACAGCGTGGCTTTTTTTATCGCACTGCACTTTGCCTGGGGGGTGCTGCTGGGCGCCACCACGCCGGTGCTGATGGCCCTGATTTCGCATGCCACGAGCGGGCAACGGCAGGGGCGCATTCTGGGCGTGGCGCAGAGCACCGCCCAGTTCTCGTCCATGGCCGGCATCGCACTGGGCGGGGGCCTGACCCAGCTGCTGGGCTTGCACACCACCTACTTCCTCGTGGCGGCGGCCTATGCCGCCGCCCTGGCGGTGATCGTCGCCGTGCTGCGCCACAGCCGCGCCCAGCCAGGCGCAGCCAGCCTTGCCGGGCCGTGACCGACAAGGCACGAGGCGCGTCGCTTCTTTTCCTACCCCACCCCTTCATTCACAAAGAGTCTTTGACATGGCAATGGGTCACCGCTGGCGCATCGCGCTTCTTATCCTTGTGCTGGCAGGCATCGCCGCCGGCATTTTTCTGGTTTCTCCGGCCGCAGCCCCCGAAGGCGCTGCATCCCCCCCACCCTCCGGCAGCCACAAGGTCACGGTGACCGACCTGCTGGGGCGCAACGTGCAAGTGCAGGTGCCTGTGCAGCGCGTGATCCTGGGTGAAGGGCGGCAGCTGTACCTGGTGGCCGCACTCGATACGGACAACCCGATCCAGCGCATCGTGGGCTGGCGCAAGGACCTGATCCAGGCCGACCCCGACACCTATTCTGCGTACGCCAGGAAATTCCCGCGCATCGCCGACATTCCCACCTTTGGCGGCTTTGAAGACGGCACCTTCGACATCGAACAGGCCATTGCGCAGAAGCCCGACGTGATCCTGCTGAACATCGAGGCCCAACGGGCCACCGATGACGCCCGCTACATCGAGAAACTGGCGGCGCTGGGAATTCCGGTGGTGTATGTGGACTTTCGCCATCGCCCCATGGAGAACACCGAGCCCACCATGCGCCTGATGGGCCGGCTGCTTGGCAAGGAAGCGCGCGCTGAAGAGTTCATCGCGTACCGCGCGGCGCAGATCCGGCGCGTGGCAGACACCATCGCCGCCGAGCAGCCCCCGCGCCCCAAGGTGTTCATCGAACGCATCGGCGGCTACACCGAAGACTGCTGCCTGAGCTTTGGCAACGAGAACTTCGGCAAATACGTGGAAGTGGCGGGGGGCACGAACGTTGCCAAGGGCGTGATTCCCGGCACCTTCGGCCAGCTCAACCCCGAGCAGGTAATCGCCTCCAACCCCGACCAGGTCGTGGTCACCAGCGCCAACTGGGAGGCCTACGTACCCTCCGGCCACTGGATTGGCGTGGGCCCCGGTGCCGACCTGGCAGAGGCCCGGCGCAAGCTCGAAACCTATACCCGCCGCCCCGCCTACGCAGGCACCCGAGCTGCGCAAGACCGCGCGTTCCATGCCATCTGGCACCAGTTTTACAACAGCCCGTACGAGTTTGTAGCCATCCAGCAGTTGGCCAAGTGGTTCCACCCAGCCTTGTTCACAGACCTCGACCCGGACGCCACCTACCGTGAGATGCACAAACGCTTTCTGCCCGTGCCCTATGAGCCCGGCTACTTCGTGAGCCTGGATGGCGCAACACCCACAGCCTCCGCAGCGCCCTCCACCGCCAAGGCTGCCCCATGACGACCACGGCGATGGCACCCCCTGCAAGCCAGGGCGCTGGCTACCGTGCCCTGGTGCGCCGCAAGCGCTGGCTGCTGCTGGGGTTTTTCGTGCTGACGACCTTGAGCCTGCTGCTGGACCTTGCGCTTGGGCCGGTGGGCTACAGCGTGAAGGACGTGGTGCAGGCTGTGCTGTGGCCCGACAGCGTGCCCGTGCAACTGCGCGTGGTGGTGTGGGACATCCGCCTGCCCACCGCGCTCATGGCGCTGGCTGTGGGTGCTGCGCTGTCGGTGGCGGGCGCACAGATGCAGACCACGCTCAACAACCCGCTGGCCAGTCCGTTTACGCTGGGTATTTCGGCGGCGGCCAGCTTTGGCGCCGCGCTCGGGCTGGCCTTCGGCGTTGCCCTGTTCCCCACGGTGGCCGGGTATGTGGTGCCGCTGAATGCCTTTGTGATGGCGATGCTGTCGGCCGGGTTGATCCACCTGCTGAGCATGAAACGCGGCGTGACCACCGAGACCATCGTGCTGCTGGGTATTGCGCTGGTGTTCACCTTCAATGCGCTGCTGGCGCTGGTGCAGTATTTCGCCACCGAGCAGGCCGTGGCGGCCGTGGTGTTCTGGACCATGGGCAGCCTGACCAAGGCCACCTGGCCGAAGCTGGTTGTGACCTGCCTGGTTCTCATGGTCACGCTACCCCTTTTTGCGCGCAACAGCTGGGCACTGACGGCCCTGCGCCTGGGCGATGACAAGGCCGCCAGCTTCGGCATCAACGTGGCGCGCCTGCGGCTGCAAACGCTGGTGCTGATCAGCCTTCTGGCGGCCTTCCCGGTAGCGTTTGTCGGCACCATCGGCTTTGTGGGCCTGGTGGGCCCGCACATCGCACGCATGCTGATCGGCGAGGACCAGCGGTTCTTTCTGCCCGCGTCGGTCATGACCGGCGCATTGCTGCTGTCGATCAGCTCGGTGGTCAGCAAAACGCTGATCCCTGGGGCCATCTTTCCCATCGGCGTCGTGACCTCGCTCATAGGCGTGCCCTTCTTCATCTCGCTCATCCTGGGCCGCAGGGAGCGCTCATGGTGACGCTCCAGTTGCAAGGGGTGGGAGCGCACTATGGCAGCCGCACGGTACTTGCGAACGTCAACACCCCCGTCTTCCATGCGGGGCAGGTGGTGGCCGTGATCGGGCCCAACGCGGCGGGCAAATCCACCCTGTTCAAGCGCATGGCCGGCATGCTCAAGGGACCGGGCCAGATCGTGCTGCAGAGCACCCGCAAGGGGCCCGAGGGCATCTGCTACATGCCGCAGGACATCAGCGCCACCGCGCGGCTCACGGTGGTTGAATCCATACTGCTGGCCGCCAAACAGCAGCACCAGGGCTGGGCGGTGAGCGACGCCGAACTGGCGCAGGTGGACGCCATCACCGTGTCACTGGGCATCGCAGACCTTGCCTTTCGCAATCTAGGGGAACTCAGTGGCGGCCAGCGGCAACTGGTATCCATCGCCCAGACGCTGGCGCGCGACCCCGAGATCCTGCTCATGGACGAGCCCACCAGCGCGCTCGACCTGCACCGTCAGATCCAGGTGCTGGACTTCATGCGCTCGCTGGCACAGGAACGGGGGCTGATCGTGTTCATCGCGCTGCACGACATCAACCAGGCCCTGCGCTACTGCGACCACGCCCTGGTGATCGCCAACGGCCAGGCGCAGCACAGCGGGCCTTGCGAGCAGGTGATCACGGCAGCCATGCTGCGCGATGTCTATCGCATCCGGGCCCGCATTGAAAGCTGCTCGGCGGGCACGCGGCACGTCATTGTGGACGGCGTGGCGTAGTCCGCGCCCGTCGGGTGCGCCACGATTCAATACCTGCGTGATGCCTCAGGCGGCCCCGATGCCAGGGACCAGGCCCGCCGTGGGCTGCCCGTTCCTCAGCGCGGCCGTGAAGGCCAGCATGCGGTCAATCGGCTGGCGCGCGCGCGGGATCAGCGCCGGGTCCACATGGATCGCGTTGGCGCCGGTCTCCAGCACCCGCACCACATCGGCCAGGCCGTTCATCGCCATCCAGGGGCAGTGTGCGCAACTCTTGCAGGTGGCGCTGTTGCCGGCGGTGGGGGCCTCAATGAACACCTTGCCGGGGTTCAGCGTGCGCAGCTTGTGCATCATGCCGTTGTCGGTGGCTACGATGAATTCGGTGGCATCCATCTCGCGTGCGGCCTTGAGGATGGCGCTGGTGGAGCCCACGGCATCGGCCAGGGCGATCACGTCTGCAGGGCTTTCAGGATGGACCAGCACCTTGGCGTGGGGGTGTTCTTTTCTGAGCGCCTCCAGCTCGAAGGCTTTGAACTCGTCGTGCACGATGCAGGCGCCGTTCCAGAACACCATGTCGGCCCCGGTTTCGCGCTGGATGTAGGCGCCCAGGTGGCGATCGGGCGCCCACAGGATCTTTTGCCCTGCTGCCTTCAAGGCGCCGACGATGTCGAGCGCGCAGCTGGATGTGACCAGCCAATCGGCCCGCGCCTTCACGGCCGCGCTGGTGTTGGCGTAGACCACCACGGTGCGGTCGGGGTGGGCGTCGCAGAACGCGCTGAATTCCTCCACAGGACAGCCCAGATCGAGCGAGCAGGTCGCATCCAGGTCGGGCATGAGCACCGTCTTTTCGGGGCTCAAAATCTTGGCCGTCTCACCCATGAAGCGTACGCCGCTCACCACCAGGGTCTGCGCGGCATGGTCGCGGCCAAAGCGGGCCATCTCCAGCGAGTCGCTCACCAGGCCGCCAGTTTCCTCGGCCAGATCCTGCAGGTCGGGGTGCACGTAGTAGTGCGACACCATCACCGCATTTTTCTCTTTGAGCAGGCGGCGAATCTTGTCCTTGAGCGCGAGGCGTTCGGCCTGCGTGGGTTCGGGTGGCACGCGCGCCCAGGCGTGTTTGGTGGAGCAGACGGAGCCTTCCTCGGTATCGAGCGGCTGCTCGTACTCCACGTCGATGCGGTTCATTACAGCGGTGGTCATGACAGCTCCTGCAGGCGCATGGAAAAGTCCGTCGCCTTGACGTCCTTGGTCAGCGTGCCGATAGAGATGCGGTCCACCCCCGTCTCGGCCAGTTCGCGCAAGCCTTCGAGCGTGACGCCGCCCGATATTTCCAAAATTGCACGGCCCGCGTTGATGCGCACCGCCTCGCGCAGCGTGGGCAGCGGCATGTTGTCGAGCAGCACCATCTTGGCACCTGCATCCAGCGCCTCGGTCAGTTGCTCCAGGGTTTCCACTTCAATCTCGACGAACTTTGCTTGAGCTGCCACAGTCTGGGCGGCTTTGAGCACAGCCGTCACGCCACCGGCGGCGGCGATGTGGTTTTCCTTGATGAGCACTGCGTCGTGCAGACCGATGCGGTGATTGGTGCCGCCGCCCACGCGCACGGCGTACTTTTGCGCCAGGCGCAGGCCGGGGATGGTCTTGCGCGTGTCCACGATGTGGGCGCGGGTGCCCGCCACCACATCCACATAGGTGCGGGTTTTGGTGGCCACGGCCGACAGCAGTTGCAGAAAGTTGAGCGCAGTGCGCTCGGCCGACAGTAGTGCGCGGGCATTGCCCTCCAGCTCCAGCACCACCTGGTCGGGCGCGCATCGCTGGCCCTCTGCCACATGCCAGGTGATTTGGACCGTGGGGTCAAGTGCGCGCAAGGCGGCTTCGGCCCAGGGGGCGCCGCAGATCACGGCGGATTCGCGCGCCAGGATGCGGGCACGGGCGCGGCGGGTGGGGTCGATCAGGCCGGCGGTCAGGTCACCGCTGCCCACGTCTTCTTGCAGGGCGCGGTGCACATCCTCGCGCGCCAGTGTCGCCAGGGCTTCAGGAGTCATCGGGTTGTCGCGGCGTTTGTTCATGGGGCGCCAAGCATAGCGGCATCGCTCCCCCCACCGGGGCAAATGCTATAAAGCCCCGCCACCGACGTGCCGGGTGCGGCCCGCACGCCGGCACCCGCAGCCCGCACAGACGGGCCTATCCACAGAGGGAGTCCACATGGAAAACAATGCCACGGCTTCGGCGCAGCCCGCCCCTGCGCACGCGCCGCCATGGGCGCTGGCGGCCGAGCACGCACTGGGCGCGGGCCAATGGCACGGCGCCTGGTGCACGCTGCTGGACGCAGCCCTGCCCGTACCTCCGTCCGTGCAGCAGCAGGTGCTGGCCAGCCTGGATGCCTGGGATGCACTACCAGCCCAGGCCCCGGCAGCACAACGCGCCGCGCTGCTGCACACCGCTCTCGCCGCCGTCCGCGGCGCCCACCACCACACCCACAACGCAACGCTCACAGCAGCAGGCAGGCAGACCCGGCGGGTGCAGGGCTCGGGGCTGGTCAAGCGCTTTCGCAAGGGGGCTTTCACCCTGGGCCCGGTGGACGTGCAGGTGGCGCCAGGCCACATCCTGGGCTTGGTGGGCGAGAACGGCAATGGCAAGACCACCCTGCTGCGCCTGCTCGCGGCCGACCTGGCGCCAGACGCCGGCCAGCTCGACTGGGGCGCCACTGCCCGCGACCCCTATGCCTTGCGATCACAGCTGGCTTACATCCCGCAGCGCCCACACCCCTGGGGCGGGCAGCTCATGGACCACCTGCAGTTCGCCGCGCGCAGCCACGGCGTGGTGGGCGAGGCCAACCGCTGCCTGGTGGAGCTGGTGATTGCCCGGCTGTCGCTGCGGCCCTTTCGCGGCCACCAGTGGAAGCAGCTCTCCTCGGGCTACAAGATGCGCTTTGAACTCGCCCGCGCGCTGCTCACCCAGCCATGCGTGCTGTTGCTTGATGAACCGCTGGCCAACCTGGACATCAACGCCCAGCAGACCTTACTGTCTGATCTGCAATCGCTGGCGCGCTCGCCCTGGCGCCCGATGGCACTGGTGCTCAGCTCTCAGCAACTGTATGAGGTGGAGAAAGTGGCCGATGCCGTGCTGTTCCTGGAGCACGGCCAGCCGCGCAGCGTGCAGGAACGCTTTGCGCAGATGGCGGGTTGCGCGATCGAGTTCGAGACAAGCTGGCCGGAGCCCGCCCTGAGCGCCTGGCTGGGCCAGTTGCCCCCGCACACGCACCAGGTCAACGGGCACACACACATCGTGAGCTTTCAGGGCGACACCAGCGCCGCCGACTTCCTGCGCGCCGCCGTGGATGCGGGGCTGCCGCTGGGCTATTTGCGCGACATCACCGACTCGACCCGCCGCCTTTTCGTGAAAGATTGACACACCATGCGCCGCCTGACCACCGCCTGGGACCAATGGTTTTTGATGCACAGCCCGCTGCTGTGGCAGTTGCGCCTGCACTGGTATCTGCCGCTGGCGCTGCTGTGGTGCCTGCTGATGTTCGGCGGGTGGATTGGCTGGACGGCCGAACCCGCGCGCTGGATGGGCAGCCCCGAAGGCACAGTGGTCGCCACGTGGAACCGGCCCGAGGACACGACGCGGCAGGTGGGCGGCATCATCGCCTGGATCATCGCCTTTGGCCTGGCGCAGTGGTGGCTGTGGCGCGTGCGCATCCACAACCGCTGGCGCGAGATCGCACCCGCGCCGCGCCTGGGCCTGTGGTGCGAATACCTGTGGGGCGCACTGTTTTTCGCCCTGCTGCTGGCCCCCACGCTGCTGCTGGACGCGGCCTACCGCGACCGCATCCAGCGCCTGTGGCAGGGCCAGGACACCGCCGCCCAGCAGCAGGCGGCTTGGCATGTGCGCCGCTGGGAGCTGCTGCTGGCGCCGGACAACGCGGCGCGGCTGGTCGAGTGGACACAGGCCGCACAGGCCATGCAGGCTGCTGAGCCGTCCACAGCCGCCGCCGAGATCCATGACAACGACAAATGCAACGAGAACCAGAGGTACAGGGAATACGACCCCGGCTGCGCAACCAACGCGCTGCAATCCCTGCATTGGCTGGCCCAGGCCGACACCGATGCCATTGCGCAGCAACTGGTGCACTACGGCGCGGCGCTGGGCCGATGGGGATACGCACCCGTGCGGCCGGGGGCGTCGGCGCAGGACCAGGCGCAGCAGCTCGTCAGCGCCTACCAGGCCGCCCTGCAATCGCCCCTGGCCCAAGAGTGGCGCAACTACAAGGCGCAGCATGCAGGCACCGCGCAGCCGCAGGACCGCGCACGGGACGCCCGGGCTGCCCAGTCTCCCCGGGATGGGCGGGATTGCGATGTCGCCGTTTCTCGCGACCCCCGTGCCTGCTTTGCCGGCGACCTCGCGCGTTCGCCCAGCCAATGGCGCGACAACCTGCACAGCGCGCTGCAACAGCACCTCAGTCCGCCGCCCCGCCTGGTGCAATGGGCACACCCCCGCTACGGCATGGCACAGCCCGGCCTCGTCGCCCACCACCTGGAAGGCGCCACGCCGTCGCAAAGGGCGCAGGAGCGCCAGCGCAGCAGTGTGCTGGCCGCCGCCAGCGCGGGCTTCTTCGCGGCGCTGGCGCTGATCGCCGCGCGGCTGCTGTCGCTGCGGCAGATTGCTGCCCTGTGTGGCGCGCTCACGCTGGCCGCCCCTGCACTGATGCTTCTGGGCGTGGCGGGCCTGGCCAACAACATCATGCTGCCGCTGGTGCCGGCCACGCTGCTGGCGCTGGCCTGGGTGCGCATTGCGCTGCTGCGCCGCCCCTGGGGGGCCTCCACGCTGCTGGGCCTGGGCCTGGCGCTGTCCCTGGCGGGGTCGGCCAGCGTGTGGGACGAAGCCGCCCGCGCGCTGGAGCTGCCCGACGGTTCGTGGCCGGAGCTACTGACGGGCGCGCCCGCCGTGGCCGTCAGCACGGCCCTGCTGGTGGCCGCCTTGTCGCCCCTATGGCGTCGTTGGCGCGCACTGCCCGAGCGTTGACACCCGCCCTGAGGGCGTACGCCGTGCAGCCTCAACCCAAGCCAAATAGTCTTCTGAGCATCGCAAACAAAGCGCAATTAGCTATCAAATAAATAGCACTTTCTCAAGTATGGGGTGTGGCAAGCGCCGCGCCCATCTCGCATAGACTCGGCCGCAATTTCACAGCCCCCGACCGGAGCGCCCCATGACCAGCCCTGCAGCCCCCCCAGCCACGCCCTACGGCACCCTGCCGCCCGCATCCCCCCTGCCCCAACGCCGCCCGGTCAGCCTGCCGCGCCTGGCGCAGATGCGCGCAGCGGGCGAGAAGATCACCATGCTCACCGCCTACGACGCCACGTTTGCGGCCGTGGCCGATGCGGCGGGGGTGGAATGCATTCTGGTGGGGGATTCGCTGGGCATGGTGTGCCAGGGCCTGCCCAGCACGGTGGGCGTGACGCTGGACACCATGGCCTACCACACGGCCAGCGTAGCGCGTGGCCTGCACCGGGTGCAGGGCACGGCTTGGCTCGTGGCCGACCTGCCCTACGGCACCTATGCCGAGAGCCCAGAGCAGGCGCTGCGCAGCGCCTGCGTATTGATGCAGGCGGGAGCGCACATGGTCAAGCTCGAAGGTGGGGGCTGGACAGCGCCCACGGTGGAGTTTTTAGTGCGGCGCGGCGTGCCGGTGTGCGCCCACCTGGGCCTCACACCGCAGACGGTGCATGCCCTGGGCGGCTACCGCGTTCAGGGCAAGACCGACGATGACGCCCGCACCCTGCGCAAGGAGGCGCATGAGCTGCAAGACGCAGGCGCCGCCATGCTGGTGCTGGAGATGGTGCCCGCCATACTGGCCGCCGAGCTGACGGCCGAGCTGCTGCACTGCCACACCATCGGCATCGGCGCGGGCAACGGCACGGCCGGCCAGGTGCTGGTGTTGCACGACATGCTGGGCATGAACCTCGGAAAGATGCCGAAGTTCGTCCACAACTTCATGCAGGACGCAGGCAGCGTGCGCGGCGCCATGGAGGCTTATGTGCAGGCCGTGAAGCAGGGGCAGTTCCCGGACAACGCCTTGCACGCCTGGTGAGCCTTCACCGCATTTCTTCATTTCTTTTCGACCTCTCCCACCCCATGCTGATTGCCCGTTCCATTGCAGACCTGCGCCAGGCCCTGGCCTCCTATCGCCGCCCCGCCTTTGTGCCCACCATGGGCAACCTGCACGACGGGCACATCGCCCTGGTGCGCCAGGCCAAGCCCCTGGGCGACGTGACGGTGGCCAGCATCTTTGTGAATCGCCTGCAGTTTTTGCCGCACGAGGACTTTGACAGCTACCCCCGCACCTGGGAGGCCGATTGCGCACAACTGCAAGCTGCGGGCTGCGATGTGCTGTTTGCCCCGCGCGAGGCCGACCTGTACCCACAGCCCCAGACCTTCAAGGTGCACCCCGACGCAGCACTGGCCGACATGCTGGAAGGCCATTTCCGCCCCGGCTTCTTCACAGGCGTGAGCACGGTGGTGATGAAGCTCTTTGCCTGCGTGCTCGGCCAGACGGGCGGCACCGCCGTGTTCGGCAAAAAGGACTACCAGCAGCTCATGGTGATCCGCCACATGGTGCAGCAGTTTGCGCTGCCGATTGAGGTGGTAGCGGGCGAGACCTGCCGCGCGGCCGATGGCCTGGCATTGAGTTCACGCAACGGCTACCTCAGCCTGGAAGAGCGGCAAGAAGCCGTAGCCCTGTCGCAGGCATTGAAGCAACTGGCACAGCAATGGCTGAACGCTGCGCCCAACGACCGCAGCGCGGTGGAGCCCCGGGCCTTGGACGCCCTGCGCGCGCGGGGCTGGGCACCGGACTACCTCACCGTACGCCGCCGCGCCGATCTGTTGCCCGCCACAGCGGCCGATGCAGCGGGCTCGCTGGTGGCACTGGGGGCTGCGCGGCTGGGCAGCACGCGGTTGATTGACAACCTGGAGTTTTAGAACAGCTCACACCCCCCCCTCGCGCCGTTGTCGCGAGGGAGGGCCTGCCAAAGGGAGGAGCAGACGATGCTGTGCAGCCCCGCCACCGGCCCGTCTCCGAAAACAAACCAAGCACCCACCTACCGTCAGCTATTATTCTGCCTAAAAGGCCCCTAGCGCTTATCTGCATTGCGCAATAAGCTACTTATTTGATAGCAAAGACTCCTCCATGTCCTGGCACGCCCGCCTGCAGCTCGACTACACGGCACAAAACAACAACGCCCGCACCGTAGCCCGCTACGAGCACAACGGCCCGCTGCGCATCCTGCAAAGCCTGTACCCCGAGGGCGACGCCATCTGCCACAACGTGCTGGTGCATCCACCCGGCGGCCTGGTGGGCGGCGACACGCTGGACATCACCACCACCGTCGGCCCCGGCGCCCACGGCCTGGTCACCACCCCCGGCGCCACGCGCTTCTACCGCTCCACCGGCCCGCTGGCCTTGCAGCGCAGCCACCTCACCCTGGCCGAGGGCGCACGCCTGGAATGGCTGCCCCTGGAGGCCCTGTGCTACAGCGCCTGCCACGCCGAAAACCACCTCACGCTGAACCTCGCCCCCGGCGCCGAATGCATTGCCTGGGACGTGACCGCACTGGGCCTGCCGCACGCGGGCCAGCCGTTTGAGCAAGGCCGCTTCACCCAGCACCTGGAAGTGCCAGGCCTGTGGCTGGAGCGGGGCGTGATCGACGCCGCAGACGACCGGCTGCTGAGCAGCCCCTTGGGTTTAGCAGGCCACCGCTGCATGGCCAGCATGTTCTTTGCCGCAGGCACGCCGCTCGACCGCACGCGCCGCGACGCGGCCCTGGACGCGGCCCGTGCAGTGATGGATCAGCACCCCCAGGTCAAAGCCACCGCCGGCGCCACCAGCCCCAACGAACGCATGGCGGTGGTGCGCGTGCTGGCTCCGCAGGTGGAGCCCGCGATGAAGCTGCTCAAGGCGGTGCGGGTGGCCTGGAGGGAGGTGTTGTGGGGGTTGGACGGGGAAGCGCCTAGGATTTGGGCGATGTGAGGTGGTGGTCTATGAGACGGCAGGACAAACCTTTCGGTTATCAATAACCTCGAAAAATACACGCCCATTTTTCTCTCCAAGGCGCTGAAAGCCGCACTTCTCTGCAACCCTTATAGAGCCGATGTTTTGGCTTCTAGCAGATGCTCTCAGCTTAGAAATGCCTTTTGCGAAGGCATCTTCTACTAATAAGGCAACAGCCTTCGTGCCAATGCCTTTACCCCAAAAGTTCTTACGCAAGAACCACCCACAGTCAGCGCTACCACCGCTGAGCAACGTGAACCCCACGCTCCCCGCCACGATGGAGTCCACTTCGACAGCGTAGAAAAATCGGCTTCTGATCGGCATAACCTGCTGCTCCAGCGCATCCCAGAAAGCAACCTCCGCTTGATAGCGCGTTCGTGGCAACCAATCTACAAACTGACCTACGTCTTGATCTTCCTGCAGCGAACAGAACACCTCCTGATCGCGCGGGAGGAATTCTCGGAGCAGCACGTAGTTCTGAAGCATGGGTTCCTCGCACAACCGAATAGTAGTGAGAACTTCAAGACCGCTATGGCCCCAAGGAGGGGGCAAGCCCCAATCCCCATTCAGAATCAATTGGAGTTCAGTCCCCAAACGGCCTCTTCCAATGTCAGGCCGCCGCTGTCGTAGGCGCCATGAGCAACCCATCCGCCTTGAACATTGCGCGAATCCCCCGCACCGCCTGCCGAATCCGCGCCTCGTTCTCGATCAGCGCAAAGCGCACGTACTCGTCCCCCTGGTCGCCAAAACCAATGCCGGGAGACACGCACACCTTGGCTTTGTCGAGCAGCTGCCGCGCGAACTCCAGCGAACCCAGCGCGCGGTAGGGCTCGGGGATGCGGGCCCAGATGTACATGCTGGCCTTGGGGCAGTCCACCGCCCAGCCCGCTTCGGTGAGGCCCTTGTAGAGCACGTCGCGGCGGCGCTGGTACTGGGCGGCGATGTCTTTCACGCACTGCTGGTCGCCCTCCAGCGCGGCAATAGCAGCCACCTGCAGGGGCGTAAAGGTGCCGTAGTCGTGGTAGCTCTTGATGCGGGCCAGCGCAGCCACCAGGTCGGGGTTGCCCACCATGAAGCCCACGCGCCAGCCAGCCATGTTGTAGCTTTTGCTCAGGGTGAAAAACTCCACCGCCACGTCCTTGGCGCCGGGCACTTCCATGATGCTGGGGGCGCGGTAGCCGTCGTACACGATGTCGGCATAGGCCAGGTCGTGCACCACCAGGATGTCGTGCTTCTTGGCCAGGGCGATCACGCGCTCGAAGAAACTCAGCTCTACACACTGCGCGGTGGGATTGCTGGGAAAGCCGAAGATCATCATCTTGGGCTTGGGGTAGCTGCCGCGAATGGCCTTTTCCAGCTCGGCAAAAAAGTCTACGTCGGGCGCCACGGGCACGCTGCGAATGTCAGCACCGGCAATCACCGCGCCGTAGATGTGGATGGGGTAGCTCGGGTCTGGCACCAGCACGGTATCGCCCCGGTCCAGCGTGGCCAGCATGAGGTGGGCCAGCCCTTCTTTGGAGCCGATGGTGACGATGGCCTCAGTGTCGGGGTTGATGTCCACCGCGTAGCGGTCTTTGTACCAGTGGCTGATGGCGCGGCGCAGGCGCGGGATACCTTTGCTGGCGCTGTAGCCGTGGGTGTCGGGCCGCTGGGCCACTTCGGTGAGCTTGGCGACGATGTGCGGCGGCGTGGCCCCGTCGGGGTTGCCCATGCTCATGTCGATGATGTCTTCGCCACGGCGGCGGGCGGCCAGCTTGAGCTCGGCCGTGATGTTGAAGACGTAGGGAGGGAGGCGATCGATGCGCGCAAAGCGGCGCTTGCCTTGAGAAGCAGACATGCTGTGGTGACTTTCACGTAAGCGCCCGGAACCGTCCGAGCGACGTGGCTGGCAGTAAGGCCGGCCCGCTGCCACTTTAAGGCACAACGCGGTCATTTCTCCATGGATTGCGGCAGTGTCGCACCGCCGCGACACAACACAGGTCAGTGGCCCGTGGTCTTCAGGCGGCGACGCGCCTGGTGTTTCGCTCGCTAACCAGCGCCCACGCAAACATGCCCACGCCGCCAAGCCCCAGCAACACGCCCACCCACCCGGTAGACGTCCAGCCCAAGCCTGCCGCAATGCCCACGCCGCCCAGCCACGCGCCCAGCGCATTGGCGGCGTTGAAGGCCGAGTGGTTGAGTGCGGCGGCCAGGGTTTGCGCGTCGCCCGCCACGTCCATCAGGCGGATCTGCAGCGCGGGGCCGATGGCCACCAAGGTTCCCAAAAAGAACGTGGCCAGCGCGGCGCTGGCAGGGTGGTGTGCGGCGGGCACAAACAGCGCCAGTACGAGGATGGACCACACCAGCACCTTGCCCACAGCAGGCATCAGCGCCTTGTCGGCCATGCGCGAGCCGACCAAATTGCCCGCCACCATGCCCAGGCCAAACAGCGACAGCACAAAGGGCATGAGCGCAGGCGGCATGCCGGCCACTTCGATCAAGGTGGGCTTGATGTAGCTGAACACTGCAAACATGCCACCAAAACCAATGGCGCCAATGCCCAGCGTGAACCACACCTGCTTGCGGGCCAGCGCGCCCAGCTCGCGCAGCGGGCTGGCGCCGTGCGACGCGGGCATGGCGGGCACCCAAAGGCGCACCATGACCACGGCGGCCACCGCGATCAAACCCACAAACACAAACGCAGCGCGCCAGCCAAAAGCCTCGCCCAGCGCAGCGGCAATGGGCACACCCACCAGCGTGGCGGTGGTGAGGCCCAGCATGACCCAGCCCACTGCGCGTGCGCGGCGCCCCGGTGGCGCCAGTGCGGCGGCCACCAGCGCGGCCACGCCAAAGTAGGTGCCGTGTGGCAGACCGGTGAACAGGCGCATGGCGCTCAGCGACCCATAGCCCGGGGCCAGCGCCGATGCGAAATTGCCCAGCGCATACACCACCATCAGCGCCATCAGCAGCGCGCGCCGCCCCCAGTGGGCGCACAGCACGGCCAGCACGGGCGCGCCCACCACTACGCCCAGCGCATAGGCGCTGATGACATGCCCGGCCTGCGGGATGCTCACACCAATGTCGCGCGCTACCTCAGGCAGCAGGCCCATGATGACGAACTCACCCGTGCCGATGGAAAAGCCGCCGACCCCGAGGGCCAGCACGGCGCGCACCAAGGTGCGGTCGTCGGTAGGGGTGGCGGCGATGGACGTGGGGGAAAGGGGCGCGGTCATGGCAACAACAGGGGAGACGCTGCACCGGCAAGCGACGGCAGGGCGCAGAAGGTAGACGAGACAGGGAGAAGGAGAGAAAGAAACGCAGTTACGGGGGTAAACCCGATTTTTGTAACCATAGCATGCAAAGCACCGCCTTGCTGAAGCGGGGAAATATGTAACCCAGGTTCAAAGCCATTTCAGCTATGGCTGCTACGCTGACGCCCTGACCACGCCCTTCCTCCTTTTTCAAGGACTGCGAATGACGACCACCCCAAGCACAGCAGACCACATCGCCAGCACCGTGAAGGTGCTGGCGTTCGACATCTTTGGCACCGTGGTGGACTGGCACGGCAGCATCGTGCGCGAGATGCAGGCGCTGTACCCTGCGGTAGATGGAGACGCGTTTGCGCTGGCGTGGCGCGCCGGCTACCAGCCGGCAATGGCCCGCGTGATGCGGGGTGAGCAGGGCTGGACACTGGTCGACGACCTGCACCGCAGCATCCTCGACGAAATCCTGCCGCGCTTTGGCCTAGCGCACCTGCCCGAGGCCGAGCGCCGCCACCTCAACCATGTGTGGCACCGGCTCGATGCCTGGCCCGACAGCGTGGAAGGCCTCACGCGGCTCAAGACACGCTTCACCATCACCACGCTGTCCAACGGCAACATCGGCCTGCTCACCAACATGGCCAAGCGCGCCAGGCTACCGTGGGACTGCGTGCTAAGCGCCGAGGTGTTCAAGGCCTACAAACCCAGCCCCGAGACCTACCTGGGCGTAGCGCGCGTGTTTGACCTGCAGCCCGAACAGGTGGCGCTGGTAGCCACGCACCACGACGACTTGGCCGCTGCCCGCGCATGTGGCCTGCGCACCGCCTACGTCGAGCGCCCCCTGGAACTGGGCGCCGCACAGCCCAAGGACAGTACGCCACAGCCTGGCAACGATCTGCACGCCACAGACCTGAACGATCTAGCGCAGATGCTGGGCTGTTGAATGTGCCCCGGGGCACACCCGCGTCGATCAGTGCGCTACCAGCAGCTGCACAAACATCTGCACCTTGGCATGGCATTCGGCGCTGATCGAGGTGAACTCCAAGCCCGCCACCCACTCGTCGCCTTCCTGCTTGAGGGTGATGACGCGCGCGTAAACATCAGCCACGCGGTAGTCCACCAGCGGCAGCTCAAACTCCAGCTTGATCTCGCTGTGCGGCTCCAGCGGCTCGATCAGCTCCACCAGCAGGCCGTGGTAGCCAATGTCGCGGATGGCACCGTGCACGATGTGGGGCACCACGATCTTGTCCTGCATGCGCTGGCACAGGCAGGGCAGGCGCGCATCCACCCGGTGGCTGCGGCGGAACTCCTGGCGCGGCACCTTGAGCTTTTGCGAAGGGATGGCGATCAGCTCGCGCAGGCTCACGGGCTGCGTGCGGCCCTTGACGTAGACCTGCATTGGCGCCGACGCCGACACCAGACCCCAGCAGCGCTGGTACGTCGTGTCGCTGATGAGCACCTGGCCGCGCAGGCTCAGCGCCTCGATGCGCGAGGCCAGATTGACGGCCTCGCCGATCACTGTGTATTCGGAATAAACGTCCGAGCCAAAACGCCCTGCCATCACCGTGCCCGTGTTCACGCCAATGCCCAGGAAGACCTCGGGCAGGCGCTCGCGCAGGTGTGCCAAGTTCAGCTCGCGCATGGCCATCTGCATCTCCACGGCACACAACAGCGCGCGATCCACATCGTCCTCGCGCGCCACAGGCGCACCGAACAGCACCATGATCGAGTCGCCCATGAACTTGTCGATGCTGCCCTGGTACTTGAACACCACTTCGGACAACCGCGCCAGGCAGCGGTTGAGCGCCGCAATCACCACCGACGCCGGTTGCGAGCCCGACAGTGCGGTGAACCCGCGCAGGTCGGCCAGCAGGATGGTGACCTCACGTGGGGCCACAGACCGGTCATCGGTGGCGGCACCTTCCGGGCCGTCGCCCTGGCGCAGGATGGCAGCCATCTCGGCGAGGGCTTCTTCGCGCAGCGGCGCGCCGGTTTCGCGCTCGATCAGCGACTGCAGCCGGCGCACGGCGTCGTGGTGGAATTCTTTGTGCATGGCGCGGGGGAGGTGGGGGAGTGTGTTGGTATAGGGGGGCGTCACCGGCCCCTGCCAGCCAGAATAGGCGCCGCCCACCGGCTGGTCAACCGGTGAAAACACCCCGGGCCGTGCGGCGGAAGCTGACTTGGTATGCCCCATCGCCCCTGCTGGGAGGGGGCCAGGGGAGAGGGGGGCACCGAGCCCCAGAGCGCCCCCTCTCCCCAGCCCTCTCCCGCGAGGGGAGAGGGAGAAAGAGCCAGCGCTGCGGGTGATGGAGGGTGAGGCGGCGGCCCCACGGCGCGATGGACTGGAGCGAAAAATTCAAGCTTTTTTGGCCTCTATCGCACGACCATCAAGCCTATATTGCTATCGAACTAATAGCATCTAAAGTATTCACCCGCCCGGGGCCCGCAGCGTCGCCCGGCACCACCATCTGATCGATCACGCCAAACGGCGCGGGCTGGCCCTGCTCGTCCAGCGCCACCATGCACACCCGTTCGCCAAAGCGCAGAAACGGTGTGCGCGGCGCGCCGTCGGCCAGGGCTTCGACCATGCGGCGCTCGGCGATGCAGGACGAGCCCACGGCCACATCCGCATTCGACACGGTGCCCGAGCCAATCAGGGTGCCTGCCGACAGCTTGCGCGTGCGCGCCGCATGGGCGATCAACTGGCCGAAGTCAAAGTGCATGGCGCCGCCGCGCGGGTGGCCAAACCATTTGCCGTTGCGCTGCGTCTGCAGCCGCAGGTGCACGCGGCCGCCGTTCCACGCTGCGCCCAGTTCGTCGGGCGTGACGGCGATGGGCGCGAATGCGGTGGAGGGCTTTGCCTGCACAAAGCCAAAGCCGCTTTTGGCCTCGCGCGGGCCGAAGGCACGCAGGCTCCAGTCGTTGATGAGCACGATGAGGCGCACATGCTGCAGCGCCTCTTCGGCGGTGACGCCCAGGGGGGTTTCGCTGAGCACCACGCCAAACTCGCCCTCAAAGTCGATCTGGTCGGCTTCGGACGGCAGGGCCACATCGTCGTGTGGGCCCAGAAAGTCGTCGGCCGCGCCCTGGTACATGAGCGGAATGGTGTCGAAGTCGGCCACCGGCGGCACCTTGAACGCGCGCTCCATGAGGTGGCCGTGGTTCAGAAAGGCCGAGCCGTCCAGCCACTGCCAGGTGCGTGGCAGCGGTGCCAAACACTGGCGCGCATCAAAGGGTATGGCGCCCAGGGCGGCGGGCGCGTTCACGGTGCGGGCCAGGTCGTGCAGCGCGGGCTCCACCACACTCCAGCGCTCCAGGGCATCGAGCAGCGTGGGGGCCACGGGGCTGGCGTCGATGCAGCGGCGCGCATCCGTCGACACCACCACCAGGCGGCCATCGCGCAGGCCGTTACGCAGGGTGGCGAGTTTCATGGCGCCACTCCGGCCGCCGGCTGCAGCGGCAGCACCGGGTCGAAGATGGCCACGGCCCGCGTCCAGCCTGCCGAGGCGCCGCGCACCTTGACCGGAAAGCACGAGATGTAAAAGCCGCTGGCGGGCAGCGCCTCCAGGTTGTGCAGTTTTTCGAGGTGGCAGTAGCCAATGTCGCGCCCGGCCTTGTGGCCCTCCCAGATCAGCGATGCGTCGCCGCTTTCGGCATAGCGCTGCGCGGTATAGGCGAAGGGGGCGTCCCAGCTCCAGGCGTCGGTGCCGGTCAGGCGCACGCCGCGCTCCAGCAGGTACATGGTGGCCTCGTAGCCCATGCCGCAACCCGCGCGCGTGTAGCCCGCCGTGCCGTAGGCGCTGCCAGCGCGGGTGTTGACGACCACGATCTCCAGTGGCTGCAGCGTGTGGCCGATGCGTGCGAGTTCGGCCTCCACATCGGCGGCCTGCACCACGTAGCCGTCGGGCAGGTGGCGAAAGTCCAGCTTCACGCCGGGCTGGAAGCACCAGTTCAGATCCACCTCGTCAATGGACAGCGCGCGCTGCCCGCCATCCATGGTGGACGCAAAGTGGTAGGGCGCGTCCAGGTGGGTGCCGTTGTGGGTGTTGAGCTGCACGTCCTCCACCGCCCAGGATTCGCCGTTGGGCAGGTCTTCCTTCTGGAGGCCTGGAAAGAACTGCGCCAGGTCCGCAAAGCTCATCTGGTGGTCGATGTAATGGATGCGCGGGCCCAGGCCCGGCGGGTCGGAGACAACATCGTTTTCAAGGTGCATCGAGATATCGACGATGCGGCGCGCAGGTGTGGCGAGCGTGGTGGTCATGGCGGGGTCGGGTGGAAAGGTCGAAACAAGGCGATCAGGATTCGGCCGTGAAGCCGGTCTGCTTGATGAGGCCGCGCCACTGGTCGGCATCGGCCTTGAGCATCTGCGCCAGCTGCGCGGCGGTGGAGGGCTTGATCTCCAGGCCGTACTGCTTTCCGTAGTCCACCACCTCGGGCTGGCTCAACGCAGCCTGCAGGGCATCGGATGCGCGCTTGATGGTCTCGGGCGTGGCCTTGCCAGGCAGAAAGAAGCCGTACCACTCGCTGACCTTGAGGGGGTAGCCCAACTCCGTCAGCGTGGGCACCTGCGGCAGGAACGGCGAGCGCTTGCTGCCCGCAATGGCCAGCACGCGCAGCTTGCCGCCCTTGCCATGCTGCAGGTAGTCGCCAATCGGCCCCCAGAACGCAGGGATCTGCCCGCCCAGCAGGTCTTGCATGCCGGGCACCGTGCCCCGGTAGGCAATGTGGCGCATGTCGATCTTGCTGAACTGCCCCAGCAGCACGCCCACCATGTGCGGCATGGAGCCCGCGCCGGGGCTGCCGTAGTTGGCGCTGCCGGGGTTGGCGCGCATCCAGTCCAGCAGGTCGGCCAGCGTGCGCACGCTGTCGGGCACACCGGGGCCCACGGCCAGGCCGTGGTCGAACATGGCGCCCAGTGACACGGGCGCCACATCGTCCAGCGTGTAGCGCAGCTTGGGGTAGGTGTAGGGGTAGATGGACAACATGGACGACGGCGTGATGAGCAGGCTGGTGCCATCGGCCGGGCTGTCGCGCAGGTTGAGGATGCCGATCTGCCCGCCTGCGCCGGGTTTGTTGTCCACCACCAAGGACGCTGCGTAGTGGCCGCGCATGCGGTCGCCCACACGGCGCGCCAGCGCATCGGCCGTGCCCCCGGCCGGAAAGCCCGAGATGATGCGCGCCATGTCGGGCATGGCGTCTTTGCCGGCCTGCGCCCAGGCGGCAGGAGCACCGCCCACGGTGGACAGCAGGGCGGCAGAAAGCTGGGTGAAACGGCGGCGGGTGAACATGGTGTCTGTCTCCTGTTGGAATGGATGGAAGTTGCAGCGACACCCCGCAAGCCAGATCTGACAGGTCCTGCAGCGGGTGGCATGAAAAAATTATACGAACGTACAAATTCAAATCGACTGGGGTTTGTACGAGTGTTCAATAAATTTATACAACCGTATAAACCAGCCTATGCCCAAATCCCGATCCACCCCCCAGACTGCGGCCACCGTGCCCGCCGCCCCTGCCGCGAAAGCCCCGGCGCGCAAGCGTGCTGCGGCCCGCAGCGCCACCAGCGAAGAAGCGCTGGCTCCCAATCGCCAGGCCAACATCCTGCAGGCGGCCGAGCGGCTGTTTGCCACGCGCGGTTTTCATGGCGTGTCGATCCGCGACATTGCCGACGAAGCCGGTGTGCCGCTGGCGCTGGTGGGCTACTACTACGGACCCAAGCTCTCGCTGTACCACGCCATCTTTCGCGCGCATGCGGGCTACATCGATGTGCGGCTGCAGTCACTGGCCCAAGCCCAGCAGGCGGCCCCACCCGGTCAGCTTCTGGACGAAATCGTCAAGGCCTTCGTGCTGCCCGTGCTGGAGGTGGCTCGCCAGCCTGCGGGCCACCACTTTCTGCGCCTGCTGTCGCGCGGCATGAACGACCACCTGGAAGAAGACGAGCCCATCATCCGCGAGCTGTTCGACCCACTGGCCCATGCGTTCATTGATGCGATTGCCGCCGCCCTGCCCCAGGCCACGCGCAGCCAGGCCGCATGGTGCTACCAGTTCGCGCTGGGCGCGCTGCTGCACCATGTGAACGACCAGCGCATCGAGCGCCTGTCGTACGGCCAGAACCAGCCGGGCGACGAGGCTGCAGCGGGGCCACTGCTGGTGCGTTTCATCGCGCAAGGCATGCGTGGCGCCTGTGAAGGCGCGGTGCACTGACGCCGAACCGCTGACCCCCCGCCCCGATCACCCGCACTGCCGCGCGAGCGCCGCATGCCAGGCACAGCCACGCCCATTTTTCTGGCCCTTGCCCACCGCCACCCCAGGTGGCTGGGGCCCTGCGCTGCCGCCCCACCCTGGGCATCGGCACGCCAGACCGGCGCACCCTAGCCGCACCGCTTTCGGCGCACACAACGCGCTGACGCCCTCCCCCGTTGAACTGCGTTTTCGGAACAGCCCTGGCTGCGCCGTGGACCGGTTCGCCCTCCGCTTGCCCCTCACCCATCGAAAGACACCATGAAACCTCGCACCTCCCCCACACCCCAACTCTTCCACCCTCGGGCCCGTCGGCGCTGGACACGCGCCCTGGGCACCGCTGCAGCCCTGTCTGCCACCACCCTCGCCGCGCAGGCACAGCCAGCATCCGGCCCCGGACTACAGCTGTATGGCCTGGTCGATGCCGCCGTGGGCCACTTTGCGGGCCCCGCCGCCGGCATCAATGCGCAAGACCGCGCCGTGACCAAGCTGGACGGTGGCGGCATGTCCACCAGCCACTGGGGCGTGCGCGGCACCGAAGACCTGGGCGGCGGGCTGTCGGCACAGTTTGAGCTGTCGTCTTTTGTGCGCAACGACTCCGGCGCCACCGGCCGCAACGATGCGCTGCCCGCACCGGTGAATGTGGCGGCCGACCCCGTGTTCTCGCGCGCCGCCTGGGTGGGCGTGTCGCACCGCGACTGGGGCCGCGTGCGGCTGGGCAATGTCACATCGCTGCTGTTCCTGAACTCCATCACCTCCAACGCGTTTGGCGATTCCACCGTGCTGGGGCCGCTGAACCTGGTCACCTTCATCGGCAGCCCGCTCACGGGTGGCACGGCATGGGCCAACTCGGTGGTGTATGACAGCCCCAACGTCGCGGGCTTCAATGCCTCGGTGGCGCACGCTATCTCTGAAGGCCAGGGCGGCGGCAACAACGCTGCGCGCCTGGCCTACGCCCGAGGCCCGTGGGCCGCATCGCTGGCATGGCAGAGCGTGAAGAAGAACCCCGGCACCTTCGCCGACGGCACCTCGCCCAACGACACACGCGCCTGGCAACTGGCGGCGTCGTACGACTTCGAGGTGGTCAAGCTGTTCGCCCACCTGGGCCGCATCGACAACCGGGGCACGGCCGCTGCGCCGCTCAACCTGTCGTATCGGGTGTGGGATGTGAGCGCTGCTGTGCCCGTGGGTGCAGGCCGTGTGCTGGCGGGCTACGCGGTGCGCCGCACCAGCGACACCGTGGGCCCCGTGCCTGCCACGGTGGCGGGCGGCAATGTGGAGCGCAAGGTGTTCACCCTGGGGTATGACTATTTCCTGTCCAAGCGCACGGACCTGTATGCCATGGTGATGCGCGACAGCACCCAGACCCGCACACTGCCTGCGCCGCCGTCTGTAGTCAGCGCACAGGGCACCGGCTTTGCGGTGGGGGTGCGCCACCGGTTTTGATCCGTTTTTCAGAAAGGTTTACGGAGAGTCCCAAGGTTGGGGCGCCTTTGGGCGCCCCTTTTTTATCAAGCGCCGCTCCCGGCCTCCGCGGGTCCACGATTCACTCCGCCCCCACCGCCTGCCGCAGCACACACACAAACTCCCCCGCCACTTCGTCGTAGTCCCAGCGCGCTGCATAGCGGGCCCAGCCTCCCACGGCGGCGCCTGAGGCTTCTACCGTCAGCACCACCAGGCTGTTGGGGCTGCCGTGGCGCAGGCGGTGCGATACCGCCGTGCCCGCGCGGCAGGCCCACAGGCCCGGCAGGGGCTGCAACACGCTGGGCTCGTGCACGTGGCCTGACAGCAGCATATGGGCGCCCGCCGCGCGCCAGCGTTGCAACGCTTCGTCCGCTCGGTGGGGCCGGTGCGCGCGGTCGGCGGCGTCGCGGGACACCAGGGGGTGGTGGCTGGCCACGATGCGCCAGGCATCTGGCGGGGCGCGCGCCAGCAGCATGGCCACATGATCGATCTGCGCCGACGACAGGCTGCCCCGCTCGTGCCGCCAGGCGCGGGTGGTGTTCACGCCCACCACATAAAAGGCGCCCATCTGCCGCACGGGCTCCTGGTCGATGCCGAACTGGTGGGCATAGCGCTCGTAGGCGCGGCCCCAGCGCATCCACCAGGCAAACAGCGGCAGGTCGTGGTTGCCCGCCAGCACCAGGGTAGAGCGGGCATGCAGGCCTTTGACAAATCGCGCGGCCTGCTCAAACTGCACCGCGGTGGCGCGCTGCGTAAGGTCGCCGGACACCACCACCATCGCCACGCCCAGCCGCTGCGCCAGCCGTTGGGCCGCCGCACACACCGCAGGATCGTGTGCACCAAAGTGCAGATCCGAGAGGTGCATCAAAACGGTCATCGGTGCTTTCAGGCCAATGTCATGCAGGCATGAGACCGGGCACCGACGCGGGCTCTGGTGCTGCAACTGGCGCACCCTGGGTCTCGCCCTCCTGCTCATCATCACGCATCAAGGTGGTGGGCGCCACCAGCCACAGCGGGCGCTCGCTCAGGCGGAAATGCAGGGGCGGCACCATCCATTCGCGCTCGCCATCAAACGCCAGCTTGACTTGCGGTGGGCGCCAACTGGCGGGGGTAACGGTCAGCTCGGTACAGGCCATACTGACCACGGCATTGTCTTTGTGCAACTGCCCGGTGGCCGCGTTCCACACCGTGCGCGCTATGGCCCAGCGGCCTTGGGGCTTGAGCATGACCACGGCCAGCTTGCCGCCGTCGGCCACGGTTTGCGCCTGCGGCAGGCCCATGCGGTCGAGCTGCAAAGGGTTGTTGCCCACAAACAGCGTGGTGACCAGGTGCTCCTCTTGCTGCGCCTGGGCACCACGGTCGGTCTTCATCACTACGCGCCAGCGGCGGCCCGCCGAGGGGCGGAACATGCTCCACACCGCAGCCGCCACGGCCACCCAGCGCTTTCGACCAAAGCGGCGCGAGGCCATTTCGCGGTCGGCCAGCATCTTGGGGTACAGGCCCACACTGGCGTTGACGACAAACATGCGCCGGTTGACAAAACCGACCTGGACCGGGCGCAGGTCGCCGTTGCGCAGCGCCTGCAGCAGGTCTTGCACGGCGGTTTCGGGGTCCAGCGCCAGGCCGTGTTCGCGACTGAAGTAGTTGAACGTGCCCATGGGCACCACCCCCAGTGGCACCCCCGCCAGCAGCGCCGCCGAGGCCACGGCGTTGATGGTGCCGTCACCCCCTGCCGCCACCACCAGCCCGCCATCGGCCAGCGCAGCCTGCGCGGCATCGCGCGCCAGCTGCACGATGTCGCCGCGCTGGTCGGGCACATGCCAGACCACGTCGTGCTCCTGCAAGGCGGGCACGCCCTCCAGCTTGGCGCGCAGCAGGTCCAGGTCGGCCCCGGGGCGCTTGGGCACCACCAGGTGGATCGGCCCGTGGGGACGGACAGGATGGGGATGCTCGGAAGGGGTCATGGTTCGACGGCTGCGTCAGGAGGCAACGCCTGGAGCGTTGGGCACGGATTGTGCCCGGGAGCCCCCTGCAGCCATCCTGAATTGTGTAATGCGGTGACCTGAATGATCGCCCCGCCGCGCCCCTGCCGCAGCCAGCAGCTGCGCCCTTGCCCTGTCAGAGTTTGCCGACAGACGCCCCATGGCAAGGGGGCATACACCTTCGCTGTGGCGGGGTGTAGGGAACTCGGTTACAACGCCCGGCTCCCTCATATTGACTTCCAAAACAAAACGCAGAAAGCCACCAGCACCCGATGACGACAACGACACTCACGACCCCGATGGACCTTGCCGCGCTGGGGGCGCTGCTGGCGCGCTACCCGATGGAATGGTGGGTGGCAGGCATGGTGGCCTCGGCCCTGGTGGGCGCGCTGGCCTTGGTCGGCTTGCGCACCGCGCAGCACCACAGCCCGCCGCTGCGCAGGTTTTTGCCCGCGCAGGCGTATGGGGTGGTGCTGGCCGCCATGGGAGCCAGCGCATTCGCACTGGTGCTGGCGGGCGCCACGATGGCCGAACTGGCCGAAAGCTGGAGCGGGGGCGGCCGTTGGGGAACACTGGACGATGCCATTGCGCAAGGACTGCGCACGCACGCCGACACGGCCGTGCTGCAGTGGTTTGCAGTGCTAACGCACCTGGGCGATTCGTGGGTGCTGACTGGGTGCACCGTGGTGGTGGCGGCGCTGCTGTGGGCGTGCCAGCAGCGCCTACTGGCCACCGGCTGGCTGGTGGCCCTGGCGGGCAATGGTGCACTGACCAAGATCCTGAAAAAACTGTTCGAACGCGTGCGGCCGGAACACGAACATGGCATTGCACAGGCCCACGGTTTCAGCTTTCCAAGCGGGCACAGCAGCGCGTCGATGGCGGCCTTCGCCATGCTGGCCTACCTGGCTACCCGCCTGCTGCCAAGGCCCTGGCACTTGCCTGCGGTGCTGGCAGCGGGCGCGCTCACCTTCACCACTGGCTGGAGCCGCGTGGTGCTGCAGGTGCACTACGCCAGCGATGTGCTGGCGGGCTGGCTGCTGGCGGGCACCTGGGTGCTGTGCACGGTGCTGATCATGGAGAGTGTGTCGCGCTGGCGTGGTTCACAAAAACGCCTGGTGCAGGCCTGAACGTCTGTCGCCTTCATTCAGATGGCGACCAGACTGCGAATCCCCTTGGCTTCCATCTCGCTGCCCGGGCCGCGCGCAATCACTTCGCCGCGCTCCATCACCAGGTAGTCATCGGCCAGCTCCTGCGCGAAGTCGTAGTACTGCTCGCACAGCAGGATGGCCATTTCACCCTTGTCTGCCAGCATGCGAATGACGCGGCCGATGTCTTTGATGATGCTGGGCTGGATGCCTTCGGTGGGCTCGTCCAGGATGAGCAGACGTGGGCCGGGGGCCAGGGCACGGGCGATGGCCAGCTGCTGCTGTTGCCCGCCGGATAGGTCACCACCCCGGCGCTTGAGCATCTGCTTGAGCACGGGAAACAGCTCGTACAGGTGCGGGGGCACGGGCGTGGAGCCGCTTTTGTAGGCCAGGCCCATGCGCAGGTTTTCTTCGACCGTGAGGCGGCCGAAGATCTCGCGGCCTTGGGGGACGAAGCCGATGCCTGCTCTTGCCCGGTCGTAGGGAGTGGTTTTGTCGATGGGTTTGCCATCGAATGTGATGCCCCCGCTTTTGATGGGGACCAGGCCCATGAGGCTTTTGAGCAGCGTGGTTTTGCCGACGCCGTTGCGGCCTAGCAGGACGGTGACTTTGCCGGCCTGGGCGGTGAGGCTCACGTCGCGCAGGATGTGGGAGCCGCCGTAGTACTGGTTGATGTTTTGGACGGTGAGCATGGTGGTTTCTTGAGTGTTTTTGGCCTCTGGCGCTTATTCAGCAAGCGGTAATAGCTATATTATTGATAGCCTTCACTGCCCGTTTGGGCTGAGCTTGTCGAAGCCGGGGCTCTCGTGCTGATCTGGCCGCGTGCCTTTGTTGAGGGCGGGAGCCGGGGTGTGCGCCCGGCGGCGCAGTAACTTTCTCTTGCCTCGCCAAGAGAAAGTCACCAAAGAGAAGGCGACCCTACTGTGCGCGTCCCTTCGCTGCGCTACGGGCAACCTGTGATGCTCGGGCATAGGGTGCCACCGCAGAACTCGCTGCGCGCCTTTGGCGCTCCGCTCGAACAACTGCGGTGAGTCAGTGCACGAAGTGCGTGTGTCCTTCGGCACACGCACGCACCCCCTGCCCTGCGCTTCTCGGCACGCACAGAAGGGAACCCGGGGATCGGACATCCACACGGGCCATTGCTTCGCTGCGCTGCGCTCGGCCCCATCTCGCGGGCGCAAACGCCACGCGCTGCGCACACGCGGCCGAGCGAAGCAAAGGCCCGTGTGGATGTTTGGATGTTCGGCTGTCCCTCCCCTGCTGGCTGCGCCTGCGACGGGGCGGTTGCGGGGTGAGCATGGGCGTCGAAGCGCCCATGCTTCGTGATCTGACTCGCCGTGGTTGTCCGAGCGGCGCGCCGCAGGCGCAAAGCGAGTTCCACGGCGCACCCCGCAACCGCCCCGCCGCAGGTTTGCCCCTTCGCAACGCGAAGGGTTCGCAGACTGGGGGTCGCCTTTCTTTTGCTTACTATTCTTTGGCGAAGCAAAGAAAAGTGAGTCGCCTGCCGGGGCGACAACCCGGCCTCCGCACTCAACACAAGCACACCGCCCAAACCAGCGCGCAAGCCCCGGCTTCGACAGGCTCAGCCCGAACGGATAGCGGACATTCTCAAGACCAAAGGAACCAGAGCGGCAAAGCACCATCACCGCCCCAAATAAACCTCAATCACCCGCTCATCCGCCTGCACCTGGTCCAGCGTCCCCTGCGCCAGCACAGACCCATCGCACAACACCGTCACGATCTCCGAAATGGTGCGAATGAAAGACATGTCGTGCTCTACCACCATCAGCGAATGCTTGCCCTTGAGTGTCAAAAACAGCTCCGCCGTGCGCGCAGTTTCCTCATCCGTCATCCCCGCCACCGGCTCATCCAGCAACAACAACTTCGGGTCCTGCATCAGCAGCATCCCAATCTCCAGCCACTGCTTTTGCCCATGGCTCAGATTCCCCGCCATGCGCGCCACGCTGTCCGCCAGATGAATCGTGTGCAGGATCTCGGCCAGCCGGTCCGACTGCGCTGAATCGAGACGGAAGAACATGCTCGACGTCACACCCTTGTGCGTCTTCAAGGCCAGTTCCAGGTTTTCAAACACGCTGAGCTGCTCAAACACCGTGGGCTTCTGAAACTTGCGGCCGATCCCCAGGCTAGCGATCTCCGGCTCGTTGTGGCGCAGCAGGTCGATGGTCGAGCCGAAATACACCGTGCCGCTGTCCGGCCGCGTCTTGCCGGTGATGATGTCCATCATCGTCGTCTTGCCCGCACCATTGGGGCCGATGATGCAGCGCAGCTCGCCGGGTGCGATGTCCAGGCTCAGGTTATTGATGGCTTTGAAGCCGTCAAAGCTCACGTTCACATCTTCCAGGTACAGGATGCGGCCGTGGGTGATATCCACCTCGCCGGGCGTGGCGATGCGCGAGAAGCCTGCAGTGCGGCCACCGGATTCGGTCTGGCCCAGGGCAGCAGGTGCCAGCCGGGCCTGAATGCGCCGCGCGCCTTCGTCCATCAGATCAGGCGTCATGGCGCGGCTCCTTCGGTCTTCTTGTTGTTGTTCTTCTTCAACTTCTTCACCAGGCCCACCACACCATCGGGCAGGAACAGCGTGACGGCGATGAACAGCGCGCCCAGAAAGTACAGCCAGAACTCTGGCGCCGTCACGGTGAGCCAGCTCTTGGCACCATTGACGATGAACGCCCCCACGATGGGCCCGATCAGCGTGGCGCGGCCACCCACTGCAGCCCACACCGCGATCTCGATGGAGTTGGCGGCACTCATCTCGCCGGGGTTGATGATGCCGACCTGCGGCACATACAGCGCGCCCGCCACGCCGCACATCATGGCGCTGATGGTCCAGATGGTGAGCTTGTAGGGCAGCGGCGAGTAGCCCGAGAACATGACGCGCGTTTCGGCATCGCGCACCGCCTGCAGCACGCGGCCAAACTTGCTGCGCACCAGCCAGCGGGCCAGCAAAAAGAACACCAGCAACGTCACGCCCGTGAGCACGAACAGGGTCATGCGCATATTCTGCGTGGCCAGGGGCATGCCCAGAATGCGCTTGAAGTCGGTAAAGCCGTTGTTCCCGCCAAAGCCCGTCTCGTTGCGAAAGAACAGCAGCATGGCCGCATACGTCATGGCCTGCGTGATGATGGAAAAATACACGCCCTTGATGCGCGAGCGGAAGGCGAAGTAGCCGAACACAAATGCGATCACGCCGGGCACCGCCACGATGAGGATTAAGGTGGCCACAAAGCTGTCGGACAGCGCCCAGTGCCAGGGCAGCTCCTTCCAGTCGAGGAACACCATGAAGTCGGGCAGGTCGCTCTTGTAGTTGCCGTCGCGGCCGATCTGGCGCATGAGATACATGCCCATCACATAGCCACCCAAAGCGAAGAACAGGCCGTGGCCCAGGCTCAGGATGCCGGTGTAGCCCCAGATCAAGTCCATGGCGAGTGCGCAGATGGCGTAGCACATGATCTTGCCGAGCAGCGCCACGGCGTAGTCGCTGAGGTGGAATGCGCTGCCTGCGGGCACCCACAGATTGAGTACGGGCGCCACGGCGCACACCACGATGAGCGCGACGATAAAGGCTGACCAGCCGCTGCGGGTAAGCAGCGGTGCCGGAGCAGGAAGTTGGATAGGAGATGGCGTAGTCATATCAGTCTGTCTCTATCGGCCTCAATCGGCCGTACGCCCCTTGACCGCAAAGATGCCCTGCGGCCGCTTCTGGATGAAGATGATGATGAAGACCAGCACGGCGATCTTGGCCAGCACGGCGCCCGTCCAGCCTTCGAGGAACTTGTTGAGCACACCAAGGCCCAGCGCGGCATACACGGTGCCGGCCAACTGGCCCACACCGCCCAGCACCACCACCATGAACGAGTCCACGATGTAGCTCTGCCCCAGGTCGGGCCCCACGTTGCCAACCTGGCTCAGCGCGCAGCCCGCCAGGCCCGCGATGCCCGAGCCCAGTGCAAAGGCATAGGTATCCACCCGAGCCGTATTCACGCCCATGCACGAGGCAATGGGCCGGTTCTGCGTAACACCGCGCACGAACAGGCCCAGCCGTGTCTTGCTGATGAGGAAGGCCACGCCGGCCAGCACCGCCAGCGCAAAGGCGACGATGATCACGCGGTTCCAGGGCAGCTGCAGGTTGTCCATGAGCTGCACGCCGCCGCTCATCCACGCAGGGTTTTCCACGCCCACGTTTTGCGCACCGAACACGGTGCGCACCAGCTGCTGCAGCATCAGGCTGATGCCCCAGGTGGCCAGCAGCGTCTCCAGCGGGCGGCCATACAAGAAGCGGATCACGCTGCGCTCCAGCACCGCGCCCATCAGGGCCGACGCCATGAATGCTACCGGCACGGCCGCGACCAGGTACCAGTCGAACGCACCCGGAAAATACCGCTGGAACACACCCTGCATCACATAGGTGGCATAGGCGCCGATCATCATCAGCTCACCGTGGGCCATGTTGATCACGCCCATCAGCCCGTAGGTGATGGCCAGGCCCAGCGCCACCAACAGCAGGATGGAGCCCAGGCTGATGCCGGTGAACAGCGCGGCCAGCTTCTCGCCCCACTGCAGACGGCCTTCCACCGCTGTCAGCGCGGCCTGGATGGCGGCTTTGACCCGAGGATCCTGTTCATTGCGCAGCTGCTCCAGCAGCACGGTGCGCGTGCCGGGGTTGCCGCTGGTGGCCAGATACTGCGCGGCCTTCAGGCGTTGCGACGCATCGCTACTCGCCAGCAGGATGCGCGCGCGGATGGCTTCGAGCCGGGCTTGCAGGGCAACGTCCTTCTCGGCGGCAAGGGCCTTCTCGATGAGGGGCAGACGCGCCTCGTCGGTCTCTTCGCGCAGCGCGTCGATGGCGGTGCGGCGCTGGGCCACATCGGGCGACAGCAGTTGCAGCGAAGCCAGCGCTGCGTCGAACTCGCCCCGCATGCGGTTGTTGTTGACGATGTCTTCGGCATCGTCGGGCACAGGCACCTCGGCGCCACTCACCGGGTCATAGCCCTTGTCGTCCTTCATGACGATGGCCTTGTCGCCTGCGATCTTGACGGCGTCTTCGCCCATCGCGCGGATAAAGGCCAGCGTGGCGTCGTCGGGGGTGGCAATGGCCTGCTGCAGCGCAGCGATGCGCTCGTCGGTATCGCCGCTGGCCATGGCCCGCGCCGCCTCGGCCGTGAGTGCGTGCGCCTGCACGGCTGCACACAGCAGCAGGCAGGCGATCAGGCGTTGAAAGAAAGAGGCAAACATGAGAGGGCCGGTAGGTCAAATAGAAACAGGCCTGTGCAGCGCGCAGGGCCAAGACCAGGGCCGCCGCGCAAGGGCCGCCCCGCCGCGCTGGCGGCGTCCCCCCTCCCACGCGCAAGCGTGAGAGAGGGGGTGAAGGCGCGAAGCGCCTCAGGGGGGTGTCACAGCTTCGACTTGCCGTCCGGCTCGTCCTTCTTCTTGTCGTTGCCTTCGATGTACGGGCTCCATGGCTTGGCCTTCACAGGACCAGGCGTCTTCCACACCACGTTGAACTGGCCATCGGCCTTGATCTCGCCGATGAACACGCTCTTGTGCAAGTGGTGGTTCTTCTCGTCCATCTTGCTGACGATGCCCGACGGTGCCTTGAAGGTCTGGCCAGCCATGGCGGCAATCACCTTGTCGGTGTCGGTGCTCTTGGCCTTGGTCACGGCCTGGGCCCACATGTTGATACCGATGTAGGTGGCTTCCATCGGGTCGTTGGTGAGCGGCTTGTCTTTGTGGCCGGCAATGCCCTTGGCCTTGGCGTAGTCGCTCCACTTCTTGATGAACTCGGTGTTGGCCGGGCTCTTGATGGACTGGAAGTAGTTCCAGGCGGCCAGGTGGCCCACCAGCGGCTTGGTGTCCACGCCGCGCAGTTCTTCCTCGCCCACCGAGAAGGCGACCACAGGCACGTCCTTGGCCTTCAGGCCTGCGTTGCCCAGTTCCTTGTAGAAGGGCACGTTAGAGTCGCCGTTGATGGTGGAGACCACCGCCGTCTTGCCGCCCTGGCTGAACTTCTTGATGTCGGCCACGATGGTCTGGTAGTCCGAGTGGCCGAACGGGGTGTACTTCTCGTCGATGTCGCTGTCCTTCACGCCCTTGGACTTGAGGTAGGCGCGCAGGATCTTGTTGGTGGTGCGGGGGTACACATAGTCTGTGCCCAAGAGCACCCAGCGCTTGGCGCTGCCGCCGTCCTTGCTCATCAGGTAGTCCACCGCAGGGATGGCTTGCTGGTTGGGCGCGGCGCCGGTGTAGAACACGTTCTTGGACAGCTCTTCACCCTCGTACTGCACGGGGTAGAACAGCAGGCCGTTCATTTCTTCAACCACTGGCAGCACCGACTTGCGCGACACCGAGGTCCAGCAGCCGAAGATGACCGAGACCTTGTCCTGGCCGAGCAGCTGCTTGGTCTTTTCGGCGAACAGGGGCCAGTTGGAGGCCGGGTCCACCACCACGGGTTCGAGCTTCTTGCCCAGCACACCGCCCTTGGCGTTGATCTCGTCGATGGCCATGAGCACGGTGTCTTTCAACACGGTCTCGGAGATGGCCATGGTGCCCGACAGGCTGTGCAGGATGCCGACCTTGATCGTGTCCTGGGCGTGGGCTGGCAGCGCAGACAGGCCAGCGAGCGTAGCGACGGCCGCAAGGGCTTTGAGGGAATAACGACGTTGCATGTGTGCTTCTCCGGTGGTGGTTTCAATCAATCAAACCGCTTCGCTCGCCGGTCCCTTGCGGGGCCCTGGGTGATCGAGCGATGGAATGGATTCTGGAGAGCGGGGCCTGCTTGGGAAATACGCCGGGTGGCGTACACGGTGGCACGGCGCGAACGCGTAAAGCCAGGTCACCCGCGTTGTGTCGGGTAGGCGAAACGCTATGCAATCAGTAGCTAATAGCGCTTTATATATAAGCGCTGGAGGCCAAAAACACTCAAAATCTGCGGCAATCCCGGTGGTGGAGAAACGCCCCTCGGATTTACGATGGGCGGCTAAGGCCCCAATAAGGAATGAACCCATGGTGAAACGACGCACAGTGCTCCTCGGCGGCGCCGCAACAGCGGGCGCGCTGGTCATTGGCTGGGGCGTGATGCCGCCACGCCAGCGCCTGCACCCGTCCGACCCGCTGCCGCAGACCAGCGGACAGGCCGCGTTGAACGGCTGGGTCAAAGTGGGGGCCGACAACACCGTGACGGTGATGATGGCCAAGTCCGAAATGGGCCAGGGCGCGCACACGGGCCTGGCCGCCATCCTGGCCGAAGAGCTGGACGCCGACTGGGCGCAGGTGCGGCTGGAGATGACGCCCATCGACGACATCTACAACAACCTCGCCACGGTGGTGGACGGCCTGCCCTTTCACCCCGACAACGACGGCTCGATGAAAGCCGTGGCGGGCTGGCTGACGGCCAAGACCATGCGCGAGGTGGGCGTGATGATGACGGGCGGATCGAGCAGCATCAAAGACCTGTGGCTGCCCATGCGCGAAGCTGGCGCCCATGCGCGTGCGATGCTGATCCGCGCTGCCGCTTCGCAGTGGGGCGTGCAGGCGACCGAGTGCACGGCCAACGCAGGCTGGGTAGAACACTCTGCAGGCCAGCGCGCCACCTTTGGCGAACTGGCCGCCCTGGCCGCGCAGCAGCCCATGCCGGGCAAGGTCACGCTGAAAGAGCCCGCGCAGTTCAAGCTGATCGGCAAGCCGCTCACGCGCATCGAGGCGCCGTCCAAACTCGACGGCACGGCCGTGTTCGGCATCGACGCCAACCCGCCCAGCCTGCTGCACGCCAGTCTCGTAATGTGCCCCACGCGCGGCGGCAAGGTGGCCCGCTTTGATGCAGCCGCCGCCCAGAAGCTGCCCGGCGTGAAGCACGTGCTCGAAGTGGCGCCCTACCACGGCGGCACGGGCGGTGTGGCCGTGATTGCCGACACGCCGTGGCACGCCAAAAAGGCCGCCGCCGCAGTCACCGTGGAATGGGACCACGGCCCCGCCGCCACCTTGTCGAGCGACACCGTGATGGCGCGACTGGCCCAGGCGCTGGACCAGGCCAAAGGCTTTGGCTACCACAGCGCGGGCGATGTGGACGCGGCCATGCAAGGCGCTGCGACCACCATCACCGCCGACTACCGCGCGCCCTACCTGGCCCACGCCGCGCTGGAGCCCATCAACTGCACAGTGCAGTTCAAAGACGGCGCTGCCACCGTGTGGACATCCACCCAGGTGCCGGGCCTGGCGCGCCGCGCGGCGGCCAAGGCGCTAGGCATCGACGACGAAAAAGTGACCTTGCACCAGCTGCTGCTGGGTGGCGGCTTTGGCCGCAGGCTGGAGGCCGACTACGTGGCCCAGGCCGCCGCCATAGCCAAGGTGGCCGGTGGTGCGCCGGTGCAAACGCTGTGGAGCCGCGAGCAGGACACGCAGCACGACTTCTACCGCCCGGCCTGCATGGCCCGCTTCAAGGCGGGGTTTGACGCGCAGGGCCAGCTGGTGGCTTGGCACAACGTGTCGGTGGGCCAGGCCATCGTGCCGCAGGTGCTGGTGCGCACCTTTGGCCTCGCAGGCGCAGGGCCGGACAAGACCACGTCCGAAGGCGCGTTCGACCAGCCCTACGAATGGCCCCATGCGCGCATTGCGCACGAGATCGTCGACCTGCCGCTGCCGGTCGGCTTCTGGCGCTCGGTCGGACACTCGCACCAGGCGTTTTTCAAGGAAAGTTTTGTGGACGAGGCCGCAGCAGCGGCCAAGCAGGACCCGGTGGCGTTTCGCGCCGCACTGCTGCAAAAGCACCCGCGCCATCTGAAGGTGCTGCAAAAGGCGGCCGAGCTGGCGGACTGGGGAAAACCGCTGGCACCGGGTGCAGCGGGCGAGAAGCGTGCGCGCGGCGTGGCATTGCACCAGTCGTTCGGCTCCATCGTGGCGCAGGTGGCCGAAGTGTCGGTGGGGGCGGACAAGGCCATCCGCGTGCACCGCGTGGTGTGCGTTGTCGACTGCGGCGCGGCCATCAACCCCAACCTGATTGCGCAGCAGATGGAAAGCGGCGTGGTGTTTGGCCTCACGGCGGCGCTGTATGGCGAGATCACACTGAAGGACGGGCAGGTGCAGCAGAGCAATTTTCACGATGTGCCACTGCTCCGCATGGCCGACTGCCCGCGTGTGGAAACGCACATCATCGACAGCGCCGAGCCGCCAGAAGGCGTGGGCGAGCCGGGCGTGCCGCCCATTGCGCCCGCCGTGGCCAGTGCCCTTTTCGCACTCACCGGTCAGCGCCTGCGCGCCCTGCCGCTGAAGCTGGCCTGAATCGATTCAAGGAACCACCATGTCCACGACCTTGCGCATCAACGGCAAAGCCATCTCCGTCACCGCCGAACCCGACACCCCGCTGCTGTGGGTGCTGCGCGGCGAGCTTCACATGAACGGCACCAAGTTTGGCTGCGGCATGGCGCTGTGCGGCGCCTGCACCGTGCATCTGAATGGCGAGCCCGTGCGCGCCTGCATCACGCCCCTCTCGGCCGTGGGCGATGCCGATGTGACCACCATCGAGGGCCTGCAAGGACCCGAAGCCACGGCCCTGCGCACCGCATGGACGGTGCTGGATGTGGCGCAGTGCGGCTACTGCCAGAGCGGGCAGTTGATGTCAGCCTGCGCGCTGCTCAAGAAAACACCCAAGCCCAGCGATGCGGACATTGATGCGGCGATGGGGGGCAATGCGTGCCGGTGCGGGACGTATCCGAGGATTCGAGCGGCGATTCATCAGGCGGCTGAGGGGCGGGGTTGATTTTTGGTTGTGTCTGCCGCTGGCGCTTGTCCATAAAGCGCTTATAGCTATTATTTTTGCAGCATACCCCATGCTGTCGGCCATTCGAGCTGAGTTTGTCAGGGTCTGATCGGTTCATCTGCCCGTTCGGGCTGAGCTTGTCGAAGCCCTGCACTGGCCGATTCCCATGCCTTTGCAGAGGGCGGAGGCCGGGGTGTGCGCCCGGCGGCGCAGTAACTTTCTCTTGCCTCGCCAAGAGAAAGTCACCAAAGAGAAGGCGACCCTACACGCTGCGTCCCTTCGCTTCGCTGCGGGCAACCTGCGGTGCTCGCGTCCAGCGGGGTCTCGCTCGAACTCGCTCCACTTCGTTGCGCTCAGACAATCGCGAGCCCTGATCCGCTGGCCGCTGCGCTCCTCAGCGCATCCTGAAGGGAACCCGGGGAGCGGACATCCACTCGGGCCATTGCTTCGCTGCGCTGCGCTCGGCCCACAACGCGCGGGCGCTTCGCGCCGCGACCGCGAGGCCGAGCGAAGCAATGGCCCGTGTGGCTGTGCGGCTGTTGGATGTTCGGGTGCCCAACCCCCTGCTGGCTGCGCCTGCGGCGGGGCGGTTGCGGGGTGAGCATGCGCGTCGAAGCGCGCATGCCTCGTGAACTGACTCGCCGTGGTTGTCCGAGCGGCGCGCGCCAGCGCAAAGCGAGTTCCACGGCGCACCCCGCAACCGCCCCGCCGCAGGTTGCCCCTTCGCAACGCGAAGGGGTCGCAGACTGGGGGTCGCCCTTTCTTTGGTGACTTTCTTTCGGCGACGCGAAAGAAAGTTACCGCGCTGCCGGGCGCGCTCCCCGGCCTCCGCCCACAAACCAGGCACCCCGCCCCTAAACACACCAAAACCCCAACCCAGTTAGAGTATCGACCTCGCGCAACCCCTGGCCCGCCCAGGCCTCTTCTCCTCCCTCCCCATGTCCAACCTCGTCGTCCACGGCGGCACCCCGCTGCGGGGCCGCATCACCCCTTCTGCCAACAAGAACGCGGTACTGCCCGTGCTGTGCGCCACGCTGCTCACCAACGAGCCACTCAGGCTGCTCGGCGTGCCCGACATCACCGACGTGCGCAAGATCCTCGATATCTTCCGCACCCTGGGCAGCGATGTGCGCATGGACCATGCCACCGGCACGCTGGACCTGCACCACCATGCCACCACGTTCGACGCGGCCCACCACCGCCTGCCCGAGGAAATGCGCTCGTCCATCATGCTGGTGCCCCCGCTGCTGGCGCGCTTTGGCGTGGCGCGGCTGGAGGACAACGTCAAGGGCTGCACGCTGGGCGTGCGCGAGATCGACCCGCATGTGGAGGTGTTCCACCGCTTTGGCGGGCGCGTGGAACGGGCCGAAGGCTCGCTGCTGATCCGCTGCGACGGCAGGCTGCAGGCCAACCACCACTGGCTGGACTACGCATCGGTCACCACCACCGAGAACTTCGTGCTGTGCGCCGCCACGGCCGAAGGCACGTCGGTGCTGACCAATGCCGCGTCGGAGCCGCATGTGCAGGAGTTCTGCCGCTTCATGACCATGATCGGCGTGCGCATTGAGGGCATGGGCACGTCGCGCATCACTGTGCACGGCGGCACCACCCTGCGCGGTGGCGAGTTCCGCTTTGACGAAGATTTTCACGAGATCACCACCTTCCTCGCCTTGGGTGCGATCACGGGGGGCGACGTGGTGGTGAAGAACAGCGCGCCCGAAAATTTCCCGCTCATCGACCGCACCTTTGCCAAGTTCGGCGTCACCGTCACGCACGAGGACGGCTGGTCGCGCGCGCACTGCGCGGGGCCGCTCAAGGTGCAGACGCCGTTCACCAGCAATGTGCTGACCAAGGTGGAGGCGGCGCCCTGGCCGTACTTTCCGGTGGACCTGCTGCCCATCTTCATCGCCCTGGGTGTGCGGGCCGAGGGCAATGCGCTGTTCTGGAACAAGGTGTACGACGGCGCTTTAGGCTGGGCGGGCGAGCTGTCGAAGTTTGGCGCGCATGTGTTCCAGTCCGACCCGCACCGGCTGGTGACCTTTGGCGGCAACCCGCTGACGCCTGCGGTGGTGGAGAGCCCCTACATCATCCGCGTGGCGATTGCGCTCTTCATGGTGGCGGCGAGCACCCCCGGGCGCTCGGAGATCCGCAACGCCACACCCATCCGCCGCGCCCACCCGCACTTCGTGGAGAACCTGCGCAGCCTGGGCGTGCAGGTGGAGTGGACGAGCGAGGAGTGAGGAGCGGACGGTGCTCAGGCGGTGACAACGCCGTCTGCGTCTGCGTCTTCGTCCGGCTCGATGAGTACATGGACCGCAGGGGCCCCACCCTGCTGCACATCGGCGCAGTACACGGCGTTGCGCCCCGTGCCCTTGGCGCGGTACAGGGCCTTGTCGGCACGGTTGACCAGCTCTTCAAAGCCGATGCCCGAGCCCTTGTGCATCGTGGCCACACCGATGCTCACGGTGACCGAAGCGCTCGCACCCTGCTCATTCACGGGCACGCTCAACGCGGCCACATCGTGGCGCAGTGATTCGGCCACACGCAGGGCGCTGACGCCATCGGTTTCGGGCAATACGATCACAAACTCCTCGCCCCCGAACCGCGCCACGATGTCCACACCACTGCGCTTGCGCGCCGCGCAGGCCTGGGCCACGGCGCAGATCACGCGGTCTCCCGCAAGGTGCCCCCAGGCGTCGTTGACCGTCTTGAACAGGTCAATGTCCACCACCAGCAGGGACAGCGGGTGGTCAAAACGCTCGGTGCGTTTGCATTCGTTCGCGCCCAGTTCCATCAGCGTGCGCCGGTTGGCCAGGCCCGTCAGCGAGTCATTGGCGGCCAGCAACTCCAGCGCGGTATTGAGCTCTTGCAGCAGCTTGTTCTGCTCCAGCAGCTGCTGGTTGATCTGCGCAATCTCGTCTTCCTTCTGCTTGCGGTCATGGATGTTGAAGGTGACACCTATCAGCCGCTTGCCGGGCGTGGCGCTGCTGCGGTCCATGATGCGGCCGTAGTTGGCAAACCAGATCCACTCGCCCGCCTTGGAGCGCAGCCGGAACTCGGCACGGTATTGCGGTGTGATGCCTGCCACGTGGTCGGCCACCGCCTGCTTGACGCTTTCCAGGTCGCCAGGGTGGAACAGGCCAAAGATGTCCTGCACGCCCGTCACGATTTCGTCCTGGGTAAAACCCAGCTCCTCAAAGGTCTTGGTGGCCTTGTGGGTGACCTGGCCGCTGACCAGGTCGTTCTCCCACAGGTCCAGCCCGGCGGCCTCCAGCACCAGCTCCAGCCGCTCCTTGTTCAGGTCTGCTTCATCACCCATGGCGGCAAAAACCCTTGATTCTTCAGGCCGACGGCATCGCCCCGGCGTAACCCATGTTGCGCAGCAAACCGGCAAACGAAGCCACGACACCCGGGGTGTTGTAAAGCTGGGGGGCCGTCTGTACGGCGATCACGCTCACCATCTGGCCCGTGCTCTTGCCCGTGGCGGCGTCAAAGTACAGGGCCAGGTCGTCGCTGGCGTTGGAGAAGCCGCGGCCCGTGCTTTCCGAGTAGTAGCAGATGGAGTCGGGGGCGATGACATCGGGCGCCACGCTCGCAGACGAGTACATGATGAGGTTCTCGTTCAGGTTGTACAGATAGTGCGTCTCGGTGCTCAGGCTCGGGTCCTGTGTGTTGTCCAGGCGGATGATGCCCGAATCCAGCGACGCGCTGGAGGTGGACTGCGCGACCGAGGTGATGAAAAAATTGGTCACCACCGCGCTGGCTGGGCGGCCGGTGATCATGGTGATCACACCGGCCACTGCAGCGGTGGCGGGCGGCGTGGCGGCCTGTAGCAGAAACTGCCCCAGGCCCCGCGCCTGCTCCAGCGTGCCCGGTATGTAGCTGCCCGACAACGCAAAGCCGTTGCCCGCGTTGGAGGGCCACATGGCGATGCCCGAATACCCGCCAAACCCGGCCACCACGCCACCCGCCAGGGTTTCCACGCGCGCAGCGGTGGAGGCGCCCAGCACGGCGGATTCCAGATCCACCAGCGTAGAGGCATCGCTGGCCAGCACAGCGGGGCACGGCGCAAGCTGCGCACCGCCGGTGAAGGTGGTCTGGGGCAGTTCGGGCACGGCACGGCCGGCGCCATCGCCGTTGACCACCCAGACCGCGCCCTGCGACATGGCCGCGCCAATGAGCGGCACGAGCGAATTGATGGGCCCGATCTCCACAGGGATCAAGGCGCCCAGCAGGGCACCGGTACTGGCCTCCATCACGGCCACGGTGTTGCTGACCGAGTTTTGCACCGCAGACAGCGTGAGGCTGTCGGCCGCATCGGGCGAGCCCATGATGGCGAGCACACAGGCGTTGGTGGCGCCGTCATAGTCCTGCACCGTGACCGTGCCGCTCCAGCCCTGACCAGCCAGCTCCTGAAGGATCGAACAAGCGTCGTGGTAGCTGCCGCCCCCCCCACTGGCCAAAACCGCTGCGCCCGCCGCAATCGATTGGAAATCGGCCAACCCATAGTTATAGACAACACCCATCTGGCGCCCCTCTCTTTTGGTATGGGAGGCACGATACGCCTGCCCGGTTGGTTGTCAATCCGCTGCATCCCATGCGGGCCCAGGGCGCCAACGTGGTATGACCCGGATCAAGGGCACGCAAGTTCTGCGCCCAAGAACCGCACGGCCAACACCCGCAGCTGAGCGCACCAGGGCGGAAAGCACTCTGGCCTCGCGGTGCGCCATCGCCTATGCTCTGTCTGCGTTGCAGTTTTGTTGTTGTTTTTCCTGGCAGATGCCTACCCACACCATGAGCCTCCCCGATAAATCCCCCGTCTACGGCACCGAAGATCTGCTGATCAGCCTGTGCAACTCCGTCACCCGGGTCTTGAACGTGGCCACCCACAGCCAGATCCACTACTCCGGCATGGTGCAGCGCATCAGCAAGACGTGCCTCAAGCCCGACATCGGCTGTTTTGTGCTGTTCGATGGCGGCTTCTCGGGCCTGGTCATCATCAACTTCTCGGCCCAGGCCGCGATGGAGCTGTATGCCAACTACCTGCTGAACATGGGCATGTCCAAGGACGATCTGGTCAGCTCCTACACGTCGGACGAAGTGAGCAATGTGATGGGCGAGCTGATGAACCAGGTGGTGGGCGACTTCACCGGCAAGGTGCGCCGCGAGCTGCAGACCCACATCACCCAGAACCAGCCCAAGATGCTGGTGCTGAACAAGCAGGTGATGCTGAGCGTGGACGCCAACCTGGACAAGCCCGAAGCCCGGCGTGTGACCTTCTACACCAGCAACAACAACATCTTCTACCTGGAACTGGCCATCGACCGCACCGAGTTCATCAAGCTCTACGACTTCGAGGCGCAGGAAGTGCCGGATGCCGACGCGCTGATGGCCCAGTCGCAAGAAGCCCCTCCCGTGCCCGCGCCACCGCCTGCGGGGCAGGATGACACGGAGGCGTTGCTGAAGTCTCTGGGGATGTAGTTGTTCAAAAACGATAGCTGCTAGCGCTTGTTATATAAGCGCTAGAGGCATATTTCACTCATATTCTTTTGTCCACAAGCCGGTGCAGCACAGTGCTGGAGACCCAGGGCTTCGTGCTGCTGCCCGGCCTGCTGACACCCGATGACTGCGCAACCCTAGCAGCGGAGGTTGACAAGTACCTCCCGCTGCAGGACGGCAACACCGCACGTCCCCCCAACTCCGGCGGCCAGCGCAACCTGCTGAAGTACCCCTGGTGCAAGGCCCTGGCAGAACGGCTGCAGGGAATGCCTGCGATTGCGCCCCTTCTACCCACATCGTCTGTCGCGGTGCAGTGCACCTACTTCGAGAAAACGCGAGCGCGCAATTGGCTCGTTCCACTGCACCAGGACCTGAGCATTCCAGTCGCTGAGCGGGTGGAGCATCCCGCGCTCCGAGGCTGGTCTGAAAAGGACGGCGCTCTTTTTGTGCAGCCCCCCGCCCGCTTGCTGCAAGAGTTGCTGGCGGTGCGCCTGCACCTGGACCCGTGTCAAGGTGAAGATGGCCCGCTGCGTGTGGTGCCCGCCACGCACCAACTGGGTGTATTGACGCCACGGAACGCCCAGGCGCTGCGCGATGCCAGCGGCGAAGTCCTCTGCGTTGCAGACCTGGGCACCGCGCTGGCGATGCGCCCGCTGCTGCTGCACGCCTCGTCCAAGTCCACGAGCAACCGTCCACGGCGCGTGCTGCATTTTGTATTTGGCCCGGCTACCCTGCCTTGGGGCCTGGCTTGGTCCAAGGCAGTGTTCAGCTGAAACCCGTCGGGCGCAAAGTCCTACAAGGCTGTACCGGTGCAGCCTACGGCTGAGCGCCGCTGACTGCATAAATTGTGGGCAACGCAGTCGCCCTCAGCCCGCGCTGCATTCCAACCGCATCCTGAGGAGAACCACCATGCCCCGAGGCACCTGGAGCGCCAAGCGCGAACGACAATACGAACACATCAAGGACAGTCTGCTGGACCGCGGCAAAGGTCAGGAAACAGCGGAGGAAATTGCCGCCCGCACCGTGAACAAGGAGCGGGCCCAGCATGGTGAGAGCAAGACGGCCAACCCCAAGACGCTGCGGGATACACCCGCGCCCGTGCGCGGTGGCAAGCGTTCACACCAAGGCGCACAAGGCCGCACCAAGGAACAGTTGTACGAGGAAGCGCGGCACCAAGGCATTGCGGGGCGTTCCAAGATGAACAAGCAGCAACTGGAGCAGGCCTTGAAACGGTGACATCTGCAGGCCACATCGAAAATCGAAATTGATAGCTGCCAGCGCTTTATCTATAAGCGCGGGAGGCTAAAAAGACCCAATTTTGAGCACCGCCTTCGTCAGCGCCGCGGACCCAAACGCTCTGCGATCCAGATACCGCCAAGCACCATCGCCAGCGCCAACGCGTGATAGGCACCCACCGGCTCGCTCAGTACCCAAACGGCCAAGGCAGGCCCAAACACGGGGTTGAGGTTGAGGAACACGCTGGCACGCGCCGGGCCGATCAGCTCCACCGCGCGGATAAACAGGATCTGCGAGACAAACGATGGCAGCAGACCCACATACAGCAGGATGAGCCAGCCCTGCAACGTGGGCCAGAAGAAATGCCCGGTTGAAACTTCGGCCGCCAGCAGCGGCAACGAAGCCAGCGCCGCGACGCCCGCCACCGCCGAGAAGAAAACCAGGGGCGGCACCACAGGGCGGGACCGCAGCCCCAGCGTGTAGCCGGCATACAGCACACAGGCCAGCAAAATCCACAGGTCGCCAATGTTGAAGTCAAGCGCCGCCACCACCGCCCAGGTGCCGCGCGAGGCGACGATGGCCACACCAGCGAGCGTGATGACCACCCCCAGCATCTGCAATGCGGTAACGCGCAGCCGCAAGAACAACACCCCGGCCAGCAACACCAGCACCGGAATCATCCCCTGAATCAGCGCCAGGTTGACGGCGGTGGTGTGGTGGGCGGCGGCGTAGAACAGCGCATTGAACGCGGTAAAGCCGCTCACACCCATGAGCGCCAGATACGTCCAGCGCCCCCGCAATGCGGGCAGGTGCTGCACCACCTGCTGGCGTGCGACAAACCACAGCGCAATGCAGGCAATGCTCCAGCGGGCCGTGGTCAGCATCATGGGAGAGACGTTCCCCACAGCCAAACGCGCCGCCACCGCATTGCTGCCCCAGATGAGGGTGGTGACGATGAGGAGAAGTGCGGGGCGCTGATAGAGACTGCGCCAAAAGGCACCGCGTGTGGCGGCAGACGAGGATGCGGGCATGGGCACGAGGGTAGCAAACTCAATGGGTGCTGCTGTCCTGCGCCCTCTTCTGTGCGAAGACCCATGCGACGGGCCGAACCAACGGCTGCCTATCCCTCAAACTGCGGATGCAGCTGCCGGATGCGGTTCATGGCCATGGCCGCCGCTGCGGTGCGCGTCTCCACCCCCAGCTTGGCGAACACGCGCTCCAAGTGTTTCTTCACCGTGGCGGGGCTCGCGCCCAGGATGTCGCCGATGTCGCGGTTGATCTTGCCCTTAACCACCCAGTAGAGCACCTCGGCCTCGCGCGCGGTGAGCTTGAAGGACAGGCTCATGGATTCGATGATCTTGGCGTCGGACACCTCGCGCATCACGATGAGCCAGTCGCCGCCGCCCGCACTGTCGCCTGCCTGCTGGTGCAGGCGGAAGGTGAGCCTGCGGGCGCCCTGCTCCACGGCCAGGCGCGGGGGCTCGGCCAGCGAAGCGGCCAGCAGCTCGGCCGCGTTGTCGGCCAGCACATGGCGACGCAGCCAGGCCTGCACCGCCTCGGGCGCCCATTGGCCAAAGGCGGTGGGCGTGCCATCGGGGCTCACTTCACCAAAGTAGCTTTGCAGCAGCTCGCGCGCCAGCGGGGTTTGCCAGACGATGCGGCCGTCCGACGCACGCACGGTGATGCTGGCGTAGCCAAACGCATCGAGCGCGTTGCGCGCCTCGCGCGCCTGGCGGGCGTCCTGCCGGGCCTTGCGGGCTGCACCCAGGTGCACGCCCATGCGCGCCATCACCTCGCGGGGCTTGATGGGCTTGGTGACGTAGTCCACGCCACCCGCCTCCAGTGCGGCCACGAGGTGCTCGGTCTCGGTCAGGCCCGTCATGAAGATGATGGGGATGTGCGCCGTGGCGGGCGATGCCTTCAGGCGCCGCGCCACTTCAAAACCGTCCATGCCGGGCATCATGGCGTCGAGCAGCACAATGTCGGGCAGGGCCTGCGCGGCACGCTGCAAGGCCGCCTCGCCATGCGTGGCGACCAGCACGGTGTAGCCCGATTCATCCAGCGCGTCGTGCAGCACGGCCAGGTTGTCGGGCACGTCGTCCACGATCAGCACCACATCGCTGTCGGTGCGGTCCAGCGCTGCACCGGGCGCTGCAGACGCGTGCAAGGAAGATGGGTTGGCGGTGGTCATCACTATGGCGCCTGCTCCAGGATCTGGCCCATGGCATCGAACTGGAACTGCTTGGCCAGCTGCCGCATGGTGCCCACAAAAGCGCTGTGCGCGGGCTGGCTGCGTTCAATGTCGTCCAGCGTGTTGAGGATGCCACGGTAGTAGCCCAAAGACACTGCCTGGGCCAAGGCGGCAAGGGCGGTGGTGTCGGGGTATGTGAGGGGCGCATCCGCTGCCGCAGGCAAGGCGGGGGTCGTATTGGCTTCGCCGTATTGCCACTGCAACCCCAAACGGCGCTCCAGCCAGTCGAGCAGCTCGCTGTGGCGCACGGGTTTGACGATGAAGTCTTCGGGGCGGATGGCCACGTCGTTGTCCAGCGCCTTGTCAAACGCATTGGCGGAAACAATGGCGCAATGCACGTTCGGCAACCGCATCTGCCGCACGCGCCGCAAGGTCTCCCATCCATCAATGCCCGGCATGGCCAGGTCCATGAAGATGGCGTGCGGCCGGTAGCCGGTGGCCAGCAGGTCCAGCGCATCGTGGCCGCTGGCCGCCTGGCGCAGCTCAAAGCCCAGGGGTTCGAGCAGTTGCACCAGCAGTTCGCGGTCAGGCTCTTCGTTGTCCACGACCAGGATGCGGCGGCGCTCGCCGGCATACCCTCTGCGCGCGCGCTGGGCTTGCACAGCCACGGGCGCCGCCGCCTTGCCCAGCGCATCCCCATGCACCTCGGGCAGGAACAGCTTGACGTGGAACACCGAGCCCACGCCTGGGGTGCTGCTCACCGTCAGCTCGCCGCCCATGAGCGCGGTGAGCATCTTGGCAATGGTCAGGCCCAGGCCTGCGCCCGGCGCGGCCGCGGTGTTGCCACCGCCCGAGCCGCCGCGCGCAAAGGGCTCGAAGATGCGCTCGATCTCCTCGGCTGTGAGGCCTGGTCCGGTGTCCTGCACCTCGATGCGCGCCATTTCGCGTGCATAGCGCACGCGCAGCGTGACGGTACCCTGCGCGGTGAACTTGACGGCGTTGCCCAGCAGGTTGATGAGGATCTGGCGCAGGCGCTTTTCGTCGGCACGCACCACTTCCGGAATCACGCCCAGCACATCAAACTGGAAAGCCAGGCCCTTGGCCGCGGCCTGCAGTTCAAACAGGCTGGCCATCTCGTGCAGGCCATCGGCAAAACGCATGGGCGTCACGTCCAGCGTGAGCTTGCCGGATTCGATGCGCGCAATATCGAGCGTGCCCTCGATGAGCGAGAGCAGGTGCTCACCGCCCCGGCGGATCACATGCACCGCCTGCTTGCGGTGCGGGGGCACGCCCGCGTCCTCGCCCATGAGCTGCGCGTAGCCCAAGATGGAGTTGAGCGGCGTGCGGATCTCGTGGCTGATGGCGCTGATGTAGCGGCTTTTGGCGTGGTTGGCCTGGTCGGCGGCGCGCTTGGCTTCTTCGGCCACCTGGCGCGCCTGCTCGGCCACGCTGCGCGCGGTCTGCAGGGCCTCGTCGGTCTGGCGGTGCAGCTCGATCTCGCGCACCAATAGGCCCGTCTGCCGGTTGGATTCCTCCTGCGCCACCTGGCGGCTTTTGTGCGCCAGCACCAGCCACCAGGCCACGATGCCCGAAATGACCAGCAGTGCAAGATAGGCCTTGAGCAGGCCCGAGCGCAGCGCCACTTCGGGTGCCGCCATCACCTCGGTGTCAGTGGCCGCCTGGGCGATGGTGTTGAGCTCCTGGTGGTACAGCAGCCCCATCACCGAGGCCAGCAGCGGCGCGATCACCAGCATCAGCAGCAGGAAGTGACCCAGGCCCGTGTCCAGGTAGCGCCACATGGCGCGCGGCAGCACCCAGCGCAGCGCGGCCGACCATTGCACCGCCATGCTCGCGTGGGGTTTGCACAGGTCGCCGCAGCGCGCATCGAGCGTGCAGCACAGCGAGCAGATAGCCCCCCGGTAAGCAGGGCACTGGGCCATGTCCGGGGCTTCGTACTCGCGCTCGCAGATCACGCAGCGCTGCACGGTGTAACGCACGTAGCTGCCCAGGTCAGCACCTTGTTTGCCGCTGACCGGACCGTGCATGGGCACCGCCACCACATCGGTCACCGCAGTGGGATCGGGCTGGCGCGCAATGTAGTAGCGCCCTCCAGTGGCCCAGGCAATGAGCGGTGCAGTGACAAAGGCCACCGCCATCGCAATCACCGCCGAGAACGCCTGCGGCAGCGGTCCGAACAGGCCCAGGTGCGCGCTGATGGACAGGATGGACGCGAGCGCCATCGAGCCCACGCCCACTGGATTGATGTCGTACAGGTGCGCGCGCTTGAACTCGATGCCCTTGGGCGACAGACCCAGCGGCTTGTTGATGACGAGGTCGGCCACCACCGACATGATCCAGGCGATGGCGATGTTGGAGTACAGCCCCAGCACCTCGCCCATGGCGCGGAACACGTTCATCTCCATCAGCATGAAGGCGATGAGGGTGTTGAACACCACCCACACCACGCGCCCCGGGTGGCTGTGGGTAAGGCGCGAAAAGAAGTTCGACCACGCCAGCGAGCCTGCGTAGGCGTTGGTCACATTGATCTTGAGCTGCGAGACCACCACAAACAACGCCGTGGCCGCCACCGCCCAGCCGTAGTGGGGGAACACGTATTCATACGCGGCCAGGTACATCTGGTTGGGGTCCACCGCACGCTCGGCAGGCACCATGTGCGTGAGCGCCAGATAAGCCAGCAGCGCGCCGCCCAGCATCTTGAGCACGCCCAGCACCACCCAGCCAGGCCCGCCCACCAGCACGCCCAGCCACCAGCGCCCACGTGTGGCGGGGGTGGATGCGGGCATGAAGCGCAGGTAGTCGGCCTGCTCCCCCATCTGGGTAATGAGCGCAATACCGACCGTGAGCGCCGCACCAAACAAGGGCAGCTGAAATGTGGCGCCCCGCATTGATTCACCACCGTAGTGCACGATGCCGGAAAACGCACCAGGATCGCGCACGATCACATACACAAACGGCACCACCAGCATCACCAGCCACAGCGGCTGCGTCCACATCTGCAGGCGGCTGATGGCCGACACGCCGTGGGTGACCAGCGGAATCACCACAATGGCGCAGATCAGGTAGCCCCAGGTGGGCGGGATGTCGAGTGCCAGCTCCAGCGCATAGGCCATCACGGCCGCCTCCAGCGCGAAGAAGATGAAGGTGAAGCTCGCGTAGATCAGCGAGGTGAGCGTGGAGCCGATGTAGCCAAAGCCCGCGCCGCGCGTGAGCAGGTCCATGTCCACCCCGTAGCGCGCCGCATACACGCTGATGGGCAGCCCCGCCAGGAAGATGATGAGCCCCGTGGCCACGATGGCCCAGAACGCGTTGATGAAGCCGTACTGCACCAGCAGCGTGGCGCCCACGGCCTCCAGGATCAGGAAGGAGGCCGCGCCAAACGCGGTGTTGGCCACCCGCCATTCAGACCATTTGCGAAAGCGCTGGGGGGTGTAGCGCAGTGCGTAGTCCTCCATGGTCTCGGTGGCGACCCAGCTGTTGTAGTCGCGCCGGACCTTGACCACCTGTTGCGGGGCCTGCTGGGGTTCATGTGCAGCCATGCCCGGCTCTGTCGGCTGCAACGGTGCGGCGTCAGCGGGGGCGATAGAGGCGGCGTGAGGAGGCATGGGCAATGGCGGCGTTAACCCCTTCCGGTGCAGTTTCCATGCCACTGCCAACCCACATGAGCACAGCCCCTGCGCCAGATGACGTATGGCGGGCACGGGGCTTGCTGCCTAAGATGGGCTTGCTTCCACTAGATCACCCGGTACACCATGGAACTCACCCCTCGCGAAAAAGACAAGCTGCTGATCTTTACCGCCGCCCTGCTGGCCGAGCGCCGCAAGGCCCGGGGCCTGAAGCTCAACTACCCCGAGGCCATGGCCCTGATCAGCGCCGCCGTGATGGAAGGCGCCCGCGACGGCAAGACCGTGGCGCAATTGATGAGCGAGGGCCGCACCGTGCTCACCCGCGCGGACGTGATGGAGGGCATCGCCGAGATGATTCCTGACATCCAGGTCGAGGCCACCTTCCCCGACGGCACCAAGCTGGTCACCGTCCATCAACCGATCGTCTGACCCCCTTTCTCTCTGTCCCTCGTTCTCTCTGTGGAGCCCCCATGCGCATCGCACTCTCACACCGCCACACAGCCGCTCTCCTTTTCATAGCTGCCAGCGCAATCAGCACGTGTGCCAACGCCCATACAGGCGCTGAATCCCACATCCACAACAGTTTCTTCAGCGGCCTTGCCCACCCCCTGTTCGGCCTGGACCACCTGGCCGCCATGGTGGCCGTGGGCCTGTGGAGCGCCCTGGCCGCACGCAGCGCCGGGCGCGAACTGCTATGGGGCCCCGTGGGCTTTGCGGCCATGCTGCTGGTGGGCGCCGTGCTGGGCCTGCGGGGCGTGGCGCTGCCTGCTGTGGAGCCGATGATTGCTGCGTCGCTGCTGGTCACAGGCCTGCTGGTCGTGTCGCGCCTGCGCGTGCCCGGACTGCTGGCGGCGCTGGGTGTGGGCGTGTTCGCAGTCTTCCACGGCGTGGCCCATGGCTACGAGTTGGCAGGCAGCGACAGCGCCTGGCAAACATTGGCGGGCATGCTGACCGCCACCGCGCTGCTGCATGGCACGGGCCTCGCGGCGGGCTGGGCACTGCGCCACCGCCATGTGTGGCTGGCGCGCGCCGCAGGTGCGGGCGTGGCAGTGTTCGGTGGTGCGCTGCTCGCGCAAATGGCCTGACCCGTTGACCCACCAGGAGCACGTAATGATCCCAGGCGAACTCTTCACCGAACCCGGTGAACACCCGCTCAACACCGGCCGCCGCACCCTCACGCTGGTGGTGCGCAACACCGGCGACCGCCCCATCCAGGTCGGTTCGCACTACCACTTTGCCGAAACCAACAACGCCCTGGGCTTTGACCGCGCCGCCGCACGCGGCATGCGGCTGAACATTGCGTCGGGCACCGCCGTGCGCTTTGAGCCCGGCCAGGAGCGCACCGTGGAGCTGGTGGATTACGCCGGCGACCGCCGCGTGTTCGGCTTTCAGGGCCTCACGCAGGGTGCGCTCTAGCACTGAGCCGCCAATATTTGAGCCAAATTGGCCTCTAGCGCTTTATGGATAAGCGCTAGCAGCTATTAAAACAATAGTATTTATCGCCCACAGGAAAGCGGAGCACCCCACCATGGCAACCATTGGACGACGCGCCTACGCCGAAATGTTTGGCCCCACCGTGGGCGACCGCGTGCGCCTGGCCGACACCGAACTCATTCTCGAAGTCGAAGCCGATCACACGCTGCGCGCAGGCAGCTACGGCGAAGAGGTGAAGTTTGGCGGCGGCAAGACCATTCGCGACGGCATGGCACAAAGCCAGCGCAGCAACGCCCAGGGGGCGGTGGACACGGTGCTAACCAATGCCCTCGTGGTGGACCACACCGGCATCTTCAAGGCCGACATCGGCTTGCGCGCAGGCCGCATCGCATCCATCGGCAAGGCCGGCAACCCCGACACCCAGCCGGGCGTGGACATCATCATCGGCCCCGGCACCGAGGTCATCAGCTGCGAGGGCAACATCGTCACTGCAGGCGGCATCGACAGCCACATCCACTTCATCTGCCCGCAGCAGATTGAAGAGGCCCTGGCCAGCGGCGTGACCACCATGCTGGGCGGCGGCACCGGCCCCGCCACGGGCACGCTGGCCACCACCTGCACGTCGGGCCCCTTCAACATGGAGCGCATGCTGCAGGCCGCCGACGCCTTCCCCATGAACCTCGGCTTCCTCGGCAAAGGCAATGCCAGCCTGCCCGATGCGCTGCACGAGCAGATCAACGCGGGCGCCATCGGCCTCAAGCTGCACGAAGACTGGGGCACTACGCCCTCGGCCATCAGCAACTGCCTGGACGTGGCCGAAGAAACCGACACGCAGGTGGCCATCCACAGCGACACGCTCAACGAATCGGGCTTTGTGGAGAACACCATTGCCGCCGTGGGTGGGCGCGGCATCTGCGCCTTTCATACCGAAGGCGCGGGCGGCGGCCATGCCCCCGACATCCTGCGCGTAGTGGGCGAGGACAACTTCCTGCCCAGCTCCACCAACCCCACCATGCCGTACACGCACAACACGCTGGACGAGCATGTGGACATGCTCATGGTGTGCCACCACCTCGATGCCAGCATTGCCGAAGACCTGGCCTTTGCCGAGAGCCGCATCCGCAAGGAGACCATCGCGGCCGAGGACATCCTGCACGACCTGGGCGCCATCAGCATGATGAGCAGCGACAGCCAGGCCATGGGCCGCGTGGGCGAGGTCATCCTGCGCACCTGGCAGACCGCGCACAAGATGAAGGTGCAGCGCGGCAGCCTGCAAGGTGACACCGCCCGCAACGACAACACGCGCATCAAGCGCTACGTGGCCAAGTACACCATCAACCCCGCCATCGCCCACGGCATCAGCCATGAAGTGGGTTCGCTCGAAGTGGGCAAATGGGCCGACATCGTCATCTGGAAGCCCGCATTCTTCGGCGTGAAGCCCGCGCTGATCCTGAAGGGCGGCCTGATCGCCATGGCGGCGATGGGTGACCCGAACGCCTCCATCCCCACGCCCCAGCCCGTGCACTACCGGCCGATGTTTGGCGCGTTTGGCGGAGCGATTGCCAAGACCTCCCTCACCTTTGTCTCGCAGGCAGGTTTGGCGGCGGGCATCGGTGAGCGCTTCGGCCTGCGCAAAACGCTGAGCGCGGTGCGCAACATCCGCAGCGTGCGCAAGCAGCACATGGTGCACAACAGCTACACGCCCAAGATGGAAATCGACGCGCAGACTTATTCGGTACGCGCAGATGGGCAGCTGCTCACTTGCGAGCCCGCCACCGTACTGCCCATGGCGCAGCGCTACTTTTTGTTCTGAGGCCCACGTCCCATGAGCGCCGTATTGCAAGACCTGATGATCCGCCTGGACGACCTGAGCGACCCGCGCATTGAAGCCTTCATGCAAGAGCACCTGGTGGACATGCGTGCCGTTTCACCGCCTGAAAGCGTGCACGCGCTGGACATGGACCAGCTGCGTCAGCCGAACATCGCGTTCTGGTCTGCCTGGCTGACCGGAGTGGATGGCGACATGCTGGTGGGCACGGGCGCGCTCAAGCGGCTCGATGCCGGCCACGCTGAACTCAAATCCATGCGCACCAGCACCCGCCATCGCGGCCGGGGCATTGCGCGCCAGCTCCTGAACCATTTGCTGCAAGAGGCCCGTGCACGCGGCTTTGCCCGCGTGAGCCTGGAGACCGGCACGCAACCGTTCTTCGAACCCGCGCGGCAGCTCTACCTGCAGAACGGCTTCGTCGAATGCGGCCCTTTTGCCGGCTACTGCCTCGACCCTTACAGCTTCTTCATGACCCGTACGCTGTAAACAAACGCGCTGCCCAGGGTTGAGCCCCTGGCACACAATGCACGTTTGCCCGCTGCAACAAAGAATCTCCATGATCCAAGCCTCCAAACTCATCCCCCAAGGCAAGGGCCTTGCGCCCATACTGGTCAAGCGCGCCACCACCATCGAGCTGGACTGGGACGTGCGCCAGAAAAGCCGCTTTGCCGCCACCGACTCCGCCGGGCGCGAACTGGGCATCTTCCTGCCGCGCGGCACGCTGGTGCGCGGCGGTGACGTGCTGGTGGCCGAAGACGGCTCCATGGTCCGCGTCATCGCCGCACCGCAGCCCGTGCTGGTCATCACGCACAGCACACAGCACGGCACCCCCTTCGACCTGACCCGCGCCGCCTACCACCTGGGCAACCGGCACGTGCCCATCGAGCTGCAGCCCGACCACCTCAAGATCGAACCCGACCACGTGCTGGCCGACATGCTGCGCGCGATGCACCTGATCGTGACTGAGCAGAACTTGCCCTTTGAACCCGAAGGCGGGGCCTATGCGGCGGGACACGGTGGCGGGCACCACCATGGTGGGCATGACCACGGACATGACCATGGGCACGATCACGATCACGATCACAGCCATGATCACAGCCACGCAGCAGCAAACACCGCAGCCCCAGGCCCCGGGCGCACCGTATCCATCCCCGTGGTGGCCCAGGGGCATGTGCACGGCCCCCACTGCAACCACGACCACTGACTCCCCGCTCCATGCGCCTGGACCGCCCCGCGCGCCTGCCCGCCGCCAGCTTCCTGCAGCTGATGTGGCTCGCTTCCCCCGCGCTGCCCGTGGGCGGGTTCTCGTATTCCGAAGGGCTGGAAAGCGCCATTGAAAACGCGGGCCTCGCCAGCGAAACCGCCGTGGGCGACTGGCTGCTGGACCAGTTGCACATCACGCAGGCGCGCGGCGACATGGCCCTCATCGCCAAAGCAGCAGGCGCCTGGCGCCGCGCCGACTGGGCGCACGTGCGGGAACTCAACGACTGGGTGCTACACACCCGCGAAACGAGCGAACTGCGCCTGCAGACCGAGCAGATGGGCCGGTCGATGACCGACTGGCTGCGCAACCAGCACCAGGGTAACGAAGAGTCCCTGCCCGCCATCCGCCACCTGGCCGCCCTGCCCCCCACATACCCCGTGGCATTTGCACTGGCCGCCTCCACCACCCAGGCGCCCGTGCGCGATGTTCTGCTGGCCTACGCCTTCGGCTGGGCCGAAAACATGGTGCAGGCCGCCCTCAAATCCATGCAGCTGGGCCAAAGCGCAGGCCAGCGCATCCTCGCAAAACTGGCCGATGCCATACCTGCCGCCGCCGACCACGCCATAGGCCTGATGGATAGCGAGCGCCAGGCCTTCTCGCCGATGCTGGCCATCCTGAGCGCCCAGCACGAAGTGCAATATTCAAGACTTTTTCGCTCCTAGCGCTTGCGAATCCTGCGCTAGCAGCTATTGATTTGATAGTAAATTACGCCATGACCAACACACTGCACCACATCCCGAACCGCACCAAAAACCTGCCCCCGCTGCGCGTCGGCATCGGCGGCCCCGTGGGCTCCGGCAAGACCACGCTGCTGGAAATGCTGTGCAAGACCATGCGCGATGAATACGACCTCATCGCCATCACCAACGACATCTACACCAAGGAAGACCAACGCCTGCTGACAGTGAGCGGTGCCCTGCCCGCCGAACGCATCCTGGGTGTGGAAACCGGCGGCTGCCCCCACACCGCCATCCGCGAAGACTGCTCCATCAACCTCGAAGCCATCGACCGCATGTTGGGCGAGTTTCCCAACGCCGACATCGTGTTTGTGGAAAGTGGCGGGGACAACCTGGCCGCCACCTTCAGCCCCGAGCTCTCGGACCTCACCATCTACGTGATCGACGTGGCCGCTGGCGAAAAAATTCCCCGCAAGGGCGGCCCCGGCATCACCAAGAGCGATCTGTTCATCATCAACAAGACCGACTTGGCCCCCCACGTGGGCGCCAACCTGGACGTGATGCACGCCGACACCACCCGCATGCGCACCAACGCCCAGGGCCTCAAGCCGTTTGTGATGACCAATCTCAAAACCCTGGCAGGCGTGGCCGATGTGGTGAAGTTCATCGAGACCCGGGGCATGCTGAAAAAATCAGCACCCGCAGTCAGCTAGAATTCGCGCCTTCCCTCCCGGAGACTTGGGTGAGTGGTTTAAACCAGCAGTCTTGAAAACTGCCGACGGGCAACCGTCCGTGAGTTCGAATCTCACAGTCTCCGCCAAAACATCCAGCACAACGGGCCTTCTCGGCCCGTTGTGCTTTGCGCCCCACCACCCTACCCGCCGTCAGTGGCGGCCTTCGGACAAGTCAGAAGCATGGGGCGAAATGGGTGTCAGATCTTCTGGTCGGCACACCTCCTCACTGCCGGCCAATCGGACCCACAGGCCCGTTCTTCGGATGATGACGTAGTCCACGCTGACACGTCGGCCCTTGTAGATGAATTGCGCCCCGGGCTTGTACAGAATCATTCTGGTTATGTAATCAAAAGCGGTGGCCCCACGATGACACCCCACCTAGCTGTGAATGATGCAGCCCCCTAGCGCAACGTGCAGAGGATGGGGTCAAAGAACCCAGTATTCACCTGCTCATTCATGACAAGTCCCATGTCTTGCGGTTAGCGGTGCAGGCACTGGCAGGACGGGAAACGGGCAAAAAAAAGCCCGCTGGGTGCGGGCTGAACACTTGCTTGTGCAAGCGGGAGGGATGTCGACGGGGTATCGACGGACAAATAGTAGGCCGCCCCGTGACCGAGGTGTGTAGGACATCTTCGACTTTCTGAAGGACGTCTTCCAAGCCCGCTGACCCGGCGCGTGCACGCTGGGCGGTCACGCACCATAAATCCGCACACAACCGCGCCCAGAGGCTTTCGCCAGGTACATCGCGGAATCGGCCTTGCGCAGCAGCTCTTCGGCGTTCGTGGCGTCGGCGGACGACATCACGATGCCTACAGAGGCTCCGATCTGGATGAAATGCGATTCAATCTCCGTCGGCTGGGCAATGGCCTGCACCAGGCGCTCGCCCAGCCGGAGAGCGCTGTCGCGGTCAGAGACGCCACGCTGCAGCAGGGCAAATTCGTCGCCCCCCAGCCGCGCCACCACGTCGTTTTCGCGCGCCGCCTGGGCGAGCTGCCGGGCCACCCACGCCAGCAATTGGTCGCCCACAGCATGTCCGAAGCGGTCGTTGATGGGCTTGAAGCCGTCCAAGTCCACATACAACACGGCAAAGCCCTGGCCCTGGCGCCGCGCATCGGGCACCGCCGCCTGAAGGGTTTGCAGGAAGGCCGAGCGGTTCAGCAACCCCGTGAGTCCATCGTGTTCGGCAACATGCCGTATGCGGTGCTCGGCCTGTTTGCGCTGGGTCACGTCGGTGAAGGTGCGCAGCGCACCTCCACCTTTGATGGGCACGGTCTGGACCTCCAGGATGCGCCCGTCGGGCCGGGGGCGGTCATAGACCTGCTGCTGATCGACCCCGCCGTCACTGTTCAGCAGCATGTCTTGGATCTCTTGCGAGGCCCCGTCAAACTCGCCCCGTGCGCGCAGGTAGGCCAGCACATTCACCAGCGAGGGCTTGGAGGCCATCAGTTCGACGGGCAAATCCAGCAGCTCTAGCGCGCGGCGATTGCACAGCTCCACAATGCCCGTGGCACTGATCTTGGCCACGCCCTGGTCCATGTTTTCCAACGTGGCTTCCAGCAGGATGGACTTCTCACGCAGTTGCGCCTCGCTGTCGCGGGCGCTGCGCTCGGCCTGGGCAAGCCGACGTTGCTGGCGCTTGAACTCGGTGATATCCACATGTGCATAGAACACGGTCCCGTCCAAACCCTGCTTGGCGATCACGCGGCTCCAGCGGTTGCGGGGCAAGGGCACCTCAAACGGTGCGCCTGCAAATCGCATGTGTTCGTGCAGGATGGTGAGCCCCTCATAAAAGGGCGCCATGTCACCCGGCCCATCCGCAGCCCAGGCCCCCCGGTAAATGTCCTCAAAGCTCAGGCCCGTTGCAGCGGCGCGATCAACAAGGCTGTACATCTGCATGAACGGCTCGTTGACCCATTGAATGCGCTGGTCCTCCCCACAGATCATCAAGCCATCGGGAATGCGGTCAAAAAGCTCTGTACTTTCCACCATGGGGCTGCGCGGATAGCCGGGCTCGTGGATGTTGGCATCGCCCACCTTGTCCAGCTTTTCCTGTTCTTGTGGACTTTGGACCGCCTCTGCACGCCAGACCCGCACGCGCCCTACACCGGCGATCGGCAACGACGATACGTGGACCCGCAGGCCCCGGTGCTCAAAGCTGTAGGGGCGCGTCTGTGCACGGTGCCGCTCCACGCCTGCCGCGATGTAGCGGTCGATATTGGGCAGCTCCTGCGCATCCAGCCGCTCGGTGTAAAAGCGCCGCAGATTGGCGTGGTAGGGCTCGCCCACGTAGACATGCCCCTCATGCTCCGGGAAGAACTTGAAGAACGTACGGTTCCATGCGAGCGTGCAATCGTTTTCGTCAAACGCGCACAAGGCGACGTCCAGACCATCCAGGGTGTCGCCGAGAGAGTGGATGAGGCTGAAGATGGGATCGTCGGACATGGTTGTTCGGGGCTGCACAAACTCGGTTGCCAGAAGCCAGCGCGCTCCACACTGGCCCCGGTGTTCTGCCCACCCAGCGGGGAGCGCAGACCACCAACAATCCATTGTGCGGACAGGGCCTTACGGCAAACCATCGCCGGGTACCCGCCGTGTGAGGGAGGCGCGCGGCCTGTCGCATTCAGCCAACATTTTCTTGACCCTCATCAAGTCATCCACAACCACCGGGAGGGACAGTCCTCCCCCCGTGTTACGCGTGGACACCCGCGCTCACAGGGCATCCGGTATGGTGAGGGTCTTGTTTTCAGGAGCCTCACCCATGACGAAAATCCCTTTTGGCATCTCCGGCAGCCTAGTGGTTGCGGCGCTGATGACGGGTTGCGCCAGCCAAGGCCAGCCCCCGGCCCCCTCTGGCAGCCCGGCGCCGGCAGAACCCGCGCCAGGCGGCCTGTGCAACGCCCAGCCGGCCCAGTCGGCGGTGGGGCAAAACAGCACGGCATCGGTGGTGGAATTAGCCCGGGTGCGGTCGGGCGCACAAATGGCCCGCGTCCTGCGCCCCGGCCAGATCATCACCAAGGAATTCAATGCCCAGCGGCTCAACCTGGAGGTGGATGCCAACGGCCGCATTGTGGCGGTGCGCTGCGGCTGACCACGCGGGGGACGGCGCGCTGCACGCAGCGCCAACCGCGCCAAGAGCGGCGGCGCCCCGGCATTGTAGGTAGCCCCGGTCAGTCCGCCAGGAACAGCTCCTGCAGGTCGCTCAGAAAATCAAAGCCCCGCTCTGTCGGGCGCACATGGGTCAGGTCGCGCTCGATCAAACCTTTGCTCTCGGCCGCCTTCAACCCCTTGGCGATGGTGGTCAGCGGCAAACCCGTGCGATCCATGAAATCCTGCAGCGCAAAACCACCGCGCAGGCGCAGGGCGTTGAGCATGTATTCAAACGGAAGTTCGGCCCGGCGCACGTCTTCATCCTGCGCCACAGCCCTGCCGGCCAGGGCGTTGTCCATGTAGCGGCCTGGGTCGCGAAAGCGCACCTGGCGCACCACGCGGTGCGCAAAACTGAGTTTGCTGTGTGCGCCCGCGCCAATGCCCAGGTAATCGCCAAACTGCCAGTAGTTGGTGTTGTGGAAACACTGGTGGCCGGGCTGCGCATAGGCCGATATTTCGTAGCGCGCCATGCCCGCCTGGCCCGTCATCTCGGTGATGCGGTCCAGCATGGCATAGGCCTGGTCGTCCTCGGGGATGGCTGGCGGAAACTTGGCGAAGTAGGTGTTGGGCTCGATGGTGAGGTGGTAGATGGAGATGTGCGGCGGCTTGAAGGCCAATGCCGTCAACATGTCCTGCTCCAGCTCCTGCGGCGTCTGGCCCGGCAACGCGTACATGATGTCGAGGTTGTAGGTGTCAAACGACGCGGCAGCCTCTTCCACCGCCGCCAAGGCCTGGCTGCGGTCATGCACGCGGCCCAGGGCCTTGAGGTGCTGGTCGTTGAAGCTTTGCACCCCCACCGACAGCCGCGTAACGCCCGCCGCCCGGAAGGCGCGGAAGCGGTCTTTCTCGAACGTGCCGGGGTTGGCCTCCAAGGTGATCTCGCAGTCGGGCGCAAGGAGCAGGCGGGCGCGGATGTCGCCGATCAGCCGGTCAATGGCGGCTGGTGAAAACAGGCTGGGCGTGCCGCCGCCGATGAAGATGCTGTGCACCGTGCGGCCCCAGATGAGGGGCAGCGCGGCTTCCAGGTCGGCCATCAGGGCGTCGATGTAGCGCTGCTCGGGCACCCCGTTGTCACCCGCTCCGTCGCCACGGGCCTCGTGCGAATTGAAGTCGCAGTACGGGCATTTTTTGAGGCACCAGGGCAGGTGCACATACAGCGACAGGGGCGGCAGGCTGGGCAGCTGCAGCAGGCCGGGGCGCATGTAGTGCTGGATGTCGCGCACCACGGCGGGTTCGGCCTCAGCCTGCGGCGTGATCGGGATGTGGGCCACGTTCTTGTCGTCCCTTCTACAGCCAGCGTTCGCGCATCAGCGCCAGCATCTGCGCGGCCGAGCGGCCCCGGTGGCTGTGGGCGTTCTTCACTTCCACAGGCAGCTCGGCAAAGGTCTTGCCGAATTCGGGGATAAACATCACAGGGTCAAAACCAAATCCGTTGCTGCCCCGGGGTTCGGTGGTGATCTCGCCCACCACCCGGCCCACGGCAATCAGCGGCTCAGGGTCTTGCGGGCTGCGCACGGCAACCAGAGTGCTGACCATGGCGGCGCGGCGGTTGGCGACGCCGTGCAACTGCTCCAGCAGGGCGCGCACATTGTTGTCGTCGCTCTTCTCGTAGCCAAACTGGGTGCAGTAGTAGGCGGTATCGACGCCCGGCAGGCCGCCAAAGGCATCCACACACATACCGGCGTCATCCGCCAAGGCGGGCAGGCCGGTGTGGGCCGAGGCAAAGCGGGCTTTGGCCAAGGCATTCTCCACAAAGGTGCGAAATGGCTCTTCGGCCTCACCCACGCCCAAGTCGGCCTGGCGAACCAGCTCGACCCCGAGTGGCGCGAACATGGACTGCAGCTCGGCCAGCTTGCCACGGTTGTTGGATGCTAGAACGATTTTCATGATTCAAATTGGCATCTAGCGCTTATCCATCAAGCGCAAGCAGCTATCAATTAGTGAGCAATATCAGGTTAGAGGGTTAGGGGGTTTCCAGCAGCGCCCGTTGCTGCAACTGCACCAGCTCTGCGATGCCTTTTTCGGCCAGCGCGAGCAGCTGGTCCATCTCCGTCCGGGTAAACGCCACGCCTTCGGCCGTGCCCTGCACTTCCACAAAGTGGCCTGCGCCCGTCATCACAACGTTCATGTCGGTGTCGCAGTCCACGTCTTCCACATATTCCAGGTCCAGCAGCGGCGTGCCCTGCACGATGCCGACCGAGATGGCGGCCACGGGCTGCACCAGGGGGGACTGCGTGATCTTGCCACTGGCCAGCAGCTGGTTGACCGCATCCTGCGCCGCGACCCAGGCGCCGGTGATGGCAGCGGTGCGGGTCCCGCCATCGGCCTGGATCACGTCGCAGTCGAGCTGGATGGTGCGCTCGCCCAGCAGCTTGAGGTCAAACACCGCGCGCAGGCTGCGGCCGATGAGGCGCTGGATCTCTTGCGTGCGGCCGGTCTGCTTGCCGCGCGCGGCCTCGCGGTCGCTGCGGCTGTGGGTGGCACGCGGCAGCATGCCGTATTCGGCCGTGACCCAGCCCTCGCCGCTGCCGCGCTTGTGGGGCGGCACGCGCTCTTCCACCGAAGCGGTGCAAAGCACTTTGGTGTTGCCGAACTCGATCAGCACCGAACCTTCGGCATGCATGGTGTAGCGGCGGGTGATGCGCACGGGGCGCAGCTGGTGGGCGGCTCGGTCGCCGGTGCGGGTGAAGGTGGTCATAGAATTTTCAGTAGAAAAATGGGCGTGCCTCATGCATGACCAAAGGCTCGCCCGAAACGCGCGGCCGAGGCCAGCGATCGCCGTGCGAGGGCCGCCCAGGCTGCGTAGCTGCGTCTCCCTTGCGTGCACTGGCAGTGTCCCTTTTCCCGAATCGCACAGCGATTCGAGAGAAGGGGGAAGACGCGCAGCGACTCAGGGGGGTGTCATGCTTTCCGTGCGGCCGAGCGGCGAATGGCTTCGTTGATTTCGGCGATGGACCGCTCGATGGCGGCATCGTCCAGGTCATCCACCAGGCCATCGAGTGGCCCTGCCTGGATAGTGGACGCGAACACGTCGTCGCTGATGCTGTCGGTCGAGACGCCCTGGGTGGATTCGAACGCGTCGGGCGTCTCCCACTCCAGAGCTATCACGGTCACGTTGTCGCTGCTGTCCCCCGCCTTGCGCAGTGCGTCTTCCACCAGCTCGGGCACAGCATGCGACACGGTGTTGCGGCCGAGTTGGGTGGCAATCTCCTCGTCGCTGAGGGTGCCCCACAGCCCATCCGAACACAGCAAAATGCGGTCGCCCTGCTCCAGGTAAACCGGGCCGGTGATGTCATAGATGGGCTTGGTGGGCGAGCCCAGGCAGGTGAACAGCACGTTGCGGTTGATGCGCTCCAGGCCCGGCGGTGGGGAGTTGCGCAGCTCCATGTAGGAGTGGTCGCGGGTGCGTGTGAGCAAATCACCGTCGCGCACCATGTACAGCCGCGAATCGCCACAATGCACCCAGGTGGCCGTGCCGCCCTGCAAAACCGCTGCCACCAGCGTGGTGCGCGGCGTGTCGAGCATGCCCTTGTCGGTGGCGTAGCGCAGGATCTGGTGGTGCGCCGCCAGCAGCGCGCCCGACAGAAACTCCTGCACATCCTTGAGCTGCGGCTTGGCTTGGCGCTGGAACAAAGCCGAGATGGTCTGCAGTGCAATCTGTGCAGCCACTTCGCCTTCCGGGTGGCCACCCATGCCGTCGGCCAACACAAACAGGCCCGATTCGCGCGTGTAGCAATAGCCCATGCGGTCTTCGTTCTTCTCGCGGCCACCACGGCGGCTGATCTGGAAAACCGAGAATTTCATAGCGACTCACGCAAAGAGGGCTTCGGGTTCATTTGGGTTTGGCTCCGATACCGGTGGCTTCACCCACCTTTTGCACATTCTTCTTGGTGTCGGACACCAGGGTGTCGAGCTGCAGGCGCATCTTCTCGGCCACCGTCAGTTTGGTGTAGCGGCGCTCGCCCTCGCGACTCAGTTCCTTTTGCAGCGCAAACACCGACTGCGGGCGCGACAGCGGATCGAGCGCCATGCACCATTCCACCACCTCGATGAGGTTGTCGGAGTACACGCCACGCAGCTTGGTCAAGGCCAGCGAGAGGCGGTCCTTTTCGATGCGCTGGGGCGCCTCGTTGGGCGGAAAGCCTTGCATGCAGGCGTAGATGCAGGCACCAATCGCGTAAATATCGGTCCAGGGGCCCATGGACGAATCGCGCCGGTACATCTCGGGAGCGGCAAAGCCGGGCGTGTACATCGGGCGGATGAAATTGCCCTCTTTGGACAGCACTTCACGCGCAGCGCCAAAGTCGATCATCACGGCCTTGTTGTCGTCGGTGATGAAGATGTTGGCCGGCTTGATATCAAGATGCAGCATCTTGTGCTGGTGCACGATGCGCAGCCCGCGCAGCACCTCGTCGAACAGCGAGCGGATGGTGGATTCGCGGAAGACCTTCTGTGTTTTCAGGTCGCGCGCGGTGATGATAAAGTCCTGCAGGGTCGCACCCTCTAGGTAGTTCATCACCATGTAGACGGTTTCGTTTTCGCGGAAGAAGTTGAGCACGCTCACCACAGAGGCGTGCGAGATCTGGGCCAGCGCCCGGCCTTCTTCAAAGAAGCTCTTGAGCCCCAGGCGGTAGAGCGAGAGTTTTTCGGACTGCACCTTGGGCAGCAGCTCGCCCGGTGCACGCGTGGCCAGCGACGAAGGAAGGTATTCCTTGATGGCGACCTGCTGCCCTTCGGCATCCAGGGCCAGATAGACCACACCAAAGCCGCCAGAAGACAACCGGCGCACCACGCGGTAGCCGCCAATTGCGGTATCGGGCGGCAATGGAGCCGGCTTGATTTTTGACATATTTTGCGAAGATGACTCGGGGGTGGAGCGGAACCCGGATAATCGCCGGATCGCAAGCAACCATCAAAAAGTCCAATGCCAGTTTACAGCATGACCGGATACGCCAGCGCACAGCATGGCGCATCTGCCACTGGCGCTGAAAACGACACCCGCGCGCCCCAATCACGCAGACTGGGGCTGGAAATCCGCTCGGTCAACAGCCGCTTCCTGGACCTTTCGTTCCGCCTCCCCGATGAACTGCGTGCCATGGAGCCCGCGCTGCGCAGCCTGCTGACCGCCCGCCTCAAGCGCGGCAAGGTTGAAGTCCGCGCCGCCCTGGAGAACGAGGACAGCAACACCCTGCAAGACCCGCCCGCGCGGCTGCTGCAACGGCTCAATTCTTTGCAAGATTCCGTCAAGGCATGGCTGCCGACCGCGGCGCCCCTCACGGTAGCCGACGCCCTGCGCCTGTGCGCCAACGCCCCATCGGGCTCTGAGGACTGGAGCGATGCCGTTCCTGCTTTGGCCGAAGAAGCCCTGACCGCCCTGATGGCCGCCCGCGAACGGGAGGGCAAGCGCCTGGCCACCATGCTGCTGGACCGGGTCAAGCAATTGCGCGCCCTGGCCGAACAGGCCGTCCCCATGGTGCCGCTGCTGGTCGAGCAGCAACGGCTGCGCTTCATGGAGCGCTGGAAGGAAGCCATGGCGCTGACCGACGGTGCCACCCTGCCCGAGGCCGCCCGTGACCGCGCCCTGACCGAGGCTACGGCGTTTGCCATCCGCATTGATGTGGCGGAGGAAATCACCCGGCTGGACTCCCACCTGGACGAGATCGAACGCCTGCTCAAGAAGGGCGGCGAGGTGGGCAAGCGCCTGGACTTCCTGATCCAGGAACTCCACCGCGAGGCCAATACGCTGGGCTCCAAATCTGCCGCCCTTGACCTGACCCGCATCAGCGTGGATATGAAAGTGCTGATCGAGCAGATGCGCGAGCAAGTACAGAATATCGAATAACACTCATTTTTTGATAGCGCTTCGCGCACATCAACTATGGACTATCCCGGAAATCTCATCGTAGTTGCAGCCCCCAGCGGCGCAGGCAAATCCAGCCTGGTCAAGGCCTTGCTGGAGCTGGACTCGCATGTCCACCTGTCGATCTCCCACACCACCCGCGCTCCGCGCGGGCAGGAAAAGCACGGCCGCGACTATTACTTTGCGTCGCAATCCGAGTTTGACGCCATGGTGGAAGGCAACGCCTTCGTGGAGTGGGCGCATGTACATGGCAACCGCTATGGCACCTCCAAAAAGGCGATCGAGGAGCGCATTGCCCAAGGCTCGGACGTGATCCTGGAAATCGACTTTCAAGGCGCGCTGCAGATCAAGGAAGCTTTCGCGAATGCAATCCTCGTGTTCATCCTGCCCCCCAGCTGGGAAGAACTGCGTTCGCGCCTGGAACGACGGGGCGAAGACTCCCCCGATGTCATCGAAGTCCGTCTCAAGAACGCGGCTACCGAGATGGCTCAGGTGAGCAAATTTGACTTCGTTATAATCAATGAGTTGTTTGAGCGCGCGCTTTTCGACCTGAAAGCCGTAGTTCACGCCCAGCGACTCAAGTACGCCGCCCAGCGCCGCGCCCGCGCTGACACCTTCCAGTCGCTCAATATCACCTGAATCCCCGGAGTAAAACGATGGCACGCATCACTGTAGAAGACTGTCTGGAAAAGATCCCCAACCGCTTCCAGCTCGTGTTGGCCGCCACGTACCGTGCCCGCATGCTGAGCCAGGGCCACGCCCCCCGCATCGAAAGCCGCAACAAGCCTGCCGTGACCGCCCTGCGCGAAATCGCAGAAGGCAAGGTTGGCCTGGAAATGCTCAAGAAGGTTCCTGGTTGAGCTTTTTTCTGGGCGCAGCCCGCAAAGAGCACCGCGACAGCGGTGCTTTTTTTTGCCCCAAAGTCTCCTGATGCGCTCCCGCGCTACATTTAAGGCATGAACGCGGTGCTCAACTCACCTTCTGCAACGCAAGCCCGCCCCGGCGAAGTACCAACGGCGGGAACTTTGTCGGCAGCCGCAGCGGCAGCCAATGCGGCTGCGGCCAGCTTTGCCGCGCTGACAGACAGCCTCGACTACCTGGACGCGACCAGCATCGAACAGGTGCGCCAAGCCTATCGCTTCGCTGACGAGGCCCACCTGGGTCAGTTGCGCAACAGCGGTGAGCCCTACATCACGCACCCCATTGCCGTGGCTGCACAGTGCGCCACCTGGAAATTGGACGCCCAGGCGCTGATGGCCGCACTGCTGCACGATGCCATGGAAGACTGTGGCGTCACCAAAGCAGACCTGATAGACCGCTTTGGCGCCCCCGTGGCTGAACTGGTAGATGGGCTGACCAAGCTCGACAAGCTGCAGTTCAACACCCGCGAAGAGAACCAGGCCGAGTCTTTCCGCAAGATGCTGCTGGCCATGGCGCGCGACGTGCGCGTCATCCTCATCAAGCTGGCGGACCGCACGCACAACATGCGCACGCTGTCGGACATGCCGCGCAGCAAATGGGGCCGCATCTCCTCGGAGACGCTGGAGATCTATGCACCCATTGCCCACCGCCTGGGCCTCAACCAGACCTACCGGGAATTGCAGGATCTGGCCTTTCGGCACCTGCACCCATGGCGCTACGCCACGCTGTCCAAGGCAGTCAACAAATCACGCAACCGCAGGCGCGATCTGGTGCAAAAGGTTCAGGCCGAGGTGGACACCGCCTTCTCCAAGATCGGTATGAAGGTCCGCCTTGCCGGCCGCGAGAAAACGCTGTACGCCATCTACCAGAAGATGGACCTCAAGCACCTGAGTTTTGCCCAGGTCACCGATATTTACGGATTCAGGGTGATCGTACCCACGGTGACAGACTGCTACACCGCCCTGGGCGTGCTCCACCAGATGTACAAGCCGGTTCCTGGCAAGTTCAAGGACCACATCGCCATCGCCAAGCTCAATGGCTACCAATCCCTGCATACCACCTTGGTGGGCCCTTCCGGCGTGAACATCGAATTCCAGATGCGTACGGACGAGATGCATGTCATCGCCGAGGCTGGTGTGGCCGCGCACTGGTTGTACAAGGCGCAGGACGGCGATGGCACATCGGCCGAGCGACTAGGGACCAAGTGGCTGCAGTCCCTGCTGGACATCCAGAACGAGACCCGCGATGCCGCCGAGTTCTGGGACCATGTCAAGGTGGACCTGTTCCCGGACGCTGTCTACGTTTTCACCCCCAAGAGCCAGATCATGGCCCTGCCTCGCGGAGCTACCGTGGTGGACTTTGCCTACGCCATCCACAGCAACGTTGGCGACCGCACCACGGCGGCCAAAATCAACAACGAGCAAGTGCCCCTGCGGACCGAACTCAAGAATGGCGATGTGGTGGAGATCATCACAGCCCCGGTATCCACGCCCAACCCGGCTTGGCTGGGTTTTGTACGCACGGGCCGCGCACGCTCCAAGATCCGGCATTACCTGAAAACGCTGGCACAGACCGAATCGGAAGGCCTGGGCGAGAAGCTGCTGACCCAGGCCATCCGAGCGGAAGGCATGGAGCAGCTCCCTCCCCAGGACGCAGAGACCCAACCGATGTGGGACAAACTGCTGCGCTTTACAGGAAACCGCACCCGCAGCGAACTGATGACGGACCTGGGCTTGGGCAAGCGCATCGCCAGCATCGTGGCCAAGCGACTCATGGTGCTGATGTCCGAACACGGCCATCGTCCTGATGCGCTGCTCATGACACGGGAGCGCTACACATCCCACGAGACGCTTTCGCAAGGAGCGGTAACTCTGGATGGCAGCGAAAATGCCTCGGTGCAGTACGCATCCTGCTGCCGCCCAGTACCTGGCGACAGCATCGTGGGCTATCTGGGCCGTGGCGAGGGCCTGGTGGTCCACAACGCCCACTGCACCGTGGCCAAGCGGCTGCAGCACAAGGACAGCGAGCGCTTCATTGCGGTGGACTGGTCGGACGAGCCCACGCGCATGTTCGAAACCGGGGTCGTGGTGACTGTCACCAACGGCAAAGGTGTGCTCGCCCGGGTGGCCGCTGAACTGGCCAATTCAGAAGCTGACATCACCCATGTGGACATGGATGACGAGGCGGCCCTCGACACCACAGACTTGCGCTTTATTGTGGCGGTGCGAGATCAGACCCACCTCGAAACCGCACTGCGCAACCTGCGGCGCACCCAGGCCGTCATTCGCGCTGCACGCATCACCCCGCAGGCCACGTAAGCACTTCACAGCGCTGAGCAGCGCCATCAACCCAAGCAGGGCTTGGCGTAAAGCGGCGTTGTAGCCCCTGCTCAGTCCGCATGCGCGGCGCGCTGCGGATACCGCACTGCCACCACTTCAAGGCTTCGCACGCCTCCTGGCGTAGGCAGTAGCACCTCGTCACCCACATGGGCCTTCAAGAGCGCACGTGCCACCGGCGAGATCCAGCTCACCTGCGATTCCCGGCTGTCTGCCTCATCGATGCCCATGATGGTGATCGTGCGCTCTATACCCTCGTCATCGATGTACGTGACTGTGCAGCCGAAAAATACCTGATTGCTGCCCGCATGCAGGCTGGGGTCCACCACTTCGGCAATCTCGAGCCGCTTGGTGAGAAAGCGGATGCGTCGATCAATCTCTCGCAAACGTTTCTTGCCGTAGAGATAGTCGCCATTTTCAGACCGATCTCCGTTGCTGGCAGCCCAGTGCACGGCTTCGACCACTTTGGGCCGCTCGTTGTCAATCAGGTCCAGCAACTCGTCACGCAGACGTGCGTATCCTGCCGGAGTGATGTAGTTCTTGCCGCCCGCAGGCAACGCAGGCAACACCAATTCATCCTCATCGGAAGCATCGGTTTCTTTGGTAAAGGCTTTGCTCATGGAAGATCTCCCCCGTCAGCGAGAAACGCTTTGACAAATGAAAAAGCCTGCAATCTTGCGATTGCAGGCTTTAAACATTGGTGCGGCTGGCAGGAATCGAACCCACGACCCCTTGGTTCGTAGCCAAGTACTCTATCCAGCTGAGCTACAGCCGCTAAGCTTCGAATTATAGCATGATTTCTTGGCAACCCTTGAAATCAACTTTTTTCACTGTAACCATGCCGCATGGGCCTGACCAGCAAAAGCTCAACTCAACGCAAGCCGCAATTGTAATGCACTCCAGAGACTCCAAAAGAAGAAAGGCGCACATTGCGACAAGAAAACTGGCCGTGATCGTGATGATCGCCCATTCGAATGAATGGGTGGTAGGGCGTGTTGGACTTGAACCAACGACCAAAGGATTATGAGTCCTCTGCTCTAACCAACTGAGCTAACGCCCCAAGCCATGCTCCAGCGCTATACAACGGGGCAAGCGCCGTATTGTAGGGGCTTTACTTGCGATGGCTGAGTGCGTTGGACACCAGCTTTGATGTGATGTCCACGATCTGAATCATCCGGTCGTATGGCATGCGCGTGGGGCCGATCACGCCCAGCGTCCCGACCACTTTGCCGTCTACCTCATACGGAGCACTGACGATGGACAGCTCCTCAAAAGGCACGACATGGCTTTCACCGCCAATGTAGATGCGCACTCCCTCGGCCTGGCTGGAGATATCCAGCAACCGCAGAATCTGGGTTTTCTGTTCGAACAGATCGAAAGCACGTCGCAAGTTGCCCATGTCGCTGGAGAAATCACTGACCGCCAGCAGGTTGCGCTCACCAGAAATCACGACCTCGTCCTGCGCTTGGGACAAAGCCTCAGACCCCACATTCACCGCAGCCTGCATGAGCGAAGCGATCTCGCCGCGCAGCACATCCACCTCAGATTTCAGGCGCTCACGCACTTGCTCCATCGCAAGCCCCGCGTAATGCGCGTTCAGAAAGTTGGAAGCCTCAATGAGTTGCGACTGGGAGTAGTCCACGTCCGTGAAGATCACGCGATTTTGAACGTCGCCCTCGGGCGAAACGATGATGACCAAAAATCTCCGCTCGGACAGCCTCAAGAACTCAATATGGCGGAACACCGATGTTCTGCGTGGTGCCATAACGACACCGACGAACTGCGAAAGATTGGATAGCAACTGGGCAGCGTTGGCGATCACCTTTTGCGGCTGTTCGGGCGCAAGCTGGGGGGGGGTCAGAGGGTCCCGCTGCACTGTCAGCATGGTGTCCACAAACAGCCGATAACCTCGTGCAGTAGGAATGCGACCGGCTGAGGTGTGGGGACTCGCGATCAGCCCTAACTCCTCCAGATCCGCCATGACGTTACGGATAGTGGCTGGAGATAAGTCCAGCCCAGACGCGCGCGACAACGTGCGGGATCCGACGGGCTGCCCATCGGCGATGTAGCGCTCGACCAGCGCTTTGAGCAACAACTTGGCACGGTCATCGAGCATGGAATGATTTTAATGATGTAATTTCGCGATGACGTCCAATTTCCGCCATGTCGCACTGATAGGCAAGTACCAAGCTTCTTCGGCGGGCTCCATCGGTGAAAGCTCCCGCCAGGCCCTGGAAGACATCGCCCATTTTCTTGAACGCCAGGGTTGCGAAGTGATGCTGGAAGCTGAGACCGCAAGCAACACCGGGCTCACACACTATCCAGTCCTGAATGTAGACGAGATAGGCAGTCGATGCGATCTGGGCCTGGTGGTCGGGGGTGACGGCACCATGCTGGGCATAGGTCGGCGGCTCGCCCGGTTTGGGACGCCCCTGATCGGCATCAACCAGGGACGGCTTGGCTTCATCACCGACATTCCTTTCGATACCTATCAGGCCACTCTACCCCCCATGCTCCAGGGCGAATACGAGGAAGACTTGCGACCGCTGATGCACGCCACGGTCGTGCGCGACGAGCGCGTCGTCTTCGAAGCCCTCGCGATGAACGATGTCGTTGTGAACCGAGGCGCGACTTCAGGCATGGTGGAATTGCGGGTCGAGGTCGGCGGCCGATTTGTGGCGAACCAACGCGCAGACGGACTCATCATCGCCTCACCCACAGGGTCAACGGCGTATTCGCTGTCAGCCGGTGGTCCCATGCTTCACCCCTCCATTCCTGGATGGGTGCTGGTGCCCATCGCCCCTCATACGCTCTCCAACCGACCGATTGTTCTGTCGGATGCCACCGAGGTGGCGGTTGAGGTTGTGAGTGGCCGGGATGTCAGTGCCAACTTTGACATGCAGTCACTTGCCTCACTGCTACACGGTGACCGCATTCTGGTGAAAAGGTCAGAGCACTGCGTGCGGTTTCTCCATCCTCAAGGCTGGAACTACTTTGCCACCCTGCGCAAAAAACTGCGCTGGAACGAAGGGGGCTCCTGACCATGGCGCTCCGGCGGATTACCCTGCGCGATTTTGTGATCGTTCAAGCGCTTGAACTTGAACTAAGTTCCGGCTTCACCGTGCTGACGGGAGAAACAGGCGCTGGGAAATCCATCCTGATTGATGCACTGCAACTCGTTTTGGGCGCACGCTCCGATGCAGGTGTGGTTCGCGAAGGCGCTGACAAAGCGGATCTTTGCGCTGAGTTCGATTGCCCACCCCATCTCCAGCCATGGCTCGAGGACGCGGGTTTTGACATTGATGAGCTGTTGCTTTTGCGTCGGACCGTGGACTCTCAGGGCAAAAGCAGGGCTTGGATCAATGGCACCCCAGCCACTGCTGCCCAGCTGCGGACTTTGGGAGACAGCCTGCTAGACATCCACGGGCAGCATGCTTGGCAAAGCCTTACAAGACCCGACTCGGTACGCGGCCTGCTGGACGCATTTGCAGGGGTGCACACAGCAGAAACCGCAGCGCTCTGGGCACAATGGCGAAAGGATCAAAAAGCCCTGGAGCAAGCACGCCTGGCCCAGGCTAATTTGCAGCAGGAAAGTGAGCGTCTGCAATGGCAGATCAACGAGGTGGACAAGCTCGCACCCATTGATGGCGAATGGGAAGAACTCGACGCACAACATAAACGCCTCTCACATGCGCAGGCGCTGCTGGAAGGGGCAGAGGGCGCCATCCAAGCCCTCCAAGATGAAGATGCTGGTGCACTGACTGGGCTTGCACGCGCGCACGATCTTCTCCAAAGCCACGAGCATATTGAGCCCGAGTTCGCACCGCTCGCAGACATCCTTTCTTCCAGCCTCGCACAAGCCAGCGACGTGCTCCACTCGCTGCAGCTGTATCTGAGGCACGTGGAAATAGATCCACAGCGTCTGGCCGAACTCGACACCCGCATTTCGCTCTGGATGACCTTGGCACGCCGTTACAAGCGCACGCCAGCAGAGCTGCCGGCTCTACACCAGAGCTGGAAGGAGGAGATGCGCCGGCTGGACGCAGCGACAGATCTGGAACGACTGGAGGCCGCCGAGGCCGCCAGTGCCAAGGCCTACCACGCGTCGGCACGCGCGCTGTCTCTGGGTCGCGCCAAAGCTGCCCCGAAACTGTCTCACGCCATTACCCAAGCCATGCAGGGCCTGGGCATGGAGGGAGGAAAATTCGAGGTTTCCATGACCAAGGCCTCAGAGCCCTCGCACCACGGTATCGATGACGTGGTATTCCTCGTCGCGGGCCATCCCGGGATGACACCGAAACCCATCGGCAAAGTCGCATCGGGCGGCGAACTCTCCCGCATTTCGCTGGCCATCGCTGTAACAACCAGTGAATTGGGTATGACCCCCACGCTCATCTTTGATGAAGTGGACTCTGGCGTAGGGGGGGCGGTGGCTGAAACAGTGGGGCGGCTGATGCAGCAGCTTGGCAGCGACCGTCAGGTGCTCGCGGTCACCCACCTGCCGCAGGTGGCGGCTTGCGCACACCACCACCTCAAGGTGGCCAAACGCAAGAGCCCGAATGGCACCACCAGCGCCGTATCGACGGTACAGGGCGAGAACCGTGTGGCAGAAATTGCCCGCATGCTGGGCGGCGAACGATCCACCCAGACTACGCTCGCCCACGCGAGCGAGATGCTGGATCTCGCGGCCGTTGCACGAGAAGGACATGGCTGATGGCACTTGAAATTGTTTTGATCACGGGTATGTCGGGATCAGGAAAGTCCGTGGCGCTGCATGCGCTGGAGGACGCAGGGTATTACTGCGTAGACAACCTGCCCCCAGAACTGCTGCCAGCTTTTGTGGCGCTGGAACACCGTCACCACGGCAACCGCGTTGCTATCGCGATGGACGTTCGAAGTGCCACCTCATTGCATCAGGTTCCACAGGAGCTGAGTCGGCTCAGGAGCGAGGGCGTTTCGGTGCAATCGGTTTTCCTCGACGCCACCATCGATACGCTTGTCAGGCGTTTCTCAGAAACACGCAGGCGCCACCCGCTGTCGCACGACGATCTCCAACAGGGTCGAAAAGCGCTCGTGCAGATTATCGAGCTGGAGCGCGAGCTGCTGGCGGAACTGCGAGAACAGTCGCATGTGATCGACACAAGCACCATACGGGCTTCACAGCTCCAAAGCTACGTGAAGAGTTTGCTTGTCACCACCCGGGGACAGATGACCCTGGTATTCCAGTCTTTTGCATTCAAGCGTGGTATACCGATGGACGCTGACTACGTCTTTGATGTGCGAATGTTGCCGAACCCACACTATGAACCTGCGCTGCGGGATCTGACGGGGCTGGACGAACCTGTCGCCCATTTCCTGCGCCAGCAACCCGATGTGTCGCTGATGCAGGCGCATATCGAGCAATTTCTCGCGCACTGGCTGGAAATGCTTGACCGGAACCACCGCAGTTATGTCACGGTCGCGGTAGGCTGCACTGGCGGCCAGCACCGCTCGGTCTACTTGGTGGAACGACTAGCCGATGTTTTGAGCAGCCGCTGGGCAACCCTGAAGAGACACCGAGAGCTGGACGGACGCTGATATCTACGCAACAAAACCCGGGTACGCTCACCACAACTGAGCTTGGGTCGAATCAAGCAACTTGCGGATGGGGGCAGGCAGGCCGATAGAGGGCCACTCATTGACCCCAAACCACGCCCCTTCTTCAGTGGGCTGATCCGGAACCTCCCCCGTGACCAACACGGGGTGAAGATGCAAATCCCTGTGTGTCAGCACATGGAGAAAAGGCTGGAGCTCGTTGCAGGCAATGCGAGAAGCATCACCTAGGAATTTGACATATCCGTTCAAAGAGGCGCCGTCGGCGAAGACCGGCACACAATGCATGCCAGCCCATATCCCAGCAGAGGGGCGACGTTGCAACCACACCTGGCCAGCAGAATTTCGAAGTACCAGAAGCTGCCAAGACTCAGACCGGCGTGCCAGCTTGCGTGTCTTGACGGGGTAGCGTTGTGGATCTCCGTCTTTGAATGCCACGCAGCGGCCCGCCAAAGGACACCGGTCGCAACGTGGCAATCGTGGCGTACAAATCGACGCTCCCAGATCCATGAGTCCCTGGGTATAGCGGGGCATGGCCGTAAGCAGATTTTTCTGCGGCAGCAGTGACTCCGCCTCCTTCCAGAGCAGACGCTCGTTTCCCGCCGACGCGAGGTCCTTTTCAAAGCCGAGCAAACGCGTCAAAACCCTGCGCACGTTGGCATCAAGAATAGGCACGCGTTCAGAGAAACAGAATGCGGCAATCGCTCCAGCGGTGGAGCGACCAATCCCCGGCAAGGTAGCCAGCATCTCGGCGGTGCGAGGAAAGGAGCCTCCGTGCTCTGCCACAACCTGCTGGGCGCAGCGATGCAGGTTACGGGCCCGGGTGTAGTAGCCCAGCCCGCTCCAGAGGCCCATCACTTCATCCTGCTCTGCCTGCGACAGGGCCACTACGTCGGGAAAACGCTCCAGAAAGCGCGCGTAGTAGTCAAGCACCGTAGTAACCTGCGTTTGCTGCAGCATGATCTCGGACAGCCAGACCCGGTACGGATCGCGCGTCTGTTGCCAAGGCAGGTGATTGCGGCCATGAGACGCCTGCCATGCGACCACGAGCCCAGCCACATCCTCCCGCCCACCGTCGCTCATGCAGATACCAGATGGCTACCCGAGGTCACGGAGTCAAGACCGGGCAGAGCAACAAGCTGGGAGGTCAACTCCTGCAGCCTTTGCTCCAGTTGGACCAACTCATCCTCACTCGCTTCAATTTCCGCAATGCGCTCCACCAAACCGCTGGCAGCCTGCTGGATGCGATCCACAGCCTCGATACGACGCGCAAAACTACGGCGACGCTCACGCAGCTGCGCATCCAGTTGGGCTGTAGCAGATTTGCTCCACAGTTCAAGATCGTTCGCGGCCGATTCATACACGGTGCGCAAACGCATGGCAAGAGCCCGGACCAGACGTTCCGCAAACTCGGGCTGGGCCAGCTTGAGCGCGTTCCCCATGCCGAGGTATTGGAGATGGCTCTGTTCGATCTGATTCAGATCGTGCGTAAAGTGCTCCAGCTGCGGAGGCGAGGGGACCTGCAGAGAAAAGCCGAACTCGGCATTGAGTTGCCTGAAGGTGCCACCCAACATGGCCTGAATCTCAGTGCCTGACGCTTGTGCTTTGTCCAGCGTACCGCGCAACTTGTCGAAAGTCTGAAGATAGATTTTCTTCACCCCCAGCTTGAGCCCTTTTTGCTGCAGGGTCTGCGCCAATTCCGAAAGCTCGACTTTGAGCGCCTTGGCACCCAACTGCTGAAATACATCTCGAAGCAGCTTCAGGTGGACTGCACGCACCGCCTGGATTTTGGAAGTGCTCAGGTCAAACTCCCGCTGTTCCTGCTCAATGCGATGCCGCATCGATTCGATCACAGACGCATTCTTGCCGCGCAGGCTTCGCAATTCGGCCATCTGGTCGTCAAGATCTCGGCGCCGGATATTGATGACCCGAGAAGTCTCAGTGCGCAAACTGGCCACGCCGTTGGCCACAGCCGCCCGCAAAATAGACTGCCGCCGCCCCATGATTCCTTTGGCCAGCGCCTCTTCCAGAACAGGCAGGCCGCTGGTCTCCAGCAGCAGATCATCAGCAGTGATCTTGGCAACCAGCCCTTTCTGCGCAGACACGGGCACAACCCTGTCCAACGGAACACCCAGCATTTCTGCAGACGTACTGCACTGGCGCTCCATCTGCGCCTGCACCTGCTCGGCAGAATTGAGCGTGTCCCACAAGGTGTCTATCTTGTTGAGCACCACCAGCCGGGCATCCATGCTGTCCGCCGAAATGGCCAAGTGCTCGCGCCAGATGGACAAATCAGAGCGGGTAACTCCGGTATCAGCGCTCAGAATGAAGACCACCGCATGCGCCTGCGGAATCAGGTTGACGGTAAGTTCAGGCTCAGCGCCCACGGCATTCAGCCCTGGCGTGTCCAGAATCACCAGCCCCTGTTTCAGCAAAGGATGGGGAATATTGATGAGGGCGTGGCGCCACATGGGCACCTCCACCAAGCCCTGGGCATCAGGCACAGGGTTTTCATCGGTCAGATCATCGTGCCAAAAGCCCAATGCCCGCGCGTTGTCCAGGCTGACCTTTCGTACTTCGGCCACCTTTTCGAGCGCCTTGGCAATCTGGTCCGCGTTTCCGACATCCAGGGGGATCTCCTGCCACCGGTCCGTTTTAACCCTCCACTCCGCCAGGCTCTGCATCTGCAGTCGGGTTTCAATGGGCAGCAGACGAAGGCTGGGCGCCACGCTGGCGTCGTACCCAAGTTCGGTGGGGCACATGGTGGTGCGCCCTGCACTCGCAGGCATGATGCGGCGGCCATAGTCTGCAAAGAAGATCGCGTTGATCAACTCAGATTTGCCGCGCGAAAATTCGGCAACAAACGCCACCATGACCTTGTCGCTGCGAACCTGCTCCTCCAGGCGTTGCAGCCGCTCCTGGACGGCTGCGTCCATGAGTTCGTGCGAGGACATCCACTCGGCCAGCCGCTTGAGTTGCTGGGCGAACTCACGCCGCCAGGCACCATGCTGGTCGAACTGTTCGTTGAATGAAGGTCCCACTTTGCTCCCAGAGATCTAAGAATGGCCTGCAGGGCAGGCATACACAAAATATAGCATCGACCGCTCGCGGGCCGTCATGCCACGGCGAATTGGTACTTGACCTGATTCAAGGCCGCTGGCACATCGGGCAAAAATAGCTGCTCCGCTGCCCCTGGCGCAGCACCTTTATCGAAGTGCCACAAACATGGCATGGCGCTCCATCGCGTCCATAAACGTTGGTCTGGGTCTGAAAGTGGCCTGCCATTCCATCTGCATTGGAAAAATCGCGCAGCGTGCTGCCCCCCATATCCACGGCCCGCGCCAATACAGACCGAATGGCAGCGTGCAATTTGAGCACCCGCGCAGGCCCGATACGCGACGCACTCGTCGTGGGACGGATTCCAGCCAGAAAAAGCACTTCTGACGCATAGATATTGCCAACCCCCACCACCAGCCGGCCAGCCAAGAGCAACTGTTTGATGGGCATCTGGCTCTTTTTCAGACCAGCCTGGAAAACAGCAAGAGAGAATCCGTCAGACAGCGGCTCCATTCCCAGCCCGCCCAGAAGCTTGGTCGCAACAGGGTCTTGTTCCCCATGAACGTACACCACGGCACCGAATCGGCGCGGATCGTGCAGCCGCAGCGTCCCCTGGCTGGTCAGCATGTCAAAGTGATCGTGGACTCCGGCCGCCGGTAACCCCTGGCTGAAGCGCAGGCTGCCCGACATCCCAAGATGCACGAGCAGAACTCCTCGACTGGTATCGGCCAGCAAATATTTTCCGCGGCGGCGCAGGCCCATCACCTGCTGCCCCACCAAAGTCTGTGGCGCGCACCCCAGAGGCCAGCGCAAGGATTTGCCGAGGGTGACCGCCTCAATGCGGGCGCCAGTGATGGCCTGAACCAAACTGCGGCGGGTCACTTCCACTTCGGGCAACTCAGGCATACAAAGACCCCGGCAATGGGTTAACAGGCATGGATTATTATGACCCGATGGTGCTATTTCACAGCTTTCGGATTGCCGCATTGACGACCTTGATCGCGGTATCCGCCCACTCAGCATGGGCACAACAGACCGGCAGTGACAGCCGCCCCGCCACAGATGAATCTCCAGTGGTATCCAACCCGGCACTGGATGCTGAATTGTTCTACGAGATTTTCCTGGGCGAAATCAGCGCCCGGACAGGCGACCCCGGTGCTGGTTATGCCTTCATGCTGGAGGCTGCACGCCGCAGCGCAGATGGCCAACTCTACCAAAGGGCCGCAGATATCGCCTTGCAGTCACGATCGGGTGAATATGCACTGGCAGCGGCGAAGGCATGGAAAGAGGCCCTGCCACAGTCGCGCGAGGCGAATCGCTATGTGCTGCAAATTCTTGTTGCACTGAACCGTATTGGCGAAACACCCGATCTGCTGCGCCAGGAACTCGCCCAATCATCCCCCCGCGCAAAGGCTTCGACCCTGTCTGCACTGCCCCAGATGTATGGGCGTGCCAGCGACAAGGCGCTGGCAGCGAAGGTGGTGGAAGCCGCCCTCGTGGACGAGCTTTCCCACCCTGCCACCGGCCCTGTGGCCTGGGTATCCCTGGGTCGCCTTCGCCTCGCGGCGGGCGATAAATCGGGGGCACTGGATGCCGCTCGGCGCGCGCAGGCTCTTGACGACGCTAACGAGGGGGCCGCTAGGCTGGCGCTGGAGCTGATGGAAGAGAACACCCCCGAGGCCGAACCACTGGTAACACAAGCACTTGCCAAACAACCCGTGCCAGAGTTGCGAATGGGCTATGCGCGGGTTCTTTTGGGCTTGCAGCGCTATCCCGATGCCGCCCGCCAACTGGAATACGTCACCAAAGAGAAACCGGACTTGGTAGAGGCCTGGCTGGTGCTGGCCACCCTGCAGTTGCAAGACAACAGGCTCTCCGCTGCAAAGAGTGCGCTGCAGCGCTTCATGGAGCTCACCTCCGCCGCGACCGATCCTGAAGTGCGTCAGAAAGGGCTTACGCAAGCCTATTTGCTGTCCGCACAGCTCGCAGAGAAGAAGGGCGATTTTGCCGCTGCAGAGGCGTGGCTCAACCGCATCGACAACGTGGACGAAGCCTTCAGTGCGCAAAGCCGCCGCGCGTCCCTGCTGGCACGGCAGGGCAAAGTGGCCCAGGCGCGGGAACTGCTGCGAAACCTGCCAGGAACCTCTGCTGACGACAAACGCATGAAGCTGCTGGCCGAGGTGCAGCTACTGCGTGACCTGCGGCTTTACCAGGAAGCCTACCAAGTCCAGAGCGAGCTTGTGGCGCTCGCACCTGATGACGCCGAACTGGTGTATGACCAAGCCATGCTGGCCGAAAAAGCGGGTCACCCGGAGACTATGGAGAAACTGCTGAGGCAGGTGATTTCCCAGAAGCCTCAATACCACCATGCTTACAACGCCCTCGGTTATTCATTGGCAGACCGGGGCGTGCGCTTGGACGAAGCCAAACAGCTGATTCTGAAAGCTATGGAGTTCGCCCCCTCCGATCCCTTCATTACCGACAGCTTAGGCTGGGTGGAATTTCGCATGGGCAACAAGGCAGAGGCCAAGCGGCACCTGGAAACCGCCTACCAAGCTCGCCCGGATGTAGAAATCGCAGCGCATCTCGGTGAGGTGCTTTGGAGCCTGGGTGACAAGGAAGCTGCTCTCAAGGTCTGGAAAGAAGGCGCGCGGACAAGCCCTGACAATGAAACGCTGAAAGAAACGCTGAAGCGCCTTGGGGTGAGCCTTTGATGTACGGAGGTTCAAGAACTCCTTTTCAACACGTTGCGCGCCTCATGGTCGGCCCCCGTCTCGCCGGGCTGCTGTTGTGGGTGGCCTGCGCACTGTGGCTGGTCGGCTGCACGCAGCCGCCACAGGTACCTGCAGGCGAAGAAGATGCCTGGAATGGGCGTATCGCCCTGCAGGTGGAAGGACAGGCATCGCAGTCGTTCTCTGCAATATTTGAACTGCGGGGCAATGCACAGACCGGGGGGCTTGCACTGATCAGCCCGCTCGGCAGCCGCATCGCACAGCTGGAATGGAAAGATGGCCATGCACAGCTGACCAGCGCGCAGGAATCGCGGACCTCTGATTCGCTCGACGCACTGCTGCAGGATGTGACGGGCACGCGCATCCCCGTGGCCGCCCTGTTCGCCTGGCTCAAGGGTGTACAAACCACTGTGCCAGGTTGGAGGGCCGATCTTTCGGCCCTGGAACAGGGGCGACTGGTGGCACACCGCGACGACCCCGCCCCCCAGGCCACTTTGCGCATCGCACTGACCCGCTAGCCGCCCTCCTCACGCGCCCAATTCGTTGCCATGCAATCCCTGTATGACGTGCCGGCTCCGGCAAAGCTCAACCTTTTCCTTCACATCACAGGCCAACGCGCGGACGGGTACCACCTGCTGCAGTCGGTCTTCATGTTGATCGACTGGTGCGACGCCCTCCATTTCGAGCGCCGCGCCGGTGGCGCTATCACACGCGAAGACCTGGGCACAGCACTGCCAGAGCTAGACCTGACGATCAAGGCCGCGCTTGCACTGCAGCGAGCCACCGGCTGCACCCAGGGTGCACACATTGGCGTCGTGAAAAACATCCCCTCGCAGGCGGGCATGGGTGGTGGCTCTTCCGATGCAGCCAGCACCTTGCTTGCCCTTAACAGGTTGTGGGGTCTGAACCTGTCGCAATCGGCACTGGAAGCTATTGGTCTGAAGCTCGGTGCAGACATTCCATTTTTTTTACGCGGTCACAACGCTTGGGTCGAAGGAATTGGTGAGACAATCACGCCGCTTGAGAAAGCACAGCAACTACCGCAAGCGCGCTTTGCCATCGTGAAGCCCGCTGCAGGCTTGGAGACAAAAGCAATTTTTTCGTCACCAAGTTTGAAACGCGATTCAGATAGTGCTACAATCTTAGGCTTTGCTGCAGCACACTTTGACTTCGGTCGAAACGACTTGCAGCCAGTTGCCCAGGCACTTTGCCCCGAGGTTACCGAAGCCATTGAATGGCTCGATGTCCTAGGATTGCAAGGCAGGATGACAGGCTCTGGAAGTGCAGTGTTTGCGCATATGTCACATGCAGTTGACTTGAGTGGAGCCCCACAGGGCTGGCAAGTTAAGGAATGTGAAAATCTGATGGTCCATCCTCTGGCAGGTTGGGCATCAGGCAAGAATTAAGGTTAGCTGCCTTCGGTAGTTGACCTGTGTAGGGGAGTCGCCAAGCTGGTTAAGGCACCGGATTTTGATTCCGGCATGCGAAGGTTCGAATCCTTCTTCCCCTGCCAAACGCTTTCCGCGTACGGGCTTTTATTTCAGACTGCTGGGACGCTCATGCAAGCCAACCACCCCGACTTCATGGTTTTCACCGGCAATGCCAATCCAGGCATGGCAGCTGAAATTGCCCAACACCTCGGCACCACCCTCGGTGCGGCTGACGTGGGTCGATTCTCCGACGGTGAAGTCACCGTTGAAATCAAGCAAAACGTGCGTGCACGCGATGTTTTCGTGGTGCAGTCCACCTGCGCCCCCACCAACGAAAACCTCATGGAACTGCTGATCATGGTTGATGCGCTCAAGCGTGCATCGGCTGAGCGCATCAGCGCCGTGATCCCCTACTTCGGCTATGCCCGCCAGGACCGCCGCCCGCGTTCGACGCGCGTGCCTATCACCGCCAAGGTGGTGGCCAACATGCTGCAAGCCGTGGGCGTGGCACGCGTGCTGACCATGGACTTGCATGCCGACCAGATCCAGGGCTTTTTCGACATCCCGGTGGACAACATCTACGCGTCGCCCGTGCTGCTGGGCGACCTGCGTCAGAAGAACTATGAAGACCTGATTGTGGTCTCGCCCGACGTGGGTGGCGTGGTGCGCGCCCGTGCACTGGCCAAGCAGCTCAACTGCGACCTGGCCATCATCGACAAGCGCCGCCCCAAAGCCAACGTGTCCGAAGTCATGCACGTGATCGGCGAAATCGAAGGCCGCAACTGCGTGATCATGGACGACATGATCGACACCGCCGGCACGCTGGTAAAGGCCGCTGAAGTGCTCAAGGAGCGTGGCGCCAAGAAGGTGTACGCCTACTGTACGCACCCTATTTTTTCGGGTCCTGCCATCGAACGCATCGCCAAGGGCTCGGCCCTCGATGAAGTGGTGGTGACCAACACCATCCCGCTGAGCGACAACGCCCGGGGATGCGCCAAGATTCGCCAACTTTCCGTGGCCCCGCTGATCGCAGAGACGATCCAGCGCATTGCCAAGGGTGAGTCGGTGATGAGTCTGTTCTCGGACCAAGACAACCTGTTCTGACAAACGCGGGGCTCGCAAGAGGCCTTCGGCTTGGAAAGACGGTTGAACAGGACACCAAGCCTCCTTCGGGAGGCTTGTCTGTTGGTTCGGGAACGAAGTGTGGCCTGCTATCGCGGGCCTTTTTAAAACAGGGCAAGACTGGTCGCGGTCTGTCCTTTTCAGGAGCTAGTTATGAACTTCGTCGCTTTTGAGCGCGCCAAGCAAGGTACGGGTGCGAGCCGCCGTCTGCGCAATTCGGGCAAGACGCCTGGCATCGTCTACGGTGGCACCGCCGAACCCCAACTCATCGAGGTGGACCACAATGCACTGTGGCACGCCCTCAAGAAGGAAGCTTTCCACTCCAGCGTGCTGGACATGGAAGTTGCCGGCACGACCTCCAAGGTTCTGCTGCGTGACGTGCAATACCACCCCTACAAGCAACTCGTGCTGCACATCGACTTCCAGCGCGTGGACGAAAAGACCAAGCTGCACATGAAGGTGCCACTGCACTACAGCGGTGCTGACGAGTCCAACGCCGTCAAGGTCGACAAGTGCATGGTCAACCCGATCGTGAATGAGCTGGACGTGACCTGCATGCCTTCGGACCTGCCTGAGTTCATCGCTGTGGACCTGTCCAAGCTGGAAAAGGGCGCATCCCTGCACCTGAAGGACATCAAGCTGCCCAAGGGCGTGACGGCCAAGATCCGTGGCGGTCAGAACAACAACCCCGTGCTGGTGTCCGTGGTGCCTCCAGTGGTGGTCGTTGAGACCCCTGCCGAAGCCGCTCCTGCTGCCGATGCCAAGGGCAAGGGCAAGGGCAAGAAGTAATCGGTCAACGACCTCGATGACTTCACCCGGTCAGCCCGCCCTGCGGCGTTGACCCCCAACGGCCCACCTTGTGTGGGCCGTTTTCATTGGCGCAAAGCCATTCGCATCTGCAAACCGTCTGGCTCTAACCACCCCACACCCACCGATAATCCCGCCAATGATCAAGCTGTTTGTAGGCCTTGGAAACCCCGGGCCAGACTACGAAGCCACCCGCCACAACGCCGGTTTCTGGTGGATTGATGCGCTGGCGCGCGAACTCAAGGCCACGCTGGTGCCCGAGCGCAGCTACCACGGGCTGGTAGCGCGCACGACGGTGCATGGGCAAAGCGTCTGGCTGCTGCAGCCACAGACCTTCATGAATCTCTCGGGCAAGTCGGTGGCTTCGCTGGCGCGCTTCTTCAAGATCCAGCCCGAAGAAATCCTGGTGGTGCATGACGAACTGGACATTCCGCCAGGGCAGGTCAAGCTCAAGCGCGGCGGCAGCCATGCAGGGCACAACGGCCTGCGGGACATCCATGGCCAGCTCGGCTCCCCTGACTATTGGCGCCTGCGCGTGGGCATCGGCCACCCGGGCGTGAAAAGCGAAGTCGCCAACTGGGTGCTCAAAAAGCCCTCCCCCGACCAGCGCACGCTGATCGAAGACAGCATCGTCCATTCGCTGAAGGCCTACCCGGCCATGCTGGCAGGCGAGATGGACAAGGCCACCTTGCTCATCCACACCACCAAACCGCCGCGCCCCAAGCCCCCCCGCCCTGCAGAAGACTGAGCGGCACGGCAGGGGTAACGACGGTCCGTCGCATCCCCTTCGGTCAATAGCTATTATTTTTATAGCTTCTTGCGCTTGATGGATAAGCGCCAGAGCCCAAAAACACTTCAAACTAACTCGAAGCTGGCGCCTGCAACCGCTGGAACTTCTGCCACAGGGTTTCGCGGTTCTCGACGTGCTGCGGGTTCACGGGGATGCAGGCGACGGGGCAGACCTGCACACATTGGGGCTCGTCAAAGTGCCCCACACATTCCGTGCACTTGTTCGGGTCGATCTCGTAGATCTCCTGCCCCAGATAGATGGCCTGGTTAGGGCATTCGGGCTCGCACACATCACAGTTGATGCACTCGTCGGTGATCATCAGCGCCATACGGCCTCCCTGGGCACAGGGCCAAAAACAATGGAGACAGGGTACGCGGCGCGGTTCATGCTCCGTATTATCCCGCGCTGGTGGCATGTGCCTTGCATGCCACACTGCAACCCACCACCGCTGACGGGGATGTTTTTACCGTTATGCTGTGTATACACATTAATTTTGACGCCCGCGCGCCCTAACCCTCTCCTCACCCACCTCACCCATGGGCCTGTTTTTTCTCAAGCGGTTTATTACCCTCCTGGCCACGCTGATCGGCGCGTCCATTGTTGTGTTTCTGGTGCTGGAGATCCTACCGGGCAACGCCGCCCAGATGCTCATGGGACCCGACGCCTCGCCCGAAGCCGTGGCTGCGCTGGCCAGCAAGCTGGGGTTGGACCAGCCCGCCAGCCTGCGCTACTGGCAATGGGTGAGCGGGCTAGTGGTCGGCAACATGGGCGACAGCTATGCCTACAGCTCACCCGTGCTCGACCTGGTGCTGGAACGCCTGGCCCTCACGGTGCCCCTGGCCCTGATGGCCATGGTCATCACCACCGTGCTGGCCCTGGTGGCAGGTGTGTATGCAGCATCGCGCCACAACAAGATCGGTGATGTCGGCGTGATGGGGCTGGCACAGATCGGAATTGCCATCCCCAATTTCTGGTTCGCCATTCTGCTGATCCTGCTGTTCTCCGTGAAACTGCAGTGGTTCTCGGCCGGTGGCTTCCCCGGCTGGACCGAAGACGCTGGCGGTAGTCCACTCGAAGCCCTCAAGGCCCTGCTGCTGCCCGCCATTGCGCTGGCCGTGGTGCAGGCCGCCATCCTCGCGCGCATCACGCGCTCGGCCGTGCTGGAGGTGCTGCGCGAAGACTTTGTGCGCACTGCCCGCGCCAAGGGCCTGTCGCAGCGCGCGGCGCTCTGGGGCCATGTGCTGCGCAACGCCATGATCCCGGTGATCACCGTGATGGGGCTGCAATTTGCCAACCTGCTGGCGGGCACCATCGTGGTGGAGAACGTGTTCTACCTGCCCGGCCTGGGGCGCCTGATCTTCCAGTCCATCTCCAACCGCGACCTGATCGTGGTGCGCAACTGCGTGATGCTGCTCGCCGCCATGGTGGTCATCGTGAATTTCGTGGTGGACATCCTTTACGCCGTGATCGACCCGCGCGTGAAGGCCTCCGACATCTGACCCCCCCATGAACGCTGTCATTCCTTCGCCTTCTGTCACCTCTGCCCCCAGCTGGCTGCACCGCGCGCTGCGCCACCGCAGCTTCGTGATCGGCGCCGTTCTGTCGCTGCTGCTCCTGCTGGCCGCTGCACTGTCGCTGGTCTGGACACCCTGGTCGCCCTACGAGATGGACCTGGCCTCCAAGCTGCAGCCGCCCACCGGCACACACTGGCTGGGCACCGATGCCTTTGGGCGTGATGTGGCGTCGCTGTTGCTGGTGGGTGCGCGCAATTCCATTCTGGTGGGCGTGATCGCCGTGGGCATCGGGCTGACCGTTGGCACGGCGCTGGGCCTGCTGGCAGCGGCCAAGCGCGGCTGGGTCGAAGAACTCATCATGCGGCTGGCCGACTTTACGTTTGCCTTCCCGGCCATCCTGTCCGCCATCATGCTCACCGCTGTGTTCGGCGCGGGCATCGTCAACTCCATCATTGCCATCGGCATCTTCAACATCCCGACGTTTGCGCGCGTCACCCGTGCATCGGCCAACGCGGTGTGGTCGCGTGAGTACATCCTGGCGTCGCGCGCCTGCGGCAAGGGCAGCTTGCGCATCACGCTGGAGCATGTGCTGCCCAACATCCTGTCGGTGCTCATCGTGCAGGCCACCATCCAGTTCGCCATTGCCATCCTGGCCGAAGCCGCCCTCTCCTATTTGGGCCTGGGCACCCAGCCGCCCCAACCCTCCTGGGGCCGCATGCTCAGCGAAGCACAGACGCTGATGTTCCAGGCCCCGCTGCTGGCCGTCTGGCCTGGTGTGGCGATTGCGCTGGCCGTGCTGGGGCTGAACCTGCTGGGCGATGGTCTGCGCGACCTGCTGGACCCACGCTTGTCGCGCAAGCGCTGAAACCTCCGCCGAACCTTGCACGAACTGTTCTCCATGTCTTTCCTGCTCGAAGTCTCCAACCTCCGCATCCGCCTGCAGACGCACCGGGGCCCGGCCGATGCCGTGCGCGGCGTGAGCTTTTCGCTGGCGCGCGGTGAAACCCTGGGCCTGATTGGTGAATCGGGCTGTGGCAAATCCATCACCGCCATGTCGCTCATGGGGCTGCTGCCTGACAGCGCGCAGGTCACCGGCAGCATTCGCTTTGATGGCCAAGAGCTGGTGGGCCGCACCGATGCACAGATGTGCCAGATGCGCGGCAACCGCATTGGCATGGTGTTCCAGGAGCCCATGACCGCGCTCAACCCCGTGCACACCATAGGCCGCCAGGTGGCAGAGCCGCTGCGCCTGCACCGGGGCATGAATGCGGCAGCCGCACGCACCGAAGCCATTGCCCTGCTGGACCGCGTGGGCATTCCCAACGCCGCGCAGCGCTTTGACGCCTATCCGCACCAGTTCTCCGGCGGGCAACGCCAGCGCATCACCATCGCGATGGCGCTGGCCTGCGGGCCCGACCTGCTGATTGCCGACGAGCCCACCACGGCGCTCGATGTGACGATCCAGCAGCAGATCCTGGACCTCATCAGCGATCTGGTGGCCGAGCGCAACATGGCGCTCATCCTGATCTCGCACGACCTGGGCGTGATCTCGCAGAACGTGGACCGCATGATGGTGATGTACGGCGGCAGCGTGGTCGAAAGCGGCTCCACCGCCTCGGTCTTCTCGGCCATGGCCCACCCCTACACACGCGGCCTGTTTGCCGCCCGGCCTCACCTGGGCGCCGTGCACGCGCCCGGCCAGCGACCTCGCCTGTCCACCATCCCCGGCACGGTGCCTGAGCTGGTCGACCTGCCTTCAGGTTGCCCTTTTGCGGGCCGCTGCAGCTACACGGTGGATGCCTGCCACCACAACCAGCCCGAGGCCACGCTCGTGGCCACCGATGCCGATGGCGACCACGAGGTGCGCTGCCTGCGGCGCGAGGCCATTGCCGAAGCCCAGAGTGCCCAGGTGGTAAACATCGTCGAGGTGGCCGCATGACCCAGGCGCTGCACAGCACCCATCCCGCAGAAACGCCGCTGCTGCAGGTCAAAGACCTGGTGCGTGAATACACGCTGCCGCGCGACCATCTGTTCAAGCCACCCGGCAAGGTGCATGCCCTCAACGGCGTGAACTTCTCGATTGCCTCTGGCCGCAGCCTCGGCATCGTCGGCGAATCGGGCTCGGGCAAGTCCACCCTGGCACGGCTGGTAATGGCGCTCGATACCCCCACCTCCGGCACGGTCGAGCTGCTGGGCCGCAACCTGCACCAGTTGCCCGCCGAGCAGCTGCGCCAGGCGCGGCGCGACTTTCAGATGGTGTTCCAGGACCCATATGGATCACTGGACCCGCGCCAGACGGTCGAGCGCATCGTGACCGAGCCACTGCAGGCGCAAGGACAGACCACGCGCGCCGAGCAGCGCGAGCAGGCCGCCCAGGTGCTGGCCCAGGTGGGCCTGCGCACCAACGACCTGGGCAAGTACCCGCACGAATTTTCTGGCGGCCAGCGCCAGCGCATCGCCATTGCACGCGCCCTCATCACCCGGCCGCGCCTCATCGTGGCGGACGAACCCGTGAGCGCACTCGACGTGTCGGTACAGGCCCAGGTGCTGAACCTGATGCAAGACCTGCAGCAGCAGTTCGGCATCACCTACATGCTCATAAGCCATGACCTCGCGGTGGTGAATCACCTGTGTGATGAGGTGGTGGTGCTCTACCAGGGCCGCATCGTAGAGCGGGGCTCTCCCGGAGAGCTGTTCCGCAACGCGCAGCACCCGTACACGCAATCGCTGGTGGGTGCGGTGCCGCAGGTGCTGCCGGGCCGTGCAAGGGCGCGCCGTGCCGCAGCTGCGGCCGCAGCAAAAATCGTGTAACCAAATACCGATGTGATGGTGTAAAAAGCTTTTGTGCTCCCCGGTAACCCATTGCAAAGGCGCCGGGGTCTTCGTCTGGTTTTTTGTCTGGAGAGTCCGAACATGCTGAACCGCCGTACCGTCCTTGCCACTGGCGCCATCGCCGCTGTGCCCTTGACCACCTCGCTTGGCGCCCTGGCGCAAAGCCGCAAAGATGCGGTGACGCTGGCGATGACGCTGGAGCCCCCAGGCCTGGACCCCACCGCCGGTGCGGCATCTGCCATCGCCGAGATCGTGCAGTACAACATCTTCGAGACGCTCACCAAGATCAACCCCGACGGCAGCGTGTCGCCCCTGCTGGCCGAAAGCTGGGAGGTCTCGCCCGACCTCAAGACCTACACCTTCAAGCTGCGCCGTGGCGTGAAGTTCCAGAACGGCGAGCCCTTCACCGCTGCGGCCGTCAAGTTCTCGTACGACCGCGCGGGCGGTGAGAAGAGCACCAACAAGGACAAGCGCACCTTTGCAGGCATCACCACCCAGGTGGTGGACGACTACACCGTGGTGCTGCTCAACAAGGAGATCGACCCCGACCTGTTGTTCATCCTCGGCCAGGCCACCTCCATCATCGTGGAGCCCAAGAGCGCCGACACCAACGCGAACAAGCCCGTGGGCACCGGCCCCTACCAGCTGCAGGCCTGGAACAAGGGCTCGTCCGTGGTGCTGACCGCGTGGGACGGCTATCGCGACGCCAAGTCGCTCAAGATCAAGCGCGCCACCTTCCGCTTCATCTCCGACCCCGCCGCCCAGGTGGCCGCCCTGCTGGCCGGTGACGTGGACGCCTTCCCGCGCGTCACACCGCGCAGCGTGGCACAGTTCAAGGCCAACCCGAAGTACCAGGTGATCGTGGCAGGCTCGCGCGCCAAGACCATTCTGGCCATCAACAACGGCAAGAAGCCGCTGGACGATGTACGCGTGCGCCGCGCCATTGCCGCAGCCATCGACCGCAAGGCCGTGATCGAAGGCGCGGGCGACGGCTACGGTGCGCCCATTGGCAGCCACTACGTGCCTGGCGCCTTTGGCTATGTGGACACCACGGGCGTGAACCCCTACGACCCCGAGAAGGCTAAGAAGCTGCTGGCCGAAGCCGGCATCAAGACGCCGCTGGAGCTGACCATGACGCTGCCCCCCACGCCTTACGCCCGCCAGGGCGGCGAGGTGGTGGCTGCCCAGCTGGCCAAGGTCGGCATCGTCGCCAAGATCCAGAACGTGGAATGGGCGCAGTGGCTCAGCGGCACCTACGGCAGCAAGAACTACGACCTGACCATCATCAGCCACGTGGAGCCCTTCGACCTGGGCAACTTTGCCAAGCCCGACTACTACTGGGCCTACAACTCGCCCAAGTTCAACGACCTGTTCACCCAGATCAAGAACGCAGCACGCCCCGCCGACCGCGCCAAGCTGCTGGGCGATGCGCAGCGCCTGCTGGCCAACGATGCGGTGCACGCCTTCCTGTACTCCAACCAATGGATCACGGTGGCCAACAAGAACCTCAAGGGCTTGTGGAAAGACATGCCTGTGTTCGTGAACGACATCTCCGCGCTGTCCTGGTCTTGAGATGGGCCCCCCCTGTGGCCCTTCGGGCCTTCCCCCCGCTCTCGCATTGCTGCGCAATGCGGGCAGGGGACGCAGCCCTCGCTGCGGGGCGGCCCTTGCTAGGGTGTCCGCGCCTGGGCCGCGCCAGTTTCGCGGGCAGCGCACAACGCAATGAATAGCTGAAGCCCGCAGAAGCAGACAGCTCCCAAAATAATAGCTGCCAGCGCTTTACCAATAAGCGCTAGCAGCCTTTTTTATTGATAAAACTCCCCACATCCCGCCATGACAGCCCTGCACGACCTGCCCGCCCACGACCTCCTTGCCGCCTACCGCCAGCGCACGCTGTCCCCCGTCGAGGTCACGCAGGCCTTGCTGGCCCACATTGAGCGGTGGGAGCCCCACATCCGCGCCACCTACCTGCTGCGCCCTGAGATGGCCCTGGCGCAAGCCCGCGAATCAGAAGCCCGCTGGCTGCGTGGTGAGCCCAAGGGCGCGCTGGATGGCGTGCCCAGCACCATCAAGGAAAACATCGCCACCGAAGGCGATCCAACGCCCCTGGGCACGGCCGCCGTCGAGCTGGTGCCCGCCGCAGCCGATGCGCCACCCGCCGCCCGCATGCGCGAGGCGGGCGCCGTCATCGTGGCCAAGACCACCATGCCTGACTACGGCATGTTGTCCTCGGGCCTGTCCACCTTTCACCCCCTGTCGCGCAACCCGTGGGACACCCGCAAGGGCCCCGGCGGCTCCAGCGCCGGCGGTGGCGCTGCCGCAGCCGCAGGCTACGGCCCGCTGCACATCGGCACCGACATCGGCGGCTCGCTGCGCCTGCCCGCCAGCTGGTGCGGCATCTTCAGCCTGAAGCCCAGCCTGGGCCGCATTCCGATCGATCCACCCTACACCGGCCGCGCAGCAGGCCCCATGACCCGCACCGTGGCCGACGCCGCGCTGATGATGCAGGTGCTGAGCCAGCCCGACGCGCGCGACAGCATGAGCCTGCCCTACCAGGACATCGCGTGGAGCCAGTTCAACAAGGGCGCCGAACGCTTGCGCGGCCTGCGCATTGGTTTGCTGCTGGACGCCGGATGCGGCCTGCCGGTGGAGCCCGAGGTGAAAGCCGCCGTAGAACGCGCAGCAAAACTCATGGAGGCCGCGGGCGCCACCATCGTGCCCATGGCGCCTTTCATGACCCAGGCCATGCTCGACGGCATGGACCATTTCTGGCGCATGCGCTCGCACATCGACCTGCAGGCCCTGCCCGCCGCGCGGCGCGACAAGGTGCTGCCCTACATCCGCACCTGGGCCGACAGCGCAGCGGGCATGAGTGGCACCGAAGTCTTCAACGCCAGCCACCAGTTCCACCTGACGCGGGTCAACACCGTGAAGGCCTGCAGTGCCTTTGACTATGTGATCTCCCCCGTGGCGCCCATGCCCGCCTTCCAGGCCGAACTGCCCTCGCCCACCAACGACCCGCTGCGCCCGCTGGAGCACATCGGGTTTACCGTACCCTTCAACATGTCCGAGCAGCCCGCCGCGTCGGTCAACTGCGGCTACACCACAAGCGGCCTGCCCATTGGCCTGCAGATTGCGGGTGCACGTTTTGACGACCTGGGCGTGCTGCAGGTGGCACACGCGTTCGAGCTGATCCGTGAACCCCAGCGGGCATGGCCCCAGCCGCCAGCGGGCTGAAAGCATGGCCGGAGGTTGTTGGTAACCTTGGGGGTTTGTTGGCAGACACCGGGCCACCCGGGGCCACCACTCTCCCACCCCCTGTACGAACGCACCACACCGCATGGACATCCTCATCCTGGCGATCCTGATCGCCACCGGCACCTACATGCTCAACGTCAAAGAGCAGCGCAAGCGCATTGCGCTGCTGGGCAGCCACCTGGCCAACTACCAGATCGAAAAGCTCATGGAAGCCCTGACCGACGGCTACCTGCGCGCCCTGGGCGAAAGCACGGACGAGCGCCGCCAGCAGATCTGGAGCCTGCTGAGCACCACCGAGGCGCAACTCACCGAGCAATTCAGCCGGTTTGCCGCCGACTTTGCCAAGGAGCCCGAGGCCACCACACGCGTCAGCCGCCTGGCAATGGCGATCCCCTTTGCCGAGAAGATATTGCCCAGCTTCACCTTCGACATGCGCAAGGCCCTGGCCATCCACGCGCGCGGCATCGCGCACGTGGTGCAGAACACCAGCCACCTTGCGCCCAAGGACCGTGCCTTCATGATGACGGCCGAACTGTTCCTCATGCAGCACACCTGCCACTGGTTCTGCAAATCCAAGACCATTGCCACCGCCCGCATGCTGGCGCGCCACCAAACGCCGCACGAGCAGCTCGTGGCCTCTGTATCGGCCGACACCCGCAAAGCCTATCTGACCCTGATCAAGGGCGGCTGATCCACCACCCCTAACAATGCCCCATGCCATCCTCCACGCACACCCGCACGACCGATAGCCTGGGCAACCCCGTCACCTTGCAGGACACCGCCAGCGCGGCGGCCTTGAATGACTTTGTCGAAGGCTTCATCGCCTGCGAAGCCCGCGCGGTGAATGTGCTGAACGCAGCCGCAGACACCAGCCCCATCGTGCAGGCCAGTTGCGCGGCGCTGCACATGTTTGCCGAATCGGCCGACGCACCGCGCAACGCGCGCCCCTTCATCAACCAGGCGCTGGCCAACGCCCCACAAGCCAGTGACCGCGAGCAACGCTTTGTCGCCGCCGTGGCTGCCTGGGTGGATGGCGACCTGCCCCGTGCGATTGCTCTGCATGAGGAGCAGGCACGCCTGTTTCCACGCGACCTGGCATCGCTCAAGCTCGGTCAATACCATTTGTTCAACCGGGGCGACTCGCCCGGCATGCTGCGCCTGGCGCTGCAGGCTGTGCCTGCCGCCGCCGATGTGCCCTACCTGCACGGCATGCTGGCCTTTGGCTGGGAGCAATGCCATTTGCTCGACCGCGCCGAGGCCTCCGCCCGCCACGCCATCGCCCTTTGCCGCAAGGAGCCCTGGGCCCACCACGCCCTGGCCCACGTGATGCTGACGCAGGGACGCATCCGCGAAGGAGGCGACTTCATGGCCAGCATGAGCGACACCTGGACGGGCCTGAACTCCTTCATGGTCACGCACAACTGGTGGCACCAGGCGCTCTTTCTGCTGGAGCAGGACCGGCACGCCGAAGTGCTGGCGCTGTATGACAGCCAAGTCTGGGGGGTGGTCAAGGAATACACGCAGGACCAGATCGGCGCCGTGTCACTGCTCGCTCGGCTGGAACTGGCGGGCGTAGACGTGGGCAACCGCTGGGCCGATGTGGCCGACCACCTGGCACTGCGCCTGGCCGACCATGTGTTGCCCTTCCTGGACCTGCAATACCTCTACGGCCTGGCCCGCGCCGGGCGCATGGAGGCCGCGCGCACGCTGCACAACAACATCGCAGCCCACGCCGCCACCCGCACCGAGGCGCACGAGCGCACCGTGTGGCAACAGGTGTGTGTGCCTGCAGCGCACGGCCTTCTGGCACATGCACAGGGCGACTGGGCCACGGCGGTGGAGAAGCTGGGCGTGGCCCTGCCCCGGCTGGTGGAGATTGGCGGTAGCCATGCACAGCGGGATTTGTTTCACCAGATCTGGCTGGATGCACTGCAGCGCAATGGGCAGTGGGCGGCGGTGCAGAATTTGTTGCAGCCGTTGGTGAATGGGCAGCCGGAATCGAAGAGGCTAGCGCGGCAGGTGGGGGTGGTGAATGGGGTGTTGGGATTGCCGGCCAGATAAGCCGCGCAGTTCGTCAAGTGGATCGATCGACCACCTGCGATCCGTAGCTATCTATTTCGACCAATGAGATTCTTGCTTCTGTTCTTTCGCGGCTGGTTGGCCTTGTGCTTCGTATTGGTCTACTTCGTTGTTCCCTTTTACCTAGTCGCCATTTACCCCGACGTACCAGAGCCTGTCGTCCGCGCCGCACGCGGTCTTGGCTACGGAGCTATCAAAGGCCCTCCGTCAGAGCTTAGGTTCTGGTATCGGTTTTTCGCTTGCGGGGCCTGGGTAGGCTTAGGCCTGCTATTGGTGGGGCGCTTCCTCCGTGGGGAAGAAGGTGCTTCCAACCAAGGTGATCGGAAGACAGAAAGATTGTCTACCGCAATGCTTAAACAGCCCCGCCGCTCGCGGCACTGATCTCACCGGTCACCGCACCACCAACTTCGTCTGGTCATACACCGGCTGCTCCGGCAAATCCGCGAGATGCCGCACGTCGGCCCAGTCCAGCACCTCCACCGCCTCGCCACTCACCCGCACGCGGTTGAGCCCCGCGTTGGGAATGTCGCTCTGGCGCGGGCCGTCCAGCCCGGTGCCACGCGCAGTGCGCCAGATCATGTCGAGCACGCCGCCATGGGTGACCACCATCACCGTCTGGCCGCTGTGCTGCTGCGCGATGCGGTAGACAGCGTCCATCACGCGGGTGTGGAACTGGCGGGTGGTCTCGCCGCCGGGCATGCCGTAGTCGGCTTCAAAGCGCAGCCACTGGTTCCATGCGTCGGCGTGCTCCAGCTTGACGTCATCCACGCGCTTGCCGTCCACCACGCCAAAGTTTTGCTCACGCAGGGCGCTGTCGGTGAGGGTGTCGATGCGGGCCTGCGGAAAGAGCACCTGCAGGCTGGGCGTGGCCGTCTGCTGGGTGCGGATGAGGTCGCTGCAGATGAGGTGGTGCACCACGGGGCGCTCTGCAGCCAGGCGCTCGGCCAGGCGGCGGGCCTGTTCGTGGCCGGTGGCGTTGAGGGGCACATCCACGTGGCCCTGAAAGCGCAGCTCGCGGTTCCAGTCGGTCTCGCCGTGGCGGATCAGGATCAATTCAGTCATGCGTGCCATTATCGAATGTACACACACTAATGCAAGCAATTTTGGCCTCTAGCGCTTATCCAGCAAGCGCTAGTAGCTATTATTTTTATAACAAGCACCGCAATCACCAGAAGCCATTGGCAGCCAGCCACAGCTACCGCATGGGCACGATGAGCACTTTGCGGCGCGGCTGGCAGCCGGGGCCTTCGTAGGCGGCGCTGTCCTGTTCCCAGCCAGGGCCGGGCGAGGTTTGCGCGCACACGCGCTGGCCATCGACCAGGCTGCGCCAGTAATACCAGGGCGCGGGGGTGGCCTGTACCAGCAGCGGGGCCAGCAGAGCCAGGACTAGCAAGCGGCGGGGGACTAAAGACATGGGCGCAAACAATGCATCTGGCAATGTCCCTCCATGCTACGCAGGCCGCGCCGCATCAATGCCAGGAAAAGCGGTGGAATGGCCGGTCACGGCTTTTCAGCCGTCACGATCCAGCCTTCGAGCGGGTCGAGCCCTGGGGGCAGGCCATAGAGCGCATCGCCCTCGGCATGGCGCTGCTCGGCCCAGGCGGCCTGCAGCAGGCACAGCACGGCGTCCAGGCTGTCGCCGCTGGCGTCCTGCACCAGCGCATCGCGCTGGGCGTGGCTGAGCTTGAGGCGCAGGCCCAGGCGGGTCTGACCCAGTTCCAATGCATTGATCAAGTCCTTGCGGGCAATGAGTCGGTCCGGCGTCTGCTTGGCGCGGTCGTCGCTTTTGTAGCTGCGCCGCTGCAGCACCTCGCGCGCAAGCAGGCCGGGGTAGGCCTCCAGCGCCACGCGGTGAGGGGCGCCAGGGTGCAGGCCGGGCAGGTGCACCCCGGCATCCAGCAGGAGCGGCAGACCTGCGTGCAGCATGTAGGCCACGGGCGGATTCACCCATTTCATCGAGGGGCTGGAGCCTGCAGGCCCGTCGGTGGCGCGGTGGGCAAACTTGCCGCCCACGGGGCGCGCATCGCAGAACGCCGCAAACTGCGCGCGGATCTGCTCGCGGCTGAGGCTGCGGTAGTGCAGCATGCAGGCATGCCAGTCGGTGGGCCACCCCAGCGCCTGCACCAGCTCGCGCGGCAGGCCAAAGGGCAGGTCAAAGCCACCCACCCAGTCGCCGGGCTGGGCCAGCCACTGGCCGAACGCGGCCAGGGTGTCGAACGGCTGCAGCGTGGTGAGCGACACGCGCGCGCCCTCGCGCTGGCCCAGCGCCAGCACGATGGGTTTGCGCCGCGTGGGGCTGCTGGAGAAGTCGCAGCCCAGCAGCAGGGATTGTGGTGCGGCGGCCGTCATCCCAGTGCCAGCGCCGTGACGCCAGCTGCAATGCACAGCGCCCCGAAGATGCGCGCCACGCGGTCACCCTCGCCCAGCAGATGGCCGCCAATCAGCGCCGCAAACAGCATGGAGACCTCGCGCGCCGGGGCCACATGCGACAGGGGCGCCTGCTGCATGGCGTACAGCACCAGCACATAGGCCACCGGGCTCACTACCGCCACCAGCAGCGCAAAACGCCACTGCGCCAGCCAGAGCGTGCGGGCCGTGGGCAGGTCGCGCAGCACCACGGGTGCGAGCAGGCCCACACGCACAAAGTTGCCCATGTAGTCCACCAGGATGGGCGACATGAGCAAGAACTTGACGGCATAGCCATCGACCACCGTGTAGCTGGCAATGAAAGCGCCCGTAAGCAAGCCATACAACATGCCCTTGTGCACCCGAGCCCGCGCAGCGGGGTCGTGGGCGGCGCGCAGCAGGCCCGGGCCACCCGCGATCAGAAACACGCCCCCGACCACACCCACGATGCCCAAAGCGCCCAGCGCGGAGATCTGCTCGCCCAACAGCGTGATGGCCACCAGCGACGACAACAGCGGCCCCGAGCCGCGCGCCAGCGGGTAGACCACGGTGAGGTCCGCCACACGGTAGCCGCGCAGCAGGATGACGAAATACGCCACATGCAGCAGCCCGCTGGCGGCGACAAAACCCCACTCCACCGCACCCCACTGCGGCACGGCGTCGCGCCCCAGGTACCAGCCCAGCGGCGCCCAGACGACCATCATGATCACCGAGGTGAAGAACGCGAACCGCGAGTCCCCCCCGGCCTTCTTGGCCACGATGTTCCAGCACGCGTGGATGAGGCCGGCGAGGATGATGAGGGCGAAGGCGGTGAAGGTCACGGTTCAGAAAGAGAGAGGGCTTTTGAATGCAAAAAGCCGCAGCGCTGTAGCGGCTGCGGCTTGGAGGGCGCGAAAGGGTCGATCGATTGAAGGGCTGAATATCGCTCAAGGCATCTGCAACTGGCGCGACCCAAGCCGGGAGCCACCGTGCAAGGGCCGCCCCGCCGCACTGGTGGCGTCCCCCTGCCCGCACCGCCCAGCGGTGCGAGAGCGGGGGGAAGGCGCGCAGCGCCTCAGGGGGGTGATCTCTAAGCTCTTCCGATGATGGAGGCCGTGGCCATCAACTCTTCGAGCAGCGCAAACGACACCTTGCCCGACACCGCATACGGGTCCAGTTCGGGCTTTTCGGAGTATTTCAGCAGGATCGAGTGGTTGATCTTGGACAGGTTGACCTGTCCCATGGTCCAGCCACCAAAGCGGCGCTCGGCAATTTCTTCGTAGTGCAGCAGTTCCACGTTCTTGTGGCGCGGGTCCTTCTGGATGTGGCCATACAGCTCGCTCACCGCAGAGCGTCCGCCCTCGATGGCTTGCAGAAACACGCCGCCGCCGTAGCACAGCACGCCGGTGATGCCGGAGCCTGGGTTGTGCTGGCGCGACTGCGTCAGGATGGCTTCGATGGCGGCGGGCGAGGTATCGACCGCGCGACTGGCGTAAAGCAGGCGTACCAGCATGGTCAGTTCTTTCCAGGAATGAGGGACAAAAATTCACGGCGCAAAGCGCTGTCCTTGAGGAACACGCCGCGCATGACCGAGTTGATCATCCGGCTGTCGTTGTCCCGCACACCGCGCCAGGACATGCAGAAGTGGCTGGCTTCCATGACGATGGCCAGGCCGTCGGGCTGGGTCTTTTCCATGATCAGGTCGGCCAGTTGCACCACGGCTTCTTCCTGGATCTGGGGGCGGCCCATGATCCAGTCCACCAGGCGTGCGTATTTGCTCAGGCCGATCACGTTGGTGTGCTCGTTGGGCATCACGCCGATCCAGATCTTGCCGATGACGGGGCAGAAGTGGTGGCTGCAGGCGCTGCGCACGGTGAGCGGGCCCACAATCATCAGCTCGTTCAGGTGCTCGGCGTTGGGGAACTCGGTGATGGGCGGCTGCGCCACGTAGCGGCCCTTGAACACCTCGTTGAGGTACATCTTGGCCACGCGGCGCGCGGTGTTGTTGGTGTTGTGGTCGCCCTGGGTGTTGATCACCAGGCTGTCGAGCACGCCCTGCATCTTGACTTCGACCTCGTCGAGCAGCTTTTCCAGCTCGCCGGGCTCGATGAATTCGGCAATGTTGTCATTGGCGTGAAAGCGCTTGCGGGCGGCGGCAAGGCGTTCGCGAATCTTCACGGAGACAGGCGTGCCTTCATCATCCGGCGGGGTGGGCGTCATATCGGCGGCGGGTTGGCTAGACATGGCCAGAATCGTAACAGCGAACGCTGGCGCATGGATTTCAAGGGTTTTAGGCATCCAGCGCTTGATAGACAAGCGCAAATAGCTACCAAAACAATAGCACAATGCCTTGCAGGATTCCGTCGTTCATGCCACCTGCCCACGGCCCAGGCGCAGGCAAATGGCGCGTCCGGGGCGCGCAGCGCCCCATGGGGGCCTGCTCAATACCTGTTTCCGGTAACCCACAACGCCAGCCGCATGAGGCCAAAGGCAACGCGGTCGAGCACGCGCTGGCGCAGGGGGCGGCCTGCGTACCGGGCCGGGTCCATGCGCCGGCCAGCATGCTGCATGGCATGCACCAGGCGCTGGCGCAGGTCGGTGGCAAAGGCGGCGTCTTCCACCACCACGTTGGCCTCGCGCGCCAGCAGCAGGCTCAGGGGGTCGAGGTTGGACGAGCCCACGGTAGCCCAGGGTTTGTCGCCCAGCGCGTCGATGACAGCCACCTTGGCGTGCAAAAAGCTGGGCGCGTATTCATGAATCTCCACCCCCGCCTCCAGCAGCGCGCCATACACCGGCCGGGCCGCGTGGTACTGCATGAAGTATTCATAACGCCCCTGCAGTAGCAGGCGCACGCGCACGCCCCGGCGCGCAGCCATCACCAGCGCACGGCGCAGCTTGCCGCCGGGCATGAAATACGCGTTGGCGATGATCACTTCGTGCCGCGCCGCGCCAATGGCCTTGCGGTAGGCCTTCTCGATGCGGCTGCGGTTGCGCACGTTGTCGCGCAGCACCAGCGCAGCCCGCATGGGCGGGCCTGCCTCGGCGACCCGGGCTGCGTGCTGGGCGGCGCTGGCCGCGCGCAGGGCCTGCAAGGCCTCGGGCAGACGGCGCTGGCGCGCGTCGCGCACTGCCTGCATGCGCCACCACAGCTGGTCCATGGTCTCGCTGGCCGACGCCACCAGGCTGCCCGTGGCCAGCACCGCAAAGTCGAAACGCGGCGCATCCAGCGTGCCGTAGTTGGGGTCGTGAAAATCATCCAGCACGTTGATGCCGCCGCAAAACAGCATGCGCCCATCGACCACACACAGCTTGCGGTGCAGCCTGCGCCAGCGGTGCGGCAGCAGCAGCCCCAGCGGGCCGAGTGGCGAGTACACGCGGTATTGAACGCCGGCCGCCTGCAGGCGCTGCGCCCAGTCGTGCGGCAAGGCGCCGGTGCCCACGCCGTCCACCACCAGCTGGGTGCGCACGCCGCGCGCGGCAGCCCGCATCAGCGCCTCGGCCACTGCAGCGCCTGCGCCGGTGAAGTCAAAAATGTAGGTCTCGAACTGGATGTCCGACAAGGCCGCATCCATGGCCTCGATCAAGGCAGGGAACAGCTCCTCCGCCCCCTGCAGCAGGCGCACCTGGTGGTCATCGGCAAACTCGAATCCACGCAGCGTGGCGGAAGACTTTCTTCTCATCTCTGCAGGCCGCCACCAACTCGCGGCGAAACTGGCGCGGCCAAGGCGCGGGACACCAAGCAAGGGCCGCCCCGCAGCGTGGGTGTCGTCCCCCTCAGGGGGAAGGCGCCGAAGGCGACACAGGGGGGGAGCATCACAGCCTGAACTCGGCAATCAGCGGCAAATGGTCGGACATGCGCCACCAGATGCGGCCCTTGGGCACGTGCAGGGACAGCGGCGTCAGGCCCCGCACATAGACATGGTCCAGTTGCGCCAGCGGCAGCCGAGCCGGGTAGGTGAAGGTGCGCGGTGCATCAAACTCGTACAGAAAATAGCCCGCGAGCATGCGCTTGATCTGCTGGCCCCAGTCGTTGAAGTCTCCGGCCACCACCAACGGGGCGCCACCGGGCACCTCGCGTTCGATAAAACGCTGCAAGCGTTCAATCTGGCGGATGCGGCTGCCAGGGATGAGCCCCAGGTGCACCACGATCACATGCACGCGGCGGCCATGGGCGTCCACCTCCACATGCAGCAGCCCCCGCTGCTCGAAGCGGTGGTCAGAGATGTCTTCGTGCTGGTGGCCGATCACGGGCCAGCGCGATAGCAGGGCATTCCCGTGCTCGCCGTGTTTGGTGATGGCGTTGGTGCGGTACACCGCCTCGTAGCCCTCGGGGGCCAGGAACTCGGCCTGGGGCAACTCGGGCCAGCGCTGGAAATACGCCTGTTCCCGCCGGTGAAGTTTGCGCACCTCCTGCAGGCAGACGATGTCGGCGTCGAGCTGCTCCACCGCCAGCCCCAGGTTGTGGATCTCCAGCCGGCGCGCCGGGCCAATGCCTTGTACGCCCTTGTGGATGTTGTAGGTGGCCACCCGCAGAATGTCGTCGTGTTCCATGAGCCTCATCGGAGTAGTTGAGCGCGCTTGCCAGTCCCCATGCCGGGCCTGCGATGGGGGATTGTGTCGCAAGCCGCGCACGCAGCGGGTTTGCCCGGCATTTGCGCCGTGCGGGTCGCCCTTACACTGGGGGCTTCCCCTATCCACGCCAGCAGCAGGGCCGGTACACACCACCGATGGCAACCGAGAAAGAACAATCCGCCCCACCCCAGGTGCTGGCCTTGATTGTTGACAGCAATGCCACATCACGCAGCATTCTGGTGGGGCAGCTGCGTGAGTACGGCGTGACCCGCATCGTGCAATGCAGCCGTGTGCAGGACGCACGCAACCGGCTGGAGCACACCGTGTTTGACTACGTGCTGTGCGAACAATACTTTGGCGAAAGCGGCTACTCGGGCCAGACCTTGCTGGACGATCTGCGGCGCGCGCAGCTGCTGCCGTTTTCCACCGTGTTTTTCATGGTCACGGCCGAGGCGTCGTATGCCGCCGTGGCCGAGGCCGCCGAGTCGGCACTGGACGGGTATCTGCTCAAGCCCTTCACCCCCAGCGCACTGTTTGAGCGTCTCAGCCTGGCGCGGCTGCGCAAGATCCATCTGCGACCCATTTTTGACGCCATCGAAGCCGAAGATTTTGAGCGTGCCGCCCAACTGTGTGTGGAGCGATTTGAGTCTCGCCAACCCTATTGGCTGTATGCGGCGCGCATTGGCTCCGAGTTGCTGCTGCGCCTGGGTCGTCACGACGAGGCCCGCACGCTGTTTGAAGCCGTTATTGCCGCGCGCGCCCTGCCCTGGGCCAAACTGGGCGTGGCACGTGCGCAGATCGAGTCGGGTCAGGCGGCGCGCGCCGTGACCACCTTGCAGGAGCTGATTGGCGAAGACGCCTCGTTTGCCGATGCCTACGACGTGCTGGGCCGGGCGCAGGTGGAGCTGGGCAATTTCTCGCAGGCCATCGAAACCTACCGCACGGCCAGCGGCCTGACGCCGGATTCGGTGGTGCGGCTGCAGAAGCTGGGGATGATGTCGTACTACATGGGCGACCGCGAAACCGCCACCAAGGTGCTGGCGCGGGCTGCCATCCTGGGCATCGACTCCAAGCTGTTTGACTTCCAGTCGCTGGTGCTGCTCACCTTCTCGTACTTTGCCGAGAACGACCGCAAGGGCATCGAACGCTGTATGGCCGACTTTGGCCGCATTCTGGAGCGCCACCAAGGCAGCGCCCGCGTGCAGCGTTTTGCCGAGGTGGCCCGCACGCTGCAGCTCATCCAGCAGCGGCAGTTCTCGCAAGCAGTGGAGTCGGTGCGCAGCATGGCACGCGAGATCACGGCCAGCAGCTTTGATTTCGAGGCCGCTTGCAACCTGGGCAGCCTGCTGGCGGTGCTGGCCGTCACGTCGATTGATCTGGCCGACGGCGAAGGCTGGGTGCGTGCGCTGGGCATGCGCTATGCCAACACGCGCGGCCTGACCGAGCTTCTGGCCAACGCCTGCAACCTGCACACGCCGTATGGCGACCTTGTGCGCGAATGCCTGGTCCACATCAACAAAACCGCCGAGGCCGCCATCGCGCAAAGCCTGCACGGAGACCCGACCGGTGCCGTCCATCATCTGCTGGCAGAGGCCGAGCGAACGCTCAACTCCAAGCTGGTGGACATGTCCCAGCAGGTGCTGCTGCGCCACCGGGCACGCATGGCCTCGCCCGAGCCATTGCAGGAGGCCATTGACACGCTGCGCGCCCGCGTGGGCTCCACCCCGGCACGGGCTATCCTGGGGCAGGACAGCGAGCGGCACCCAGGGGGCGTGGCCATCCGCTCGCGCAACGCCGCCGAGCCAGCTTCAGCGGCCCGGCCGCCGCTGGGCGACGATCCCAGGGCCCCTGCCAGCGCTGCCAGCGCTGCGCCAGACAATCCAGCGGACAAGCTTCGGCTGCGGCCACCAGGGTAGGCCCCCGGTCGCTGGCCCTGCGCCTGCCAAGATCAGTACACGGCCACCGATCGTGCATTGCGGGAGGGAGCCAGGCTCACCGGCCTGCCGTAGCGTGCCGCCAGGTCCCGCGTAGCCGCCACCAGAACGCTGGTGTCCACCCCCACAGCGACGAAGACGGCGCCCAGCTCCAGATAGCGGCGTGCCAGCTTCTCGTCGGCCATCAGAATGCCCGGGGCCTTACCCGCTGCCAGCACGCGGCGTATTCCGTCTTCGATCACGGCCTGCACATCAGGATGGCCTGGATTGCCAACGTGACCCATGCTGGCTGACAGATCCGCCGGGCCAAAGAAGACGCCATCCACCCCCGGCGTGGCGGCGATCGCATCCAGGTTCTGAATGGCCAGCGTGCTCTCGGCCTGCACCAGCAGACAGACCTGAGCATTGGCCTCCGTGAGGTAGCCCGGGTAGCGCATCCACTGCGCAGCTTCGCGGCCACCGCAGAGCGTTTGGCCCTTACACCGTCTGCAGTAAGCCAACTCGTGAGCGAGTTGGAAGACGCACTCGGCTTCAAACTGTTTGAGCGCAGCACGCGCAGGGTTGACATCACCAGCGCGGGGCGGGAGTTTCTGGCCTCGGCAGAGTCCGTGCTCAAGCACCTGCGCATAGCGCAGTCGGCCGCCAGCGATGTCCGCAACCGCGCAGCGGGCATCGTGCGAATCGCAGCACCACTGGTCGTCGCCAGCGTGATCCTGCCCAAAGCCATCAAGGCCTATACACAAACCAGGCCCAAGGTGCACATCCGCATTCGCGACGTGCCGGTGGAAAAACTCGTCGATGCGGTTGCCAGCGGCGACGCCGATCTGGCCCTGGGTCCGGATCGCGCCTGTGGCGATGACATCGTGCGTACCCAGCTGTTCGAGAGCCCCTGGGTGTTGTGGTGTGCGCCCACCCATCCCCTGGCCCACAAACGCAACGTGACCTGGGCGCAGCTGCACGCCTACCCGCTGGTGGCTGCCGGGCGGGATCACGAACGCAGCGTGGCGCAGATGCACACCGGGCTGCCCAGCGAGCAGCGTGTGACCCCCGTAGAGATCGTGGACAACATCTCCACCGCCATGGGCCTGGCTGCCGCCGATGTGGCCGCTACGCTGGCGCCCGACTATGTGGGCGCACTGGCCAAGCCACTCGGACTGGTGCGCCGCCGCATCCTGTCGCCCGAAGTAATGCGCTACGTGTGCCTCTATAGCCCCGCACGGCGGGCCACCTCGCCTGCAGCGGAGGGCTTCGCAGACCACCTGATCCGCATCCTCGCCCAGCGCAGGTGAGCTGCCGGCGCCGCCGCGCGCAGTGCGGGGCGCGCACCAACGTCTGCCTACACAAAACGAGGAAGCAGTAAGCAGGCCTCGGCATTGGAGGCCGAGAAGCAGCGCTCGGCCGCGCGCTGCCACGGCAACCATTTGAAAGCATCGTGTTCACGAGGACTCAGCACCACGGGCGTAGCTGCTGGCACGCACAAGCCAAACACCCGCTCGCGATTGCGCACCACCCCCGGTGCATATCGGTGCAGCCATTGCGGCCAGATGTCGTAGACGTTCTCCAAGGCCCAGTCGGTCAGCAGGCAGCCGGGCGCCCGCGCGTCAATGCCGGTCTCCTCGGCCACTTCGCGGCGGGCGGTTTCCTCAAAAGGCTCATCAAGGCGGTCTTTGCTCCCGGTGACAGATTGCCAGTGCCCATCACCGCCCGTGCGGCGGATCAGCAGCACCTCCAGGGCGGGCGTGTGGATGACCACCAGCACCGACTCTGGAAGCTTGTAGGGCCTGTGCTGCGCTGTCGGCACCATGGGCGACACCTTCCCTCTTTACCCGGCCTTGGAACGCGGGGCTGAAGTGGTGGGAACGGGCGGCGGCAGCTCCTTGGCCTGCAGCGCCCTGACCTGCACCACCAACTGGTTGTGCGCGTCCAGGAAGGCGGCGGCAATGACCTTGCCCTCGTTGGTATTGCTCCAGCCCGCACCCGCTGCGCCCCCGAGCTTGCCGAACACGAGCCCGCCCACGCCCAGGTCAGTGGTGCGTGCAGACCCGGTGGCGGCGGCAACCTGCTCGGTGGTTTCGTTGTCGGACAGCAGCAGTGCCGTTTGCGCCTCCTTGAATTTGACCTGCTCCACCATGCCGGCCAGGCCCGCGATGTCGCGCAGCACCGGAATCATGGCAATCACGCCCGCCAGGCCCCGTCCCGCGTCCTGCTCACTGAACGTGAGGCTGGGTGTGAGCGTGTACTGCGCCTCGTAGCCCTTGCCCTTTGCCACGGTGGAGTTGTTCTTGCGCAGCACGCCGGAGTCCTTGAGGTCCTGCTCCTGGATGGTTCCGCGCAGCCCGGCCGACCGGTCCACCACACGAAAGCAGCCACTTTGCTGGGCCAGCAGCTTGACCAGGGGCACGGGGGATGGCGGGAGGCTGTAGCCCGAACCCATGGTGTAGCCGCTGGGGTTTTCTGCCAGCGCCAGCGTGGCCACGGGCGCCTCGCAGCGCACCAGTTCGCGCGCAGCGTTGCTGGCCCCCGCCGGCCCTGCCGAGCCAGTGACCACGGAACCGCCCTGGCCCAGTTCGGTCTTCTTTTCGCCGCAACCAGCCAGGGCAAGCAGCACGGCGCCCATCCACAAAGCCCGGGTCGTCATTGAACGCATGGAAAGTGTCCTTTCAGTGCCAGCGCCACATCGTCGTGGGCATGGGCTGGCCAAGAAAAAAAGCGGCGCAGGCTGCCAAGCCCTTGCCGCTTTGTCGTGCGATGCCACGAGAGTGGATCCGCGCCGGGTTCGGGGAAAGCCCCGGATCAGGCTGCCTTGACAGCGTCGATGTTGCGCAGGCGGATGTGAAGCTCGCGCAACTGCTTTTCGTCCACGGGCGAAGGCGCCTGCGTGAGCAGATCCTGAGCGCGCTGGGTCTTGGGGAAAGCGATCACGTCACGGATCGATTCCGCACCGGTCATCAGCGTGATGAGGCGGTCCAGACCGAAGGCCAGGCCACCGTGTGGGGGCGCGCCGTACTGCAGGGCATCCAGCAGGTAGCCGAACTTGGCCTGTGCGTCTTCGGGTGTGATCTTGAGCGCATCGAACACCTTCTTTTGCACATCGGCGCGGTGGATACGCACCGAGCCACCGCCCAGCTCCCAGCCGTTGAGCACCATGTCGTAGGCCTTGGCGATGCACTTGCCGGGATCAGTGGCCATGAACTCTTCATGGCCGTCCTTGGGGCTGGTGAAGGGGTGGTGCACGGCCGTCCAACGGTCTTCTTCCTCGTCGTGCTCGAACATGGGAAAGTCCACCACCCACAGCGGCGCCCAGCGGTTTTCAAAGAGACCGCTCTTCTTGCCGAACTCGCTGTGGCCGATCTTCAGTCGCAGCGCGCCGATGGAATCGTTGACGATCTTTTCCTTGTCGGCACCGAAGAACAGCAGGTCACCGTCCTGCGCACCCGTGCGCTTGAGGATTTCTGCGATGGCCGCGTCATGCAGGTTCTTCACGATGGGCGACTGCAGCCCTTCGCGGCCCTGGGCCACTTCGTTGACCTTGATCCAGGCCAGGCCCTTGGCGCCGTAGATCTTCACGAACTCGGTGTAGGCATCGATCTCACCGCGCGAGATCTGTGCGCCGCCGGGCACGCGCAGGGCAACCACACGGCCGCCCTTGGTGGTGGCGGGAGCAGAGAAGACCTTGAAGTCCACGTCCTTCATCACTTCGGTCAGCTCGGTGAATTCGAGCTTTACGCGCAGGTCGGGCTTGTCCGAGCCAAAGCGGAAAGCCGCTTCCTGGTAAGTCATGATCGGGAATTCGCCCAGGTCCACGCCCAGTTGCTGCTGGAACACCTCGGTGATCATGCGCTGGAAGATCGCACGGATTTCTTCTTCGCCCAGGAACGACGTCTCGCAGTCGATCTGCGTGAATTCGGGCTGGCGGTCGGCGCGCAGGTCTTCGTCGCGGAAGCACTTGGTGATCTGGTAGTAGCGGTCGTAGCCAGCCACCATCAGCATCTGCTTGTAGAGCTGGGGCGACTGGGGCAGCGCGAAGAACTGGCCGTCGTGCACGCGGCTGGGCACCAGGTAGTCGCGCGCGCCTTCGGGCGTGCTTTTGCCCAGCATGGGCGTCTCGATGTCGATGAAGCCTTCCTTGTCCAGGAAGTTGCGCACCTGGATGGAGGTCTTGTAGCGCAGCATCATGTTGCGCTGCATGTGCGGGCGGCGCAGGTCCATCACACGGTGCGTGAGGCGCGTGGTTTCCGACAGGTTCTCGTCGTCCATCTGGAACGGAGGCGTGACCGAGGGGTTGAGCACGTTCAGCTCATGGCACAGCACTTCGATCTGGCCGCTCTTGAGCTTGTCGTTGGTCGTGCCGTCAGGGCGGGGGCGCACCAGGCCCACCACCTGCACGCAGAACTCGTTGCGCACGTCTTCGGCAGTCTTGAACATCTCGGCACGGTCGGGGTCGCACACCACCTGCACGTAGCCTTCGCGGTCGCGCAGGTCGATGAAGATCACGCCGCCATGGTCACGACGACGGTTCACCCAGCCAGACAGGGTAACGGTTTGGCCCATCAGGGCTTCGGTCACAAGACCGCAATAGTGGGAACGCATGGCCATGGCAGAAACTTCCGGCGCCCAAGGGGCGCGTTAAAGGGATTTACTTACTGTGGGAAACAAGCGTGGGGTCAGCCGGAGCGACCACGCCCATCGAAACAATGTATTTGAGGGCGGCGTCCACGCTCATGTCGAGCTCGACGCAGTCGCTCTTGCGCAGCATCACAAAATACCCGCCAGTGGGGTTAGGCGTGGTGGGCACATACACGCTCACGAATTCATCGCGCAGGTATGCCGCCACCTCGCCATTGGGCGCGCCAGTGACGAAGGCCACGGTCCAGACGCCCTCGCGCGGCCACTGCACCAGCACGGCCTTGCGAAAGGCATTGCCGCTTTCGGAAAAAAGCGTGTCGGACACCTGCTTGACGCTGGAATAGATCGAACGCACCACCGGGATGCGGTGCACCACCGCATCACCCCACTGCACGAGCTTGCGGCCCGCGAAGTTGCTGGCGACGGCACCGACCACCAACAGGATCAGCAGCGTGAGAACCACTCCAAAGCCCGGGACGTGAAAGCCCAGCAGCTTGTCGGGATGCCATGCAACAGGCAGGATTTGGAGGGTCTGGTCCAGCGTGCTCACGATCCAGTTGAGCACCCAGGCCGTGATAACCCCCGGCACGATCACCAGAAGGCCGGTCAACAGCCACTTGCGCAAGGCAGCCATGAGGGTCACTCAGCTCGCAGAGGAGGTGGAAGTGGTAGAACTGCCACCAGCGCTTGATGCTGCTGCACCAGATGCTTCTTTTTTAGGAGCATCACCAGAACTTGCCGGCGCCGCGGTCTCGGTTTTCGGTTCCGTCTTGCTGTCCGTCGCAGGGGCAGAACTGCCACCGCTGCCACCGCGAAAATCGGTCACATACCAGCCCGAGCCCTTGAGCTGGAAGCCGGCCGCTGTGACCTGCTTGGAAAATGCTTCCGCGCCGCAGGCGGGGCACACCGTGAGGGGCGCATCAGAGATTTTTTGCAGCACATCCTTGGCATGGCCGCAGGAGCCGCATTTGTAGGCGTAAATAGGCATGTCAGTGTGTTGAGGGAAAGTGCAAAACCCTCAATTATAGGCGGCATGCCCATCCTCAAGCCCCACGCACTGGGCATGGGGCGATGCAATCAGCTGGCGCTGCCCTCGTAGTGGGTGACGTGGCCTTTGTGGTCGTCGATCCACTGCGGCGCCAGCGAGCCCCCGATCATGCCGACCAATGCCGCCAGCACCCCAGCCAGTTGCTGCGGGAACGCTTCGGACAGCATGGGGCTGGCCACAAACAGCAGCCACACACCCAGGCCCATGGCCACCGCCAGGATGGCGCCCTGGGTGGTCGCGCGCTTCCAGTACAGGCCGAACACCAGGGGGACAAAAGCCCCCACCAGCGGTACCTGGTAAGCGCCCGACACCAGTTCATAGATCGACGTGCCCTGCATGGTGATCGCGTAAGTGAGCACGCAGGCGGTAAACACGAGCACCGAAATGCGCATGGCCTTCAGTGTCTGGGCATCGGTCATGCCAGGCCGCAGGTTGTGCAGGATGTTCTCCACAAAGGTGGTGGACGGTGCGAGCAACGTGGCAGAGGCGGTGGACATGATGGCCGAGAGCAGCGCGCCAAAGAAGGCGATCTGAAGAATCAGCGGCATGCGTTCCATCACCAGCGTGGGCAGCACTTTCTGGGGGTCGTCCTTGAGCAGCGCCTGGGCAGTTTCGGGCATGACCAACACGGCGGCCGTAACGACAAACATGGGGATGAAGGCAAACAGCAGGTACAGCACCCCTCCGATGACCGGGCCGGTGCGCGCTGTCTCGGCGCTGTTGGACGACATCACGCGCTGAAAAACATCCTGCTGGGGTATGGAGCCCAGCATCATCGTGATCGCGGCGGCAAAGAAGAAGGTCCACTCCTTGAGCCCACCTGTGGGGAAGAACTGGAACTTGCCTTCACGCGCAGCATATTCCACGACCTTGCCCGCCCCTCCGGCCAGGTCCGCCGCGTACCAGGCGATGGCCAGCAGCCCCACGGCGATCACAATCATCTGGACAAAGTCGGTCATGGCCACCGACCACATGCCGCCATACAGGGTGTAGACCAGAACGATGACCGTACCGATGACCATGCCCATGGTGACGGACACATACCCCTGCGTCAGCAGGTTGAACACCAGCCCCAGAGCCGTGATCTGCGCTGCCACCCAGCCCAGGTAGCTGAACATGATGATGGCTGAACAAGCCACCTCGATCACACGCCCGTATCGCTGGCGGTAGTAGTCACCCAGGGTGATGAGGTTCTTCTTATAAAGCTTGTAGGCAAAAAACAGCCCCACAAGAACCAGGCACATGGAGGCGCCAAATGGGTCCTCCACCACCGCACCCAGCCCACCATCCACAAACCGGGCTGACACGCCGAGAACGGTTTCCGATCCAAACCAGGTCGCAAAGGTCGTGGCTATCACCACAGCCAGGGGCAGGCTGCGGCCCGCCACCGCATAGTCGGCCGTGTTGTGCACGCGCGTGGCGGCATACAGGCCGATACCAATCGAGACCAGCAGGTACAGAACGATGAATGTGATCAGCATGGCGCCGCTCCGAAACTCCAAGGAAGGTTACAAAAAGCAGGTGTTCGCCCGGCGTGCCGTGGGCCGACACGCCGAGGCCCCTGCAGATCCAGGGGTGACCACTTTGCTACAAAATTCGTAACAAAAGTTGCAGCGGATTATGAAGGCAACTTTCGTGCCGTTCGCGCCGTTTCAGAAAATCCGCATCCGCACAAACAACTGCATCGCCAGAAGGCCCAGCACAAAACCGACGCCGCCATAAATAATGGACTGGAGCAGCCGGTTGGTACGGTGCTGGACTTCCAGCAGTTCGCGCAAGGCTTGCTGCTGGTCCGCCGGGCGCTGCCGCAAGGCGTCGTGCAGCAGGCGCGGCAGCTCGGGAATCAGCTTGGCATAGTGGGGCGCCTCGGCCCGCAGCTCCCGCCACAGGCGCTGCGGCCCCATCTGCTCCAGCATCCACTTTTCCAGGAAGGGCTTGGCGGTGCTCCACAGGTCCAGCTCCGGGTCCAGCTCGCGGCCTAGGCCTTCGATATTGAGCAGGGTCTTTTGCAGCAGCACCAGCTGGGGCTGAATCTCGACGTGGAAGCGGCGCGAGGTCTGGAACAGGCGCATCAGCACCATGCCCAATGAGATCTCCTTGAGCGGGCGATCAAAGTACGGCTCGCACACGGCGCGGATGGCCGATTCGAGGTCGTTCACCCGTGTCTCGGGCGGCACCCAGCCACTTTCGATGTGCAGCTCCGCCACGCGCTTGTAGTCGCGTCGGAAGAACGCCACGAAGTTCTGCGCCAGGTACTCCTTGTCAGACTCGGTGAGCGTGCCCACGATGCCGAAATCCAGCGAGATATAGCGCCCAAAGGTGGCCGGATCCAGGCTCACCTGGATGTTGCCGGGATGCATGTCGGCATGAAAGAAGCCGTCACGGAACACCTGGGTGAAAAAGATGGTGACGCCGTCGCGCGCGAGTTTGGGGATGTCGACCCCGGCATCCCGCAGGCGCTCGATCTGGCTGATGGGCACACCGTTCATGCGCTGCATCACCATGACCTCGGGGTGGCAGAAGTCCCAGAAAATCTCGGGGATCAGCACCAGGTCCAGCCCCTGCATGTTGCGGCGCAGCTGCGCGGCGTTGGCGGCCTCCCGCACCAGATCCAGTTCGTCGTGCAGATAGTTGTCGAACTCGGCCACCACCTCGCGGGGCTTGAGGCGCTTGCCGTCGGCCGACAGGCTCTCCACCCACCCGGCCATCATGCGCATGAGACTCAGGTCTTTCTCGATCACGGGCAACATGCCCGGGCGCAGCACCTTGACCGCCACCTCGCGCTCGATGCCATGGCGGTCCCGCAGCGTGGCGAAATGCACCTGCGCAATGGAGGCACTGGCCACCGGCACGCGATCGAAGAATGTGAAAACCTCATCCACCGGCCGCCGGAATGCCCGCTCGATCGTGGCGATGGCGATTTCCGGGTCGAACGGCGGCACGCGGTCCTGCAGCCGGGCCAGCTCGTCGGCCACATCGGGCGGCAGCAGGTCGCGGCGTGTCGAAAGCACCTGACCAAACTTGACGAAGATGGGCCCCAGGCGCTCCAGCGCCAAACGCAGCCGCTGGCCGCGCGGTGCATCCAGGTTGCGTCCGAACGACAGGACGCGCGATACCGATCGCAGCCAGGGCTTCTGGAAACTGTCCAGCACCATGGCGTCCAGGCCGTACCGGAACACCACCCACAGGATGGCGCCGCCCCTCAGGAACTGCTTCATGCGCCAGCCCGGTCGGAACCGCTGTTTGGCGCGGAAGGCGTGGAGGGTCCGGATGGCATGGGCGCGACGGCTGAAGACGTTGGTGCAACGCGCGTGCCCACGAACTGGCGCAGCGCTTGCGCAGCGCGGCTCGCTACCTGCGCCACAGTGTGTGCGGGGGCGTCACCGATCACACGCGCCAGGTCCTCCTCAACATCCCAGCGCACGTGATCGACCAGCCAGTTGATTTCGGCGGCCAGTTGCACATCGCCCTCAATGCGGATGGCGGGCTTGTCACCCCGCAGGGCCATCTGGGCCAGCGCAAAGGGAGATGTCTCGGTGACGTGAAGCTGCAGATCGGGCGCGGCAGTTTCGTGCGCCAGGTTGAACAGCCCAGCGGGCGTGATGACCAGGGCCATCGAATACGCACGCCACTGCACGCGGGCGATGCGGCCCTTCTGGCGCACCAGACGGTCCATCGCCTCTTTTTCCTGCATCAGCACGTGGTTGAGGAACAGCACGATCCGCTGCTGCATCTCGTGCACGAGCCATTGGGGGGGCTGGGGGCCGGCGGCCACGCGCTCAAAGAGGCCGTCCAGAAACGAAAAAGGGGACTGTGGTGTTGCCATAGTCCCCGATTATTCCCTGAACTGGGATAGCCCCACTGCGGGGCATTTCCTTTATTACTGCAGGGCCTGCACACCCGCCACCAGCCAGCCGCTGCTGCCGGCCTTGGGTTTGGTCATGTTCCAGACCTCACGGAAGGGGCTCGGGCCCGCCGAAGGCTCTTCGCGGATCATGCCGGAGAACTCGACGCTGGCCATGTAGCCGTCGCCCAGGTCTTCAATGCCCAGCAACTGGGCTTCGATCATGACCACGTCGGTGTGGTTGGGCTGCATGCCACGGTGGTCTTCGCGCTCCGTGAGCTGGGTGCGAATCTCGCCGAGCATGCTGTCGGTCATCATGGAGCGCAGGGTGGCGATGTCCGAACGGTCCCAGGCCGCTTGCAAGGTGACGAAGTTGCGCTTGGCGGCAGTCAGGAAGCCCTCGGTATCGAAGCCTTCAGGAATCCCCCAGTTCTGCGACCCGGACAGGCCCGAGCCGATCACCACGCCCGAACCCGCACCGCCTTGTGCAGTGCGCGAGGCATCAAACGCCATGCTGCTGCGCTCCCAGGGGCGCGCCGAGGCGTCGTTGCCCACGTTGTTGGGGCTGTACTGCGGAGGCACCTGCGCTGCGGCGGGCGTGGCAGCACCCGCGCCCTGGAACGCGAACGGCGCACCACCGGCAGAAGCGCCACCGTTGCCACCGCCACTGCGTGCGCGCATCACCATCTTGAAGATGGCAAACGCGGCCACGGCCAGCAACGCAATCATCAGAATGTTGGCAAACCCTGCACCCAGCCCCAACGAGCTGGCCAGCCAGGCCAAGCCCAGGCCAGCGGCCAGGCCACCCAGCATCGCGCCCCAAGGCTTCTTGGCCGCAGCAGCGGCCGGAGCTGCACCCGCAGCAGGCGGCTTGGCAGCCGCCGCATTGGTCGCATTCTGGGCGGGCGCACCCGGCGCTGCCGACTCACGCTGCGTAACGTTGCTCGATTGCTGCCCCGTCGATTTACCACCGCCCAGTCGCCGGGCGTCGGCATCGGCGTGCGCAAACGCCAGCATCGCAACCAACACCACAGACCACAGTTTCATCATGACTTCTCCGTCTCCGTTAATGACTGAGCGAAACGCTCAGCACTTGATTCCAACATGCAAGGCCACAATGCCCCCAGTCATGTTGTGATAGTCCACATGCCCAAAGCCATTTTTTTGCATGAGGCTTTTGAGCTCTTCCTGCCCGGGGTGCATGCGGATGGACTCGGCCAGGTAGCGGTAGCTGGCGTCGTCGCCCGCCACCAGCTTGCCCAACTGGGGCAGCACCTTGAACGAATACCAGTCGTACACCTTTTCGAGTGGCTTTGCGACCTTTGAAAACTCCAGCACCAGCAGCTTGCCGCCGGGCTTGAGCACGCGGCACATTTCGGCAATCGCCTGGTCCTTGTGCGTCATGTTGCGCAGGCCAAAAGCAACGCTCACCACATCGAAATGTGCGTCGGGGAACGGCAGCTTCTCGGCATCGCAGACCAGTGTCGGCAACACCACACCCGCATCAATCAGGCGGTCGCGCCCCACGCGCAGCATGGCTTCGTTGATGTCGGTGTGCACCACACGGCCGGTGGCGCCCACCTTCTTGGAGAACGCCAGCGCCAGGTCGCCCGTGCCCCCTGCAATATCGAGCACCTGGCTGCCTTCGCTGAGGTTGGCCACCATCACGGTGTAGGCCTTCCAGGCACGGTGCAGGCCCGCCGACATGAGGTCGTTCATCACGTCGTACCTGGAGGCCACGGAGTCGAACACGCCGCGCACGCGGCGTGCTTTTTCCTGCTCGTCCACCGACTGAAAACCGAAATGCGTGGTGCTCATAAGATTCATGCTAGGCGCGTGAACGCCAGAGGTACAGCGACAACCCCGCACTGAAATGGGGCATCTGTCGCAATTTGGACAACGCTATTGAAAAGAAATCAGCCGCCAGCGCCTTTCTATATTGCACCAACAGCTATTATTTCAATAGCACCTTGACAGACAAGGGCTTCCGCCGAGTTCTGTGCTCCTCCAGAAAAACACCCGGCCCGCAGCCTCAATGACTGCCACAGGCATGGCCACCGGCACCACCCTGAGGCGCCATCGGCGCATCGCGGTCCGCCCCCGCAGCGGCCAGCCGCTCGGTGTACTGGGTCCACAGCGCGTCTTGCTTGTCGCCCAGTTCGTAGAGGTAGTCCCAGGTGAAGATGCCGCTGTCATGCCCGTCAGAAAACGTGGGCTTGACCGCATAGTTGCCCACGGGTTCCAGGTTGACCAGCGTGACCTCCCGCTTGCCCGTCTGCAGCACTTCCTGGCCTGGGCCGTGGCCCTGCACTTCGGCCGACGGTGAATACACACGCATCAGCTCGAACGGAATGCGGAACGTGGTGCCATCGGAGAACCCTACTTCGAGCACCCGCGATGCCTCATGCACCGTGATTGCCTGCGGCGTGGGCGCACCCGCTTTCAAACCTGCCATGGATTCACCTGTGAGAAAACTGTTGTCAGAAACGACCTCCGCGATTGTCCCACCCGCTCCGGGGCACACCGCAAACAGGGTTACCGGGTAGGCAACTGCGCCAGCCGCGATTGCAACTGCGCCTCCAGCGCGGGCAGCAGGGTCCGTACGCCGGCCTCTTGCGCCGCCGGGCTGGGCCGCTGCGCCGCCGCCCACACGGGCGATGGAAAGTGACTGTCCCAGTCAAACCGCGCAATCAGATGCCAGTGCAGGTGCGGCACCATGTTGCCCAGCGCCGCGATGTTGACCTTGGTGGGCGACAGGTGCTGGCGCAGGGCCTGCTCCACCAGGGCCACTGCCTCCATGCAGTGCACACGATCAACGGCAGCCAGGTCCGAGAACTCGGCCACATGTGCATTCCACACCACGCGATAGAAGGCAGGAAACCCCGCCTCCTGCGCACGGATGACACGCAGGCGCTCACCACGCCAGACTAGCGCACCGCCATCTTCAGCGCACAGTGGGCAACTCATTGGCACGACTCCATGGCGCTGCCTGCCATCCGCATCGATTGAAACCGGCGCGGCGCCAAGCCAGGGACACCGAGCAAGGGCCGCCCCGCAGCGAGGGTGTCGTCCCCCTCCCGCGCAGCGAGAGAGGGGGAAGGCGCGAAGCGACTCAGGGGGAGCTTCATTTCTAGACCAGCACCCGCTCGATGCCGCCGTTGTTGGCACGCTGTACGTAGTCGGGCATCCAGTTCTCGCCCAGAATCTCGCGCGCCATCTCGACCACGATGTAGTCGGCTTCGAGCAGGCCGTTGTTCAGATCGCCTTCGTAGCGGTTCAGGCCCTGCAGGCAACTGGGGCAGCTGGTGAGGATCTTCACGTTGTCCTGCGCGCCGACAGCACCGCTGGCACGCAGCTGGGCTTCGCCCTTTTTGATCTCTTCTTCCTTGCGGAAGCGCACCTGCGTGGACACGTCGGGCCGGGTCACACCCAGCGTGCCCGATTCGCCGCAGCAACGCTCACTCTTCAAGACCTGCTCGCCCACCAGCGCCTTCACGGTCTTCATCGAGTCCTGCAGCTTCATGGGATTGTGGCAGGGCTCGTGGTACAGGTAGGCGCCCTTGCCTTGCAGCTGAATGCCCTTTTCCAGCAGGTACTCGTGGATGTCAATGATGCGGCTGCCCGGGAAGATCTTGTCAAACTCGTAGCCCTGCAGCTGGTCGTAGCAGGTGCCGCAACTCACCACCACGGTCTTGATATCGAGGTAGTTGAGCGTGTTCGCCACGCGGTGGAAGAGCACACGGTTGTCCGTGATCATCTTCTCCGCCTTGTCGAACTGACCCGAGCCGCGCTGCGGGTAGCCGCAGCACAGGTACCCGGGCGGCAGCACGGTCTGCACACCGGCGTGCCACAGCATGGCCTGCGTGGCCAAGCCCACTTGCGAGAACAGCCGCTCCGACCCGCAACCGGGGAAGTAGAACACCGCCTCCGTCTCGGCGGTGGTGGCCTGCGGGTTGCGGATGATCGGCACGTAGTCCTTGTCCTCGATGTCGAGCAGCGCGCGCGCCGTCTTCTTGGGCAGGCCGCCCGGCAGCTTCTTGTTGATGAAATGGATCACCTGCTCCTTGATCGGAGCGGTGCCCACCGTCGCAGGCGGCTTGGCCGTCTGCTTGCGGCCCACCTTGCGCAGCAGGTCCACGGCCAGGCGCTGAGCCTTGAAGCCCACATCCACCATGGCCGAACGCATGAACTTGATGGTGTCCGGGTTGGTGGCGTTGAGCATGGTCATCGCCAGCGCGTTCCCAGGCCGGAACGTCTTCTTGCCCATCTTGCGCAGCAGGTTGCGCATGTTCATGGTGACGTCGCCGAAGTCGATCTTCACCGGGCAGGGGCTTTCGCACTTGTGGCACACCGTGCAATGGTCGGCCACGTCCTCGAACTCCTGCCAGTGCTTGATGCTCACACCCCGGCGGGTCTGCTCTTCGTACAAAAACGCCTCGACCAGCAGCGAGGTGGCCAGGATCTTGTTGCGCGGGCTGTAGAGCAAATTGGCGCGTGGCACGTGCGTGGAGCACACGGGCTTGCACTTGCCGCAGCGCAGGCAGTCCTTGACGCTGTCGGCAATCGCGCCGATGTCGCTCTGCTGCATGATCAGCGACTCGTGGCCCATCAGCCCGAAGCTGGGCGTGTAGGCATTCGTCAAATCGGCGTGCATCAACGCAGCGTTTGAAGCATTCGAAGCATTTTTGGCCTGCAGCGCTTGTCCATCAATCGCTGGAAGCTCCTGATTTCGGAGCAACTTACCCTTGTTGAAACGACCTTCCGGGTCCACCTTGCGCTTGTACTCGGCAAAGGGGCGCAGCTCTTCGTCGGTCAGAAACTCCAGCTTGGTGATGCCAATGCCGTGTTCGCCCGAGATCACGCCGTCCAGGCTGCGCGCCAGCACCATGATGCGCGCCACGGCCTCGTGCGCGGTCTGCAGCATCTCATAGTCGTCGCTGTTGACGGGCAGGTTGGTGTGCACATTGCCGTCGCCCGCATGCATGTGCAGCGCCACCCACACCCGGCCCTTGAGCACGCGCTTGTGGATGGCCACAGCCTCGTCCAGGATGGGCTTGAACGCCGCGCCGGTGAAGATGCCTTGCAGCGGCGCCCGCAGCTGGGTCTTCCAGCTCGCACGCAGCGTGTGGTCCTGCAGCTGGGGGAACAGCGTTTCCACATCGTGCAGCCAGCCCTGCCACAGGGCGCGCACCTCTTCCACCAGTGCGATGGCCTGGGCCACGCGGTCTTGCAGCAGTTCGGGCGAGGGCACTTCGTCGTCGGCGTCGTGCTTGCCCAGGGGCAGGTTGCCGCGCTCGAAGAACTCGGTCAGCGCGTCGCACAGCTTGAGCTTGTTGCGCAGGCTCAGCTCGATGTTGATGCGCTCGATGCCGTCGGTGTACTCGGCCATGCGCGGCAGCGGGATCACCACGTCTTCGTTGATCTTGAAGGCGTTGGTGTGGCGGCTGATGGCCGCCGTCTTCTTGCGGTCCGCCCAGAACTTCTTGCGCGCATCGGCCGTGATGGCCACAAAGCCTTCGCCGCTGCGGGTGTTGGCCAGGCGCACGACCTCGCTGGTCACGCGGGCCACGTCGTCGGCGTTGTCGCCCGCGATGTCGCCAATCAGCACCATCTTGGGCAGGCCGCCGTTGCCCTTCTTGCTTTTGGTGGCGTAGCCCACTGCCTTCAGATAGCGGTCATCCAGGTGTTCCAGGCCCGCCAGCAGCACGCCACTGCGCTTTTGCTCGGCGAACATGAAGTCCTTGATCTCGACGATGCTGGGCACGGCGTCCTTGGCGTTGCCAAAGAACTCCAGGCACACGGTGCGCGTGTGCTCGGGCATGCGGTGCACCACCCAGCGTGCGCTGGTGATCAGGCCGTCGCAGCCTTCCTTCTGGATGCCGGGCAGGCCCGCCAGGAACTTGTCCGTCACGTCCTTGCCCAGGCCTTCCTTGCGGAAAGTCTTGCCCGGGATGCTCAGGCGCTCGGTGCGCACGGGCGTCTTGCCATCGGCCTCGAAATACTGCAGCTCGAAAGTGGCCACTTCCACGTCATGGATCTTGCCCATGTTGTGGTCCAGGCGCGTCACTTCGAGCCACTGGGCGTCGGGCGTGACCATGCGCCAGCTGGCCAGATTGTCCAGCGCCGTGCCCCACAGCACGGCCTTCTTGCCGCCCGCGTTCATGGCGATGTTGCCGCCAATGCAGGAAGCCTCGGCACTGGTCGGGTCCACCGCAAACACAAAACCTGCACGCTCGGCCGCATCGGCCACGCGCTGGGTGACCACGCCGGCTTCGGTCCACACCGTGCCCACCTCGCGGTCCATGCCCGGCAGGCGGCGCATTTCCACCTCGGTCATGGCTTCAAGCTTTTCGGTGTTGATGACCACCGACTTCCAGGTCAGCGGGATCGCGCCGCCGGTGTAGCCGGTGCCGCCCCCACGCGGGATGATGGTCAGACCCAGCTCGATGCAGCCCTTGACCAGGCCCACCATCTCGACCTCGGTGTCGGGGGTCAGCACCACGAACGGGTACTCGACGCGCCAGTCGGTCGCATCGGTCACATGGCTCACGCGCGAGAGGCCGTCGAACTTGATGTTGTCCTTGGCTGTCAGGCGGCCCAGCGTCTTCTGGATCTGGCGGCGCAGCTGCGCGGCCTGCTCGAAGGTGGCGTTGAATTCGGCCACTGCGCGGCGCGCAGCGACGACCAGTTCACCCACCAGGCGGTCGCGTCCGGCGTCATCGGCAGGGGTGCGGCGCTTTTCGATCTCGCCCAGGCGGTGCTGAAGGGCATCGACTAGCAGCTTGCGGCGGTTGGGGTTGTCCAGCAGGTCGTCCTGCAGGTAGGGGTTGCGCTGCACGACCCAGATATCGCCCAGCACTTCATACAGCATGCGGGCCGAGCGGCCGGTGCGGCGCTCTTTGCGCAATTGGTCCAGCACCTCCCAGGATGAAGACCCCAGCAGGCGGATCACGATCTCCCGGTCGGAGAACGAGGTGTAGTTATAAGGAATTTCTCGCAGACGGGCAGGCTCGGCGGCCTGCGTCTGCAAGGCCGCCAACGCGATCGGAACATTCATGGGGGTCTACCTGGGGTGGGGGCGTGATTTTATGCCACGGTGCCCTCCCCGCGTCGGCCCCCACTCTGGCGCTCAGAACAGCACGCGGCTGCGCAGGGTTCCGCCGACCTGCGCAAGCTTGTCCAATGCCAGATCCGACGAGGCGGCGTCGATGTCGATCACCACATAGCCGATCTTCTCGTTGGTCTGCAGGTACTGGGCCGAGATGTTGATCTGGTTGTCCGAGAAGATGCGGTTGATTTCGGACAACACACCCGGCACGTTGCGGTGAATGTGCAGCAGGCGGTGCTTGCCGGGGTGGGCGGGCAGCGCGACCTCTGGAAAGTTCACCGACGAGGTGCTGGTGCCGTTGTCGCTGTATTTCACCAACTTTTCCGCCACTTCGAGGCCGATGTTGGCCTGTGCCTCCATGGTGGAGCCGCCGATGTGGGGAGTCAGGATCACGTTGTCCAGGCCACGCAGGGGGGACTGGAACTCGTCCTTGTTGGTGCGTGGCTCGACCGGGAACACGTCGATGGCTGCACCCAGCAGCTTCTTGGCCTTGAGCGCTGCGGCCAGCGCTTCAATATCCACCACCGTGCCCCGCGCGGCGTTGATGAGGATGCCACCTGGCTTCATGGCCGCGATCTCGGCGGCGCCGATCATTCCCTCGGTGGACGGCAACTCGGGCACGTGCAGGCTCACGATGTCGCTCTGGCCCAGCAGGTCGTGCAGGTGCTGCACCTGGCGGGCATTGCCCAGGGGCAGCTTGTTGACCACATCAAAGAAGGCCACGTGCATGCCCATGGCCTCGGCCAGCACCGACAGCTGGGTGCCGATGGAGCCGTAGCCCACGATGCCCAGGGTCTTGCCCCGGATTTCATACGCGTTGTCGGCCGACTTGAGCCAGCCGCCCCGGTGCGCCACCGCGTTCTTCTCGGGGATACCGCGCAGCAGCAGGATGGCTTCCGCCAGCACCAGCTCGGCCACCGAGCGGGTGTTGGAGTACGGCGCGTTGAACACCGCAACGCCACGCTCGCGCGCTGCGTTCAGATCCACCTGGTTGGTGCCAATGCAAAAGCAGCCCACGGCCACGAGCTTGTGGGCCTGGGCAAACACTTCCTCGGTGAGCTGCGTGCGCGAGCGGATGCCCACAAAGTGCACATCCGCGATCTTGCGCTTGAGCTCATCGTCGGGCAGTGCGCCAGACACCGTCTCGATCTGCGTATAGCCCGCCGCGCGGATCACATCCACCGCAGAGGAGTGAATGCCTTCGAGCAGCAGAAATTTGATCTTGTTCTTGTCCAGCGAATTGGTGGCCATGGCAATAAGAAAGAGGGAGATGGAGAAAAGAAACCGGCGCGCTGCGGCGCGAACGAACCGGTGCGACAGGGACCAGCGAACAGTCACCAGCATGGTGCATTGCACAAAACCTTGCAAGCCTCGGCAAATGCGCCACACCTTGTCACAAAAGAGTCACAATCGCTCCCCTTGCGGGTTACCCAAGGGGTTTCCCGGTTGTTGCAAGCGCTGGGGTCATGCGACAACGACATATCAATGTCACATCGGCTGCATAGCATCCAGCCTTTGTGCTTTTCGTCATCCTCGGAGGAAATATTCATGCAAACGAAGCATCTGGCGGTCTGCGCTGCCATCGCCCTGTCGGTCTGCGCACCTGCGCAAGCCCAGGCGCAGCAAGTTGAGATTCAGTGGTGGCATTCGATGAGCGCAGCGCTGGGCGACTGGGTCAATGACCTGGCCAAGCAGTACAACGCCAGCCAGACCAAGTACAAGGTCGTGCCCACTTACAAGGGCACTTATGACGAATCCATGACAGGCGCCATCGCCGCCTTCCGTGCGGGCAACGCCCCCCACATCCTGCAGGTGTTTGAAGTGGGCACCGCCACCATGATGGCCAGCAAGGGCGCCATCGTTCCCGTCGCCAAGGTATTGAACGACGGCGGCTTCAAGTTCGACCCCACCCAGTACGTGTCAGCTGTGGCTGGCTACTACACCGCGCCCAATGGCCAGATGCTGAGCTACCCGCTCAACAGCTCCACGACGGTGTTCTATTACAACAAGGATGCCTTCAAGAAGGCCGGCCTGGACGCCGACAAGCCGCCCAAGACCTGGCCCGAAGTGTTTGCCGCCGCGTCCAAGCTCAAGGCCAGCGGCCACAGCTGCCCGTTCACCACCAGCTGGATCAGCTGGACGCAGCTTGAAAGCTTCTCGCTGTGGCACAACACGCTGTTCGCGTCCAAGAACAACGGCTTTGACGGCAACGACGCCCAGCTGCAGGTCAACTCGCCATTGCACGTGCGCCACTTCGAGAACCTGGCCAAGGCCTCCAAGGACGGCAGCTTCGTCTACAAGGGCCGTGGCAACGTGCCGGACGCATCCTTCCCATCGGGCGAGTGCGCCATGATGACGGGCTCCTCGGGCCTGTACGCCCGCGTGGCCAAGGAAGCCAAGTTTGCCTACGGCATCTCGGCCCTGCCCTACTACCCTGATGTAAAGGGTGCTCCCCAGAACACTGCCATCGGTGGTGCCAGCCTGTGGGTGATGTCTGGCAAGAAGGCCGAGGAATACAAGGGCGTGGCCGATTTCCTGAACTTCCTGAACGACACCAAGGTGCAAGCTGCGAGCCACCAGCGCACCGGCTACCTGCCTGTGACCATGGGCGCCTACCAGCTGACTGAGGCGTCGGGCTTCTACACCAAGAACCCCGGCACCGACGTGGCCGTGACGCAGATGATCAAGAAGGCCACGGACAAGTCGCGCGGCATCCGCCTGGGCAACTTCGTGCAGATCCGCGCCATCATCGACGAGGAAACCGAGCAGATCTGGTCGGGCAAGAAGTCGCCCAAGGAAGCACTGGACACCGCCGTGACCCGTGGCAACGAGCAACTGGGCCGCTTCGCCCGCGCCAACAAATAAACACTGCCGAACATCTGCCGATACCGCCCAGCAGCACTGCCGGGTGGCATCGAAAGCCCGCCGCCCCGTCAACCCTATTGGTTCACGGGGCGGCGGGGTTTTCTTTTTGAGAGTTTCGACATGGAAAAACGCGTTTTATTCCGCTCTGCATGGCTGCCATGGGTGCTTCTGGCACCCCAACTGGCCATCATCAGCGTCTTCTTTTTCTGGCCAGCCGGCCAAGCCCTGGTGCAGTCGTTCCAGATGCAGGACTCCTTCGGGTTTTCGAAGGAATGGGTCGGTTTCGACAATTTCCGGGACCTGTTCCAGGACCCGGGTTACCTGGCATCGTTCAAGACCACGGCCTTCTTCTCGATCCTGGTGGCGGTGAGCGGCATCACGCTGTCGCTGTTCCTCGCGATCTTTGCCGACCGCATCATCAAGGGCGCCATGATCTACAAGACCGCGCTGCTGCTGCCCTACGCCGTGGCGCCTGCGGTGGCGGGCGTGCTGTGGATGTTCATGTTCTCGCCCTCGCTGGGCGTGGTGGCCTACATGCTGCGCCAGTCGGGTTTCGACTGGAACCACATGCTCAACTCCGACCACGCGATGGCGCTGATCGTGATTGCGGCGGTGTGGAAGCAGATCTCCTACAACTTCCTGTTCTTCCTGGCGGGCTTGCAGTCCATCCCCAAGTCGCTCATCGAGGCGGCCGCGATTGACGGTGCAGGCCCATGGCGCCGCTTCTGGAGCATCCAGTTCCCGCTGCTGTCGCCCACCACGTTCTTCCTGCTGGTGATCAATGTGGTGTATGCGTTCTTCGACACCTTCGCCATCGTGGACGCCACCACGCAGGGCGGCCCGGGCCGCGACACGTCCATCCTGGTCTACAAGGTCTACCACGATGGCTTCAAGGCCATGGACATGGGCGGCTCGGCCGCGCAGTCGGTGGTGCTGATGGCCATCGTTGTTGTGCTCACCGTCATCCAATTCCGCTACGTCGAGAAAAAGGTTCAATACTAAAAATGGTCGAACGTAGCCCCTACCTCACAGCGTTCTCGCACCTCATCATGGTGCTGGGCGTGATCATCGTCGGCTTCCCGCTGTACCTGGCCTTCGTGGCCTCCACCCATACGGCGCAGGACATCGTGCAGGTGCCCATGCCCATGGTGCCCGGCGGCAACTTCTGGCAGACCTACCACGACGCCTTGTTCGGCGGCGGAACCGGCGCGGGCTCTACCGCACCCGTGGCGCACATGATGTGGGTGAGTTTTGTCACCGCCATGGTCATCACGCTGGGCAAGATCGCCATCTCGCTGTTGTCGGCGTTTGCCATCGTGTACTTCCGCTTCCCTTTCAAGGGCATCTGCTTCTGGCTGATCTTCATCACGCTGATGCTGCCCGTGGAAGTGCGTATCGGGCCCACCTACCAGGTGGTATCGGACCTGGGCATGCTCAACACCTATGCGGGCCTCACAGTGCCGCTGATCGCCTCGGCCACGGCCACGTTCCTGTTCCGGCAGTTCTTCCTCACGGTGCCCGATGAACTGGTCGAAGCCGCGCGTGTGGATGGCGCCGGTCCGATGCGCTTTTTCAAGGACATCCTGGTGCCACTGTCGCGCACCTCGATTGCCGCGCTGTTCGTGATCCAGTTCATCTATGGCTGGAACCAGTATCTGTGGCCCCTGTTGGTGACCACGTCCGAAGACATGTACCCCGTGGTGATCGGCATCAAGCGCATGCTGGCCGGCGGCGACGCAGGCAACGAGTGGAACATCGTGATGGCCACGGCCCTGCTGGCCATGCTGCCACCTGCCTTTGTGGTGGTGGTCATGCAGCGCTGGTTCGTCAAGGGCCTGGTGGACACTGAAAAATAAAGATAAAACGGGCCCTACCGCTTCATACATCTGCGCTAGCAGCTACATATTTAATAGCAAAATGGCATCCATCTCTCTTCGCAACATCATCAAGCGCTACGGGCACGGCCCCAAGGCCAACCAGGTCATCCACGGCGTGAACGCCGAGGTCAAGGACGGTGAATTCATCGTGATCGTCGGCCCCTCGGGCTGCGGCAAATCCACCCTGCTGCGCATGGTGGCAGGCCTGGAAGAAATCTCTGGCGGCGAACTGCGCATCGGCGACCGCGTGGTGAACAACCTGGAACCTGCCCAGCGCGACATCGCGATGGTGTTCCAGAACTACGCGCTGTACCCGCACATGACGAACTTCGACAACATGGCGTATGGCCTGAAGATCGCCAAGGTGCCCAAGGACGAGATCAAGGCGCGCGTGGACAAGGCCGCCAAGATCCTCGAACTGGGCCACCTGCTGGAGCGCAAGCCGCGCGAACTCTCGGGCGGCCAGCGCCAGCGCGTGGCCATGGGCCGCGCCATCGTGCGCCAGCCCCAGGTGTTTCTGTTCGACGAGCCGCTGTCCAACCTGGACGCCAAGCTGCGCGCCCAGACCCGCCTGGAGATCCAGAAGCTGCACCGCGAGCTGGGCATCACCAGCCTGTTCGTCACACACGACCAGGTCGAGGCCATGACATTGGCTGAACGCATGATCGTGATGAACGCCGGCAACATGGAACAGTTCGGCACGCCCGAAGAGGTCTACCACACGCCCGCCTCCACCTTCGTGGCCAGCTTCATCGGCTCGCCGCCCATGAACCTGCTCAAGAACGCGCCGAGTGCCGCCCCCGGCACCATCCTGGGCATTCGCCCCGAGCACCTGGATGTGCGCAGCGAAGGCTGGGCGGTCACGGTCGAGACGGTGGAGCTGCTGGGCGCCGAGCGCCTGATCTATGGCCGCATCAATGGCGAGCAGATCATCGTGCGCGTTGAAGAAGGCACGCACTCCCCTGCGCCCGATTCCGTGATCCATGTTCAGCCCCGCGCAGATCGCCTGCACGCGTTCGATGCCACCACCGGCAAGCGCATCGCGGCCTGAGCCGATGCCACCCAAGCCAGCTGCCAGTGCCGGGGGCAAGGTTCAGGCCACAGTCCCGGTGCTGGCGTCTCTGGACCTTGCAGAAACCCTGCGGTTCTACACCAGGCACCTGGGCTTTGATCCGCTGCTGGAGATGGACAACTACCTGATCCTGCAGCGCGATGGCTGCGAGCTGCACTTCTGGCCCTGCACCGAGCGCCACGTTGCAGAGAACACCTCGTGTTATGTGCGTGCCGACACAGAAGCGCTGCACGCGGATTTCACGGCGCGCGGCCTGCAGATGGCGCCACCTGTTGTCCAGCCCTGGGGCATGAAGGAGATGTTCGTCATCGACCCCCACGGCAACCTGCTGAAATTTGGTGAACCCGCATGAGCGCACCCTCGTCCCCCCTCGCCCCCTGGCCCTACCCCCGCTGGATCGCCCACCGCGGCGCCGGCAAGCTCGCCCCTGAAAACACGCTGGCCGCCTTCCGGCTGGGAGCACAGTATGGCTATCGCATGTTCGAGTGCGATGCCAAGCTGAGTGCCGACGGCGTACCGTTTCTGATGCACGATGCCACGCTGGACCGCACGACCAATGGCGCGCCGGCACTGGGCTCGGTAGCGAGCGCGGTCGGGGGCGATCACCCCTGGGCGGCCCTGTCACAGCTGGATGCTGGCGCCTGGCATTCACGCAGCTACGCCGGCGAGCCGCTCCCCACGCTGGAGAACATTGCGCACTACTGCATCGCCAACGGGTTCTTGCTGAACATCGAGATCAAGCCAACACCCGGCGTGGAGGAAAAGACTGGCCAGGTAGTGGGCGAGCATGCGGCGCGGCTGTGGCACGGCCAGGCGGTGTTGCCCCTGTTCTCGTCATTCCGACCCGAAGCGCTGGTTGGCGCCCGCGCCACGGCACCCCACATCCCCCGCGCCCTGTTGCTGGACACGCTGTGGGACGGCTGGCACAACACGGCCCGCGAGCTGGGCTGCGTGGCCATCGTCTGCAACCACGCGCTGTGGGATGCGGCGCTGGTTGCGCGCGTCCACGGCGACGGCCTGCGCGCGCTGAGCTACACGGTGAACGACGACTGGGCCGCACAGCGGCTCATCGCCCTGGGCACGGACGGCATCATCACCGACCGCGTGGACTTCTTTTCGCCCGCCACGCCATAGGGCGCGCCTTCAAACCATCCACGCCCCAAGCCAGTGCCACCGTGGAACCGGCTTCGCCGGGCCAGGGGTGGCGTCCCCCTTCAGGGGGAAGGCGCGCAGCGCCTCAGGGGGTCAGTCCAGCTTCGCGCCCGACTTTTTCACCGCCTCGGCCCAGCGTGGCATCTCGGACGCCAGGAATTTCGCGAAGTCCTCAGAGCCCAGAAACGCCGGGTCGGCCCCCTGGCTCACCATGCGGTTGCGCACATCGGGCATCTGCAGCACCTGGCCGAAGGCCTCGCTGAGCTTGTTCACAGCCTCCTTGGGCGTGCCGGCCGGGGCCAGAAAGCCATAGAAACCCACCACCTCGAATCCCTTGATGCCGCTCTCGATCACCGTGGGCACATCGGGCAGTGCGGGGTTGCGCTCCTTGCTGGTCACCGCCAGGGCGCGCACCTTGCCCTGTTTGTGGTACGCGGCGGCCTGCGGAATGCTCTCGGCCATGAACTGCACCTGCCCGCCCATGAGGTCGGTGAACGCCGGGGCACTACCCCGGTAGGGGATGTGCACCATGAACAGACCCGTGGCGGTCTTGAACATCTCGGGCACCAGGTGGCTGATGCCACCATTGCCCGCCGAGCCAAAGTTGACCTGGCCCGGCTTGGCCCGGGCGTAGTCCATGAACTCCTTGAGGCTCTTGGCAGGCACGTTGGGGTTCACCAGCAGCGCCAGTGGCTGCATGGCGGTGCGCGCAATCGGCACAAAGTCCTTGAGAGTCGAATACGGCAACCGGCTGTAGAGCCCCGGGTTGATCACCATCACACCCGTGTTGGCCAGCATGATGGTGTGGCCGTCGGGCGGTGCTTTCATCACGTCCTGCGCGCCCACGGTGCCACCGGCACCGGCCTTGTAGTCCAGCACCACCGGCTGGCCGAGCACGGCCTGCAGCTTATCGGTAAGCAAACGGGCATGCTGGTCCAGCGGACCGCCCGCCGGAAACCCCACCACGATGCGAATGGGTTTGGAAGGGAAGGCCTGGGCCTGCGCGGCGGCAGACAGGGCAAGACCTGCGGCAAGGGCGATCCAGGTACGCATCAGCTTCATGGGGGGTGTCTCCAGCAGTCAGTGTTATGGGTGTGCGTCCTTCAGCGGCGGACCATGGGGCGACGCCGCTGAAGAGGCACCAAGGCTAGCAGACACCAGGGCGCCAGAACCCCGTCCCCCGGCCCTCGCAAACCCTCAGGAGGGCAGGCGCTCAGGCCTTCCAGCCCCGCACCAGAACCCACTGGCAGGTTGCACAGACCACGACCAGGGCAGCGTAGGTCAGCATCTTGCCGTCACGCCCCCACACCACAAGCCCTGCCAGCAGCGTGGCCAGCCCGACCCCAAAAACAACAGCGGCATGCAGCCACCCCGAGAGCGTTGCGGGCGCCTTGGAGTGGATGAAACGCCTTGAAAGCACCAGCAGCAGCGCCATGGCGGCGGCAGGTGCCGCAAAATTGAGCAGGTGGTTGAAAACGTCCAGAGGACCCATGGAATTGACCCAAATCAAGGCTTGAACAAGCAAGGCCGCCTGTTCGGGCCAACAATTTTATAATCGGTGACTATGGCAGTCTGGGCCCTCGGCATCAACCACACCACCGCGCCGCTCGATCTGCGTGGCCGGTTCGCGTTCGCGCTCGACCAGATTGCCCCCACGTTGCACGGTTTGCGCCAGTCGCTGGGCACCACCAGCCGCCACCCCGGGGTGGAAACAGCCATCATCTCCACCTGCAACCGCACCGAAATTTACTGCGCGGGCGAGCAGGCAGCCATGGACCATACGCTGGGCTGGCTGGCCCAGAGCGGCGGCGTCAGCCCCGCGCTGCTGCGCTCGCACTCGTACACCTTGGAAGACAGCCTCGTCGCACGCCACGCCTTCCGCGTGGCCAGCGGGCTCGATTCGATGGTGCTGGGCGAGGCCCAGATCCTCGGCCAGATGAAAGACGCCGTGCGCGCTGCCGAAACCGCTGGCGCCCTGGGCACCACGCTCAACCAGCTGTTCCAGCGCAGCTTTGCCGTGGCCAAGGAAGTGCGCAGCAGCACCGAGATTGGCGCGCACAGCATCAGCATGGCCGCCGCCGCAGTGCGTCTGGCGGGCCAGCTGTTTGAAGACATCTCCGAGACCAAGATTTTGTTCGTCGGCGCGGGCGAGATGATCGAGCTGTGTGCCACGCACTTCGCCGCCAAGAACCCCAAGGCCATCGCCATTGCCAACCGCACCCTGGAGCGCGGCGAAAAGCTAGCCACCCGGTTTGGCGGCGAGGTGATGCGCCTGGCCGACCTGCCCGAGCGCCTGCACGAGTTCGACGCCGTCATCAGCTGCACCGCGAGCAGCCTGCCCATCATCGGCCTGGGTGCCGTGGAGCGCGCCCTCAAGAAGCGCCGCCACCGCCCCATGTTCATGGTCGATCTGGCCGTGCCGCGCGACATCGAGCCCGAGGTCAAGGCCCTGGGCGACGTGTACCTCTACACCGTGGACGACCTGGCCAGCGTGGTGCAAACCGCGCAGGCCAACCGCCAGGCCGCCGTGGCCCAGGCCGAGGCCATCATCGACGCGGGCGTGCAAAGCTTCATGCACTGGATGGAGCTGCGCAGCCCCGCAGCCGCCGAGGGTGGCGTGGTGCCGCTGATCCAGCAGCTCAACGCCCAGACGGACGAGTGGCGCGCGCTGGAAATCGCCCGTGCCAAGAAGCTGCTGGCCAAGGGCGAGGACGTGGACGCCGTGCTCGAAGCCCTGTCGCGCGGCCTCACGCAGAAGATGCTGCACGGCACCCTGGCCGAGCTGCGCGCGGGCGACGCCGAGATGCGCGCCCAGACGGCCCAGACCGTCTCGCGTCTGTTCCTGCGCTCGCAAAGCAAGACGCCCAACAACAACGGCCTGTAGCGGCGCTCGCCCGCTCCGCAGCCGCCCCGGTTTTCATCAAAATCGGCCCCTAGCGCTTGATACACAAGCGCCACAAGCTACCAAATATGTAGCAAACCATTTTTCCAGAATTCCATGAAACCCTTTCTCCGAAGCCAGCTGGAGCGCTACGCACAGCGCCTGGGCGAACTCGACTTCCTGCTCTCGCGCGAAGACATCATGAGCGACATGGCGCAGTACCGGCGCATCTCCGTCGAGCATGCCGAAGTCACGCAGGTCGCCGGCCGCTACGCCCGCTACCAGCAGCGTGAGGCCGATCTGGCCGGCGCGCGCGAGATGCTGGCCGACCCCGACATGGCCGAGATGGCGCAGGAAGAAATCACCAGCGCCGAGGCCGAGCTGCTGCAGCTGGAAGACGAACTGCAGCGCCTGCTGCTGCCCAAGGACCCCGACGACGCGCGCAACGCGTTCGTCGAAATCCGCGCGGGCACGGGCGGCGACGAGTCGGCCCTGTTCGCGGGCGACCTCACGCGCATGTACACCCGCTACGCCGCCAACGTAGGGTGGAAGGTGGAGGTGGTGAGCGAGAACGCGGCCGAGTTGGGTGGCTACAAGGAAATCGTGCTGCGCATAGAGGGTGACCATGTTTACGGGGCTCTCAAATTCGAATCCGGCGGCCACCGCGTGCAGCGCGTGCCCGCCACCGAAACCCAGGGCCGCATCCACACCAGCGCCTGCACCGTGGCCGTGATGCCCGAGCCCGACGAGCACGAGGCCATCAAGCTCAACCCGGCAGACCTGCGCATCGACACCTTCCGCGCCAGCGGCGCTGGCGGCCAGCACATCAACAAGACCGATTCGGCCGTGCGCGTGGTGCACTTGCCCACCGGCATCGTGGCCGAATGCCAAGACGGCCGCAGCCAGCACAGCAACAAGGCCAAGGCGCTGCAAGTGCTGCAGGCACGTATCCAGGAAAAGGAGCGCAGCGAGCGCGCCGCCAAGGAGGCCGCGCTGCGCAAGGGCCTGATCGGCAGCGGCGACCGCAGCGACCGCATCCGCACCTACAACTTCCCGCAAGGGCGCCTCACCGACCACCGCATCAACCTCACGCTGTACAAGCTGCTGCAGGTGATGGAAGGCGACCTGGGCGATGTGCTGCAGGCCCTGGCCCACGCCCGCGAGGCCGAACAGCTCGAAGAGCTGGAGATGGGTACCGCAAGCTGAACCATATTCAGAATTTGAACAATATTGGCCTCTAGCGCTTATCTGTCATGCGCTAGCCGCTATTAAATCAATAGTGACCAACACATCCCCCACCCTCGCCCAGGCCCTGAACCAAGCCCACACCCTGGGACTGGCGCGCATCGACGCGCAACTGCTGCTGCTGCACACCCTGGCGCGCCACGACGCAGGCCGCGCCTGGCTGCTGGCGCACGACACGGATGCGATGGAAGAGGCAGCACATGCCCAGTTCATCGCCCTGTGCCAGCGCCGCTTGGCGGGCGAGCCAGTGGCCTACCTCACCGGACGCAAGGAGTTCTACGGCCTGCCGCTGCAGGTGGACGCCCGCGTGCTGGACCCACGCCCCGACACCGAAACCCTGGTGGACTGGGCCCTGGAAGTGATCGCCCCGCTGACATCGCCGCGCGTGGTGGACCTGGGCACTGGCAGCGGCGCCATTGCGTTGGCGCTGCAAAGCCAGCGCGCTGACGCCAAGGTACTGGCGGTGGACGCGAGTGCCGATGCATTGGCCGTGGCCCAGGCCAATGCACAGCGGCTGGGTTTGCCGGCGCGGTTTCAGCGCAGTGATTGGCTGCGAGGCGTGGATGGTTTTTTTGACGCGATCATCTCCAACCCCCCCTACATCCCCAGTGCCGACCCCCACCTGGCCGCGCTGACGCACGAACCCCTGCAGGCCCTGGCCAGCGGCGCAGACGGCCTCGAAGACATCCGCACCATCGTCGCCCAGGCGCCCGCGCACCTGCAGCCGGGCGGCTGGCTGCTGCTGGAGCATGGCTACGACCAGGCCGAAGCCGTGCAGGCCCTGCTCGCCACCCAGGGTTTTGCCTTGGTACAAAGCCGCAATGACCTCGCGGGCATTGCGCGTTGCTCGGGCGGGCAGTGGCCGCTGGCGCAGACAGTGAAATAATCCACCCCATTGCGGGCTTTCAAAACCCCACGCCCGCCAGCCCCTTTCAAGGAGTATTCCCATGAGCGACACCCAACAACGCATCGACACCCTCGTCAAATCCAGCGACATCCTGCTGTTCATGAAGGGCAACGCCAGCTTCCCCATGTGTGGCTTCTCGGGCCGCGCAATCCAGATCCTCAAGGCCTGCGGCGTGGACCCCAAGAGCGTGGTGACCGTCAACGTGCTCGAAGACGACGAAATCCGCCAGGGCATCAAGGAATACAGCAACTGGCCCACGATCCCCCAGCTGTACGTGAAGGGCGAGTTCATCGGCGGCTCGGACATCATGATGGAGATGTACGAGTCGGGCGAACTCAAGCAGGTGCTGGGCACCGAAGGCTGATCGACGCGGCCACTGCCCCGTGCAAACCAGGCCGCCTTCGGGCGGCCTTTTTGTTTGCCCGCAACAGTGGCACCAATCAGGGGCTTTTCCGGTACTGAAGCGGGCATGTTGTGTGCTTGAATGGTTGCGTGACGTAACCATCACAGGAGCATGCAATGACCAGCCATAGCCTTGTTCCCCAGCCACCCGCCCTGCGCTTGCCGGTGGCCCAGATGCGCAATGTGTTCCACCCCGGTGACGTCGAGCGCAAGCTCGCACGGTTGCAGGAGTCGGGCAACCAGCGCGAATACGAAACCCTGCGCACCGTGTACGAACGCATGCTGGAGCGTGGTCCGGAGCGCTTTCAGGTCAAGCCCTCGGGCATCCCCGACATGGCCAGCCTGTATGAGCAGTTGCCCAACTTCACCGAGGTGCTGGACGACGTCAAGCGCCACGTGGCACTGGCGCAGGACAGCAGCGATGGCCTGGAGGTCACGCCCATGCTGCTGCTGGGCCCGCCCGGCATCGGCAAGACCCACTTTGCGCGCCACCTGGCCGAGCTGCTGGGCACGGGCATGAACCTCTTGCCCATGAGCTCCATGACCGCAGGCTGGCTGCTGTCGGGCTCGTCCGCACAATGGAAAGGCGCACGCCCGGGCAAGGTGTTCGAGGCGCTGGTGGAGGGCGAATACGCCAACCCCGTGATCGTGGTGGACGAGATCGACAAGGCCAGCAGCGATGCACAGTACGACCCGCTGGGCGCGCTGTACAGCTTGCTGGAGTACGACACCGCCCAGAGCTTTACCGATGAGTTTGCGGAGGTGGCCATCGACGCCAGCCAGGTGATCTGGATCACCACCGCCAACGACACGCGCGGCATCCCCGACCCCATCCTGAACCGCATGAACGTGTTCGAGGTGGAGGCGCCCACGCTGGAGCAGGCGCGCACCATTGCCCGCAACCTGTACCAGGGCATCCGCGCAGGGCACGACTGGGGCCGCCTGCTGGATCCGGAGCCGACGGACGACGTGCTGGACCACCTGGCACAGATGCCCCCCCGTGAGATGCGGCGTGCGCTGATGACGGGCTTTGGCAATGCGCGGCTGGACCGCCGGTCCACCGTGGAGATTGCTGATCTGCCCAAGGCGGCGTCAGGGCGCAGCCGCATCGGTTTCGTGCAATAACAAGGCCCCCGCCGCCAGTCCTGCGCTCGCCCGCAGGACTGGCCTTCGGGGCCCCAACCCCGAAGGCCCACCAGCCCCCCCGGTGTGTGCACACCTGGGGTAGGTGCCTGCGGAACGCCCAGATACACTCAGTCATCCGGTGTGCCGCAGCGCCACGCTCCGTCGCCATTCATGACCCTCTCCCAAAGCCTCTTTGTCATCGGGCTGCTGATTGCAGCCAGCGCCTTTTTCTCCATGGCCGAGATCTCGCTCGCCGCAGCGCGCCGCCTGCGCCTGCGGCAGATGGCCGACGAAGGGGATGCCAGGGCGGACCAGGTGCTGCGCATGCAGGAGCAGCCGGGCGACTACTTCACCGTGGTGCAGGTGGGGCAGAACGCCGTGGCCATCCTGGGCGGTATCGTGGGCGAAGGTGCGCTGAGCCCCCACTTCACCACGCTGTTCGGCCTGTGGCTGTCGGAATCAGCCGCGCAGAAGGCGGGCTTTCTCGCCTCGTTCCTGGTCATCACCTCCCTTTTCATCCTGTTTGCCGACCTGTTCCCAAAACGCCTGGGCATGGCCGATCCCGAGCGGCTGGTGGTGCGGCTGGTGCAGCCCATGGCCTGGTGCATGGCGCTGCTGCGCCCTGTGGTGTGGTTCTACAGCCGGGGGGCGGATGCGCTGTTCCGGGTGCTGGGCATGTCGTCGTTGCGGGACGACCGCATCACCTCGGACGACATCCTGGCGATGATGGAAGCGGGTGCGCGTGCCGGCGTGCTGGCCGCCCGCGAGCAGCAGGTCATCACGAATGTGTTCGAGCTGGACACGCGCATGGTGTCCAGCGCCATGTCCCCCCGCGACCGTGTGGCCTTCTTCTTGCGCGACGAGCCGGACTCCGTGATCCGCCTGCGCATTGCTGCCGAGCCTTTCTCCACCTACCCCGTGTGCGAGGGGGACATCGACCATGTGGTGGGCTATGTGGATGCCAAGGACCTGTTCCAGCGCGTGCTGAACAACCAGCCCATTTCGCTGGCCGATGACAGTCTGGTGCGCAAGGTGCTGATCGTCCCAGACCGGCTCACGCTGTCGGAGGTGCTGGAGCAGTTCCGCCAGGTGCACGAAGACTTTGCCGTCATCGTCAACGAATACAGCCTGGTGGTGGGCGTGGTCACGCTGAACGACGTGATGAGCACCGTGATGGGCGACCTGGTCGGCCCGGCTGATGAAGAGCAGATCGTGCGGCGCGATGAAAACTCGTGGCTCATCGACGGCGTCACACCGGTCGAGGACGTGCTGCGCGCACTGTCGCTGGACGAGCTGCCCCACGCGGGCGACTACGAAACCCTGGCCGGGTTCCTGATGGTGATGCTGCGGCGCGTTCCGCGCCGGACGGACAGCGTGAGCTGGGGTGGCTACAAGTTCGAGGTGCTGGACGTGGACAGCTACCGCATCGACCAGGTCATGGTGTCTCGCCTCGGTACCGCCCAGTCAGCAGGTTCCGGCCAGACCATCCCGGCCTCCCCAGCAGACAGCGCTGCGCCGACTTCGACCTAGGCCTGTGGGCGAACGGGCTCCATCGGCTTTTCGGGAGCTGACTCCTGTTGCCGCTTGCAGAGTTTCAGACAATCAGCCAAATTGGGATCTAGCGCTTGATGGACAAGCGCAAGCAGCTATATAAACAATAGCAAATTAGGCAGCGGGCAGCTGTGAACCCTCGGCGAACAACCAGTTGCGCTGTGCGCGAAACACGGCGTCCGGATATGGTGAACGCCCGCGGCTGCCGTTATAGCGCCCCAGCGCCATGAACAGGTCGCCCCGCTCCCGGTCGATGTAGTGCCGCAAGATCACACAACCAAAGCGCAGATTGGTCTGCATGTGAAACAACTTGCCCGGGTCACCATCCCCAATCACCCGTGTCCAGAAGGGCATGACCTGCATGTAACCACGTGCGCCCACGCTGGACACCGCGTATTTGCGGAACGCACTCTCCACCTGGATCAGGCCCAGCACCAGGGACACATCCAGCCCGGCACGCTTGGATTCGTACCAGGCGGTCTGCAGGAAGTCGCGACGGACCTCCCATTCGGGCTTGCGGCGGCGCAGGCGGTCGCTCATGGCGGCGAGCCAGCGCACGTAGTGAATGCGGGCTTCGGTGGTGAAAAAATGGGGCTCTGGCGGTGCCTGGTTGGCAATGGCCGAACTGAGGGCGGTGCGCACAGAGTCCATCAGGGGCTCTTCCAGCTGCCCGCCCGCATGGGCCAGCGAGGGCGCCGCCAGCCAAGCCGCAGGTGCAGACAGAGCCGACAGCGCCGTCAGGCACACGCGCCGGGAGACACAGCCCCCATCATCGGGAGCTCTGCCCGCCGCAGAAACCAGCCGCGCCGCGTTCATACCGCCATGCGGCCCTTCACGTGGGCCAGGATGTCTGCCACCGCCACCTTGGTGGCCGCAGGGTCGCGGCGGTGCTGGTACTCGACCACACCGTCTTTGAGGCTCTTGTCGCCAATGGTCACGCGGTGGGGCACACCGATCAGTTCCCAGTCGGCAAACATGGCACCGGGGCGCTCACCCCGGTCATCCAGGATCACGTCCACACCCGCAGCCAGCAGATCGGCATAGAGCTGCTCGGCCGTGGCCTTGACGGCTTCGCTGCGGTCCATGCCCACGGGGCAGACCACCACGGTGAAAGGGGCAATCGCGTCGGGCCAGATGATGCCGCGCTCGTCGTGGTTTTGCTCGATGGCCGCAGCGGGCAAGCGCGTGACGCCAATGCCGTAGCAGCCCATTTCAAAAAATGCGGGCCTGCCGTCGTCACCAAGGAAGGTGGCGTTCATGTCCTTGCTGTATTTGGTGCCCAGGTAGAACACATGACCCACTTCAATACCGCGCTCAATCGCCAGCTCGCCCTTGCCGTCGGGCGAGCGGTCGCCCGCCACCACATTGCGCAGGTCGGCCACGGCGTCGGGCTCGGGCAGGTCGCGGCCCCAGTTGACGCCGGTGATGTGGAAGTCCACCTCATTGGCGCCGCAGATCCAGTCAGCCATCAGGGCGACTTCGCGGTCGGCCACGATCTTCAAAGGCTTCTTCAGGCCGATGGGGCCCAGGTAACCGGGCTTGCAGCCGAAATGGTCTTCGATTTCGCCCACCGTGGCAAAACGGAAACCCGCCAGCCCCGGCACCTTGCCCACCTTGATCTCGTTCATGTCGTGGTCGCCGCGCAGCAGCAGCAGCCAGACCTGGGTCTTGACAATTTCGCCGGCTTCGTTGGTTTCGTCTGTAGCCAGCACGAGCGACTTGACTGTAGTGTTCAGAGGCACGCCGAGCAGTTCTGCCACATCGGCGCAAGTGCTCTTGCCAGGCGTGGCCGTTTTGGTCAACTCCTGAGTGGCTGCGCCGCGTGGGCCGGCAGGGGCCAGCGCTTCGGCTTTTTCCATGTTGGCGGCGTAGTCGCTCTGTGGGCAGTAGACGATGGCGTCTTCGCCCGTGGCAGCGATCACCTGGAACTCTTCGGAGAGGTCGCCACCGATGGCACCACTGTCGGCCGCCACGGCGCGGTAGGTCAGGCCAAAGCGGTCAAAAATGCGGCGGTAAGCCTGCGCCATGACCTGGTAGCTGGCCTTGGCCGAGGCTTGGTCACGGTCGAAGCTGTAAGCATCCTTCATGATGAACTCGCGTCCGCGCATCAGGCCGAAGCGCGGACGGCGCTCGTCGCGGAACTTGGTCTGGATCTGATAGAAGTTCTTCGGCAGCTGCTTGTAGCTCTTGAGCTCCTGGCGCGCAATGTCAGTGATCACTTCTTCGCTGGTGGGCTGCACCACGAAGTCGCGCCCGTGGCGGTCCTGGATGCGAAGCAACTCGGGGCCCATCTTTTCAAAGCGACCCGTTTCCTGCCACAGCTCGGCGGGCTGCACCACAGGCATGGTCAGTTCCACGGCGCCTGCACGGTTCATTTCCTCGCGCACGATGGCCTCTACCTTGCGGATCACCCGCAGCCCCATGGGCATGTAGTTATAGATGCCAGCGCCCAGCTTCTTGATCAGCCCCGCCCGCGTCATGAGTTTGTGGCTGACCACTTCGGCATCCGCCGGAGCTTCCTTGAGGGTGGAAATAAAGAATTGGGAGGCTTTCATCGGAATCGATTGCAGGCAGAACGGGGCAGTCCACTTGCTGCGCGCTAGGCGCCGTGCATAATGGACACAGTTTAAAAATTTGGGGTTTGATTATGCTTGACCGGGACGGCTTTCGGCCGAACGTCGGCATCATCCTGCTCAACCAGAAAAACCAGGTGTTCTGGGGCAAGCGTATACGCACCCACAGCTGGCAGTTTCCGCAGGGTGGCATTGACCGGGGAGAAACCCCCGAGCAAGCCATGTTCCGTGAGCTGCATGAAGAAGTGGGCTTATTGCCCAACCACGTACGCGTGGTGGCCCGCACCCGGGACTGGTTGCGCTATGAGGTGCCTGACCGGTACATCCGCCGCGATGCACGCGGACACTACAAGGGCCAGAAACAAATCTGGTATCTGCTTCAACTGGTAGGTCACGACTGGGACCTGAACCTGCGTGCCACCAACCATCCGGAATTCGACGCCTGGCGCTGGAACGACTACTGGGTCCCGCTGGATGTCGTGGTCGAATTCAAGCGTGGCGTCTATGAAATGGCGCTGACGGAACTGGCCCGCTTCCTGCCTCGCCACGAGCAGCGCAACCGCTACCTGCGCAGTGGCATGCGCACGCGCGAGGGCGAACACGCGGGCACGATGTTCCGCACGGGCTCCATGCTGATCAATCCGGGCATGGAGCTTCCACCGGGGGCCAGTTTCGATCCAGATCCGCAGAACAGTGTGCCCGGAGAGCTAGACGGACTGCCTGCGGTCACCACGCCGCGTTAATTCATTGGCGAGGTGATCGCCAGTCCCATGAAAAACGCCTGCAAATCGCAGGCGTTTTTGTTGGTGGACTAATGGTGTCTTTGAGAAGCTACGTTGGCTGCTGGCTTTCGCCGTCAGCTGGCGGCCAGCACCATGTTGTCTCGATGCACCATCTCTGGCTCGGCAACGTAACCCAGAAGCTTTTCGAATTCGGTCGAAGGCTTGCGGCACAACATTCTGGCTTCGGCCGCAGCATAGTTGGCCAGGCCACGGGCAATTTCGGTGCCGGATGCGTCGCGCACGGCAATCACGTCGCCGCGCGAAAAGTCACCCTCCACAGCCGTCATACCGATAGGCAGCAGACTCTTGCCTTCATCACGCACCTTGGCCGCAGCCCCCGCGTCCACCACCACCGAGCCGCGCAATTGAAGGTGGTCGGCCATCCACTGTTTGCGGGCTTGCTTTTTTTGCGTCTGGGCCACAAGGAGCGTACCCAGCGCCTCCCCTTGAACGAGGCGAACCAGCACATCGGATTCGCGCCCCCAAGCAATGACCGTGGAGGCCCCAGAACCAGCAGCACGCTTGGCCGCGAGGATCTTGGTGATCATGCCGCCCTTGCCAATGCTGGAACCCGCACCACCGGCCATGGCCTCCAGCGCTGGGTCGCCGGCCTTGGCTTCGTGCACAAACTGCGCGGACGCATCGCGGCGCGGGTCGGCCGTGTACAGGCCCTTCTGGTCGGTGAGGATGATCAGCGCGTCGGCCTCGACCAGGTTCGCCACCAGGGCGCCCAGGGTGTCGTTGTCGCCGAACTTGATTTCGTCGTTGACGACGGTGTCGTTCTCATTGATCACCGGCACCACACCCAGGCGCAAGAGCGTCAGCAGGGTCGAGCGCGCATTCAGGTAGCGCTCGCGGTCGGCAAGGTCAGCATGGGTGAGCAACACCTGTGCGCTGCCCATGCCTTGCTCGCGCAGCTTGGTTTCGTACATCTGCGCCAACCCCATCTGCCCAACGGCAGCGGCGGCCTGCAGCTCGTGAACTTCATTCGGCCGCGTGGTCCAGCCCAGGCGCTTCATGCCTTCGGCAATGGCGCCACTGGACACCATCACAACCTCGCGCGGCAGCCCGCCATCGCCACGCACCAGAGCCGCCAGCTGACGACTCCACTCGCCAATGGCGGTTTCGTCGAGGCCACGGCCCTCGTTGGTCACAAGACTGGAGCCCACCTTGACCACGATGCGGCGGGCGTCACGCAATACGCTGGAAACCATTTTTTTAAGTTTTTTTGGCCGCTAGCGCTTATCCAAAAAGCGCCAATAGCTATTATTAATATAGCAAATGAGAATGCAGACCGTGACTGCAAATCAGGCTGGCGCATCCCCTGCAAAACGTGGATCAATTTCCACTGGCTCGTTCTCCACCCGCTGTTCGGATTGCACATGGCGGAAGATGGCATGGATCAGCGGCTCGCAGCCTTCACGCGTGAGGGCAGAAATCTCAAACACCGGCCCCTTCCACTTGAAGCGCTTGACGAAATCCTTCACACGGGCTTCCCGCTCTTCGGTGGGCACCATGTCCAGCTTGTTCAGCACCAGCCAGCGCGGCTTGTTGTACAACTGCTGGTCATACTTCTTGAGCTCGTTGACGATGGCTTTGGCCTGAGCCACCGGGTCCACCGCATCGTCGAAAGGCGCCAGATCCACAATGTGCAGCAGCAGGCGGGTGCGCTGCAGATGGCGCAGAAACTGGTGCCCGAGGCCCGCACCGTCCGAAGCGCCTTCGATGAGACCGGGAATATCAGCCACCACAAAACTCTGCTCCGGCCCCACGCGAACCACACCCAAGTTGGGATGCAGCGTCGTAAAGGGGTAGTCTGCAATCTTGGGGCGGGCGTTGGACACCGCGGTGATGAAGGTGGATTTACCCGCATTGGGCATGCCCAGCAGGCCCACGTCGGCCAGCACCTTCAACTCCAGCTTCAGGTTCTTCTTCTCGCCGGGCCAGCCTGGTGTCTTCTGGCGCGGGGCCCGGTTGATAGCGCTCTTGAAGCGCATATTGCCAAAGCCGCCATCACCACCCTTTGCAATGGTGATGACCTCGCCCGGGTTCAGCAGCTCGTAGAGCACCTCGCCCGTTTCGGCGTCTGTGATGATGGTGCCGACCGGCATCTTGAGGGTGATGTCGGCACCAGCCGCACCAAACATATCCGATCCCATGCCATGCTCGCCCCGCTTGGCCTCGTGCCTGCGCGAATAGCGAAAGTCCACCAGGGTGTTCAGGTTCGGATCAGCCACGGCAAAAACATGCCCGCCGCGACCACCGTCCCCGCCGTTGGGACCGCCGAATTCCTTGTACTTTTCGTGCCGAAAAGACACGCAGCCATTGCCACCATCACCGGCGGCAATGTCAATAAAGGCTTCATCGACGAACTTCATGGGATATCCAGTTTACAAAAGGGCGCAGCGCCGGCAGCAGACTGCCTGATTCTGTCGGAACTGCGGAACGCCTTGCAGGCGCCGTCTGCCGACGACTTGAGCGCCATCGTACAGACCAAACAACAAAGCCCCGGCAAAGCGGGGCTTCGATGGCTACCGGAGGAATGAACCTCAGGCAGGAGTCACATTGACCGTGGACTTGGACAACGCACCCTTGGTACCGAACGACACGTGGCCATCCACCAGGGCGAACAAGGTGTGATCCTTGCCCACGCCGACATTGTTGCCGGGGTGGAAACGTGTGCCACGCTGGCGCACGATGATCGAGCCAGCGCTGATCAGTTCACCACCGAACGCCTTGACACCCAGCATCTTTGGCTTGGAGTCACGTCCGTTTCGCGTAGAGCCGCCGCCTTTTTTCTGTGCCATGACTAGCTCCTTCGATTAAGCAGCAATCGCACCGATTTGCAGCTCAGTGAACTGCTGGCGATGGCCTTGGCGTTTTTGATAGTGCTTGCGACGGCGCATCTTGAAGATGTGCACTTTGTCGTGCTTGCCGTGGGCCACGACAGTGGCTTTCACGGTTGCGCCGGACACCAGGGGCGTACCAACCTTCAGTTCAGCGCCGTTGCCGACAGCCAGAACCTGGTCGATCACAATTTCCTGGCCTACGTCCGCAGCAATCTGTTCTACTTTAATTTTTTCGCCGGAAGCAACGCGATACTGCTTGCCGCCGGTTTTTATGACCGCGTACATGTTGACCTCTTGATATGAGTTCTGCAGACGAATTTCCGCAGAGCCCAAAAGTATAGCGCATTGCCATACAACACACCACCCCCGCTTTCAGCGACAGCATCGCCGCCTCGATGGTCGCAACGAAGCGCCTCCGGGGCTTCCTATAATCCGGTCTCTTTCTGTGACCACCATCTTGACTGACCACACCGCCCCCGCAGCATCCCCTCTCTTGCTCGTTGCACAAGACATGCACGAGGTCGACAAGGTCATTGGTCAGCGCCTGACGTCCAGCGTCCCTCTGGTGGCCCAGATATCGCAGTACATCATTGCCGCTGGCGGAAAACGCCTGCGACCGGCACTGCTGCTGATGGTCTGCGGCGCCCTGGGGTATCGGGGCGCACATCGGCACGGCCTCGCGGCCGTTGTGGAACTGATCCACACCGCCACACTGCTGCACGACGATGTCGTGGACGCATCCACCCTGCGCAGAGGCCGCCCTACGGCGAACGAAACCTTTGGCAACCCCGCCAGCGTGCTTGTTGGCGATTTTCTGCACACCCGCTCCTTCCAGATGATGGTCGAGGCAGGCAGCATGCGGATCATGGAGATACTCTCGGAGGCCACCAACGTGATCGCCGAGGGTGAGGTGTTGCAGCTGATGAACATGCATGACGCATCGCTCGACGAAGCGGGTTACCTGCGCGTCATTCGCTCTAAAACCGCCAAACTGTTTGAAGCCAGCGCACGCCTCGGCGCAGTACTCGCCGAGAGCTCGCCTGAGATTGAGGAAGCTTGCGCAACCTACGGACAAGCGTTGGGCACCGCTTTCCAGATCATTGACGACGTCCTCGACTACGACGGGGATGCGACTGAGATGGGGAAAAACCTGGGGGACGATCTGCGCGAAGGCAAGTCCACACTCCCCCTCATCGCTGCCATGGAGCGCGGCACCGAAATTCAGGCGCAGGTCGTGCGCCAAGCCATTGAACAAGGCTCGACCGACCAACTGGCAGACATCGTGCAAATCGTCCGCGAGACCGGCGCACTGGAAGTCACACGGGCCGCCGCCTTTGGCGAGGCCCGCCGGGCCATGGCGGCTGCAGAGCAATTACCCACCAATGCATATTCAGCAGCTTTGCTAGAATTGGCCGCACAGTTGCTAACAAGACGCAACTGATCTGCCCATTGCATCAGCTTCTGAGCGCAATCGCGGCATACGGGGTGTAGCTTAGCCTGGTAGAGCGCTACGTTCGGGACGTAGAGGCCGGAGGTTCGAATCCTCTCACCCCGACCATAAATACCAGTGCATTTTCAGCAATAGCGCCCTTTTTGTGGTGCTGTTGCCAATCTCGAATCTCTGTACAGCCTTCAGATGATCGGTGATGATAGGATGGTTTCTTTTCCACACCTAACATATTTCCGGTTACATGGCCGCTGTCGATACTGCCCCTAAAGAAGCCTCCGCAGTGGCCCTCCCCGGATTGGGCAGGGCCCTGATGTCTGCTGGCAAGCTGACCCAAAAGGCAGCAGAGGACATTTACAAAAAATCACAAACTAGCCGGACCAGCTTTATTGCCGAACTGACCGGTTCTGGCGCGGTGTCAGCTGCCGACTTGGCCCATACCGTGTCGGCTGTGTTTGGTGCACCCCTACTCGATCTGGATGCGATTGATCCGTTACGGCTTCCGAAAGAACTGCTCGACGGCAAGATATGCCAAGCATATCGGGTTGTTGTGCTCAGCAAACGCAATAATCGCCTGATTGTTGCGACTGCAGACCCTACGGACCAGGAAGCAGCCGAGAAAATAAAATTCACCACCCAGATGGGGGTGGATTGGATTATTGCGGAGTATGACAAGCTCAGCCGCCTGGTAGAAACCACCACCAAATCGGCCAGTGAATCTTTGGAAACACTGACGGGTGGTGGTGGTGATTTTGAATTTGACGACTCACCCATCGAAGAGGCGCCAGACAATAACGATGCCGGAGCTACTGATGTAGAAGATGCTCCCATCGTCAAATTCTTGCACAAAATGCTGCTGGACGCATTCAATATGCGTGCATCGGATTTGCATTTTGAACCCTATGAGCATCAATACCGCGTGAGATTTCGGATTGATGGTGAATTGCGAGAAATCGCGTCCCCACCAATAGCCATCAAGGACAAGCTGGCATCTCGTATCAAGGTGATTTCTCGCCTGGATATTTCTGAAAAGCGGGTACCGCAAGACGGACGCATGAAACTCAAGGTGGGCCCGGACAGAGTCATTGATTTCCGGGTCAGCACCCTCCCGACCTTGTTTGGGGAAAAGATTGTTATCCGTATTCTGGACCCCAGCAGCGCCAAGCTGGGTATTGATGCATTGGGCTATGAACCCCAGGAGAAAGAGCGCCTGCTCGAAGCCATTGGGCGGCCCTATGGAATGATCTTGGTCACGGGACCCACGGGCTCCGGCAAAACCGTTTCCCTTTATACCTGCTTGAATCTTCTCAACAAGCCAGGCGTCAATATTGCCACAGCGGAAGACCCATCCGAAATCAATCTTCCAGGCGTTAACCAGGTTAATGTGAATGAAAAGGCTGGGCTAACCTTTGCAGTAGCCCTCAAATCCTTTCTGCGGCAAGATCCTGACATTATCATGGTCGGCGAGATCCGTGATCTGGAAACTGCGGACATTTCCATCAAGGCAGCACAAACGGGGCATTTGGTGTTATCAACGCTTCACACCAATGATGCCCCCACCACTTTGACGCGCATGCGCAATATGGGGATCGCCCCGTTCAATATTGCTTCCAGCGTTATTCTCATCACAGCGCAGCGCTTGGCCCGCAGGTTGTGCCCCACCTGCAAAGCGCCGGCCGATATACCGCATGAATCGCTGCTCGAAGCAGGGTACAAAGAAGAAGAAATTGATGGAAGCTGGGTCACGTACCGCCCCGTAGGCTGCTCCGCTTGTAACAACGGATATAAGGGACGGGTCGGCATCTACCAAGTCATGCCGATCTCTGAGGACATCCAACGTATCATCCTGCGCGACGGGAGTGCACTAGAAATCGCCGAACAGGCGAGAGCAGAAGGCGTGCGCTCGCTCCGCGAATCCGGCCTGCACAAGGCAAGACTTGGCTTCACTTCACTGGAAGAAGTGCTTGCCGTCACCAACGAATAACGACTAGAGGGTCCAGCATGGCAACCGCTGCATCACGGGATATCAAGGATTTTGTTTTTGAATGGGAAGGCAAAGATCGCCACGGCAAGGTAGTGCGGGGCGAGGTGCGTGCGTCTGGCGAGAACCAGGTGCAAGCCACGCTCCGCCGCCAGGGCGTTTTTCCCACAAAGATCAAGAAACGCCGGATGCGCTCTGGCAAAAAGATCAAACCCAAAGACATCGCATTGTTCACGCGTCAGCTTGCCACCATGATGAAAGCAGGCGTTCCACTTCTGCAATCGTTTGATATTGTGGGACGAGGGAATACCAATGCAAGTGTTACCAAACTACTCAACGACATCCGCTCCGATGTCGAAACAGGCACTTCCCTGAATGCTGCATTCCGCAAGCATCCCATGTATTTCGACAGCCTCTACTGCAACCTCGTGGAAGCAGGCGAAGCAGCCGGTATTTTGGAAGCCCTGCTGGACCGTTTGGCCACCTACATGGAAAAAACGGAAGCCATCAAATCAAAAATCAAATCTGCTTTGATGTATCCCATTTCCGTGATCATCGTTGCCTTTGTGGTGGTTACGATCATCATGATTTTTGTGATCCCTGCATTCAAGGAAGTTTTTTCATCATTTGGTGCCGATTTGCCTGCTCCTACACTTTTTGTGATGGGTATTAGCGAAATTTTTGTAAAGTGGTGGTGGTTGATCTTCGGTGTGATTGGTGGAGGCTTTTTCTTTTTCATGCAGGCCTGGAAAAGAAATGAAAAAATGCAGATGTTCATGGACCGCGTGCTATTGAAGATTCCGATCTTTGGAGCCTTGATTGATAAATCCTGTGTTGCGCGATGGACACGTACTCTGTCCACGATGTTTGCTGCGGGGGTGCCACTGGTTGAAGCTCTGGACTCCGTCGGTGGTGCTTCGGGCAATTCGGTGTATTCCATGGCAACTGAAAAAATCCAGCAGGAAGTCTCTACCGGCACCAGCCTGACCGCAGCCATGGGCAACGCAAATATTTTTCCTTCCATGGTCCTTCAGATGTGCGCCATCGGGGAAGAATCAGGTTCCATTGACCACATGCTGGGCAAGGCTGCGGATTTCTATGAGGCCGAAGTGGACGAAATGGTGGCTGGATTGTCCAGTCTGATGGAGCCCATCATCATCGTGTTCCTGGGTACGCTGATTGGCGGCATCGTCGTCTCCATGTACCTCCCAATCTTCAAACTCGGCCAAGTCGTGTAATGGAGATGCCCGTTTGGTGGAATGCAAGTTTGGGCGGGATATTGGGGCTTCTGATCGGTAGCTTTCTCAATGTGGTCATCTACCGGCTTCCCAAAATCATGGAACGCCAGTGGGCTGAGGAAATCCAGGCAGCGCAGGTGCAGAGCGCGCAAGGAGATGCCGGTGCCGCACCTCCTGAACAGGAGCGTTTCAACCTCATGGTTCCCCGTTCCCGGTGCCCATCGTGTGGGCACATGGTCCAGTGGTACGAGAACATCCCAGTTTTGAGCTACCTTTTTCTGCGCGGGCGCTGCTCCGCCTGCAAGGCGCGGATCTCGGTACGCTATCCCTTGATCGAGATGGCGACGGGGGCCCTTTTTTTCCTGTGCATCCAGCGCTGGGGAATGACGCCCACAGGGTTCGTCTGGTGCGGGTTCTCGGCAGCCTTGGTCGCCTTGGCGTTCATCGACTGGGATACCACCCTGCTCCCGGACGACATCACCTTGCCGTTGCTGTGGGCTGGCCTGCTCGCTTCCGCACTGCAGTGGATTGAGGTGCCCTTGTATGCCTCCGTGCTCGGCGCGGCAGCGGGGTATCTTTCGCTCTGGCTGGTTTACTGGGGATTCAAGCTTGCTACGGGCAAGGAAGGCATGGGCTATGGGGATTTCAAGCTGTTTGCCGCATTGGGTGCTTGGTTTGGCTGGCAGGCCCTGATCCCCATCATCCTGATGTCCTCAGTCATCGGTGCCGTCATCGGTATCGGGATGAAAGTCTTCAGCAGCCTGCGTGAAGGCGGCTACATCCCTTTCGGCCCCTTCCTGGTCGGCGCTGGTTTTACCGCCATGGTGTTTGGCCCCAACGCAATCCTTAACGCTGTCTTGAACCTTCTGGGCCTATAAACGATGAATCCGCGCAGGCGCCCCTTGCGCCTTGGCTTGACCGGGGGCATTGGCAGCGGAAAGAGCACAGTGGGCGGCATGTTCGCCGCGCTGGGAGGCAGCCTGATCGATGCAGACCAGCTGGCTCGCGACGTGACAGGCCCGCAAGGAGCGGCCATGGACGCAATCAGAGCCACTTTCGGGGCAGACTTCGTGGATGCCTCCGGCGCACTGGACCGTGCGCGAATGCGTGCTCTGGTCTTCAGCCACCCCGAGGCACGCGCCCAGCTCGAAGGGATCGTGCACCCTCTGGTTACCCTGCATAGCAACGCGAAGGCCCAGCAGGCTGCGGACCAAGGCCATGCCCTGATCGTGTTTGACATCCCGTTGCTGGCGGAGTCCGGCCGGTGGGCCCGCAGGCTCGATGCTGTCGTGGTGGTGGATTGCTCTGCAGAAACGCAGATCCAGCGGGTCATGCAACGCAGCGGCCTGGCGCGAGAGGTGGTGCAAGGCATCATCGCCTCGCAGGCAAGCCGCACGGCGCGCCGCGCCGTGGCAGATGCGGTGATTGCCAACGACATGGATTGCTCGCTAGAGGACCTGCGCCTGCAGACCCGGCAAATGGCCACGCTGTTCGGGCTATGATGCGAACGAAACCGTTTGTGCTTTCACCCCATGCCGTGCGCCACCGGCGTCAGAATACTCCCTGAGCCCCCAGGAACCCGCCAGCGTGATCCTTTACGAATATCCCTTTAACGAGCGTCTCAGAACCTATCTGCGGCTTGAGCAGTTGTTCCGCCGGTTGGGAGAACTGATTCCCCGCTCCCACGCGCTCGACCACCACTTTGCGCTGGTAACCATCTTCGAAATCATGGATGTGGCGGCACGGGCCGACCTCAAGTCGGATGTGCTCAAGGACATCGAGAAGCACAAGCACCAGCTCGATAGCTACCGTGGCAATCCCTCGATCTCCGAAGCGGCCCTTGACGCAGTCATTGCCCAGCTCGACCGTTGTTTCACAGCTCTCAACACCCAATCAGGCAAGTCCGGACACTTGCTCACCGAAAACGACTGGCTGATGAGCATCCGCAGCCGGGTGGGCATTCCCGGTGGCACCTGCGGGTTCGATTTGCCTGCGTATTACGCGTGGCAGCACCATGAACCGGGTGTGCGCCAGCAGGCCCTCGAAGAGTGGGCATCGACCCTGGCCCCGCTGGCCGAATCCATCTATGTGTTGCTCAAGCTGCTGCGCGACTCTGGCGTTCCCCAGAAGGTGGCAGCAGAGCGCGGTCAATTTCAGCAGAACCTGCCGCAGGGCCGCACATTCCAGTTGCTGCGTCTGCGCATTGACCCGGCCCTGAACCTGATTCCCGAGATCAGCGGCAACCGCCTGATCGTCTCGGTGCGGCTCATGCGGCTGGAAAGTGATGGGCGCCTGCATGCCAGCAATGAAGATGCGGCCTTCGAGCTGACCCTGTGCGCGTAAGCTGCGGCGCCGGATAGGTAGCAGGCAAGGACATTGAGAACGACGACGAGCATGGCCAACTCTACGCACACCCAACCACGAGCACGCATCGTCACCTGCCCCAGTTGTGGCGGCGACAGTGTCTACAGCCCCGCCAACGTGTACCGCCCATTCTGCAGCGAGCGGTGCAAGCAGATCGACCTCGGCGCCTGGGCCAGCGAGGACTTCCGCATGCCTGCAGAGGCTCCACCCGCCGACGAAACTTATGGCGATCCTCGCCTGCAGCACTGACCTCGACTGGGAATTGCCCAGGATTTCAAACAAAATTGGGCTCTAGCGCTTACCAGTGAGGCGCTAGCAGCTATCAATTCAGCAGCAAACGAAAGTCACTCCGGCGAATATTCCAGGCCACGCTCTTCAGCGAGCCACTGCAGCACAGGGTAGGCACCGGGCAGCACCGGTGACACCGTCAGTGGCATCTGCTGCCACTCCATGGTCTGCCCTTCGCGCATTTCGAATTCGCCCGACCATTCCCAGACCTTGCACCAGTGCAAGCGCACCAGGGCATGGGGGTAGTCGTGTTCCGTGACTTTCCAGACACTGGCAGCCCCGATGGTCACGCCCAGCTCTTCCACCAGCTCTCTGCGCAGCGCCTGCTCCACAGTTTCGCCCGCTTCGACCTTGCCGCCCGGAAACTCCCAATACCCGGCATAAGGCTTTCCCGGCGGGCGTGTGGAGAGCAACATCGCGCCATCGGCCCGCAAGAGGATACCGACAGCCACCTCGGTGTGCTTGCGCGCCGTGGTCGCGGCCGGTGTTGCAGGCGCAGCAGCGGATCCGGCAACAGAATCAACCATCGTGGCGCCCCGCATAGTCACGCGCAAACTGGTAGGCCACACGGCCACTGCGCGAGCCGCGCTCCAGCGCCCAGACCAGCGCCTCGGGCCGGGCCGCAGCAATCGCGGCGCCAGAGACCCCGAAGGAGGCCAGCCACTGGGCGACGATGGTCAGGTACTCCTCCTGGCTGAAGGGGTAGAAGCTCACCCACAGGCCAAACCGCTCTGACAGCGAAATCTTCTCCTCCACCACTTCGCCGGGATGCACTTCGCCATCAGCAGTGTGGGTGTACGTGAGGTTTTCAGCCATGTATTCGGGCAACAGGTGGCGCCGGTTGCTGGTGGCGTAGATCAGCACATTGGGCGTGGAGGCGGCCACCGATCCATCCAGGATCGACTTGAGCGCCTTGTAGCCGGGCTCGCCGTCTTCAAAGCTCAGGTCATCGCAAAAGATGATGAATTTCTCGGGCCGGTCGGCCACCACATCCACGATATCCGGCAGGTCGACCAGGTCCGCCTTGTCCACCTCGATCAGGCGCAGGCCCTGCCCAGCGTACGCATTCAGACAGGCCTTGATGAGCGACGACTTGCCGGTTCCACGCGCACCGGTCAGCAGCACGTTGTTGGCGGGCTTGCCCAACACAAACTGCTCGGTATTGCGCTGGATCTTTTCCTTTTGCCCGTCGATCTCTTTGAGATCCGCCAAATGCATCGCGGCCACATGGCGCACGGGCTCCAGGGTGCCGTGGCCACTGCTGCGCTTGCGGTAACGCCAGGCGATGGACAAAGACCAGTCCGGCGCTCCGAGGGGCTGGGGCAGCACAGACTCGATGCGGGCGATCAGTTGCTCGACCCGCTCGATCAGATGTTCAAATTTTTGATTCATTTCGGGCCTAGCGCTTATCTATCAAGCGCCAAAAGCTATCAAAATAGGAGCATTCTTTACGAACGATAGTCCGCATTGATGGTGACGTATTCGTGGCTGAAATCGCAGGTCCACACCGTGTCGGAGGCCTCGCCCCGGCCCAGCAGCACGCGCACTGTGATCTCGCTTTGCTTCATCACGCGCTGGCCGTCTTCCTCGCGGTAGGCGGGGTTGCGTCCGCCCTGAATGGCTACGTGTACGTCGTCCAGGTAGAGATCGATACCGGTCTGGTCGAGGTCGTCAATGCCCGCGTAGCCCACGGCCGCGAGGATGCGGCCCAGGTTTGGGTCGCTGGCATAGAACGCGGTTTTGACCAAGGGCGAATGGGCGATGGCGTAGGCCACCTTGCGGCACTCTTCGCCGGTCTTGCCACCTTCTACCTGCACGGTGATGAACTTGGTAGCGCCTTCGCCGTCGCGCACAATGGCCTGGGCGAGCTTTTGCGATACCGCCAGCATGGCGGCCTTGAGGGCTTGGCCCTCGGCGCTTGCCAGAGAAGTGATGGGCGCATGCGCGGCCTTGTTGGTCGCCACCACCACAAACGAATCGTTGGTGGAGGTGTCGCCATCGATGGTGACGCGGTTGAACGAGCCATCGGCCAGTTCGCGAGCCAGCTGCTGCATGACCACAGGGGCCACGCAAGCGTCCGTGGCCATGAAGCCGAGCATGGTGGCCATGTTGGGCCGGATCATGCCCGCGCCCTTGCTGATGCCGGTGATGGACACGGTGGCACCACCAATCTGCACTTGGGCAGAAAAGGCCTTGGGCAAGGTGTCCGTGGTCATGATGCCTTCTGCAGCGCGCGCCCAGTGGCCCGGCTGCGCGTCGGCAATGGCGGCGGGCAGGCCTGCCTCGATGCGGTCATTGGGCAGCGGCTCCATGATCACACCGGTGGAAAACGGCAATATCTGCTCGGGCGCTACGCTGAGCTGGCGCGCGAGGGCAACGCAGGTGGCGCGCGCACGCGCCAGGCCATCAGCGCCCGTGCCAGCGTTGGCATTGCCGGTGTTGATCAGCATGGCGCGGATGGGCTGCCCGCTGGCAAGGTGGTCGCGGCTGATCTGCACCGGCGCCGCACAAAAACGGTTCTGCGTGAACACGCCCGCCACGCTGGCGCCCGCATCCAGCAGGAACACGGTGAGATCCTTGCGGTTGGCTTTGCGCACACCGGCTTCGGCAACGCCAATGCGCACTCCAGCAATCGGGTGCAGATCAGCGGCAACGGGGGCAACGAGATTGACGGGCATGGGGGTCCTTCTGAAAAACTGCGGCCGATTATCCGGAAAACCGTGGCACGCCAATGAAAACACGGGCCGAAGCCCGTGTTGTGTGGATCAGGAAATCAGGCGAGCTTGCCGTGGCACTGCTTGTACTTCTTGCCGCTGCCACAAGGGCAAGGATCGTTGCGGCCCACACGCATGCCCTCCGGCAGCGCCAAGTCCTGCGCCTGCACATCCACCGTGGTTTCGACCTCGCCCGTTTCGGTCGGCGCGGTATAGGTCACGTTGGCAATGCTTTCGCCACGGTTTTCCATCTCTTGCGCCGCCTGGTCCAGCTGCTCCTGCGATTGCACCTGCACGGTCATGAGAATCTTGGTGACTTCGTTCTTGACCTGGTCGATCAGCTGGCGGAACAGCTCGAAGGCCTCGCGCTTGTATTCCTGCTTGGGTTGCTTCTGCGCATAGCCACGCAGGTGAATGCCCTGGCGCAGATAGTCCAGTGCGGAGAGGTGGTCGCGCCAGTTGGAGTCGAAGCTCTGCAGCAGCACCATGCGCTCGAACTGCGTGAAGTTCTCGCGCCCAACCTGCGCCACCTTGGCGTCAAACGAGGCATGGGCAGCGGCCAGCACCTTCTCCAGGATTTCATCGTCGGTGATGGCGCTGGCGCCCTGCACCACCTGCTGCAAGGCAATCGACACCTGCCATTCTTCAGCCAGCACCTTTTCCAGCGCGGCGAGGTCCCACTGCTCTTCCACCGATTCGGCGGGCACATACTGGCGCACCAGATCGGTCATGCAGTCTTCGCGCATGGCAGCGATCACGTCCGACAGGTCGGCAGCATCCAGAATGTCGTTGCGCTGCTGATAGATCACCTTGCGCTGGTCGTTGGATACATCGTCGTATTCCAGCAGCTGTTTGCGGATGTCGAAGTTGCGGGCTTCCACCTTGCGCTGGGCCGACTCGATGCTGCGCGTCACGATGCCGGCTTCGATGGCTTCGCCATCGGGCATCTTCAGGCGGTCCATGATGGCCTTGACGCGGTCGCCCGCGAAGATGCGCATCAGGGAATCGTCCAGGCTCAGGTAGAAACGCGACGAGCCCGGGTCGCCCTGACGGCCCGAGCGGCCGCGCAGCTGGTTGTCGATGCGGCGGGACTCATGGCGCTCGGTCGCAATGATGCGCAAGCCACCCAGTTCCTTGACCTTCTCGTGATCGATCTTCCACTGCTCGCGCAACGCCGCCACCTTGGCAGCGCGCTCTGTTTCAGACAGGGACTCGTCGGCCTCGATGGCCGCCACATCCTTTTCAATGTTGCCGCCCAACACGATGTCGGTCCCGCGACCTGCCATGTTGGTCGCGATGGTGATCATGCCCGCACGGCCTGCCTGGGCCACGATGTCCGCTTCCCGTGCATGCTGCTTGGCGTTCAGCACCTGGTGCGGCAGGCCTTCCTTGTTCAGGAGCTGGTCGATGATTTCAGAGTTCTCGATCGACGTGGTGCCCACCAGAACGGGCTGGCCGCGCTCGTGGCATTCACGGATGTCCTTGATGGCGGCTTCGTACTTCTCGCGCGTGGTCTTGTAAACGCGGTCCAGCTGGTCGTCGCGGCGGCTGGGGCGGTTCGGCGGGATGACCACGGTTTCCAGGCCGTAGATTTCCTGGAACTCGTAAGCCTCGGTATCGGCCGTGCCGGTCATGCCGGCGAGCTTGTTGTACAGGCGGAAATAGTTCTGGAAAGTGATCGAGGCCAGCGTCTGGTTCTCGGCCTGGATGTTCACGCCTTCCTTGGCTTCCACGGCCTGGTGCAGGCCTTCGCTCCAGCGGCGACCCGACATCAGGCGGCCGGTGAACTCGTCCACGATCACGATCTCACCGTTTTGCACCACATAGTGCTGGTCGCGGTGATACAGGTGGTTGGCACGCAGCGCGGCATACAGGTGGTGCATCAGCGTGATGTTGGCCGGGTCGTACACCGAGGCCCCCTCGGCAATCAGGCCCTGGCTGGCCAGGATGCGCTCAGCGCTCTCGTGGCCCTGTTCTGTCAGGAACACCTGGTGCGTCTTCTCGTCCAGCGTGAAGTCGCCAGGCTTGGTCACGCCTTCACCCGTGCGCGGGTCGGCTTCGCCTTCCTGGCGCACCAGCAGGGGCACCACCTTGTTCATGGCGATGTACATCGCCGTATGGTCTTCGGCCTGGCCGCTGATGATCAGCGGTGTGCGGGCTTCGTCGATCAGGATCGAGTCCACCTCATCGACGATGGCGAAGTTCAGGCCTTGCTGCACGCGGTCCTGCGCTTCGTAGACCATGTTGTCGCGCAGGTAGTCAAAGCCGTATTCGTTGTTGGTACCGTAAGTGATGTCAGCGCGGTAGGCTTCCTGCTTTTGCTCGCGCGGCATGTTGGGCAGGTTGATGCCCACCGTGAGGCCCAGGAAGTTGTACAGCCGCCCCATCCACTGCGCATCGCGGTTCGCGAGGTAGTCGTTCACGGTCACCACGTGCACACCCTTGCCCGACAGGGCATTGAGGTACACGGGCAAGGTAGCGGTGAGGGTCTTGCCCTCGCCCGTCCGCATTTCGGAGATCTTGCCAAAGTGCAGTGCCATGCCTCCCAGCAGCTGCACATCAAAGTGCCGCATCTTCATGATGCGCTTGGAGCCCTCGCGCACCACGGCAAAGGCTTCGGGCAGGATGTCATCCAGCGATTCGCCCTTGGCCACGCGCTCCTTGAACTCCTGCGTCTTGGCCTTGAGCTGCTCGTCCGACAGTTTCTCGTAGTCGGGCTCCATCGCGTTGATGCGGGTCACCGTCTTGCGGTACTGCTTGAGGAGCCGGTCGTTGCGGCTGCCGAATAGTTTGGTGAGGAAGTTGGTGGCCATGCGAACAGGACCGCCTGCCCCGCTGCAAGCAGCGCGTCAAGCGACCGAAATCCCTAAGATGAATTGAGTTCAGGTGGGTCCATCACCAGGGATTGCAAGCACTGCAATCCCGGGCCGTGAACACCGGACCCGCGATTTTACCTGCCCGCTGCAGGTGTGGCCGGCTGGCCGGGCGATGCGTGCGGCTGGATCGCCGCAACCTGCGCGCCCGCAGCCGTGCCACCAGCGCTGAGAAACTTCTGTGGGTCCTGGAAAACCCCTTGCACCAGCACCTCAAAGTGAAGGTGGGGACCGGTGGAACGCCCTGTGGTTCCCACTTCGGCAATCTTCTGGCCACGGCGCACGATGTCGCCCTGCTTGACCAAGGTGCGCGATGCATGGGCGTAGCGCGTGACCAGCTGGTTGCCGTGGTCCACCTCGATCATGTTGCCGTAAGCCGGATGGTATTCCTGCGTAACGACTACCCCCCCCGCAGCTGCCAGGATCGGTGTTCCGGTATCTGCCTGAAAATCCAGGCCCGTGTGCAAGGCCGACTGGCCGGTGATTGGGTCTACGCGCCAGCCAAACGCCGAGCCCGGCACCCGACCGGTGACAGGTGCATGGGTAGGAATCATCTTCTTGCGGATGTGCTGGTCAAAAAGGCGCGATTCGAGCACGGTCATCAAATCCACACGCTGGTTGGTCAGGCGCTCCAGCTCGTCAAGGGTGGATTGCAGTTCCTCCATGGAGAGATTGCGTGCACTGACCAACACCCCTCCACGCCCATCGGACTTCTGGACATCGGCCGGCGCCATGCCTGCAAGGCCCAGCACGCGGTCGCCCAAGGATTCCAGCTGCACCATGCGGGCCTGCATCTCGCCAACGCGGCGGGCCATGGCATCCAGATTGGCACGCATAAAACGGTCCCGCTCTGCAAACTCGTCCTTGACGACCAGCCGTACCAATGACCCCACAATCGGCCAGCCTTCACGCGCGCCCTTGAGAAACACCCAGTGGTACAGCGTCGCAGCCACCAGCATGAGGCACAGCGACAGCAATAGCCCTGCCAGGATCAGGCGGGTGCCCGACAAATGAATGGCCCGGCTGCGCGCCAGCCTGGCGTCCGTGATAATCAGATGCACTACGAATTCTCCACGCCCGAAGACGCACACCATGAACCGCCGCCACTACGCCGTCACCCTGCAGCAAGCCAGCGAGGACTCTCCCACGCTGGCCAAGCTCACAGCGCTGACACGCGACTCCAGTGATCGGCTCAAGGCCATTGAAATGCTGATTCCTGCGGCGCTGCGCCCAGCGATCCAGGCCGGCCCCATTGATGGAGACTCCTGGTGCCTGCTGGTCAAAAGCAATGCCGCCGCGGCAAAAATACGCCAACTGCTGCCTGCTTTGCAGGCGCATTTGCGCAGCCGGGGGTGGGAGGTTAACGCGATTCGCCTGAAAGTTCAAACCTGACGGTCAACGCCAGGATCAGGGAATGCGGTGAGGAACAGGAGAAAACTGGTGCCGGTTGTCGGAATCGAACTGACGACCTACCGCTTACAAGGCGGGTGCTCTACCAACTGAGCTAAACCGGCGAAGGCTGCATTTTATCGTGGAAAAAGCAGCCTCAAAAAAACAAGGGGCGGTTATTTCACCCGCTTGAGCGATGGCCGAGCACCACCCGCAGCCGGAGGTGGTCGCGGTGCGTCACCCCCTTCGTCGCCATCTTTCCTGCCGTCATCCGCAGACACCAACTGCACCACGCGGTCCTCGGAAGTTTGCGCTCCACTTGCAGCAGTAGCATCTTCGGAAGACACCGCTTCTGCCAGCATGGGCGCGATGGCCCCGGCAGCAGCCGCACCACCAGCCAGCACATCCACCGGGGGCGGAAACGCCATACCCTGCCCGTTTTCACGGGCATAGATGGCGATCACCCGCCCCACCGGCACGAGGATCTCACGCGGCTTGCCGCCAAACCGGGCCTTGAACTCGATGAAATCGTTGCCCAGTTGCAAGGCGCTCGTCGCATCAAAACTGATGTTCAGGACGATCTCACCATCCTTCACGTATTCACGAGGCACCTGCACCGAGTCATCGACACGCACCGCCACATACGGCGTCAGCCCGTTGTCGGTGCACCACTCGTACAAGGCACGAATGAGGTACGGGCGTGTGGACGTGGATTCCTGTGCGGTCATGAAGGTGAAAGGCAACTGCTGTGAATAGGGAACGGGGCAGGCCGCAAGTTACTTGCGCATGACCTTCTCGGATGGGGTCAACGCCTCGATGTACGCAGGGCGCGAGAAGATGCGTTCTGCATACTTGAGCAGCGGAGCTGCATTCTTGCTGAGGTCGATGCCATAGTAGTCGAGGCGCCACAGCAGCGGGGCAATGGCCACGTCGAGCATGGAGAAGTTGTCGCCCAGCATGTACTTGTTCTTGAGGAACACAGGAGCCAGCTGCGTCAGGCGGTCACGGATGTGCGCACGCGCCTTTTCCAGCGCCTTTTCGTTGCCCTTGGTCGCGCGCGACTCCAGGATGTTCACGTGCACGAACAGCTCCTTCTCGAAGTTGAGCAGGAACAGGCGCACACGGGCGCGGTCCACGGGGTCGCCGGGCATCAGCTGGGGATGGGGGAAGCGCTCGTCGATGTACTCGTTGATGATGTTCGACTCGTACAGGATCAGATCGCGCTCGACCAGAATGGGAACCTGGCCGTAGGGGTTCATCACGCTGATGTCTTCGGGCTTGTTGTACAGGTCCACATCGCGGATTTCAAAGTCCATGCCCTTTTCGAACAGGACAAAACGGCAGCGGTGGGAGAAGGGACAGGTCGTACCCGAGTAAAGCACCATCATGGTGGGAGGCTCCTAAAAATCAAAAGAGTGGGACGCCAAAAGCGCCCACTCTGCAAAAAAACCAAGGCACCCCGAAGGGTGCTTTCAATGGATATGACTGCTGCGCGCGTTACTTCACATCTTTCCAGAAGGCTGCGTTGAGCCTCCAGGCAATCACCGTGAACACACCCAGGAAAATCAGCACCCAGACACCCACGCGCTTGCGGGTGTTTTGCGCGGGTTCTGCCATCCATTGCATGTAGTTCACCAGGTCACCCACGGTCTGGTCGTACTGCAGTGGGGTCATCAGACCAGGCCTGACCTGCTCCCAACCCTTGAAAACCTGGGTCTTGTGGCCATGGCTTTCGTGCTCTTCAAACACTGGGCGGCGATCACCCTGCAGCTCCCACAACACGTGGGGCATGCCCACGTTGGGGAACACGAGATTGTTCCAGCCGGTCGGCTTGGTTTCGTCGCGGTAGTAAGTACGCAGGTAGGTGTACAGGTAATCCGCACCCGAACCACCGGCGCCAGCACGCGAACGGGCGATCACGGTCAGATCGGGGGGATTGGCACCAAACCAGGCCTTGGCCTGCTTGGGATCAATCGCCGCCTTCATGGTTTCGCCGACCTTGTCCGTAGTGAACAGCAGGTTGTCCTTGACCTGCTGATCGGTCAAACCGATGTCTTTCAGGCGATTGAACCGCATGAACGCTGCAGAGTGGCAATTCAGGCAATAGTTGACGAAAACCTTGGCGCCATTTTGCAGCGAGGCCAGATCGTTCGTCTTGACGGGGGCCTTGTCCAGCGGAATGCCACCGCCCGCAGCCAGTGCAGAGCCAGCAGCCAGACCCAGGGCGGCCACCAGCGTGAGGATGATTTTCTTCATTGTTGTTATCTCCTGGGGCTCAGTGCGCCACAAAGGTCACGCGGTCGGGCACGGCCTTGGCCTCGCCAATACGACTCCACCAGGGCATCAGCAGGAAGAACCCAAAGTAGAACAGCGTACCCACCTGCGACACACGCTCGCCAATGGGCGAAGGGGGTTGCACACCCAGGTAGCCCAGGATCAGGAAGATGATCACGAACACGCCATACAGGTACTTGTGCCAGTCGGGACGGTAGCGGATCGACTTCACCGGGCTGTGGTCCAGCCAGGGCAGGAAGAACAGGATGATCACGGCACCACCCATCACCACCACACCCCAGAACTTGGCGTCGATCGACAGCATCAGCACCACCGCCACGACGGCGGCACCGGCGATGCCGGCCTTGATGAAACTTGGCAACTTGGCCTTGAACACACCAAAGGCAGCACCCGCAAGCACACACAGCACCAGAACGTACATCATCTCGGTCGTGATGGCACGCAGCATCGAGTAGAACGGTGTGAAGTACCAGACCGGCGCGATGTGCAACGGCGTCACCAGCGGATCGGCCGGGATGAAGTTGTTGTACTCCAGGAAGTAGCCACCAAACTCAGGCGCAAAGAACACCACGGCCGTGAACGCCATCAGGAACATGCTCAGCGCGAAGATGTCGTGCACCGTGTAGTAGGGATGGAAAGGCACACCATCGAGCGGCTTGCCATTGGCATCCTTGGGCGCCTTGGGGCCCTTGATTTCCACGCCATCGGGGTTGTTGGAACCCACGTCGTGCAACGCCAGCAAGTGGGCCACCACCAAGCCGAGCAGCACCAGCGGGACAGCGATCACATGGAAGCTGAAGAAGCGGTTCAGCGTCGCATCGCCCACCACAAAGTCGCCACGGATCAGCAGCGCCAGGTCAGGGCCGATGAAGGGAATGGCAGCGAACAGGTTCACGATCACCTGGGCGCCCCAGTACGACATCTGGCCCCAGGGCAGCAGGTAGCCCATGAAGGCCTCGGCCATCAGGCACAGGAAGATGGCGCAGCCGAAGATCCAGACCAGTTCGCGCGGCTTGCGGTAGCTGCCGTAGATAAGGCCACGGAACATGTGCAGGTACACCACCACAAAGAACGCTGAGGCGCCTGTGGAGTGCATGTAGCGGATCAGCCAGCCCCAGGGCACATCGCGCATGATGTACTCGACCGAAGCAAACGCCAGGCTGGCGTCGGGCTTGTAGTGCATGACCAGGAAGATGCCGGTCACGATCTGGATCACCAGCACAACGAGGGCCAGTGAGCCGAAGATGTACCAGAAGTTGAAGTTCTTCGGAGCGTAGTACTCCGACATGTGCACCTTGTAGGCGTCAAAAGCGGTCGGGAAGCGGTTCTCGAACCAGTTCGTGACCTTGGCGCCTGCCGAGGCGTTGGGGGAGATTTCCTTGAATTCAGCCATGTCGATTTACCTCAGGCCTTCTTGTCTTCGCCGATCAACAGCAGCGTGTCGGACAGGTACATGTGCGGCGGCACTTCCAGGTTGTCAGGCGCCGGCTTGTTTTTGAAGACCCGGCCAGCCACGTCGAACGTAGAGCCGTGGCAGGCGCACAGGAAGCCACCGTGCCAGTCGTCTGGCAGCGAGGGCTGTGGGCCGGTCTGGAACTTGTCTCCGGGCGAGCAACCCAGGTGGGTGCAGATGCCCACGCCCACAAACACTTCCGGCTTGATCGAACGGTGCTGGTTCTTGGCGTACTCGGGGGTGGGGTACGTCTTGCGATCCGACTTGGGATCGGCCAGCTGCGATTCCGTCTGAGCGAGAGACTCCAGCTGCTGGGGAGTGCGCTTCAGGATCCACACGGGCTTGCCACGCCATTCAACGGTCAGCTTTTCGCCGGGCTGAAGGGCGGAGATGTCCACCTCTACAGCGGCACCGGCCGCTCTGGCTTTTTCCGAAGGCTGAAAACTACTGACGAAAGGCACTGCAACTGCCACTCCGCCAGCGGCACCGGCACATCCGGACGCAATCAGCCACGTCCTTTTACTGGTGTCGACTGGTGTGTCACTCATGGGGATCCTCGGTAAACATCGCTATTGTTGGGTCAACCGCGAATTGTAGCGGAGTGAAAATGGTTATTTCAAAGTGGGTGACTGTCTTGACAGGGCACCGCGCCGGGCAATACTCCGGCATCACCATTCAAACAAGGAGCACACCATGGGGATGATGCAGGAGTTCAGGGAGTTTGCGGTCAAGGGCAATGTGATCGACCTTGCCGTCGGCGTGATCATTGGAGGGGCGTTCGGCAAGATCGTGGATTCGGTCGTGTCCGACCTGATCATGCCGGTGGTGGGACTGGTGTTCGGCAAACTCGACTTTTCCAACCTCTTCGTGGTGCTGGGGTCCGTGCCACCGGGCACGGCCATGACGCTCGATGCCCTCAAGAAGGCGGGCGTGCCGGTGTTTGCCTATGGCAACTTCCTGACCGTGGCCGTCAACTTCATCATTCTGGCGTTCATCATCTTCATGATGATCAAGCAGATCAATCGCCTCAAGCGCGAAGCCCCTGCGCCAGCCCCCGAAGCCCCAGCCGCGCCCGCCGAAGACATCGTCCTGTTGCGCGAGATCAGAGATAGCTTGAAAAAATAACGCCCCTTTGAGTCGCTACGCGCCTTCCCCCTGAAGGGGGACGCCGCCAGCGGGGCGGAGTGGCCCATGCGCGGTGGCTGCTGGCTCGGGGCGCGCCAGTTTGAAGCCCCATCCCTCAACAATCCGCTATCGAATCGATAGTTTTTTGTTTTTGCGCTTAGCCACAGCGCCATGGGACTGTTTCATCCACAAAGGGTCCGCGCCATGCGCACGGCCTCGATGAGGCTTGCAGCATCGGCAATACCTTGCCCCGCTATGTCAAACGCGGTGCCGTGGTCGGGGCTGGTACGCACCAGGGGCAAGCCCAGGGTCACGTTCACCCCCTTGTCCACCCCGAGGTACTTCACCGGGATAAGCCCCTGGTCGTGGTACATGGCAATGACCACGTCGAACTCTCCAGCGCGATGGGGCGTACTGCGCGCGCGCATGAACACCGTGTCAGGAGCGAAGGGGCCCTGCACATCCAGCCCCTGCGCGCGCGCAGCGGCGATGGCCGGCGCAATTACCTCGGCTTCCTCGCTACCGAACAGCCCGCCCTCGCCCGCGTGGGGATTGAGCCCCGCCACCGCGATGCGCGGCGCCCGCCCCAGGCTGCGCACCAGGGCAGCGTGCGTGATTTGCAACGTCTGCAGGACGTTGTCCGTGGTGACCGCCGCAATGGCATCGCGCAGCGACATGTGGATGCTGACCAGCACCGTGCGCAGCTCGTCGCTGGCGAGCATCATGCGCACGGGCATTTGCGCCAGCGATACCCCCTGGTGCGCGGCGGCCTCGGCCTGCAGCAGCTCAGTGTGGCCCGGAAATGCCACGCCCGCTGCCGCCAAGGCCTCCTTGTGCAAGGGCGCCGTGACCAGCCCCGCCACCTCGCCCCGCAGCGCCGCGCGGACGGCCCAGACCACGCTGTCTGCGGCGGCACGGCCAGCGGCGGCGCTAACCTGCCCCCAGGGCTGCGGGCCAGGAATGCCTGGCAACTGCAACACCGGAACACAGCGGGGCGGCACGTCCAGCACGTCGGCGGGCTCAGCAATCTGTGCCACGGGTACCATGGGCACGCCGGGCCGCACGATGGCCTGGGCCGCACGCCGCAAGGTGGCGACATCGCCCACCACAAAACAGCCGTGCATATCGGCCGAAGCATCGCGAAAGGCCTTGGCCACGATTTCGGGGCCGATGCCGGCAGGATCACCCTGGGTAATGGCGAGAGGCTTCATGGAAGTTTGATTTCAGATAAAAAGTGACCCTAACGCTTTATTGATAAGCGCAAATAGCTATTATTTTTATAGCTAAAAACCCAGGCTACCAGCGATCAGGCAGGATTGTCGATCTCGATGAATTGGTGGCCCAGACCCCACCGCCCTGCAACCTGCGCCGCCACCGCAGGCGCCCCATAACGCTCGGTCGCGTGGTGCCCTGCGGCGATAAAACCCACCCCCATCTCGCGGGCCAGATGTGCCTGGGGCTCGGAAATCTCGCCGGTGATGAACACGTCGGCCCCAGCCGCAATCGCCGCCTCGAAATAGCCCTGCGCGCCTCCTGTGCACCAGGCCACGCGGCAGACTGGCCGCTGCGCAGCAGCGCCTTCCGGCGGCACCCAGGTGACGGGACGGCCCAGGGCCTGCGCGACATGGTCGGCCAGGGCCTGCCCATCGGCAAACGCGGCAGGCCCGGCAAAGCCCAGATCGTTCTCGCCAAACCGCGCGTCGGCCACGAGCCCCAGCACCCGGCCTAGCTGGGCGTTGTTGCCCAGTTCCGGGTGGGCATCCAGCGGCAGGTGGTAGGCAAACAGGTTGATGTCATGCGCGAGCAGCAACTGCAAACGCTGCTTCATCCAGCCCGTCACCCGGCCGTCTTGCCCGCGCCAGAACAGGCCATGGTGCACGAAGATGGCATCCGCTTGGGCAGCAATGGCCGCGTCGATCAGGGCGCGGCTGGCCGTCACGCCGCTGACGATGCGGCTGATCTCGGCCTTGCCCTCCACCTGCAAGCCGTTGGGGCCATAGTCCTTGAAGCGCTCGGGTTGCAGCAGGCTGTCAAACGCCTGCAAAAGTTCGGTGCGGGAAATGCTCATGCAGCTATTGTCGCGCGTGGCCCACGCCCACACATGGGGGACAATGCTTTTCTCCGGGAGGCAGCCGTGGCATGCACACCGCCCGCCGCCCCTTCTCCAGCCCATCACCTGTACAGAATTTCATGAAACGCATCTGGCTGTTGTTCTCGCAGGCCGTCACGGTGTTCGTTGCGGCCTACTTCGTTGTCGCCACCCTGCAGCCGAGCTGGCTGGGCCGGGGCGCCACCACACGCTCCGGCGCGGGCATTGCGCTGCTCGAAGCACCCCCTGCCCCGGCCAATGCGCAACCTGCGGCGGGCAGCTTCAGCGCTGCGGCGCGCCAGGCGGCGCCGGCGGTGGTCAGCATCAACACCAGCAAAGCCGTGCGCCATCCGCGCAGCAACGACCCCTGGTTCCAGTTCTTCTTTGGCGACCAGGGTGCCCAGGCGCAGGCCGGGCTGGGCAGCGGGGTGATCGTGAGCCCCGACGGCTACATCCTGACCAACAACCACGTGGTGGAGGGCGCCGACGAGATCGAAGTGACACTGACCGACAGCCGCCGCGCCCGCGCCCGCGTGATCGGCACCGACCCCGACACCGACCTGGCCATCCTCAAGATCGAACTCGACAAGCTTCCCGTCATCGTGCTGGGCAACTCGGACGTACTCGCCGTGGGCGACCAGGTGCTGGCCATCGGAAACCCGTTTGGCGTGGGGCAGACGGTGACCAGCGGCATCGTGAGCGCGCTGGGCCGCACACAGCTCGGGATCAACACCTTCGAGAACTTCATCCAGACCGATGCGGCCATCAACCCTGGCAACTCGGGCGGCGCTCTCGTGGACGTGAATGGCAACCTCATGGGCATCAACACGGCCATCTACTCGCGCTCGGGCGGCAGCATGGGCATCGGCTTTGCAATCCCTGTGTCTACGGCCCGCATGGTGCTGGATGGCATCGTGCAGGACGGCCAGGTCACACGCGGCTGGATTGGCGTGGAGCCCAACGAACTCTCACCCGAACTGGCAGAAACCTTCGGCGTGAAAGCCACCGAGGGCGTGATCATCACCGGCGTGCTGCAGGACGGCCCCGCCGCCCAGGCGGGCATGCGGCCCGGCGATGTGATCGTGCGGGTTGAAGGTAGGAAGGTGAGCAATGTGTCCGAGTTGCTGACCGCCGTGGCGGGGCTCAAGCCCGGCACTGCGGCACCATTCAACGTGCAGCGTGGCGACAAGATGGTGGAACTGAGCATCAACCCCGGCGTGCGCCCCAAGCCTCAGCGCAATGTGAGGCGGTAAGCCCCCTCTGAGCCGCTGCGCTTTTTCCCCAAAGGGAGACGCCTCCAGCGGCCTCGCAAAGCCGGTTCCGCGGTGGCACTGGTATTGGGCACGCGCCAGTTTTTAGGGGCTGCGCGCAGAACACTGCGACATGGCCGCTGATGTAACCCGTCAGCTATTAAAAATATAGCTTGGAGCGCTTATCCAACAAGCGCTAGAGCCAATTTTCACGAGAAACTCAACCTTCAGGCGTTGGAGGCGGGCTCGCTACCCTCTTCCGGGGCTTTGGTGTGCTTGATGAAGATCTGCGCCGCCCAGATGCCCACCTCGTACAGCAGACACATGGGGATCGCCAGCGACAGCTGCGACACCACATCGGGCGGCGTGACGATGGCAGCGATCACAAAGGCGATCACGATGAAATAGCCACGAAACTCCCGCAGCTTCTGCACGCTCACGATGCCCATGCGGGCCAGCACCACCACGGCAATCGGCACCTCGAAGGACAAGCCAAACGCCAGGAACATCGACAGCACAAAGCTCAGGTAGGCCTCGATGTCTGGCGCGGCGGTGATGCTCTTGGGCGCAAAGCTCTGGATAAACGCAAACACCTGGCCAAACACCAGGTAGTAGCAAAACGCCACCCCGATGAAGAACAGCAGCGTGCTGGAGATCACGAGCGGCAGCACCAGCTTCTTTTCGTGCGAATACAGGCCAGGCGCCACAAAGGCCCACACCTGCCACAGCACAAACGGCAGTGCCAGCAAAAAGGCCGACATCAACAAGATCTTGAGCGGCACCATGAACGGCGAGATCACCGACGTGGCGATCAGCGTGGCGCCCTTGGGAAGGTGGGCCACCAGCGGCGCCGCCAGAAAGTCATACAGCGCGCCGGGGCCAGGGAAGAAGAACAAAATCGCCGCCGCAATCGCGATGGCAATGATGGCCTTGACCATCCGGTCGCGCAGCTCCATCAGGTGCTGCACAAACGGCTGCTCGGTACCGGCCAGCTCGTCTTCTTTGGAAGGGGTTTCGGACATGTTGGGTTTTCGTGGGCGTCAGGGCCGCCCATGCAGCGCGCGGTGCGCTGGTGGCTGCTGCATCAATGGAATTTACGGGGACGGAAACGCGCCACACGGGCCGCGCCGGACTGTGCCTTGGTGCGCACACCGCTTCGGGCCTTGTACCACTGGGGCACCGCACCCCGCTTGAGGCGCCAGTTCTTGCCGGGGTGTTTGTAAGCCGGCACGACGGCGGTCTGGTCCTGCAACGCCGAGCTGGCGGTGTCGGTAGCCTCGGCCCAGTCCTTTTCGAACTCGCTGGCGCTGGTCTGGATGGAGTTGTGCACATCGCGTGCGGCGTTCTCCACCGTGTCCTTCATTTTCTTGAGCTCGTCGAGCTCCATGGACCGGTTGACCTCGGCCTTCACATCGGACACGTAACGCTGGGCCTTGCCCAGCAGGGTGCCCACCGTGCGGGCCACACGGGGGAGCTTCTCGGGCCCGATGACTATAAGAGCCACCGCGCCGATCAGCGCCATCTTGGACAGGCCAATATCAATCATGGATCAAGCGCAAAGCGTGCGGGTGCCAGCGGGAACAGCCCGCTCAGCTCTTTTGCTTGGCTTCGACATCGATGGTGGTCTTGTCGGTCGCAGGGTTGTTGGCAACCTGGCCCGCGGGTGGGGTGGTGGTGGCAGCCGCGTCGGCCGAACCGTCTTTCATGCCGTCCTTGAAGCCCTTGACGGCGCCCCCGAGATCGGAGCCCATGTTCTTGAGCTTCTTGGTGCCGAACACCATGACGACGATCAGCAGCACGATCAGCCAGTGCCAGATGGAAAAAGAGCCCATGGAATATCTCCTAACGAATTGCAATCATTTTAGACGGGGGGCGTGACAGGAGTTCACCGCCCAAGCAGAACTGCGGGAATCTCCCTGCACGACCCGTCAGCCTGGTTCAGCCTTTGAGCCACGGACGGGGACCGCCCATCACATGGATATGGAGGTGGTGGATTTCCTGCCCACCTTCAAGCCCCGTGTTTACCACGACGCGAAAGCCACCCTCCGGGTACGGGTTGCAGCCCTGCTCCATTGCCAGCTTCGGCGCCAGCGCCATCATGCGCCCCAGCACACCCGCGTGTTCCTCGGTGACCTGCGCCATCGAAGGGATATGCAGCTTGGGCACCATCAGAAAGTGCACCGGCGCCCAGGGGTGGATGTCGTGGAAGGCGAAAATTTCTTCGTCTTCATAGACCTTTTTCGAAGGAATCTGGCCTGCGATGATTTTGCAGAAGAGGCAGTTCGGATCGTGCATGAGGAAAATGTCAGTACAAAATTAACAGGTCACCAGGCGCTGCTCGCCATCCAAAGCGGTCGCAACCGGCGCGCGCGAAGCCAGTGCCACCGTGGAACTGGCTTTGCCAGGCCACGGGTGGCGTCCCCCAAGGGGGAAGGCGCCGTAGGCGGCACAGGGGGGCTTCATGTATTTTCAGCGATATTGATGGTGGGCCGCACACCCACATCCTTGCGGTGCGCGTGCAGCCATTCCTGCCCGGCCGTGCGGCCGAGGGCGAAAAGCTTGCGCACAAAGGCCATGTCCGCACGGGCCTTGCTGTCTGCGCCAAAGGGCGCCAGCACGGCGCCGCCGTCGATGCGGTGCATGCGCACGCTTTTGTAGCGGCGCGCATCCAGCTTGCCCTCGGCCAGCAGACGGCGCACGAACTCGATGGCGCGCAACTCGGCCAGCAGGCTGGCATTGAAGGTGACTTCGTTCATGCGCTCCATGATTTCCTGGCCTGAGTGGGGCAGATCCAGATGTTCGATGGGGTTGATCTGCACGAGCAGGATGTCGGAGGTCTCGGTCTGATAGATCAGCGGGTGCAACGCAGGGTTGCCCGAATAGCCGCCGTCCCAGTAATGCTCACCGTCGATTTCCACGGCCTTGAACAGCGCTGGCAAGCAGGCCGACGCCATCACGGCATCCGCGCTCAGCCGGGGGCCAGAGAAGATTTCGCCGCGCCCGGTGCGCACGTTGGTGGCGCACACAAACACCTTGGGCCCGCCCGCCGCAGCGCTGGCGCGGCGCACAGTGCACAGCAGGTCAAAGTCCACCTCGCGCTCCAGCAGGCGGCGCAGCGGGTTGATGTCGAGCGGATTGGTCTGGTAGGGCGAGAGCCACTGGCGCATCAGCCCCATCATGGGGTTGGCGGCCGACAGGGGCGAGCCCCACATCAGGCTGCCCAGCGTGCCCACGCCCTCCCACAGCCGGGCAAGCGTTTCACGCGCCTGGACGCAACCAGCCAGGTGCGCTTCGTGGGGGTCTTTGTGCTCCTGTGCGGCTTTGGCAAAGCCGTGCGCCATGGCCACGGCATTCATCGCGCCAGCACTGGTGCCGCTCACGCCATCAAACTGCCACTGGCCATCCTCCAGCAAGGCATCCAGCACACCCCAGGTGAGCGCACCGTGGGAGCCCCCACCCTGCAGGGCCAGGTTCAGCCGTGGCAGGGATGACAGGTGCGACAGGGACGCCGTCGGTTCAGGCATCCACCGCCTGGTTCTTGCTCATGGCCAGCATGCCGCGCACGATGCGGTACAGGAACCACAGCGAGATCAGCCCCCAGGCAATCCAGCCCGGCGCAATCAGCAGCAGCCACAGGGGCGCGGTCACCACATACAGAACACCAGCCCAGATCGTCGAGCGGATGCGCCAGGAGAAATGATTGGCCTGCCAGGTGCCCTCGGCATCGCTGCGCTTGACCAAGTCAATCACCAGCGCAATGACCAGCAACAGCGCACTGGCCTGCGCGCCTGGCAGCACAGCCCCCACGGCCACGATGAGGTGCAGCACATAGCTGACCCAGCCGATGTTCTTCAGGCCCTGGGCCTTTTGCTCATTGCTTTGCACGTCGATGATGTCGTTCATGGGGCCCCTTCTTCGGCAGTGCGCGCAACCACCTTGCGCAAGGCTTTTTCCTCGATGCCGCTGGTGCCCTCGCGGCGCTCCAGCTCGGTCAGTACATCGGCAGGCGTGAGGCCATAGTGGGCCAGGGCCACCATGGAGTGGAACCAGAGGTCGGCCACTTCGTAAACCAGCTTGGACTTGTCGGCGCCGTGGTCCACATCCTTGGCCGCCATGACGACTTCGGTGGCCTCCTCGCCGATCTTCTTCAAGAACGCATCCGGCCCCTTGTGCAGCAGGCGCGAGACATAGCTCTTGTCGGGATCGCCGCCGTTGGCAGGCTTGCGGCTTTCAATCACATCGGCAAGGCGTGCGAGGGAATCGTTGGAACTCATGGTCTTGTCGTCCATTGCCATTACTTGTAGATGGATTCAGGGTCTTTCAAGACCGGATCGACCGCGTGCCAGGCTCCGTCCTTGAGCACGCTGAAAAAGCAACTGTGGCGGCCTGTGTGGCAGGCGATACCAGGCTCGTGGCCGAGCTGGGTGACCTTGAGCAGCACCACATCGTTGTCGCAGTCCAGGCGGATCTCGTGCACGGTCTGCACGTGGCCGGACTCTTCGCCCTTGAACCACAGCTTCTTGCGCGAGCGGCTGAAGTACACGGCGCGGCCGAGTTCTGCCGTCTTGGCAAGGGCCTCGCGGTTCATCCAGGCAAACATCAGCACGTCGCCCGTGCCCTGCTCCTGCGCAATCACGGGCACCAGGCCCTGCGCGTCCCATTTCACTTCGTTGAGCCAGTTCATGGGCGGGATTGTCGGTGATTTGAATGACCAGCCCGCCTGCCGGGCGAGCGGTTTTGAGGTCATTTTTGCCTCTAGCGCTTATCCATCAAGCGCTAGCAGCTATCAAAATGAGAGTTCAATGAAAAAACAGATGCATCGTCGGGCAGCTTGCAGCCAATTGCAGCACTGCGCAGCGCGTAAATCTGACTACAAAAACAATAGCTATCAGCGCTTTCACACTCAGCGCCAGAACCACTTTTGATCGAAGATTTACTTTGCCACGGTCAAAAACACCCACTTGCGATCCCAGTTCTTGCGGCCCAGGTACTTGATGGCAAACGCATAGCGCCCCGGGGGCAGAAAATCCTGCGTGAGGGTTTCCTGCTGCGTCATCACGGGCTGGCCATTCACGCGCACGCTTTGCTGTGCTACCAGCTCCGATTCGCTCTCCAGATCTTGGCCGTCGAGGGCATAGATGGTGACATCGGGCTCTTCCTTCTCATCGCCCACCAGCGGCAAACCCAGCGTGTTGGCGCGGGTTTCCACGTCCAGCGCGAGCGTGCCCAACACGGGTTCGCGCACGATCCAGTGCACGTCACGCACATTGCTGTTCAGCGTCTGGAGCAGGGCCTGGAGCTTCTCGAATTCGGCCTTGTCGGCAATCACCTCCACCGGCTTGCCGCCGATGGTCGCGTCAAAGCAGCGGCCAATGCGGTGCACACAGGGCAGGCGCTCGGAAAAACTCGCATACGACGGGGGCGGCACCTGCTGCGCCGCAGCGGGCAGTGCCGTGGCCGCCAAGGCCACCACCAGCGCCCAACGCGCGCCCGCGAATGGCGTCGTCACAGACGCACCGGAATGCCGCGCTCGGCCATGCGGGCCTTGGCCTGGCCCACGGTGTATTCGCCGTAATGGAAGATGCTGGCGGCCAGCACCGCGTCGGCACCACCGGTCTGGATGCCGTCGGCCAGGTGGTCCAGGTTACCCACCCCGCCCGAGGCGATCACGGGCACGCTCACCGCATCGCTCACTGCGCGGGTCAGCTCCAGGTCAAAGCCTGCCTTGGTGCCGTCGCGGTCCATGCTGGTCAGCAGGATTTCGCCCGCACCGCGCCGCGCCATCTCAGTGGCCCAGGCAATGGCGTCCAGGCCGGTGTTCTTGCGCCCCCCGTGGCTGTACACGTCCCAGCCCGCACCCACGGGCTGACCGTTGGCGCCCAGGCGCTGCGCATCCTCGGCCGAGCGGCGCTTGGCGTCGATGGCCACCACGATGCATTGAGCACCGTACTTGGCAGACACGGCGTTGATGACGTCAGGGTTGGCAATCGCGGCCGAGTTGAAACTGGTCTTGTCGGCACCCGCATTGAGCAGCCTGCGCACGTCTTCCACAGTGCGCACGCCGCCACCCACGGTGAGTGGAATGAACACCTGGCTGGCCACGGCCTCGATGATGTGCAGGATGAGGTCACGGCCATCGCTGGTGGCGGTGATATCGAGGAAGGTGAGCTCGTCAGCGCCCTGCGCGTTGTAGCGCGCGGCAATTTCGACCGGGTCGCCTGCGTCGCGCAGCTCGACGAAATTGACGCCCTTGACCACACGGCCTCCGGTGACGTCAAGACAGGGAATGATTCGTTTTGCGAGCATGTCAGTGAGCGATTCGTTGATTAGGCGCTACCGAGGCCAGCAGACGCCGTGGAACTGACTTCGCCAGGCCACTGGCGTCGTCCCCTGGGGGAAGCGGCGAAGCCGCTCAGGGGGTGATCGGTTTCAGCCGTTCAGTTCGTCGGCACGCGCTTGCGCCGCAGCAAAGTCGAGGTCGCCGCTGTAGATGGCGCGGCCGCAGATCACACCTTCGACGCCTTCGCTCTCCACCGCGCACAGCTGCTCGATATCGGTCATGTTCGACAGGCCGCCCGAGGCGATCACGGGGATGCTCAAAGCCTGGGCCAGCTTCACCGTGGCGTCGATGTTGATGCCCGAGAGCATGCCGTCGCGGCCGATGTCGGTGTAGATGATGGATTCGACGCCCCAGTCCTCGAACTTCTTGGCCAGGTCCACGACCTCGTGGCCGGTGAGCTTGCTCCAGCCGTCGGTAGCGACCTTGCCGTCCTTGGCGTCGAGCCCCACGATGATGTGGCCCCCGAAGGCGCTGCAGGCGTCCTTCAGAAAACCGGGGTTCTTGACCGCAGCCGTGCCGATGATCACGTAGCGCAGGCCGCCGTCGATGTATTTCTCGATGGTGTCCAGGTCGCGGATACCGCCGCCCAACTGCACGGGAATGTCGTCGCCCACCTCTTTCAGAATGGACTTGATGGCGCTGTAGTTCTTGGGCACGCCCGCAAACGCACCGTTCAAGTCCACCAGGTGCAGGCGGCGTGCACCGGCATCCACCCATTTGCGCGCCATGGCGGCGGGGTCTTCACCAAAGGTGGTGGATTGGTCCATATCGCCTTGTTTGAGGCGTACGCAGTGGCCGTCTTTGAGGTCGATGGCGGGGATGAGCAGCATGGTGGTGGAGTTCGGGTGAAAAAGGGCGAGACGCAGCTCGGCCCGAACGGGTGGCGGTTAAGGGATCAGGGATTCCAGTGCAGAAAATTGCGGTACAGGGCCAAGCCATGCTCCGCGCTTTTCTCCGGGTGAAACTGGGTCGCAAAAATATTATCGCGTGCAATGGCGGCGGCGAACAAACCGCCGTAGTCCGTTTGGCCTGCGCAGTGGGCAGGATTTTGCGGCACGGCGTAGAAACTGTGCACAAAGTAAAAGTAGCTGCTGTCCGGCACGCCAGCCCACACCGGGTGCACGCCGCCGCCGTGGTGGGCGTGGGGCATCTGCCGCACCTGGTTCCAGCCCATCTGGGGCACCTTGAAGCGGCTGCCGTCGGGCTGGGTGCGGCCTGCCAGGTCAAACTTGAGCACATCGCCAGGGATGAGGCCCAGGCCCGGCGTATCCCCCTCGGCGCTATGGTCCAGCAGCATCTGCATGCCCACGCACACGCCGAACATTGGCTTGGAGGCAGCGGCTTCGAGCACCGATTCCTGCAGGCCGGACTCGCGCAGCTCGCGCATGCAGTCGGGCATGGCGCCCTGCCCTGGCAGCACGATGCGCTGGGCGGCACGCACGTCTTCGGGGCGCTGGGTGACGACCACGGTCCAGCCCGTGCCCTCGGCGGCGGCCTGCACGGCCTGCGACACTGAGCGCAGGTTGCCCATGCCGTAGTCCACGACCGCCACTGTTTTTGCTTCCATATTCATAGCTACTAGCGCTTATCCATCAAGCGATAGCGCCTGATTTAACCCAAAATTTCACAACGAACCCTTGGTGGAGGGGATGACACCGGCCGAGCGCGGGTCGCGCTCCAGCGCCGCGCGCAGCGTGCGCCCGAACGCCTTGAAGATGGTCTCGCACTGGTGGTGTGCGTTGACGCCCTTGAGGTTGTCGATGTGCAGCGTGACGCCCGCGTGGTTCACAAAGCCCTGGAAGAACTCGAACACCAGTTGCGTGTCGAGCTGGCCGATGCTCCCGGAGGTGAACTTCACATCCATGTGCAGCCCGGGGCGGCCCGAGAAATCCACCACCACACGCGATAGCGCTTCGTCCAGCGGCACATAGGCATGCCCGTAGCGGCGGATGCCTTTCTTGTCGCCCACGGCGCGCGCAAAAGCCTGGCCCAGCGTGATGCCCACGTCTTCCACGGTGTGGTGGCCGTCGATGTGCAGGTCACCCTCGCAGTCGATGTCGAGGTCGATCAGCCCATGGCGGGCGATCTGGTCGAGCATGTGGTCGAAGAAGCCGATGCCGGTGTGCAGCTTCGCCTGGCCGGTGCCGTCGAGGTTGATGCGCACACTGATGCGCGTTTCGGCGGTGTTGCGGCTGACCTCGGCGATGCGGTCGGCCATCGGGTCGGCCGATGGGGCGGAAGGTACGAGTGCGGAGGAAGTCATAGGGAGGCTTGGAGTGCGGCCAGCATCTGCGCGTTGTCTTCGGCATTGCCTACCGTCAGGCGCAGGCAGTTGGCCAGCAATGGGTGCATTGTAGAAACGTTCTTGACGAGCACCTTGCGGTTTTTCATACCCTCGTAGGCCTTGGCGGAATCCGCCACACGGATCAGCACCATGTTGGCCTCGCTGTCCCAGCACTTTTCGACACCCGGCATCTGGCGCAGGGCTGCGATGAGCGTGGTGCGTTCGGCACGGATTTCCGCCGCCTGGGCGGCGAAAACTTCGGCGTGTTCCAGAGCAAACAGGGCGGCTTCGCAGTTGAGCACGCTCACGTTGTAGGGCGGGCGCACCTTGTCGATCTCGCTCACGAACGCCGAGGGCCCGATGAGGTAGCCCAGCCGCACGCCTGCGAGGCCAAACTTGCTGAGCGTGCGCATGAGCAGCACGTGCGCGTTGCGCGCGGGCTCAGCGCGCATGCGGTCGATCCAGGTGCGGCTGGCAAAGGGCTGGTAGGCCTCGTCCATGACCACGATACCGCCCTGTGCGCCCGCGGCGTCGATGATGCGCTGCACCGCGCCCTCGTCCCACAGTGTGGCCGTGGGGTTGTTGGGGTAGGCGATGTAGGTGATGGCGGGGTTGTGCTGGGCGATGGCCGCCAGCATGGCGGGCTCATCCAGCTCAAAGTCGGGCGTGAGCGGCACGCCAACGAAGTCCAGACCCTGCAGCTGCGCGGACAGCGGGTACATCACAAAACCCGGCATGGGCGCGAGCATGGTGGCGCGCTGGCCCGTGCCGGGTTGGGCGCAGGCCAGGGCCAGCAGGGTGATGAGTTCGTCCGACCCGTTGCCCAGCACCACGCCGTAGCCCTCGGGCATGCCTGCATATTTGGCGAGGGCGGCCTTGAGGTCCAGCAGGCGGTCGCCGGGATAGCGGTTGAGCGCCACCGCGCCCAGGCGCTGGCCCAGCGCGGCCTGGAGGTGCGCGGGCAGGCGGAACGGGTTCTCCATCGCGTCCATCTTGAGCATGCCGGTGGAGGGCTGCACGCCGTAAGCGTGCATGGCGCGCACGTCGGGGCGGATACGGGCCAGGGCTTGGAGAGGAGACGACGCAGGAGTAGTCATTCGGTGGTGTCCAGTTCGTTGGGGGTGACAAGAAAAGGGTTGATCGGCCGCACGGCGTCCATCGGCTGGTCGTGTGGCAACGCTTCGGTGAGCAGGTAGCGGCAGCCCTGCTGATGGGCGGACGAGAGGATGAGCGCATCCCAGTAGCCCAGGCGGTAGCGGTCCTGCAGGTCCCAGGCGCCGTCCACCGTGTAGGAGTCGAGGTGCGGCGGCAGCCACACGCGCAGGCGGCGCACCTGGGCGCGCACCTGCTGCAGCACGTGGGGGCCATCAAAACGCTGGATGGCCTGGTTGTACAGCTCGTTGAGCACCTGCGAGCTGATGCGGCCGCTGCGCGTCTGCCAGCAAAAGCTGATCCATTCACGCGCCCGCGCCTGGCGCCCGGCATCGCGGTCGTCCACGCTGGCGAGCAGGATTTCGGTATCGACAAAGATGGGGACGGTGGCCATGCGTTTTGCCCGGTTTAGCGCAGAAACAGGGTTTCGCGCGGCACATAGGGCCCGCTGGACGCGCCCCAGGATTCAAACCCAAGTGCCTCGCGCATGGCCTGTGCGTAGGCGTCTTCTTGGCGCATCTTTTCGGCCAGCCATTCACCGAGCAGGCGCGAGACGCTGCTGCCGCGCTTGGCGGCTTCCACGCGGACCCATTCGGCAACGGTGTCGTCCATGGTCACGGTGATGTTTTTCATGGACTAAATATTACACGAACTTCGTGTACCACGAATTTCGTGTTGATTAAAACACCACAATCAAGCCGCCTTGCGCTGTGCCCCGCCCTGCAGCATCTGGCACGCCATGTCACCCACGGTGCGCAGCGCCTCCAGATGGGCAGGCGACCAGTCGCCGCCCACGCCAATGCGCAGGCAGTTGCGGAACCGCCCGCTGGCGCTGAACACCGTGCCGGGTGCGATCAGGATCTGCCGGGCCAGGCAGGCCTCGTGCAGTTGCACGGAATCGAGCGCGCGAGGCAGCTCCAGCCACAGCAGCAGGCCGCCGGGCGGGTCACTCACGCGCGTACCCTGCGGGAAGTGCGCGGCAATCACGTGGCGCACCTCATCCATGCGCGCCGCCACGGCCGCACGCAGCTGGCGCATGGCGGCGGCGTGGCCCGTCTGAGTGATGAGGTCGGCCAGGGCCAGCTCCAGCACGGCGGACTGGCCACCCGCCTGCAGGTCCTTGATGGCGCGCAGCTTGTCGGCCCAGCGGCCGGCCTCCAGCCAGCCCAGGCGCAGGCCCGGCGCCAGCGTCTTGGAGAACGAGTCGCACAACATCACATGGCCTGTGGTGTCGTACGACTTGACGGTGCGGCGCATCTCGTCCACCTCGACCAGATCGTTGTAGATCGCGTCCTCGATGACCGCCATGTCGTGCCGCGCCGCCATCTGCACCAGGCGCCTGCGCTCGGCCTGGGGCATGCAGCTGCCCAGCGGGTTGCTGAGCGTGGGCACCACCATCACGGCCTTGACGGGCTGGGTGTCCAGCGCGAGCTGCAGCGCATCAAGAGACAGTCCGTTGCGCGGGTGGGTGGGAATCTCCAGCGCCTTGAGGTGCAGGCCCTGCAGCACCTCCAGAAACGAAAAATGCGTGGGTGACTCCAGCGCCACCACGTCGCCCGGCTGCGTCACCGCGCGCAGGCACAGCGCAATGGAGTCCATGCAGCCGCCGGTGATCACGATGTTCTCGGGGTCCAGGCTGCAGCCCAGGCTGACGGCATAGCGCGCCAGGGCGCGGCGCGCGTCCTCATGGCCCGACGAACCGGGGTAAGTGCACAGCAGGTTGCGGTGGCGCTGCGCGGCGCGCACCACGGCGCGGCGCACGCGGTCGGGGTTGAACAGCTCGGGGCCGGGCGTGCCGCTGCTGTACGAGATCATGTCCACCGGCTGGTTGCGCCCCAGGATACGCTGGCCCAGCCAGTCCACCGACACCTCGCGCGGGCGGCGCATCGGGCGCGGTGTGCTGGGCTCGGGCAGGCTCACCGGCCGCGCCGCCACAAAAAAGCCTGAGCGCGGGCGCGCGGTGATCAGGCGCGCATCTTCGAGCCAGTGGTAGGCCTGCACCACCGTGGTCTGCGCCACGCCGTGCTGGCGCGCCAGCTCACGCACCGACGGCAGCTTTTCGCCGCGCGCGAGCGTGCCATTGCGGATCAGCTGCGCGAGCTGTTCGGCGATTTGAAGGTACAGCGGGGGTGCGTCATCGGTGGCCATGCTGCATTCTGTACTGGCCCTCTGGTCGATAGACAGTACAGAGGCATCCCAGTACGACCAGTACAGATGGGTTGGTTTGCTGTTCTGTACTGGCCCAGATTGTGCAGGCCTGTGGCTGGTGGCGCATCGCAGGTGGCCGCACAGTGAAGGCATGAACACGCTGCACACCCCCACCCCACCGTCGCCCGCACTGCCCAGCCAGCCTGCGGTTCCTCTCACGCTGCAATGGAAGCGCCAGCCGCTGCCGCCCTTGCAGGCTGTCCAGGTGCTGGACTTCCGCGCAGGCGACATTGCCCTGCTCGAAGTCGAACAAGGCCGCGTCTGGGTGACCTGTGATGGTCTACTGGAGGATTACTTTCTGGAGGCCGGCCAGCGCCTGTCCTTCACCGGACCCGTGCGACTGCGGGTCAGTGCCGAAGGCCACCGGCCCGCGCGGCTGAACTGGGCACAACACCGGGCGGTGGCAGGAGCCGCCTGTCCGCCTGCACCCGCCGCATCTCAGCCCAAGGCGTCGGCACCCACACAGGGTGCCCTGCCCCGGGGGGCGATCAGCGCGGCTTGACTCCAGCCTTGAGCCGCATCTCGGCCGCCTGCGCGTGGGCCTGCAAGCCCTCGCCGTAGGCCAGCTCGGCGGCGATGGTGCCCAGCACCTGGGCACCAGCTTCGCTCACCTCGATGATGCTGCTGCGCTTCTGGAAGTCGTACACGCCCAGCGGGGAGGAGAAGCGTGCCGTGCCGCTGGTGGGCAGCACGTGGTTGGGGCCTGCGCAGTAGTCGCCCAGGCTTTCGGAGGTGTAGGCGCCCAGAAAGATCGCGCCCGCGTGGCGCAGCAAAGGCTCCCAGCGGTGTGGGTCGGTGCTGCTCACTTCCAAGTGTTCCGGTGCGATGCGGTTGCTGATCGCGCAGGCTTCTTCCATGTCCTTCGTCAGGATCAGTGCGCCCCGGCCGGTGAGGCTCTTGGCGATGATCTCGGCGCGCGGCATGGTGGGCAGCAGGCGGTCGATCTCGCCCTGCACGGCATCGAGGTAGGCGGCGTCGGGGCACAGCAGGATGCTCTGGGCCAGCTCGTCGTGCTCGGCCTGGCTGAAGAGATCCATCGCCACCCAGTCGGGCGGCGTGGTGCCATCGGCCAGCACCAGAATCTCGCTCGGGCCTGCGATCATGTCGATGCCCACGGTGCCGAACACGCGCTTCTTGGCGCTGGCCACGTAGGCGTTGCCGGGGCCGGTGATCTTGTCCACCTTGGGCACGGTGGCCGTGCCGTAGGCCAGCGCGGCCACGGCCTGTGCGCCGCCGATGGTGAAGGCGCGGGTCACACCGGCCACGTAGGCGGCGGCCAGCACCAGCTCGTTGCGCTCGCCCTTCGTCGAGGTGCCCTCGCCCGTTCCGCCGGTCGCCACGCTGCCACGCACGGGGGTGGGCACGACCATGATGATTTCCTGCACTCCCGCTACGTGGGCCGGGATGGCGTTCATCAGCAGGCTCGACGGGTAGGCGGCCTTGCCGCCGGGCACGTAGATGCCCACGCGGTCCAGCGGCGTGACCTTCTGGCCCAACAGCGTGCCGTCCTCGTCGCGGTAGCTCCAGCTCTCTCCCGACGCCTTCTTCTGCGCCTCGTGGTAGCTGCGCACGCGCTTGGCGGCTGCCTGCAGCGCGTCGCGCTGGGCCTGGGGGATGGCGTCAAACGCGGCCTTGAAGTCGGCCTGGGTCAGCTCCAGCGCGGCCATGTTCGGTGCCGAGAGGCCGTCGAAGCGGGCGGTGTATTCCAGCACCGCCGCATCGCCGCGCTTTTGCACGTCGGCCAGGATGTCGGCCACGCGCTGCTCGATGGCCGCGTCGGTGTCGGCAGACCAATGCAGGCGGGCTGCAAAATCAGCCTCAAAAGTGGCCGCAGCGGTGGACAGACGGGCGGGAGCAGCTACCAAAGTCATAGTGCGTTCAAAGGTTGGTTCAGTTCTTGGGGGCAGGGATGGCCGAGGCAAACGCATCAATGATGCGGCGCAGCGGTGCCTGCTTGAGCTTGAGCGCGGCCTGGTTCACAACGAGGTAGGAGCTGATGTCCATGATGCGCTCCACCTCCACCAGGTGGTTGGCCTTGAGCGTGTTGCCGGTGGACACCAGGTCGACGATGGCATCGGCCAGGCCGATGAGCGGCGCCAGTTCCATGCTGCCGTAAAGCTTGACCATGTCGACATGCACGCCCTTGGTGGCAAAGAAGTCACGCGCAATCGACGTGTACTTGGTGGCGACCTTCAGGCGCGAGCCCTGCTTGACGGCCCGTTCGTAGTCGAAGTCGTTGCGCACGGCAACGCTCACGCGGCACTTGGCAATCTGCAGGTCCAGCGGCTGGTACAGCCCCTGGCCACCGTGTTCGATCAGGGTGTCCTTGCCGGTCACGCCGATGTCGGCGCCGCCGTATTCCACATACGTGGGAACGTCGGTGGCGCGCACCAGCACCACGCGCACGTTGGGCTGGTTCGTGGGCAGGATGAGCTTGCGCGATTTTTCGGGGTCTTCCAGCACCTCGATGCCTGCGGCGGCCAAAAGCGGCAGGGTTTCGTCAAAGATGCGGCCCTTGGAAAGCGCCAGGGTGATCATCGTCATGCTTTCACTCTTTCAATGTCGGCGCCAATGCCGCGCAGTTTGGATTCCATGCAGTCGTAGCCACGGTCCAGGTGGTAGATGCGGTCCACCACGGTTTCGCCATCAGCCACCAGGCCGGCAATGACGAGGCTGGCCGATGCACGCAGGTCGGTGGCCATCACGGTGGCGCCGGACAGGCGGGGCACGCCTTCGATGACCGCCACCTTGCCATCGGTCTGGATCTTGGCACCCAGCCGCACCAGCTCATTGACATGCATGAAGCGGTTTTCAAAAATTGTCTCGGTCACCGTGGCCGTGCCCTGCGCAATGCAGTTGAGCGCCATGAACTGGGCCTGCATGTCGGTGGGGAAACCGGGGTACTCGGTGGTGCGAAAGCCCTGGGCCTTGAGCGTGGCGCCGCCCGCGCTTTGCACGCGGATACCGCCCTCGACCGCTTGCACGGTGGCACCGGCCTCACGCAGCTTTTCGATCACCGCATCCAGGTGGTCGGCGCGGCCATGGCGCAGCATCACATCACCGCCCGTGGCTGCCACAGCGCAGAGGAAGGTGCCAGCCTCGATGCGGTCGGCCACCACGCGGTGGGTGCAGCCGTGCAGTTGGTCCACGCCCTCGATGCGGATGCGGCTGGTGCCGTGGCCTTCGATCTTCGCGCCCATGGCGATCAGCATCTCGGCCAGGTCCGAAATTTCGGGCTCTTGTGCGGCGTTTTCCAGCACTGTCTCGCCCTCAGCGAGCGCAGCGGCCATGAGGAAGTTCTCGGTGCCGGTCACGGTGACCATGTCGGTGGTGATGCGCGCGCCCTTCAAACGCGTCCAACCCGCAGGCAGCTTGGCGATCATGTAGCCGTGCTCGACCACGATCTCGGCACCCATGGCGGCCAGGCCCTTGATGTGCTGGTCCACAGGGCGCGAACCGATGGCACAACCGCCGGGCAGCGACACCGTGGCCTCGCCAAAGCGGGCCAGCAGCGGGCCCAGCGCCAGCACCGAGGCGCGCATGGTCTTGACCAACTCGTACGGCGCCTCGGGCGTGTTGAGCGCACTGGCGTCGATGCGCACCGTGCCGTCGTCGGCGCGCTCTGCGGTCACGCCCATATTGCGGATGAGCTTGAGCATGGTGCTCACATCCTGCAGCTGGGGCACGTTGAGCAGGGTCACCGGGTCGGCGGTGAGCAGCGCGGCACACAACTCCGGCAAGGCGGCGTTCTTGGCGCCAGAGACCAGCACCTCGCCTTGCAAGGTGCGTCCGCCGCGAATCAGGAGTTTGTCCATCTCTATCTAACAACCAAAATATGAATGAAAATGGCCCTTAGCGCTTATCTATCAAGCGTTAACAGCTATCAATAAATGAGTACCCAGGCAGGCAGCGTCACTGCGCTTGCGCCGCCCACTCGGCGGGGGTGAAGGTCTTCATCGACAGCGCGTGAACTTCATCCGTATGCATTTTCGCGCCCAGCGTGGCGTACACGCGCTGGTGGCGTTGGATGGCGCGCTTGCCCTCGAACTCGGCCGAGACGATGGTGGCGTACCAGTGGCGCCCATCGCCCTCCAGCGTGATGTGTTCGCAGGCCAGGCCAGCGGTGATGATGTCTTTGAGTTGGTCAGCGGTCATGTTGGGCTCGGAATCAGTTGCGAATTTTGTAGCCGGTGCGCAGCAGGTGGACGGCGAGAAAGCTCACGGCCAGCCAGGCGATGCCCACGATGCTGAGGCTGAGCCAGGGCGAGGTGTCGCTCTGGCCGAAGAAGCCATAGCGAAAACCATCGATCATGTAGAAAAACGGGTTCAGGTGGCTCACGGTCTGCCAGAACGGGGGCAGCGACTGGATGGAATAGAACACACCCGAGAGGAACGTCATGGGCACGACCACGAAGTTCTGGAACGCGGCGAGCTGATCAAACTTGTCGGCCCACAGCCCCGCAATCAGCCCCAACGTGGCCAGCAGGCCCGCGCCCAGCAACGCAAACACCAGTATCCACAGCGGCGCCGCAAACTCTGGCCGCGCAAAAGCCAGCGTGACGATGAACACACCCAGCCCCACCACCAGCCCGCGCACCATGGACGAGCCCACATAGGCCACAAACCAGGCCCAGTGCGACAGCGGCGTGAGCAGCACAAACACCAGACTGCCCATGATCTTGCTCTGGATCAGGCTCGACGAGCTGTTGGCAAAGGCGTTTTGCAGCACGCTCATCATCACGAGGCCGGGCACCAGAAAGGCGGTGTAGCTGATGCGGTCGTAGACCTTCACATGGTCTTCGAGCACGTGGCCGAAGATCAGCAGGTACAACACGGCCGTGAGCACCGGCGCGGCAACGGTCTGGAAGCTGACCTTCCAGAACCGCAGGACTTCCTTGTAGAACAGGGTCTGCCAGCCGGTCATAGCGCGACACCTTCGAGTGGGATGTTGGACGCAGATGTACCGGACATCACCTGCAAGAACACATCCTCCAGGTCCGGCCTGCGGATCTCCATGTCATGCACCTCCACGCCCGCTACGCGCAGCGCTGCCAGGTGGCTTTCGATCTCTGCGGCGTCGTGCGCGGGCAGTTGCACGATACGACCGGTGACACGCGCCGCCATCGCCAGGGCGGGTGGCAAAGCCGCATCGGTCTTGAACTGCAGGATGCTGCCTGAAGCCGCCTGCAGCAGTTCGCTGGTGCGGTTCAGCGCCACGATCTGGCCGGACTTGAGCATGGCAATGCGGCCACACAGGGCTTCGGCTTCTTCCAGGTAATGCGTGGTCAGCAACACCGTGTGGCCTTCCTTGTTCAGGCGCGCGACAAAGTGCCACAGCGTCTGGCGCAGCTCCACGTCCACGCCGGCCGTGGGTTCGTCGAGCACGATGATGGGCGGCTTGTGCACCAGCGCCTGCGCCACGAGCACGCGGCGCTTCATACCGCCCGAGAGTTGCCGCATGTTGGCGTTGGCCTTGTCGGTAAGGCCCAGGTTCTCCAGCAGCTCGTCGATCCAGGCGTCGTTGTTCTTCACGCCGAAATAGCCGGACTGGATGCGCAGCGATTCGCGCACATTGAAGAAGGGGTCGAACACCAGTTCCTGCGGCACCACACCGAGCTTGCGGCGCGCCTCGGCGAAGTCGGCCTGCACGTCGCTGCCCTGCACCAGCACACGGCCGCTGCTGGCGCGCGCCAGGCCCGCGAGGATGCTGATCAGGGTGGTTTTACCGGCACCGTTGGGGCCGAGGAGTCCGAAGAACTCGCCCTCCTCAATGTCCAGGTTGACCTGGTTCAGTGCCTGAAAAGGGCCTTTGGGCGTGGCAAAGGTCTTGGAGATTGCTTGGAAGGAGACTGCGGGCATGAAGCCCCTGATTTTACGGCCTTGCCCCGAACTGCGTTATGGCGGAGGGTATGCACCCTCAGGACACGGGCGTGAGCAAGGTGCCAACGCCGTACAAGCCCGCCATGCCGCGCAGCGCCGTGGGCAACCCCTGCACGGCAAAGGTCTTGCCCACGGACAGCGCCTCACGCCGGCATTCCAGCAGCACGGCCAGGGCCGAGCTGTCAAACACCGTCATCGCGCTCGCATCCACCACCACACCACTTTCACGGTGCACGCGCAGCCCCTGCAGAAGCATCTGCAGGCAGGCTGTGGCTTGGCGGTGGGTCAGCTCGGGGGGGAGAACCAGCATGGAGGAGGCTCAGCCCTTGGCGGTGGAGTTGGCTTTGTTGCGCGCAGCCAGGGTCTCGATCAGGCCATCAATGCCCTTGGCGTTGATCTCCTGGGCAAACTGGCCCCGGTAGGTTTCCACCAACCAGACACCCAGCACATTCAGGTTGTAGATCTTCCAGCCAGCGCCATCGCCAGGGGTTTTTTCGAGGCGGTAGTCCAGCTGAATGGGGTCGCCACGGCCCACGATTTCGGTGCGCACCAGCACGTCCTTGTCTTCGGGCGCAGCGCGCAGGGGCTTGACCTGGATGCTTTGGTCGTTGACCTGCGCCAGCGCACCCGCGTAGGTGCGCACCAGCAAGATCTTGAACTCGTCCTGCAGGCGTTTTTGCTGCTCGGGCGTGGCTTGGCGCCAGCCTGGCCCCACGGCAGCGGCGGTCATGCGGCGAAAGTTGACGTTGGGCATCACGGTCTTGTCCACCAGCGCGATCACCTTGGTCAGATCGCCGCCCTGAATCGCCTTGTCGGACTTCACAGTGTTGAGCACGTCGGTGGACAGGCGCTTGATCATCGCGTCCGGCGCTTCGTCTGCCGCCAGAGCGGCCAGCGGCAAGCCCAGCGCTGCCACGGCGGCAGCACACAGTGCCAGGTGGCCCAGGGAACGTCGGTTCATCATGTCCTCTATCCTCTACTTTCTCATTCAGTCATGAGCCGCCATCCGGCATGCCCGTGTTGCATTGTGGTGGCCGCAGAAACAACGCATGCGTCGCGGGCGTTGCGGTGTGCAAGCAAGTGCAACACGATCGCCCGCGCTATGGCCGCCATCGGCGGGCAGCCCTCTGGAAATCACCTCAACGGGGAGGCTCTTGCGGCAATACGCCGTCGTTGCCGTCTTTGCCGTCCGAGTCCTTGTTGTTCTGGGGCTCACCAGCCTGGCTGCGCACCTGCAGGAAAACGTCCCGCGTGAAGCTGTACTTGTCCAGCGCGGCACTGTCGAGGACGGAGCTTGCCCGCAAAAGATTGGCGCGCGTGTCCACCACCCGCAGTGCATACAGCGTGTTCCGGGCCGAGACCGGGTCCACATAGCTCACCACGTTGCCCTTCATGTCCACCGGGAGCGCAAAGGTGTCGCGCACCGTGGACGGGCCGAGAACCGGCAGCACCAGGTATGGGCCAGTTCCCACGCCCCATCGGCCCAGCGTCAGGCCAAAGTCCTGCTTGTAGCGGTCTATGCCCAGCTCACTGGCGATATCGAGCACCCCGCCGAGACCCATGAAGGTGTTGACATTGACCCTCATGAACGTCGAGGCGGCAGCCTCCGCGCGCAGTTGCAGCACGTTGTTCACAAACGACCAGACATCGCCGATGTTGGCGAAAAAGTTGCTCACCCCCGTGCGCACGGGGGCGGGCGCGATGTCCTGGTAGGCAATCGCTACCGGCTTGAGCACCATGGCATCAACTTGCTCGTTGAAGTTGGTCATGCTCCGGTTGTAGGATTCCAGCGGATCACGCGGGTCAGGATTGGCCACGGTGGCACAGCCCGAAAGCAGCGCACCGGCCAACAGCAGCGCCGAACCGCCCAGCGCACGTGGCAAGCCCTGCTGCTTGGAGCCGGTGGGCAGGGTGGTTGTTTCAAAGTTCTTCATTTCTTGTCACCTGCCCCTGCGGGCTTACCGCCGTCTTCGGCTTTGCTGTAGAGAAACTGTCCAATGAGGTTTTCGAGCACCACGGCAGACTGGGTCGCGGTGACCATGTCGCCCGCAACAAGGTTCTTCTCGTCCGCCCCGGCCTCAATACCGATGTACTGCTCACCCAACAGGCCGCTGGTGAGAATCTTGAGGGAGCTGTCCTTCGGGAAAGCGTAGCGGTTTTCCATCGCCAGCGTCACCCGCGCCTGGTAGGTCTTGTCGTCGAACGTGATGGACTCCACACGCCCGACCACCACGCCCGCACCGCGCACCGCAGCCTGGGGCTTGAGCCCGCCGATGTTGTCAAAACGCGCCGTGATGCGGTAGCCGGACTGGAAATTCAGGCTCAGCAAATTGGCGGACTGGAGCGCCAGAAACACCAGCGCCACGGCCCCCAGCATCACGAACAGCCCAACCCAGAGATCGTTTTTGGAGCGTTGCATTGTTTATTTCCTCTTCACTGCCAGCATCGCCAGCCTCAGATACTGAACATCAGGGCCGTGAGGACGAAGTCGAGCCCCAGCACGGCCAGGCACGCCATCACCACGGTGCGCGTGGTGGCACGCGACACGCCCTCGGGCGTGGGCTTGGCAGTAAAGCCCTGCAGCAGTGCCACAAAGGTGACGGCAACACCGAACACCACGCTTTTGAGCACCCCATTGCCCACGTCTTTCCAAACGTCCACGCCGCCCTGCGTCTGGCTCCAGAAAGCGCCGGGGTCGATGCCGATCATGAGCACGCCCACGCTCCAGCCACCAATCACCCCCACCGCACTGAACACCGCCGCCAGCAGGGGCATGGTGATCACGCCGGCCCAGAAGCGGGGCGCCAGAATGCGCTGGACTGGGTCCACCGCCATCATTTCCATCGCGCTGAGCTGCTCGCCCGCACGCATCAAACCAATCTCGGCCGTCAGCGACGTGCCCGCCCGCCCCGCAAACAGCAAGGCGGTGACCACGGGCCCCAGCTCCCGCACCAGCGACAGCGTGACAAGAAGACCCAGCGCTTCTGCTGAACCGTAGCGCTGCAGCGTGTAATACCCCTGCAGCCCCAGCACCAGCCCTACAAACAGGCCGGACACTGCGATGATGGCCAGCGAGTAGTTGCCCAGAAAATGCACCTGGTCGCGCACCAGCGAAGGCCGCATGAAGGTGGCACCCACCATCCGCACCAGCCGTACAAAAAGACGCGCGCCCATGCCAATGTCGGCCAGCTTTTGGCGCACGGCAAAACCGACATCGGAGGGGTTGTACCAGCTCACCGTGCACGCCCTCCCACAGGTCCGAAGTCCTGCACCTCGTCAGGGCCAGGGTAATGAAAGGGTACCGGCCCTGTGGGCAAGGCATTCACAAACTGGTGCACCAGGGGGTCCGTGCTGGCACGCACCTCATCTGGCGTGCCCTGAGCGGCCACCACGCCAGCCCCGAGGATGATCACGTGGTCTGCCAGCCGGAAGGTTTCCTCCAGGTCGTGCGAGACCACGATGCTCGTGAGGCCCATGGCGTCATTGAGCTGGCGGATCAGCTGCGCCGCCGTTCCCAGGGAAATGGGGTCCAGCCCCGCAAAAGGCTCGTCGTACATCACCAGCTCCGGGTCCAGCGCAATGGCACGGGCCAGAGCCACCCGCCGGGCCATTCCCCCCGAAATCTCGCTGGGCATGAGATCACGTGCGCCGCGCAGGCCCACGGCATGCAGTTTCATGAGGACCACGTCGCGGATCAGCGCTTCGGAAAGGTCGGTGTGCTCCCTGAGCGGAAAGGCCACATTCTCGAAAACACTCAGGTCGGTGAACAACGCCCCGAACTGGAACAGCATCCCCATCCGGCGACGGACGGCGTACAAGCCAGACGCATCAAGGCGACCCACGTCCTGCCCATCAAACAGGACTTCACCGCCCGAAGCCCGCTGCTGCCCCCCTATCAGGCGCAGCACCGTGGTCTTGCCCCCACCGGAGGCACCCATCAGCGCCGTGACCTTGCCACGCGGCACGGTCAGCGAAACGTCGCGCAGGATGTCGCGGTCTCCGTAGGAGAACGTGACATTGCGCAGTTCGGCAAGGAGGGAGGGGTCAGGCATGCAAAAAAGATTCAGGATTCCGGGTCATCAGTCACCACACAGTGATTCCTCGGGCCGCAGGAAGCCGCGATGGTAGCTCAAGATGCAAACATACATACATGTATGTTTGCATCTTGAAGCATCTGCATCATGAGATGGATGGTGGCTCAGACGCCATACAACCCCGGATTGACAGAACCCTCGATTGTGCCAATAAAGATGCGCAGACGTGGAAGGCGGGGCCATCCACCTGGACTGGCGGGCGCGCGCCGGGTCCAGTCGGTGGCCTCGCCCAACAATGCGTCCGCAGCCCCTCCCCTCCCAACTTCCAGGGGCATATCCACCGATCGCCTTACGCCCTGACCAACCCGCCATGAAAAACGGCGCCGCAGCGCCGTTTCGATTGCATGTTCCGCAGCCGATCAGCGCGGCAGATCTGAGTAGCCCATGAGGAACTCATCGACTGCACGCGCGGCCTGACGGCCTTCGCGGATGGCCCAGACGACCAGCGACTGACCACGCCGAATGTCGCCAGCAGCGAACACCTTGGGCACGTTGGTGGCATAACCGCCATCGAAGTCGGTCGTGGCGCGGGCATTGCCCCGGGCATCCTTGTCCACGCCAAAAGCTTCCAGCACGGCAGCCACCGGGCTCACAAAGCCCATGGCCAGCAGCACCAGATCGGCCTTCAGGATCTTCTCAGACCCGGCCACCTCGACCATCTTGCCGTCCTTGAACTCCACACGCACGGTCTTGAGGCCGGTGACCTTGCCCTTTTCGCCGATGAACTCCTTGGTGGAGATGGCGAACTCGCGCTCGCAACCCTCTTCGTGGCTGGAGCTGGTGCGCAGCTTGATCGGCCAGTAAGGCCAGGTCAGCGGGCGGTTTTCCTCTTCGGGCGGCTGGGGCATCAACTCAAACTGGGTGACGCTCACGGCGCCATGGCGATTGCTGGTACCCACGCAGTCGCTACCGGTGTCGCCGCCACCAATCACGATGACGTGTTTGCCATCGGCGCGCAACTGGCCCTTGAGCTTGTCGCCCGCGTTGACCTTGTTCTGCTGCGGCAAGAACTCCATGGCGAAGTGGATGCCATCGAGGTCACGGCCCGGCACGGGCAGATCGCGCGATTGCTCAGCGCCACCGGTCAGCAGCACGGCATCGAACTCCTTGTTCAACTGCTCGGGCGTGACGGTTTCCTTGGCCCAGTTGGTGACCTTGGAATCTTTGCCCAGTCCGTCCTTGGCGGCGCCCACGAACACGCCGGTGCGGAAGACCACGCCTTCGGCTTCCATCTGCTTGACGCGGCGGTCAATGTGCGACTTCTCCATCTTGAAATCCGGAATGCCGTAGCGCAGCAGCCCGCCCACGCGGTCGTTCTTTTCAAACAGCGTGACGCTGTGGCCAGCGCGCGCGAGTTGCTGGGCGGCCGCCATACCTGCGGGGCCAGAGCCCACCACGGCCACCTTCTTGCCCGTTTTGTGCTTGGCAACGCGTGGCTGTACCCAGCCCTCCTCCCACGCACGGTCAATGATCGCGTGCTCGATGGACTTGATGCCCACGGCGTCGTCGTTCACATTGAGCACGCAGGCGGCCTCGCAGGGTGCGGGGCAGATACGGCCGGTGAAATCGGGGAAGTTGTTAGTGCTGTGCAGCACCTCAATCGCGCTCTTCCAGTCCGCGTGGTACACCAGATCGTTGAAGTCCGGAATGATGTTGTTCACCGGGCAGCCGTTGTTGCAGAACGGCGTGCCGCAGTCCATGCAGCGCGCGCCTTGCACCTTGGCCTGGCTTTCATCCAGTCCGATGACAAATTCCTTGTAGTGCTTCAAGCGCTCGGGCACAGGCTTGTAGCCCTCTTCGATGCGCTCGTATTCCATGAAGCCGGTAGTTTTTCCCATGACGATGTCCTTGTTTATGAATGCTGTGCGAAAGTGGGTGACGTCGCCTTACTTGGCGGGTGCCACTTCTTTTTTGGTAGCAGCTACCGCTGGTGTAGCGGACTCCTCCAGCACTTTTTGTTCATAAATTTCAGCCAACGCACGCTTGTACTCAGTCGGGAAGACCTTGACGAACTTGCTGCGCGATGCGGCCCAGTTGTCGAGCAGTTCGCGTGCGCGCTTGCTGCCCGTCCAGCGGTTGTGGTCTTCCAGCAGCTTCTTGAGCTGGGCTTCGTCGGTCTGTCCGTTGTGCCAGATCGAGCGTGGCACCGTGGCTTCCTGCTCGGTGGCGGGCAGGATGCGCTCCAGCGTCACCATGGACATGTTGCAGCGGGTGTCGAACTGACCGTCTTCGTCGTACACGTACGCCACGCCGCCGCTCATGCCCGCCGCAAAGTTGCGACCGGTCTTGCCGAGCACCACCACGGTGCCCCCGGTCATGTATTCGCAACCGTGGTCGCCCGTGCCCTCCACCACTGCGGTGGCGCCCGACAGACGCACGGCGAAACGCTCACCGGCAACGCCGCTAAAGAAGGCTTCGCCCGTGGTGGCGCCGTACATCACGGTGTTGCCAACGATGGTGTTGCGCACGGCGTCACCGCGGAAATCGATGCTGGGGCGCACAACCACGCGGCCTCCCGACAGACCCTTGCCCGTGTAGTCGTTGGCGTCGCCGATCAGGTACAGCGTGATTCCGCGCGTGAGGAACGCACCGAACGACTGGCCGCCCGTGCCTTCGAGCTGGATACGGATGCTGTCGTCGGGCAGGCCTTCGGGATGCACGCGGGTGACAGCGCCGGACAGCATGGCGCCGACCGAGCGGTTCACGTTGCGCGCCACCTCGATGAACTGCACGCGCTCACCCTTTTCAATGGCGGGCTTGCTGCGTTCGATGAGCTTGCGGTCCAGCGTGTGCTCGATGTTGTGGTCCTGCACGTCCACGTGGAAGCGCGGCACATCGGCGGGCACGTTGGGCTGGGCGAACAGGCGGCTGAAGTCCAGGCCACGTGCCTTCCAGTGTTCCAGTCCCTGGCGCATGTCGAGCAGGTCGGTGCGGCCGATCAAGTCGTCGAACTTGCGAATACCGAGCTGGGCCATGATCTGGCGCACTTCTTCGGCGATGAAGAAGAAATAGTTCACCACGTGCTCGGGCTTGCCCGAGAACTTCTTGCGCAGCTCAGGGTCCTGGGTGGCCACGCCCACGGGGCAGGTGTTCAGGTGGCACTTGCGCATCATGATGCAGCCTTCCACCACCAGCGGTGCCGTGGCAAAGCCGAACTCGTCAGCACCCAGCAGTGCGCCGATGGCGACGTCGCGGCCGGTCTTCATCTGGCCGTCGGCCTGCACACGGATGCGGCCGCGCAGGCGGTTCAGCACCAGCGTCTGCTGGGTTTCGGCCAGGCCGATTTCCCACGGACCGCCCGCGTGCTTGATGGACGACCAGGGCGAAGCGCCCGTGCCGCCGTCATGCCCTGCGATCACCACGTGGTCGCTCTTGCACTTGGCCACGCCTGCGGCGATGGTGCCCACGCCCACTTCAGAGACCAGCTTGACGCTGATGCCAGCGTGTGGCGCCACGTTCTTCAGATCGTGGATCAGCTGGGCCAGATCCTCAATCGAGTAGATGTCGTGGTGCGGCGGGGGCGAGATCAGGCCCACGCCGGGCACGCTGTGGCGCAGCTTGCCGATGTAATTGGAGACCTTGCCACCCGGCAGCTGACCGCCCTCGCCGGGCTTGGCACCCTGGGCCATCTTGATCTGGATCTGGTCGGCCGACGAAAGGTATTCGGCCGTGACACCGAAGCGGCCCGATGCCACCTGCTTGATGCGGCTGCGCAGCGAGTCGCCGTCCTGCAGGGGCAGGTCGACCTCCACGTTCTCGGCACCGATCACGCTCTTGAGGGTATCGCCCTTCTTGATCGGAATGCCCTTGAGTTCGTTGCGGTAGCGTGCGGCGTCCTCGCCACCTTCGCCGGTGTTGCTCTTGCCGCCGATGCGGTTCATGGCCACGGCGAGCGTGGCGTGGGCCTCGGTGGATATGGAACCCAACGACATGGCGCCCGTGGCGAAGCGCTTGACGATTTCCTTGGCGGGCTCGACCTCGTCGACCGGGATCGCCTTGGCGGGGTCGATCTTGAACTCGAACAGGCCGCGCAGCGTCATGTGGCGCTTGCTCTGGTCGTTGATCAGCTGGGCGTATTCCTTGTACGTGTTCCAGTTGTTGGCGCGCGTGCTGTGCTGCAGCTTGGCAATCGCATCGGGCGTCCACATGTGGTCTTCGCCCCGGGCGCGCCAGGCGTATTCGCCACCGGCGTCCAGCATGGTCTCGAGCACGGGGTCGTCACCAAACGCGGCCTTGTGCATGCGGATGGCCTCTTCGGCGATCTCGAACACGCCGATGCCTTCCACACGGCTGGCGGTGCCGGTGAAATACTTGCCCACGGTTTCCGTGTTCAGGCCGATGGCCTCGAACAGCTGGGCGCCGCAGTAGCTCATGTAGGTGCTTACGCCCATCTTCGACATGATCTTGGACAGGCCCTTGCCGATGGCCTTGACGTAGTTGTAGATGGCCTTGTCGGCCGACAGGTCGCCGCCCAGGTCCTTGTGCATCTCGGCCAGGGTTTCCATGGCCAGGTAGGGATGCACGGCCTCGGCGCCGTAGCCCGCCAGCACGGCAAAGTGGTGCACTTCGCGCGCGGTGCCCGTCTCGACCACCAGGCCGGCCGTGGTGCGCAGGCCCGCTCCCACCAGGTGCTGGTGGATGGCGGACAGCGCCAGCAGCGCAGGGATTGCCACCTGGGTAGCGCTCACGGCGCGGTCGCTCACGATCAGGATGTTGGCGCCGCCTTTGATGGCATCCACAGCCTGCGCGCACAACGAGGCGAGCTTGGCTTCCACCCCCTCACGGCCCCAGTTCAGTGGGTAGGTGATGTCGATGGTCACGCTCTTGAACTTGCCTTGCGTGTACTTTTCGATGTCGCGCAGCTTGGCCATGCCGGCAAAGTCGAGCACGGGCTGGCTCACTTCGAGCCGCATCGGCGGGTTGACCTGGTTGATGTCCAGCAGGTTCGGCTTGGGTCCGATGAAGCTGTTGAGCGACATCACGATGGCTTCGCGGATCGGATCGATCGGCGGGTTCGTCACCTGGGCGAACAGCTGCTTGAAGTAGTTGTACAGCGGCTTGTTCTTGCCCGACAGCACAGCCAGCGGACTGTCATTGCCCATCGAGCCAATGCCCTCTTCACCATTCTTGGCCATGGGCGCCATCAGGAACTTGATGTCTTCCTGCGTGTAACCGAAGGCCTGCTGGCGGTCGAGCAGCGGCAGATCGGCAGGCTGCGGTGCGGCCACTTGCGCGCCCGCGTCAATGCTGTCGAGCTTGATCCGCAGGTTTTCGATCCACTGCTTGTAGGGCTTGGTGTTGACGATGTTGGCCTTCAGCTCTTCGTCGTCGATCATGCGGCCTTGTTCCAGGTCGATCAGGAACATCTTGCCGGGCTGCAGGCGCCACTTGCGCACGATCTTGTTCTCGGGCACCGGCAACACACCCGACTCGGAGCCCATGATGACCAGATCGTCGTCGGTGATGCAGTAGCGCGAGGGGCGCAGGCCGTTGCGGTCCAGCGTGGCGCCGATCTGGCGTCCGTCGGTGAACACGATGGAGGCGGGGCCGTCCCAAGGCTCCAGCATGGCAGCGTGGTATTCATAGAAGGCGCGGCGGCGCTCGTCCATGGTGGTGTGCTGCTCCCAGGGCTCTGGGATCATCATCATCACGGCTTGGCTGATGGGGTAGCCGGCCATGGTCAGCAGTTCGAGGCAGTTGTCGAACGTAGCCGTATCAGACTGGTCGGCGAAGCTGATTGGGTACAGCTTTTGCAGGTCAGCAGCCAGCACGGGCGAGGCCATCACGCCTTCGCGGGCCTTCATCCAGTTGTAGTTGCCCTTGACGGTGTTGATTTCACCGTTGTGCGCCACATAGCGGTAGGGGTGGGCCAGCGGCCACTCGGGGAAGGTGTTGGTGGAGAAACGCTGGTGCACCAGACCGATGGCCGAGACGCAGCGCTCGTCGGACAGGTCCTTGTAGTACACGCCCACCTGGTCGGCCAGCAGCAGGCCCTTGTAGACCACGGTGCGGCTGGACATGGAGGGAACGTAGTATTCCTTGCTGTGCTTGAGCTTGAGGGCCTGGATGTTGGCGCTGGCCGTCTTGCGGATCACGTACAGCTTGCGCTCCAGCGCGTCCTGCACGATCACGTCGTTGCCACGGCCGATGAACACCTGGCGCAGGATGGGCTCCTTCTTGCGCACAGTGGGGGACATGGGCATGTCCACATTGACCGGCACATCGCGCCAGCCCAGCAGTACCTGGCCTTCGGCCTTGATGGCGCGCTCCATCTCTTGCTCACAAGCCAGTCGCGAGGCGTGCTCCTTGGGCAGGAAAATCATGCCCACACCGTATTCGCCCGCTGCTGGCAAGGTTACGCCTTGCTTGGCCATCTCTTCGCGGTACAGCGCGTCAGGGATCTGGATCAGGATGCCGGCGCCGTCGCCCATCAGCGGGTCGGCACCCACCGCGCCACGGTGGTCGATGTTTTCCAGAATCTTCAGAGCCTGCGTCACGATGTCGTGGCGCTTGATGCCCTTGATGTGGGCCACAAACCCTAGGCCGCAGGCGTCGTGTTCGTTACCCGATGAATACAAACCGTGTTGTTGCAGATGCTGGATCTCGGCAGCCGTGGTCATGGCGCACTCCTATATTTTTCGCAGGGAGTGGAAGATTAGTGCATTGCAACATCTTTTGGCAAGAAAATTAATTAGGGTCAGATTCTTAATTTACGAATGAAAATTGAATTTCATTTTTTATTAGGGACGTATCAAATTTAATAGCAATCAACCCAACAACAGAAAGCGCTAATGCCATATTTATTCTGACGTTTTGCGAAGCGCCGGCCTACCGGCTTGTCCCTGGGTTACCCGGCGCGGTGTGTGCTTTTGCAACTCTTGAACAAATTCAGCGTCGCCCAGCGCCCAACCACTGAGTGCGGATGACGTCAGCACAGTCTGCTCCTGCGAGCCGATGCCCGCCTGCACCAGCGCGGCATACGCCGCCTCGCGCGCAAACGGCGTGTTGCCCAGCGCCCAGTACAAAGCATGTGGTGTGAGCAAACGGTCATGGCGCAGTCCCAGCCAATGGGCATGGCTGGACCACGGGTAGTCGCCAGGCTGCGCCACCTGCCCGGCCCGCACCGGGTTCAGATCAAGGTAGACCATGCAAGGCAGGAGATACCGCTCGGGCTGCAGCACCGTGGAACGATAGCGCCCCTCCCACAGGGTGCCCGTACGGGCGTGGCGCCGGTTGAAATACTGCACGTAGCGCCGCCCTACCGCCTGCATCATCTGCGGAAGGCCGTCAGCAGTAGTGGGCGTGGCCAGCAGGTGAAAGTGGTTGTCCATCAGCACATAGGCATGCACAGCAACACCAAATTTCTGTGCATTGTCTGCCAGCAGCGAAAGCATGGTCTCGAAGTCTTCGCGGTCCGCGAAGATGCTTTGGCGGTTGTTTCCGCGCTGGATGACGTGGTGCAGATGACCCGGCAGGGTCAGGCGCGGCAGGCGGGCCATGGATGTGGATGGGAGCTAGGGGGAGGATGATAATAAATCCGTCCCCGATTTCTTCTCACCCCGGCAACAACGTATGGCGCGACGTCAGTCCTGCACCAATTCCACGGCAACCTGGGTATCGCGAGCCTCCGGCTTCAGACCAAAGCGAGCCCCCAGCGCCTTGTCAAGGCCAAACTCTTCCAGAATGGCGCGCAGGCGCTCCGAGGCGCTGCGCTTTTTCTGCCCCGTGTAGCGGGCAATGATCAGCTCATTCTTCATGCTGTGCTCCCAGCCTACCAGCTCTGTCACGGTGACCTGGTAGCCACTCGCCTCGAGGTACAGGCAGCGCAACACATTGGTGACCTGGCTGCCCAGTTCGCGCGTGTGCAGCGGGTGGCGCCACAGCTCGGCCAAGGGCGTGCGCGACAGCTGCAAGGCCTTGCCCTGCCGCAGGCAGGCGGCCATCTCAGCCTGGCAGCACGGCACCAGCACCATCGCCCGGGCCTGTTTCTGCAGTCCGAAAGCAATGGCATCGTCCGTGGCGGTGTCACAGGCATGCAAGGCGGTGACCACATCGATCCTGGCTGGCAATTCATCTGCACCGGTGGATTCCGCCACCGACACATTCAGGAACGACATGCGTTCAAAGCCCAGTTTCTGCGCCAGCAGGCGGGATTTGTCCACCAGCTCGGCGCGCGTTTCTACCCCGTAGATGTGCCCGTGCCCCAGGGCCTTGAAGTACAGGTCGTACAGGATAAAACCCAGATACGACTTGCCCGCCCCATGGTCTGCGAGCGTCGGCCCCTGGTCGGTGGTGGCAAGCTCCGTGAGCAACGGCTCGATGAAGTTGAACAGGTGGTAGACCTGCTTGAGCTTGCGCCGCGAGTCTTGATTGAGGCGTCCATCGCGCGTGAGGATGTGCAGTTCCTTGAGCAGTTCTATCGACTGGCCCGGCCGCAGTTCGGAAAGCTCCGCAGACTCGGCCTTGGAGGCAGCCGCCTTCGGGCGGGAAGCATGTGGCTGCTGCGCGCGGGCTGCAGAGAGGTCTTTGGTCTTTCTCATCATCGAACGTCCTGGCTCGCTTCCGGCAGCGATGGCGTGCCAGCGCTGGGGCCCACATCCAGCGCAGACCAGCCCTGCATGCCCAATGCCTGCAGCACCTCAATATTTCGCTCAAAAATTGTTTCCGCCTCCGGAAACACCTCCACGGCGCGGTCGATGCTCTCCTCCCGCAGCAGATGCAGTGTGGGGTATGGCGAACGGTTGGTGCAATTGGTCACGTCATCCACATCGGTGCCCGCAAACTGAAACTGGGGGTGAAAACTCGCGATCTGCAGCGTGCCGTCGAGCTCCATGGCCTCCAGCAGTGCCTCCGCATCTCCCAGAAAATCGTTGAAATCAAGAAAATCCTGGAGGCAGTGGGGGAGTATCAACAAGGTGGTGTCCCGCGTTTCGGCGGGGGTCGCCACCAGGGCAGACAACTCACTGCGCAGAAGAGCCTGCACTTCCGTCAAGTCTTCGGTCAGCGCGACCACGTAGTGAATCTGCCCCTTGACATGAACGCCCTTGGCAAATGGGCACAGGTTGAGCCCAATCACTGCTCGCTCCAGCCAACGGACGGTGTTGCGAACGAACAAGTCGGCAGGCTCCGAAGAGGCCGCCGAGGCCGTAAAGGTGGGGGAGGAAGTCATGAAACGGGCGCACGGGGCGCGAAGAAGTGCGGGGTTGATTTTACCGGGCGCCCTGCCCACCCCCACAGCCGCTAGTCGAAAAGCCGCCGCCCCGTCAGGCGCTCATGCTCCCGCGCTGCAAACCGGTCTGTCATGCCCGCAATGAAATCCGCCACAGCCCTTGCCCGCAGCGGGCCGCAGTCCACAGAGGCCTGCTCGGCAAATGCCGCCTTCATTTCTTGGGGGGAGGCCGTGTACGCTGCAAACAGGTCGCGCACGACCTCCTGCGCACGTCCCGTGGTCTCCATGACGCGTGGATGGCGGTACAGGTTTTTGAAGAGGAACTGCTTGAGTTCCAGCGAGCGCGCACGCATGGCATCGCCAAACATCACGAGCGACGGCGATTGGCGCACAGCCTGCACATCAGTGGGCGCGTGCCTGGCCAGCGCTGCCTGCGTGGCATCAATCACGTCATAAACCTGCGCGCTGAGCATGCGCCGTATGGCTTCAAACAACAGGCGCCGTTGCAGCAGCGGCTGCACGAGATCCGGGTACTCGGCCTGGGCCGCAGCGCGGTACTGGTCGAACAAGGGCACGTCCTGCAATTGCGCCAGCGTGATCAGCCCAGAGCGCACGCCGTCATCGATGTCGTGCGCGTTGTAGGCGATTTCATCGGCTAAGTTGCACAGCTGCGCCTCCAGGCTGGGCTGCTCCCGGCGCAAAAATCTTGCACCGACGCCACCGGGCTCTTCCCGCTCCAACTGCTGTGCGTGTTGCCTAGAACAGTGCTTGAGCACGCCTTCACGCGTCTCGAAGGTCAAGTTCAGTCCGTCGTACTGTGGATAACGCTCCTCCAGCTTGTCCACCACCCGCAAACTCTGCAGGTTGTGCTCAAAGCCCCCGTGCTCCGCCATGCACCCATGCAGCGCATCCTGGCCGGCATGTCCAAACGGCGTGTGGCCAAGATCGTGGGCCAACGAGATGGCTTCCACCAGGTCCTCGTTGATGCGCAGTGAGCGAGCGATGGAGCGCCCCAATTGGGCGACCTCCAGCGAGTGCGTCAGGCGTGTGCGAAACAGGTCCCCTTCATGGTTGAGAAAGACCTGCGTCTTGTAGACCAATCGCCGAAATGCAGTGGAGTGCACGATCCGGTCCCGATCACGCTGGTATTCGGTCCGTGTGGGTGCCGGTGTTTCAGGGTAGCGCCGCCCCCTGGTCGCAGCAGGGTGGCAGGCGTACGGGGCCAGGTCAGAGATCGGAATCAAAATTGCCGCCAGCGCTTATCTATACAGCGCAAATAGCTATACTATTTATAGCAATTGGTGACAAGCACCTTCTAGGCACAGCAGGCATCAATCACTTCGCGCACCAGGCTGTCCGGTGCAGCGCGCACTGCCGCCTTGCCCGGGCCATCGATCACGACAAATCGGATCTCACCGGCTTCAGATTTCTTATCAATGCGCATCAGTTCCAAATAACGGCCGGCATTGTCTGCGGCATCCAGAATGGGCCCCTTGGTGGGCAACCCCGCGCGCTGGATCAGCAGATTCAGGCGGGCCACAAACTCGCCGTCCACCAAGCCAAGCCTGTGAGAAAGCTCTGCCGCCATCACCATGCCGGCGCCAACGCCCTCACCGTGCAGCCACACGCCATAACCCATGCCAGCCTCAATGGCGTGCCCAAAGGTATGGCCAAAGTTGAGGATGGCACGAAGGCCCGTCTCTTTTTCATCCTGGCCGACAACCCAGGCCTTGATCTCGCAACTGCGCCGCACGGCGTGCGCTAGGGCGTCCCGGTCGTGCGCGATCAGGGCGTCCATATTCCGTTCCAGCCAATCAAAGAAGGCCATGTCCGAGATCGGTCCGTATTTGATGACCTCTGCAAGACCGGCACTGAATTCGCGCGCTGGCAACGTATCGAGCACCGCAAGGTCACACACAACCAACTGCGGCTGGTAGAACGCGCCAATCATGTTCTTGCCCAAAGTGTGGTTGATGGCCGTTTTGCCACCCACCGAAGAGTCCACTTGGGCCAGCAGCGTGGTCGGGACCTGCACAAAAGGCACACCCCGCATGTAGCTGGCTGCGGCAAAACCGGTCATGTCACCAACGACCCCGCCGCCCAGCGCAAAGATGGTTGTCTTGCGATCGCAACCATTGCTAAGCAGCGCATCAAAAATTAGCTGCAGGGTCTCCCAGTTCTTGAACTCCTCGCCATCTGGCAGCTGCAGTTCATGAATCTGCGCATACCGGCCCGCCAGCGCTGCACGCAAAGCCGCTGCATAAAGGGGTGCGACCGTGGTATTACTCACAATCAGCGCCCTGCTTGCGCCGGGCAAGTCGGCATAGGAAGCGGCATTAGCCAAAAGGCCACCGCCAATGAGGATGTGATAGCTACGCTCACCCAGTTCAATGGAGACTTCTTGATCAATCTGGGACATGAAATATTCTTACAAGTTAAATCGCTAGAGGCACCGACGCGTGCGCCGCGCTTACCCAATTTTGCCTTGGTTCAACGGCCAGCCCAATAAGCTGGAGACTTAAGCCGTTGAGACACAAGCCACGCCAGACTGCAAATTCTTGGTCGCCAGCTTGATTGTTAGAGGGGATGCCCCTACCCCCATAACTAAATACTCTTTTGAAGTGCCGTGAACTGCTAAATGCCCAGCGTATCTTTGAACGCAGGCATTGGCCCGACGCATTTAGCGCAGCAACACCCTTTGCACCGCTCCTGATTGACTCTACGGACATAGACACAAACACCATTTCACAATAAGAAAACCCCGGCAAGCCGGGGTTAAGATTCGAAGGCACCTAGCAGCAAAGCACTGTCAGGCGCACTTCTAAGCAAGATGCAACTGTTCGACTATGGGCAGACGTAGTCGACAGGGTCTCCGCCGGGAGGAACAGATCCAGCGCTCACGACAGTGATGCTAAACGTTCGTGTCACTTTCGACGCACCCTTTGCAGCAGTCACCAAGAATCTTTGTTCGCCACAGTTAGCCACCTTGGGTGTTCCATTGAGAACCCCGGCAGTACCGGTCGTGCCACTGGTCAGCCAAGACGGCAGACCGGCGAAACTCCAGGTCACATCGCTTACCGAGGCAACAAACGAGTAGGTAAAACTATTACCAACGGGAATTGTTCCCAACGAGCAAACAGCGGTCGAGTTGCAATCACCGATTGCAAAGTCTTCGGGCAACCCGCCTACCAACTTAAGTTTGACAACAGCCGTCGCAGACCGCTTGTTCTTATCCACTACAGTTACTGTCGCACGGTAATCACGTTCTTCTGCGCTGGCGCTAGCAGTGCCACTAAGCATGCCGGTGCTGGCATCAATAGCCAAACCTGCAGGCAGTCCTGCTGCCGACCAAACATAAGGCGGCAGCCCCCCATCGACAGTTAGCAATGCCGTAAATGGAACCCCTTTGGTTACAGTGCCCAAATCTACATCGGCAAGTACCGGTGCACTCGTCAGCGCCTCCAACACTGAAATCGGCTGGATCGATGTGATCGGGTCAATGATGCCGTTGCTCACATTGTTGTCGAAACGATCCGCCGTCAATTCGAGGAAAATCGCTCCTGTTTCTGTGCTGCTAAGCAGAGAGAACGTTGCCACACCGCCTATGGACGGCAGTTGCAAAATGCTCCCACTCTGAGCACCAGAGACCAAACGCGCGCCTTGGGCTGCATCTGTGCCTGACAGAATGCGAACCTGCATGTTGGCACCCGAGGCACTTGCGGTAGGCTGATTGGCATCATCCATCACAAACGCCTGTATTCCCATCTGATTCAGAAGGCCGTTAGCGTTGTTCTTGGTACCCAGATAACCTGGAATCTGAGCTTCCATACGCACGCTCGCTGGTTTTCCGGTAGTACCGCCAACAGAAATCGTCACACTGGCAGATTTTTGCTGATTGTCACGTGGATCAGTCACAGAGCATGTAATACGCGCGGTTCCAGCCTGATCACCAGCATGAAAGTGGAACGAGTTTCCACCAGAATTCGCACCCAACGTGATATTTCGATAGGCATTCGGAATTCTTATTGTCCCACCATTCCCATCATCAACTTCCGTTTCATGCTCTGGGTCGCCATCCAAATAATAAAGCGACCCAGAATCCAACCCACCAGCCACATTACAGCCAAAGATATCCTCTCCACCAGGTATCAGCACACTACCCTTGCGAGCCTCCACGTATAGGGATGTGGTATAGGGCCGGTATGCACCGATGCCAGGCATAGCGCCTGCAATATTCAATGGCAATTGTGTCTTCTCAGCCCGGAGCGTGATGCTGTAATTTTCCTGGGTCTCGCCCGAACCACCGCTACCGCCACCACCACATGCCGACAAGATTGCCGCTAACGCAAGGGTTAAAAATTTAGCATTTTTCAACATTGCTCATCCATTCAATATAAAAATTAGCGAACCGCAGCACGCTCAGTGAGAACCTTCGGTGTAATGAAAATCAACATTTCTTGCTTATTGGCCTGCTTAGTTTTTGTTTTAAACAAATTACCAACACCGGGAATGTCGCCCAAAAATGGCACCTTTGCCTCAGCATCATCCTCGAACAATTCAAAAATCCCACCAATTACGACCGTACCGCCATTTTCAACCAACACCTGGGTTTTAATATGCTTGGTATTAATAGCTCGCACATTCTGAAGAATTTCACCTGGGCTATCTTTGTTTACATCAAGATCCAAAATGATATTACCCTCTGGTGTTATTTGGGGCAGCACCTCTAGTTTCAAAACTGCTTTCTTAAACGCGATAACCGTTCCACCATTTGGAGCCGTTACGGGATATGGAAACTCAGTTCCTTGCTCAATAGATGCTTTGGTTTGATCAGCTGTCACAACACGGGGACTGGACACAATCTTACCTTTACCGTCTGCCTCCATCGCAGATATCTCTAAATTCAAAAATCTGTTGGCCGCCGAGTTAAAAATAGATATAGCGAAACTTGCTGGATCGAATCCACCTTGGGCCTGCGCAGGAAGATTAACAAAGTTACCCAAAGTATTAGCAGCCCCACCAGCACCAGATGACGCAACCGCGTTGCTGTAGCTGGTGCCAAACGCCACACTATTGCCACCGCCGATGTTGTACCCCCCGGTACCGCCACGATTAGCCCGCAAATCTGTTCCACCTAGTCGGACGCCCAAGGAGCGCCCGAACGTATCGGATGCTTCAACAATTCTCGCTTCAATCATCACTTGCCGAACAGCAACATCCAAAGTCGAGAGCAACTGACGCACTTCTTCCAGTTTACTTGCCGTGTCAGTCACAAAAAGCTGATTGGTTCTGGGTTCCGCAATAGCGCTACCTCGCTCCGACAGGAATCTATTTGAGGTCCCCCCCGATGTACCACCGCTTGAGGCCGTCAGTTGAGCGACCATATCAACCGCTTTTGCATAATTCATTTGGAACGCTTGCGTTCGAAGCGGCTCCAGTTTTTGAATAGCTAACGCAGCCTCGTAATCCTTCTTAGTCCTGTCATCAATTTCATCTTTAGGCGCAATCCACAACACAGTACCAGATTTCCGCATCCCCAGGCCTTTGGCCTCCATTATGATTTGAAGCGCTTGGTCCCAAGGTACATCTTTGAGACGCAATGTCAGCGAACCAGTGACCGTATCCGAGGTCACAATATTGAAATTGGTAAAATCAGCAATGACTTGCAGAAGTGACCGAACCTCAATATTCTGAAAATTCAGCGATAGCTTTTCCCCGCTATATCCAGGGCCTTGTGTTAGCTTGTTCAGGTCGACCTTCTTCTGCCGGATTTCAACCACGAATTGGCTATCACTTTGATATGCGCTATGCTCCCAATCGCCAACAGGATCGATGGTCATACGAACCCGCTCGCCTTGCTGAACGGTGGTAATAGCTTGCACTGGCGTTCCAAAATCACCCACATCCAAACGCCGACGCAGCCCTTCCGGCAATGAAGATTTCAGGAAATCCACCACCAAGCCTTTTCCCTGCTGCCGAATATCAACGCCCACTTGGCTTGAAGGAAGCATCACCACCACACGCCCAGAGCCATCCGCGCCTCGTCTGAAGTCAACATCTTTCAATGTCTGGATATCAGAATTAGCAGGATCAGCAAACACTGGAGCAGGCACCGCTTGAGTTGCTGAATTGGCAAACTGCACCGTCCCTAAAGAAATCAGGAGTGATTTCCCTTGAATTTCAGCCTGATAGGAAGTGGATTGCTTAAGATTCAGGACAATTCGGGAGCGGTCACCGGCCTGCACCACATTGACAGACTTAACGTTGCCCTGATTCACTTCAAAAACATTTTTTCCGGTCGCATTGGACGCATCCGGAAAGTCCAAAGCAATGCGAGGAGGCGATTGGATGGAAAATCCTGTTGGCACAGACTTCAGTGGTTCAGAAAAATCAATACGGACCACATCTACGCCGTTCTGCACGCTCCCCATTACAGATTGAACTACAACCTGCGCAAACACACTGATGGGTGTCAACACAGCAAATGTGAATCCCACTGCAATTTGACAAATCTTTGATGGATAAATTTTCAGATATTTCATTTCTTGTCCTCTTGCAGATCGAGGGAGGCTGCACGTTCAATCCAATCACCAGTCGCATCTTGAACAATTTCGCGCAACTGAATCGAATTTTCAGTAATTTTCGTTATTCGCCCGTAGTTTTGGCCAATATAGTTCCCTACTCGCACTTGATAAAGTAACTTATCAACTTTCAATAGTGCAGTCGGCGCATCCTTTTTATCAAGACTGCCGACCATCGCCATTACATCCAGCGGATAAGACTCCAGAGGCTCCTTTCGCCTGGCCATCTCTGGGGCAATTAAAGCAGCGTTAGAGGCTGACTGGGTAGACTCTCGTCTCAACGCCTGTGTTAACTTTATAGAGTTGAACGGCTCGACTCCTGAATCCATTGCATAGGTTTGGGGTAAAAATTGCTTGGGCTCAGTCAAAGGGGTTACTTTGGGTTTGGTTGTTGCCCGCAACTCCGACATCCACTGACGCAATTCGTCATCACCCGAAGAAACACAACCGGACAAGCCAAGAGCGGCCACTATTAATGAAATCAGTCTATGCGACGTCATTTTTTGCCGCCCTTCGCCACCTGCTTTTGAGCCTGAATTTCCTCAGAATCGAGGTACCTAAACGTACGGGCTGTGGCCTCCATAGTTAACGTAGCCCCACCCTTCTCCTTCCCCAATGGGGCAATGGAAATATTGTTTAAAGTAACAATTCGGGACAGATGCGCGATATCAGACGCAAACGATCCCATATCGTGATATTTTCCAGTCACACGAATTTGAATAGGTAATTCAGCATAATACTCTTTAACCACAACTTGTCCTGGCCGGAACAAATCAAACTGCAAACTTCTTCCAAGCCCGGCCTGATTAATATCAGAGAGCAACGCCGCCATCTCGGCCTTGCTTGGCAGTTGCTTTTCCAGTTGAATCACGTACTGCTGGACTTGTTCTCGTTGACGCTTTAAAGCCTCCAAACTCACCGCTTTAGTCAATTTTGCTTGATAGTCTTGGCGTAGGGTTTGCTCTTTAGCGATCTCGGTTTCAAGTTCGACTTCATACTCATTGATCTTGGCAAACCAGAGAACAGCAGCCACCGCAATGGAAATAAAAAGATATAACAGAATCTTTGGAGCTACTGGCCACAAAGAGGGATCTTTGGGATCTAAATTTCGGAACTGCCGGGAGATAGTCTCCTGCAAGGCAGAGAAATCAATATCTTTTTTTGATTTTTTTGCCATATCTATTTCCCAATCGCGGCGCTAGCCGAGTCTTTGGCTTTTTGTGCTTCACCCGTACGCATCAAACGGAAGCGCAAATTGAACGTGGACACTCGCCGCTGGTCTCTTGAGGACAAAGCAATATTGCTCGCCACAATTTCCACCAATTCCGGCTTTGACAGCCAAGGAGTGTTATCGGTCAAATTCCGAAGCATCTCAGAAACACGCTCGTTGGATTGGGCAACCCCTTGCATAGCGATTACTTGCTCAGTTTGCTTAATGCTTGTCACATACGCGCCTTCTGGTATCTGACGCACAAGCTCATTGAGCAAGTGAACAGGGAGATTTCGATCTGACTGAAGATCTTCCACAGCCTTCTGCCTAGCCCGCAAAGCCGCAATTTCGTCTTCTATGGTGGCAATTTCCTTGATTTGTTCTTCAAGGACCTTAATTTCACTCTGAAGAAAAGCATTTCGCTCTTGCTGTGCGGTGATCATCATTTGAAACCACCAATACACTGCCCCAGCGATTGCCAGACCAATCAGAAATGATGCGAACATCGTCGCCTGAAAGGCTTCCTTCCGACGTTTGCGCGCAGCTTCCCGGTGCGGAAGTAAATTGATCAGAATCACTGCAGGAACCTCCGCATGGCCAGACCGCACGAGGTCAGATAGGACGGCGCCTCACGCACCATTTTTTTCAAACGAACGGAACTTCCGATTTCCATACCGTCAAAAGGATTGACTGCGCTGCACGCAAAGCCGGTCTGCTGGGTAACAGCCTCTGTCAGGCCTGGCAGTGGCGCTGAGCCACCTGCAAGCATGATGTGATCAACACGGTTATGGGGTGTACTGGTGAAGAAAAACTGCAAAGCTCGCCCAATCTCTTGGGCCATGCTGTCTACAAACGGCCGCAGCACAGCCGATTGATAGTCTTCTGGGAGGTCACCATTTCGCTTTTTACTTTCCGCCTCTTCCACTGAGAAACCGTATTGACGGACGATCAATTGGGTCAGCTGCGCTCCTCCAAAAGCTTGGTCCCGGTCATAAAGAACTTCTTCGTTGCGGATAACCTGCATGCTGGTGGTAAGTGCTCCCACCTCAAAAAGAGCAACCATTGCGTCGACGCCTTTCTTGGGCAAGGCCTCAATGAGACGCCCCGCAGCCAATCGGGAGGCATGGGATTCAATGTCCACCACCACCGGCTTGAGGCCTGCAGCCTCTGCCAAACCTTGGCGGTCTTGGACCTTCTCTCGCCGAGATGCGGCAATGAGAACATCGACGTCCCCCGGCGCATTTTTGCTGGGGCCGATGACGCAGAAGTCCAAACTCACTTCGTCGAGCGAGAAAGGAATGTACTGATTGGCCTCCGACTCGACTTGAACCTCAAGCTCTTGTTCTGTCATGCCCCCTGGCAGCGTAATCTTCTTGGTGATGACGGCCGATGGCGGCAGTGCCAAGGCGACGTTCTTCGTGCGCGTTCCACTTTTTTTGACCAGGCGGCGCAGTGCGTCCGCAACTTCGTCGAATTTTTCGATGTTGCCATCCGTGATCCAGCCACGCTCCAGCGGTTCGATCGCGCAACGCTCCAGAACCAAGCCGCCTGCCTTATCGCGCCCAAGCTCCACCAGTTTGACACTGGAGGAACTGATGTCGATTCCCAGCAGCGGCGGAGACTGGCGACTGAACAAAGACCCCATTGAGCTCAAGATTGGTCCCCTGTAACTTGCCAAAATGAGGCAACAAAACTTAACACTTCACATGAATGCTATCAGTAAGATAGTTCTCCAGCAAAGATTTTTCCCCGCGTAACACTTGCGGAGCGTTGCCAAAAGCAGACGAATTTAGCCGCCCTTGCAACACCGTTTGGCAACGATGACGCACCTTTGGGCAGACGGGCACGGGCCGGGCATTGTGATTTTCAGTGGGGTGCAGCGGACATTTTTATAATGGGCCGTCTTACCCCTCCGGAGCGATATGCCGCCCTCTTCATCGAAGTCCTCTGACAAGCAGGACTCTCCTTCCGCTCCCACCCGCCCCACTTGGCTCCGTTGGCTGGTGCGCGCCACTCTTTGGATGGTGGGCCTAGCGACTGCCGCCGCCGTGGGATTGGCTCTGACCATTGCAGTGGCGCTGGCGGTGGCCTATCCGAACCTGCCGGACATCTCTGATCTCGCTGACTATCGCCCCAAGTTGCCTTTGCGCGTTTACTCAGCCGAAGGCGCTTTGCTGGGCGAATTCGGCGAGGAGCGCCGCAACCTCACCCCCATTGGTGAAATCCCCAAAGTCATGAAGGACGCGGTATTGGCCATTGAAGATGCCCGCTTCTTCCAGCATGGCGGCGTTGACTACAAAGGCGTAATTCGCGCAGCCTTGGCTAATCTTGGCCGGGTAAAAAGCCAGGGCGCCTCTACTATCACAATGCAGGTGGCGCGGAATGTTTACCTCTCGTCAGAGAAAACATTTACACGCAAAATTTACGAAATCTTACTGACATTCAAACTCGAGCATTTACTGACCAAAGATCAGATTCTTGAGATTTACATGAATCAGATTTATTTGGGCAATCGCGCCTATGGATTCGCTGCGGCGTCAGAAGCCTATTTTGGCAAGCCCCTGAAATCGGTGTCCGTGGCTGAGGCGGCCATGCTTGCAGGTCTGCCCAAAGCGCCCTCTGCGTACAACCCCATCAGCAACCCCAAGCGGGCTCGCTCCAGGCAGCTTTACATCATTGAGCGCATGGAGGAAAACGGCTTCATCACCGCCGAGCAGGCGACAGATGCTAAGAAAGAAGAACTCAAGATCCGTACCGGCCCGGACAGTACCCGGATTCATGCAGAGTACGTGGCCGAGATGGCGCGCCAGCTGATCTTCACGCAGTATGGCAACGAGGCCTACACACGCGGACTCAACGTCTACACGACACTTAACGCTGCGGAACAAGAGGCTGCGTACGCGGCGCTGCGCCGAGGCATCATGGACTACGAGCGGCGCCAGCAGTACCGAGGACCGGAAAAGTTCGTGGTGTTGCCGACGGCGGCCCAGGAGGTGGAAGACGCCATTGACGACGCGCTGGCCAACCACCCGGACAACGGCGACGTCCTTTCTGCAGTGGTTCTGGAGGCCTCGCCGCGCAAAATTGTTGCAGCCCGCGCGAACGGCGACACACTGGAAATCACCGGCGATGGACTGAAGCCCGCACAGTCCGGCCTGAGTGACAAGGCCGCGCCCAACATCAAGATCCGCCGTGGAGCAGTGATCCGAGTGGTGAAAACACCCAAGAACGCCTGGGAAATTACACAGCTGCCCGAAGTCGAAGGCGCCCTGGTGGCACTGGACCCGCGCACTGGAGCCATCCGGGCGCTGGTCGGCGGATTTGATTTCGACAAGAACAAGTTCAACCACGCCGCACAGGCATGGCGCCAACCCGGGTCGAGCTTCAAACCCTTCATCTACTCTGCGGCACTGGAGAAAGGGTTCACGCCCGCAACGGTCATCAACGACGCCCCTCTGTTCTTTGATGCAGGGGTGACCGGTGGCCAACCATGGGAGCCCAAGAACTACGATGGCAAGTACGACGGCCCCATGAGCATGCGCACGGGACTGGCCAAGTCCAAGAACATGATCTCGATCCGCATCTTGCAGGCCGTCGGGCCGAAGACCGCGCAGGAGTGGGTATCCCGCTTTGGCTTCGATGCTGAAAAGCACCCGGCCTACCTCACCATGGCGTTGGGCGCGGGCTCCGTCACACCCCTGCAAATGGCTACGGCCTATTCCGTCTTTGCCAACGGCGGATACCGCGTGAACCCCTGGCTGATCACCAAGGTCACCGACCACAAGGGCCGTGTCATCTCTGAAACGGCTCCGCCGGTCACCAGCGAACAACCGCGCGCCATTGATGCCCGCAACGCCTTCGTGATGAACAGCTTGCTGCAAGAGGTCACGCGCTCCGGTACCGCAGCGCGGGCGCAAGCAACTCTGAAGCGGCCAGACCTCTACGGAAAAACCGGGACCACCAACGATTCTGTGGACGCATGGTTTGCCGGATACCAACCCACGATCGCTGCAGTGACCTGGATTGGCTACGACACGCCGCGTAACCTGGGAAGCCGCGAAACAGGGGGCGGCCTCAGCCTGCCGGTATGGATCAATTTCATGGAACGTGCACTCAAGGGTGTCCCCGTCATGGAGCCCACAGTGCCCGCTGGCGTGGTCAATGTAGGCGGAGAATGGTTCTACGACGAGTACGCGCGCAACAGCGGTATTCCAAGTGTGGGTCTCGATGACCGATCCGCATCACCTGCTGTGGCTCCACAAGCGCCACCGCCCACCGAAGAGCGGAACCGCATCCTGGACCTGTTCCGCAACTGATGGCGTTGCGGACGCTCTTCCATCTACCTGAGAGACGTGCGCCACCCGGGAGGGTGGCTCACGCTGAAAACTGCAGTGGCAAACCCGCTTGGGCGGCTGCGTCGCGGCTCAGGCACTCAAAGAACTCGCCAGCTCCTTTGGTGTCCTGCCAGGCTTGGCCGTCAAATCGGTAGTGGTAACCACCGGACCGAGCGGCCATCCACACCTCGTGCAGAGGTTTTTGCAGATTGATCACGATCTGGCTGCGGTTGGGGAACGTCAATGTCACCATGCCCCCGGAGCGCTGGGCGTCCACATCGGCATCGGTCGCATCGTTGATGCGATCGCAGCTGCGCTCGACGGCAAGCAGCAGTTTTTCGGCGTGGTCCATGAATTCGAGGTCGGTCATTACAATTTGCGCATGTTGAAAGCTTCCCAAATTCTAGTCAGGACGCTTGTCCTTGCTGCCAGTGCGGCAGCCCTTGCAGGTTGCGGTCAACGGGGTCCCCTGTATTTGCCCAGCAGTCCGGCAGCTGCGCAGCGTGCGACCCTGCCCCAGACCTTGACCCCCGGCGTCGGTACCGCCAGCCCTGCGCAGCCCCCCGCAGCCGCAGCGTCAGCGCCGCGCTGAATAGCGGCAGAAGGACCGGGACAACGGTTCTGGCCACCAATACCACCAAGGCACTTGATTTCTATCAAGGACGTCTCAGAGGGTCAATCGTACAGTTCGTGCTTTATTGCACCGCAGGATGGCCATGGCCCTCGAACTCTACCGCGACAAGAACCATGCTTGTCTGATGTTCACCGACCTCATCGAAGAAGACGGTCAGGCCGTTCAGGCCAACCAGTTTCTGATCGTGGACGACGACACCGGCGCCATCATCGACCCCGGTGGCAACCTGGCCTTCAACGAGCTGTTCATGGGGATGACCAAGCACTTCCCACCGCACAAGCTGTCGTACCTGATCGCTTCGCATGCAGACCCAGACATCATTGCCTCGCTGGATCGCTGGATGACCAGCACCAAGGCCGACCTGGTGATCTCACGCGTCTGGGAACGTTTTGCGCCCCACTTCACCAAGGTAGGCAAGACGGAAAATCGCGTCATCGGTGTGCCCGACAGTGGCGGGCATCTGCCCCTGGGCCGCCATGAACTGGTGCTGCTGCCTGCGCACTTCATGCACTCCGAGGGCAACTTTCACTTCTACGACCCGGTCAGCCGCATCCTGTTCACCGGCGACCTGGGGGTGTCGATGATGTCGGGCGCCGAGGCTCGTGTGCCAGTGACCGACCTCCACGCCCACATCCCGCGCATGGAGGGATTTCACCGCCGCTATATGGTGTCCAACAAGATCCTGCGGCTGTGGGTCCGCATGGCACGGCAACTGGATATCGCCATGCTGGTGCCACAGCATGGCGCGCCCATCATGGGCAAGCAGGCGATCAGCGATTTCTTCAGCTGGATCGAGAACCTCATGTGTGGCATCGACCTGTTTGACGATCGGGCCTACCAGATTCCCACCGGTTACATCGATCCTGTGACCCGGCAGATGCGCGCGGCACCGGCGCGGTAGCCACAGGCCTTGGAATTTCAGGCTAAATTTGCTGCTGGCGCTTTACCATCAAGCGCCAGCAGCTATTATTTATATAGCAAATAATTCCACAAGCACAGCGCTACGACGTGCGGGCGGCTTGGGATGCCTTGGCCCCCGCCGTACCCTGGGTTGGCCGACGCTTGCGCAGCCGGTGCCACAGCCGCCAGCCCAGCAAAGCTGACAAAACCGCCGCATACACCGCCACCTCGCCAAAATCATTCTTGCCAGCGCGCATCCAGAAGAAGTGCAGGATGGCCAGGCCCGCCACTGCGTATACGCTGCGGTGCAGCGCCTGCCAGCGCTTTGCGCCCAAAGCCTTGATCGCGCGGTTGAACGATGTGGCGGCAAGCAGCGTGAGCACCAGCAGCGCCAGAGACCCGACCAGGATGAAAGGCCGCTTGATGATGTCGCGCACGATGTCGGTCCCATCAAAACCCATGTCGAACCAGGCGTAGCTCAGCAGGTGCAGCAGGCCGTAGAAAAACACGAACAGGCCCAGCATGCGCCGAAAGCGCGCAAGCTGGGGCGTGGAAGTCACCACGCGCAGCGGCGTAACGGCCAGCACCAGACAGAGCGCGCGCAGCGTCCAGTCACCCGTGGCGCGGATCAGGGCCTCGGCCGGATTGGCGCCCAGCTGATTGGCAGCCGCAGCGTAGACCAGCCATGCCAACGGAAGCAGGCACAGTGCAAAGACCACGGGCTTGGCGGCAGAATGGAGCAAGAGTTTGCGCATGGTGATCCGCGCCCCTCTTCTGCCGCTTTAACTACACGTCAAGCGGAGAAAAAAGGCGAATGAAGATCAGTAGAACTTCTTGAGGTCCATGCCCGCGTACAGCTGCCCCACCTGGGCTTCATAGCCGTTGAACATGAGCGTCTTGCGCTTTTTGGCAAACAGGCCATCTTCGCCAATGCGTCGCTCGGTGGCTTGGCTCCAGCGAGGGTGGTCCACCTCAGGGTTCACGTTTGAGTAAAAGCCGTATTCCTGCTTGGCCGCCTTGTTCCATGCCGTGCCGGGTTCTTTCTCGACAAAGCGGATCTTGACAATGCTTTTAGCGCTCTTGAAGCCGTACTTCCACGGCACCACCAGGCGAACAGGCGCCCCGTTCTGGTTGGGCAGCACTTCGCCATACATGCCAAAAGCCAGCAGTGTGAGAGGGTTCATTGCCTCGTCCATGCGCAGGCCTTCCACATAGGGCCAGTCGAGCACGCGCGATCCGACAAAAGGCATGGTGGCCTTGTCGGCCAGCGTCACAAATTCCACATACTTGGCGCTGCCCTGGGGCTCCACGCGCTTGATCAGTTCGGCCAGCGAATAACCCACCCAGGGGATGACCATGGACCAGCCTTCCACGCAGCGCAGACGGTAGATGCGCTCTTCCTGCGCGCTGAGCTTGATCAGGTCTTCGATGCCGTATTTACCCGGCTTCTTGACCAGGCCTTCCACTTCCACCGTCCAGGGCGTGGTCTTGAGTGTGTGGGCGTTGCGCGCGGGGTCGGCCTTGTCGGTGCCGAATTCGTAGAAGTTGTTGTAGGTGCTCGCGTCTTTGTAGTCAGTGAGCTTTTCCATCGTGACCGCACCCGCCACGGTGGACTTGGCACCCGCGAGCGCAGCCAGCTTGTTGGGCCGCACCACCTGCGCCTGCTGCGCCAGCGCCTCGCGGCCGGCCCAGGCCGCCATCGCGGCACCTGCAGCGCCGCCCGCCATGAGCTTGAGCATCTGGCGCCGGTCTTCGTAGACCGCGCGGGGGGTGATTTCGGAGGAGTGGGGGTGGTTGAAACCCGAATCGCGCGAGGGGATCAGCATGGGGAGGCTCCGGTCATGGTCTGGTGGAAACAGCTGCAGCAGTAGAGCAGCACAACTGTTAGTTCGTTCCCTAGACCACGCAGGTTACACCGAAGACGCAATAGTTGTCGGCCCCACTCCGATGCCCGACTGAGCCCTCACCCCATCACAGCGTGCCGTAGCTGTGCAAACCGCTCAGGAACATGTTCACCCCCAGAAACGCGAACGTGGTCACCGCCAGGCCCACCAGCGCCCACCAGGCCGACACGGTGCCGCGCAGCCCCTTCATCAGTCGCATGTGCAGCCAGGCGGCGTAGTTGAGCCAGACGATCAGCGCCCAGGTTTCCTTCGGGTCCCAGCTCCAGTAGCCGCCCCAGGCCTCGGCCGCCCACAGCGCGCCGAGCACGGTAGCAATGGTGAAGAACGCAAAGCCCACGGCGATGGACTTGTACATCACATCGTCCAGGATCTCAAACGAGGGCAGGCGCGCCGCGATGCGCTTGCGGCCCAGCAGGATGCCAGCCACGATGAAAGCCGAAATGCCGAAGTACACCATCCAGTAGCTGCCACCGTTCTCGGTCGCACCTTGGCGGAACACGATGGGCTCGAAACACAGCACCACGCCCAGCAGCCACAGCGGCGCCAGCTTGTACCAGCGGGTTTCGGTGGCCTGCTGCTTGATGAGGTAGGCAAAGGCCACCATGGCGGCCAGCGCAAACGTGCCGTAGCCGATGAAGTTGGCGGGCACATGCAGCTTCATCCACCAGCTCTTGAGGGCAGGCACCAGGGGCTGGATCTCGTGCGCTTCGCGCACCACCGTGTACCAGAGCAGGAAGCCCACGGCGGCACTGACTACCAACATCACGAACCCGCCCAGTGCACGCGTGTCGTACTGCTGTTCGTAATACAGGTAGAACGCCGCCGTCATCCAGCAGAACAGCACAAACACTTCATACAGATTGCTCACCGGGATGTGGCCGATGTCCGGGCCGATGAGGTAGCTTTCGTACCAGCGCACCAGCGTGCCGATGAGCGCCATGGCCACGGCCACCCAGGCAATGCGCGAGCCCAGCATGCTCATGGTGCGGCCCTCGCCGCGGGAGAACATGCCCACCCAGTAAAAGATGGTGCTCATGAAGAACAGCATGCTCATCCACAGGATTGCAGATTGGCTCGACAGGAAATACTTGAGGCCGAACACCGTATCGGCCCGCGCCAGACTACCCGCACCGTCTTGCTGGTACAGGCCGATGGCCAACAGCGCCACCGCAGCCACGATCAGCATCAGCGCGCGCAAGGGGCGCCAGAACCAGCCCAGCCAGATCGTGCACGGAATGGCACCCAGCAAAATACCTTTCTCGTAGACGTCCATGAAGGCGCCGTAGCGCTGCAACGCATACAGCCCGCCCACGGCCACGATGGCGGCAAACAGCCAGTCGAACCAGTTGCGGCGGGCAAAAAAACCCTCGTTCAGGGTGATCGTGGTGGCCGTGGAGGAAGAAGTCGCGGTATTCATGCGGTGCCTTCGCGGGGCGATGCCCCGATCAGTTTTTGTGCGAGCTGGACAAACTCCTGGTCGCCGTCCATGGTCTTGCGGTTGGTGGACAGGGCCATGGTGGCGTGGGTACGCCCGTCCTGCGGCGCCACCCAGACCCAGACGCGCCGTTCGCGCACGTAGAGCATGGCAAAAACGCCCAGGATCAGCAAGGCACATCCCAGATAGACAACATTCTTGCCAGGGGCTCGCGCCACCTGGAAAACACTGGCCTGTACCTGGGTGAAGTCCTTGAGTTCAAACGCCAGCGGTGCGGGGTAGATCTGCGCGTCGCTGAGCGAGAGCACGGCCTGCGTCATGAAGCCCTGCGTCTGGTCGTCCTGGGGAAGCGGCGGCAGGCCGGCACGCTGGCGCGACAACTGGGCCACCTCGAACAGCGTGCCGTTCAAAATGCGCACCAGCACCTCACCCGCCCGCGCGCGCTCGGCCTCGGGCACGTTGGCCTCCATGAAGTCCGACACCGCCTGCAGGCCACCAGTGGGCTTGCCATCGACCATGCCCTGGCCCGCAAACAGGGCCAAGGCCCGCAGTGCAGACTGCTGCAACTGCTCGGCCAGATCCGGGCGCGAGGTGTCGATGGCCTGCGCCACATAGCGGCGCACGGCCTGCTCGCGCGCTGCGGGGTCGGCCAAGGTGGCCTTCATGCGAACGAAGCCGTCCATGCTGCCCTTGTCATCGGCTGGCACCCGCAGGTACCGGAATGGCTCTGCAGGGGTTTCGCGCACACCCAGCAGAAACACCGGCACGCCATCGCCCGTGTCCACAGGCAGCATGTAGTTGTGGAACTCACGCGCCTGGCCCGCTGCGTCCCGAAGCTTGTAGCTCACGCTCGGGCCCACGTTGCGCAGTTCTTTTTTGGTGACGGTCTTGTTGGCGGCGCCCAGGCGGGATTCCACCGACTCGCGCAGGTCCACCTTGCGCACATCCACACCGCTGCCTCCGGGGCCTGCACCCCCGAAGTTCTCGACATTGATGGTGCGCAGTGCTGTGAACTCCAGCGTCAGCGTCTCGCTGCCCGGGCCGCCGCCGTTGTTGGTCAGCTGGGTGGAATTGCCGACCACTCCTTCGACCTCAATGGGCTTGGCGCCTGCCACCATGGGCACGCCGCGCAGCTTGAGGTGCGAGCCGCCGTCGTCAAAACTCGACTGGTAGATCTCGATGCCTTTGTAGCTGGCCGGGTGGTTCACCTCCACACGCGCGGGCGTCTTCTCGCCCGTGGCCTTGTCGTGGATGATGATCTCGCTGGCAAACAGCTTGGGCATGCCGGTGGAGTAGTGCTCCACGATGAACTTCTTGAGTTCGATGGCAAACGGCAAGTCCTGAAGCAGCACGCCGTCGGACTGATTCAGGATGGCTGTGCTCGACTGTGTGCCCTCAGCCACCAGCAGGTTGCCCCGAAAGGTGGGGTTGCGCTCGGAAAGCCGGTGCTCGGGCTTCACATCGGCAATCAGGCCGCCGCCCTGGTACGGTGTCTTGCCCCCCAGCAACATCTGGGCGCGCACGATGAGATCTCCGTCCAGCAGACCGCCCACACACACCAGCACGATGGCGCTGTGCGCGGCGATGTAGCCCAGCTTGTTGGCAGCACCCGCCTTGGCCGCCACCATCCAGCCAGTGCAGGGGCCAGAGGTGGTGTCGCGCTGCTGCAGGCGCACCTTCCATCCGCCACCGGCCAGCAGGGTGCCAATGCGGCGCGCCTCGACCTCGGCAGAGCCGCTAAGCGTTGCCTCGGCCTTGTGGTGAAAAGCCTTCAGGCTTTGTTCGCGGATGTTTTCCTTGTAGACCTTGAGGTCGATGAGGATCTTGGGTGTATTGCGGGCGATGCACAGCGAGGTGCTGATCACCAGAAACGCCAGGATCAGCAAGAACCACCAGGCGCTGTAGACGGCATTGAGCTGGATGGCGCCAAACAACTCCGCCCAGAAAGGACCGAACTGGTTGACGTAGTTGACCGCCGGCTCGTGCTGCTTGAGCACCGTGCCGATCACCGAGGCAATGCAGATCACCGTCAGCAGCGAGATCGCGAACCGCATGGAGGACAGCAGCTCGATCCCGGCGCGCCAGGCCTGGGAACCAGACTGGATGCGAAGGCCTTGGGTGTTATCGGACATGGATGAAAAAGAAAGGAGACGGCGAGGAGGCGCGAGAGAAGGAAAGAAAAAGGGCGGGACCATCTGTGCGATGGGCCCGCCCGTTTTGGGATTGTTATTGGCGGTAGGTTCCGTGCAACCCGGTCTAGCGGGCCACAAGATTGACGAAAATCAAGTCAATCAGCGCAGGCCAGCGATGTAGTCCGCCACGGCCTTGATTTCCTTGTCGTTCAGCTTGGCCGCCACCTGCGTCATCTGGGTGCTGTTGGCACGCGAGCCATCGCGGAAGGTGTTGAGCTGGGCCACGGTGTAGTCAGCGTGCTGACCCGACAGGCGGGGGTACTGGGCAGGGATGCCCGCGCCGTTGGGGCTGTGGCAGCCAGCGCAGGCAGCGATCTGGCGGTCGGCGATGCCGCCACGGTAGATGCGCTCCCCCAGGGAGACCAGGTTCTTGTCCTTGGCGAAACCGGGTTTGGCCGCCTTGGAAGCCACCCAGTACGAAATGTTCTTCATGTCCTCGTCCGACAGCGCGGTGGCGAAACCCTTCATGATGGCGTTGTTGCGCTTGCCGGACTTGAATTCCTGCAACTGCTTGACCAGGTATTCGGGGTGTTGCTGCGACAGCTTGGGGTTGGCCGCAATGGCCGAATTGCCATCGGCGCCATGGCAGGCAGCACACACTGCGGTGTAGCTGGCCTCGCCTTTGACGAGATCCGGCTTGGCCGCTTTGGGGGCATCGCCCGCCGCATAGGCCGAAAAAACAGGTGCTGCCAGTGCGGCAGCCGTCAGCAAAGAGGCGAGCAACTTCATATCGAGGGTCTGTGTTTATGTGCGCAAAACCTCGCGATTCTACAATGAGGCTCCCAAGCCTCCCAATATTCCATGACGACCTCTTCCACCGCGCCAGTTGCTGGCTCCCTTCCGCCCGCTCCCGACGCCAAGATCGCCATGGGCTGGATGCACACCGCCAGGTTTCTGACCACGGCCGCCCAGCTGCACCACCTGCCGCCCATCCATGTGCCCGAGATCGCTTTTGTGGGCCGCTCCAACGCGGGCAAATCCACGTGCATCAACACGCTCACGCAGCAAAAGCAGCTGGCCTTCGCCTCCAAACGGCCCGGGCGCACGCAGCACATCAACCTTTTCTCACTGGGCAAGCACGGCGCGACCGATGCGGTGCTGGCCGATCTGCCCGGCTACGGCTACGCGAAGGTGTCGAGGTCCGACAAGGTGCGTTGGCAGCAGGTGATGGTCAATTACCTGGTGAGCCGCCCTGGGCTCACCGGCATCGTCTTGCTGTGTGACCCCCGGCTGGGATTGACCGAGCTGGACGAGGCCTTGCTTGAAGTGCTGCGACCACGGGTCGAAGAAGGCCTGAAATTCCTGATCGTGCTCACCAAGGCGGACAAGCTCACACGCTCGGAGCAAGCCAAGATCCTGTCGATTACGCGACTGAACGCGGCCGGCGGAGAGGTGATGATGTTCTCGGCCCTCAAGAAACAAGGCGTGGACGAGGTGGCACAGCTGCTGTGGCAGTGGGCGCACCCGGTGCAAGCCTCGGGCGACGCAGCCCCTGCCCCCGCCGTTGAGCCCCCAGAGCTCGGTGATTCTGAGGATATTCAGTCAAATTAGGCCCTAGCGCTTATCCATCAAGCGCTATTAGCTATTAAATGCATAGCGCCATGATCCAGACCGTCTCCACTCCCCTGCCCCACGGAACCACCCTGCACTGCCGCGTAAGCGGTGTGGCGGGTCGCCCAGTGCTGCTGTTTTTGCACGGCTTCCCCGAGGGCGCCTTCATCTGGGATGAGCTGCTGCTGCACTTTTCCCGCCCCGAAAACGGTGGCTACCACTGCGTGGCGCCCTACCTGCGCGGGTTTGGCCCCTCCAGCAGCCCCGCCGAAGTGGATGCCTACCGTGCCAAGCATCTGGTGCAGGACCTGGTGGCGCTGATTGCCCACGAATGCCCCGGCGGCGCGCTGGAATGCCTGGTGGCGCACGACTGGGGCGGCGCCGTGGCCTGGAACCTGGCCAATCAGCAGCCGCAGCTCATGAAGCGGCTGGCCATCATCAACTCCCCCCACCCTGGCGCCTTTGTGCGAGAGTTGGCACACAACGCTGCGCAGCAGGCGGGCAGCCAGTACATGCACTTCCTGTGCAGGCCTGATGCCGAGGCCCTGCTGGCCGAGGACGACTTTCGCCGCCTGTTCGCTTTTTTCAACGCCCCAGACGGCAGCGCCCCCGCGTGGCTGACCGAGAGCGTGCGTGCCCAGTACCGCGCGCTGTGGCAGCAGGGCCTGACGGGTGCCTGCAACTACTACCGCGCCAGCCCCCTGCGCCCACCCCGCGATGGTGACCCGGGCGCGCAGGCCATCACCCTGCCCGAATCCATGTTGACGGTGACGGTGCCCACGCTGGTCCTGTGGGGCATGGACGACCCGGCCCTGCTGCCCGGCTTGCTCGACGGCCTGCCGGGCTGGGTGCCGCAGCTGCAGCTGCGGCAGGTGGAGAAGGCATCGCACTGGATCGTGCACGAGCACCCCGAGCGCGTGGCTCTGGAACTGCAGCGATTTTTGCAATCAAAATGATAGCTACCAGCGCTTGACAGATCGGCGCCAGACGCTGATTTGACTCAAATTTTCAGGCGTAAAAAGACGGTTCGCCTTCGGGCCGTGTCTTGAAACGCTTGTGCACCCAGTAGTACTGCTCGGGCATGGTGTTGATGACGGCCTGCAGCTCGTGGTTCATGCGCAGGGTGTCGGCCTCGGCATCGTCGGTGGGGTAGTTCGCCCAGGCGGGCGAGACCTCGGCCACGTAGCCTGTGGGCGTCATGCGCGAATACACACCCACCACCTTGGCGCGTCCCAGCCGCGCAAACCGCGACAGCGACGGGATGGTGGCCGCCGTCACGCCATAGAACGGCACAAACACCGAATCATTGCGCCCGTAGTCCATGTCGGGCAGCAGGTACAGCAGGCCGCCCTTGCGCAGGTTGGCGATGATGGGTTTGACGCCGTCCGAGCGGTTGAGCATGCGCACGTCACCAAAACGCTGGCGCCCGGCCATGAACCAGCCGTCCACCGCCGGATCGGGGTGGGTGGCAAAAATGGACGTGAACGCTCGGCCCGAATGCAGCGGCAGCGCCAGGCCACCCGCATCCATGCCATAGAAGTGCGGCGCAAACAGTATGGTGGGCGTGTCGCCGTCGAGCTCGTGCACGGCACCTCTGAGTTGCACGCGCCGCTCGACCACCTCGCGGGGCGCGGCCCAGAGCCAGCTGCGGTCCAACCAGGTCTGGCAGAACACCACAAAACTGGCGCGCGCCACGGCGCGGCGGCGCGCCTCGGTCCAGTCCGGAAAACACAACTCCAGGTTGCGCAGCGCCACCTTGCGCCGGGGCGCCACCAGCACAAAGGCCACCTGCCCCAGCAGCCACCCCATGCCGCGCAGCACGGGCAGCGGCAGGTGCGCCAGCACCCGCATGAACCACACACCCAGGCGTCCCGTCATACCGCAGCTCCCGCAGCAGGCGCTGCCTCGGCGCGCGGCTGCTTGTAGCGGGCATAGCCCCACAGGTATTGCTCGGGGCACTGGCGGATAAGGTGTTCCATGGCCTGGTTGATCTGCACAACGGCAACGTCCAACTGGTCCGACAGCGGTTGCGCCAGCGGCTCGAAATGGGTGACAAAACCACGGCCCCAGGGCAGCCGCTCGCAGCGCACCAGCACAACGGCAGCACCCGTCTGCTGCGCCAAGCGCACGGCCAGGGTCATGGTGTAGGCATCGCGGCCAAAAAACGGCGCCCAAAGGCCCTGCCCGTCCGGCGGGACCTGGTCGGGCAGCAGGCCCACGGCCTCACCCCGCCGCAGGGCCTTGATCATCTGGCGCACCCCCGCCAGCGTGGTGGGCACGGCCAGCATGCCGGGCCGGTTGCGTGCGGTCTCCATCACCTTGGCCAGCCAGGCCTGGCGCGCGGGGCGGTACAGCACGGTGATGGGGCCGCGCTCCGCGCTCCAGCGCCGGGCCGCCGCCTGGGCCGACAGCTCGAAGCACCCCTGGTGCGGCGTGAGGTACAAAATGCCGCGCCCGGCCGCATACGCCTGCTCCACACAGGCCTCGCCTTCGATGCGGCAGGGCAGTGGCGCCCCCAGCCACAGGCGCGGCAGCTCGGCCACCATGCGGCCGGCATGGGCCACAGCGGCACGCACGTCGCCCAACGAATACCCTGCCAGGGCCGAATTGGCCAGAAAGCGACGCCGGTACGTGGGCGACGCACAAAACGCAATCCAGCCCATGGCCGCGCCCATGATGTGCAGCAACCACAGTGGAAATACGGAAAAGAATCGAAAGACGACTGGCATTAAAATGACGGGGTCGCTGAGTTAAATGAGCAACTTGCAGGGCGACGTTAAAAAAATCTGCTAAAGCGTTCGCCAGATCTCCTTCGGGGTGAGGGCAACGCCCCAAATGCCGGAACACAGGAGTTTATTCAAATGGCGAACGACTTTCTCTTTACCTCGGAATCCGTCTCCGAAGGCCACCCCGACAAGGTGGCCGACCAGATCTCGGACGCGATTCTCGATGCAATCTTCAAGCAAGATCCCCGCAGCCGCGTCGCCGCCGAAACGCTGACCAACACCGGCCTCGTGGTGCTGGCGGGCGAAATCACCACCAACGCCCACGTGGACTACATCCAGGTGGCGCGCGACACCATCAAGCGCATCGGATACGACAACACCGACTACGGCATCGACTACAAGGGCTGCGCCGTGCTGGTGGCCTACGACAAGCAGTCCAACGACATCGCCCAGGGCGTGGACCACGCGAGCGACGACCACCTGAACACCGGCGCTGGCGACCAGGGCCTGATGTTCGGCTACGCCTGCGACGAAACGCCCGAGCTGATGCCCGCGCCCATCTATTACGCGCACCGCCTCGTCGAGCGCCAGGCCCAGCTGCGCAAGGACGGCCGCCTGCCGTTCCTGCGCCCCGATGCCAAGTCGCAAGTGACGATGCGCTACGTGGACGGCAAGCCCCACAGCATCGACACCGTGGTGCTCTCTACCCAGCACCACCCCGACCAGAGCGAAACGCAAACCAAGATGAAGGCCTCGTTCACCGAAGCCATCATCGAAGAGATCATCAAGCCCGTGCTGCCCAAGGAATGGCTGCAGAACACGCGCTACCTGATCAACCCCACGGGCCGCTTTGTCATCGGCGGTCCACAAGGTGACTGTGGCCTGACCGGCCGCAAGATCATCGTGGACACCTACGGCGGTGCCTGCCCCCACGGCGGCGGCGCTTTCAGCGGCAAGGACCCAACGAAGGTGGACCGCTCGGCAGCCTACGCTGCCCGCTATGTGGCCAAGAACATCGTGGCCGCAGGCCTGGCGCGCCAGTGCCAGATCCAGGTGGCGTATGCCATCGGCGTGGCCGAGCCCATGAACATCACGGTCTACACAGAAGGCACGGGCGTGGTGTCGGACGAGCGTCTGGCAGCGCTGGTGCGTGAGCATTTCGACCTGCGCCCCAAGGGCATCATCCAGATGCTGGACCTGCTGCGTCCCATCTATGAGAAGACCGCAGCCTACGGCCACTTCGGCCGCGAAGAGCCCGAATTCAGCTGGGAGAAGACCGATAAAGCTGCTGCGCTGCGCGCTGCAGCCGGGCTGTAAAGCCCGCCGCGCGATAGCGCGGTTTTCGGTCTGCGGACGAAGCTCATATCGCGTCAGCGATGTGAGCGCAGACCAAAAGACCGTCAGAGCCGTCCCACCTCCAAAGCCGCAACGCTCCGCGTTGCGGCTTTTCTTTTGACGCTTCACCACTGCCCGCCAGCGGCCCTCTCCTACACCCACCGCCCGCCCGCACTGACGGCGCTGCCGACGGCCCCTCGGTATCGTTCCTGCACACCCTTTCGCAGCCCCGCTGCCTGAACATCCACTGCAAGGAGCGACCACCATGCTGAAGTACGCCATCATTTTTGCCCTGATCTCCCTGGTCGCCGGTGCCCTGGGATTCAGCGGAGTCGCCGCAGGCGCGGCGGGCATCGCCAAGGTGCTGTTTGTGCTGTTCCTGGTGATTGCCGTGGTGTTTGTGGTGCTGGCCGTCATCGGCGTGGGTGCCGCGCGCAAGGTACTCAAGTAGCCCACCGCACCTTTGTCACAGCTCCACATTCCCCACACAGCCGCACCATGACCGACACCACCAATATCTTTGAAGCCCTGCGCGAGAGCCACGAACGCCAACGAGCGCTGTACACCGCACTCACCGACACCAGCGGAGACACCCCCGAGCGGCGCGAGCTGTTTGACCAGCTCAAGCAGGAACTGACGGCCCATGAGCGGGCTGAGGAACGGCATTTTTATATTCCGCTGATGGCGCACGACGCGGGCATCGACCTGTCCCGCCACGCCATTTCAGAGCACCACCAGCTCGATGAACTGCTGGAGTCACTGGAAGAGGCAGATCCGGCCACCCCCAGCTGGCTGCCGCTGGCCAAGAAACTGGCGGAGAAGGTGGAACACCACCTCAAGGAAGAAGAACACCGCTTCTTCCAGATGGCTGGCAAGCTGCTGACGGAGAAGCAAAAAACCGCGCTGGCGGCGGACTACCGGGCTGACTATGAGGAGGCCAAGGCCGCCATGGCCTGAGCGTGCCGGGCTCTGCCCGGAGACACGCAAGGGGTCATACGGACTCTTCGGCCTGCACTACGCAGTTGCGACCGCTGGACTTGGCCTTGTACAGCGCCGTGTCCGCGCGCTTGATCAGGGCGTGGCTGTCTTCCTTGTGGTCCCAGGTGGCCACGCCAAAACTGGCGCTTACATGGCCCACTGCGTCGAACGGCACGCCTGCAATGCGCGCGCGCACCGCCTCGGCCATGGCCATGGCGGCATCCACCGGGGTTTCCTTGAGCAGGATGATGAACTCCTCGCCCCCGAAACGCGCAGCGCAGTCGGACGACCGCAGCAGTTCGCGCACACGCAGCGCCGTGCTCTTGAGCACCACATCGCCCGAGTCATGCCCAAAGGTATCGTTGATGCGTTTGAAAAAGTCGATGTCAAACATCACCACCGACAGACTGCCCTTCTTGATGCGGGTGTCGGCCATCTCGGTCTCCAGCCTCTCAAAGAAGCGGCGGCGGTTGACCAGGTCCGTCAGGAAGTCCTTGGTGGCCAGGTCTTCCAGCTTGCGGTTGAGCCGCGCCATGGGCTCGATCACCAGCGACGACAGCGACAGGTTGAGCCCGACGAAAAGCAGCACAAAACTACCCACCAGCGCCGCCATCACCGTGTTGAAGGTCTGACGCGCCTTCTCCAGCGGGAAGTACATCGGCACCTTCACCACCTGGATGCCCACCGTCTCGTTCATGCCCCAGCCAAACCCGTTCTTGTCGCCATAGACTTTGAGCATGGTGGGCGGCGCCACGGCCGGTGTGCTGTGACAGGCCATGCATTGCGCCTGCTTGATGGTGATGGGGCGGGCCACGTACATGGCGCGGTGCATGCCCTCGCCCACCTCGCCGGTGACCTCTTTCTTGAGGTCGGCCCGGCCTTCGCGGAAGTCGCCGATGATGCGTTCCTCCCACTCGTTGGCACGGTCGCGCAGGTTGGTGGGGTTGAGCACTGCCTCCTTGTACTCATAGCCCGGAAACCGGTTCTGCAGGCGGCGCAGGGTTTCGGTGGCCGCGTAGGCAGGCACCGTCTGCGGCAGGAATTTCTCGGCCAGCGTCACGTCCAGGTGGGGCTTGACCAGCTCTGTCGTGTAGTCGCGGATCGCCATGGCCGCGTGCATCATGATCTGCGAGTTGTGCTGCACCTCCTCGATGGCAGACTGCTGCAGAAAGCGGTGCACATAAACTCCCGCCCCCGCCGCTGCCACCAGCAGCACGGCCGCCAGCACCAGGTTGAATTTGAGCCGCAAAGACATGGATTTCCCTCAGGTGCCAGCGTTGTGCCGGCTTGTTGTTGGTGGTGCAACGGCAGCCATCCTGGCCCGCGCGACGCACCCACCGTTCGTGGGACACAAAGTTTGCGTTTGTGCCAGATTTCCGTGCGGCGGTCCAATAGTTTGTGCGCTAAGCCCGCGCTACAGCCCGCGCGCGCTCAGCGACAGATTGCGCCGGTAGGCCGGGCGCACCCGGTACAGCTGCGCGGGCCGGTGGGCGCCGCCGCCTTGCAGTGCTCCCGGCACCGGCTCCAGCATGGCCAACTCGTCCATCTTGCGGCGAAAACTCACCTTGTTGACCGGCTCGCCCAGCACCGCCTCGTACACAGCCTGCAGCTGCGGCAGCGTGAACGGCTCGGCGCACAGGTGCACGGGCATGGACGAATACTGGCTTTTGCTGCGCACGCGGGCCACGGCGGCATCGACCATGGCACGGTGGTCAAAAGGCAGCGCAGGCAATTCGGCCACGGGTACCAGCGTTAGCGGTGCCTGCGCCAGCACCTCAGGCGGCACCAGGGCACAGTAAGCGACGGCCAGCGACCAGCCCCGGGGGTCGCGCACCGGGCCGGAGAAGGTGGCCAACTGCTCCAGGTACGGGCTCTGCAAGCCCGCCTTGTCGCGCAGCACCCGGGCCGCGCTGGCCTGGGCATCGGCATCTTCTTGCGCATGGATGTAGCCACCCGGTAGCGCCAGAGCCCCGGCAAACGGCGCGCGCTCACGGCGCAACAGGGCCACTTGCAACGCCCCTTGCTGCAAGGTCAGCAACACCACATCGACGGTACAGATCACAGTGGGCAAAGCGGATTCGGTCATGCGCCGAGTTTGTCACAAGCATGAACAAACCGGCACCCAGATCGAGAACCACATTCCCTGGCGCAAATTCTTTGAGACCACTACGAAACAAGTGCTTTCAACTTAGTTAGTTCATTTTTTTTACTAACAAGATTACACTGCATCCAACAACCCAGGAGAAGACCATGGCCCACAACATCCAGCTGCTGGTGATCGACCCCCAAAACGACTTCTGCGACCTGCCCATGGCCTGGCAACCCACCGATGTACTGACCGGCCAACGCACCGCACCCGCCCTGCCTGTGCCGGGTGCCCATGCCGACATGCAGCGCCTGGCCCAGTTCATCCGCAACCAGGGCGACCAGCTTGATGGGATCACCGTCACGCTCGATTCGCACCAGCGCTTTGATATCGCTCACCCTGGCTTCTGGCAAACCGGCGCGGGTGCCGATGTGGCGCCCTTCACCCCCATCACCACCGCCCAGGTGCGCGCAGGCGACTACACACCGCGCGATACCACAGCCCTGCCCCGCACCCTGCGGTATCTGGACGCACTCGAAGCCCAGGGCCGCTATACGCTGATGGTGTGGCCGGTGCACTGCGAGGTGGGCAGCTGGGGCCATGGCGTGCACGCCGATGTACTGGCCGCTTGCGGGGCCTGGCAGCTCCAGCACCAGCGCGCGGTGCGCAATGTGTTCAAGGGCACCAACCCCTGGACGGAGCACTACAGCGCCATCGAGGCCGAGGTGCCCGATGCGGACGACGAAGGCACCGCACTCAACACCGCCCTGCTGCAGTCGCTGGGCCAGGCCGATGTGCTGCTGGTCGCGGGCGAGGCCAGCAGCCACTGCGTGCGATCAACCACCGAGCACATCGTGCAGCACCTGCCCCGCCTGGTGCCGGGCTGGCAGGCGAGTCGCATCGTGCTGCTGACCGACGGCATGAGCCCCGTGGGCGGGTTCGAGGCGCAGCACCAGGCATTTCTGCAGGTCATGCGGGCAGCCGGTGCGCATCTCGCAAATATGAATGAAATCAGGCTCTAGCGCCTATCTATCAAGTGCTAGCAGCTACCAATTTTGGAGCAACACCATGAACCCCGTCATCACCAGCCTGCTCGACACCGATCTCTACAAGTTCACGATGTGGCAGGCCCTGCTGCACCGCCACCCACAAACACAAAGCGAATACCGCTTTGTGTGCCGCAACACCCCAGCCTACCCGCTGGCCGAGCTGCTGCCCGAGGTGAACGCTGCGCTGGACCACCTGTGCAGCCTGCGCTTCACGCCAGAAGAGCTGGCCTATGTGGGCAGCCTGCGCTACATCAAGAGCGACTTTGTGGACTTCCTGCGCATCTTCCAGTTCCAGCGCAGTTTCATCAGCGCCTGGGCCGAGGGTGAGCAACTGCACATCGTGGCGCAAGGCCCACAGGTGCATGTGATGGGGTTTGAGATCTTCGTGCTGGCCATCGTGAACGAACTGTACTTTCGCCGTTTTGACGCGGCCCAGGCCCTCGCCAGCGGCCGTGCACGGCTGGCCGCCAAAGTGCATCAGCTGCAGGCCCTGGCCCGGCAGGCCACGCTGCGCCACCCTTTCGAGCTGTTCGACTTTGGCCTGCGCCGCCGCTACAGCGGCGCCTGGCAGCGCGAGGTGGTGCAGACCTTTGCCACACAAACGCCGCACTGGTTCAAGGGCACCAGCAACGTGCTGCTGGCACGCGATTTGAACCTGGTGCCCATCGGCACCATGGCGCACGAGTATTTGCAGACCTACCAGGCCCTGGGCGTGCGGCTGCGCGACTTCCAAAAGGCCGCACTCGAAGACTGGGTGCAGGAATACCGGGGCGACCTGGGCATTGCGCTGACTGACACCGTGGGCATGGACGCCTTTCTCGCTGACTTTGACCTGTACTTCGCCAAGCTGTTCGACGGCCTGCGCCACGACTCAGGCGACCCGGTGGCCTGGGGCGAAAAAGCCATCGCGCACTACACCCGGCTGCGCATCGACGCACACACCAAGCGGCTGGTGTTCTCGGACGGACTCGACCTGGAACGCGCCCTCATGCTGTATCGCCACTTTGGCGACCGCACACAGCTCGGCTTTGGCATTGGCACCAACCTGACCAACGACATGGGTGCAGACCACAAGCCGCTGAACATCGTGATGAAACTTGTGCGCGCCAACGGGCAGCCCGTGGCCAAGCTGTCGGACACGCCTGGCAAGACGCTGTGCGACGATGAAACCTACCTGGCCTACCTGCGTCAGGTTTTCAACGTGAAGGACTGACACCATGCTCCGCATCACCCTTGCCCAGCTCAACTTCACCGTCGGTGACATCGAAGGCAACGTGGCCCGCATGGTGGCCGCCGCGCAGCAGGCGGCGCGCGAACAGGCCGACCTCGTCGTGTTCAGCGAGCTGTCGCTGTGCGGCTACTACCCCGGCGACATGCTGGAGGAAACCGGCTTTCAGCAACGCATCGAGTCCGGTATCTCCGCGTTACAACAGGCCTCTGCTGAACTACCCCAGCTGCACTGGGTGTTGGGCGCGCCCACACCCGCGCGCGGCCCCGGCAAGCGCTTGCACAACAGCCTGCTGGTGCTGCAAGGCGGGGCTGTGCGCCTGCAATACGCCAAGCAGCTGCTGCCCACCTACAACATCTTTGACGAGCGCCGCCACTTCGAGCCCGGACCAGACGTGGCCAAGGTGCTGCGTGTGGGCAGCACGCAGGTGGGCCTGCTGATCTGCGAAGACGGCTGGAACGACCACGGCGCCGACTACGCCACCAACCCTTTCGAGCGCATGCGCGACGCCGCGCCCGACCTGGTGGTGAGCATCAACGCCAGTCCCAGCCACACTGGAAAACGCGAGCAGCGCCACCAGATCTTTGCCGACGCCGCGCGCCGCCACGGCCTGCCGATCCTGTACGTGAATCAGATCGGTGGGCACGACCAGGTGGTGTACGACGGCGCATCGTTCGCGGCCGAGCCCGATGCGGGTGTCGTCTTTGAAGCGCAGCGGTTTGTGGAAGACGTGTGCACGCTGCAGTTCGACAACGGGCATTTTCTGAGCGCGGAAGGCGCACGCCCCGCCCCCGTGCCCGCACAGGGTCTGCCCACCATGGACTTCTACCGCCAGCAGATCGTGCTGGGCCTGCGTGACTACGCACGGCGCTGCGGCTTTACGCAGGTGGTGGTGGGCAGCTCGGGCGGCATCGACAGCGCGCTGACGCTCGCCTTGGCCGTGGAAGCGCTGGGTGCGGACAACGTGGTCGGCATCACCATGCCCTCGCGCTACTCCAGCAGCGGCTCGGTCGATGACTCGGTGGTGCTGTGCCGCAACCTGGGGGTGCAGCTCTTCACACACCCGATTGCCGAGCTGGTGGCGGGCTATGCGCAGCAGTTCGAGGCCAGCTTTGGCAAACCACTGGCGGGCCTGCCACTCGAAAATCTGCAGGCGCGCATTCGCGGAACGGTGCTGATGGAGTACTCCAACGCCTTCGGCCACCTGCTGCTCACCACGGGCAACAAGAGCGAAATCTCGGTGGGCTACTGCACGCTGTATGGCGACACCAACGGCGGGCTGGGCTTGATTGGCGACCTCTACAAGACGGAGGTGTTTGCCCTTTCGCGCCACGTCAACGAACACGCCGGGCGCGTGCTGATTCCACAGGCCATCATCGACAAGGAACCCTCTGCCGAACTGGCCCCCGGCCAGCGCGATGTGGACAGCCTGCCGCCCTACCCCGTGCTCGACGAAGTGCTCAAGCTGCTCATCGAAGGCGACCGCCTTTCTGCTGCGGAGCACGCGGCGGCCCAGAATTTTGTGGCCCAGCTGCAAACCGACGACGCGGGCCGCGCCCTGGTGCAGCGCGTGCGCATGATGGTGGCGCGTAACGAATACAAACGCCGCCAGGCCCCGCCCATCGTGCGCGTGCGGGCCCGGGCCTTTGGCAGCGGGCGCCAGATGCCTATTGCTGCGCGGTATGTGTAATACGGCTCCAGGGTAAAATTACTACCAAAAAGATAGCTGCTAGCGCTTTACAGATAAGCGCTAGCGACCAAAAACACTTAAAAATCACCCGATAACGACTGGAGACACATGGTCGATACCGCCATCTACATCGGGCGTTTTGAACCCGTGCACAACGGCCACATGGCGCTGCTGCAGCGCGCGCTCGACAGCGCGCAGCAGGTCATCGTGGTGGTGGGCTCGGCCTGGCAGGCGCGCTCGCCCAAGAACCCCTTCACCTGGCCAGAGCGCGAGGCCATGCTGCGCAATGCGTTGCCCGAGGTCGACCGCAGCCGCATGGTGGTCCTGCCCATGCGCGACTACTACAACGAGGCGGTCTGGGTGCAGGCCGTGCGCCAGGGCGTGGCGCGGCTGACGACACCCGGTGCGCGGATCGGACTGGTGGGTCACTTCAAGGACGCCACCAGCGGCTACCTGAGCGCGTTCCCGGGTTGGGAGCTGATCCATGTGGAGCGCCAGGGGCCGATTGACGCCACCGCCATCCGCGGCGCCTGGTTTGGCGCCACACCCGACACGGTGCAGTCCGCCCTCGCTCCTCTGGCTGACCAGATGCCTGCCAGCACCCTGGCCACGCTGACCGAGTTTGCGCAGACCCCGCACTACCTGGCGCTGCAGCAGGAGTGGCAGATGCTGCGCGGCTACCGGCAGGCCTGGGCCGCCGCGCCCTACCCACCCGTCTTCGTGACGGTGGACGCGGTGCTGCGCTGCCAGGACCATGTGCTGCTGATCCGCCGCGCACACGCACCCGGCAAGGGCCAGCTGGCCGTGCCCGGTGGCTTCATCGAACAGCGCGAAACGGTGTGGCAGTCCTGCCTGCGCGAACTGGTGGAAGAAACCCACTGCCACCTGCCCGAGGCCACCATGCGCGCCGCGCTGCAGTCCGTGGCCGTGTTCGACCACCCCGACCGCAGCCAACGTGGCCGCACCATCACGCATGCGCACTACTTCGACCTGGGGGACGCGCCGTTTCCGCTGGTACAGGCCGATGACGACGCGATGCTGGTGCAGTGGACACGCATCGACCAGCTGGCGGGGATGGAAGAGGAATTCTTTGAAGACCACTTCCACATGCTAGACCACTTCTTGGGGTTGACGGAGCTGCACTGACAACGTGCAGCCAGACTTCAAGCAAGAACAGCCTCTAGCGCTTATCCAATAAGCGCATAAAGCTATTATTTGAATAGCACCACCTCACGTCCCCGCACGCTCCAGCATGGCATGCAGCAGCACGTTGCATCCCGCCTCGATGTGCTCGGGTTTGGCATCCTCGATCTCGTTGTGGCTGATGCCGTCCTTGCAGGGGATGAAGATCATGCCGCTGGGCGCCAGCTTGGCCATGTAGACCGCGTCGTGCCCCGCGCCCGAGACAGCGGGCATGTGGCTGTAGCCCAGCTTGGCTGCGGCGCGGCCCACGGCCTCCACACACTCGGGCTGGAAGAGTTGCGCGGGGTAGCTCGACACCATCTCGATGTGCACCTGCACACCGTGTTCTTGGGCCACCTGGTCGGCGAAGGCCTTGACCTCAGCGGCCATGGCATCAACCAGCGCGTCGGTGCTGTTGCGCAGGTCGATGCTGAACTTGACCCGGCCGGGGATGACGTTGCGGCTGTTGGGGAACACTTGCACCATGCCCACGGTGCCGCGCCCGTGCGGCGGGTGGCGGTGGGCGGCAGCGACTACGTCTTGCATGATGCGTGTGGCGGCCAGCATCGCGTCCTTGCGCAGGGCCATGGGCGTGGGGCCGGCGTGGGCTTCCATGCCGGTCACGGTGCAGTCAAACCAGCGGATGCCCAGCACGCCGCTGACCACGCCGATGGTCTTGTCGTTGTCTTCCAGCACGGGGCCTTGTTCGATGTGGGTTTCGAAGTAGGCGCCGATGGGGTGGTCTCCCGGTTCCTGGTCTCCGATGTAGCCGATGCGCTCCAGCTCGCCCTTCACCGTCTTGCCTTCGGTGTCGGTGGCGGCGTAGGCGTGCTCCAGCGTGAAGGCTTTGGCGAACACGCCGGAGCCCATCATCACGGGCACAAAGCGGCTGCCTTCTTCATTGGTCCAGAAGGCGACTTCGATGGGGGCCTCGGTTTCGATGCCGTGGTCGTTGAGGGTGCGCACCACCTCGATGCCTGCCAGCACGCCGTAGTTGCCGTCGAACTTGCCGCCGGTGGGCTGGGTGTCGATGTGGCTGCCGGTCATGATGGGTGGCAGGCTGTTGTTGCGCCCGGGGCGGCGCATGAAGCCGTTGCCGATCTTGTCGATGGTGACGGTCATGCCAGCTTCTCGTGCCCAGCGGGTGACCAAATCACGACCCTGCTTGTCCAGGTCGGTGAGGGTCAGGCGGCACACGCCGCCCTTGGGCGTGGCGCCGATCTGCGCCAGCTCCATGAGTGACGCCCACAGGCGATCGCCGTCGATGCGCAGGTTTTCGATGTCGGGTTTGACTTTGGTGTCCATGGTGTTCTCCAGATGCATTGCAGCGCTTAGCGCGCCACCGCCGAGGGGGCCAGGTCCTGCGCACGCTTTTGCACGGCCTGGAAATTGGCGCCAAACGCGGGGCGCTTGATGTAGCGGCCCTTGCCCTGCTCCGCCCGCAGGTCGCCGTTGGCAAACACCACGCGGCCCTGGCTCACGGTGTGGCTGGGAATGCCGCGCACGGTGCGGCCTTCAAAGATGTTGAAGTCGCCCTTGCTGAACTGCGTCTTGGCCGAGAAGGTCTTGGTGCCTTGCGGGTCCCACAGCACCAAGTCGGCATCGGCACCTTCGCCGATGAAACCCTTGCGCGGATAGATGTTGAACAGCTTGGCCGCATTGGCCGAGGTGATGGCCACGAACTCGCTGGGCGTGAGGCGCCCGGTGTTCACGCCGCCATCCCACAGCGCGGCCATGCGTTCTTCCACGCCGCCCGTGCCGTTGGGGATCTTGGCGAAATTCTCCTTGCCCATAGCCTTCTGCGCGGCGCAGAAGGTGCAATGGTCTGTGGCGGTGGTATGCAGCTGGCCCGACTGCAGGCCGCGCCAAAGCGCCTCCTGGTGGCCCTTGGGGCGGAAGGGCGGGCTCATCACATAGGCGGCGGCTTTGGCAAAGTCAGGGTCGCGGTAGACGCTGTCGTCCACCAGCAGGTGGCCCGCCAGCACCTCGCCGTACACGCGCTGGCCGCGCGCACGTGCGCGGGCAATGGCGTCGGCCGACTCCATGCAGCTCACATGCACCACGTAGATGGGAACGCCCAGCACGTCGGCGATGGCGATGGCGCGGTTGGCGGCCTCGGCCTCGACCATGGGCGGGCGCGACAGCGGGTGGCCCTCGGGGCCGGTGATGCCCATCTTCGCGACCTCCTGCTGCAGCAGGTACACCAGCTCGCCGTTCTCGGCATGCACCGTGGGCATAGCGCCCAGCTCCAGCGCGCGCTTGAAGCTGTTCACCAGGGTTTCGTCGTCGCACATGATGGCGTTCTTGTAGGCCATGAAGTGCTTGAAGCTGTTCACGCCCTCGTCCTGCACCAGCGTGCCCATGTCGGCGCGCACCTGCTCGCTCCACCAAGTGACGGCAACGTGGAAGGAATAGTCGGCCGCCGACTTCTCGGCCCAGCCGCGCCACTTGCGGTAGGCGTCCATCAGCGGCTCCTGCGGGTCGGGGATCACGAAGTCGATGATGCTCGTGGTGCCGCCGGCCAGCGCGGCGGCCGTGCCGGTGTAGAAGTCGTCCATGGTGACGGTGCCCATGAACGGCAGCTGCATGTGGGTGTGCGGGTCGATGCCACCGGGCAGCACGTACTGGCCGCTGGCATCCAGCGTCTGCGCACCTGCGGGGGCCTGCGCCGCAGCCCCGTCCCCCACGGCCACGATGCGGCCATCGACGCACAACACATCGGCGCGCTGTTCACGGTCGGCGTTGACCACGGTGCCACCGCGGATCACAAGGGCTTGGGTCATGGGGGTCTCCTTCAGGGATACGGATCAGATCAAAAAAAGGCCCTGCACTGGCACCAGGCCCAGGCAGGGCCAAGGGGTCACTTCTTCTTGGCAGTCAGGTAGTAGTAGGTGCCGGCCACGGCCAGGCTGAAGAACCAGCCAAAGTCAAACAGCGCGAGCAGCAGGCCGGGCACAGCCGCCTTGTCGATCACGCCCGACACGGCCAGGTAGCCCGGCAGGCAGGGCAGCACGCCCAGCGCAAAGGCAATCAGCGCCTGCACGTTCCAGCCATTGCTGTACTCGTATTCGCCGCCGCGGCGGTACAGGTCGTCCACCTTCAGCTCGCTCTTGCGCACCAGGTAGTAGTCCACCAGCAGGATGCCCGCGATGGCGCCCAGCAGCGTGCCGTAGCCGCCCAGCCAGGTGAACAGGTAGCCGCCCGAGGTGGCCAGCAGCTTCCAGGGCATGAACACCAGGCCAATCAGCGCGGCGATCAGGCCACCCATGCGGAAGCTGATCTTGGACGGTGCGACCTGGCTGAAGTCATACGACGGCGACACCAGGTTGGCGGCGACGTTGGTGGTCAGGTTGGCCAGCAGGATCACCAGCAGGCCCACGCCCGCAGCCACGCTGCCCATTTGCGTGAGCAGGCCGTCGGGGAACAACTGTGCCTTGCCATACAGGATGGCTGAGGCCGAGAAACCAATCACACCCACCATGGAGAACAGTGCCATGGGAATCGGCAGGCCGATGGCTTGGCCCATGACCTGGTCCTTTTGCGACTTGGCAAAGCGCGTGAAGTCCGGGATGTTGAGCGCAAGCGTAGCCCAGAAGCCGACCAGGCCCGTCAGCGCCGCCCAGGTCTTGGGGCCACCCTCGACCACCTTGGCAGGCAGGTTGAAGAGCTGGCCCGAAGGCACCTTCATCATCAGCACCACGACGAGCACGATGGACGCAATGATCATCAGCGGCGCGGCGATCACTTCGAGCTTGCGGATGGACTCTGGGCCCTTCCAGATGAAGTAGATGTGCACTGCCCAGAACGCGAGGAAACACATGAACTGCGAGGTGCTGATGGTCTGCCCCTCGGCCGGGCCCGCGAGCCCCATGCCCAGGATGTTCAGGAAGCCATGCAGCGCCAGCGCGCCGAAATAGCAGTTGATGGAGAACCAGCCACACGCCACCAGGCCCCGCAACACGGCAGGCAGGTTGGCGCCTTTCACACCGAACGAAGCGCGCGCCAGCACCGGGAACGGCACACCATATTTGGGTCCCACACGGCCGATCAGCACCATGGGCACGAGCACGATGCAGTTGGCCAGGAACACCAGCCACACCGCCATCTGCCAGGTGAAGCCCTGGTCGAGCATGGAGCTGGCCATGGTGTAGGTGGGCACACACACCACCATGCCCACCCAGAGTGCAGCGAAGTCTTTCCAGGTCCAGTGTCGCTGCGCGGCGGTGGTGGGGAGCAGATCTTCATTGGCGAGCGTGTTGGAGGCTCCGCCGGGCATTAGCCCCGCCACGTGGGCAGCGCTGCCGGTACTGTTGGTCATGCCTGTACTCCTGTCAAAGACGTCGTTGGGGTTGCACACAACCCGCCGTCTGTTTCAGCGCCCTCACGCTGGCAGATGGCGGGCAAAGGGAAGCGAGCGATGCTAGAGATCACGCAAGAACTGCACCAGATGCAGTGCAGCATGCGTTGCAAATCAGCACCACAACGGGTGCTGTCACAACGCATTGCGGGGTCTGTGGCACACGCACGCATGGGCCGCATATCAAGCCGCTGCAGACACGCGCTGCGGGTTGTTGGGGTGCGTGGTCCAGTTGGCGTATTCGCCGGTAACTTTCTTGCCCGTGCGCACATCAACTTCGCCGGGCGCGAGCGCGCGCATGGTGATGCACTCTGGCACGGGGCAGATCGACACGCACAGGTTGCAACCCACGCACTCGGCCTCGTTGATCTCGAACTTGCGCACGCCACCCTCTTTGGTGAAGGTGATGGCCTGGTGCGAGGTGTCCTCGCACACCACATGGCAGCGGCCGCACTGGATGCAGGCATCCTGGTTGATGACGGCTTTTTCGATGTGGTTGAGATTGAGGTTCTTCCAGTCCTTGACCGTGGGCACGGCCTGGCCCTTGAAGTCATCCAAGGTGGCGTAGCCGTGCTCGTCCATGAAGTTGGACAGCCCATCGCACATGTCCTGCACGATCTTGAAGCCGTACACCATGGCCGCCGTGCACACCTGCACCGTGCCGCAGCCCAGCGCTATGTACTCGGCCGCATCGCGCCAGGTGGTGATGCCGCCGATGCCACTGATGGGCAGGCCCGCGGTCTGCGCGTCGCGTGCAATCTCGGCCACCATGTTGAGCGCAATAGGCTTGACGGCCGGGCCGCAGTAGCCGCCGTGCGAACCCCAGCCGTCGGTGCTCGGGCTCATCACCATGCGGTCCAGGTCCACACCCATGATGGAGTTGATGGTGTTGATGAGCGACACCGCATCGGCCCCACCCGCCTTGGCGGCGCGTGCGGGCTGGCGCACGTCGGTGATGTTGGGCGTGAGCTTCACGATCACGGGCAGCTTGCTGTAGTGCTTGCACCAGGCCGTGACCATCTGGATGTACTCGGGCACCTGGCCCACGGCCGCGCCCATGCCACGCTCGCTCATGCCGTGGGGGCAGCCGAAGTTGAGTTCGATGCCATCGGCGCCGGTGTCTTCCACGAGCGGCAGGATGTTCTTCCAGCTCTGCTCCTCGCACGGCACCATGAGCGAGACGATCATGGCGCGGTCCGGCCAGTTGCGTTTGACGCGCTTGATCTCTTCGAGGTTGGTGTGCAGCGGCCGGTCAGTGATCAGCTCGATGTTGTTCAGGCCGATCACACGGCGGTCTTGCGACATCAGCGTGGAGTAACGCGGGCCGTTGACATTGACCACCGGTGGGTCTTCGCCCAGCGTCTTCCACACCACGCCGCCCCAGCCCGCCTCGAAGGCGCGGGTGACGTTGATCTCCTTGTCGGTGGGTGGCGCGGACGCGAGCCAGAAGGGGTTGGGACTTTGGATGCCCAGAAAATTGCTGCGAATGTCTGCCATGGGGTGCTCCCGTGAAAACTGGGTGAAGGGGTTCAGGCCATCAGTGCGGCGTGGATGGAGACAGCGGCCACCTTGCCGTGCTCCACCGCTTCCACCGTGAGGTCGCGGCCGCCCACGCGGCAGTCGCCACCGGCCCACACACGCGCCAGGCTGGTCTGGCCTTCGGCATCGGTGGCGATGCGCCCGCCCTCCAGCGCAATGCTTTTGCCCACAGGCTCGGCCACAAAGGTCTGGCCGATGGCCTTGAGCACCATGTCGGCATCGAGCGTGAAGGTTTCGCCGGTTTCCACCAGCTTGCCGCCGCTCAGCGCCGTGGCGGCAAAACGCACGCCCTTGACAGCGCCGCCTTCGCTCAGCACCTCTTTCGGTGCAGCCCAGTGGCGGATGGTCACGCCGTTCGTCTGCGCCCATTGCTGTTCCACGGCCGATGCCGACATGGCCTCCGCGCCCCGGCGGTAGACGATGGTTACTTCTTCGGCGCCCAGCTTGCGCGACTGCACGGCGGCATCCACCGCTGTCATGCCGCCACCAATCACCACCACCCGGCGGCCCACGGGCAGGGTCGAGAGGTCGACGCTCTGGCGCAGCTCGGCAATGAAATCCACGGCATTGCGCAGTCCGGTGGCGGTGGGCTCGGCCACGCCCAGCGCGTTCACGCCCTGCAGGCCCAGGCCCAGGAACACGGCGTCGTAGGCGCCCAGCAGGCTATCGAGCGTGATGTCACGGCCCAGTTGCTGGCCGGTGCGCACCTCGATGCCGCCGATGGACAGCAGCCACTCCACCTCCTTCTGCGCAAAGTTGTTGGTGGTCTTGTAGCTGGCCAGGCCATATTCGTTGAGGCCGCCGAGCTTGGGGCGCGCCTCGAACAACACCACGTCATGCCCCCGCACGGCCAGGCCATGCGCACAGGCCAGGCCCGCCGGCCCTGCGCCCACCACGGCCACGCGCTTGCCGGTAGCGGCTGCGCGCTGGAACAACGGTGCACCGGGCTTTTCAAAAAATGCGTCAGTTGCATAGCGCTGCAGCGAGCCGATCTCCACCGGCTTGTCCTCGTTGGTGTTGCGCACGCAAGCCTGTTCGCACAGCACTTCGGTGGGGCACACGCGGGCGCACATGCCGCCCAGCGGGTTGGCCTCCAGGATGGCACGGGCAGCACCCCGGTTGTTGTCCTGCGCAATGCGGTGGATGAACGATGGGATGTCGATCCCCGTGGGACAGGCGGTGGCGCAGGGCGCATCGTGGCAGTAGTAGCAGCGCTCGGCCTCGATCAGGGCCTGGGGTTTGGTGAGCGGCGGGTGCGCATCACTGAAGTTGGCAGCGTAGTCGGCCAGGTTCAGGCGTGCGGCATGAATGCCGCAGGCACGGCTTGCGGGTGTGTCCATCAGGTTTCCTCCGAGAGGGTCAGGGTGGGGGTCTGGGCGCAGGCCATACAGACGCTCCAATGCGCCCGTGCCACGCAGCGCTGGCTGCGCATGCGGCTGGGGCCAGCCAATGCAGCGCAGGCGCAGGCGCCTGTGCTTGCAAACTTCGGAGGTTTCATCGTGGGCCTCGCTGTAGGATTCAGGTGCCCGCTGCTTTGGCGCAGCGGTGCCCTGTGTGGTGGGTCAATTTACCAACCCGTAAAAATTTACCAATTGGTAAAATCCCTAGAGCAAACCCCGTGCCAGCCAAATCGCCACAAATCTCCGTCTCACGCCAGCGAAATGCCAGTTTTTGGCCCCTGGCTTGTTCCACAATGGTGCGATGACCGACGCCCGCCCGTCCCCCGCAGACACCGCCCCCCGCGCTCCCAGGACAACGCGCGCCACCTCCAGCGACGAGACAACGCCCCGCGCGCCCACCGCCTCGCGCTTGCTCAAGGAACAGGGCATCCTCACTGAGGCCGAGAACCACTTTGCGCAGTTCGGCTTTGAGGGCGCCTCGCTGGAAAACATCGCAGCCGCCATCGGCATCAGCCGCCACAACCTGCTGTATTACTTTCCGAGCAAAGAGGCGCTGTACCAGCGTGTGCTCGACGACGTGCTCACCCAGTGGCTGGCCGGGATGGAAGACTTGTCGCACAGCGACGACCCCCAGCAGGCGCTGCGGCGCTATATCCGCGCCAAGCTGCAGTATTCGCGCACGCGCCCCCAGGGCGCCAAGGTCTTCACCAAAGAGGTGATTGCCGGTGCACCACGTTATGGCAACGCCATCATCGAGCGCGTGGCGCCGCTGCTCAAGACCGAGGTGCGCACCTTCGAACGCTGGGCCCGAGAAGGCCGCATCGCCAAGGTCAACTTCACGCACCTGATGTTCATCATCTGGTCGGTCACGCAGGCCTATGCGGAGCAGGAGGCCCAGTTCGCCCTGCTGCTGGGCAAACCGGCACTGACAGAACGCGACTACGAAAAGGCCGAGGAGCTGATCGTGCGCATGGTGCTCAGCGCGCTGGCGCCCGAGAACCCCCTCTGAAGCAGCCACCAACGCTACTATATTGATAGCTACTTGCGCCTTATAGATAAGCGCTAGAGCCTATTTTTATCTGTAATTTGTGCATCCGATCTTGCGCCGCATGGTGAGCAACACGACGGGCATGGGCGGTACCGCCCCCGCCTTGCCACTGCCCTACCCCTGCTTTTGCTGCCACAGCACATCCAGCACATGCTGGGTGGCCCGCTCGACTGGCCCTGCACGGTGCGCGATACCCAGCGGCCGCCACAGGCGGGGCTGCAGCGGCAGCATGCGGATGCGGGGGTCCCGTGGCACGGAGGTGGAAGCCTCTTGCGGCAGCAGCGTTGCACCATAGCCTGCCGCCACCAGGCTCTTGATGGCGTCGTTGTAGTTCAGCTGGATGCGCGCCTTCGGGTGTTCGCCGGCTTGCGCAAACCACTCGCCCGTCAGCCGTGACAGGCTGGTGCCGTCGTCGTTGAGGATCAGCGGCTGGCTCGCCAGCCAGCCGGGAGTGACCCGCGCGGGCGAAGGCCAGGTGGACGGCACAAACGCCATGACTGGGTCGCGCCGCCACGGCAGCACCGCCACACCGCGCAGGGCAGCCTGTGGCAGGGCCACCAGGCCCACATCCAGCACACCATTGGCCAGCCGCGACATGGTTTCGTGCGAAGTGAGCACGGCCACCTGCACGTCGATGCCGGGGTGGTGCTGGCCCAGCGCCTCCAGGGCCTGGGGCAGCAGGTGCGCAATGGCCCCCGTGGAGGCGCCCAGGCGCACACGCCCCGCCAGCCCCTGCACCTGGCGTTGCACCAGGTCCATCGCTTCATCCGCGTCCGCCAGCAAGCGCCGCGCACGTTCGACCAGCACCTCACCCACGGCGGACGGACGCACCTCGCCCCGCTTGCGCACCAGCAATGGCGCACCGATGTGGGCCTCCAGGTCCGCGATGTGCAGGCTCACCGTGGGCGGCGCCAGGTGCAGCGTGCGCGCGGCTTCTGCGAAGGAGCCCAGGTCGGCAATGGTGACCAGGGTGCGCAGCCGGTCAAGATTGAGTTCGCGCATGACGTTCAGTAAACCTGATCCTGATGTTTGTGAAATTCAACTTTTCAAAGTTTAGACCGGGACCGAAGATTCCACATCCCCTCCATTGCAGGAACCCGCCCCATGACCACCCCACCCCTTGTCTTCATCGATGGCGACCAAGGCACCACCGGTTTGCAGATCCACGAACGCCTGCGTGGCCGCACGGATCTGCAGCTGCTGACCCTGCCCGAGGCCGAACGCAAGAACGCCACCCGCCGCGCCGAGGCCATCAACAGCTGCGATATCGCCATCCTGTGCCTGCCCGATGCCCCTGCCCGCGAAGCAGCCGCCTCCATCGTCAACCCCGCCGTGCGCGTGATCGACGCCAGCTCGGCGCACCGCACGGACCCGCAGTGGGTGTATGGCTTTCCAGAGATGGGCGCTGCCCAGGCCGCGCGCATTGCTGGCGCCAAGCGGGTCAGCAACCCAGGCTGCTACCCCACGGGCGCCATCGCCCTGCTGCGGCCCCTGGTGCAGGCGGGGCTCGTGCCCGCTGACCTTCCCATCACCATCCACGCGGTGTCGGGGTATTCGGGCGGCGGACGGGCTCGCGTGGACGAACATGAAGGCACGAACGCGGCCAACGCCCCGGCCTTCCAGCTCTACGGCCTGGGTCTGGAACACAAACACACCCCGGAAATCGCCCTGCATGCCGGGCTGTCGCAACGCCCGTTTTTTCTTCCGGCCTATGGTTCGTTCCGCCAGGGGATTGCGCTCACCATTGCGCTGCATCTGCGCCAGCTGCCCGCAGGCACCACCGGAGAGCGTTTGCACGCTTGCCTGGCCCAGCACTTTCTCGGTGCGGACCATGTTGAGGTCCTGGGTCTGGCGCAAGCGCAAGACACCCAGCACCTGGACCCGCAGGCCCTCAACGGCACCAACCAGCTGCAGTTGGGCGTTTTCAGCAACGCCCGCCATGGCCAGGTGCTGCTGACTGCCGTGTTCGACAACCTGGGCAAGGGGGCATCGGGGGCGGCTGTTCAGAACCTGGATTTGATGATCGGACGGGGCCCACAGAAATCCCAACCGTAACCGCCGTCCGGAGACAAGACAGATATATGCGGTCACGCCCAAAGCGACCGGCACTACAAACCACCGCAGCGCGCTCCATCAAACGGCTCTCTTCTGCGACATTTTTCACGATTTGAGACGTTTTTTGGTCTGCTAAACTGGTTTGGTCTACCGTCCCACCTGGGCTCTGGCCCTCCTCCAAACGCCCTTCCATGGCCCAATCCGGCAAAGCCCCCTACTTTTTCGCCCTGGTTTTGGTATTGGCTGTGCTGGGCGTGTATGTGCCAGGACTGAACAACGAGCTGCTGTTTGACGACATTCGGCTCACGGAAGGCTCCATCTTTAGTGGCTACGGCAGCCTGCTGGACCTCAAGGCGCGCATGGTCTCGTACGGCAGCTTCGTCTGGGTCGACCAGATCGCAGGCGCTGGCTGGTGGAAGCAACGCATCGTCAACATTGCCTTGCACCTGGGTGTGGTGGCTGCCATGTATGCGTTCTTCAAAGCGCTGATGGCCAGCACCCGTTTCCCGCAGGACATGGAGGACCAGGCGCACTTTGCCGCATCGCAAAGGGCTGCATTGCAGGTTGGGGTGGCATTGTTTGCACTCCACCCCATGGCGGTTTACGCGGTGGGCTACCTGATCCAACGATCCATCCTCATGGCAACCCTGTTTGCCGTGCTCGCATGCTGGGCCTTTGTGCGTGGGCTGCAAACCAAGCGAATGGTCTGGTACGCAGGCGCACTGCTGGCCTATCTGCTGGCCATGTTGTCCAAAGAGCATGCTGTGATGACCGCCGCCCTGACCATTCCTATCTACATCCACATACGGCACCCCAGCTGGAAGAGCATTGCCGTCGTGTTGGGTGCTGCACTTTTGCTGATGGGCGTGGCCACTGCCGCACTGCTGCACTTTCGCGGCGACTTGATTGGTCAGCTCTTTGATGCGCAATCTGTGGCCTTTGCGCAGCAGCTCGAAGCGCTTCGCCCGGGCATTACGCAGCAGATTTTTCCCCTGAGCATCCTGAATCAAGCAGGGCTCTTCTTTGCATACGGGCTGCTCTGGATCGTGCCCTATGTTGGCTGGATGTCTATCGACCTGCGTCCCGCCTTTCCGCTGGGCTTTGCATCGTCCTGGCACCTGGCTGGCGCGGTGGCATATCTGGCGCTCTTTGCAGGGGCCGCGTGGCTGCTGCTTCGTCGCACAGGCGCATTGAGTCTTGCTGCGGTACTCCTTCTTTTTCCACTTTTGTGGTTTGCCACGGAGTTCATCACCGTCTGGGTGCAAGACCCTTTTGTGCTTTATCGCAGCTACCTGTGGGCAGTGGCGCTTCCTGGCTTGCTGGCGATTGTGCTCACCGGCTTCAAGCCCAAAGCAATCTATGCCCTTGGCGCTGTGCTGGGGTTGTTGTGTGGGGCGCTGGCCCTGGAGCGCAACCTTTCTTTGAGCGACGAAGTGGTCGCATGGACCGATGCTGCCGAGAAGATCGATGTCAAAGCCCCCGCCAATGCCGTTGGGCGCAGCCGCCCTTTTCTGAATCTGGGGGCCTACTACCTGCGCAAGGGCATGACAGACCAAGCGCAGTGGAACCTGTCTACTGCGGCAGCCCTTGGAGACCTGGGCGAACTGGGACGCAGTGCACGCTTTAACGCGGGCGTGGTTCTGCAGCTCAAGAAAAAGCACGCGGAAGCACTTCAGGCTTTTGCCGCGGCAGAGGCGCAGGGGTACGCAGAGCCCGCCCTGTATTACCACCGAGGCGAATCCCAAGCAGCGCTGGGGCAACTTGCACCTGCGCTGGAGAGCTTCCACACTGCCGTGGCCAAGGCTGAAAAAGATCCTCAACTGCAGAGTACGGTACCCACAGTGCGCATACGGCTGGTGGAGACCGCGATGGCCCTGCAAAGGTATGACGAGGCCATCAGCGGGTTTAAGGTGCTGCTGCAGACAAACCCCAAAGATCCGCGCCTGCTGCTCGGCCTTGGCATGGCACGGGTGGGCAAAGGCGAAACCAAGGCAGCCATTGAGGTGTTTGATCAACTCATTGCCACCAACCCCGGCGCCCCGGTCTACTACGGCCGCGCCATCGCCCACCACCGGGCGGGCCAGCAGGCAGCAAGCTTGAGCGACATCGATCAGGCCATCAAGCTGGACCCTCGGAACCCGCAGTACAACCAGATGCGTGCCGTCATCGCTGCCCCAAAGAAGTAGCACAAGTAGCGACCAGACAAGCAGGCTGTGACTTTGCGCGTATTACACATTGGCAAGTTTTATCCCCCACACCGAGGGGGGATGGAAGTGTTTCTTGCCGACCTGATTCAAGAGCAGCGGCGCCAGGGCCTGGATGTCCATGCATTGGTGCACGGCGATCCCCTGCCCGATGATCCCGTCTGGTTGCAGCGGGTGCCTGTGCAGTTCAGCGTGATCTACGCACCCATCGCACTGGGATTTCGAAGAGCCCTGGCACAGGCCATTCAGCGCATCCAGCCTGATGTGCTGCACCTGCACATGCCCAACAACTCTGTTTTCTGGGCGCTCACCCTGGCGCAGGCGCGCGACATTCCGTGGGTGGTGCACTGGCATTCCGACGTGGTGGTATCACGCATCCGCACGGCAGTTGCCATCGCCTACCGCCTTTACAGGCCTTTTGAACAAGCCGTACTCAGCCAGGCGGCGCGGGTCATTGCCACATCCACGCCTTACCTGGAAGCCAGCGAGCCGCTTCGAACATGGCGGGACAAATGCGATGTAGTTCCCCTGGGCCTGGATTGCACGAACCCGGCACCACCCGACGACACCGAACCGCTGAAAAGCTGGTCAGCCGAAGATTGCGGCGCACTGCGCCTGTTGTCGATCGGGCGCCTCACCTACTACAAAGGTTTTGAGACACTGGTCCGCGCTGTGACGGGCCAGCCAGGGCTGGAACTGCTGATCATTGGAGAAGGCGAGTCCCGCCAAGAGCTGGAGACCCTCATTGCAACCCAAACCCGGTCCGGCGAGCCGCCCAATGTGCGCCTTTTGGGGAACGTGGGTGACAACGAGAAACATGCCCTGCTTCAGAGTTGTGACGTTTTCTGCCTTGCTTCGTGCGAACGGACCGAGGCCTTCGGAATGGTGCTGCTAGAAGCCATGCACCATGCCCGGCCTTGCATCGTGAGCGACCTGCCCGGATCCGGCATGCCCTGGGTCGTCTCAAAGGCCGATGCTGGCTTGCGCGTTCCCCCGGAAGACGGTATTTCGGGCTGGCGGGCGGCGTTCCAGCACTTGCAAGACCTGCCCGAACAACGCGCGGCATTTGGTGCGGCGGGACAGCGTGCCTTGCTTGAATATTTCTCGATTGCCGCCTGCGCAAAAGCGCTCGCCACCAGCTATAAGCTGGTGACCCCAGAGGCGGAAAAACCGGCTCGGGGCAAGGACCTCCTGGTGGTAATCCCCGCGCGCAACGAAGCCGGCACCATCGGCAGCGTGCTGCAGCATCTGCATGCGCAGGGCTGGCACGATGTGCTGGTCATCAATGACCAGAGCACGGACGATACGGCAGCCATTGCCAGCGCGGCAGGTGCCCGCGTGCTGAATCCTGTGCTCCCCATGGGCGCATGGGGTGGCATGCAAGCGGGTATTCGCTATGCGTTGCTGCATGGCTACCAAGCAGTCATCACCATGGATGCCGATGGGCAGCATGAAGTACAGGAAATACCCACGCTGCTTCAGGCACGCGATCATGCCGATCTGGTCGTCGGAGCATTCCCGGAGCGCGCCAGCAAGCTACGCCAACTCGCCTGGCGCTGGTTTCGCCAACTGGCGGGGTTCGATCTGCGCGACCTGACTTCCGGCTTTCGGCTATACAACCGCAACGTCATGAACGTATTGGCCTCTCGCGAAGCCACGCTGTTGGACTATCAGGATCTTGGCGCCCTGCTTTTGATACGCCGGGCAGGTCTCACGATTGCGGAAGTACCAGTATCGATGAATTTGCGCATTGAAGGGAAGTCGCGCATCTTCAATTCTTGGTTCAGCGTAGCGAAGTACATGGCTGCAACCACATTGCTGTGTCTGGCTCAGTGGGAAATGCCCACGGGACGGAAGTCTTGAATAGCCATACTCCGGCGTCCAGTCTTATACAAAAACCTTGATTCTCGCTAACACCCCAATGGTGGTTGAGGCGCCAGAACGCCGCGCTTCCGAAGCTCTCAGCGCATGTTCGGACTCTTTTGAGCCGCGGTGACCTGCCTCATGCCAGCCGTGCCAAGCTGAAGTTAGTGAAGTCCGTCAACCACCAGGAGAATGACGGACATGAAGAAAAGCAGATTCACCGAGGAGCAGATAATTGGCTTTCTCAGGCAGGCCGAGGCGGGCATGCCGATCAGGGAGCTGTGCCGCAGTGGCGGCTTCAGCGACGCGACCGTCTACAAGTGGCGAGCCAAGTTCGGCGGCATGCAGGCATCAGAGGCGCAGCGGCTGCGTGAGCTCGAAGCCGAAAACCCCAAGCTCAAGAAGCTGTTGGCCGAGGCGCACTTGGACATGCACGCGCTCAAGAGCGTCCCGGGGGTAAAGCGCTAGCCCCACGTGCCAAGCGCGATGCAATCGCACAGATGGTTGCCGAATACCATCTGTCCGAGCGTCGCGCCTGCCGCCTCGTGGGGCTCGCCCGCGACAGCTACCTTCTCCCGCCCGAGGTGGACGCAGCCACCCGTGACTCACAGGCAGGATCGTCGAGATTGCCCAGGCCCGCCGACGCTTTGGCTACCGATGCATCCATGACCTGCTGCGCCCGAAGTTTCCGGGCGTCAATCACAAGCGTGTGTATCGGCTCTATCGCGAAGCCGACCTTGTCGTACGCCAGCGCAAGCGGGTCAAGCGGCTGGCAACGCAGCGGGTGCCGTTGCAAATGGCCCAAACAGGCCACATCCACGGCGGGCCCAAGGCGGCCAACAAGACGGCCTTCGTCGCTGCGGTGCAGACAAGCGTCGATGGCAGTCCCCTGTACATGCGCCTGACGCCTGTGGCGGACTTCACCAACGAGCACATGCGGCAATGGGCCAGTCGCCACCTGGCTGCGGGCTGCCACGTGGTCAGCGATGGCACGCTGCCTTTGCCCAGGTGCGCCAGCCAGGCCCAGGCCACGCATGAGCGCTCTATGACTGGAGGTGGGCGCCAGGGGGCGCAGACACCCCAGCTGCGTTGGGTGAACACCTTGCTGGGTAACCTCAAGACCAGCACGGCAGGGACCTATCACTCATTTGATCACACCAGGTATGCCCAGCGCTACTTAGCCGAGTTTTGCTGGCGATTCGACCGCCGCTGATCTGCCTGCCATGCTGCCCAGACTGTTGAGGGCCTTGGTGACTACTCCTCCACTGCCTTTGAAGCTGCTGCGGGTATCTGAGGTAAGTGGCTAATCAGGACCTATTGCCTGTTGCCGCGTGTCAAAAGGGATGACATTGTCAGCCTGGGCAGCATTCTTTGGCTGGCAACCCTACTGCCCCGCCGATCCACGCCAGCCCCGCCACCACACCGCGTAGGGGTAGGCTAACCACCACTTGAGCGGAATCTTGCCATGGTGCCGCCGCACCACGGCCATCGCCTCCTGATAATGCAGCTGACGATGCTTATTGGTCTTAGTTTGACCATGCACGCGATTGACAGCCACCATGTCCGCTATCCGCACCGGCGAGCCTGCATAGCGGTACAGCCGCCACCACAGGTCGTAATCCATTGCCATGTGCAGACTGGCGTCAACGCCTCCAACCGCCTCCCAGGCGCTGCGCCGCATCAGCGTGCCGGGCTGGGAAATGACATTGACCCGCGCCATCGCCCACTCGCTGAAGGGCAGCACCAGCGAGTGGCGGCGCCGGCCTGTCGCTTCCATCCAGTCCCACGTGCGACCATAGGCAAGCGCCGCACCAGGCGCTTGCTCCAGCGCCGCAATCAGGCGCGACAGCCCCTGGGGCAGCAGCCAATCGTCGCTGTTGAGCCAGCAGACATAGGGCGCACGCCCATTGGCTATGCCTTCATTGATGGCCTCGGACTGTCCCCCATCGGCATGGCTGCGCCAGCCCGCCAGCCGGCCTTTCCACCGCTCCAGCACGGCCAACGTCTCGTCGTCAGACCCGCCATCTAGGACGAAAACCTCCACCGGCACGTCCTGCGCAAAGAGGGAAGACAAGGCCTTGTCCAGAAAGCGTCCCTGGCGAAACGACGGCACGGCAACGGTCACCAGCGCCTGAGCCATGCTCATGCGGACCCGTAACGCTGCAGGAAATCGTCGTACGCCAATGCAATTCCCTCGCGCAGCGGTGTTGAAGCAGTCCACCCTCTCTCGCGCATGCGACCCACGTCGAGCAGCTTGCGCGGAGTGCCGTCAGGCTTGCTGGCATCGAATACGATCCCGCCCTGGAAACCCACGACCTCCATCACCGTGGCCGCCAATTCACGGATCGTCACGTCCTCACCGGTCCCAATGTTGTAGATGCCCTCCCCCACGCCCCATTCCATGAGGCGCACACACGCATCCGCTAGATCGTCCACATAGAGAAACTCGCGCATGGGCCGCCCCGAGCCCCAGACGACCAATTCCGCATCTCCCCGCACTTTCGCCTCGTGGGCCTTGCAGATCAGGGCTGGCAGCACATGACTGTTGCTCAGGTCATAGTTGTCGTTCGGTCCATACAGGTTGGTTGGCATCACCGACACATAGCGCGTGCCATGCTGGTGATTGAACGCCTCGCACAACTTGATGCCCGCAATCTTGGCGATGGCATACGGCTCGTTGGTCGGCTCCAGCGAACCGGTGAGCAGATAGTCCTCACGGATAGGCTGAGGGCAATCGCGCGGATAGATGCAGCTCGACCCCAGGAACATCAGCCGGCGCACACCACTGCGGCGCGCCGCCTCGATCACGTTGCACTCCATCGCCAGGTTCTGGAAGATGAAATCGGCGCGCTGGGTATTGTTGGCCTGGATGCCCCCCACCTTGGCGGCGGCCAGGAACACGTAGTCGGGCCGCTCCTGCTCGAAGAACGCCTCGACAGCCGCCTGCCGCGCCAGATCCAGCTCGGCATGGGTACGTGTGACCGGCTCGCCATATCCGCCAGAACGCAGCCGCCGCACGATGGCCGACCCCACCATGCCACGGTGGCCGGCCACGTAGATCTTCTGGGGCCGCGGGCTGTTGTCACTCATGGAAGTCATAGGCTGAAAAACCATGTTTCTTGACCAATTCATCGCGCTCGGCACTCTTGAGGTCCTCGCGCACCATCTCGGCCACCAGTTCGTCAAATGAAGTCCTGGGCACCCAGCCCAGCTTCTCCTTGGCCCACGTGGCATCGCCCAGCAGAGTCTCGACCTCGGTCGGGCGGAAATAACGCGGATCGACCCGCACGACGACCCGCCCCTGCGCATCGGTCCCGACCTCGTCCACGCCCTGGCCACTCCATTGGATGGCGATGCCCAGTTCACGGGCGGCCGCATCCACAAAATCGCGCACGCTGTATTGCACGCCCGTGGCAATGACAAAGTCTTCCGGCGTGTCCTGCTGCAGCATCAGCCACTGCATCTCCACATAGTCGCGGGCATGGCCCCAATCCCGCCGGGCATCAAGGTTGCCCAGGTACAGGCAATCCTGCAACCCCAACTTGATCCGGGCCATCGCACGGGTGATCTTGCGCGTAACGAAGGTTTCGCCCCGCACCGGCGACTCGTGATTGAAAAGAATGCCATTGCAGGCATAGATGCCATAGGCCTCACGGTAGTTGACCGTGATCCAGTACGCATACAGCTTGGCCACCGCATAGGGGCTACGCGGATAAAAAGGCGTGGTTTCCTTCTGCGGCACCTCCTGCACCAGGCCATACAGTTCGCTGGTGCTGGCCTGGTAGAACCGGGTTTTTTTCTCCAGGCCCAGAATGCGGATGGCCTCCAGCATGCGCAGCGGCCCCAGCGCATCCGAATTGGCCGTGTATTCGGGCTCCTCAAAAGAAACCGCCACGTGTGACTGCGCCGCCAGGTTATAGATCTCGTCGGGCTGGACCTGCTGGATGATGCGTATCAGGCTGGACGAATCCGTCATGTCACCATAGTGCAGAAACAGCCGTCGGCCCTGGACATGGGGATCCTGGTAAAGGTGGTCAATGCGGTCGGTATTGAGCAATGACGAACGCCTCTTGATGCCATGGACCTCGTAGCCCTTGCTCAAAAGCAGTTCGGCAAGATAAGCGCCGTCTTGGCCCGTGATACCAGTAATAAGTGCAACTTTCATTTGGCCTCTAATATAATTTTTCAACAAATTGCAGCAAGGGCATGATATGCCTAGTACACCACAAACCTGGCTTTCACAAAAACAAGCCTCTCACCTCTCAGGTGTATTCCGATAAACCCAAAGACGCGCCAAGAAGAACATGCCGAAGGTGTACGCAGCCGAAGCCATTACTTGTGCAGGAATTGCAGCCATAAATTGCAACCCTATCTGCAGCACCAACAGATTCAACGAAAAACACAGGGCAAAGCTCATTAAATAACGCAGACTTTGCACCACAAACCGACCATTGCTTCGAAAAACAAAATTTCGCGACAGCAAGAAACCAAGGACAAAACCGGTGGCATAGCCGGCAATGTTGGCCCCAAGAGGATGCACGCCCGCCGCCATGAGGGTGAAAATAACCGCAAATCCCAACAGTGTATTGACCACCCCACTGCTCAGAAAGCGTGCCAGCAGCCGAGCTTCAACTTGCCATCTGGACATAATATTGCGCTCCCAATGGCAGCCTCGTCAGCAACGGCTCAAGCCCGCGCAGCCAAGCTAGGGGCTTGGGGAAAAACAAGGTGTAGCCGTGCGTCTCCTGCGAGAATCCCGCTTGACGGGACATTTCCCGCGCCTGCCCGAGACTGAACATTTCTGCATCGGCATCAAATGGGCAACGTTCAAACACCCGCCGCGTCAACGGGTTGAACGGATTGTGTTCAAACAGGAAGAGCTTCCCGCCAGGAGCTAATAACCTGCGGCAACGCTCCAGCGCCCCTACACGGTCAGCGGGCACAATATGATGAAAAACATTGGCAGCAAAGATGACATCGAACTGCTGCTGCTCTATCACGTCCCAGTCACAACTCAGGCGCGCCCTGGGGGCCGCTTGCACAGCAAATTTCAGCGATTCCGGCGATACATCGTACCCCCAGCATTCCGCCCCCGAAAAAAATTGCGACAGATAAGGCAAACTTCGCCCTGCACCACAGCCAAAGTCCAGCACGCGGCGCGGGGCAACGCCCCCCAGGAGGCGCGCCAGAAGTTTCACCTTGTATTCGGCAAAATAATCAGATTCGCCCAATCCCGAAGGCATCGCCTCCTTCAGCATTCGGTCATAATCTGCCGCATATTGATCAAACTCAGGCTTGCTCATGCCGCTTCCACCCAGGTGCGCGATGCCACAACAAACTGGGGCTTATGGTTCAGCTTGAGATAGGTACGCCCCAGATATTCGCCCAGCATGCCAATGCTCAAGGTCTGGACACCACCAATCAGCAAAATGGTAGCGATCAAAGACGACCAGCCGGCGGGGATCTCCGGGTACATCCACTTCTGCACAATGACATACATGATCATCAACAGGCTGAAAGCGGAAAGCAGGAAACCAGCATAGGAAGCGAGTCGAAGTGGCAGAATGGAGAAGCTGGTCGCCATTTTCAGCCAGAGCGACACCGAGCGGCGAAAGTTGTAATTCCCCTCCCCACTGTGCCGGGCTTGGTGGTTGATTCCGACAACATGAATATTGCGAGTCACATCCAGAATCAAGCCATCAACATAGGCATACGGCCCGTCGTACCGAATAATCTCGGCAACCACCTCGGACCGTATCGCCTTGAAAGAAGAAAGATACAACCCACGAGGTTTCCCCAGCAAATGGCGAGCCGCCCAGTCATTGAACGCACTCCCCAGTTTTTTCCATATTGCATGCTGGCGATTGTTGTAGTGCGTGTAACACACGTCATATCCCTCTTCCAGCGCCGCAAGCATGCGCGCAATAGCCTCTGGCGGGTGCTGCAGGTCATCGTCCATCACCACCACCATCTTCCCACGGGCCTGATGCAGGCCCGCCATGGTCGCATTGTGCTGGCCAAAATTGCGCCGCAAAGAAAGGCCACGTACAAAAGAGTAACGTGTTGCAAGATCGCGAATCACCTTCCAGCTCTGGTCAGGACTTGCATCGTTCACCAGAATCAACTCGAAACCGTGCGGTAGCCCCAACTGGCTGATTTCCTGCTGCACCTTCTCGACGAGCAGCGGCAAGATAGGTTCGCTGCGGTAGACCGGCACCACAATGGACAAGGAAACGCCAGGCGAATTCATGATACCCCTCTAGACTCTTAGCAGGCTCTTTTCAAATGATTTCCAAAGCCCGCATTTTACTGAACTTCAAAATAACGCCCACTCCAAGAAAACCTTGCAGCCAGCACCTTAGCCTTGTACTGCGGCAGCTTTGTCAATGCGCTTGAAGAGATAATAGCTGGATCCCGTACTCATCTTCACAGATTTGATTTCCACAAAATCACTGCGCGAACGCACCAAGGCCATTGATTTATCAAGCAGTTTACCAGACGGAAAACTTTCATTGGCCACACCACCTGTCCCAGGGTCACAGGCGACAATATAGTCCGACATTTCGAGCAGACGCACCCACTCCTGCTCATCCGCGTCAAATGTAAACAACCCCCTCAATCCAATTTTCTTATTTCTCTTCTTAAAATAGTACGTAAAAAGATCATTATTGACATATCCAGTGGCCGTGTAATATATGGTCACCGGCTTATCCGCCTTCACAGCGATATCAGCCTCGAGGGCCTGAAAGATATCCTGCGAAACCTTCACTGAGTCATCACTATGAGTGGGTCTTGACCTGGGCGAAGACACTTGAATTGTTGCGTAACTCAATGCCAGAACAAACACTATTGCAATCATGCCGAAGGCATAGGCATAAAAACGCGTACTCTTGGTGCCAACCACCGATTCAAAAACCTCTACGAACCCATAGATCACCGTAAACAGAAACAAATAATAAAATGTCGCAGCAAAAAATGGATTTCCCATTCCCAGATAGGTTGGCGCAAACCATGCCATCAGCACCATCACCACCAACCCCCCCAGAACTTTGGTCGAGTCTTTTTTTCTATAAAACATAAACATGCCACCAAACAGCACAATGGCGGCAGCATAGACATACAAAAACCCTCCAAGCAATTGGCGGCCATAAACCCCCGTCAGGTACATCCACAGCTTGACCTCCCAATCCCTTGAGTAGACCCAAATATCGCTGCCGGTGGCACTGCTTACATACCGCGTCAAATGCCCCCAATTCGCATAATAATATGGCAAAACGAGAATAATAGACATCACAAGGCATTGCACAGCCAGAAGTGTCGCGAACAATAAGGTGGCGTTGCGGGGAGCTGAACAACTGCGATATACAGAGAATCCCAGGGACGCCAACATCATAACGACAACAAACAGAGAGGCCGTGGGCTTGGTCATCAATGCCAGCGCGAAGATGCAGCTCAAAAACAGCCTGTCACGAAACCTGGTTTCTGCAATTGGCCGCGTCACAGCAAGAAAAACTGCAATCGCGCCAAACAACCCAGCAGGAAGATCTGGGCGAAACTCCAAAACGGTAGCCATCACAAAGTATGGTGCCAAGGCAAAAAATAAAAGAACAACCTGCGCATAAAGGCTCATGCTGCGCGTGATGTGCCTGACAAGCAGCAGCATGGCAAAAATAACAGAGGCATTCGCGATATAAGGGGCCCAGTCGCGGATCCCAAAAATAGCAAACGCAGCCGCCGCAAGCAATGTTGAGAATGGCGAATGTGGTGGATTGCGCACCAGATTCAGCAGAAGATCGAATATTCCATTTTCATAGAAAATGCGCAACCGAGTCAGGCCATCATCAAAATAGACGATGTCATCGTATCCAATGACGGTAGACAGTCGGCCATATTCATAGGAAAAATTGATCGAAAAACACGCATATATCACAGACAACAGCACCAAGAATCCTATCGAGACGCTTGACCGGCGGGGCATATTCGGAATATTCATCAGATGCTATTCAAACAGGAACCGCAGTTCCTGGCACGCTCGCCGGACTGGTTCCGGCACGTGGTGGAAAGGACAGGCTGAAGGCCATGGAAACGCTACCGCTTGATCCGGTAAACGAGATCATGGGCCACATGCTTGATCAGATAGGGTATCAAGGCACGGTGAATCTGTGCCCAACTCACCTCGTGCCCCAGCGCGCGCCTGCGTAGCCGAGCCATCTCTTCCGTGCCGATTTCGTTGATCTGCGCCGATGTTTTCTGCGCACCGTGGATGCGGAAAGCCCCGAGAAAATCGGGCAAGCGCACCATGCGGGCTCCGGCATTCCGGAAACGCTGCAGCAGGTCCCAATCCATGGCGAAACGGAAACTCTCATCGATGTGCCCGCCGGCCTTCTCCCAGATGGAGCGCCGCCAGAACAGGGTTTCCTGGGGAATGAAGTCAGCCCAGGAAAGCACCTCGTCATCGTGTGCGGGCAACACCCAGCGCCCGATCTCCCGGTCTTCTTCGTCGATCAGTATGCGATTGCCATACACCACATCCACGTCGGGGTGCTGCGCAAAATACTCTCCGACCCGGTGCAAGGCCCCGGGCATCAGCAAGTCATCGGAATTGAGCCACGCCATGATCTCGCCGCTCACACGGGCAAAACCGAGGTTGATGGCCTGGGACTGCCCTCCGTCCTTTTTCGACACCCAGCCGGCTAGGCGATCGCCGTAGAGCCGCAACACCTCCGTGGTGCCGTCCGTCGAGCCGCCGTCCTGCACGAAATACTCGAGCTTGGGGTAGTTCTGGCTGAGTACGCTGTCAAGCGTGCGGCCGACAAAATTCGCCTGCTGGAAAGATGGCGTGACCATCGAGATCGAGGGCAGCGCCCCAGCCCCTAGACTGCTGACATACGGCTTGGGCGATTCGAGCCGGCGCGGCAGGTGCTGGGTGAGAGTGCCCAGACGCGGCCGCAGGGCTGCCCGCAAATGGCGGCCGACAAAACCGATGGAGCGCAGCAACGGGGACAACGGAGGAAATGCCACACGGTACGCAGCGAGTGCGCGAGCCTGTTTCCGGATCACGATTTCCTTGCGGATCAGTTCCGCTTCCAAGGCCTTGCGAGACGTGGACGCCGGGCCGGATGAAGAGATGGCGGGCACGTCCTCCAAGCTCTTGAGCAGCGCCTGTTCCTCCGACTCGATGTCATCGATCACGTGCTGCTGTCCCAGCAGCGCCTTGACTTCATTGTCAAGGCGGCGGATCACGGCTTCCTTCGCTTCGCATTCTTTGACAAGCGTGGCAAGGTAGCCATAGTTGCGCTGCTGCACCTCGGGTGCCAGCCCACCCACAACAGCCCGCACCATCGCCAAGTCTGCAACGTCACGGACAAACAGGACGTTGCCCCAGTCGCCGGCTTGTGTCCAGGGCGCATCCCACTCCAGCGACTCCAGGCGCCCATGGCGACGGATGACCACCGAGTGGTCGTAGCCACATCCGGCGGCCCAGGTTTGCAGATCCGCCAGTGAATACAGGTTCCGGCCGCTGGTTTCCGGCAAATTGTCCCAGTACTCGGCCAGGATGAAGCGCGGGCGCAGACCCTCGAGACCGCGCAGCACGGCAAGATCGTGCCCGTCGGTATCGACCTTCAGGAAATCAACCACCTCCGGCAGTTGCTTGTCGACCACAAGCCCCCCCAGTGCGACAGTCTCCACTTCGATGGCACGCGCACTGCGCACGACCGTGATCGAATCGCCCAGGTCCGCGAGCGTATGGTGATAGTCGAGTTCCCGGCCTTCCGGGTCGATGGCAATGTGGAAAACGGCCTTGCCGAATCGCTCGGAAACAGCCTGGGCCCGCACCTCGACGCGGGGCTCGCTGGCAAAACGTGCGCTCAGATGCTCGACATGCCGTGGGAGAGCCTCGAAGGCAATCACACGCTCAGCCCCCGCACTCAAGGCCAGGTCAATGAACGAGCCACGCTCGACACCCACATCGATGACAACCGGCTTGACAAGCCGCGCCATGACATCGGCGGCCAGCCGATAGTCCAGGGCCTGTCCATGGTCTTCCTGCCGCATGTAGAAATGTTCCGCAAGCCAGGAGGCAAAGTCGCGTTCGATGCGCAGAAAAAGCGCTTTTTCTGCTGTGCTCAGATCGTCCGGCGCCGGCTGGAAAGTACGGTGCGCCGGCAGAATCATGGTCTGCACATCGTAGTCCGCCATATCGGCAGTCTGCCGCTGCGCAAAGGTTGCGTCGATGCGGGAAAGCAAAATGTCGTCGCTCTCGCGGGACAACACTTCCGCGCCGTACTTCTTGCCAAGCACCTGCCTCAAATCCCGGATGGCGTTTGCTGGGTCGCGCTCGACCTGCTCGTACCGCAATACGGCATCGGCAACGTGCATCCAGGCACGGCCAGCCTGCACCCAGGCATTGAGTTGGCCGATGTCGCAATCCGAGGAGAACTTGCGAAAGTAGCTGACCGCCGCCGTGCGGATGTCACGGTAGGAATAGATAACGCAGTCGGCCGCCTTGGCCAGCACTTCGCTGTAGTGATGGCATTTGGCAAGAACATTCCCGTTAGCCGTAGCAAACTGCTCTTCGGCAGCCGTGTCGCTGGGCTCAATCCAGACCGTTTTCAGGTTCTGATCGGCGACTATCTCGCGCGCAGCATTGAATGCCCAGGTGGTCATCGAGCGCGGCATGCCGCAGATGAGGATCTTCATTCTGAGTTCTCTTCACTGTTTGACAGTTGCAATTCAGGCCAGTGAGCCGCGCACCGGCAGCCCAAACATCCCAAGAAAGGGGGCGGACTCGTTCTCATAGTCCCAGCGGACCTCCAACGGCCCGAACCAGTCGGTCGTGTCAAGCTCCACTCCGCGATTCGACACCAGTGACTCGGACGAAAAGCCGACCCGCAACGAATACTGCCCGGCCTCGAGGCGTAAATCCATCTCGAAATCGAATGCCGACCAGTCTCGTTCGGTCGACACAATCTGCATGAACCCAAGCCTTCTGGAACTGGTGGAGTTGACGATCTGGTCATAGCGGTTCTTGACGGCAAGCACCAAACGCAGCCTCTCGACCTCCTCCCCTCCTTGGAAATAGATCCGCACCCGAATCGTATCGCCCAGGTGCACAGCGACCGTGTCGCAGCCGTTCGAATCCAAGATGCGCACAGCAAAAAGCGGCTTACCTGCCGCCACGGGGCGGGACCAGGCGGTGTCTGGCGGCAATTGCGGGAACACGGCCTCGGGATTAGGGGGCTGGACCGGAGGGGGAACCTCGCGCGGCTCTCCCCCTTCAGCGAAATAGCGCCGAATGGCCCCCTGCGTCTCCCCTGCATAGACTTGCTCACCATGGCGCAGATACACGGCCTTCTGGCACAAATCGCGCACCGTCCCCATGTCATGGGAGACGAACAACAAGGTCAGCCCCTTCTCGCGCATCTCCCGCAGGCGGTTGAAGCACTTCTGCTGAAAAAAGAAGTCACCAACGCTCAACGCCTCGTCGACGATCAGAATGTCGGGGTCGCACAACACCTGCACAGAGAAGGCAAGGCGCATCATCATGCCGCTTGAATAGCTCTTCACGGGGCGGTCGATGGCATCCCCGATTTCGGCGAATTCTTCGATTTCAGAGAAGCGAGCCAATATCTCTTCACGCGATAGGCCAAGCAACAGGCCGTTGAGCAACACATTGTCGCGCCCGGTGTACTCGGGATTGAACCCGCTACCTAGTTCCAACAATGCGGAAACCCGCCCATGGACGCTCACTGTTCCCGTCGTGGGCTGGAGGGTTCCCGTGAGAATTTCGAGCAATGTGCTCTTACCGCCTCCATTGCGACCAATAATAGCAACAGATTCACCTTGTTGAACTTCAAAATCGATATTGCGCAGCGCCCAATGCTGCCTAACGCCTCGCTCATATTTTGGCCAAAGGGCATGCAGCACCCTGGAACGGGCAGAATCAAAAATGGGGTAACACTTGCTAATGCCGCGTACTGAAATTACAGCAGTACTCATGATTCAAACCAAATCCGCAAACAAAGGCCTAAGACGTCGAAAGAAACACAATGAGGCATACGAAAAAGCAAGACTCAGCGCCATATAAGCAATAATTTCGATCGCTTCAGGCAAAATCCCTGCAAACAGGAAACTGCGAGTCCATCCTACAAGATATGTAAGAGGGTTCAATGCCAGAGCCGCCCGCAACGGTTCTGGGATGTCATCAATCGAATAGAATATGGGAGTGACAAACAACAATACATGACTGGTGATTCCAACAATCTGCCCCGTATCACGCAACATCACACCTAATGCGGAGAAAATCCAGCCAATTCCCAGCAACAGCGGGAGTACGGCAATAAAAACCAAGGGAACGAGAAGCACGGTCATTTTTGGCATACCAAACAACACTACCCAGCACAGAAGCCAGACAGCAATCCCGATTGCAGCATGCAGCAGTGCCACAATGGCACTCACTAATGGAAGAATTTCCAAAGGAAAGACTACCTTTTTGACAAAATTCTGATTACCTACAATCATTGCCGGGGCTTTTATTAAGCATTCTGAAAATGCGTTAAATACTATTAATCCAGCAAATAGGTACAGCGCATACCCGAAAGTCCCTCCGCCTCCATTCCAACGGGTTTTCAGAACTACGCCAAAAACCAACGTGTAAATGGATAGCAGGAACAGCGGATGGATCAGCGCCCACAACACGCCTCCAAGCGATCCTTGATAGCGCCCAGCGAATTCACGGCGGACCAATTCGACAATTAAGCCTGCATGTTTCATGCCTTGATCTCACGATGGCTATCAATCATTCTGGAATCCGACCATAGGTATCTTCAAGGCGGACGATGTCATCTTCACCCAGGTAGCTCCCGGATTGGACTTCAATAATTTCCAGCGGCACTTTGCCCGGGTTGGCCAAGCGATGGACGTTGCCCAGTGGGATGAACGTGGACTCGTTTTCACCTAGCAGGAACGTCTTATCGCCATTGGTGACCTGCGCCGTGCCCTTCACCACGATCCAATGCTCAGCTCGATGATGGTGCATTTGCAGGCTGAGTTGCGCACCAGGATTCACCACAATGTGTTTGACCTGGAAGCGTTCACCGCCATCGATACAGTCGTACCAGCCCCAAGGGCGATGTACCTTTCGGTGGGTCGAAGCCAGACCGCGCTTTTGCGCATTTAGCGCTTCTACTATTTTTTTTACGTCCTGGGTTTTGCGCTTATCAGCCACCAAAATGGCGTCAGCGGTTTCGACCACCACCAGGTTATCCACACCAACAGTAGCCACCAAGCAAGTTTCAGAAAAGAGCAGGCTGTCGCGGGTGTCGATGGCAAGAGTCTGACCGACATGGGCGTTCCCGCCTGCATCGCGCGGCAGAATGTCCCATAGTGCATCCCAGGCGCCTAGATCGGACCAGCCTGCATCCATCGGCACCACACAGGCCGCTATGCCGAGTCTTTTGTCGTTCGGCAGGTGTTCCATGACGGCATAGTCGATAGAGTCAGCCGGACAAGCAGAAAATGAATCACCGTGCGGGCGGGTGAAATCCATATCTCTGCTGCTAAGCTCCATAGCGGCGCGGCAGGCTTGGAACATGGCGGGCTGCAGTGCGGCCATAGCCTTGAGCCACTGGTCGACCCGCACCATGAACAGACCGCTGTTCCACAAATAGTTGCCGCTGGCGATGTATGCCTGTGCCAGTTCGAGACTAGGTTTTTCTTCAAAACTCTGAATGGCGAATGCAGCGGTGCCGTCGACGGCCTGCGACTTCTTGATGTAGCCATATCCGGTTTCTGGCCGGTTTGCCACAACGCCAAACGTCACCATGGCACCATCCCGAGCCAATGGCCACGCCTCTTCCACAGCTTGGTGTAGCTTCCCTGCGTTGGTCACAATATGGTCTGCAGGCATGGCCAGCAAAATGGCCTGGGGATCTGCAGCGAAAGCTGCTAAGGTCAAGGCGGGGGCAGTATTGCGGCCCGCAGGCTCCAATATCAGTCGTGCGGCGCCTACGCCGGCTTCATGCAGTTGCTGGGCGGCCAGGAAACGGTGTTCGCTATTGCACACCACAAGTGGTGACCTCTTTGGGATCGAGAGACTCAGTCCATCCAGACGCGTCGCCGTGTCTTGGAGCATGGAGACACCATCCCCACCCAGTGCTAGGAATTGCTTCGGATAGGTTTCACGAGAGAGGGGCCACAAGCGTGTACCCGAACCGCCACACAGAATAATAGGGAGCAAGTGATAGGGGTTCATGGATTGATGGCGTCGGCAGGACGTGCTGTCGCCGCCGTATTTCGGTGCATTTCGATGTCTGCCTCGAGCAGGGCCAGCCGCTGGTTCAAGCGGCGCACGTCGCGTTCAATGCGGGTATTTACCATGTCGGTGTGCAGCGCCTTGACCACCAGTACCACGCAGGCTAGCAACAGCAAAAGCGCAGGCGGATAGCCAAACCCTGCCCATCCGGCCAAACGGTCGATCAGGCCCGGCCAGGCTCCCAACACCGCTGCCGCTCCAGCCACAATGGCCCAGAAAAGGCCATGCATCAGATAAAGGTGATCGCGGCGTATCAAATACAAAATAAGCACGGCCAAGCTGGTGCCCATGAGTGCTGTGGTTACTTGTAAGGGTGCCATTAGGCTCATCATTCCTCCAGTTTCGGATGCGAGACGGCGTACCGTTTCCATCGCTGTCGGAGCGGCCGGTCACGAACCGCCGCGTCGCAGACACCCCAGTTGTAGAACCGCAGGGATTTTGGTCAGCGGCGATTGTAGGGCCTAGCCTTGTCGGATCTTTCGACGATGAGCAGCTTGAAATCAATGCAAACGCCCGTATCATTAGCACTCAATGCAGATGAGTGCTAACAATCTCTGCTGTAGTTGGTAGTGCCCGCATCTGCGGGCACCTTGTTGATATAGCAATCCTTTTTGTAATCAGGAGTAATGCAATGAACCTTCGCCCTCTGCACGATCGCGTGATCGTCAAGCGTATCGAAAGCGAAACCACGACCGCCTCGGGCATCGTGATCCCTGACAACGCCGCTGAAAAGCCCGATCAAGGTGAAGTGCTGGCCGTCGGCCCAGGCAAGAAGAACGACAAGGGCGACGTGATCGCCCTGAACGTGAAGGTCGGTGACCGCGTTCTGTTCGGCAAGTACTCGGGCCAGACCGTCAAGGTCAACGGCGATGAGCTGCTGGTCATGAAGGAAGACGATCTGTTCGCAGTGGTCGAGAAGTAATTCTCCCGCTGATTCGCTCATCTTTTCATAGCTGCTACTGCTTACTGGATAGGCGCTAGCGGCCAATTTGAACCCAATTTTCAGGAGCTCCAAAATGGCAGCAAAAGACGTAGTTTTCGGCGGCGAAGCCCGCGCACGCATGGTTGAAGGCGTGAACATCCTGGCCAACGCGGTCAAGGTGACTCTGGGCCCCAAGGGTCGCAATGTGGTGCTGGAGCGCTCGTTCGGCGCCCCTACCGTGACCAAGGACGGTGTGTCCGTGGCCAAGGAAATCGAACTCAAGGACAAGCTGCAGAACATGGGCGCCCAGCTCGTGAAGGAAGTGGCCTCCAAGACCAGCGACAACGCTGGTGACGGCACCACCACCGCTACGGTGCTGGCACAAGCCATCGTTCGCGAAGGCTTCAAGTACGTGGCCGCTGGCATCAACCCGATGGACCTGAAGCGCGGTATCGACAAGGCTGTGACGGCCCTGGTTGCCGAGCTGAAGAAGGCTTCCAAGCCCACCACCACCTCCAAGGAAATCGCCCAGGTGGGTTCGATCTCCGCCAACTCCGACGAAACCATCGGCAAGCTGATCGCTGACGCCATGGACAAGGTTGGCAAGGAAGGCGTGATCACCGTGGAAGACGGCAAGTCGCTGGACAGCGAACTGGACGTCGTGGAAGGCATGCAGTTTGACCGCGGCTACCTGTCGCCCTACTTCATCAACAACCCAGAAAAGCAATCCGCGATTCTGGACAACCCCTTCGTGCTGCTGTTCGACAAGAAGATCAGCAACATCCGCGACCTGCTGCCTACGCTGGAGCAAGTTGCCAAGGCCGGCCGTCCCCTGCTGATCATTGCCGAAGAAGTTGAAGGCGAAGCCCTGGCTACGCTGGTGGTCAACACCATCCGCGGCATCCTGAAGGTTGTGGCTGTGAAGGCTCCAGGCTTTGGCGACCGTCGCAAGGCCATGCTGGAAGACATCGCCATCCTGACGGGCGGTAAGGTCATCGCTGAAGAAGTGGGCCTGACGCTCGAAAAGGTGACGCTGGCCGACCTGGGCCAAGCCAAGCGCATCGAAGTGGGCAAGGAAAACACCATCATCATCGACGGCGCCGGTGCTGCTGCTGACATCGAAGCCCGCGTCAAGCAAGTGCGCGTGCAGATCGAAGAAGCCACGTCCGACTACGACCGCGAAAAGCTGCAAGAGCGCGTGGCCAAGCTGGCTGGCGGTGTGGCCGTGATCAAGGTCGGCGCTGCCACCGAAGTCGAAATGAAGGAAAAGAAGGCCCGCGTGGAAGACGCACTGCACGCTACCCGCGCAGCTGTGGAAGAAGGCGTTGTGGCCGGTGGTGGCGTGGCCCTGCTGCGTGCCAAGCAAGCTGTGGGCGACTCGGTCAAGGGCGACAACGCCGACCAGGAAGCCGGTATCAAGCTGGTGCTCAAGGCCATCGAAGCGCCTCTGCGCGAAATCGTGAACAACGCTGGTGGCGAAGCCTCGGTGGTGGTGAACGCTGTGTTGGCCGGCAAGGGCAACTACGGCTTCAATGCCTCGAACGACACCTACGGCGACATGCTCGAACTGGGCATTCTGGACCCCACGAAGGTCACCCGTACGGCCCTGCAAAACGCTGCCTCCGTGGCATCGCTGCTGCTGACGACCGAAGCCATGGTTGCTGAAGCACCCAAGGACGAGGCCGGTGCTGGCGGCGGCATGCCCGACATGGGTGGCATGGGCGGCATGGGCGGCATGGGCATGTAATGGCCGGCCGCTCCGGGTGGAACCCAGGTTCTGCCCGGTAGCCCCAAAAGAAACCCCGCAGGTTGCAAAACCTGCGGGGTTTTTTCCTTGCCGGGCCGACATCCACGGGTGAACGCCGCCGGAGCAGCAGATCGCCCCGATGGGTCGGTCAGAACCTGTAGGTCGCGCTCAGCACCACATTGCGCCGTGTCGCCCACCAGCAGTCACCACGCGCCAGACAGGTGCTCATGTACTTCTTGTCGGCCAGGTTGCTGATATTGAGCGCGTAGCGCCAGTCCTGGCTGTCGTAGGCCAGCAGCGCATCCACCACACCGGCCGCCGGAACCTCGGGCCCCGTGCCGTCGCGGAACGACGACAGCCAGCGGTACCCCGCACCTGCCGAGAAGCCGCGCACGCCGCCAATGGAGAACCGGTACACGCCCCACACGGCCGCCTGGTGGCGCGGCAGGTTTTCCAGCAGCGGATCGACGTCCGTGTAGTTGTAGTGAGCGGTCAGGTCAAACGCCGTGGCCACGCGCGCCTTGTATTCCAGCTCCAGGCCCTTGTTGCGGGTCTGGCCCACCTGCAGCGAGTTGTCGGGGTTGGTCGGGTCAGCCACCTTCTGGTTCTTTTCCTTGAGGTCGTACACCGCCGCCGTGAACTGGGTGGTGCCGCCTGAGGGGGCATATTTCACGCCCACCTCGATCTGTTCGCCCTCCAGCGGCTTGAAGCGCTGGCCCGAGGCGTTGGTGCCGCTCACGGGGCTGAAGGATTCGGCATAACTGATGTAGGGCGTCCAGCCGCCCCCCAACTGGTACATCACACCGAGGCGCTTGGTGGTGTCGCTGGTGCGGTCATCGGACTGGCCTGCCAGGCTGTTCACAGCACGGTCGTGGCGCAGGCCGGCGATGAAGATCCAGTTGCCCCACTTCATCTGGTCCTGCACATACAGGCCGCTTTGGCGCTGCACGTTCTCAGGCCGTGCGATGAGCGTCGGGTTCAGAACGTTGCCGTACACCGGGGCGTAGGCATCGATGGGCGTGTTGTACGCATCGTCGGCCTCGTTCTTGTTCTCGGTCTGCCGGTTCCAGTCCACACCCAGCAGCAGTTGGTGGCTGAGGGCGCCGGTGGTGAGGTTGCCCTGCAGGTGGGTGTCCACCGCCGCCATGCGGGTGCGCGTGATGTTCTTGCCGTACAGGCGGTCGATCAGGCGCTGGTTGACAGGGTCTGCGCCCCAGCCGCCCGGGATGGTGAAGAAGTCGGCGTAGTGGTAGCCCCCGCGATTCTCATTGCGGGCCAGGCGCAGGTTCTGGCGCACGGCCCACGCGTCGTTGAAACGGTGCTCGAACAGATAGCCGATGGATTCCCGGTCGCTGTCGTAATAGTCGCCGGGCTCCCCGATAAAACGGCTGATGGGCAACATGCCGTTGGGATTGGGCAGCAGCGTGCCCGACCAGGGCAGGAACTGCGAGGTGGTGCCCGTGCGGTCCTGCTGCCAGTGGGCCTGCAGCACCAGCGAGGTGGCGGCATTGGGGCGCCAAGCCAGCGATGGCGCGATCAGTCGGCGGTCGTTCTGCACATGGTCCGTCTGCGTGTCCGCATCGCGCGCCACGGCCACCAAACGGTAGGACCATTCGCCGTCCTGGGTGAGCGGGCCGGTCAGGTCGGCCTGCAGCTGCTTGCGGTTCCAGCTGCCCAGCTGCACGCCCACTTCGCGCTGCGCATCCTGCAACGGGCGCTTGCTGACCATGTTGACCACGCCCGCCACCGTGCCCGCGCCAAACAGCATGCCCGACGGGCCGCGCAGCACTTCAATGCGCTCGAGCGTGTAGGGTTCGGCGGGGGTGGTGCTGGTGTACCAGTTGTAGTTCTGGCGCAAACCATCCAGGTACGTGTCGGGGGAGCTGCCGCGCACCCGCACACTGTCGGCGCGGCTGTCCAGGCCATAGGCGTCGCTGCGCACCCCGGCGGCATACAGCAGCGCCTCTTGGAAGGTCGTCGCGCCCTGGTCCACGATCTGGTCGCGCGTGACCACGGTGACGGACTGGGGGGTTTCGGCCAGGGGCGTGTCGGTCTTGGTGGCCGTGGCCGCGTTGCGGGCACGGTAGCCGACCACCGGCGCGGTGGCCGATTCTTTCTCGGCGCTCGCGTCCACACGCACCTCGGACAAGGTGGCTCCCATGTCCTGGGCCTGGGCCTGGGCCGCGACCCAGGCGGGGACGCCTCCAAAAGCCAACGCAATACCCATGCAGACTGCGGTCCGCTGATGCTGGAGTTTCATGGTTTTCAAGAATAGAAATAAGAATGATTACTATTCTAAAAATCAAACCACACAGGTGCGCGTTTCAGACAGAAGATGTCGTACAACAGCAACAAGTTGTGCTCGGGTTGTAGTGGAATTGCTTCTATTTTTATAGCTATTTGCGCTTGTCAAGAAAGCGCCAGAGCCACTTTTGACCAGTATTCGGGCTGCACAAGGTTACGGTACCTCTCTGGTACCCCGGAGCCCCCGCCACACCCCCACAAAAAAGCCCGCTGACCGTAAGACCAGCGGGCTTGGCGCGGGCGGACTCAGAGAGAGCCCGCAGCGGCGTCGCAAAGATCAGCCCTCGCTGGGCTGCACCCACCAGTAGATCAGCAGCAGCACGCCGATGCCGGTCAGCGTCAGCAGTTGCCACCAACCCGAGCGGCCAATGTCGTGCAGTCGGCGCGCGCCCACGGCGAATGCGGGCAGCAGCAGTGCAATGGAGACGATGCCGGAGACCACGTCACCCAGGAAGCTGGCGATCACCATGACGATGACCTGGAACAGGAAAAACCACCAGAACTCGGAGCGCACGGCGCGGCCCGAGAAACCCGCGTACTGCCCCAGGCAGCTTTTGATAGCCGAAACAAAATCCATACTGAACTCCCTCTCTTTGAAACGTAAAGCCGTTGTGGCAGGGCCAAGCCCTGCGCCATGATAGGGGCGCGCAGGGCAGCAAGTCCACACGCCGAGTCACCCCACCGACTGCACCTCACTCTGCAGGCGGACCAGGGAACGACGGATGCTTCTATTCTTATAGCTATCAGCGCTTACAGGACAAGCGCTAGAGCCCTATTTCGCCTCAAATCCTGGAAAACTCACACGGCCTTGCGCAGCGCATGCGTCTCGCGCGCCAGCTGGGTGATGCGCGCCCAGTCGCCCGCGCGCACGGCGTCGGCGGGCGTCAGCCACGAACCGCCCACGCAGCGCACATTGGGCAGCGCCAGGTAGTTGGGCGCAGTGGCCAGGCTGATGCCACCCGTGGGGCAAAAGCTGATCTGGCCAAACGGACTGGCCCAGGCCTTGAGCAGAGGGATGCCGCCCGCGGCCTCGGCCGGGAAGAGCTTCAGGAACGAGAACCCATCGGCCAGCGCGGCCATGATTTCACTGGACGTGGCCACCCCGGGAAGAAGCGGCAAATTCAGGCCCTTGCAGGCGCCACCCACTTCGGAGGTGTAACCCGGGCTCACCGCAAAACGTGCACCGGCCTCGCTCGCGCGGCGCGCATCGTCGGCGTTGAGCACCGTGCCCACGCCCACCACGGCCTCGGGCAAATTGCGCGCAATGGCTTCGATGGCGGGCAGGCCAGCAGCGGTGCGCAGTGTGACTTCCAGCACCTTCACGCCACCGGCCAGCAGCGCCTCGGCCAAGGGCAGCGCGTCTTCCACGCGGTCGATCACGATGACGGGGATGACGGGGCCATGGCTGGCGATGTCAATGGGATTCATGGGAATACTCCTTGATGTTGGATGCCGCACGCGGCGTTTGACAGGGGCGCGGCCCATACCAGTGCACCCGTGGAACTGGCTTCGCCAGGCCACCGGGTGCGTCCCCCTCCCGCGCAGCGAGAGAGGGGGAAGGCGCGCAGCGACTCAGGGGGTGCATCCTGCTACAACCATGTGCAGGCTCCTTGTTCGGCACCGCCTGCGTGGCGGCGAAAGTTGGTAAACAGTTCCCGGCCAAAGCCGGTGGCGGGAGGCACGGTGTACGGCGCCACGGAGCGGGCGGCCCAGGTGGCTTCGTCGACCAGCACATCGAGCGTGCCCGCCACAGCGTCCACCCGCACAATGTCGCCGTCCAGCACCTTGGCCAGCGGGCCACCGGCTAGTGCCTCGGGCGTGACGTGGATGGCGGCGGGCACCTTGCCCGATGCGCCGCTCATGCGGCCGTCGGTGACCAGCGCTACTTTGAAGCCCTGGTTCTGCAGCACGGCCAGCGGAGGGGTGAGCTTGTGCAGCTCGGGCATGCCATTGGCTTGCGGGCCCTGAAAGCGCACCACGGCCACCATGTCCTGCTGCACCTCGCCCGCAGCAAAGGCGGCGAGCAAAGCCTCTTGCGAATCGAACACGCGCGCAGGCGCTTCGATGATGTGGCGGTCTTCGGGCACGGCCGACACCTTGATCACCGCGCGACCCAGGCGCCCTTGCAGCAGGCGCAGACCGCCGGTGGGCGAGAACGGCCGGGTCACGGGGCGCAACACGGTTTCGTCGCCCGACACCGCCGGGGCGCCCTGCCCGCCTGCGGCAATGCCGCCGGTGTTCACGCTCATCACATCGGGGTGCATGAAGCCGCCGGACAGCAGCTCGCGCAGGATCCACGCGGGGCCACCTGCGGCCTGGAACTGGTTCACGTCGGCATCGCCATTGGGGTACACGCGGGCCAGTAGCGGCACGGCGGAAGACAGCTCGTCAAAGTCCGACCAGTCGATCAGGATGCCCGCGCTGCGCGCAATGGCCACCCAGTGGATCAGATGGTTGGTGGAGCCGCCCGTGGCCAGCAAGGCCACCATGGCATTGACGATGCAGCGCTCGTCCACCACGCGCCCGATGGGCGTGAAGCGCGCACCGCGCTTGCCAATGTCGAGCACCGTGCGCACGGCCTGCCGCGTGAAGGCTTCGCGCTCTTCAGTGCCGGGCGGTGCAAAGGCCGCGCCAGGCACGTGCAAGCCCATGGCTTCCAGCAGCATCTGGTTGCTGTTGGCCGTACCGTAGAACGTGCAGGTGCCGGGGCTGTGGTACGCGGCCGATTCGGCCTTGAGCAATTCATCCCGCCCCACGAGGCCTTGCGCGTACTGCTCACGCACCTTGGACTTGTCCTTGTTCGACAGGCCGGTGCCCATGGGGCCTGCGGGCACAAACACGCAGGGCAGGTGCCCGTAGTGCAGCGCGCCAATCAGCAGGCCCGGCACGATCTTGTCGCACACGCCCAGCAGCAGCGCGCCATCGAACACATCGTGGGACAGCGCTACCGCAGTGGCCATGGCAATGGCATCGCGGGAGAACAACGACAGCTCCATGCCGGGCGTGCCCTGCGTCACGCCATCGCACATGGCAGGCACGCCGCCTGCCACCTGCACCGTGGCGCCGTGCTGGGCGGCCTCATCCCGCAGAACGGCGGGGTAACTTTGGTAGGGCTGGTGGGCCGACAACATGTCGTTGTAGGCCGTGACCACGCCAATGTTGGGCGCCTTTTCGACCGTGATCTTGAACTTGTCGGCGCCGGGTAGTGCGGCATAGGCATGGGCCAGATTGGCACAGCCCATGCGGTCTTGTGCAGGCTTGCGGGCGATCATGGCGTCGATGCCTGCGAGGTAAGCGCCGCGGGTGTCTGCGCTGCGCTGGACAATGCGCTCGGTCACGCGCGCTACAACTGGGTGCATGGAAGTCTCCATCGGTGGGTGGCAGGACCCCGTGCATAGCGCCGGAGCCCGTTGTCTGAGGCCCTAGAATGTAACTCGATAACCACCCCACTTCAACCCATGTCCCTGCAAACCCTGCCCCTGCCGCCCTCCGAACTGGGCGAATCACCCTTCTGGCACCCCACGGAAAAATCCCTTTACTGGTGTGACATTCAGGGACAAACAGTACACGCATGGCATCCTGAAAGCGGTCGCCACCGGCAATGGCGCATGCCCAGTGAGCCCGGCTGCTGCGCGCCTGCATCGGGCGGGCGATTGGTAATCGGGTTACGAAACGGTTTCTACCTTCTGGATACGGCGAAGGACAGTGCCGACACCACCGCCCTCACCTGCCTGGCCCTGCTGCCACCTGATCAGCACGACACCGCTGTGCTGCGCCTGAATGATGGCCGCTGCGACACCGCAGGGCGATTCTGGGCGGGCTCGGTCATCAGCCCTCGCACCGCGCCGGATGCCGCGCTGTGGTGCCTGCAGGCCGACCCGACCAGCGCCACCGGCTACCGCGTGCGCCACATGGCAGGCGACAACTTCACCGCCAACGGCCTGGCCTTCAGCCCCGACAACCGCACGATGTACTGGTCGAACACGCCGGAGCACCGCATTGACCGGTTTGACTTTGACGTGGCCACGGGGGAGATCACCAACCGCCGCCCCTGGGTACGGTTTGACCGCAAGGTGGACGGACAGCCTTACGGCGGGCGGCCCGATGGGGCTGCGGTGGATGTGGAGGGGAACTACTGGGTCGCGATGTACGAAGGCGCTTGTGTGTTGCAACTCTCGCCATCGGGTGAGGTGCTGCAGCGCCTTGCAGTGCCAGTGCAGTGCCCGACCATGGTGTGTTTTGGGGGGGAGGATCTGCGGACGCTGTACGTCACGTCGGCACGGGCTGGGAGGCCGGTGGAGGAGCAGGAGGCGAAGACTCCTGCGGGATCGCTGTTCAGCGTGCGGGTGGAAGTGGCAGGACTGCCAGTGAATTTTCTCCAAGGACAATCGACGAGCGCAGCTTAAAAAGGCGCCTCACCATGAACTACACCCTTCGAACATGTGCCGCCTTTTTCGCGGGAAGCTGCCTGGCATTCGACGCTTCGGCCCTCAGCATGAAGGCGCTCAAGACGCACGTTGTTCAATTCCATGAGAGTGGCGTCACCCTTGCCGCAGCAGATCGACAAGCAGTGGCCACATTTGCAGAATCTCTGCGTGAAGCGGATTGGTGTCCGCTGGTTGTTGTGATCGGTGAAGCAAAGTTCCTCATCGACAAACACGACACCAAAACCATGGCCGAAGCCAGAGCCGCCTATGTCACGAATCTATTGAAGCGAAACGGCGTCCCAGCCCAAGTGCTCTTCTTTTTTGTCCAACCCTCCCCCACCCTATCTGCATCGGTTGAGATTGAAGCTGTGGGTTCCCCATCAAGCCCCGGGTGCAAGCACTCCAGGACAGAGGAAGGCTTTCGTCCTTCCCCGCCCGAACTCGAACCGAACACCGGCGCCCCGGCGTTCATTCGCTAGTGCGTAGCAGCGCAGCCGTCGCGCCAGAGACAGGGGCAGACATAGCAACCGTGCACCAGCACGCAGTGCTTTGCTAGCGACCAACCACCCCCAGCACGTCAAAACACGCCCCCATGTTGTGATAGTCCACCTTCCCCGCATTGCTTTTCTCGCGGGTGGTGTTGCGGTTGTCCCGATGCAGGATGCGAAACCACGCACCATGTTCGTGGTCCACGAAGTGCTCCCAGCAGTAGGCCCAGATGCGGTCGTACCACTGCCAATACCGATCGTCGCCCGTGCGCACAGCCAGAACGACAGCGGCGGCCATGCTCTCGGCCTGCACCCAGTGGTATTTGCCGTCGTCGCAGATGCTGCCGTCAGGCGCCATGCCGTAGTACAGGCCGCCGTGTTCGGCATCCCAGCCGCGTTCTACAGCGGCATCGAACAGGCGCTGTGCGCAGGGCAGGTGCCAGTCGGCGGGCAGCAGGGCATCCAGTTGCAGCAGCAGCTTGGCCCATTCGGTCTGGTGGCCGATCTGGTAGCCCCAGGGGCGGAAGATGTTGCTGCGGTCGTGGCGGTTGTAGTCCCAGTCCACCGACCAGTCGGCGTGGAAATGCTCCCACACCCAGCCTTCGGCAGCCGGGGCGCTGGCAGGGCTGGATAACGCCGCCTGCCGCTGGCAGATGCCTTGCGCCAGCTGCTCGGCACGCTCGATGTAGCGGCGCTCGCCCGTGGCGCGGAAGGCAGAGATCAAGGCCTCGCAGGCGTGCATGTTGGCGTTCTGGCCCCGGTAGCCTGTGAGCTGCCAATCAGGACTGGCCTCGTCGGCATACAAGCCTGCGGGGGGTTGCCAGAAGTGCTGTTCGGCGGTATCAAAAGCCTGGGCCAGCCACTGGCGGGCTTCGGGCACGCCAGCCTCAAAGGCGCGGGCGTAGGCCAGCATCACAAAGGCCATGCCATAGCAGTGGCGCGTGGCGTCTTGTACGGTGGCTCGCCTTTCATTCCAGTCGATCAGCCAGGCGTAGCCGCCGGTGGCTGGGTCGAGGAACGCGGTGCGCAGAAACTGCAGCGCGTGCAACATGCCGGCCTGGTAGCGTGCCTCGCCCGAGGTGCGGTAGAGCATGGCGTGCGTGACCACAAAACGGGTAGCGCTGACCAGGTGGCGGGTGCGCGTGTCGTACACCGCGCCGTCATCCAGGAAGAAGTGGTACTGCCCGCCGCTCGCGTCGGTGGCCACGGGGTCGTAGAACGCCATGGTGTCACGCAGATGCTGGCGCAAAAAGGCTGCGGAGCGGAAGTCCGGATAGGGCGGAATCGCCATGGGGGTGTCTCCTGATGCGTTAGCTGTAGGCCAGAGACCGTGCAGGCCTCTGTCGGTGGGGGGCCTGGTCTGCCGCCAGCGCTGCCCCAAAACGAGCAATGTTCCGGGAGTCAGGCCGCGCTGCGCAGAAGGCCCAGCAGGCCGGCGGTCGAGCCATCCAGCCCCGCAGCGTCGCCACTGGCCAGGCGCGCCTCAATGTCTTTGGCCAGCACCTTGCCCAGCTCCACGCCCCACTGGTCAAAGCTGTTGATGCCCCAAAGGCTGCCGCTCACAAACACGCGGTGCTCCTGCAGCGCAATCAGCGCGCCCAGCGATGCGGGGGTGAGCGCATCCAGCAGCAGGAAGGTGCTGGGCCGGTTGCCCGGGAAGTGGCGGTGCCCATCTTCCCCTTCCTTGCCCACCATCAGCGCCTGTGCCTGCGCCAGGGCGTTGGCCAGCAGCTTGTTGTGATGGCCCGGGAGTGGGTGGGTGGGCTGGCGCACGGCGATGAGTTCCAGCGGCAGCACGTCGGTGCCCTGGTGCAGCATCTGAAAAAAAGCGTGTTGGCCGTTGGTGCCCGGCTCGCCCCACAGCACGGGCGACGTGGCATAGGGCAGCGGCTGGCCGTCCAGCCCCACGCGCTTGCCATTGCTCTCCATCTCCAGTTGCTGCAGATAGGCCGGCAGGCGGCGCAATGCGGCATGGTAGGGCGCAATGCAGCGGCTGGTGAAGCCATGGAAGTTGCGGTACCAGATGTCCAGCAGGCCCAGCCGCACCGGCAGGTTCTGCGCCAGCGGCGCTGTGCGGAAATGCTCGTCCATGGCATGGGCACCGGCCAGCAGATCGCGAAAGCCCGCCGAGCCAATCGCAATCGCGATCGGCAGGCCAATGGCGGACCAGAGCGAATAGCGCCCACCCACCCAGTCCCAGAAGCCGAAGGTGGTGGTGATGCCCAGCGCCTGCGCGGCATCGACATTGGTGGTCAGTGCCGCAAAGTGGCGCCCCACATCCTGACCGCCTTGCGCCGCAAACCAGGCCAGCGCCGAGCGCGCGTTGGTCATGGTCTCTGCCGTGGTGAAGGTCTTGGAGGCGATGAGGAACAGCGTGCTCTCGGGCTTGAGCGTGCGCAGTGTGGTGTGCAGCTCATGCCCGTCCACGTTGGAGACAAAGTGCAGCCGCTTGCCCGGTGCACGGAACTGCTCCAGCGCCAGCACGGCCATGTGCGGGCCCAGGTCCGAACCGCCGATGCCGATGTTCACCACATCGGTGATGGACTCATGAGCACGCACCGTGTCGGCATATGCCAGCATGGCATCCAGCGTGGTGTGCACCTGGGCCAGCTTGTGTGCAATGTCTGGCCCGTCGCCGGGCAACGCCAGGCCCCGGGGGCGGCGCAGCAGCGTGTGCAGCACGGCGCGGCCTTCGGTGCTGTTGATGGGCTGGCCGCCGAACATGGCGTCGCGGTGCCGGGTGAGTCCACTGGCACGGGCCATGTCCAGCAGCAGCGCTTCGGTGGTGGCGTCCCACAGGTTCTTGGAAAGGTCCGCAAACACCTCGGGCGCATGCTGGCTGAAGTGCTCAAAGCGCTGCGCATCGCTGGCAAAGGCCTTCCGCAGGTCCAGACGGCTGCCATCTGCGGAGAACGCGGCCTGCAACTGAGGCCACTGCGGAGTTTGGTCGCAACGGAGGGAGGACATGGTGGATTCAGGATGTGGGGAGGTGAAAACCGGCGAGATAGTAACTTGATTACACAATTTATCTAATAATTTTCTGCGCACGAACTGTCAAAAAACGTTTTACAGCCTCTACAGCTACACAATTCAATGTAACGAGATTACAATTTCCAGCCGCAGACGCACAACAACACCCTGATACGGAGACCCCATGAGTTTTGACCTTGTCCTGTTTGGTGGAACAGGTGACCTGGCCTGGCGCAAGCTCATGCCCGCATTGTTTCAGGCGTTCCGGCACGGAACGCTGCCCGAGGGGGGGCGCATCATTGCCGTGGCGCGTGACGAGCTGAGCCACGAACAATACCGCAGCCTGATAAAGGCGCGGTTTGACAGCGTGGAACTGGCCAAGCGCCCCACCCCGGACGAGTTCGAACGCTTTGGCGCGCTGCTGCACTACCTGCGCATGGATCTGTCCAAAACCGAGGACTACACCAAGCTGGCTGCCATGCTGCATGAACGCGGCGCCGACTCGGTGGTGATGTATGTGGCCACCGCGCCCAGCCTGTTCACCAACGTGTGCGAGCAGATCGCCGCCGTGGGCCTGAACGGCCCCACCACCCGCGTGGTGCTGGAAAAACCGCTGGGCCACGACCTCCAATCGAACCAGGCCATCAACGACACGCTGCGCCGCGTGCTCAAGGAAGAGCAGGTCTTTCGCATCGACCACTACCTGGGCAAGCCCTCGGTGCAGAACCTGTTTGCCATGCGCTTTGGCAACGCACTGTTCGAGCCCCTGTGGCGGCGCGAAACCATTGCCAACATCCAGATCACCATTGCCGAAGAACTGGGCGTGGAGTCGCGCGGTGCGTTCTACGACCAGACCGGCGCCCTGCGTGACATGGTGCAGAACCACGCGCTGCAACTGCTGTGCGCCATCGGCATGGAGCCGCCCATCAACTCCAGCGCCAACGCCATCCGCGATGAAAAGCTCAAGGTGCTGCAGTCGCTCAAGCCCTGGAGCATGGAGACCATCGGCCAACACGTGATTCGCGGTCAGTACGCGGCGGGCAACGTGCACGGCGCGCAAGTGCCCGGCTACGCGCAGGAAAAAGGCGTGGCCCCCGGCAGCACCACCGAAACCTTTGTCGCGCTGCGGACCGAGATCAGCAACTGGCGCTGGGCGGGTGTGCCGTTCTACATCCGCACCGGCAAGCGCCTCGCGGGGCGCGACGCGCACATCGTCGTCAACTTCCGCCCCGTTCCGCACCCCATCTTCAAGACCCCGGTGGGCGCGGCCAACCGCCTGGTGATCAACTTGCAGCCCAAGGACGGGCTGGAGCTGCACCTGCTGGCCCAAGGCGCGGCCCAGCACCAGACGGAGCCCGCGCTGTCGCAGGTGCACCTGAACCTGGACTTCGACCAGCGCTTTGGCACCGAGCGCGTGGGCGCCTACGAGCGCCTGTTGCTCGACGTGATTGCAGGCCGCCTGAACCTGTTTGTGCGCAGCGACGAGCAGGAAGAAGCCTGGCGCTGGGTCGAGCCCATCCTGCAGCACTGGAAGAACGACCCCGTGGGGCCGCGCCCGTACACGGCGGGCAGCTGGGGGCCTAGCTCGGCCAGCGCGATGATTGCGAGGGATGGGTATTGCTGGAGCGAGGAGATGTGACACGGAAAAAGGCCCGTCAGGGCCTTTTCTTTTGGGTGGGAGGAATCAGCGCGTGGCTGTGGCGGGCACGGGGCCGACCAGCTCGATCGGCAACCCATCAGGGTCGGCAAAAAAGGTGAACAACGCGCCGGTAAACGGATCGACCCGCACCGGCTCCACCGCCACGCCATGCGCTACCAGCGTGCCCACGCTGGCCTCCATATCGGCTACGCGCAACGCCAGATGGCGCAGGCCACAGGCCTCGGGGTACGACGGGCGCTTGGGTGGATGGGGGAAGGAAAAAAGCTCCACCTGCGTTCCATCGGGTAACTGCAGGTCCAGCTTGTACGACTGCCGCTCCGCCCGAAAGACTTCGTGCACCACCCGCAGGCCGAGCACCTCGGTGTAGAAGCGGCGCGAGCGGACATAGTCGCTGGCGATGATGGCCACATGGTGCACACCGCTGACCTGTAGCGCAGGCCCCGGCGCGGGCGGTGCGGCAACTTCGCTGCTCATCCTTCAGAGCCGGCAATATCGAGCGCACGCGAAGCTCCATACAGCGCAGGCGTGGCGCTCGGGTCGATGATCCAGCAGGGGATGGACGCGAGGTAGGGCTGAAAGCGTCCCTTGGACTCGAACCGTGCGCGGAACGAGGATTTGTCGAACCACGTGCCCAGGCGCGGCACCATGCCGCCGCCAATGAACACGCCGCCGCGCGCGCCCAGGGTAAGGGCCAGGTTACCCGCCACGCTACCCAGAAAGCCGCAGAACAGGTCCAGCGCCTCCAGCGCCAAGGCGTCGTTGGACTGCAGTGCCAGCTCGGTCACTTCGGCGGCCGAACTGATCTCCTTGCCGCCGCGCTGGGCCAGCCTGCGCAGCGCATGGTACAGGTCCACCAGCCCCGCACCCGATACCGCGCGCTCTGCGGACACATGGCCATAGCGTTCTTGCAGGATGGCCAGCACGTCGAATTCGCGCTGCGTCTGCGCGGCCAGCGAAACGTGCCCACCCTCGCCCGACAGGGGCACGCCGTTGCTGGACCCCGGCGGGAAGACCAGACCCGACACGCCCAGGCCCGTGCCCGGGCCCAGCAGCGCGATGGCGGCGCCCGGCACGGCCTCGCCACCGCCCACGGGGCGCAGCAGGTCGGGCGTCAGCAGGGGCAGCGCCAGCGCCAGCGCGGTGAAGTCGTTGATGACCACCAGGCGCTCAAAACCAAACGCCTCGCGCACCGCGCGCTGCGAGAAGCTCCAGCTGTGGTTGGTCATGCGGATGGCGTCGCCCGTGACGGGGTTGGCAATGCCAAACGCCGCCTCGCGCGGGGTGGGTACGCCCACTTCTGTCAGATAGGCCGCCAGCGCAGTATCCACGGTGGGGAACTGCGCGCAGGGCAACACGCGCGTGTCATGCAAGGGGCCGCCCGGTTCGTTCTGCCAGGCCAGTCGGATATTGGTGCCGCCGATGTCGGCAAGGAGGCGCTGAGGGTGCATGGGAAAAATATGAAAACCAAAGCTCACACGCCCCCGTTGCCCTGCGGCAGACGGCGGCCTGCGGATCGCTAACGCTACTATTTATATAGCTGCTGGCGCTTGATAGATAAGCGCTGGAGCCTCTTTTTACCTGAATTACCGCTTCAGGCAAAGACCAAAGCCCCTTCTTGCAGCGACCCAGGGGCCGGGGCTCCCAACCGCTCAGCCTGTCAATCGATCTTCGGACTTGGCGTCGAACCAGTGGGCGTTGGCGGGCTCTACCGCCAGTCCCACGGCGTCGCCGGGCTGCACACGGGTCTGCGCATCGGTGCGCAGCGTGACGCTGCCTGCGGCGGTGTCCACCATCACATAGGTGTCGGGGCCCGTGGGCTCCACCACGCTGACCCGCCCGCGCCAGGGGGCAGTCTCCTGCATCACCAGGTGCTCAGGGCGCACGCCCAGCAGCACTTCGTTGGAACCGCTTTGTGGGGGGGATGGAGGTGCCAGGTTCAACGCCGCGCCCTGGATGCCAAACTGCCCGCCTGTGACCGCGCCACGCAGCAGGTTCATGGTGGGCGAGCCGATGAAGGTGGCCACGTAGGTATTGGCCGGGCGGTTGTAGATCTCGTCGGGCGTGCCCAGCTGCTGCACCACGCCGCCCTTCATCACCGCGATGCGCGAACCCAGGGTCATGGCTTCGACCTGGTCATGCGTCACGTACACGCTGGTGATGCCGCTGGCCTGGTGCAGGCGCTTGATCTCGGCGCGCATCTCCACGCGCAGCTTGGCGTCGAGGTTGGACAGCGGTTCGTCAAACAAGAAGAGCTGCGGCTGGCGCGCCAGGGCCCGGCCCATGGCCACGCGCTGGCGCTGGCCGCCCGAGAGCTGGCTGGGGCGGCGGTCGAGCAGGTGACTGATCTGCAGCATGGCTGCGACTTCGTCGATGCGCTTTTGGCGCTCTGGCTTGGGCATCTTGCGCATCTCCAGCGCAAAGCCAATGTTGTCGGCCACGGAGAGCGTGGGGTACAGCGCGTAGCTCTGGAACACCATGGCGATGTCACGGTCGCGCGGGGGCATGCCCACCACGTTCTTGCCACCGATGCGGATCTCGCCTTCGGTGGGCTCGTCCAGGCCCGCAATGATGTTGAGCAACGTGGATTTGCCGCAGCCCGAGGGGCCGACCAGGATCAGGAACTCGCCCGGTGCCACGTGGATGTCGATCTTGCGCAGCACTTCCACGCTCTTGTCACCCTTGCCAAAGCGCTTGTTGATGCCCGCGATGTCCAATGAAGACGCCATGATTTTCCTTAACCTTTCACCGCGCCAGCCGTCAGGCCGCGCACAAAAAACTTGCCTGCGAGAACATAGATCACCATGGTGGGCAAGCCTGCGATGATCGCGGCCGCCATGTCCACGTTGTAGGCCTTCACACTGCTGCTGGTGTTGGCCAGGTTGTTCAGGCCCACCGTCACGGGCTTCGAGTCGGTGCCCGAGAACACCACGCCAAACAGGAAGTCGTTCCAGATGTTGGTGAACTGCCAGATCAGCGTGACCATGATGATGGGCGTGGACAGCGGCAGCACGATGCGCCAGAAGATCTGGAAGAAGCTGGCGCCATCCATGCGCGCCGCGTTCACCAGCTCCTTCGGGATCGCCGCGTAGTAGTTGCGAAAGAACAGCGTGGTGCCCGCCAGCCCCGCCAGGCAGTGCACCAGCACCAGCCCGGTGATGGAACTCGAAAGCCCTAGCCATCCCAGCACCTGGCTCATGGGCAGCAGCACCACCTGGAACGGCATGAACACACCAAACAGCAGCATGCCGAACAGCGCATCGCTGCCACGAAACTTCCACAGGCTCAGCACATAACCATTGAGCGCACCCCACACGGTGGAGATCATCACGGCCGGCACGGCCATGGCCACCGAATTCCAGAAGAACGGGCGCAGGCCATTGCAGTCCACGCCCGTGCAGGCGCTGGACCAGGCCGTGCCCCAGGCTGCCCCGTTCAGCGCAGCGGGCAGCGCCAGCAGCGAGGTGCTGCGGATCTCCTCGGCATCCTTGAACGAGGTGACCAGCATGGCGTACAGCGGTAGCAGGAAGAACGCGGTGGCCAGGGCCAGCACGGCATAGACCAGCAAGCGGCCGAGCGACGGAAAGAGGGAGGGCTTAGCGGTCATGGGGCTTGGTCCGCAGTTCGCTGTAAAGGTAAGGGATGACCAGTGCCGCCACGGTGGCCAGCATCATGGTGGCACTGGCGGCGCCCAGGCCGATCTGGCCGCGCGAGAACGACATGGTGTACATGAACGTTGCGGGCACGTCGGTGGAAAAACCAGGGCCACCGGCGGTGAGCGCCATCACCAGGTCAAAGCTCTTGATCGCCAGGTGCGACAGCACCATGACTGTGGAGAAGAACACGGGCCGCAGTGCTGGCAGCACGATGCGCCAGTAGATGCGTGGCAAGGATGCACCATCGACCTGCGCGGCCTTGATGATGCTGTCGTCGATGCCCCGCAGGCCCGCCAGGAACAGCGCCATCGCAAAACCAGCGCTTTGCCAGATGCCTGCAATCACCACGCAGTAGATGGCCATCTCGGTGTCCACCAGCCAGCCAAACTCAAAATTCGGAAAGCCCCAGTCGCGCACCATTTTTTCGATGCCCAGGCCCGGGTTCAGCAACCACTTCCAGGCCGTGCCCGTGACCACAAACGACAGGGCCATGGGGTACAGGTAAATGGTGCGCAGCGCGCCCTCAGCGCGGATCTTCTGGTCCAGCAGCACGGCCAGCACGACGCCGATGGCCAGGGACCCGCCCACGTAGCCCACGCCGAAGATGCCGAGGTTCTTGAGCGCGACCCACCAGCGGTCCATCTCCCAGAGTTTTTCGTACTGCGCGAGGCCCACCCACTCGTAGTTGGGGAGCATGCGCGATGCGGAGAGGCTCAGCACGCCATTCCAGACCATCAGGCCATAGATGAAGGCAAAGCCCAGTACAAAAGCCGGTGTCACGACCAGCTTGGGCAGCCATGTTTCAAACGTGTTTTTGCTCATGGCCACGGTATGTGTTTGTCATCGTCCTGCATGTAAAAAAAGCGGGGGACACGCAGGAGTGCCCCCCAAATGAACAAAGTAACCTCTGACTAACTCGCTAACTCACTACCTACTCAACGGATCACCACCACACCTCGTACTGCACGCCCACCAGCGTGCGCGAGGTCTTGCCATTGGCGCCAAAGGTTGCGGCATTGGCCAGTGCCGCTGCCTGGTTCCAGTTGGCCTTGGTCACGTACAGACGCAACTCGGGACGTGACCAGAAGTCTTCCGACAGGGCCAAGGCGCCCGCCAGCGTGACCTTGGACAGGCGCTGGTCAGCACCAGTGCCCTTGCGGGTGGTGGTGGACAGTTCCACCAGGCCCTTGAAGTTCTTGGTGAACGCATAGGAGCCACGGCCACCCAGCGAGAAGTCCTTGGTCTCCACGCCCGTCAGATCAGCCTTGTTGGTCTGGTAGCCAATGAGGGCCTGACCACCAAACGGGCCGCTTTGCCAATTGATGGAGTCGGCGATGCGGGTGGCGCGCTTGCCAGCGCTGGTGCCCTCGATGGCCTCGAACTCTCCGTCGATGCGCGCATGGCCCCGCGATGTTTGCAGGTACAGCGTGTTGGTGATGCTGGGCAGCAGGAATTCCTTTTGCGTGTGCATGAAGGAGATGCCCGAGCCCGAACCGCCATTGACCTGGCCCTTGCCCCCCACCGCCGTCAGCAGCACCCGCAGCTTGCCACCCGGGTTGGTGTTGATCTCCGACAGGTCGGCGTTGATGCGGTGTGCCTTCACGTTGTTGGGCAGGCCACCGTCGAACTTGTCGCCGGTGAACACACCCAGGCCCAGCTTCATTCCGCCGACGGGCACGTCGGTCACACCGGCGCCGATGTTGTCGCCGTAGTTCAGCAGGAAGTAGTCGACGATGTGCACGTCCTGGATCCGCAGGCGGCGCTGGCCGACCCAGAACTTGGCTTCGGGCGAGAACGAGAAGCCGCTCATTTCCACAAATGCCTGTTCGGTGCTGATGTCGCCACTGCCCCACTTGGCGGGCATGTAGTTGACCTTCCACTTGACACCGCCGGCTTCAAAACCGCGTGCAAAGTTGACTTCGATGCCGTTGTCACCCTCGTTGCCCAGGCGGTACTTCTGCAGTTCGCCACCCAGCGAAAGGTTACCCTTGACGCCGTCGGAGTGGTTGAACACCGGGCCGCCCCGCGAGTAACCGTTGAACTCAAAGCCTGCTACATCCATAGCAAAGGCGCCATTCGCGCATGCGGCGGCCAAAGCCACCGCCGTAAGGCGGTTTCTTGTCTTCATGATGGGATCCCTCTGGGGTTGGTTTTAGTGCGTGTGTGCGCGTGTGTCTTGCACGGCTTACTTGGTTTTCGCGGCGGCCGCGATCTTCTTCATGGCATCGGCGACGCTGACCTTGTCGTCGTTCCAGAACTGGCTGACCACGTCCTTGATGGCGCCTTCGGTGGCCGGGGCAATTGCCATGCCGTGGGCCGCGCTGGGCACCAGGCCGCCGCTCTTGGCGGCGTCCACAAAGTCTTTGGCCGAGGCCTTGGCGCAGTCGTCAAACTTGTCCATGGGCTGGCCCGCACGCACGGGGATGGAGCCCTTGTTCAGGTTGAACACTTCCTGGAAAGCGGGGCTCATGATGGCGCTGGCGAGGTCGCTCTGCGCCTTCTGTGCGGCAGCATCCTTCAGCTTGAACAGAATGAACGAATCGACGTTGAAGGTGAACGCGTTGGCCGAGCCCGGTGCAGCAGCACACAGGAAGTCTTTGCCCGGCGCCTTGCCTGCGGCCAGGAACTCGCCCTTGGCCCAGTCGCCCATCAGCTGAAAGCCTGCCTTGCCCTGGATCAGCATGGCCGTGGCCAGGTTCCAGTCGCGGCCAGGGGCGCCGGGGTCGGTGTAGCCCTTGATGCGGCGGAAGGTCTCCAGCGACTTCTTCATGGTGTCGCTGTTGATGGCCTTGTCGTCAAGCTTGACCAAGGCGTCCTGGTAGAACTTGGGGCCACCCACGCCAAGCACCACCGATTCAAACGTGGTGAAGTCCTGCCAGTTCTGGCCACCGTGGGCCACGGGCACCAGACCTGCGGCCTTGAGCTTGTCGGCTGCCGCAAAGAACTCGTCCCAGGTCTTGGGCATGGCGGCCACGCCAGCCTTCTTCAGGGCCTCGGAACTGCCCCACATCCAGTTCACACGGTGCACGTTGACCGGGGCGGCCACGTAAGCGCCCTTGTACTTCATGACATCGGCGACCACCTTGGGCAGCAGGTCATCCCATTTTTCAGCCTTGGCCAGGGTGTCCATGTTGGCCAGCACTCCTTCGGACGCCCACTCCTGAATGGCCGGGCCCTTGGTCTGCGCAGCCGACGGTGGGTTGCCCGAGATCACGCGGCTCTTGAGCACGGTCATGGCGCTGTCGCCACCGCCACCGGCCACGGCAAAGTCGCGCCAGGTGTGGCCCTTGCCCTGCATGATCTTCTTGAGCTCGGCCACCGACTTGGCTTCGCCGCCCGAAGTCCAGTAGTGCAGGACCTCCACCTCCCCCGCGCTGGCCGACATCGCTGCCGCCAGGCCCACCGCCACTGCGGCGATTTTTGTCATCTTCCACATACCCGTGTCTCCTCGATGTTTGAATCCGTTGGTGCGCCGCAATCCGGTGCTGTTCAGCGCAGTCGGTACTTTAATTACAATAATTAATGAACATATCAGGGCTTTCCCGGGTGTGGGTTACATACCAACGCCATTGGCCCGTTATTGAATTACCAACCGCTGCGGGTGCAAGCATTGCCGTGCTGCAGGAGCCGCTGGCGGGGTGCTTTGTTATGCTCAATCCCATGGCCACGATACTGATTGTTGAAGATGATGCCCTGCTGCTGGACGCGCTGACTGGCCAGCTCCAGCAGCTGGAATTCGGCGTGCACACGGCCTCCAGTGTGGCCGAGGCCACCACGCTGCTGCAGTCGCAGGCGGTGGACGGCATCATCCTGGACCTGGGCCTGCCCGGCGCCGACGGCATGGAGCTTCTGACCTGGGCGCGCACCCACATTGCCGGCCTGCCCGTGCTGATTCTGACCGCGCGCGATGGCGTGGAAGACCGCGTGCTGGGTCTCAATGCCGGGGCTGACGACTACATCACCAAGCCCTTCAACATGCAGGAGCTGCAGGCCCGCCTGCAGGCCATGCTGCGCCGTGCGCGCCAGCCCGCCTTTACCCAGGCCAGCAGCGCCGCAGGGGGCGCCAGCACCACCATCGGCCCGCTGGTGCTGGACCACGCCAGCCATTCGGCGGCGCTCAATGGCGACCTGCTCGACCTGACCCAGCGCGAATGGGAGCTGCTGGAGTTGCTGGTCAACCGCTGTGGCGAAGTCGTCACGCGCGACGATGTGCTGGCCGCCTGGCGCGCCAGCCCCCCGGAGCCCGGACAAACCGCCGCGCCCCCGCTCAACTCCAACGCGCTGGAGGTGTATGTGCACCGCCTGCGCAAGAAGCTCGACACCTCGCCGCTGGCCATCCGCAACATCCGGGGGCTGGGGTACATGCTGAACAGGCCGTAGATGGAACACCCCCCTGAGTCGCTGCGCGCCTTCCCCCCGCTCTCGCTTCGCTGCGCTACGCGGGCAGGAGGACGATGCCCTCGCTGCGGGGCGGCCCTTGCTCGGCATCCCTCGCGGGGGCCGCGCCAGTGGCTGGCATCGGGGGTCCCACTGATCTCCGCAGGCCCAGGCCACTGACATGCGCCACGTACCGGGGGTTTCTCTTCAACGCAAGCTGCTGCTGTGGCTGTTGCTGCCGCAGCTGGTGTTGTGGCTGTCTGGCGGGTTTCTGGCGTGGCGCATTGCGCTGCAGAACGGCGAGAAGGGCATTGACCAGACGCTGACGCAGTCGGTGCGAGCGCTCGCGCGGCAGATCAAGCCGATCGGGGACGGGTTGCTGGTGGACTTTCCCAAGGCCGCGCAGGACATCCTGGAGCAGGACCCGGCCGACCGCATCACCTACATGGTGTCGTCCCCGCCCGGCCGCTTTCTGCTGGGCAATGCCCAGCTGCCTCCGCCGCCGCCCGTGGAGGTGCGCGTGGGCGACCCCTACCTGTACCACGCCCGCGTGGACGACCGCCCCGTGCGCGTGGCGCTGCTGGACGTGGACTACGGCACACCCCAGACGCGCCAGACCCTGCGCGTGCAGGTGGCGCAGAGCCTCACCGTGCGCGAGCGCATCGCGCAGGAGCTGCTGGAGCAGATGGTGTTCCCCATGGGGCTGATGGGCCTGGCGCTGAGCGCCGTGGTGTATGCGGGCGTGCTGCGCGGCCTGCAGCCCTTGAAGCGCCTGGAGGCCCAGATCGAGCGCGCCGGCGCCCTGCCGCAGGCTGGCACCACGCCGCTGCCCCCCATCGAGCTGACCTCGGCTCCGCAGGAGGTGCATTCGCTGGCCAGCACCATCAACCGGCTGCTGGAGACCGTGGCGCGCGGCCAGCAAAAGGAAAAGCGCTTTCTCAACGACGCTGCGCACCAACTGCGCACCCCGCTGGCGGGGCTCATCGGCCAGACCGAGCTGGCCCTGCACGAAAGCCATGAGCCCGCCGTGCAGGAACGCCTGCAAAAGGTGCTTTCGGCCGCCCAGCGCAGCGCCCACCTGGTGCACCAGCTGCTGCAGCTGGCACGCTCCGAATCGAACGTGGAGATGCAGGCCATCGACCTGGCCTGCCTGGCCCGCGAAGTCGCTCGCGAATGGGCAGCCCGCGCCCTGGCGCAAGGCATGGACCTGGGCTACGAGGGTGACGACAGCCTGCCCGTGCAAGGCCACCCGGTGCTGCTGCGCGAAGCGCTCAACAACCTCATCGACAACGCACTGCACTACGCAGGCCCCGGCGCCACGGTGACAGTGCGTGTGGGCCACGAGGAGCCCGGGCGCTGGGCCTTGCTGCTGGTGGAGGACGACGGGCCGGGCGTGCCAGCCGAACACCTGGGCGATCTGTTTGCGCGCTTCTGGCGCGGGTCGGACAAGGCGGGGGGGTGTGGGCTCGGGCTGTCGATCGTGGAGGAGATCGCGCTGCGGCATGGCGGCCGGACGGTGGCGGAGGGGGTGGTGCCTAGGGGGTTGCGGGTGGGGATGCGGCTGCCTGCAGTGTGAGTTTTTGTGTTTTTGGGGTCTGGCGCTTGGTGGATAAGCACTGACAGCTATTGTTTTAATAGTTGCAGGGTTTCTTCTGCCTGTTCGGGCTGAGCTTGTCGAAGCCTGGGCACGCTCGTTCGCTGATCTGTGCGGCGTGCCTGGATTGAGGGCGGAGGCCGGGAGTTCGCCCCGGCGGGCGAGTCCCTTTCTTTCGCGTCGCCGAAAGAAAGGAACCAAAGAAAGGGCGACCCTGCTGTTTGCGACCCCTGCGCTGCGCTCCGGGGCAACCTGGGGTGCTCGGTCACGGGGTGCACCGCAGAACTCGCTGCGCGCCTGCGGCGCTCCGCTCGGACAACTGCGGTGAGTCAGTTCACAAAGCATGTGTGTCCTTCGGCACACATGCCACCCCGCGCCCTGCGCGCCCCAGGCGCATCCAGAAGGGAACCCAACGGACATCCATTCGGGCCTTTGCTTCGCTCGGCCCCGCCTGCGCAGCGCGTGGCGCTTGCGCCCGCGAGGTGGGGCCGAGCGAAGCAAGGGCCCGTGTGGATGTTCGGATGTTGGATGTTCGGGTACCCAACCCCCTGCTGGCTGCGCCTGCGGCGGGGCGGTTGCGGGGTGAGCATGGGCGTCGCAGCGCCCATGCCTCGTGAACTGACTCGCCGTGGTTGTCCGAGCGGCGCGCACAGCGCAAAGCGAGTTCCACGGCGCACCCCGCAACCGCTCCGACGCAGGTTTGCCCCGTAGCGAAGCGCAGGGGTTGCAGACTGGGGGTCGCCTTTTCTTTGGTGACTTTCTTTTGGCGAAGCAAAAGAAAGTTACTCGCCCGCCGGGGCGACAACCCGGCCTCCGCCCTCAACACAAGCACACCGCCTAAACCAGCGCGCCAAGGCTTCGAAAAGCTCAGCCCGAACGGTATGGGGCAAACTACGGAACTATAAAAACAATAGCGGCTAGCGCTTGCTACACAAGCGTTAGCCGCCAAAACCACTAAAAATTCCGACCTCAAGCCGCCAGGATCAGCTTCTCCAGCTTCACAGCATCCACCGCAAACGCCCGAATCCCCTCGGCCAGCTTCTCGGTGGCCATCGCATCCTCATTTAGCGCAAACCGGAACCCCGCCTCGTCATAGTTCACCGCAGGCAGATCCATGTCCTTGGCGGCCTCTGCATCCAGCGCCCGCTGCAACGGCGCATCGCTCGCCGCCAACTGTGCCAACAGCTCAGGCGCAATGGTCAGCAGGTCGCACCCGGCCAGCGCCGTGATCTGGCCCACGTTGCGGAAGCTCGCGCCCATCACCTCGGTGGCAATGCCAAAACGCTTGTAGTGGTTGTAGATCTGCGTGACCGACTGCACGCCCGGGTCGTTGGCGCCCGCGCGCGCGGCCTCGTCCCAGCTCGCGCCTGCCTGCTTTTTGTACCAGTCGTAAATACGGCCCACAAACGGCGAGATCAGCTGCACCTTGGCCTGGCCGCAGGCCACGGCCTGGGCAAAAGAGAACAGCAGCGTGAGGTTGGTGTGGATGCCCTTGCGCTCCAGCTGGGCGGCCGCCTGGATGCCTTCCCACGTGGCCGCGATCTTGATGAGCACGCGGTCGATGTGGATGCCTTCGGCCTGGTACAGCTCGATGATGCGCTCGGCGCGCGTAACGGTGGCGCTGGTGTCAAAGCTCAGACGCGCATCCACTTCGGTGGAGACACGGCCGGGCACGTGGGTCAGGATTTCGCAACCAAAACGCACCAGCAGGCGGTCGATCACCTCGTCCATGGCGCGCCCTTGCCACTTGGCGACGGTGTCCTTGAGCAGGGGCGCGTATTCTGGCTTTTGCACCGCCTTGAGGATCAGCGAGGGATTGGTCGTGGCGTCCTGCGGACGGAACTGGACCAGTTGCAGAAAGTCGCCAGTGTCGGCAACCACGGTGGTGAACTGTTTGAGGGCGTCGAGTTGGTTCATGGCGCCATTATTCCGCATCACGTTGGGCACCTTCGGTACTACCAACCACCGATACGCCGTGGACACCCAGGCTAAGCTGCACGTCATCACCCACGGCCAGCACATCATCCAGGTCGGACGACACCACAAAGATGTGGCCGAGCGTGGTGTCAAAGGTATATTCGTGCACCGCGCCCAGATAGGCCCGCTTGTCCAGCCGGGCGGGCAGCAGGCCCGCGCCCTGGCGGTGAATACGCCAGGCCTCCGGCCGCACCGCCACCTTTACCGGGCCGCTCTTCACCGCCATGCGGGGGCGCAGCACCAGCGGGCCGAGCGCCACCGTGCCGTCCGCGTCGGCGGCGGCCGGGAAGAGCATGGCCTCGCCCATGAAACCGGCCACGAACTCGCTGTGCGGGGTTTCGTACAGCGCGCGCGGCGATCCCTTCTGCGCAATCAGGCCCTGGTTCATCACGATGATCTGGTCGCTCACGGCCATGGCCTCGGCCTGGTCGTGTGTGACGTAAGCCACGGTGAGCGACAGGCGCTGCTGCAAGGCACGGATTTCCTCACGCATCTCACGGCGCAGGCGGGCGTCGAGGTTGGACAGGGGCTCGTCAAACAGCAGCACCTCGGGCTCGAGCACCAGCGCGCGGGCCAGGGCCACGCGCTGCTGCTGTCCGCCCGAAAGTTCGCTGGGCAGGCGGTCGTCATAGCCCACCAGGCCCACGCCGCGCAGCGCCTCCACCGCCTTGGTCCGTGCCTGCTCCTTGGGCTGGCCTGACATACGCAGGCCGTACATCACGTTTTCCACCACGTTCATGTGTGGGAACAGCGCGTAGCTCTGGAACATCATGCTCACGTTGCGCTGCGCGGGGCCGAGTGTGGTCACGTCCTTGCCGGCAATGAAGATCTCACCCGAGGTGGGCGATTCCAGCCCCGCAATCATGCGCAGCGTGGTCGTCTTGCCGCAGCCCGAAGGGCCGAGGATGGTGGTGAGCGTGCCGCGCGGCACCTCAAAGCTGATGCCTTTGACGGCCAGGGCAGCGCTGCTGTCGCTGCCGTAGCGCTTGGTGATGTTGCGGAACACGATGCCCGCGTCATTGTTGTTCATGGTTGTCTTTTCAATTGACGATTGCGCCTGGCAACTGGCGCGGTCCAGGCGTGGGAAGCCGAGCAAGGGCCGCCCCGCAGCCAGGGCGTCGTCCCCCTGGGGGGAAGGCGCCGAAGGCGACTCAGGGGGGTCATAAGCCAACGCGCCGACCGAGTTTGCGGTCACCCACCAGCAGCTGAATGAGCCCGATGGAGGCCGACATGAGGATGATGAGCACCGTGCAGTACGCCAGCGCCACGCCATAGTCGCCATTGCCCACGCGGCCAATGATGTAGGTGGTGGCCAGCTCGTTTTCGGCCGTGACCAGGAAGATCACCGCACTCACGGTGGTGATGGCGCGCACAAAGCTGTAGACCAGCGCCGCCACCAGCGCAGGCTTGAGCAGCGGCAGCACCACATGGCGCAGCGTCTGCACACTGCCCGCGCGCAGCATGACGGACGCTTCATCCAGCGACCGGTCCAGCTGCTTGAACGCTGCCGTGCCCGCCCGCACGCCCACCGGCAGATTGCGGAACATGAAGCACAGCACGATGATGAGTGCCGTGCCCGTCAGCTCGAACGGCGGCACGTTGAACGCCAGGATGTAGCTCACACCCAGCACCGTGCCCGGGATGGCGAAGGCCAGCAGCGCTGCAAACTCGAACGCGCCCTGCCCCCGGAACTCGGTGCGCGCCAGCAGCCACGCAATGCCGATGCCCAGCGTGGCCGTGAGCGGCGCCGAGATGGCCGCGAGCTTGAGCGTGGTGAAAAACGAGTTCCACGCGGTGCCCGCCCACACCACACCAAATTCGCCCCACTCCACACTGAACGCCGTGCGAAAGTGCGCCAGCGTGATGGTGTAGTCGCGCCCCCAGGTCTGCACAAAACCGCCCGCCAGTGCAAACAGGTACACGATGAGCGTGAAGGCCATCCAGGGCAGTGCAATGGAATGCACCACGCGGCGCACACCGGTGGGCAGCGGCATGGCAATGCCTGCATCACCCTTGCCCGACACGGTGGTGAAGTTCTGCTTGCCCAGCAGCCCGCGCTGGATCGCAAACACGGTGAGCGCAAAGAACGTGAGGATCCAGGCCAGCGACGCGGCACGCCCCTGGTCGTACTGCGCACCGACGATGGCAAAGAAGATTTCGGTCGAGAGCACCGAGAACTGCCCGCCCACCACGATGGGATTGCCGAAGTCGGCCATGCTTTCGATAAAGCCCACCAAAAACGCGTTGGCCAGGCCGGGCTTGAGCAGCGGCAGGGTTACGGTCATGAAGGTGCGGTGCGGGCTGGCACGCAGCGTTTGGGCTGCCTCTTCCAGGCTGGGCGCCACGCCCTGCACCACGCCGCGCATGATCATGAAGGCGATGGGCGTGAACGCAAAGGTCTGCGCCACCCAGATGCCCAGCCAGCCGTAGAACCAGCGCGTGGGCGTGATGCCGAACGCGTACTCCAGAAACTGGTTGAACACCCCGGCACGGCCGAACAGCAGGATGAGCCCCAGGCCCACCACAAACGGCGGCGTGATGATGGGCAGCAGCGCCACGATGTTCAGCGGCCGCGCATAGCGGCGCGACGCGCGCTCGGCCATCAGCGCCATGAAAGTGCCCAGCAGCGTGGTGCTGGTGGCGGTCATCAGCCCCAGGAACAGCGTGTTCCAGGCCACGCCGCAGCGCTGGCCACCCGCCAGGCACGACAGACCAAAGTTGCGCTCGTGCGCAATGCGCTCCCACACCACGGCCAGCGAGAACGGGCCATCCTCCAGAAAAAACGCAGCCGACAACGCCTTGAGCACCGGGAACACGATGAACAGCGCGAGCAGGCTTCCACAGCCCACCACCGCAGCCGCTACGAACAGATCGCCTTTGAAAAATCCTCGCCGTGCCACGCCGAACGACAGCAGCACCAGCAGTGCTGACAACACCACAAACCCGCCCCAGCCCATGCCGGGCTGGCGCGCGCCCAGTTCACCCAGGCTGGTGTTCATCCACTCAAAGGCCCAGCCTCGTGCGCCAATCGCAAAGCCACTGAGCAACAAGGCCACAAGCCCCAGCGCGCCCCCCGCCGCAAGCACGGCGCCCTGCTTGCGTCCCGCAGGCAGGCAGGCGCCCAGCCCCGCCACGGCCAGACCGGCCAGGCCTAGCCAGAGCCAGGGCCGACCAAACAATGCCGCCTGCATGAGCCCGTTGGCCGCCTGTTCGCCGCTGAAAACCTGGCCCACCGCGAGCAGGCCATTGGCATCCTGCTGCGCATACCAGGGGAACACGAGATAACCCAGCACGCCCACGACCAGCCAGACCCACAAGGGCCGGTTGACCGAGGCGCTGGGTGCTGTGGTTCGGAGGGTTGCGTGCGCCGCCGCTGCTGCTGCCGACACCACCACCCCTTAGCGCGCCGCGTTCTGCACGTCTTTTTCCCAGCGCGCAATCAGGCGGCGGCGCTCGGCGCTGGCGCCGTACTTGGCGTAGTCGTAGTTGATGAGCTTCATCTTGGAAGGGTCGGTCATGCGCGGGTCCTTGGGCACCTGCGTGTTGCTGGGCAGCTGGAACTGCTTGGCCGCCAGGCCAAACTGCTGGCCGCCTGGCGTGAGTGCCCATTCGTAGAACTTCTTGGCGGCCTCGGTGTTGGGGCCGTTCTTGACGATGCTCATGGAGCCCACCTCGGCGCCCGTGCCTTCCGAAGGCGTGACCGAGCCCACGGGGAAGCCATTGACCGCCTCAGTGGTCACGTCGTGCACGAAGCTCACCGACACCGTGGTCTCGCCCCGGGCGGCCGCCTTGACGGGCGCCGTGCCCGAGCGGGTGTAGGTGCTGATGTTGGGGTGCAGGGCCTTGAGGTATTCAAACGCCTTTTCCTCGCCCATGATCTGCACCAGCGTAGCGATCATGGTGTAGGCCGTGCCACTCGATGCCGGGTTGGCCATCTGCACCTCGCCCTTGAACTCGGGCTTGAGCAGGTCGGCCCACGACTGCGGGGGGTTGAGCTTGCGCTTGGCCAGCAGCTCCTTGTTGTAGCCAAAGCCCAGCGGGCCCAGGTACACGCCCACCGTGCGGTACTTGGAATCCGCCGCCTGCTTTTGCGCCCAGGGGTACAGCTGCGGCAACTGGGGCGATTTGTATTCGAGCGTGAGGCCCTGCTCGGCCGCCTGCAGGTGCGGGTCGCCTGTGCCGCCAAACCAGATGTCGGTCTTGGGGTTGGCACGCTCGGCGTTGAGCTGCGCCAGCGCCTCGCCTGAGCCCTTGGCCGTCATGTTGACCTTGGTGCCGGTGGTCTTGGCGTACACCGTGGACATCAGGTTGCACCACTCGGCCTGCACCGAACAGATGATGTTGACCTGGCCCTGGGCCCAGCTGCCGGAGGCGGTGGCCACCAGGGCCGCACCGGCCAGAAGTTTCGTCAGCAAATGTTTGCGCATGGGAGTCTCCTCAGTATCTGGATAACGTGATGCAAGGATGCTAGTCCTGCAGGCAGGCCAGGGTCAGGGGGGAAACTCCCAGACCGGGTGCAAGCAGGTTGAAAGGCAGGGATGGCGCCCTCCCCGCCGCCTTGGGAACCAAGTTACATTAAGAATGGTTCCCCCAAACCTGTTCGAAGGCCTCACCTGAGCAGCCCGCGCTGCACACCCTGACCGAGACATGCTCGACCGCATCACCGCCTCCCTGCCCTCCCTGGCCCCCGCCGAACAGCGCGTTGCCCGGCTGGTGCTGACCGACCCACGCACTTTTGCACGCCTGCCCGTGCGTGAATTGGCCGAACGCGCGCACGTGAGCAAGCCCACTGTGGTGCGCTTTTGCCGCAGCATGGGGTATGACGGACTGGCAGATTTCAAGCTCAAGCTGGCAGGCAGCGTGAGCGAAGGCGTGCCCTTCATCCACCGCAGCGTGGACGCCGACGACAAGACCGGCGACGTGCTGGTGAAGGTGGTGGACAACGCCGTGGCGGCCTTTTTGCAATACCGCAATGCCGCCAGCACCGTGGCGCTGGAGCGTGCGGCCGAGGCGATTGCAGCCACCTGGAAAACCGGCAAACGCATCGAGTTCTACGGCGTGGGCAACTCGGGCATCGTGGCACAGGACGCGCAGCACAAGTTCTTCCGCCTGGGCGTCACGTCCATTGCCACCAGCGACGGGCACATGCAGGTGATGAGCGCGACCCTGCTCGGCCCGGGCGATTGCGCGGTGATCATCTCCAACTCGGGCCGCACCCGCGATTTGATGGACGCCGCCGACATCGCCCGCAAGAACGGCGCCACCACCATCGCCATCACCGCCAGCGGCTCGCCCCTGGCCAGCACCTGCCAGATCCACCTGGCCGCCGACCACCCCGAGGGCTACGACCGCTACAGCCCCATGGTGTCGCGGCTGATGCACCTGCTCATCATCGACGTGCTGGCCACCTGCGTGGCGCTGCGCATTGGCAGCTCGCTGCAGCCGATCCTGCAGCAGATGAAAGAGAACCTGCGGGCCAAGCGCTACGCGTAAATCCTGGCCGTCAGGCCAGGCCGGGTGCACACCTTCTCAGTCCAGCGTGACACCCGCGTCGCGGATCACCTTGCCCCACTTGGTCGTTTCAGCAGCCAAGAAGGCATCGCACGCCTCCGGTGTGGTGCCCTCTCCGAAGGTACCCATGGTTTCGAGCTTGGCTTTGGTCTCTTCACTCTGGATGATGGCGTTCACCGCGTCCGACATGCGCTTGACAACGTCGCGCGACGTGCCGGCGGGAGCAATCATGCTGGCCCAGGTGCTGCCCAGCATGCCGGGCACGCCCTGCTCGATGAAGGTGGGCACGTCGGGCAACATGGGCAAGCGCTTTTCGCTGGCCACGCCGATGAGGGTGATGCGGCCTGCCTTGGCGGGCTGAATCAGGTTAGGCGGAGGGTCGAGGAACAAAGGCACCTGGCCGCCGAGCAAATCCGTCAGCGCCGGCGCGGCGCCGCGGTAGGGTATATGGACCATGAAGGTCTTTGTGAGTGACTTGAGCAACTCGCTGGTCAGGTGCGCGGCAGAGCCCGTGCCTGAAGAGGCAAAACTCACCTTGCCCGGGTTGGCCTTGGCATAGGCCACGAGTTCCTTCACCGTCTTGAACGGTGCATTGGGGGCCACCGCTGCCACCAGTGGAGAAACACCCAGCAGCGACACCCCCACCAGGTCCTTGCGCGGGTTGTAGGGCAGCTTGGGGTAGAGCGTGGTGTTGGCGGTAAAGGCCGGAATGACCACGCCAAAGGTGTGACCGTCCGGAGCGGACTTGGCGACGGCATCCACGCCGATGATGCTGTTGGCGCCGGGTTTGTTGTCGATGACAACCGACTGACCGAACTGCTTTTGCAGGCCCAAAGTCAGCAGACGCGCCATCTGGTCGGTAAACCCGCCCGCCGTGTATGGCACGACGATGCGAATCGGGCGGCTGGGCCAAGTGGCTTGGGCCAGTGCTGGCAGTGCCGCACTGGCCAGCGCTGCGCCAGTGGCCTGGACGAGGCTGCGACGGGAAAGGGATGCGCTCATGGTTTTGTCTCCTGCTGGTTTATAGGTGCAAAAAATAGGCCCATCGCTTATTCAATAAGCACTGGCAGCTATATTTTCAATAGCATACAACCCGCATCGATTGGGCTGTGCTTTTGATCTACGGGGGCTCAGAGCGCCTTGGTCAGCTCCGGCACGGCCGTGAACAGATCCGCTTCCAGCCCATAGTCGGCCACGCTGAAGATCGGTGCCTCAGGGTCCTTGTTGATCGCCACGATCACCTTGGAGTCCTTCATGCCCGCCAAATGCTGGATGGCGC